>JBMHCS010000021.1:0-2855 GCA_049889795.1 Puniceispirillaceae bacterium (SeqCode) | reverse complement strand
ATTCAACGACGAGGCACCAAAAAGTTTAATGAAATCCGGGATTCACCCATGGCTGAAGACGTAATTGACATTCGCAAGCGCATCGAGGAAATCCGAAACGAGGTCTCCTCAGCAATGGAAAGCAGTGAGGAAACTGTGATCCAGTCACGCCCGGCAGGCGAGCTGGCGGAATTTTCCGTGCCCGGGGTCACCTCGGCAGCAACCGCCACCGCGCAGAAGGCCGAGCCGGCCCCCGCCGACCCGGTGGTGCTGACGGAGGCCAAGACGGCACTGGATGACGCGCTGAAACTACCGTCCTTCCAGTTGAATGTGCGCAACCAGGGCGTCAACAAGATGCTGATGTTCCTTGTGGCATCGCAGCTTGTCACCAATGTCGGCCTGATTGCGATCCTTTGGTACAAGCTTGGATAGCGAATGACTGACCTGCTGCTGAAACTGCTTCGACGCGCCACACCGCCGATGTTGCGCAGCGATAGTCCTGACCGACCCATGGTTGTCAGGCGCAAGCACTGGTTCCTGCAGGAAACCCGATTTCTGTTTTTGACACGCAAGGGTCCGGTCGAAATCACCGTGAAGCCTGCGCTGATCCTTGGTGGCGCCTTTGTCGGGCTTGTCGGCACCGGTGTGACGCTGGCGGCGACCCTGTTTGTCGGCTTCAAATCCGTCGAGGTGGTGACCAATGAATCCATCACCCCGGCCGAGGCGAGCGCCCCGCATTTGATTCTGTCTGACGACGCGCGCCCCATATCAGAGACAAGCGAAATGCCGGTCGTGGAGCTGGCCATGGCGGTGACACCGCCACCAAGCTGGCCTCCGTCGCTTGCCGCGACTGACGCCGGTCCCGCCTTTCATATTGTACCACCGCCTGCCTCGGCGAAACCTGACGTGCCGCGATGGCCGCCGTCACTGGCGGCAACCGGCACGGTTGCGCCCTTCACAATACTGCTGCCGAAAGTGGCGCGAGCCCCTGTGGAACCGGTGATTGTCGACATCCCGGATCTGGCCGCAGCCCCGGCGGTCGAGGAGCGCAAGTCCGACCATGAGATCGAGACCATCGCCATGATGGTGCCGCCGCGCGCGGCCGCCCTGCCGCCGGTGATCGAGCCCAATGCAATCGAGCCCGATATGGTTCCGGATGACCAGGGCGGCGATCTGCCTGTTTTCACCCGCGAAAGCCGTGAGCGCAAGCTGTTGCGGTCGATGGCCCGCGAGGTACGCGGCATCCGCACCAGCCTGGTCAATATCGGCTTGCCGGAAACGATCATGCCGGACGCCAGTGCGCTGCAGGCAGATGTCCAGACTGCGAATTTTGCCGGCCTTGCAATGGCGGTCGAGGATCACCGTTCGCTGTTGCGCAAGGTGCCGATGAAGCCGCCGATGCTGTATTTCTACATCACCAGCAATTACGGCTGGCGCAAGCATCCTGTCCTGAAAAAGCGGATGTTCCATCACGGCATAGACCTGGCCGGCACATGGCAGGAAACCGTTCACACCCCGGCTGCAGGAACCGTGATCTTCGCTGGCCGCGAGGGCGCGTTCGGCAAGGTGGTCAAGGTCCGGCATGCCAATGACATCATCACCATCTACGCCCATCTCGCGAAAATCACCGTGAAGAAAGGCGCAGATGTCGTCCCCGGCACCGTCGTCGGCAAGATGGGACGCACCGGCCGGGTTGACGGCGCCCATCTTCATTACGAGATCCGCTACAAGGGCAAATCCTTCGACCCGCAGCTGTTCTTCGATATCGGGCACCGCATCGGCGTTGGTGGCGAATTGATGCTTGCAACAGACCAGCCCTGACCGTCGCCCCGTCTCCATGACACAGCCGATCATTTGAACCGGCACAGCAAACTTCACAGATTCTTTGCACTCGGCCCTAAAAACCATGGGGATTGCGTCGTAAACAGCATAGGCGGGTGACAGAGTTTTTGTCGGCCGTCGCGAAGCAACCACCCGGCGGAGACTGGCATGGCCAAATCAGGCATGACCAAACACAGGAAAGCGACATCTATTGCGATCACCGCGCTGCTTCTGGGGCTTGGCGGCTGCAACATGTATGTGATCGATTTCGAAAACAAGCTTCCCGATGGCAGCGTCCTCGCACCGAAAGCCGAAATGACACCGCCAGAGCCTGTTGATCCGATAGCAGGCAGCGACGCCGTTGCTTTCATGGACAGCACTACCGCACAGCTGGAAGGGTGCCGCGTCATCACCGGGATGCGCATCTCGCATGACGGGACGTTTGATGACGGTCTTGTAAAGCTTCGCAACACGGCTGTGCGGATCAATGCCAACAGGATCATCCCGCTTCGTTTCATTGAAAGCACGGTTCAGGGTGTGCCGCACAGATTCAACGCCAAGATGGTGCGCTGCCCCGACATTGCCGCGCAGGCAGAAGAGCCAAACACTGCAGGCCAGGAGACTAATAATGGGTGAAGTCATTCAGTTTCCCACTGCTGTCGGCTCCGGGCGTGATCTAGGCGATGAAACCGGCCTCACCGCTTCGGAGGTCAAGCGGCTGGAAGCCATTCGTGACAATGTCGAGGCGCTTCTCAACATGGTTGCCGGCATTCGCCGCGACCCCGAGGCGGTCGCCTATGCGGCAGCACGGTTCGGCTTGATGCGCATGTACCACCTTCATGGCCGGGCCGCGGCCATGGGGTTTGCCGACCGTTGCATCGAAACGGCGGAAATCGCCCAGGACCTCGACCGCCTCTGATCGCCCGCATTCAGCGACCCCGCCCTTTTCAGCCCGCATCTCTCGCGTCTATGATGGCATGCACTTGTCGAATAGCCGATAATCTGGTGGCAGGGCATGGGGGATGTGGTGCCGGCTGGAATGATCACGAAAGCAC
>JBMHCS010000020.1:0-3242 GCA_049889795.1 Puniceispirillaceae bacterium (SeqCode) | reverse complement strand
GCCTCGACCTGGTCATGCGTGACATAGATCATGGTGGTGCCAAGGCGCTGGTGAAGGCGGGCAATCTCGAGCCTTGTATTCACGCGTAGCGCGGCATCAAGATTGGACAGCGGCTCGTCAAACAGGAACACCTCGGGCTCGCGCACAATGGCGCGGCCAATGGCAACCCGCTGTCGCTGGCCGCCTGACAGCGCCTTTGGCGTGCGCGACAGATATTCGGTGATATGCAGCACTTCGGCGGCGGCACGAACACGGCTGTCGATTTCCCCGGCCGGCAGCTTGGCCTGCTTCAGGCCAAAAGCCATGTTGTTATAGACAGTCATATGCGGGTACAGCGCATAGGTCTGGAACACCATAGCCACACCACGCTTTGATGGGGCAACTTCATTGACGCGCACATCACCAATATCGATGTCCCCGCCGGTGATGTCCTCAAGCCCGGCGATCATCCGAAGCAGCGTGGACTTGCCGCAACCCGATGGGCCGACAAACACCACGAATTCACCATCATTGATGCTGAGGTCAACGTCATGGATGACGCTGACATCACCATAGGACTTCTTGACGTCCGTCAGAGTTACGCTGGCCATCTGTTATCCATCTCCTCGATAGCGCTGACGATGCTGGGTGCAAAATCGGCATAGGCCGAGGGCAGATCACCCCAAAGAACCACTGACGTCGCAAAATCATGCTCAGCACCGTCTTCGAGCATCGGCGCCAGCAAATGCCAGTTCGGCTCATGATACTCGATACGCCCCTGAGACCTCGCGTGACGACGTGCGAATACATACCAGCTGGCGATGCTGACGTAGCAATGCTGGGGGCTGATCCCCTGGGCAAGGCACCCCTCTAACGTCGGCCGCACGAAGATGGGAAACTTGGAAAAGCCGTCCATGCAGATTCGTTCAAGCGCATCCGCAATCGCGTGATTGGCAAATCGTTCGGCGATGCGTTCGCAATAGACATCCTTGTCAAACGGCAGCGCCAGTTGCAGCCCAGGCAAAATTTCCTCACCCTCAAGGCCGTCAAAATGCGATCTGAGTTCGAGATCGTGCATCGCTTCGTCGAATGTGTCATGTCCGGCCAGCGCGCCAAGGTAGGCAAGCCCGGTATGACCGCCATTCAGGATCCTGATCTTGGCTTCCTCATAGGGGTCCACATCGGCAACCACCTCGACACCAACCTTCGCCAGATCTGGCATCCTGCCGGCAAAACGGTCCTCCAGAACCCACTGGATATAGTCCTCGCTATGGATCGGGCTGGCACCAAACTCGGGGAACAAACCGGCAATTTCCGTCTGCAGTTCCTCGGTTGTGCGTGGCGTGATCCGGTCGACCATGGAGCAGGGGAACGTCACATTCCGATCCACCCAGGCGGCCAGATCATCATTGCCGACAGCCTGAAGATAGGCCCGCAAACTTGCCTCGAGCATATGTCCATTGCCGCGGATATTGTCGCAGCACATGATGGTCAGAGACCCGCCATCAGCGGCATGTCTGCGGCCAAGACCCGCTGCAAGATAGCCATAGACAGACTGGGGCATCCCGCCTGACACTTCGGCGCGGATGACTGGATCATCGAGGTTCAGCCGGCCTGCTTCATCAAGGTAATAACCGCTTTCTGTCACCGTAATTGTGACGGCATGCACGCTTTCAAGCGCGATCAGGCCTTCCGCTTCCTCAGTTTGCTTCGACCAGTCCGCAAACTGGACATGGGGGCGGACAAGGCGATAGCCGGTTGGCGTCGTTGTCCCGGTATATTTCAGCAGATATCCATCATCGCCCTGTTGCGCCGCGGCAAAAGCCGTGCTCTCCGAGGGGCGCAGATTGACAGCGGCAATGCCCCAGGACAGGTCGCCGGTATGCTGCATATAATCGTCGATATAGACAGCCTGATGGGCGCGATGGAAGGCGCCATAACCAACATGCACGATGCCGATCCGGCATGCGGCGCGGTCATAATCCGTCGCAAAAATCGGCGGTTTTCCTACATTCATCATCAACTTGCCGCCTCTTTCTTGACCAGATCGACGCGCGCCAGAGCTCGGTAGGCGGTTGGTGTCATGTTTTTCATTTTCATGAAATGGCGGTTGAAGTTCGCCAGGTTCTGGAACCCGACCTCATAGCAGATTGCCGACACCGGCTGATCCGTCGCATAAAGCATTGAACAGGCCTGTCCGACACGAACACGGTTGAGAAATTCCAGAAAGCGGTTGCCGGTGATTTTCTGAAAATTTCGGGAAAAGGCAGTCGGACTCATGCAGGCCAGCTCCGCAGCGGTCTCGAGAGAGATATCCTCAGCAAAATGCTGGGTGATATGGTCCACCACACTTGCAATGCGTGTATGCTTGTTGCTGTCTTCAGGCTGGGTGACCGCCACAACAGAAAGCTGCCGCATCTCGGCATGCTGGTTGATTTCGACAAGCAGTTGCAGAAAGGCAAGGATACGCGCCGGTCCCGACGAATCACGGATTTCGGCCATGCGCCGTTGCACCAGCTTCGCATCAAAACCGTGAAATTCGATGCCCGAACGAGCCAGTTCAAACATATGCCGCATGTCGTCAAACTCGGGAAAGGCCAGCGACAGGCTGTTGACGCTTTCCTGATCGAACTGGACAAGCATGTCGCGGGTGCTTACCTGACGCGACGTAATCTCGTCGGTCACCCAGTTATGCGGAAGATAGGGACCGGTCAGAAACAGCGATCCTGGCCTGAATTCTCCGATATAGTCACCGACAAACGCCTTGCCACGCGTCGCCACAATCAGATGAAGCTCGAATTCGCGGTGTGAATGCCAGCGGCAGAGGTCACTCGGCCAGCCATGTTCGAGATAGCGGATGCTCTCGATGGAGCGGTCGACATATTCGATTTCCGGCGTGATGATCGACATCGACCTACCTCAGCACATTGCCGCCATCAACACTGATGGTCTGGGCGGTCATATATTGTGACTGGTCACTTGCCAGAAATACGGCAACGCGTGCGACTTCAAAAGGGCGCCCCATATAGCCAAGCGGCACGGCCTCGCCAACCTCGGCCTTTTTCTGGCCAAGCGGCTTGTTCTCGAATTTTGCAAACAGGGAATCAACCGTCATCCACATGGGCGTGTCGATCACCCCGGGCGAAATGGCATTCACCCTGATCTTGTGGCTTGCCAGCGCCAGCGCCGCCGACTGCGTATAGCTGATCACCGCCGCCTTGGTTGCGCAGTAATGCGCCACAAGCGCCTCGCCGCGATGCCCG
>JBMHCS010000019.1:0-23789 GCA_049889795.1 Puniceispirillaceae bacterium (SeqCode) | reverse complement strand
AGATGGTGATGCCTGGTGACAATATCGCGATGACCGTGACATTGATCGCGCCGATCGCGATGGATGAGGGCCTGCGCTTTGCGATCCGCGAAGGCGGCCGTACCGTCGGTGCCGGCGTCGTCGCCTCCATCGTGAAGTAACCAAGATTAAAAGAGGGGCGTTCGGCGCCCCTCTTTGTTTGACGCTTGCAAGGAAGGGCAGTCATGGAAACCCAAAATATCCGGATCCGGTTGAAGGCGTTTGATCATCGTATCCTCGATCAGTCGACGAACGAGATCGTTAATACAGCCAAGCGTACAGGTGCAGCCGTGCGTGGTCCGATTCCACTGCCGACGAATATTCGCCGCATGACGGTGCTGCGCTCGCCGCACATCGACAAGAAAAGCCGCGAGCAGTTTGAAATGCGGACGCATAAGCGTCTGCTTGATATTGTCGACCCCACCCCGCAGACCGTCGATGCGCTGATGAAGCTCGACCTCGCTGCCGGCGTGGATGTCGAAATTAAGCTTTAGGGAAAGGGCACAGACAATGCGTAGCGGAGTTATTGCCCGCAAACTGGGAATGACGCGCGTCTTTAATGATGCTGGTCGTCATATTCCGGTCACGGTACTGAAACTGGATGATGTACAGGTCGTGTCGGTCCGCAATGCCGAGCGCGATGGCTATAATGCTGTCCAGCTTGGCGCTGGTGCTGCCAAGGCAAAGAATGTGTCAAAGGCGATGCGCGGCCACTTTGCCAAGGCAAATGTGCTGCCGAAGTCAAAGCTTGCCGAGTTTCGGGTGTCAGAAGATGCGTTGCTGGATGTCGGCGCCACGCTGTCGCCAAACCACTTCGTTGCCGGCCAGAAGGTCGATGTAGTCGGTACCACCCAGGGTAAGGGTTTTGCCGGTGCGATGAAGCGGCATAATTTCGGCGGTCTGCGTGCCTCGCACGGCGTATCGATCTCGCATCGTTCGCACGGTTCAACTGGCCAGTGCCAGGAACCTGGCAAAGTGTTCAAGGGCAAGAAGATGGCCGGCCATATGGGTGCCGTCCGGAATACAACCCAGAATATCGAGGTTGTTGGTGTTGATCTTGAAGAAGGTGTTGTCCTTCTGCAGGGCGCCGTGCCCGGCCCAAAGGGTGGCTGGGTTCTGATCAGCGACGCGATCAAGGCAAAGCTGCCAGAGGATCTGCCATTCCCGGCTGGCCTCGTGGGGGATGATATTGCCGCGGACGCGCCTGCTGAGGATGCTGCAGATGCGGCAGCTGCCGAGGCAGCGCCTGCGGATGAGGCACCGGCTGAAGAGGCGGCAACCGAGAGCGCAGCTTCTGAGGACGCTGCCGGTGACGAGGGGCAGAAAGATGAAAGTTAAGGTAACCACGCTGGACAGCAAGGCAGCGGGTGATATCACCCTTGCTGACGATGTGTTCGCCGTTGCCCCGCGCGCCGATATTGTGGCCCGTGTTGTTAACTGGCAGCTGGCCAAGCGCCGCAGTGGCACACATAAGGTGAAGAGCCGCGGTGAAATCCAGAAGACCGGTGCAAAGATGTTCCGCCAGAAGGGCACTGGTAATGCCCGTCACGGTCCGCGTTCTGTTGTTCAGTTCCGCGGTGGTGGCGTCGTCCATGGCCCGGTGGTACGTGACCATGGTCACTCACTGCCGAAAAAGGTACGTCAGCTGGGTCTGAAGTCGGCGCTGTCATCAAAGGCAGCCGACGGCAAGATCATCGTCATTGACGAGCTGAAGGCCAGTGGCAAGAACGCAATGAAGACAGCCGCGCTGAAGGCCAAGCTTGTAAAGCTGGGTGCTGAAAATGCGCTGATCATCGGCGGTGCCGAGCTGGACAGCAACATCGTAAAGGCAGCCAGCAATCTGCCATTCGTCGATGTGCTGCCACAACAGGGCATCAATGTGTATGACATCCTGCGCCGCGACGTACTGGTCCTGTCCAAGGACGCTGCGGCCCATCTCGAGGAGCGGCTGAAATGAGTGTCCGTCCCCGCAAACCGGTAAAAACGACGATCAGCAAGGAAACGGCTTACGACACGATCCTGCGCCCGATCATCACCGAGAAGGCGACTATGGCGAATGAGCATGGTCAGGTAACGTTCGCCGTGCCGGTCACCGCGACAAAGCCGCAGATCAAAGCCGCTGTCGAGATGCTGTTTGATGTACAGGTAACGGCCGTGAATACGATCTTGCTGAAGGGCAAGACCAAGATGTTCCGCGGTCGCCCGGGTCGCCGCTCGGACATGAAGAAGGCCATGGTGACCCTTGCCGAGGGTCAGACCATTGACCTGATGGGAGTGTAAGACCATGGCATTGAAGAAATTCAACCCAACCACCCCCGGCCAGCGTAATCTGGTGCTTGTTGACAAGGGCGACCTGTATAAGGGCAAGCCAGTCAAGAAGCTGACCCAGGGTCTGACCAAGTCGGGTGGCCGCAATAACTCCGGTCATGTGACCGCATGGCATCGCGGCGGTGGTCACAAGCGCCGGTATCGCATGATTGATTTCAAGCGGACCAAGACCGGCATGATGGCGACTGTCGAGCGTCTGGAATATGATCCAAACCGGACAGCCTTCATCGCGCTGATCACTTATGAGGATGGCGAGCAGAGCTACATCCTTGCACCACAGCGTCTTGCCGTTGGTGACAAGGTGATGTCTGGTGATGGCGCCGACATCAAGCCGGGCAACGCGCTGCAGCTGTCCAGCATTCCGGTTGGCACGCTGGTTCATAATGTCGAGCTGAAGCCCGGCAAGGGTGGCCAGTTGGCGCGGTCTGCCGGCACCTACATTCAGCTGGTTGGTCGCGATCGCGGCTATGCCATCCTGCGCCTGACATCCGGCGAAGTTCGCCTGGTACGCGGTGAGTGCATGGCATCTATCGGTGCCGTGTCCAATCCGGACCAGCAGAACATCAAGATCGGCAAGGCGGGTCGTAACCGCTGGCTCGGCAAGCGCCCGCATGTTCGTGGTGTTGTCATGAACCCGATCGACCACCCGCATGGTGGTGGTGAGGGACGTACCTCGGGTGGTCGCCATCCGGTCACTCCGTGGGGCAAGCCGACCAAGGGCAAGCGCACGCGTTCGAACAAGAAGACGGACCGCCTGATTGTGCGGCGCCGCAAGCCATAAGGGGCGTATGAGATATGGCACGTTCTGTCTGGAAAGGTCCTTTCGTCGACGGTTATCTGCTGAAGAAAGCAGACAAGGTCCGCGAATCAGGCCGCAGCGAAGTGATCAAGACCTGGTCGCGTCGTTCTACCATCCTGCCGCAGTTTGTCGGACTTACCTTCGGCGTTCATAACGGTAACAAGTTCATTCCGGTATCGGTCTCCGAGGATATGGTCGGGCACAAGTTCGGTGAATTCTCACCAACCCGCACCTATTACGGCCATGCCGCCGACAAGAAGTCGAAGCGTTAGAGGACAGCATGGGTAAGCAAGCAAAACCAAGAGTGCTGGCAGATACAGAAGCAAAGTCGGTGCTGCGCAACCTGCGCGTCAGCCCGCAGAAGCTGAATCTTGTCGCCGCCATGATCCGTGGACAAGATGCGAACAAGGCGCTGGCGACACTGTCTTTCTCGCGTCGCCGGATCGCCATTGACGTCAAGAAGGCACTGCAGTCGGCAATCGCCAATGCAGAAAACAACCACGCGCTGGATGTTGACCGCCTGTTCGTCAAGGAAGCCTATGTCGGCAAGGCCATTGTGATGAAGCGTTTCAAGGCACGTGCCCGCGGCCGCGGCGCGCGTATCCTGAAGCCGTTTTCGCACCTGACCATCGTTGTCGGTGAAAGAGGAGACCAGTAGATGGGTCAGAAAATCAAACCGATCGGCCTTCGTGTCGGCATTAACCGCACATGGGATTCGCGCTGGTATGCCGGCAAGAATTACGGCGAGTTGCTGCATCAGGACATTGAACTGCGCGCCTATCTGATGAAGCGCCTGAAGCAGGCAGCAATCAGCCGCGTTGTGATTGAGCGTCCTGCCGGGCGCGCGCGGGTGACAATCCATGCGGGTCGTCCGGGTCTTATCATTGGCAAGAAGGGCCAGGATATCGAACGTTTGCGCGCCGATCTGTCCAAGCGCGTTGGCAGCGAAGTTAGCCTGAATATCGTCGAAGTCCGCAAGCCGGAAATCGATGCCAAGCTGATCGCCGAGAATATTGCCCAGCAGCTGGAACGCCGGGTCGGCTTCCGTCGCGCCATGAAGCGCGCCGTGCAGTCTGCCATGCGTCTTGGCGCACAGGGCGTGCGGATCAATTGTGCCGGCCGTCTTGGTGGTGCAGAGATCGCACGTACCGAATGGTATCGTGAAGGCCGCGTGCCGCTGCATACGCTGCGTGCCGAGGTCGATTACGGTGAGGGCTCTGCCTTCACCACCTATGGTGTCTGCGGCATCAAGGTATGGGTGTTCAAGGGTGAGGTCATGGCACATGACCCGATGGCCCAGGATAAGCGTCTTGCCGAGCAGCAGTCCGGCCCTGCCCCGCGGGCAAACGGTTAATCAGGAGGAGTTGAACAGATGCTCTCGCCGAAGAGAACCAAATACCGCAAGGCGCATAAAGGCCGCATCCACGGCAATGCCAAGGGTGGTACGCAGCTGAATTTCGGTGCTTATGGCCTGAAGGCCCTTGCACCAGAACGTGTGACAGCGCGCCAAATCGAGGCTGCCCGTCGTGCGATCACCCGTCACCTGCGTCGTGCCGGTCGTGTCTGGATCCGGATTTTTCCTGATGTGCCCGTCTCGTCCAAGCCTGCCGAGGTGCGGATGGGTAAAGGTAAGGGTTCACCAGAATTTTGGGTCGCCCGCGTAAAGCCCGGCCGGATCATGTTTGAAATTGATGGTGTTCCATGGGAACTGGCAAAAGAGGCGCTTTCACTGGCCTCGGCAAAGCTGCCTTTGGATACCAAGATCGTCCGCCGCCTCGGCGACGGTGAATAAGGGAGAAGCACGATGGCAACGGTAAAGGCCGCAGACCTTCGCGCAAAAACCACTGACGAGCTGAAGGACCAGCTTGTCGACCTGAAGAAAGAGCAGTTCAACCTGCGTTTTCAGGTCGCCGGTGGCCAGAATGAAAACCCTGCGCGTGCACGCATCGTGCGCCGTGAAATTGCCCGTATCAAAACCGTGCTTGGCGAAAAGACAAGCGCGGCTGGTGCGGCCCAGTAAGGACAGCGAGTTATGCCAAAGCGTATTATGCAGGGCACGGTTGTAAGCGATAAGGCCGACAAGACGGTTACCGTTCTTGTCGAGCGCAGGATCATGCATCCGGTCTATAAAAAGTTCATCACCAAGTCGAAGAAGTTTGCGGCGCATGATGCCGAGAACCGCTTCAAGCAGGGTGATCAGGTCCGGATCCGTGAATGCGCTCCGATTTCGAAGTCGAAATCATATGAAGTCATTTACGAAGACGCGGCCGCTAGCTAGGGGAAGAATGCGATGATCCAGATGCAATCAAATCTCGAGGTCGCCGATAACTCTGGTGCGCGCCGTGTGCAGTGCATCAAGGTGCTTGGTGGCTCGGGCCGCAAGGTGGCTGGCGTTGGCGATGTGATCGTTGTGTCGGTCAAGGAAGCCATTCCGCGGGGCAAGGTGAAAAAGGGTGACGTGCATCGCGCCGTCATCGTGCGCACCGCCAAGGAAATCCGGCGTCCCGATGGCAGCGCCATCCGGTTCGACCGTAACGCCGCCGTGCTGCTCAACAAGCAGAACGAGCCGATTGGCACGCGTATCTTTGGCCCGGTTACACGCGAACTGCGTGGCCGCAGTTTCATGAAAATTGTTTCGCTGGCACCGGAGGTGCTGTAATGGCGCAGAAATTCAAAATCAAAAAGGGTGACCAGGTCATTGTCACCACCGGCCGTGACAAGGGCCGCCGTGGCGAGGTGATCGAAGTGATGCGGTCGGAAGATCGTGTGCTGGTGAAGGGCTGCAACATGGTGCAGCGCCATACCCGTCCAACGCAGACGACTCCCGGCGGCATTATCGCCAAGGAAGCACCGCTGCATATTTCGAATGTTGCTCATATTGACCCTGACAGCGGCGCGGCAACGCGTGTCGGTTATGAGGTTAAGGATGGCAAGAAAGTCCGGGTCGCGCGCGCGTCCGGTAAAGCCCTGGACTGAGCAGGGTAAGGAGACAAAGCTGAGATGAAAACGCGTTTGGAAGATCATTACCTGACGGCTGTTCGCCCGGCTCTGATGGAGAAATTCGGCTACAGCAATGATATGGCTGTGCCGAAGATCGAAAAGGTTGTCGTCAATATGGGCGTCGGCGAAGCGGTACGTGACTCTAAGAAGATTGAGCATGCAACCCGCGATCTCGCCGCTATCACCGGTCAGAAGCCAGTCGTCACACGTGCCAAGAATGCCAATGCAGCCTTTAAGCTGCGTGCCGGCATGCCAATTGGTTGTAAAGTGACACTGCGTCGTGCGCAGATGTACGAATTTCTCGATCGCCTGGTGAATATCGCGCTGCCGCGTGTGCGTGATTTCCGTGGCCTCAATGGCAAAAGCTTTGACGGCCGTGGCAACTATGCCATGGGCATCCGTGAACAGATCGTGTTCCCGGAGATCGATTATGACCAGGTTGATGAAGTCCGCGGCATGGACATCATCGTAGTCACCTCTGCACAGACGGATGACGAAGCGCGCGAATTGCTCGCCGGTTTCGAATTCCCGTTTGTCAAAGCCTGAAGGAACTGAACGATGGCTAAGAAAAGCGCCGTTGAAAAAAACAATCGTCGTAAGCGTATGGTTGCACAGAAAGGTGGCCGTCGGGCCGCTCTGCGCGCCATTGTCCGTGACAAGTCACTGCCGATGGAAGAGCGTTTCCAGGCTGTGCTGAAGCTCTCGGAAGAGCCGCGCGACAGCGCCAGAACCCGGATTCGCAATCGGTGCGAGGTGTCGGGGCGTCCGCGCGGTTACGACCGCAAACTCAGAATGTCGCGCATCGCACTCCGCGATCTGGCCTCGATGGGCCAGGTTCCCGGTGTTGTGAAGTCCAGCTGGTAAACGGGGAGACAATATCATGGCAATGAGTGATCCACTCGGTGATATGCTCACACGCATCCGCAACGGACAAAGCGCACGCAAGTCTGTTGTATCGAGCCCGTCATCCCGTTTCCGCACCAATGTACTCGAGGTGCTGAAGCGTGAGGGCTATATCCGTAACTATTCCAGCGTCGATGTGCGCCCCGGGATCAAGGAACTGCAGATTGAGCTGAAATACCATGATGGTCAGCCGGTCATTTCCGAGATCCAGCGGGTGTCGCGCCCTGGCCGCCGTGTCTATTACGGTATTCGTGATCTTCCGCGCGTCTATAACGGGCTTGGCATCGCCATCCTGTCGACCCCGCGCGGCGTTCTGTCTGACAGCGAAGCTCGCACCGCCAATGTTGGTGGCGAGGTTCTCTGCCACGTATTCTAGGGAGCGTTTCGCATGTCTCGTGTCGGAAGCAGTGCGATTACCATTCCAGCCGATGTGACCTTGTCACAGGAAGGCGGGATCGTGGTCGTCAAAGGAAAGAACGGCGAACTTCGGGCGCCGCTCCATAATGACGTGGAACTGTCGGTTGCCGATAATGTCGCAACCTTGTCGCAGCGTCGTAAAACACGTGAAGCAAAGGCGCTGTGGGGTACCATGCGCGCATCGGTGAACAATATGGTCATCGGCGTATCGCAGGGTTTCACCCGCAAGCTGGAGATTAACGGCGTTGGTTACCGTGCCGCTATGCAGGGCAACAAGCTCGTGCTGAGCCTCGGTTTCAGCCATCCTGTCGAGATGGACGTGCCGGCTGGCCTGTCCGTGAATGTCGAGAACAACACGACAGTGATCATCACTGGCGCCGACAAGCAGCTTCTTGGCCAGTTTGCGTCTGAAGTGCGCGCCAAGCGTCCGCCTGAGCCGTTCAAGGGCAAGGGTGTCAAATATGCTGACGAATATATCGTCCGCAAAGAAGGCAAGAAGAAATAGGGGCAGCGGATATGTTCACATCAAGACAACTTTTCGAACGTCGCCGCGCACGCAACCGTGCCGCCGTCAAGCGTTTGTCCTCCGGGCAGCCACGTTTGTCCGTGCATCGTTCATCAAAGCATATCTATGCGCAGGTGATCGATGACAGCGAAGGGCGCACTGTGGCAGCCGCATCAACGCTGGATAACGATATCAAGCTGGAAGGCGGCACCTCTAACGCAGCGGCAGCTGCAGCCGTTGGCAAGCTGGTCGCGGAACGCGCCAAGGCAAACGGTGTCGAGGTCGTTGTATTCGATCGAGGCGGTTACATTTTTCACGGTCGTGTGAAGGCGCTTGCTGACGCCGCACGCGAAGCCGGACTGAAATTCTAGGGAGCAGGGATTTATGGCACGCAATAATGACAGGCAGGACCGCAGCGCCGCACGTGACGAGCCTGAGCTTCTGGAAAAGCTTGTAGGCATCAACCGTGTTGCCAAGGTGGTCAAAGGTGGACGCCGTTTCGGTTTCGCCGCTCTGGTCGTCGTTGGTGACGGTCGTGGCCGTGCCGGTTTCGGTACCGGTAAAGCCCGCGAGGTTCCCGAGGCGATCCGCAAGGCAACAGAAGGCGCAAAGCGTAACATGGTCCGCATCCCGTTACGGGACGGCCGGACCCTGCATCACGACATCAAGGGCGGCTATGGTGCCGGCCGTGTGCTGCTGCGGGCAGCCCAGGCAGGTACAGGCATCATCGCCGGTGGCCCAATGCGGGCCGTTTTCGAGGTGCTGGGTGTGCAGGATGTGGTCGCCAAATCGATCGGGTCTTCCAACCCGCATAACATGATCAAGGCCACCTTTTCGGCGTTGACCCACATGCAGGCACCGCGCAGCGTTGCGCAAAAGCGGGGCAAGCGCGTTGGTGACATCCTTGGCAAGCGTAGCAGCGACGACGCAGCAGCGGCGTCCTGACGGGAGTGGATGAGATGGCAGCGAAAACAGTACGTGTGACGCAGACAAGAAGCGCCATTGGTCGCCTTGGGTCGCAGCGCCAGACGCTGATCGGCCTGGGGCTGAACAAGATCGGCCGCACGCGCGAGCTTGAGGATACCCCGGCTGTTCGCGGCATGATCAACAAGGTCAAGCACCTTGTCCGTGTCGAAGGCGAATAGACAGTTACACAGGCAATGATGCCGGACCGGCATCACCAGGAGTGAAGAATGAAACTCAATGCAATCAGTGACAATCCGGGCGCAACCAAGAACCGCAAGCGAGTCGGTCGCGGTATCGGATCAGGCACCGGCAAGACATCGGGTAGCGGCCATAAGGGCCAGAAGGCACGTTCAGGCGTGTCGATCAACGGTTTTGAGGGCGGCCAGATGCCGATCCATCGCCGTCTGCCCAAGCGCGGCTTCACCAATATCTTCCGCAAGAAATATGTCGAGGTGAATCTCGGCCGTCTGCAGACTGCCATTGACTCCGGCAAGCTGGATGCCAGCAAGCCGGTTGATCTGGCGGCGCTGCTTGGTGCGGGGGTTATCTCCAAGCCACGCGATGGTGTACGGATTCTCGCCAAAGGTGAGCTGAAGGCGAAGAAAGTTGAAATTCACGCTGCGGGTGCATCGAAGGCGGCTATCGCCGCTGTCGAGGCTGCTGGCGGCAAAATCGTTCTGCCGGCCGCGGCTGAATAACGCGGCGCGGGCACGAATTGGGAACGGTCAAGGGGTAACGGGACAGCATGGCAAGCACTGCAGACCGCATGGCAGCCGGCGTAGGACTCGGCGCATTTTCAAAGGCTGAAGAGCTGAAAAAGCGCCTGTGGTTCACCCTTGGCGCGTTGATTATCTATCGGCTCGGAACCTATCTTCCGATTCCTGGCATCGATCCTGGTGCGCTTTCGGATATCTTCTCACAGCAATCCACCGGCATTCTGGGCATGTTCGACATGTTCTCCGGCGGGGCGCTTGGGCGGATGACGATTTTCGCGCTGAATATCATGCCCTACATTACCGCCTCGATCATCATGCAGCTGATGACGGCCATCGTGCCGACACTTGAACAGCTGAAAAAGGATGGTGAGGCCGGCCGCAAGCAGATCAACCAGTACACCCGCTATCTGACCGTGCTTCTGGCAACGGTACAGGGTTATGGGATCGCTGTCGGTCTTGAGTCTGCCTCTGGCGTTGTCAGCGACCCGGGCCTGTTCTTCCGGGTAACGACAGTGACCACGCTGGTTGGCGGCACCTTGTTCCTGATGTGGCTTGGCGAGCAGATCACCAGCCGCGGTGTGGGTAACGGTATTTCGCTGATTATCTTCTCCGGTATTGTTGCCGAGGTGCCATCGGCCCTGGCAGGCACGCTGGAATTGGGCCGCACCGGCGCGCTGTCTGCCATTCTGATCGTTGTCCTGTTCGCAATGATGATCGCGGTCATCGCCTTCATCGTGTTTATCGAACGGTCAATCCGCAAGATTGTGGTGCAGTATCCAAAGCGCCAGCATGGCAACAAGGTATTTGGCGGCGACCAGTCATTCCTGCCGCTGAAGATCAATGTGCCGGGGGTTATCCCGCCGATCTTTGCCTCGTCACTTCTGTTGATGCCGGTATCGGTGATCAATCTGACAGGCGGCCAGTCAGGTGGCGCCGAATGGCTTGTGACGCTGAACGCGCTTCTGGGTCGCGGACAGCCGCTATATCTCGGCATCTATGTCGGGCTGATCGTGTTCTTTGCCTTTTTCTATACGGCAATTGTCTTTAACCCGCAGGACACTGCAGAAAATCTGCGCAAATATGGCGGCTATATTCCGGGGATCCGTCCCGGCAAGCCGACGGCGGATTACCTTGATACGGTGCTGACCCGTCTGACGGTACTTGGCGCGGCTTATCTTTCGGCTGTCTGTATCCTGCCGGAAATCTTGATCAGCCAGTATTCTGTGCCCTTCTATTTCGGCGGCACATCCTTGCTGATTGTTGTGACCGTGACGCTGGATACGGTCGGGCAGGTGCAATCGCATCTGTTGGCGCATCAGTATGAAGGGCTTGTGAAAAAGTCCAAACTGCGAGGGCGCAACCGATGAATATCATTCTGTTTGGGGCACCGGGTGCCGGTAAGGGTACGCAGGCAACGCGGCTTGTTGAACAGCGGGGCCTTGTCCAGCTTTCTACCGGTGAAATGCTGCGCGCCGCAATTGCGGCCGGGACTGAACTGGGGCTGCAGGCGAAAGCCATCATGGATCGCGGTGACCTGGTGTCGGATGACATCATTCTCGGGATGATTGCCGAACGTATGGACAGCCCCGATTGCGCCAATGGCGTTATTCTCGATGGGTTTCCGCGCACTGTGGCACAGGCAGATGGCCTGGCAGCTATGATGCAGGATCGTGGTCTGTCGCTGGATCATGTAATCGAGATTGAAGTGGATGAAGCCGCCCTGTTCGCGCGGATTGAGACCCGTGCTGCAGAGACCGGCGGGACGCGCAGTGATGACAATGCCGAGACGCTGAAGAAGCGTCTGGCGGTCTATCATGAAAATACTGCGCCGCTGCTGCCCTATTATGCTGACAAGGGTTTGTTGCGCACGGTTGACGGGATGTCAGGCATTGATGAGGTTGGCCGTCAGATTGACGGTATTTTGGGCTAACAACAACGAGTTGAGGTTGACTGTATAGGGCAAAAGCCTATAATTCGCCGCCTTCGAGACATTCAGGGTGGTGCGGGCCGTTTTCTTGGTAAGGCGGAAAGTCCGACACAGTCGTCATTTGTAAGAGGAGCCAGACAGTGGCACGAATTGCGGGTGTAAATATTCCCACCAAAAAACGGGTGGAAATCGCACTGACCTATATCCACGGTATTGGCCGGACAAGCGCCAAATCCATCTGCGGCAAGGCCGGTGTTCCGGACGAGCGCCGTGTATCGGATCTGTCGGAGGAAGAGCTGACAAAGCTGCGCGACATCATTGATGCCGATTTCCTGGTCGAGGGTGACCTGCGCCGGAAAACATCGATGGATATCAAGCGCTATCTCGACCTTGGCTGCCTGCGGGGCCTGCGCCACCGCCGCAACCTGCCGGTGCGTGGACAGCGGACACATACCAACGCACGGACCCGCAAGGGACCGGCCAAGCCAATCGCCGGTAAGAAGAAATAACCGGGCCCAGAGGAGAAGCAGATGGCAAAACAACCAAGTCAGGGCCGGGTGCGTCGTCGCGAGCGCAAGAACATCACCAGTGGTGTGGCGCATGTGAATTCGACCTTCAACAATACAATGATCACCATCACCGATGTGCAGGGCAATACAATCGCCTGGGCATCTGCTGGTGGCATGGGTTTCAAGGGGTCGCGTAAATCCACCCCGTTTGCTGCACAGATGGCGGCGGAAGATGCTGGCAAGAAAGCTGCCGAGCATGGCATGAAGTCGCTTGATGTGCAGGTTCGCGGGCCGGGTTCGGGTCGGGAATCAGCGCTGCGCGCCCTGCAGTCTGTCGGTTTCAATGTGACATCGATCCGCGATGTGACACCGATCCCGCATAATGGCTGCCGCCCGCGTAAGCGCCGCCGCGTTTAAGCGCGCGTCCCATCTGCATAAGAGGCGCCAACCAATTGTGGTTTGGCGCTGCACTGACTGAATACTGTTCGAATGAAGGAACACCGATATGATTGAAAAGAACTGGCTCGACCTCAAAAAGCCGGATGAACTTGAAGTCAAGGTTTCCGAATATAACCCGAGCCAGGCGGTTATTGAAGTCGGCCCGTTTGAGCGCGGTTTTGGTGTGACCATCGGTAACGCGCTGCGTCGCGTTTTGTTGTCGTCGCTGCAGGGTTCCGCCATTTCCGCCGTCCAGATCCAGGGTGTGGTGCATGAATTTTCGTCTATTCCCGGCGTGCGTGAGGATGTGACGGATCTGGTGCTGAACATGAAGGGCGTCGCTGTACGTGTGGATGATGATTCATCCAAGCGCCTGCGGCTTGCCGCCGAAGGCCCGGCCACTGTGACGGCCGGCATGATCTCGGAAAGCGCTGGTGTGGAAATCATGAACCCGGACCATGTGCTGTGCCAGCTTGACAAGGGTGCCTCGCTGGCCATGGAACTTACTGTTACATCAGGCAAGGGCTATGTGCCGGCCGGCAGCATGCGCAGCGAAGATTCGCCGATTGGGCTTATCCCGATCGATGCCATCTACAGCCCGGTGCGTCAGGTGGCCTATAAGGTCGAGAATGCGCGTGTCGGACAGATCACCGACTATGACAAGCTGCTGCTGACAATTGAAACTGACGGGTCGGTTACACCCGAAGATGCGGTGGCCTTTGCGGCGCGCATCCTTCAGGAACAGCTGCAGACCTTCATTAACTTTGAAGAGCCTAAGGAACAGCCAAGCGAGGATGACAGCGAAGATCTGCCATTCAGCCGCAGCCTTCTGCGCAAGGTGGATGAGCTGGAATTGTCTGTCCGCTCGGCCAACTGCCTGAAGAACGACAATATCGTCTATATTGGCGATCTGGTTCTGAAGACCGAATATGAAATGCTGCGCACCCCGAATTTCGGCCGCAAGTCGCTGAACGAAATCAAGGAAGTGCTGAAAGGCATGAATCTCGAGCTTGGCATGGATATTCCTGCCTGGCCGCCAGAAAATGTTGAAGAGCTTGCCCGTCGTCTTGACGAGCCTTTCTAGGGCAGGCCAGCCGGTTTTATTGAAGGACACGGGCAGGGCGGATCCTGCTGGTGCAAGGGAGATAGGAAAATGCGTCATCGTCAGTCCGGACGGAAGCTGAACCGCACGTCGCAGCATCGCCAGATGCTGTTCCGGAACATGGCTCAGGCCCTGATCAAGCACGAACAGATCGTGACCACACTGCCAAAGGCAAAGGAACTGCGCCCGGTGGTGGAGCGTCTGATTACCCTTGGCAAGCGGGGCGATCTTCATGCGCGCCGTCAGGCACATGCGCGTCTGCGCGATGATGCCATGACCAAGAAGCTGTTTGAGGTGCTTGGGCCACGCTATGCTGAGCGCAATGGCGGCTATACCCGCGTTCTGAAGGCCGGTTTCCGTTATGGTGACAGCGCACCGATGGCGGTGATTGAATTTGTTGACCGCGACGAGGATGCGCGCGGCCAGGATTCAGGACCGGTACAGGTCAATGATGACATGGAGTTGGAAGAAAGCGCAGCATAAGCAGCGCCTGTCCAGCCACAGACAGCATCGATAGATCAGGGTCGCCTTCGGGCGGCCCTTTTTTATGTGCGCCGGCATAAAGCCCCGGAATTCCTTTGCCGTGTGCCGCACCTTCGGGCAAATATAACGCCATGAGCCAGCTTGACCTTGACCCCATGGACAGCGCGCCAAAAGCTGCGCCTCTCGCCGAGCTTTTGCGCCCGCAACGGCTGGAGGATGTGGTTGGCCAGGACAAATTGATCGGCCCGCAGGGCCGTCTGCGGCGGATGCTGGATTCGGGCGAACTGGCATCGATCATATTTTGGGGGCCGCCCGGTACCGGCAAGACCACCATTGCGCGGCTACTGGCTGATGCGGCGGGTATGGTATTTGAACCGGTATCGGCGGTCTTTGACGGTGTTGCCGATCTGCGCAAGATTTTTGCCCGCGCTGCCGACCGGCAGAAGACCGGCGCGCGCACCCTGCTGTTTGTCGATGAGGTGCATCGCTTTAACAAGGCACAGCAGGACGGGCTGTTGCCGCGCGTTGAAGACGGGACAGTCACACTGTTTGGTGCGACCACAGAAAACCCGTCATTCGCGCTAAACGGCGCGCTGTTGTCGCGCGCACAGGTCATGGTTCTGGAACGGCTGTCGACAGATGCGCTGGCGGCCTTACTGGCGCGGGTAGAGTCCCATACCGGCACAGCACTTCCCCTTGATGATGCGGCCCGTCAGGCGTTGCTGGCAATGGCGGACGGGGACGGGCGGTATTTGCTAAATATGGCGGCATCACTGTTGCGGGTGCCGTCAGGCGAGACGATCGACGCTGCCGGTCTTGCCGAAATTGTTGCCGGGCGGGCACCGGCCTTTGATCGTGCGGGCGACCAGCATTACAATCTGATCTCGGCGCTGCACAAGACGCTGCGCGGCTCGGATGCCGATGCCGCCCTATATTGGCTGGCGCGGATGTTTGCCGGCGGCGAGGACCCGCATTATATCCTGCGACGCCTGACCCGCTTTGCCTCCGAGGATATCGGCCTTGCCGAACCGGAGGCATTGCCGCGGGCGCTGGCTGCATGGCAGGCCTATGAAAGGCTGGGCAGCCCGGAGGGTGATCTGGCGATCGCCAGTCTGGTGATCTATCTGGCAACTGCGCCGAAATCCAATGCGGCCTATGCAGCATTGAAGGCGGCAACACGCGCGGCTGAGGCTACCGGGTCGCTCATGCCGCCAGCGCATATTCTGAATGCCCCGACAGGGTTGATGAAGGATCTGGGGTATGGCCGGGATTATGCCTATGACCATAATGATCCGGACGGGTTTTCCGGGCAGGACGGGTTCCCCGATGATATGGAACGCCAGCGCTTTTATGCCCCGGTGGAACGCGGATATGAACGCGAGATTGCCAAGCGGCTTGCCTGGTGGGACAGGCTGCGCGCCGAAAAGGCCAAGGGGGGTGCCTCATGACGCCTGTTATGTTTCTTGCCGTGGCGGCGGGGGGCGCCTGTGGGGCGTTGCTGCGCTATGCCCTGTCCCTTCTGATCGGGGCCGGCTTTTTTGGCATTGCCGGCCCGATGGCCACCCTTTCGGTCAATATCGGCGGCAGCGCGATGATGGGGTTGCTGGCCGGGGGCATGGCCGCCGGCATGGTGCTGCCTGAACCGCTGCGCCTGTTCATCGCTGTCGGATTTCTGGGCGCGCTAACCACCTTTTCAAGTTTTGCGCTGGATGCCGGATCGTTGCTGCAGCGCACAGGCCAGATGATGAGCCTTGTCTATATTTGCCTGTCGGTCGGCCTGTCGCTGCTGGCCTTTGGTGCCGCCCATATGCTGGCCGGTCTTTTGTTTGGGCGGGGTGCCGGGTGATGACGTCAGGTGATTCTGATATGCCGGATACAGATGGTGGGCCGGATACAGATGGCGGACCGGACTGGTGGCTGCTGACTGTATCCGAAGATGAGGACGGTACGCGTATCGACAGGTTTCTGCGGCGGTCAGTCAACGGGTTGCGACAGGGGCCGGTGGAAAAGATGCTGCGGTCGGGGTTGATCCGGCTTGACGGCAATAAGGCAAAGCCGGCGGACCGTCTGGTGGCTGGCCAGGTGCTGCGTCTGCCACCCCATCTGCGTGACGGGGCCCCGCCACCGCAAACACCGCATATCAGGCCGGCGGACGACCGGCTGCGCAAGGATTTTGACGCCATGGTCATTGCCGAGGGGCGGGACTGGCTGGCCATCAGCAAGCCGGGCGGGCTGGCGGTGCAGGGGGGCACAGGCATGGCACGGCATGTGGATGGCATGCTGCAGGCGCTGGCGGCGGGTGCGGATGACAGGCTGCGCCTGGTGCATCGCATTGACAAGGATACGTCCGGGCTGCTGCTGCTCGGCAAAGGGCGGGCGGGCGCACGACGGCTGACCCGCGCCTTTCAGCAACATGATATCGAAAAGACCTATCTTGCGCTCGTCGCCGGTCTGCCACCCGAAACATTGCGGATTAACGCAGCTTTATCCAAGGGCGGCGCGGCCGGCCATGAGCTGATGCAAGTGGATGATGCCGGCCAGCATGCCATCAGCGAATTGCGGCGGGTTGATCATGCGGCACGCCGCTATGCCCTTGTGGCACTGCGGCCGCTGACCGGGCGCACGCATCAGCTGCGGGTGCATATGGCGCATATTGGGCACCCGATTATGGGCGATGGCAAATATGGCGGTGAGGCGGCGCATCCCGGCGGGGTGATTGCCGGGCGCCTGCATCTTCATGCCTGGCGTCTTGTCCTGCCCGACGGAAAGCGGATCGAGGCCCCGCCGGGGGCACCGCTGAAGGAGTCGATATCCGCGCTCGGGCTTGCGATGCCCGCTGCAGACTGGCAATTTGCCTGACATGAATAACAGCTGATATGGGCGCGGCTGACGCCGCATGTCCAGAATGCCGGAAGGGCGGGGCCGATGAATGCCGGAATGACAAACAGAAAGCGGTTTTACAAGACGGTAGATGTCACCGAGGCGCCGGACGGTTTTTCCGTTCTGCTGGATCAGCGTGCCGTCCGGTCCCCTGGCGGGGCGGCGTTGCTGCTGCCCACCCGCCCGCTTGCCGATGCCGTAGCGGCAGAATGGGACGGACAGGGCGATGAGATCAGCCCGGCCAGCATGCCGCAATTCAGCCTTGCCGTCACTGTGGTTGATCGTGTCACGCCGCAGCGCAGCGCCATTCTGGACGAGCTGGCGGCCTATGGCGGTAATGATCTGCTGTGCTATCACGATTCCGATGATGCCGGGCTGGCGGCGCGCCAGCAGGATGGCTGGATGCCGTGGATCAGCTGGGCGCAGACAAGCCTGGGGGCCGATCTGCAAATCGCCACCGGCATCATGCCGGTCACCCAACCGGATGCCGCCTGCCGCGCGCTTGCCGATGCGGCCGCCACCCATGATGACTGGGAACTGGGCATGCTGCATCGTGCGGTAACACTGGGCGGGTCAATGGTGCTGGGGCTGGCCTTCCTGCGCAACCGGATGGATGCGGCCGCCCTGTTTGAAGCGGCCTTTCTGGACGAGCTGTGGCAGGCGGAAAAATGGGGGAGCGACTGGGAAGCCGAGGACCGGCGCGCGGCCATTCGCGCCGAACTGGATGAGGCAGAACGGTTTCTGCAGCATATACGGGCCCCGCGCGCGCAATGATCGCACCATCACTTATCGACAGGCTGGCACAATCCGGCCGCGCCCCATCTGGCGGCGCCGGGCTGGGGCCGCATGGGGCCGCCTTGCTGGATGAATGTCTGCGCGCCGCGCGCGCCGGGTTGCCGCTGGCAGTGGTGGTTCTGGCGGCGGCGATCATTGATGTGGTGGCGCATGAAGAGGCGGGCCCGGCCGGCCATATTGACGGGATGGATTTCGCCTTTGCCGGCAACAAGGCAGCGCTTGGCTGGCTGCGTCGCCGGCGGAATGCCATCCTGCATCATGAAGGCCCGGTGGACGGGTTGATGGGTGAGGCGGATGCTGCCAGCTGGCAGGACCGTGATGCCGCGCGCGCCATCGAGGCGCTGGCAGCCTATCTGGAAGATCTGGCCTGAGGCGGCCTGTCCAGGGGGAAATGGGTTGGGAATCGCGCCTGCAGCGCGGCGTCCAGTATGCCCATATCGCAGGTCACGCCTTGTGCGGCCAGTGATGTCACCCCGCCATCGCGGACTCCGCAGGGGACAATGCGATCAAAGGCGGTGAGGTCGGGGTCAAGATTGATCGCAATCCCGTGCCAGCTGACCCAGCGGCTGATGCGCACACCGATGGCTGCGATCTTGTCCATCCGGTCATGCGATGTGATCCAGATCCCCGGATGACCATCACGCCGCTGGCCGGCAATGCCAAACCCGTCCAGCACATCGATAATCCAGGATTCCAGCGCCGCAACATAGGCCCGTACATCCGGATTGCGCGCGCCCAGATCCAGCATGACATAGGCCACACGCTGGCCGGGGCCGTGAAATGTCCATTGTCCGCCACGGCCACTGCGATGCACCTCGATGCCGCTGACATCCATCAGATCCGCATCCTGTGCCGAGGTGCCGCCGGTCAGCACTGGCGCATGTTCCAGCAGCCAGACTTCCTCTGCCGCGCCGTCATGGCGCATGGCGGCAACATGCTGTTCCATGGCGGTAACAAGCGGGGCATAGGGCTGCAGCCCGTCAAGCCTGCGAAAGACTGGTGACATCACGCTGCGGCTTTCACAGGCCGGCGGGGCTGAGCGGCATATGCCGGTTCACGTCTTTATAGAGAAGATAGCGGAAGGGCGTGCTGCCGGTGGCCTGACAGGCCTGCGGGCAAAAGGCGCGCAGCCACAGAAAATCGCCGGCCTCGACCTCTACCCAGTCCTGATTCAGCAGATAATTGCCCTTGCCTTCGAGGATGAACAGCCCGTGTTCCATCACATGCGTTTCGGCAAAGGGAATACAGCCCCCCGGCTGGAAGGTGACGATATTGACATGCATGTCATGGCGCAGATCGGCCGGGTCCACAAAGCGGCTGGTTGCCCAGGCACCGTCGCAATCTGGCATCGGGATTGGCGCGGTATCGGCATCGCTGGTGACAAAGGCGTCGGGCACGGCCAGCCCGGCAGCCGGCACATAGCGTTTGCGGATCCAGTGCCAGATGGCAGGATGATCGCCGGTGGCCCGCAGCTGCCAGCGGCGGCCCGGCGGGATAAAGGCATAGCCGCCGGCGGCAAGTTCATGCGCATTGCCATCAATCGACAGTGTTACCGCCCCGCCGGTGACAAAAATCACCGCTTCGGCGGTGCTGTCATCTTCCGGGGTATCGCTGCCGCCGCCGGGGACAGTTTCTACCAGATAATGCGAAAAGGTCTCGGAAAAGCCGGTCATCGGGCGGGCCAGCACCCACAGGCGCGTGCCGTCCCAGCCGGGCAGAAAGCTGGTGGTGATATCGCGCATCACGCTGTGCGGGATCACGGCATAGCTGTCGGTAAAGACGGCGCGGCCGGCGGCGAAGGCGCTTTGCGGCGGCAGACCGCCAGGGGCGGGCGAATAGCTGCGGGCCGGGGATGTGGGCCCGGTGGCGGCTTTTGATGGCGATGGCGTTTTGGCAGGCATGCGGCGCGGTTCCGATATGATGTCTGGTCGTGTGTCTGGTCGTATATCTGGTCGTGTGTCTGTTGCGTCTGGCAACAGGATAGCACAGCAGCGGGCACGCCGTCATCCAGTGGCAAAACCGCTTGATTAAAGCCGGCGAGAGTGAGATAAACACCCCACCTTAGCGTGCGGCCGTGGCGGAATTGGTAGACGCGCAGCGTTGAGGTCGCTGTGGGCTAACCCCCGTGGAAGTTCGAGTCTTCTCGGCCGCACCATTCCCTTCTGAAAAACCCCCGGAATACCTTGTGTTTCATCTGCTGTGTGAATGGCGGGGTTACATTTGGTGATACAAATGTCCAAGTTCCGGGCACCGTATCTGGTGCGGAAACGCGGTATCTTTTACCTTCAAAAACGTATTCCTCAGCGACTTACTGGCCACTACGGGCGTAACTTTGTCCGAAAGTCGTTGCGCACGAAAGATAGGCTGGAGGCATCGAAATTAGCCTCGCAGCTGGTTCGCGGCTTGGAGCGTGAGTGGAACGGATTACTGTTCACCGTGTCTGCGACAGGCAGCGTGTACGATTTGTTGCATGACAAGCCCATTGCGTTGCCGACATTGTCCGAAGCCCGGAAAACGTACTGCGAGATGAAGGGGAGGGCCGACGACAGGCGTTTTGTTCGTTACACCTCTCGTGTTGTCTCAGAGATTGTTCAGCTAGCTGGCGACAAGGAGATCAACGGCTACACCCGTAATGACGCTTTGCTGTTCAGAGATAGCCTTCTGAAACGCGAGGTGGCTTACAACACGGTTAAGCGCAACTTCGAGTGTATCCGAGCCATTTGGAACTTTGCTGCCCGTGAGAACGGCGTCAGTGATCCGAACCCGTTTGCAAACATGAACTACGGTAACGGCGCAGCTGCGGTAAAGCGGATGCCGATACCGATCGATGACCTTCGAAAGGTTCAGCAACTCTGCTACCAGAAGGATGATGATATCCGATGGCTGATTGCTCTGTTGTCTGATACGGGAATGCGTCTAGCGGAGGCTGCTGGCTTGGCAAAGGAGGACGTATTTCTCGATACAGAGATACCTTATGTACGACTCTGTAAGCGTCCGTGGAGACCCTTGAAGACGAGAAGTAGTGAAAGGGATGTGCCGCTTGTTGGTGCCGCTCTATGGGCTGCACAGAGAGCGTACGAAAGCAGCCCGAATGAGTACCTTTTCCCTCGTTACTGTTCTGATAAAAGCTGCAAGGCGGACTATGCCAGCAACACGCTGAACAAGTGGCTCCGCAAGCATGTCCCAAGCGGATGTGTGGTTCATTCCTTTAGACACTCGATGCGTGATCGACTGAGGGCAGTAGAGTGTCCTGCCGAGATTATTGATCAGATAGGTGGATGGAGAACTGCTGGTGTTGGAGAGGGCTATGGGGTTGGGTTCGAGCCAAAGACTATGCTGGCTTGGCTTCACCAGATTTAAAGTATGGGTTACCTTTCGGTGACTGAAACTTAAAACAGCCCCTGAACTTCACGCCGCTTGCAGGTTACGTTCTGTTCAATAAGCGAGTAGTGCGTGTTACTTACATCAGCATAAATTTCAACAATTGCTCGGCCGGTAAGCCTAGACATATGTATTACTTTCGAAGATCCAGCCGTGCGGCTTTCGCACCGCAGTGTGAGTTCGGTTAACTTGCAATTATCTGAAGTAAAATCGGTTGTATCGCTTTCCAGAGTAACCTTGCCGTCTTGCGTCTTTAATAGCGTTAATACCGTAGTAAAATCCGACTGCTCAACTTTTGGTGAGTCATCCAAAACATATGAAATTGTGGACTTTGCAGAAGTGCCGTTGCAGAGGAACTTCGTCGCTTCGGCGTTTGCTGTGACCGCTGAACCAAAAGGCATTGCAGTAATGCTTGCTAATAGGAATATCTGGCGAAGGCTCATCATGCTTAAAACTCTAAACATGGCCCCGGTGTGCATTTTTGTGAGTGCAACCTGCATACAAGTTTTGAAGCCACAAGGCTCGAACTCTCATCTCCCGTTTCACTGTACCTCTCAACAAATGCCTCGCCGGACATGGTTGAGAAATAAACTTGTTTGGAGTTCGTCCGAACTCCAGTTTCACAAGCTATATATCCAGATGAAAATTCACAGTCGTTTGGGTTGAAAGATAGCTTGCCTAACTGGAAGGTTTTCAGAGCTTTGCCGCTAGATTGAATAAATAGCGAATACTCTTTTTCTTGGGTCGCAGTGGAGAAAAGCGATCCTGAGTTGAAGGCTACTAGCCGCGACGTCTCGTTGCCCTCACACTTGAAAGCAACTTCCAAAGAAGTGTTCGCAAATGAAGGCATAGACACAAAGCAAATCAAAATAGCGGTAATCGAGCGTTTCATAAGCTTGGTAAATCGTTAAATGTTTCAGGACTAGCAATCAGCGCATATTCACAGCGTTAATACTTGTGCACAATATTTTAGAGATAGGAGCAAAACAGAGCATTTGATTAACCTGATGTTCCAACTAATCAACAGCTGGCCGGTGGGCCTGCCATGATGGTTTTCACCGAAGGTGATGATTGATGAACCCAGTGCTTTTTGCTGCAGGTGTATTACTCTTTGGTATTTGTGCATTTGATATGATGGGGATTCTGGTGCGGATGCTGGGTGGCGCCTATCCAATCCTACAAATCGCTGTGCTTCGTAACCTGTTTGGCGTGCTGCCGGCCTTGTTTTTGCTTTGGCATGCAAGACAACTGTACAATTTGGCCATGTTGCTGAACCGTCAGGGCTTGCTTATCACCGTTACTCGGTCGGCATCCGTGGCGATCGCTCAATTTTGTTTTTATAACGCGCTAACCCGTATAGAGTTTGCTACAGCAACCGCGTTAGCGTTTTGCGGCCCGATGTTCCTTACGGCCCTTTCCGTTCCTATACTGGGACATAAGGTTGGCATCTGGCGCTGGTCGGCTATCCTAATTGGACTTGCAGGCGTGCTAACTATCTTGCAGCCATTCAGGGATGGTTTTGTTCCCGCTATGATACTGCCAGTAATGGCGGCCTTTTTTTACGCAGTATCCAGCATTTTGGTGCGGTTATTCCCAGCCGATGTGCCATCCGCAGCCATCCAATTCAGCCAGCAAATTGTCACCTTTGTGATAATGCTAGTAGCAATGTTTCTGTTTCAGCAGCCAGTATCGGTTGTCACCATCAGTGATACCCTGCTTTTTGTGCTCGTTGGTATTTTTGGTGGGACTGGAGTGATGTGCCTCGTGATTGCTTATCGCCTTGCCGATCCCGGTAGTGTCTCACCTTTTGAGTATTTTGGTATTCCGATATCGTTCTGCCTTGGCTGGCTATTTTTTCGTGAGGCGCCTTTCGATGATCTGTTCCCGGGTATTCTGCTAATTGTCATGGCTGGTATCACTATCATAGCTCGAGAACGGATTCTAAGTCGTCGGACGGATTCGGACAGGTGATGCTGATAGTCACTCAATGTAACCCCGCCATTCACACAGCAGATGAAACACAAGGTATTCCGGGGGTTTTTCAGAAGGGAATGGTGCGGCCGAGAAGACCGTTCACCACTGCGTTTCACCCGATTTCTGCCAGATTCTGACACCCGAAAACGTACAAAACAAGGATTCATGTATCACCGTTTGTATCACCGCAGCTGGTTCGCGGGTCGCAAAACGTACGCCCGGCACGTGCCCCGGCGGGGTACCCCAGCGGGTTTGCGCGACAAGACTGTCGGTCCGTCCCAGAGGGTCGATTGTTGGTGATACGGGCAGCGTGGAGCCGTCCCAGCAACCTGTCGGGCAGCCTCTGAGACAGGCCAGCCAGTGAGCCTGACAGGGCGTCCTAGAGGGTGATGCAAAACAGGGGCAGCAGCGGGTACGCATAGGCCACTCCACCCCCTACTGGTACAGGCATACGGGGAGGACAGGGATTGTAGGTTGGCAGGTTATCGGGATGGGTAATCGGGCACAGTTTTGCAGCGTGATGGGCTAGCGTGACAGGCCCCGTAAATCGTACATCCGTAATAATCCGGTGGGGCTGCGCTAAGTGTTACTAGTACGGGAAGTCGAGCGGAGCGGGAGCGGAGGGAATCCGACGCGACGCGAGACTTC
>JBMHCS010000018.1:0-59302 GCA_049889795.1 Puniceispirillaceae bacterium (SeqCode) | reverse complement strand
TTGGCATCGCCGATGATGCCGACGGTGACCGGCTTGGTCAGGCCGATACGGTCAGGGTTGATGTCGACCTGGATGATCTTCGCATCCTTCGGCCAGTAATCAATGCCATAGCCCGGCAGCGTCGAGAACGGGTTCAGCCGTGTGCCGAGGGCCAGTACGACATCGGCCTTGGCGATCAGCTCCATGCCGGCCTTTGATCCGTTGTAGCCGAGCGGGCCGGCGAACAGCGGGTGCGAGCCCGGGAAGGCGTCATTATGCTGGTAGCCACAGCAGACCGGCGCGTCGAGACGCTCGGCGATCTTCATCGATTCGGCAATGGCACCGCCGATGACAACGCCAGCACCGTTCAGCAGAACCGGGAACTTCGCTTCGGACAGCATCTTCGCCGCGGCGTCGATGGCATCCTCGCCACCGGTCGGGCGCTCGAATTCGACAATGGCCGGAAGGTCGATATCGATAACCTGGGTCCAGAAGTCACGCGGCACGTTGATCTGGGCAGGGGCTGATGCGCGCTTTGCCTGCAGGATCACGCGATTCAGTGTTTCGGCGATACGGGCCGGATCGCGCACCTCTTCCTGATAGGCCACCATATCCTTGAAAAGGGCCATCTGTTCGACTTCCTGGAAACCGCCCTGGCCGATCGTCTTGTTGGCCGCCTGCGGCGTTACCAGCAGCAATGGTGTGTGGTTCCAGTAGGCAGTTTTTACCGGTGTCACGAAATTGGTAATGCCGGGGCCGTTCTGCGCAACCATCATCGACATCTTGCCGGTGGCGCGGGTAAAGCCGTCCGCCATCATGCCGGCATTACATTCATGGGCAGCGTCCCAGAAGGTGATTCCGGCCTGCGGAAACAAATCTGAAATCGGCATCATGGCCGATCCGATAATGCCAAAGGCATGCTCAATACCATGCATCTGCAGAACTTTTATGAACGCTTCTTCTGTTGTCATCTTCATGATGCTCATCCCGATATATCTGTGTGTTGGTTGGCTGCAGCGCGCACGCTGGCGGGCAACTCAGTCTGCATACTATCAATCGCAGGCCTTGCCAATCGGCATTAGAGCCAGATTTGGTGAAAGTTGGTTCCAGATTGTCGCAGGCTGATTGGCTCTGGCTGATTGGCTCTGGCTGGCAGGCTGCCACTATGTGCCGACGGTCTTGCCCGTAACAGGGCCTGTCTGTAGCGTTAGGGTGGTCGGTACGGGGCGCGAGGGGACGCGGGTTATGGGACTCTGGATCTGGGTGACGATCGGCGCTGCGGTTTCGCAGACTGTTCGGTCCGCCTATCAGAAGAAGCTGAAAGCACCTCTTGGCGATCTTGGTGCCAGCTATGTGCGCTTTTCCTATGCGGTGCCATTTGCTGTCATCTGGATGCTTGCCTACGCCGCGTGGAGCGGTGTGCCCCTGCCAGCACTAAACCTTCCTTTTCTGATCTGGGTCACACTGGCTGGCGTGACCCAGATCATCTTCACCGTCCTTCTTGTCACCATGTTTTCGCACCGGTCCTTTGCCGCCGGAACGGCCTTTTCGAAAACAGAGGTCATACAGGCAGCCATCCTTGAGGCAATTATTCTGGGGCATGTCGTCAATCTGCAGGTCGGCATTGCCATCATTATCGGCGTGGTTGCCGTGATGCTGTTGTCGCTGGCCAAGGCGAAACTGACAGTCGCCAATCTGGCAGGGGCGCTGTTCACACGGCAGACGGCGATCGGATTGGCGAGCGGTGCCTTTCTGGGATTTTGCACTGTGGCCTATCGAGCGGCCAGTGATTCGCTGGCAAGTGACGATCTGTTGACCCGGGCCAGTTTTACGGCGGCTGTATCCGTGATCATCCAGTCGGTGCTGATGGGTGTCTGGATGTGGCGCCGCGCCCCGGACGAGTTGCGGCGAAGCTTTATCCACTGGCGTGACAGCAGCATTGTCGGCCTGTCAGGTGCGATTTCCACCGCCTGCTGGTTTACTGCTTTCTCGCTTTATGCGGTCGCCCCGGTGCGCGCTGTTGGGCAGATTGAGCTGCTGTTCGTGCTGGGCATCTCGTTCTTTTTCTTTCGCGAGAAACCAAGTTCGACAGAATTGCTGGCGATGGCTTTGCTGGCATTGTCGATTGTCATGGTGCTGCTTGCCTGAGCCCGGTGCCTGAGCTGGTCGCCTGAGCTGGTTAATGGCCTGCGGCAAATGCGCCCGAAAGCCCCGCGAAGTGACATAAATTTACATAATTTTTCAGTGCAAATGACCTTTTGAACAATTTTAGCGTTGGATTTAACAGAATGTTTCCCCATTATCACTGAGTCTGAAACATAGAAATATATCCGGAGGACGTCTTAATGTTTATGAAGCATGGTATTGCGATTGGCGCCATTTTGGCCGTCGGTCTTGCCGCGCCGGCAATGGCGCGGGTTGATGGCGACACCATTACCCTTGGTTCGTCGATCTCCCTGACTGGAAAGTATGCGACCAACGGTCTGCATACGCAGCGTGGCTATGATTACGCGGTGAAGGTCATCAATGACGCTGGTGGTGTGAAGGTCGGTGGCAAAAGCTACAAGCTGGCTGTGAAGTATTATGACGATGAGTCAACACCTGCCCGTGGCGCGCAGCTTGCCGAGCGCCTGATCCAGCAGGACGGCGTTGAATATATGCTTGGGCCATACAGCTCGGGCATGACAAAGGCGATTGCGCCAGTGTCAGAAAAATTTGGTGTTCCAATGGTTGAAGCGGAAGGCGCATCGCGCTCGCTCTTCACCCAGGGCTACAAATATCTGTTTGCTGTGCTGTCGACCTCAGAGCAGTATCTGGCCACCGCCGTTGATTTTGCCGCCGAGAAAGCTGGCAATGCCGGTGATGTCCGTGTGGCACTGGCTTTTGAGGGCGACCCGTTCTCAATGGATGTGCGCGCTGGTGTGATCGACAAGATCAACGAATATGGCATGAAGGTTGTCATTGATGATCAGCTTCCTGCCGATCTGTCTGACATGTCGACGACCCTGACCAAGACGAAGGCCCTGAAGCCTGACATCCTGATCATTTCCGGCCACTCCAAGGGTGCGGCAACCGCAGCACGCCAGATGGAAGAAATGAAAATCAATGTTCCGATGATCGCGATGACACATTGCGAGGCTGCCAAGGTACAGGAAAAGTTCCCGAAGGCTGCGACAGGCTTCCTGTGCGCAACCCAGTGGGTTGAAACCCTGTCAAAGTCAGATTCGATGTTTGGTTCGGCTGCAGAATGGAATGCCGGCTTCAAGGCCGACTATCCGTCCTACACATCAGTGCCATATCAGTCTGCACAGGCATCTGCCGCCGTGTACGTCTTCAAGGAAGCATTCGAGGCTGCCAACAGCTTTGACAAGGATGCCGTCCGTGATGCCATTTCTGCTGTCGAGATGGAAACCTTCTATGGCGACATCAAGTTCTCGGACGCTGGTAACAACATCGCGAAGCCGATGTTCCTTCGCCAGATCGATGCTGACGGCAACTACAATCTTGTAGAAAGCGCCGGCGACATGGCTTTCCCTCGGAACGTCAAATACTAAGACAGACCATCTGAACTCAGCGGAAGAGGCATTGGCCTCTTCCGCAATTCCTTTTGCTAATTCCTTTTTCGATTGCTCATTTCCGATGGATGTGAGCTGCCTATAATGTCTCCAACGGGGGTAGTAAGATGTGGGATAATCTGCAGCTGCTGTTCGTGTGGGCACCAATTATCAACATTCAGGTCATCCTTGATGGCATTTTTGTTGGCGCGGTGTTTGCGCTCAGTGCATACGGGCTGGCACTGGTATGGGGGGTTATGAATATCAAAAACCTCGCGCAGGGTGACTTTGTCATCATGGGCGGATATTTGGCATTCGCGCTTCATGCCTATCACGTACCGCTGATCTTGATTCTGCTGATCGTGATGCCGCTGATGTTTATTTTCGGCTGGTTTATCTACATCATCATGATCCGGCGGATTCTTGATCAGGATATGTTTGTATCCTTGCTGGCTACCTTTGGCCTGTCGCTGTTGCTGCAGCAGGTGATGAACCTGATATTTGGCCCGGAAGTTCAGACAATCGACATGGAGCTGCCGGTTTACGGCGCCTTTGACGATATGGTGACGGTGCCGATGTCAAAGATCATCACTCTGGTCCTTGCCGCTGTCATTGCTATTGGTGTGGTGGTCTTTATGAAACGGTCACGCGTTGGTCAGGCCATTCGGGCGACCGCGCAGGATCCGCGTGCCGCGCGTGTCCTTGGTATCAATATTGACCGTGTATATGCCTTCACCTTTGCCTTTAATGCGGCCCTCTGCGGCGCGGCGGGTGTGCTGGTCTCGATCATTTGGGTCATCCAGCCTTTCTACGGGATCACCTATTCCGTTCGATCCTTTGCCATTGTGACGGCGGCTGGACTTGGCAACCTGCCGGCCGTGATCGGTGCAGGTTTCGGGATCGGACTGTTCGAGAAATATACGGGCGCCATTCTCGGTACAGCCTATGAGGTGGCGGCGCCGGTCAGCATCCTGTTGCTGGTGCTGATTTATCGCCAGATTCAAATGAGACGGAACCGGCAGGTGGTACGATGAGCATCGACAAGAACTCAATGTGGACCTATGTCGCGCTTGGCGCACTGGGTATCTTCGGGCCAATCCTGTTTCCGGACTATACGCTGTCGATTGCCTATCTCTGGATGATGGTGCTGATGGCATCTACCTGGGATACGCTTGGTGGCCAGATGGGATATAACTCGCTTGGCAATATCACCTTTTTCGGCGTCGGGATGTATGTCTCGGCCATTGTCCAGATTGCCTTTTTCTATGAAGGCGGCGTGGGTGAATACACCTCGGCCATGGGATCGATCAAACCCGAATTCACGGCAGCCCAATATTTCTGGGGGCTTGGTCTCGGCATTTTGGCAGGGGCCGTTGCCGGCCTCGTGTTTGCGCTGATCTTCAGTTCCTTCATGTTCGGGTTGCGCGGCCCCTATTTCGCGATTGGCTCGCTCGGTCTTGCCATCGCCGCGGCTGAAATCACGATCACCATCAATTATGTGGGCGGCGCGTCGGGCATTTCGATGCCGCTGTTCCCGGGTGACATCGAATTCAGGTCGACCTTCTTCTACATTCTGTGTTTCCTGTTTGCCATCGTCTCGCATTTCCTGCTGCGCTGGCTTTATTCGACACAGTTCGGCCTTGCCGCCAACGCCATCCGCGATGACGAGGACAAGGCAGAGGCAATGGGCATCCCGACTCTGGCCTACAAGCGCCTTGGCTGGGGTATCGCTGCCTTCTTCATGGGCGGCATTGGTGCCGTCGCCGGAAATATGGCAGGCTTTATCGACAAGGAAGTGGCCTACCCAATTCCCACTTTTGGCATCTTCATGGTGGCGATGGCGCTGCTTGGCGGCAAAGGCACCCTCTGGGGTCCAGTCTTGGGGGCGATCATTTTCCATGTGGTCAAAGAAGCCACCTGGACATATCTGCTGAACCTGCAGTGGATCGCGCTTGGCCTGATCCTGATTATCAATATCGTCTATTTCCAGCAGGGTATAATGGGCTGGTTGCAGGCAAAGTTCCCCGAGCGTTTTGGCATTGTTGTAGACACGCCTGATGCCGCTGACGGGGAAAGCAAGGAGACAGCATGATGTCAGATTCGATTATCGAAGTAGATAATGTCTCCAAATCCTATGGCGGTGTGAAGGCAAATGTCGATATCTCGATGACCGTCCAGCGGGGGTCGATCACCGGCATTATCGGTCCGAACGGATGTGGCAAAACCACCCTGTTCAATTCCATTGTCGGTTACCATCCGATAGATAACGGATCGATCCGCTTTGATGGTGCGGAGATTTCGCATCTGCTGGTGGGTGACATTGCCCGCCTCGGCATGCTGCGGACCTTCCAGCAGACACGCATCTATTCGAAGATGAACTGCGTGGATAATATGCAGATCTCGGTTTCGCAGCGCGCCGATTCAGGCTTTTCAATGTTTGCGAGCCGAAAGGGTGAAATCCGCGACCGTGCAGAACATCTGCTGGAATTTGTCGGGCTCTATTCCAAACGCAACCTGATTTCAGGTGATCTGTCCTTTGGCCAGCAAAAGCTGCTGGAATTCGCGATGGCACTCATGAATGAACCAAAGGTGCTTCTGCTTGACGAGCCAACGGCGGGGATCAACCCGACATTGATCAATGGATTGATTGACAGGTTGCAACGGGCCAATGAGGAGTTGGGCATCACCTTGTGTGTTATCGAGCATAACATGCGGGTTATCATGAACCTGGCATCGCATATCTACTGTCTGGCAAATGGCAAGATGCTTGCCGACGGGGCACCTGCAGAGCTGCAAAATGACCAGCGCGTTGTCGACGCGTATCTTGGAGGACATTGATGGCCGAGAACGACAAGGTTAAGCCGGCGAAAAAGAAAGCTGCCAAGGCATCTGCCAAAAAGGCCGCAGCCAAGACCGCTGCAAAGGCGGCACCGCGCAAAAAAGCTGGCAAAAAAAGCGCCAAGGCTGGCGTCAGTGGCTATGGTGGCGGATCCGTAGATGTTGTGATGTCCGTCGATCAGGTGGCCAAGGAAGCCGCCTCGATTGCTGCGAATGCCCCTACTGTCGCCGAGCTTGACAAGATGGCCGAAGGTGAAGCCTTCCTCACCATCGATGCGCTGCGCGCCGGTTATGGCAAGATGGAAATCCTGCATGAATTTTCGCTGCGGGTTGGAAAGGGACAGTCGCTTTGTCTGATCGGGCCAAACGGGGCCGGCAAATCGACAGTGCTGCATTCCATCTTTGGCTTCACCAATATTTTCAGCGGCAGCATCAAGATCGACGGCAAGGATGTGACAGCCCTGTCACCATCGCAAAAACTGGCCGAGGCCGGGATTGCCTACATCCTGCAGGATAAATCTGTATTCCCGCAGATGACGGTCGAGGAAAATCTGCTGATGGGCGGATTCCTGAAGAACAAGCCGGCTGATGCCAAGGCCGCCGCCGAGCAGGTCTTTGACAAATATAGCCGCCTTGCCGAGCGTCGTGACAAGCCGGCTGGTGTTCTGTCTGGTGGCGAGCGGCGTCTGCTGGAAATCTCGCGTGCGCTTGTCATGCAGCCGCAGGTGCTGCTTGTCGACGAGCCGTCCATCGGTTTGGAGCCGCGTTTCATCGACATGGTCTTTGAAATTCTTGACGATCTGCAGCGCAAGGATGGCAAGACAATCGTGATGGTCGAGCAGAATGCGAAAAAGGGCCTCGCTTTTGCTGATCTTGGCTATGTCCTTGTTTCAGGCGAAACCGCCATCGCCGGCGCCGGCGATGACCTGCTGCAGAATCCCGATGTTGGCCGTCTGTTCCTCGGGGGCTGATGCCCGTGGCTGATCCGGTTTGACGGGTAGTCGCGACAATGTTGGCGGGATGGCTGCTAAGCAGGCTGTCCCGCTTATTATGCTGATCTGCATCGCTGCAGTGCTGGCGATGGTCAGCTTTGCCATATGGCCGGTATTTCTTGTCACCCTCGCCCCCGAATGGGGGCTCAGCAATACTGAAACCGGGTGGATCAGCGGGGCCTATTTCGTGGGCTATGTGCTGGCAACACCCGTTCTGGTCGGGTTGACCGATTCAATTGATGCCAAACGCGTTTTTATCGGCGGCAGTCTGACAACGGCGGTCGGCTCTGCAGGCTTTGCTCTGTTTGCCGATGATTTTTGGACTGCGGCCCTTTTCTGGGGTGTTGTCGGGGCGGGTCTTGCCGGCACTTATATGCCTGGACTGCAGGTGCTGAATGCCCGCCTGAACGGAAAACAGCGCCTTCGGGCCGTGCCGTTCTATACATCCTGCTTTGGCATCGGCACCGGTGGATCCTTTTTTCTGAACGGGCATCTGCTGATCCATTTTGATCACAAGGCAGCGGCCTGGCTGGGCGCGGTAGGTGCATTCGGTGCAGCGATGCTGGTACTGTTTCTGGTGGCGGCAAAGCCCGTGACAAAGACAGCATCTGCAAAGGAACGGCACCCGCTTGATTTGCGCCCGGCCTTTCGCAACCGTCTTGCCCTTGGTTATATCTTTGCCTATGGAGCACATACTTTCGAGCTGTTTGCCTATCGCGGCTGGAGCTTTGCGATGTTTGTCTTTCTTGGCGCCAAGGCACAGCCGGCACTATCTCTGGCATGGATCACAACGCTTGTCAGTCTGCTGACACTGACTGGCATGGCAGCGTCGATTATTGGCGCCCGTTTTTGCGAGCATTTCGGGCGACATCGGGTGATCACACTGGTTGGTGTTCTATCTGTCCTGACGGCGCTTGCGTCGGCGCTGTTGCTTGAGGGGCCGGTGTGGCTGGCGCTGAGTATCCTGTGGATTTACAATATCTGCATTATGCTGGATAGCGGTGCGTTGACTGCGGGCACGGTCACCGCCGCGGCTGAAGATGAGCGTGGTGCCCTGCTGGCCGTCCATTCGATGATCGGATTTACTGGCGGTGCACTTGGCGGCCCTGCGGTCGGGATTATGCTGGATATAGGCAGTGACAGCCCGACGGATGGCTGGTTCTTGGCGATATTGGTTATGGGTATCGGGTCGGCCATTGTTGCTGTCATTCAATGGCACTTTTGGCGCAGCCGGGGGCGCGGCGCATGACCGGGGCGGCCGTCTGCGTGATCGGAGGGTGCCACATTGACCGGCACCTTTATTTTGATTCGGCACCTGTCACCGGGCGCACCAATCCAGCGCGTATTGTCGAGGCGCCCGGCGGTGTCGCCGCCAATATTGCACGGCACCTTGCCGCCGCAGGACATAGGGTTGGCTTTGCCGGTGTGCATCCGGATGGTGAATCCGCATCGCTCTGTAGCCAGTTACGCAATGTCGGTGTTGGCGCACGGCTGATCCCGCTGGAAGGTGAAGCGCCCAGCTATACAGCGTTGATCGGTCCGGATGGCGAGCTGTTGATCGGCGCGGCCGCCCTGTCAATTTATGATGCGGTGACGCCTGATGTGCTGCCAGCGATGCTTGCATCACTACCCGGCGGGACAGCGCTGCCGGTCCCCATGATCATCGATGCGAATTTTCCTGAATCTGTGTTGCGGGCACTGGTCGATGCGCTCACACCTGATCAGGCACTCTACGCCGCCGCAACGTCGCCGCGCAAAGTCGATCGGCTGGCAGATATATTGCCGCGTCTGGACGGGCTGGTGCTGAACCGTGCCGAGGCAACACAGCTTGCTACGGGTCTGGCCGCAGCAAAGCCGGGCCCTGATGTGTCCAGGCTTGCATCCATGCTCGCCGGCCGGATACGACATAGAGGCCATGTTCTGGTCAGTGATGGGGGCGATGCTGCGGCACTGGCAACAGGCGAACAGCTGGTCACCGCCATACCGCCCGCGATTCAGATGGTGAATGCCAATGGTGCGGGTGATGCTATGGCGGCAGCCCTGTTTTCCGCTATGCTGGCATCCCGCCCTGCTGGCTGCGATGCCAATGATGCCGGGACGTTACTGGAAACGGCACTGGCGGCAGGTGCGCGCCATTCCTTGAAACCCGCTGGATAATCATCATGATCCCAATGCGCTTTTCCAACGAGACAGACGCCGCAAGGCAGGCCGGCACACCTCTGGTGGCGCTGGAATCCACACTGATCAGCCATGGTCTGCCGCATCCTGACAATATCGAGGTGGCGCGCCGTGCCGAGGAGGCGGTGCGTGCCGCTGGTGCGGCGCCTGCAACCATGGCTGTACTTGGCGGGATTGCCCATATCGGTCTCGATGATACCGCGATCACACAATTGGCAACGCAGGCCGGCGTCGTAAAGCTTTCAAGGCGGGATCTGCCAGTGGCGCTTTCCGGATCTGACGCCGCAGCAACAGCCGGCGCCACTACTGTATCGGCAACAATGATCCTGGCGCATCAGGCGGGCATTGATGTGTTTGCAACCGGCGGCATTGGCGGGGTGCATCGTGACGTTACCGACAGTATGGATATTTCGGCTGATTTGCATGAGTTGGCGATGACGCCAGTTGCCACAATCTGCGCTGGCCCAAAAGCCATCCTTGATCTGCCGCGTACCCGCGAATATCTGGAAACGATGGGCGTGACACTGGTCGGCTATCGCACGGATGATATGCCGGCATTCTGGTCCCGGCACAGCGGCTTGCCGGTTGATATGCGTGCCGAGACCCCTGAAGAGATTGCAGGCGTGATTGCCGCCCGGCAGCAGCTTGGAATCGGCGGGGCTGTCCTTGTCTGCAATCCGGTGGCTGAAGATGTCGCCATCGAACTGGATGTGATTGAAGGCTGGATTGACAGCTGTATAGATGCGGCGCCTGCCGGGGCCGCTGCCACCCCCTGGCTGCTTGCCGAGATCGCCCGGCGTTCCGGCGGCAGAAGCCTTGAGGTAAACAAGCGGCTGATCATCGACAACGCGGCGCTGGCAGGACGCGTCGCCGTTGCGCTGGCAAAAATTCAGTCATCTTGACAGCGGCCGGTCAGGCGTCATCATGACCGTCTGTACCGTTTTCGGCTGGCATCATAACTGCCGCCATGGGAGCTTTTGATGAAACAGCACTACGAAGCCTTTCCAAAGAATGATGCGAATTTCGTTCCGCTGTCCCCGCTCAGCTTTGTCACGCGCACGGTGGATTTGTTTCCGCAGCGCACCGCCGTGATTTACGGTGACCGACGCTATAGCTGGCGGGAAAGCTATATGCGTATGTGCCGTCTGGCCTCGGCGATCGACAAGGCTGGTCTTGTCATTGGTGATACCGTATCGGTGATCGCTGCCAACACGCCGGAAATGTTCGAGGCGCATTTTGGTGTTCCCATGGCCGGGTGCGTGTTGAACACGATCAATACGCGGGTCGAGACTGAAACCATCGCCTATATTCTTGAAAATAGCGACTGCCGGTTACTGATCGTTGATACGGCATTCGCCCCGACAGTGGGTCCGGCACTGGATGCGCTGCCGGCAGATGTACGGGCCCGGATTCGGGTGGTTGATATTCGTGATCCGGCGATGGGCGATTTACCGCCGATCGGTGATGAGGATTATGAAAGCTTTATTGCTGCAGGTGACCCGGATTTTGCCTGGCAGATGCCGGGTGATGAATGGCAGGCGCTGGCACTTGGCTATACATCAGGCACATCAGGACGCCCCAAGGGTGTCGTCTACCATCATCGCGGTGCCTATCTGATGAGTATGGGAACCGCAACGGGTTGGCCGCTGCCACAGCATCCCACCTATCTCTATGTCGTGCCGATGTTCCATTGCAATGGCTGGTGTCATGCCTGGACGATGACGATGATGGCGGCGACCATTGTGCTGATCCGCGAGATCAGTGCCGACGCTATTTTCGGGGCCATAGGCACGCATAAGGTCACACATTTCGGGGGTGCGCCTATCGTGTTGTCATTGCTGGTCAATGCGCCGGAAGAGATGCGCCCGCAGCTGGACTACAAGGTGCGTGTCTTTACAGCGGGCGCGCCACCGCCAGCCGCCATTCTGCAGAAAATGGCCGAGATGGATTTCGATGTGATGCAGGTATATGGCCTGACGGAAACCTATGGCCATGTCACACAATGTGTCTGGCGCGAGGATTGGGATGATCTGGCCTTTGACGAGCAGAGCTATCTGCAAAGCTGGCAGGGTGTATCCTTTCCCATGCATGAGGGTGCAGCGGTGATGAATACCGAGACTGGCGAGCTGGTCCCGCGGGATGGTGAAACGCAGGGCGAAATCGTACTGCGCGGCAATGCCGTGATGAAGGGGTATTACAAGGACAAGGCGGCAACGGATGCTGCGCTGCATGATGGCTGGTTTTTCTCGGGCGATGCCGCGGTCTGGCATCCGCAGGGCTATATCCAGATCAAGGACAGGCTGAAGGATGTGATCATCTCTGGTGGCGAGAACATCTCTTCGGTTGAGGTTGAAGGCTATCTCTATCGCCACCCGGCAGTGGCAGCGGCCGCAGTGGTGGCGATGCCGGATGAAAAATGGGGCGAGGTGCCCTGCGCCTTTGTCGAGCTGAAAGCTGGTGAAACCGTTGAGACGGCCGAATTTATCGAATGGTGCCGCGGCCAGATGGCCGGGTTCAAACGCCCGAAGCATGTGGTTTTCGGGGAACTGCCAAAAACCTCCACCGGCAAGATCCAGAAATTTGTCCTGCGACAGCAGGTCAAGGATATGGAATAGGCCACAGCCACGGTGCCGGCATTGTGCTGACATTCCGCAAGAATCGGGTCGTGTGGAATGGTTGCGTCTGGATAGTCTTTGTCAGAACGCCCATCTTCGGGTGGCGTTGCCAGTCTTGACATCCATGGGGGCAAGCCATGACCAGCCAGTCACAGCGGGATTATGCACGGGTGGAACGCGCCATCCATTTTATTTCGGACCATCATCACGAATCGCCGTCGCTTGACGAGATTGCCGCCGCGGCACATGTCAGCCCCTATCATTTCCAACGGCTGTTTACCCGCTGGGCCGGTGTCAGTCCGAAGAAATTCATGCAGCTTGCCACCATCGGTCACGCCCGCACGGCGTTGCGCAGGCACCAGAACAGCGTCATGACGGCCGCATATGAATCCGGCCTGTCTGGCCCCGGGCGTTTGCATGATCTGTTTGTGTCAATCGAATCGATGACCCCTGGCGCATTTCGTCAGCAGGGTGCCGGGCTGACGATCACCTGGGAAACTGCAGACAGCCCGTTCGGCACAGTGATCATTGCCGCTACCGATCGCGGTATCTGTCACATTGCCTTTGTCGACGGCGCGGATAGCGGGCTGGGCGGGCTCACAGCCGCTTTTCCCTGCGCCGCAATCATACGTGCAACAAGCAGCCATCAGGAACAGGCGCGCCGATTTTTTGAAGATGACTGGTCGTGCAGTGACCAGATCCGGCTGCATCTGCGGGCCAGCCCGTTTCAGCTTCAGGTATGGCGCGCCCTGCTACGGTTGCCGATGGGGCAAGTGGCAAGCTATGGCGATGTGGCCATGGCAATCGGCGCACCGTCTTCCGCACGCGCCGTCGGCAGTGCCATCGGCCAGAACCCGGTGGCGTATCTCATTCCCTGCCATCGGGTCATCCGCGCTAGCGGACAGATTGGCGATTATGCCTGGGGGGCTGCGCGCAAGACGGCAATGATCGGCTGGGAGGGCGCACGCGTCGGCGGGCCTTCATGACAGGCCGTGATCCGTACTGGTGCCATGCCGATCTGGACCCGGCGCGCTTGCGCCGATTAGTGGCCTCGGGCGTGATCATTCTTGCCGGCAATAAAAAGCTGCGGATTTATGGGCAATTATCCTGCCGGTCAGGTAAGCGCATGCATCGCGACAACCGTGTATTTTTTGCCGATGAGGATGCCGCGCTGGCAGCAGGGTTTCGCCCCTGCGGCCACTGTATGCGAGACGCCTATTTGCGTCGGCGGCAAGGGCGGGCAGCAGGCTGACCTGATGACAGCCCGCATCTGGCAATTGCCGGTGAATTGGGGCATATAGGGGACGTGGTCCCGTAGCTCATCAGGATAGAGCGACAGATTCCTAATCTGTAGGTAGGGGGTTCGAGTCCCTCCGGGATCACCATCTTTCTGAAAGCATGTCTGGCTTGGGGGGATTTCCGCCTGAAACCCGGTATGAAAGACTGAGGTGCCGCCCGGCACATTGAGAGTGAGGCCATACCGGCCGGCCTGGCGTTACATACCAGATCGGACGGCAGCGATCAGCGGCGTCTTGTTGGGTGGCAGCCTGAGTGGCCGCGCATTTTGCCAATTGTTCGACCATGGCGCAGCCGGGACCGTCACCAGAGTTGCGCCCAAGATCAGTTCCATGGCCGGCTCTGGCACATAATGACGCTTGTGGGGCTCTGTGCGGGTTCAGTCCCGTCCCAGAACGCGGTTGACGAGAAGCAGCGCGGGCACAAGCGCCATCAGGTAGAATCCGGCACTTAGGATGGCTAGGCCGGTTAACAGAAAATCAAACTTTGGATCACCCGGAAAAAGGATGTCAAAGAATACCCAGCCAAATGGCGGCAGAATGCAATAGGACAGAATATGCCAGCCGAATAGCCATCTGCGTACCGCAATGCCAACATCACAATATTTCCGGAACAGCAGCCGGTTGCCGCCAAGCGAAATCATTACCAGCAGACAGAAATGTACCACCGGTGTGGTAAGAAACATCGAATACCCGTGGCCTATTAAATACTCGTGGTCTCTTAAGAAACGTTCCACCTTGTCTTGAATATGGATGGCAAAGATACTGCCATGGATGGCAAGCGGGCTCATCGCCAGTGGCAGGGCCAGCAGATAGAGGCACGACTTCAACGGATGGGTACGGATGGCGGCATATGTCTTGCTGGCTTTCATGGACACTCTCACAACAGGGTTTGCCTTGGCGCGTGACATAAGCTACGGCAATGCAACTTAATTTATTGTTAATGTCCGCAGGATGTTTTGCGCTTCAGACCGCATTTGTCCGGGCCCTGTTTGGTCTGGCGGCGCTGATGGCAGAGCCCCCTTTGCGTCCTTCGGTTTGACAGCAAGGCGCACCGCGTAGGATGCTGATGTCTCTTGGTGTGTTCGCTGACTTCCCGTCGCGGATGCCACGACACCTATTTATTTCAGAAACACCGCCATGCGCCCGCAGGACATAAAATACTCAAACTTGCCGCTTGGTGTATCTCTGGCGCTGGCTGAAATCATCCTGATGCTGGTGATTGCCGGGCTGGTCAAGCTGACAGCATCACAGATTTCCATCGTGACGGCATTGGCCGCCCGTTATCTCTTCTGTCTGCCATTGTTGCTGATGGTGGGGTTCCGGTTGCATGGCATGGCCACCCTGCGTCCATCTCGACCGCGGCCGCTGGCCATTCGGATTCTGGTGGGTCTGCTGGGGCTTGGTTTCTATTTTGCTGCGCTGGACCATATCGCCCTTGCCAAGGTGACGGCGATTGGCCAGACCGCCACCCTGTTTGTGACCCTGCTAGCCCCGTTTCTGCTGGCCGAGAGAATCGGGTGGCGGCGGTGGACGGCCTGCATGATTGGCTTTGCCGGCACCGTGATATTGATTGAGCCCGGCACCAGCGACTGGAATCCGCTGGGGGTTGGCTATGCCGTGCTGGCCACGATTTTCGGGTCACTGGTGCTGATTATGCTGCGCCGTATCGGACAGCATGAAAGCCCGGTTACGAGCGCCATCTGGTATAATGGTGTCGGTGCATTCATCTTTGTCAGCTATCAGCTGATGTTCGATCTGCCACTGCCACAGGCCAGCATGGACATGGTGATTCTTGTTGGGCTGGGGGTGGTTGCCAGCCTGCAGCAGATTGCCCTTGCCGCCAGCCATCGTTTCGCTCCGGCAAGTGCGCTGGCCCCGCTGCGCTATCTCAGCATTCCGCTTGGCATGGGGGCAGGTGTGATGTTTTTCGAAGAATTGATCACCGCACAATTTGTGGGTGGCAGCGCCATCGTGATTGCGGCATCGATCTTCATCGTCTATCGCGAGCGGGTTATCGGCAGTCGCGGTGCTGCAACTATCCTGTCAGGCAAATAGCCCGGCATATGCCTTGCGCAATGCAGCCTTCTGCACCTTGCCCATGGAATTGCGCGGCAGCGCATCCACAAGATGGACGGATTTAGGCTGTTTGAATTTGGCCAGCTTGCCAGCAAGTGCCTCGATCACGGCATCGGCCGAGACCGCACCCGGCCCGGCAGCCACAATAGCGACAACAGCCTCGCCAAAATCTGGATGTGGCACACCAATAACAGCGCTTTCCTGCACCCCGTCCACCTCGTCAACAAGGCTTTCGACCTCGCGCGGATAGACATTCAGCCCGCCGGTGATGATCAGATCCTTGTCGCGGCCGACGATACTGACATAGCCGTCGGCATCACGGACCGCCATATCGCCCGTGATAAAGTACCCGTCTTCGCGGAAGGATTCCGCGGTTTTCTCCGGCATCTCCCAATAACCCTGAAACACATTGTCACCGCGCAATTCGATGATTCCGATCTCGCCATCGGCGCAGATTTTACCGGTTTGGGCATCAGCAATGCGCAGATCGATACCGGCAAGCGGCATCCCCACGGTGCCGGGCCGCCTGTCACCATCATAGGGGTTGGACGTGATCATGTTCGTTTCGGTCATGCCATATCGTTCGAGAATGGCCTTGCCGGTTCGCGCGGAAAAGGCGTGATGCGTTTCGGCAAGCAAAGGTGCTGATCCTGAAATGAAGACCCGCATATGCTGGCTGGCATCTGCAGTGAAGTCGGCACTCGCAAGAAGCCGTGTGTAGAATGTCGGTACGCCCATCATCGATGTTGCCTGTGGCATCCATTGCAAGGCAGCTTCGACTGAGAATTTTGGTAGAAAAATCATGGTGCCGCCCACCATGGCCATCAGATTACAGGCAACAAAAAGGCCGTGTGTGTGATAGATCGGCAGCATATGCAGCAGCACATCATCGCGTGTGAACCGCCAGGTGTCGGCCAGTACGGCCGCGTTTGAAACCAGATTATGATGGGAAAGACGGGCACCCTTTGAACGGCCGGTGGTGCCCGAAGTATAGAGGATCGCTGCCAGGTCATCGCGGCCACGCGGCACTGTGTCAAATGCAGTAGAAGCGTCATTTGCGGCGTCGGCAAGCGTGCCTTCACCAACTGCATCAAGGGTCAGCAGGGTGGCGCCAATGCGGTCCGCCAGCGGCGCAATATCCGCAGCGGCGGCCGGATCTACAATGATGATCGATGGGCGTGCATCACTTGCGAAATAGTCAATCTCGGTGGGCGTATAGCCGGTATTAAGTGGCAGATACACCCCGCCAGCGCGAATCGTTGCCGCACAGACCCCCAGCAATGTTGCTGACTTTTCTGCCTGAACCGCCACCCTGTCCCCCACCGACAATCCGGCAGCAACAAGGGCATTGGACAGGCGCGCCGTCATTGCGGCAAAGGCGGCATGGCTGATGTCACCATCCCCTGTTTTCAGGAAAATATGATCGCTGGCGGTGTGCAGACCAAATGTCTGATCATAGAAATGGTTGCTCATGCGGGGTCCTGTTTATGAAAGGCACGTTATGCGCCGCGATCATAGCCCAGCCGCTGGCGTGCGGAAAGGCGGACAACGCCAGCATCATGATGATGGCATGGCGCTGGTATTGGCAGCGGTATTGGCGGGGCTATTGGCGGTGGTCGTGAAAGGGTCTCATCAATCATCAATTCACGTTAAAATTAACGATTTGTTAGAGAAATAACACTCGTTCTAGTTGTTAATCTCTATGAAATAGATCTTGTTCAGCCAGGCTTCCCACCCTGGCTGTCAAAGAAAAATGCCGGTCTTTCGGTGTATGCAGCGGATGAAGTGACCAATACTGACCTACCGCATCACACTTTTGGATACATCGTAAAAGTTGTAATTTTCTTCGATGTTTACATAAAATTTACTATTTTAAAACAGCATGTTAATCGGTTCGGACGTTCAAAATTACGAAGGTCATGCATGTGAACCATCTGCCATTAAACGCGCCTTTCCAATGTGAAGAGTGTTGCCGCATCACCAGCACTGCGCCCCTTTCTGCCGCCTGCATACCCTTTGGAATGACAGCCCGTCTGACTGCCCGCCTGATGATTTGCGCGCTGTCCCTGACTGGGCTTGCTGCCTGTGGCGGCGGCGGCGGTGGCGGCCTTGCGGCCAGCACAACACCGCTCCAGCTCGACAATATTGTTGATGCATCCGCCGGGTCAGGAACTGATGCCAATGCCGGTGGCCAGCCGGGGCAGATGGGTATACCAACCGGCAACATTAATCCAGATCTGGCCTTCTATCTGGATGCCGAACTGATGGCGGGCGGGGCGCCAGCGCCTTTGGAGATCACACGGTTCAACTATGCCTACGCACGTGGCTGGACAGGCAAGAACAGTCTGGTTGTTGTGGCGGATACGGGCATTGATACCGATCATCCGGACCTGCAGGCCAATATTGCCGACAATCGGGATTATACCGGCAGCACTCAGGAAGATGAAAACGGCATTTTGCCGGCATTGTGGCTGCCATCAGGGACGGACAGGGTGTCCATGGCGCTGCCTTTGACGCAAAGATGCTGATCGCCAAGGTTGCAAGGCAGCGCAGCTATGATTTTGGGCTGGCGCGTGCGGCAACATCCTGGGGACGCGATGAAGGTGCCGTAGCGACCAATGTCAGCGCGGCCTATCTGACCAACCGCTATCTTGACTCGCTGCTGATATCGCGCGGCGACGGCAGCTATTTTCTGGACCATCCAGTTTATGGCCAGGAGGGATTTTACAGCGTGACGCGCACAGCAGCGGACTGGCGTGCCGCTCTTGGCCCGTCACAGGTTTTGGTCAAGGCGGCGGGAAATGACGGCACCGCCTATAGTGCCGGTCTCAACCAACTCGCCACCGCCACCGGCACAGACGGAAATCTGCTATTGAACGGACAGTTTCTTGTGGTCGGTAATTGGGATGCCGGTGCAGGGCAGATCCGGGGCAACCGGGCCGGTCATGTCTGCACAACATGGACAGGCGACAGCTGCCATGATGCGGTGCCCCTGTCCAGCCGCTTTATCATGGCCCCTGGTACCAGCATCACATCGACGTACCTTGATGGCGGCTATGCCAGCATCAGCGGCACCAGCATGGCCGCCCCCATGGTGTCAGCTGCGGTAGCGGTGCTGCACCAGATGTGGCCGCATCTGAATGGACGCCAGCTGGCCGATATATTGCTGGCCACCGCGGACCGTTCCGTGCCCGGTTACGCCCCCCATATCCATGGCATGGGCTTGCTTGATATGGAACACGCAACACGCCCCATCGGCAATGTCGCAGCACCACAGACCGACACCGTATCCGGCCAGCGGGCCAGTCTTGTGGGATCGGCGGCCATCGCCGGTGCCGGCGTTGCGGCAAAGACAGCGCTGGCAGGCGTTATGGTGCTGGATGCGTTCGATCGCGACTTCCAGGTTGATCTTGGTGCCGGCATTGTGGCGCATGACCCACGCCCGATCAGCAGCGTCGAAAATGGCGGGCTGGTTGACGGCTACAGCGCCCATCTCGACCCGGCACAGCGGGCCGCGGTGCATTTCACGCCGCATGAGGGTCTGTTGCTGACAGCAGGTGCTGGCAAGGAAGCCACAGGCTTTCTGGGCAACCGCCTTAGTGGCATTCTGGGAAGTATCGACCATAGCTATACCGCATATGGACTGGCCAGCCTGAAACATGATTTGGGGCCAGGGCGCGGGCGGCTGTTTGCCCAGATTGGGGGCGGTGCAACCTATCTTCAGGCCGGCAAGGCACGCGGCCTGCTGGCTGGCGCGTCCACGATTGTGTCCGGTACTGCCACAATGGGTGCCAGCACCGCTATTGGCGGCGGCCGCCTTGCGATTATCCTGGCTGCGCCGGTGCAGATTACCGGCGGTGATCTGCATTATGACATCCCGGTTGCGCGCGCGCTGTCCGGACAAGTGGCTGTCAGTCGACGACATCTGCCCCTGCGTCCGGCAGAATATGAACATGATATCGGCCTGTCTTTCAGTCGCGACTGGCTGGATGGTGCGTTGCATACCAAGGGCTTTGTCGAGTTGCGCATGAATGCCCCGGCCGCCCATCCGCACCGTAATGGCCCAACGCCACATGCCGGTCTGGCCATGTCGTTGACTTTCTAGATCAATGACATGCGCGATCACTGTCCTGAAACATGCCTGCTTTTGCCGCATCCCGCGCCGGTTGGGTCTCGCACTTAGCGATTCAAATAACATAAGCATTTAATTGAAATTAAACCTTACTCTCGCTATGCCAGAAACATGGAAGAACGGTTAGGCAAAATGGCACGGGCTGTATCGGGGACCGGACAACAGGCGATGAGTGCAATTGCCTTTGTCGGCCATGCGGCCATGCTGATTCTGCAATCCTTCATTCTGCTGGTGCGCGGGCCCATGATTGGCCAGCCGGTGCGGCTTCGTCATCTTGTCCAGGAGATACTGGCTGCCGGCGTGCAGTCCTTGCCGGTTGTCATTCTGATGGCCGCGACCATCGGCATCATGCTGTCCATTCAGGGCATCCATTCGCTACGCATCTTTGGTGCGGAAACGCAGGTAACCTATGGGCTGGCTCTGTCAATCCCACGAGAGTTCGCCCCGCTGATCACCGGCATTATCGTTGCCGGCCGGTCCGGATCACAACTTGCCAGCCGTGTGGGATCAATGCGGCTGAATGGCGAGATTGATGCGCTGACGGTGATGGGGATTTCCCCTGTCCGCTACATTGTGGCACCAGCCCTGCTTGGGCTGCTGATTTCCCTGCCAATCCTTGTTGGTGTGGCGACCGTCGCCGCGCTGGGCGCCGCTCAGATTTATGTAGAGGCCACCATTGGCATCGGGGCAGAGGCGTTCTGGGCAGATGTTCTCAGCGTCCTCACCATGACCGACCTTGCCCATTGTTTTGGCAAGGCCATCCTGTTTGCCCTGTTGATTTCCCTGATCGGCATTGTGATGGGTCTGGGCGTTGCCGGTGGGGCCACGGCGCTGGGACGCGCAACAACCTCGTCGGTTGTCACCTGTATCAGTGCCATCATTGCCGCCGACACGCTTGTCGCGTTGTTGTTGTAGGGGTTGGACCGATGCAGGCTAAACCAATTTCCATCAGCAGGCTGACAGGCGGATATAATGGTCAGCCGGTGATCCATGATTGCAGCATGCAAATCAATCATGGCGAGATTGTTGTGATCATGGGTGGGTCCGGATCTGGCAAATCAACCTTCTTGCGCCATCTTATCGGGCTCAAACCGCCGATGCATGGCGAGGTAACGCTGTTTGGCGAATCACTCTATGGCGTCAATGAATTGCAGCGGCTTGCCCTGCTGAAGGGGATTGGGGTGGCCTTTCAGTCAGGTGCCTTGCTGAGTTCATTGACGGTTGGTGAGAATGTCGCGCTGCCGCTGGTTGAGCATAGCGATCTGGATCGCGAGACGATCGATGTGATTGTCCGGATGAAGCTTGATTTTGTCGGCCTGCTTGGAAAAGAAGATTTGCTGCCTGCCGAGCTGTCTGGCGGCATGCTGAAACGTGCCGCGGTGGCCCGTGCGATTGCACTGGATCCAAAATTGACCTTCATGGATGAACCGTCCGCAGGACTGGACCCGGTGATTGCGGCTGCGCTGGATGAACTGATCATAAAGTTACGCGATTCGCTTGGCATGAGCGTCGTGGTGGTTACGCATGAACTGGAAAGTGCTTTCAAAATTGCCGACAGGATCGTTGTACTGGACCGCGGCCATATCATCTTTACCGGGTCGGTGGAGCAGATACGCAACAGCAGCAACACGCGAATCCAGAATTTGATTAACCGGGTTGCTGAGGATGAGGATTTTGACCCTGAGGCGCATTTGCGGCGTCTTGTGGGGGAAGCCTAGAGAACGGGAACAAAGACCATGCGTTGGAAGCAGGCAGACTTTATAGCAGGTTCATTCGTCATCGCCGGGGCTGCGCTGATTGTCGCAATTGTGGTGACCGTCCGCGGACAGGTTGGTGCGCCAGACAATTACCATACCTATTTCAAGAATGTGGCGGGCCTGCGTGCCGGGGCCGCTGTTGTCTATGAAGGCTATATCATTGGCGAGGTTGAAGACATTGAACCTGTCCCTGATGAAAGTGGTATGCGCTTTCGCGTTGACCTTGGCGTCGAGCGGGGCTGGGTGATTCCCGCAGACAGCCTTGCCGAAATTTCTGCCGTGTCGCTGCTGTCGGCAAATGCCATCCAGATTTCCGCCGGTGGCGCAGACCCCTTAAATCCCGGGGATGAAATTCGCTCGATAAAGGCGGTGAATGTCATGGCTGAAATCAGCCGCACAGCCGATGAACTGACGGATATTGCGCAAACCAATCTGGCACCGTTGCTGGAGACCATCCGTAATGTTCTGGAGCAGGAGGGCCGCGGGGCGCTGTCTTCTGTATCGGTTCTTGGCGAGGCGCTGGCTGACAACACGCCGCGCATCATGTCAAATCTTGAAGATGCGACAGCCAATATGGCGGCCCTTACCGGCGGCGAGAATGAGGCTGCCATCAGCCGGACAATTAGCAATATTGAACGCGCCTCTGCCGATGCCGCGGCGGCGGCTGGTGAAGCTGTCGATGTCGCCGGCAATGTCAGCACTGTTATTTCCAACGCCAATCTGGAACGCGTGGACAATATTCTCGGACGTCTTGATTCGGCTGCGATGGAACTCGAGGTGTTGTTGCAGACGGCAACCCGCACAACCGGCCGGATGGAACAGGCGGTCAGTGAGGAAAATCTGGCACTTGTGACCACCATTTTGCAGGACATGCAACGGCTGCAAGATGGCGTGGGGGCCATTATTGAAACGGGCGATGAAACAACACAGAATGCGCTGCGCATAACCGAGCTTGGCGAAGACCGGCTGGACGGGTTTCTGCAGCGCATGGAGGCCGCCGCACTCAATCTAGAGGAAATGACAGCGCGCCTTCGTGACAATCCAAGCCTGCTGATCCTTGGCAGTGATTAACGTGGCAGCATGAAGAGGAGCCCAACCATGACCAGATCATCATTGCGTGCCATTCATCACCATTTTGTCGTGTTCGGGCTGGCGCTGCTGCTGGCGGCCTGCAGCAGTGCTACGCCGCGCACGCCTGACACCTATTATGATTTTTCACTGGCGCTGCCACCGCTTGCGTTTGGCACAACAGACAGCATCGCCCTGCAACGGGTTGACGTCCGCGGTGTGCAATCAGGGCGCGCACTGGTGGTGGTTGCTGGCGAGACCCCGCGTCGCTTTCAGGAACTGCGCGGCCACTACTGGCATGTGGCGGCCCCGACCCTGATTGAACGTGCCTTTATCACTGCCATGCGGGATGCCAGCAGTGATGCCCGTTTTGCCAGTGCCGACATGGCAAAGGACGCGCCATACAGGATTACGCTTTCGGTGACCGAATTTGCCTTCCAGCCTGGCGAGACCGCTTCGATCCGTTTTGATGCGGTGGTCACGCATAAGAAACAGGGGACCATATTGTCGGAAAGCTATTGGGGTAGCGCGCCTGTGGGCGCTGGCGAATCTGCCTCAGCCGGCGTCACCGCGCTGTCAGATGCTGCCAGTATAGCTTTCGGCCTGATGGCAGAGGAACTTGCCGCGGCCCTTTAATCGGGCATTTCCGGTTTCACAAGAGACGGATAGCGGTTATCGGCGTCAGCCCAATCGGCCGAAAAATGTCATCCGTGCAGCCTCGGACAGCGAAATGCCCGGCCTGTTGTTATAGGCCAGCACGACAAGAATACGCGTCAGCGAACCGACTGTCGGTGTTACCCGATGCATGGAATTACGGCCACGGAACAGGACAAGTGTGCCGGGGGCAATATCCAAATCTGTTGGCGCCATCCGGCCATCCAATACATCGCCAACACCCTGATAATTCATGTCCCCTGCATCGGAGTCGCGCAGATCGCGGACATACTGAAACTGGCCACCTGCCTGCGGCGCCTGCAATAATAGGGTGACCGCAAAGGAAGAATTGTCAAAATGCCACCCAAGTTCCTGCCCTTCATCGGCAAAATGCACATTGATGGAGGATAGCGGGTCCGCATATTCAAACAGCGCATCTTCGCCGACAATGGCCGCCAGAAACCGGCGAAAGTCGCCTGAGTCATAAATCTCATGAAGCGCCGATCCTTCTGGCACCTGGTCGGTGGTGATGCATCCCTTTGAAGATGTGATCTGCCGGTTGAACGCATGGGTTGGGGGCAGATCATCGCGCGGCGGTGTGAGGTAGGCATTATGGGTCGACGCGGTGAAAAAAGCGTTCGGCTTTTCGGCTTCTGCCTCGGCGACGAGGCCCGCAAGCACATCCGGCCGGATGAAGTCCGGAATGGTGATCACGCCGTCTTTGTCCAGCTGGATACGACAGCCGGCGATAAATTCATCATCCGTCAGCGGACAGGCCGTCATGTCGATGATTGATGCAAGATCGGTCACGCTGCAGCTCTCCACAAAATTCAAGGCGGGTCCTGAGTGGGCGGCTCAATATCCCAGAGCACACCCGTCTTTGCGTGGGTCTGATCCGGCTGTCAGCAAGCCGGTTTCCCAATCAATGGCGATGGCCTGGCTGCCCCCGATCGGACGGCCGGCAGTGCGTATATTATGGCCGCGCGCCGTCAGCGCGTCACGAATATCCGCACCAATGGGTTCTTCCAGCTCGACAACATCCTCAAACGGGTCTGGGAAGAATCGCGGCGTATCCATTGCCATCTGCACATCCATGTCAAAATCAAAATGACGCGTCAGGAACTGCATATGTCCAAAGGCCTGATACTCACCACCCATAACACCAAACGACATGGTCGTGCGGCCATTCTTTGTGACCATACCCGGAATGATGGTGTGCAAGGGGCGCTTGCCAGGGGCAATGCCGTTTGGATGGTCGGGGTCCACCACAAAGCCCATCCCGCGATTATGCAGCATGACCCCGCTTTCGGGTGCCATGATCCCTGATCCGAAGCCTTCATAGAGCGTATTGATCAGGCTGCAGGCATTGCGGTCACGGTCAACAACGGTGATATAGACGGTGCTGGCATGACGCGGCAGGGTGCTGGCAGGCAACGGATTAATGCGCTTGTCTGGCATGATCTGGCCACGCAGCAAATCGGCATAAGCCGTGCCCAGCATTTCGGATACTGGCACGTCACTGAAAGCCGGGTCGGCAAGCACGGCGCCCCGGTCACGATAGGCCAGACGCCCGGCCTCAATCTCGTGATGAATGCGGTCAGCAGTTATCGGATGATCTCCGAATGTGTCGATGCCGCCCATGATGTTGAGCAGCATCAGCGCAATCACGCCCTGGCCATTTGGCGGACATTCCCAGACCTGATGGTCACGAAACGTCCCGTTAATCGGCGTGACGTAATCACCAATCGCGCGGTCAAAATCATCCTGCGTATGGGTGCCGCCCAGTCCTTGCAGCTTGTTCAGAATATCATCCGCCACCATGCCTTTGTAAAAGCCGTCACGGCCCTTTTCGCCAATTCTGCGAAGGGTGGCGGCAAGCTGGGGCTGGCTGTGCCGTGCGCCAAGCGGTACCGGGCCACCGTCGCGGGCAAATACGGCGCGTGCATCATCATCCAGTGCCCACAGGCTGGCGGCAAAATCCGTCGAAACACGTTGTGTCACGGGGTAGCCGTTTTCGGCATAGGCAATGGCAGGTGCCAGTATCTGCGCAAGCTCCATACTGCCATGATCACGATTCAGCTGGACCCAGGCATCAACTGCGCCCGGCACGGTTACCGAATGCGGTGTCTGGCGTTCAATCTTCGAGATTCCCTGTTCCAGAAGCCATTCTGAACTGAGGCCGGAGGGCGCGCGGCCTGACCCGTTGAAGGCGACAATGCTGTCAGCCCCGTTTGGCGAATAGAGGGCAAAACAATCCCCGCCGACACCGGTGGAAGCCGGTTCGACCACCGCCTGAACAGCGCAGGCAGCAATGGCGGCATCAAGCGCATTGCCGCCTTGCTGAAGGATGTTGAGCGCAGCTTGTGTTGACAGCGGATGGGAGGTGCTGGCCATGCCGTTTGGTGCAGCCACCGGCGAGCGGCCAGGATATTGGAGATTACGCATGCTGACATTCCATATTGATGGACCCAGACATTAGCGCTTTGCACCAGGCACAGCAAGATGACGCGGCATTCTGCCCCGTCATCTGCTGCCTTGCAGCTGTCCCGTCTACAGCTTTGGTAAGCAGTCTATTCGGCGGCGGCCTCCCACGCATCGACCGACGGGCATGAACAGATCAGATTGCGATCGCCAAATGCATTATCCACCCGACCGACAGGCGGCCAATATTTGTTCGCCTGACTGTTGCCCTGCGGATTGGCTGCAAGCTGCCGTGAATAAGGATGTGTCCAGTCATCACCAAGCAGGGATTCTGCTGTATGGGGCGCATTGACAAGCGGATTGTCATCTGCTGGCCATTGGCCTGATTTGACATTCTCAATCTCATCCGCAATCGACAGCATCGCATCACAGAACCGGTCAATCTCGGCAAGTGATTCTGATTCGGTTGGTTCGATCATCAATGTGCCGGCCACCGGGAATGACATGGTTGGCGCATGAAAGCCGAAATCAATCAGCCTTTTGGCAATGTCCTCATTGCTAATCCCGCAGGCATCCTGAATGCCACGTATATCGATGATGCATTCATGCGCAACGCGGCCCTTGCTGCCTGTATAGACCACCGGGTAGCTGCTCCCCAGTCGCGCCGCCATATAATTGGCCGACAGAATCGCGATGGAGGTGGCATCCTTCAGCCCTTGGCTGCCCATCATCCGGATATAGGCATAGGTGATCGGCAGAATACTTGCCGACCCAAAGGAGGCCGCGCTGACGGCGCTTTCGCCATTGAGCGGTGATCCCGGAAGGAATGGCGCCAGATGCGCCGCCACACCGATAGGACCAACACCCGGACCGCCGCCGCCATGCGGGATACAGAATGTCTTGTGAAGATTGAGGTGGCTGACATCAGCACCAAATTGGGGCGGGGCACAATGTCCGACAAGGGCATTCAGATTGGCCCCGTCGACATAGACTTGCCCGCCGGCTGCGTGAACAATATCACAGACTTCAACGATGGATTCCTCAAACACGCCATGTGTCGACGGATAGGTCACCATGATAGCGGCCAAGGATTCGCGGTGTGTTTCGGTTTTGGCCCTGAGATCCTCCAGATCGACATTGCCATCCGCGTCGCATTTGACGACGACAACCTTCATACCGGCCATCGCCGCCGATGCCGGGTTGGTGCCATGTGCCGACTGTGGAATGAGACAGATATTGCGATGTGCCTCTCCCCGCGATTCATGATAGCGGGCAATGGCCAGCAGACCCGCAAATTCGCCCTGCGATCCGGCATTTGGCTGTACTGAAACCGCGGCATAACCGGTACAGGTGGCCAACATCGTTTCCAGGCGCGTGATCATCTCTCTATAGCCGGCAGCTTGATCCTCTGGCGCATAGGGATGGATGTTTGCAAAGCCGGGCCAGGTGACCGGGATCATCTCGGCAGCGGCATTCAGTTTCATCGTGCAGGACCCTAGTGGGATCATGCACCGGTCAAGCGCCAGATCGCGATCGGCGAGTGCCCGCATATAGCGCATCATCTCGGTCTCGGTGCGATATTTGTGGAAGACCGGTTGCTGCATGAATTCACCCTTGCGCGATAGCGCGGCGGGAAGGGATAGATTGCTGTCTACAGCCGCGCCGGCACCAAGGGCCAAAAGCAGCCTGTCCAGCATTTCAGCAGTACTTGTCTCATCAAAGCTGGCGGCGACTGCATTATCCATGCGCCGCAGGTTGATGCCTTGCGCCAATGCGGCCGCTACAAGATCATCCGCATCATCCGGTGCCTCGATGGTTACCGTGTCAAAGAAATGCTGATGCCTGACACGACGGCCTGTGGCTGTCATCGCGGCGGCAAACCGACCCGCCATATCATGGGCGTGGCGGGCAATGGTGCGCAGTCCTTCGGGCCCGTGCCAGATGGCATAGAACCCGGCCATCACGGCCAGCAACACCTGAGCGGTACAGATATTTGATGTCGCTTTTTCCCGGCGGATATGCTGTTCGCGCGTTTGCAATGCCAGCCGATAGGCCATTTGTCCGTTGCTGTCCTGACTAACGCCAACAAGACGGCCCGGAATGGCGCGTTGATGTTTTGCCAGCGTCGCAAAGAAAGCCGCATGCGGGCCACCATAGCCCATTGGCACCCCAAAGCGCTGTGCCGAGCCAAGCACGATGTCAGCTCCCAATGTGCCGGGGGCTTCCAGCATCGTCAGGGCCAGAAGGTCACTGGCAACGATGGCCATGCCGCCAGCGGTATGCACAGCCTCAATAGCCGGCTGGATATCACGCACGGCGCCACTGCTGCCCGGATAGCTGATCAGCACACCAAACACACCGTCCTGATAAGGGTCGGCAGGATCCGTTACATCGAGCGTGATGCCAAGCGGCCGGGCGCGGGTGCGCAGAATGGAAAGGGTTTGCGGATGTGTATCGGGATCAACACGGAAGATGTTCGCCTTGCCGCGATGCGCCCTGAAGGCCATCGCCATGCCTTCGGCCGCGGCTGTTGCCTCGTCAAGCAGCGAGCCGTTGGCAATATCCATCCCGGTAAGCTCTGCCACCATCGTCTGATAATTGAGAATGGCTTCAAGGCGGCCTTGCGAGATTTCCGGCTGATAGGGGGTGTAAGCTGTGTACCAGCCCGGATTTTCCAACACATTTCGCAGGATAACAGGTGGCGTATGGCAGCCATAATACCCCATGCCGATCAGAGACTGGTTGATCGTGTTCTTGGCGGCCAGCGCGCCAAGTTCCTCAAGGACTTCCGACTCGGACAGGGGCGCGCCAACATCCATTTTGTCGCTGCGCAGGATGGTTGGCGGAATCACCTCGTCGAGCAAACTGTCCACGCTGGGCAGTTTGAGCGTTGCCAGCATTGTCGCAATGTCAGAGTCATTCAACCCGATATGGCGCGTCACAAAGCCGGCCTGCGGCGTGGCCATTGTCATTCCAGATGATGTTTCAAGCGGTGACATTCCCTTTTCTCCTTTACTTGTATGGCCGGTTCAGACCGGCCTCATATGACCCGTTGCAACGCCAGAAACGGGGGCTGGCAGCAAGGTTGGCAGTTGGCTCAGGCGATCATCGCCTTGTAGGCGGTTTCATCCATCAGTTCGTCCAGTTCATTGCTGTCATCGACCTTGATCTTGAACAGCCAGGATTCCGTGGCCCGGTCAGGCGTGATCGATGACAGGTCATCCAGCATTGCCTCATTGACCTCGACGATTTCGCCGCCGGCCGGGCTGTAAATATCCGATGCGGCCTTTACCGATTCAAAAACGGCAACCGCATCGCCCTTGGCAACCGTGCTGCCGGCCTCGGGAAGTTCGACAAAAACGATATCGCCGAGCTGTTCGATGGCATGTGGGGAAATGCCAACCGTGCCGGTGTCGCCATCCAGATTGATCCATTCATGGTCTTCGGTGTAACGCATCATATTCAGGGTCTCCTTTGCATAGTCCTGTTCGGTTGTTCGTTTGCCTCAGCTGTTTCAACTGCGCACATAACGATGTGGCACAAGCGGCAATGCCGCCGTTATGACCGGGGTTTCACGCCCACGCGACACCGCCATCAGTTCGGTGCCCGGCACGGCAAGCGCGGCGTCCACGAAGCCAAGCGCAGCCGGCGCATCCAGAGTTGGTGCAAAGCCACCCGAAGTCACTTTGCCGATAATGGTGCCATCATGGGTCAGTTCTGCCCCCTCACGGACGGGTCGGCCCCCTTGTGGCAGCAGGCCGGTTAAAAGGCGCGGTGCGCCATCAGCCCACTCGGTCATAATGGGGGCTGCGCCCGGGAAATCAGCAGCTTCGCGGCGGCGCTTTGACAAGGCAAAGCGCAGTCCGGCAGCCACCGGGTTGATTGTTTCGTCGAGTTCATGACCCCAGAGGGGAAGGCCTGCTTCCATACGCAGCGTATCGCGCGCACCAAGGCCAGCAAGGGTTACATCAGCATCATCAGCGAACAAACCAGCCAATTTGCTGGCATGTTCTGTCGGTACCGAGATTTCAAAACCATCCTCACCGGTATAGCCGGATCTGGTCACGGTGCAGGCAATGCCGGCGATCGAAATATCCCTGATCTGCATGAAGACAAATCCGTCGAGATCAACACCGAGGCGCTGTAACACCGCTGCTGCAGATGGCCCCTGCAGCGCGAGCAACGCCAGATCGGTGCGCACTTCCATGGTCACAGACTCATCAAGGCTGGCGCGCAATAGACCAATATCATGATCGGCGCGACCGGCATTCACCACAAGCTGCAGATGGTTGCCATGTCGGGCGATCATCAGGTCATCAAGAACACCGCCCTGGTCATTCAAAAACAGGGAATAACGGACCCGGCCGTCAGCAATAGCGTCAATATCGGTTGGTGTCAGCCGTTCCAGCATCGCGCCGGCGCCCGGTCCCGACAGGCTGACCTGCGCCATATGCGAGACATCAAACAACCCGGCCGCCGCACGCGTGGCAAGATGTTCAGCCTTGATGCCGCTGGCATATTGGACGGGCATGTCCCAGCCGGCAAACGGCACCATGCGCGAGGTGGAAGTCATATAGGGGTGTTCGGCGGGGCTCCACGTCATCGCTCCTGTTTCAGCAACACAAGTACATGCCCGGCTATGCCGGTCATGCCCTCTCTGTCCTGAAACCTGAGAGATTTCTCAGCGAAGATCCGGCACAGGCCGGTATCCGCTGATTTTCCCCGTCGGTGGGTGCTGCCGCACCGCTTTCCAGAGCGCTCACATGAAGGGAGTACGTGTACCTGAGAGTTTACAGGGCGTTTGCTCCTTCGGTGGTCACAGCTTCAATCCGTACAGGATCGCGGCTGCGACACTCTCCCCCCTTATGTATCGAGCGTGTTTATCGTAGGGCTCTTTACGCGTTGGGGCAAGCCCATTCCGGGCGGCGGGCCGCAAAGGCCCGTTATTGCGTGTTCTTGTGGTGACGATAACGGCGTGAGGTGGTTGCGCCAGCCAGTCTGTTTCCCCATATCCGAACAAAGGCAATTCCCCTGTATGCCATGTTAAAAAGGACATGATTAAATGCCGGACAGCTGCCCCACCTGGGACCTGACAGATCTTTATGATGGCATTGCCGATGGTGCGATTGCGGTCGATATCGCTGCCTGCCGGCAGGAGGCCGAACAGCTGGAAGCCGCCTGGCAGGGCCGGTTGGCCGATGCCGACGGTGCGGCGCTAGCCGGACTAATTGCCGATTACGAGCGCATTCTGGAAATGCTGGGCAAGGCACAGAGCCACGCGCAGCTGCTTTTTGCCGCCAGCACCACCGATTCACAGATTGCCCGCCATCATCAGTCGATTCGCGAGGCCAGTGCCGATATTGGCGCGCGGCTGCTCTTTATTGAGCTGGAACTGGCGGCACTTGATGACGCGCATGTTGCGCAATTGCTGGACACGCCGGCCCTTGCCCTATGGCAACCATGGCTGCGCCGGGTCCGCGCCTGGGCACCGCATCAACTGGCACCTGATATGGAACGGATGCTGGCAGAACGCGCACCAAGCGGACGCGGCGCCTGGGTCCGGCTGTTTGATGAAACCGCGGCGGCATTGCGCTTTCCCTTCGGCGGGGCGGATGTCACCGAGGCGGAAATCCTGAATGCGCTGTCCAGCCCGAATGGCGATGAACGGCGTGCGGCTGGTGAATCTCTTTCAGCAACGCTGAAAGACAATGAAAGATTGTTGTCACTTGTGCTGAACACCATTGCCAAGGACAAGGAGGTCGAGGACCGCTGGCGCGGCTTTGCGCGTCCGGTCGATTCACGCAATCTCGACAATGATGTGGATGATGACACGGTTGACGCACTTGTCGGCGCGGTCGATTCGCGTAACGCCGACCTGGCGCATCGCTATTACCGGCTGAAAGCCGGATGGATGGGCGGCGAGACGATCAACTGGTGGGACCGTAATGCGCCGCTGCCTGGTGGTGATGACAGGCAGTTCAGCTGGGACGAGGCACGCCATCTGGTACTGGATTCCTTTGCCGGTTTTGACCAGCAGATGGCAGAGCAGGCAGAACCCTTTTTCACCCGCAACTGGATTGATGCCGAACCACGCGCGGGCAAAAGTTCAGGCGCCTTTTCCCATCCGGTGACCCCCTCGGCGCATCCCTATATTCTGATGAATTTCTCGGGCAAATCGCGCGATGTGATGACCCTGGCGCATGAAATGGGCCACGGTATCCACCAGCGGCTGGCCGCTGATCGCGGGTATCTGATGTCGGACACGCCGCTGACACTTGCCGAAACCGCATCGGTATTTGCCGAAATGCTGACCTTCCGCCGGCTTGTCGATAGTGCCGATAACCCGGCCACGCGGCGCCGTCTGCTGGCCGGCAAGGTCGAAGATATGCTGAACACGGTCGTGCGGCAGATTGCATTTCACAATTTCGAGACCCGTTTCCATGATGCGCGCCGGAATGCCGAACTGACCGCCGAGGAAATTTCAGATATCTGGATGGACACCCAGCGCGCGGCACTTGGCCCGTCTGTGGTGACTGGCGATGATTATCGCCCGATCTGGGGTTATATCCCGCATTTCGTCCACACGCCCTTCTATGTTTATGCCTATGCCTTTGGTGACTGTCTGGTGAATGCATTATGGCAAAGCTATCAGCTGGCACAGGCAGGTGGGCAAGCGGCCGATTTTGTGACCGGGTATCGTAATCTGCTGCAGGCAGGCGGCACAGAACGCTATGATGTCGCCTTGCGGCGCTTCGACCTTGATCCGCGGGATCCGGCCTTCTGGTCGCTGGGGCTGGATATGATATCTGGCATGATCGACGAGCTGGAAGGATTGTCCTGATGGCCGAGCAGGGACGCCGCGATACCGGCCGTGTTGGTGGCCGCATCCGCCGCTATGCGCGGGTCACGGGCACCATGACAGGCCTTGCCGCCCGTATGGCTGGCGAGCGCTATCTGGGAATTGAGATTGACCGCAGCAAACATGCTGCTGATCTGCGCGAGGCACTTGGCGGGCTGAAAGGCCCGATCATGAAAGTGGCGCAGATCCTGTCGACCATACCGGATGCCTTGCCGCCAGAATATGCGGATGAGCTGGCCAGCCTTCAGGCAGATGCGCCGGCGATGGGCTGGTTGTTCACCCGTCGCCGTATGGCGGCCGAACTGGGCCCTGACTGGCAGCAGAAATTGACATCCTTCACACGCGAGGCAGTGTCTGCTGCTTCGCTTGGACAGGTGCATAAGGCAGAAGATCTCGACGGCAACATCCTTGCCATGAAACTGCAATATCCGGATATGGCATCCGCTATCGATGCCGATCTGCGCCAGCTGCGCTTGGTGTTCCAGCTCTATGAACGCTATGATTCCGCCATATCCACCGGCGATATCTATTCCGAATTGTCGGAACGGCTGCGCGAGGAACTGGATTACCGGCGCGAGGCGGCGAACCTGGCGCTGTATCATCACATGCTGTGGGACGAAAATTGTGTCGAACTGCCCGTCTACCGGCCCGATTTATCCAGTGACAGGCTGCTGACGATGAGCTGGCTGGATGGCACACGTGTCATGCCGTTTCTCGAGACCAATCCATCGCAAGATGTGCGCAATGAAATCGCCCGCAACATGTTCCGCGTCTGGTACGTGCCCTTCTATTTCTACGGGGTAATTCATGGCGACCCGCATCTTGGCAATTATTCGCTGACAGCTGACAACCGGATCAATTTGATGGATTTCGGGTCGATCCGGCTGTTCCGCCCGTCTTTTGTTGGCGGGGTGATCGATCTGTACCGTGCGCTGCGGGACAATGATGAGGCATTGGCCGTACATGCCTATGAAAGCTGGGGCTTTCACGGGCTGGACCGCGAGGCTATCGAGGTTCTGAACATGTGGGCCGAATTCATCTATGCGCCGCTGCTGGAAGATCGGGTGCGCCCGATTCAGTCACTGCGCAATGGCAGTGCGGGACGCGAGCTTGCCGGAAAGGTCCATGGCGAGCTAAAGCGTATCGGCGGCATCCGGCCGCCGCGCGAATTTGTGCTGATGGACCGCGCTGCTGTCGGACTGGGATCCGTCTTTATGCATCTTGGTGCAGAGGTGAACTGGCACACGCTGTTCCATGACCTGATTGATGATTTTGACCGTGATATGCTGGCGACCCGCCAGCGGGAAGCGGCAGCCATCGCCGGCATACCGGCTGAACTGGTTCACGGCGAGGATGCCGCGACCTGACCAGCGCATGGGCCCGTCAGGTTACGGTGTCGTCATGACGTGAGTTTGTCAGGGCAGGCTGGCAAGGATCTGGTCGAGAGATGACTTGGCGTCACCATAGAGCATCCGCGAGTTGTCCTTGAAGAAAAGCGGGTTTTCGATCCCGGAATAGCCTCTGCCCTGACCACGTTTTGAGATGATGACCTGGCGCGCCTTCCATGCTTCAAGAACCGGCATGCCGGCGATGGGGCTGCCCGGATCATCCTGTGCCGCCGGGTTCACAATATCATTCGCGCCAAGCACGATAACGATATCCGTGCTCGGGAAATCATCATTGATCTCATCCATTTCAAGGACGATGTCATACGGCACCTTTGCTTCGGCCAGCAGCACATTCATATGCCCCGGAAGACGGCCGGCAACCGGATGGATGGCAAAGCGGACATTCTTGCCCTGCGCCCGCAACCGGCGGGTGATTTCGGATACGGCGCTCTGCGCCTGCGCTACAGCCATGCCGTAGCCCGGCACAAAAATAATCTCCTGTGCATCAGCAAGGTCTGCGGCAACAGTGACCACATCGGTGGCGATCATCTCGCCTTCGACTTCCTGTGCTGACGCGGCGACGGTGCCCCACCCGCCCAGGATAACAGACAGGAAATTCCGGTTCATCGCGCGGCACATGATATAGGACAGAATCGCGCCAGACGCACCGACAAGCGCGCCAGTGACGATCAGCAGATCATTGCCGAGCAGGAAACCGGTCGCGGCGGCGGCCCAGCCTGAATAGGAATTCAGCATTGAAACAACCACCGGCATGTCGGCGCCGCCAATGGCAAGAACAAGATGCGCGCCAAAGACCAGCGCGATGGCCGTCATCAGATAGAGCGTCCATATGCCAGCATGGTTCAGATACATATAGCCAAGCCATACGCACGCCAGAACGGCAATGAGGTTCAGCAGGTTACGTGCTGGCAGCGTCAGGGGTTTGCCGTCCAGAATGCCGGCAAGTTTGCCGAAGGCAATGATGGAACCTGTGGTGGTCACCGCGCCGATAAAGACGCCAAGAAACACCTCTACCTCATGAATGATCTTCTCTGCACCGATGAGCCCCGCCGGCGGCGCCAGCTCTGAATTAATGCCAATAAAGACAGCGGCCATCCCGACGAAAGTGTGCAGCGCCGCAACCAGTTGCGGCATGCCGGTCATTTCAACACGCCGTGCCACGACGAGGCCGATCACCGAACCGATCACGATCATCAGGATCAGGATGTTGGAGATCGCAACCTGCGGGCCAAATATCGTGGCACCAACGGCAAGAGCCATGCCGACGATTCCGAACCATACGGCACGTTTCGCGCTTTCCTGATTGGACAGACCACCCAGCGACAGAATGAACAATACGCTGGCGGCGATATAGATGGCTGTAACGATATTAGCACTCATCTTGAATCAACTTTCTCTGCTCTGTCAGGTCAGCTTTTCTGGAACATCGCCAGCATACGGCGCGTCACCATGAAACCGCCGACGATATTGATCGTGGCGATGAGGACTGAGATTGCGGCAAGGATCATCACGATCTGGTTGCTGGACCCGATCTGCAGCAGCGCACCCAGAATGATGATTCCCGAAATAGCGTTGGTGACGGCCATCAATGGTGTGTGCAGCGCATGGCTGACATTCCAGATCACCTGGAAACCAACGAAGCAGGCCAAAGCAAAGACAATGAAATGCTGCATAAAGCTGGCCGGCGCATAGGCGCCGACGAGAAGCATGAACAGCCCGCCAAGCACCAGCATCCCGAATTGCCGCTGGCCGGCCTTGCGGTGGGCCGCCATTTCCTGCGCCGCTTTTTCTTCGGGCGTTAACTCGACCGGCTTTGGCGCCGCGGGCGCCTTGCCGATGGCCTGGACCTTTGGCGCAGGTGGCGGATAGGTGATTTCACCAGCATGCACAACCGTGGCCCCGCGAATCACGTCATCTTCCATATTAATGCTGATCTGGCCGTCTTTTTCCGGCGTCAGGTCATCCAGCATATGGCGGATATTGGTGGCATAGAGAGTCGAACTCTGCGCGGCCATCCGACTCGGGAAATCCGTATAGCCGACAATCTTCACACCATTGTCAGAGGTAACGATCTGCTCGGCGACGGTTAGATCGCAATTGCCGCCCTGTTCGGCAGCAAGATCGACAACAACCGACCCGGGCTTCATCAGTGCCACCATCTCGGCAGGCCACAGCTTTGGTGCCGGGCGTCCCGGGATCAGCGCCGTGGTAATGACAATATCGATCTCCGGCGCCTGCGCGCGGAACAGCGCCATTTCCTTTTCGATGAATTCCGGCGAGGCTGGCTTGGCATATCCGCCTTCGCCCGATCCGTCTTCCTCAAATTCCAGCATCAGGAAATCGGCGCCCATCGATTCGATCTGCTCGGCGACCTCGGGACGTACATCAAAGGCGCGCACAATTGCACCAAGCGAGGTAGCTGTGCCAATGGCAGCAAGACCGGCAACACCGGCGCCAATCACCAGCACCTTTGCGGGCGGAACCTTGCCGGCAGCTGTGATCTGGCCGGTAAAGAAACGGCCGAACTGATTGCCTGATTCAATGACGGCACGATATCCGGCGATATTTGCCATGGAAGACAGCACATCCATTTTCTGCGCACGGCTGATCCGCGGCACCATATCCATGGCGATGGCATTGCTATTGGCCGCCTTGAAGCTATCCAGAAGATCTGGATTCTGCGCTGGCCAGAACATGCTGATCACTGTCTGTCCATCGCGCAGGTTCTTTTGTTCGGTGGTGGTCACGCCGCGCACCTTGACAATGATGTCGGCCTGCTTCCACAGGCTGGCGGCGGTTTTCACCACAGCAGCGCCAGCATCCTCATAAGCAGCATCATCGAAACCGGCGGCGCTTCCTGCGCCAGACTGGACAACACAGTCATAGCCGAGCTTCTGGATCTGCCGAACGCTGTCGGGAGTCATGGCGACCCGCTGTTCACCAGCGACTACCTCTTTTGGGCATCCAACCTTCATGTCCCAACCCTTATGTTATTATCCTGTCTGTGGCCTGCTTCGGGCGTTTTTCACCCATCGCACTCTGGACTGCTGACCCGCCACTATACAACCCCCGAATTGATAAGGGATTTTTGCGCGAATCGCTATAATTCACCGCTGCCTTCCACAACATATGCAGATTTCGATTAATATGCGGCGTGCGGCTTTGCGGCCTGCTCTATGGCGTCAACCGCAGCATCAGGATGCGGATACCCGCAACCCCGAACAGCAGCGCAAATACAGATTCGAAAACGCGCCTGGCACCCGCATAGGCGCGGGCCATCGCCGCATTCGAGAATAGCAGGGCATAGCCAAGGAAAATCATCGCATTGTTCAGGCCGATTACAAGGACAACAAGCGCAAGTTCAGCCATGCCGGCCCCTGCAGGCACGCCAATGGTGAATAATGTGGCAAAAAACAATATCGGTTTTGGGTTTGTCAGATGAAGCATGAGACCAGCCAGAAAATGGCCGCGCGGTGCGGCAATGGCGACGGTCTGCGCCGGCCCGGCCCGTGTCATGGCAGACCGGAGAGACCTAAAGCCAAGATACAGCAGATACGCCGCCCCAAGATAGCGGACGGTTTCAAGAATCCAGACATGTGTCAGCAGGATAGCACCCACCCCGAAGGCGGCGGTTATGGACCAGATAAAGGACCCGGCGATGATGCCGGCTGCAAGAACAACACCAGCGGCACGTCCATGACGCATCGACGTCCCGGCAATGCCGAGGGTTGCCGGTCCAGGGCTGGCAGAGGCGACGATGCCTGCACTCAGCATAAGTGGCCAGTTCAGTTCATCCATGATAATCATTCATGATGGGTGCATGATGGACGCATGATGAAATCATAGCGACAGGGTAGGCTTGATTAACCCTTGTCTTCTACAGCCCATCAAAAACAAAAGCCGCCATGGCGGACCAAAGCGGCTTAGCAGATTTTCAGAGGCTGTGCGCTGCCCACCAGTGCGTTGAGTTCTGGTGCGTTGAATCCCGTTGCGCTGAATCCCCGCGCGTTAAAATTGCGCGCAGGTTCCGCCGAAAGGCCTAGTAGCCTTCACGCTCCATCCGCTTGCGCATCAGCTTGCGAACGCGGCGGGTCGATTCGGCCGCTTCACGCGCGCGGCGCTCGGACGGCTTTTCATACGCACGGCGGTTCTTCATCTCACGGAACACGCCTTCACGCTGCAGCTTCTTTTTCAGAACGCGCAGCGCTTGGTCAACATTATTGTCTCGTACGGTTACGTACACGGCAAATCTCTTCTTTTTTCGCGGCGTCGCCTGACTGCGCAGGCCGGCCGGTTGGAAATCTGTGCCGCAAACCACCGAAAATCCGGCATATCTGCGACAGGAACGGGTGTTTAGCATGATGATGACGGGGATGTAAAGCCACCAGACGCACGAAAACAGCACATGCGACAGGATGGTGCTGGCATTTCCGTGTGACTTTGGTTTAATCTTGAACGTGCGGGGGAGTCATCGATACATCCAGTGTGACGCCTGTCAGGGTAATCCGTGCACGCAATGCACGCCCGCGAAAGACTTTGGGACATAATACCAGACGTTGTTGCTGCTCAGGATGCGGAGGTTCATGTGATTGATGCAAACAGCAAGACCGACGCACAAATGCCTGATCCCGCCGCCGCCGCAATTGTGGCCGCAACGCTTGTTCATGTGCCATTTGATGGGTGGAGCGATGCGGCGCTGAAAGCTGGCGCTGCCGATGCTGGATTTTCCGGAGACGACGTGGCGCGTCTGTTCCCGGATGGCCCTCTGGGTGCCATCACCCTGCATTCCCAACTTGCTGACATCGCCATGGTCGATGCCTTTGAAAGCATGCCCGACCGGCCCGACCGCGTGCATCTTATGATCCGCACGCTTATCCTCATCCGCCTCGATCAGGCCGCGCTTCACAAGGAGGCCGTGCGCAGGGCGCTAGCGGTGTTGGCGGTGCCTTCCAATGCGTTGGTGTCGGCGCGTGCGCTCTATGCCACCATTGACGCAATGTGGCGGGCGGCCGGGCAGCAGGATACGGATTTTTCTTTCTATACTAAACGGGCAACCCTTGCCGCTGTCTACAGCTCTACCCTGCTGGCCTGGCTGGCAGATACAAGTGGCGACCCGGCAGTCATCGAAGGCTTCCTTGACCGCCGGTTGGGTGATGTCGCCCGCATCCCAAAGGCCACAGCACCCATGCGCGGGTTTATGGAAGGCGGACGCCGCTTTGCCGAAGGGGTATTTGGCGCTGCCAGCCGCCGCGCGCGCCGCTAGCTGCTGTCCGCGTCACCAGCGCCTGCATGCCGGGGCTTTCCCGACATCCTGCCGTCCAAACGACTGGCATTTCCCCGCGGATCAGCTATAACCGCCTGCATCACGCGATGACGATGCCAGCCGAAAGTTTAAAACACGATGCCGATTAAGGTGCCCGACAATCTACCTGCCCTTGAAGACCTGCTAAAAGAACAGGTTGATGTCATGGCGAACAAGCAGGCAGAGCGGCAGGATATCCGCCCGCTGCGATTGTTGTTGTTGAATCTGATGCCCAAGAAGCAGGATACCGAAATCCAGTTTGCGCGCCTGTTTGGCAACTCGCCGCTGCAGACCGAGATGATCCTGATGACAACCGCGAGTTATACGCCGCGCCACACCGAGCCAGGCTATCTTCGGCGCTATTATCGTCGCCTTGATGATGTGCGCGATGACCTTTTTGACGCGTTGATCGTGACAGGCGCCCCCATCGAACAGCTGCCTTTTGAAGATGTCGCCTATTGGGAGGAGCTGACGGAGATCATGGAATGGTCGCGGCGCAATTGTTTCCGGCGACTGGGAATCTGCTGGGGTGCGCAGGCATTGCTCTATCATTTTCACGGTGTTGAGAAACATCATTGCGGCAACAAGCTGTTTGGGGTGTACCCGCACCAGTTGAATCACAGTAATGGCCGGCTGTTACGGGGTTTTACGGATACTTTTCCGATGCCGGTGTCGCGCTATACCGAAAATCGGCGTGCCGAGCTGGAAACAGCCGGCATTGAGGTTCTGGCAGAAAGTGAATTCTGCGGCATCGGCATGGCACGCCATCCCCAGACGGGCGATCTCTATGTGCTGAACCATCTTGAATATGATGCTGATACATTGGCCGCTGAATATTGGCGTGATCAGGAAGAGGGTCTGGCCACCGCCATACCGCATGGCTATTTCCCGGATAATGACCCGGCAAAGGCACCGGTGAATTTCTGGCGCCCCTACGCGTTTTTGCTGATCAGCAACTGGATCAATGATCTCTATCAGGCGACACCTTTTGATCTGACACGTCTGGTGGACGCGCCGCGCTCTCATCAGCCCTGATCCGGCGGGTTGCGTGCCCCATCTTGCGATCGGTGCGGGCCTCTGGCTTGCCGTAAAGATGTAGATGTACGCCGTCGACCGTCAGCAATTCCGGCACTCGCGGCATATGCTGGCCCAACAGATTATCCATCTGCCAGCTGCCATAGGCGCGTGTAGCGCCGAAACCAAGCCCGGCCAGAATCCGCGCCAACTGCGTGAACTGGCTGCTGGCACACCCCTCGATGGTCCAGTGGAATGAATTATGCGGCCGCGGGGCCATTTCATTGAACAACAACCCGCCATCCGCCGTTACAAAGAATTCCACCGCCAAAAGCCCGAACAGGTCAAGCTTGTCTGCCAGTGCCGCAGTGGCGGTCTGTGCGGCCTGTGCCAGTTCCGGTGCAATATCGGCAGGCGCGATGGTCCGCGCCAGAATGCCATTTTCATGCTGGTTCCGGCTAACCGGAAAATGGCAGATATCACCGGCCTGGCTGCGGGCAACAAGGCAGCTGATTTCAAATGCGAAATCGATATGTTCCTCAAGGATGGCATCATCGCTGCCAAATTCGGCAAACAGGCTGTCAGCTGCCTCGCTGCCATTAACCCGGTGCTGCCCCTTGCCATCATAGCCGAGGCGGCAGGTTTTCAGAATGCCGGCGCCGGCCAGTGCGCTCAGCCCGGTCTGCAGTTCTGCCGCGCTGGTCACGGCCCAGAATCGGGGTGTATTTATGCCAAGGTCGGATGCCATGGTCTTTTCGGCAACACGATGTTGCGCCACCCGCAGGGCGGCTTCGCCTGGACTGGCCGGGCAGTGCATTGCCAGCCGTGTCATCACCTCGGCAGGCACGTTTTCAAACTCGCTGGTAACGACATTGACCGATGCAGCAAAGGCATCAAGGGCTGCCATGTCATCATAGGCGGCCTCTGTCCATCTTCCGGCAACAGCTGCTGCCGGGCTCGCCGCGGCATCTGGTGCATAGACATGCGTGTCAAGTCCAAGCTGGGCGGCGGCGATTGCAATCATGCGACCAAGCTGGCCGCTGCCGAGGATGCCAATCGTGTATGTGCTGTCAGCCATCATGCCGCGCCATCCGTCATGATGGTGTCTCGGCCACCTGTTCGGTTTGGGCGCGCCGCCACGCTTCCAAACGCGCCGCGACATCATCATCCTTCAGGGCCAGAATCTGTGCCGCCATCAAGCCGGCATTCTTGGCGCCAGGCTTGCCGATGGCCAGCGTCCCGACCGGCACACCGCCAGGCATTTGGACAATCGACAGCAGCGAATCCATGCCTTTCAGCGCGTGCGATTCGACCGGCACGCCCAGAACCGGCAGGCGGGTATGTGCTGCCAGCATGCCGGGAAGATGCGCCGCACCACCTGCGCCGGCAATAATCACATGCACACCGTCGCTTGCGGCGCTGGCGGCAAAGCTGGAAAGCCGGTCGGGGGTGCGATGCGCCGAAATAATGCGGGCCTCATATTCGACGTCAAGCGCGTCCAGAATATGGGCGGCTTCCTGCATGGTGTCCCAGTCTGACTGACTGCCCATACAGATTACGACAGGTGCTGATGATGTGCTCATGGCAAAAACTCTTACGTGCGATGTGACAGTCGACAGGTCATCAGGCGATGATATCCGGCAGGATACGGCTGCGGATCAGAGCCATTTCATCCTTCAGCCCCAATTTACGCTTTTTCAGCCGTTGCAGTTGCAGTTGGTCAAACGGGGTGGCACTGGCGAGATGGGCAATAACATCATCAAGGTCACGATGTTCGCTTTCCAGTTCGTTCAGACGCGCGTGAAGCTGCTGCTGTCCCCTGATATCGCCGTCACTCACCAATCCTGTCCTTTATCTGCGCTGGTTCTGCGGCGCATGTCTGCCCTGCATCAATCGCCCTAAGGCAGTTCGCTTATATCCTGAACCTGTTCCTCGACATGCGGATTGCCGCCGGCCTTTTCGATGGCCGCATCCAGATCGGCCTGTTTGCACAGGCCCAGCATCGCGGGATGTTTTGCCGAGATATTGCTGATGTTCCAATGTGTGCGTTCGCGGATCTTGGTGATTGTTTCCTTGGTGGTGCCAATCAGTTTGACGATCTGCGAATCCTTCAGCTCGGGATGATGCTTCACCAGCCAGGCAATACCGTCCGGCTTGTCACCGCGGCGGGCCACTGGCACATAGCGCGGCCCCTTTGTACGCCGGTTAGGTGTTGGCAGATTTGACTCAGCCAGCGTCAACCGACCAGCTGGGTCGGTCTCGCATTGGGTGATCACCTCGCGGGTCAACTGGCCGTTCTGCACCGGGTCATAACCCTGAATGCCGATCCCTGTCTCACCATCGGCAATCGACTGCACCTCCAGCGGATGCAGACTGCAGAAATCTGCAATCTGATCAAAGGACAGCGCTGTATTGTCAATCAGCCATACGGCGGTTGCTTTTGGCATCAAAAGCTGTGTCATCATTACCTGCTTTCTGCGGCACGGCCATCGACCGGCCGGCGCACTCTCGCGTTTAACTAACGGGAAACGCCCTGTTATACTGCCCCCGCACGCCGATTGCAAAGCCCTTTGCATTTCGCCTGCAAATCGGCCGCCTGCAAATGGGCTGCCTGCACATTAGGTTGAACGGGCTGACGCCTGAGGATTGGGGACGGAGACAGAATGGCGATGGATGAAGAACTGGATGCTATGAAACCGGCTGGCATGCCCGCCGAAATGGAACGCTGGAATGTCGAGGATCTGCAGGATTATGTCGACCGGATGCGCGCCGAAATCATACGGGTAGAAGCCATTATTGCCGGCAAGGATTCCGTCACGGCAGCCGCGGCGGCTCTGTTTGGCGATGACGCCTGAACATGCTTGGCGACCCGGCTTGAATACTTCTTACGCCGTGTCAGCTGCTGTCGGTGCGTGCCGGAGACGGTAACGGCAGCATCCAGTCGGGCAATGCGAGGCGGGCGGTAGCCCCGTCAATGTCAACGGCATCGCCACTATCCTGAAGCTTGTGCAGGTCAGACAGTTTCATGGCAGCAAGGCACATGCCGCCTTCCGGACCGCACACAGCGCTGAGAACCGTACCAACTGCCCTGTCGCCTGATGTGATGGTTGCACCGGATGCACACCCGGCACCGGTTACGGCAAAGGGCGCAATGCGCCGCTTGACGAGGCCACGATAATGCGTGCGCGCGGTGACTTCCTGACCGATATAACAGCCTTTTTGAAAATCCAGGGCGCCAAGCCGGTCCAGCCCAGCCTCGAGCATCAAAGCGCGTTCCGGCACCAGATCAACGGGCCCCTGCGGCACTGCGGCGCTAATCCGCAACAGATGCCAGTTTTCTATGGGTGCCGGCACGATATCAACAGCATCATCCTGCGCCCACGCGTTTTGTGCGGCAATCATCCGCCAGCCCAGATCAGGATGTCGGGCGTCACGTCGGGCGCCCGCAGGGGGCTTATCAATGCCCCAGATGACCCAGACCGCAAGCTCTGTTTCGCGGGTTAGTTCGATCGGCCGTCGCAGCCGGTAACGCCGCAATCTGGTGAAAAGTTCATCCGCCCTTCCGGCATCACATTCAATCAGAAACCCGCCATCTGTTCGGCTCACCATAAAATCGACAAGGACCCGGCCCTGCGGGGTCAGCAGGGCACCAGCGCATGTCTGGCCATCTGCCAGTGTCTCGACATTTGTCGTTATCAATGCCTGCAGGAAATCTGTGGCCTCTGCGCCGCCGACGCGAAATATCTGCCGCGTATCGTCCCGCGCAACGCAACCAGTCAGGGGTGTCGTATGATCGCTCATGGCTCGGTTATATCACCTTCATAGCGGGCGATATAGAAACGCCGTTTCGATGTCCAGATACAGCGTTTTTCATCTGGCCAGATTTCGCGGTAATCGGGCATATCGCGGAAATAGAATGTCTGGGTACAGAATAGATAGCGTACCTTTATCCGGTCTGTACCAAGATCCACCTTGCCGCGATCCTTTGTTGTGATCGCGATGGCTGGCCGGTCGCGCCGGAAACATTGCCCTGCCTTTGCACCGCGGCAGGCTGTTTCATCCGATTCGGTGATCCTGACATAGGTGAAGCGGCCATCTGAAAACCGAAACCCCTCATCGTCAAACATGGCGCAGCCATCATCCGGCGCGCGCTGGCGCTGGGCAAATTCGCAGTTGAACCAGGTGCCGGACCATCTGGTGTCAGATTGGCCATCATCAGCCATCGCCAGGGTTCCGGCATTTATCGCCGCAAGTGCCAGAGGCGCAATACAGATAATGAAAATCCAGGAAATCGGGCGGGTCATGCGCGGATCCTCGCAGGACGTGTCATCATCACAGTGCCGCCGACCTGTGCCAGAACTGCAAGCGCGATATTCAACATCATAAGAACTCCCATGCCATAACCAAGATCAATCAGAAGGCCCATCGTCATTGGCGAGAGTGCTGAGCTGAATACGCCAAGTGGCAGAATGATGGCTTTCACCTCGCCAAGATAGCGGGTGCCGTAGAGTTCCGCCATGGCGGCCGTGACAGCCGTGCCCGGCATGCCGGAGGCGAGGCCGAAAAAGACAAAGAACAAAAATACGCCGGCTTGTCCTTCAATCAGCCACAGCGCCGCACAGGCAAGGGTGATCGGCAGCATCATCTGTGCCGCCACCTGTCGCCCGCCAAAACGGTCAACCAGCTGACCGGATACCAATGTTCCGATCACGGCGCAGGCAGCATAAATGACATAATGCGCGGCCCAGCTGGCCATCGAGACACCGGCAAGTTCGGCAAGATATAGCTGATGGAACAATACACCTGTTATGGTAAAGCCCGGCACCATCGTCAGCCAGATCAGCCCCAACCAGAACCGACTGTCACGGATCACCGCTGCGCGTCGCCAATGGTCTGTCCCGCTGATGGTAACAATATCGGCACCCTGTCGGTCATCCACTCCCTCAGCTGCCGCTGCCGCTATCACCCCTTCCAGGCCGCCGCCATCCTGATAGCGGGTGCGCTGCGTCAGAATGCGCAGGAACGGCAAAAGCACGATAAGGGGAATGAGCGGCAAACATAACCAAAGCAGTCGCCAGTCAAGCACCAGTAGCAGCGCCACCACGGCGGCGGGTCCAATGGATTCGGCGATGTTGATGCCAAGCTGTGCCAGCGACAAGGCCCGTCCGCGCGCCGCCACATAGCGCCGTGCCATGGCGGTTGTATAGGTGTGGGTTGTCATGCCCTGACCAAACAGGCGCAACAGATACAGGCCACCCACCAGCGCAAATACCGAATTGACCTGGCTGAACATCAGCGCCGACAGGCACAGGCCAAGAATGACAAAAAGGGCCAGCCGTTCTACCCGCATTGTATCGGCAAGCTTGCCAAGCCATAACAGGCTGATGGCACTGGCGGTGGTGGCGATGGCGTAATAGGTCCCGAAGGCACCATGGCCAAGGTCAAGCGCACCGCGGATCTCGGCTGAAAAGAGTGAAATGAAAAAGGTCTGTCCAAGCGACGACCAGAATGCCATCGCCATCCCAAACAGAAGAAAACGCCACTCAACACGGATAAATGCCGCCGTGCCAATCTGCGTTGAATGGCGGATGGAGGGCTCTGAAGTCATTTAGACAACATTTCACGAGAGCAAAATCTATACAAGCACTGCCCTTGAATCACGATAGGCCTGTCCATAAATAAATTACATACAAAACACTCCTTGCATAAAAAATATTGAAAATTGGTGCTTGCAGGGGTGTGGTGCCGCCATTTCGCGCATAATGCTGCATAGGGGCATGGTTTGAGCGACAGTCCTCCTGTGGCGGGGTGCTGTCGCCTTCAGGCCTTGACTGGATGCAGGCGGCGCTGGGGGATATGCCAAGATGGATATCCCGGGGCGGATATACCGGGACGGACATACTGGGGCGGATTTGCCGGAAAGGAGTGGCAAGATGCAGATGGACAAGCTGACAACGCTGGTGCGCAATGCCGTGGTTGCGGCGCAGAATGACGCGCTGGCACAAAATCACCAGAAGCTGACGGCGATGCATCTTCTGAAAGCCTTGCTGGCTGATGACAATGCGACCCTGCGCAGCCTTGTCGGGCGCGCGGGCGGCGATATTGCGGCGCTGACGGCCGGTCTCGATACATCTATTGCGGCTTTGCCTGTGATTACCGGCAGCGGTGCCGACCAGATGCAGCTGGATATGGATCTGGCGCGGGTGATGCAGGCTGCCGAAACCGAATCCCGCAATTTGAATGACAGTTTTCTGGCGGTTGACGCCTTGCTTCTGGCGATGGTCAAGAGCAAGGGTGAGATCGGCCGCATCCTGACAGGGGCCGGGCTTGATGGCGGCCGTCTGGCCACCGCCATTACCGACATGCGCAAGGGGCGCACCGCCGATAGCGACGCCGCCGAAGATAGTTATGAGGCGTTGACAAAATTCACCACAGACCTGACCGATGCGGCGCGGCGTGGCAAGCTGGATCCGGTGATTGGCCGCGAGGCCGAGGTCCGCCGCACCATCCAGATTCTGGCCCGCCGGACAAAGAATAATCCGGTCCTGATCGGCCAGCCTGGCGTTGGCAAGACAGCTATTGCCGAGGGGCTGGCGCAGCGGATTGTGAATGGCGACGTGCCGCAGGCGCTTGCCGACAAATCCCTGCTGTCGCTGGATATGGGGGCACTTGTCGCCGGCGCGAAATATCGCGGCGAGTTCGAGGAACGCCTGAAATCTGTATTGAAAGAAGTCGAATCCCGTGATGGTGAGGTGGTGCTGTTTGTCGATGAGATGCACCAGCTGGTTGGGGCCGGCAAGACGGACGGTGCGATGGATGCATCAAACCTTCTCAAACCGGCCCTTGCGCGCGGCGAGCTGCGCTGTATCGGGGCGACAACGCTGGATGAATACCGGCAATATGTGGAAAAGGATGCAGCACTGACGCGGCGGTTCCAGCCCGTCTTTGTTGATGAGCCGACGGTCGAGGACACGATTTTCGTGCTGCGCGGCCTGAAGGAAAAATACGAATTGCATCATGGTGTGCGCATTACCGATGACGCGCTGATCGCCGCGGCAAGGCTGTCCCACCGCTATATTGCCGAACGCTTTCTGCCCGACAAGGCGATTGATGTGATGGACGAGGCTGCCAGCCATCTGCGCATCCAGTCAGATAGCAAGCCGGCCGATCTGGACAAGACGGATCGTGCCATCATCCAGCTGAAGATCGAGCAGGCCGCCCTGCAGAAGGAAAGCACAAAAAGTGCCGGCAAGAGGCTGGATGCCATCGCCGCCGAACTGGCCACGCTTGAGGACCAGTCGGCGCAGCTGACAGCGGCATGGGCACAGGTCAAGACCCAGATGTCGGAAGTGGCCCGGCTGCAGCAGGATCTGGAAGATGCACGTCATGCGCTGGAGGTAGCGCAGCGTGAGGGCCGTCTGGAATCGGCGGCCGAACTTGCCTATGGGCGGCTACCGGGGCTGGAACAGTCACTTGCCGCTGCCAAGGATGCGCTGTCGGAATCGGATCTTGTCGATGAAGAGGTCACGGACACGCAGATCGCCGCGGTGATCAGCGGCTGGACCGGTATCCCTGTCGACAAGATGCTGGAAGGCGAGCGCGAGAAGCTGCTGGGCATGGAGGCCGAGATTGGCCAGCGGATCATCGGCCAGGCCGAGGCAGTCGGCGCCATCGCCAATGCCACCCGGCGGTCGCGCGCCGGCCTGTCCGACCCGCACCAGCCAATGGGCAGTTTCCTGATGCTGGGGCCGACCGGTGTCGGCAAGACCGAAATGGCCAAGGCGCTTGCCGGTTTTCTGTTTGATAATGACAGCGCGGTGCTGCGCATCGATATGTCTGAATATATGGAAAAGCACGCGGTGGCGCGGCTGATCGGTGCGCCCCCGGGCTATGTCGGCTATGAGGAGGGCGGCACGCTGACCGAGGCGGTGCGCCGCCGCCCCTATCAGGTGGTGCTGTTCGACGAGATCGAGAAGGCGCATCCCGATATTTTCAACATTCTGCTGCAGGTGCTGGATGAGGGGCACCTGACCGACGGGCAGGGACGGCGTGTGGATTTCGCCAACACCATCATCCTGCTGACATCGAATATCGGGGCTGACCATCTGCTGGCGCTGGCGGATGGCCAGGACAGCGATGCCGCGCGCGACGCGGTGATGGCGGATGTGCAGTCGACCTTCCGCCCGGAATTCTTGAACCGGCTTGACGAGATTTTGCTGTTCCACCGCCTGTCGCCAGATCATATGGGTGCGATTGTCAGCATCCAGTTCGCGCGGTTGCAGGCACGGCTTGCCGACCGCGGTGTGACCCTGCGCCTGCATGACGCGGCGGCGGACTGGCTGGCGCGCCGCGGCTATGACCCGCAATTCGGCGCGCGCCCGCTGCAGCGGGTGATCCAGAACGCGGTGCAGAACCCGCTGGCAGAGGCGCTGCTGGAAGGCCGGTTTGGCGATGGCGATCTGGTTGAGGTGCGCCTTGATCCGGCGTCTGACAGCCTGATTTTCGGCTATGCCACACAGGATGCGGGCGGCCCGGCGAAAGGCGCGCTGACCGACAGCGCCAGCGACGCCGCCGGACGGGCGTGAACGTTTACTGATTTGATCATTAATTTAAAGAAAAAGTGCGATGGTGCTGCCAGCGTGATTCGAACACGCGACCTCACCCTTACCAAGGGTGCGCTCTACCGCTGGAGCTATGGCAGCATTTCCATCGACGCGCCTGACTTACACGAGATCACGCGCCCATGGCAAGCGGGTTTTTGCCTTCCTGATCCGGCCCTGCGGGCATTGCCAACCCGCCCGTTTCAGCAAACCCGCCCTAGAGTTTCAGCAAGAATCGTACCAACCGCCTTGTGCGCGGGCTGAACAGCGCGTCGGTGAAAAAGGCACCGGCGGCGCGCTTGCCGGCATCACCATAGGTGGGATAGGGGGCAATGGTGCCTGCCATTGCCGCGATCTTCTGCCGGCGGGCAATCGCCAGCGACCAGGCCATGATCATCTCGCCCGCCGCCGGCGCCACAATGCCGGCCCCCAGGATGCGCCCGTTGCGATGCATGACCACCCTGACCAGACCTTCGGTCCGCCGGTCGGCGCGGGCACGGTCATTATCGGCAAGGCTGACCGTCTGGCAGCGGATATTTGCCGCACCAAACCGGATGACAGCATCTGCCTCTTGCAGCCCGACACAGGCCAGTTCGGGGTCTGAATAGGTCACCCAGGGAATGATGCTGTCATCGATTTTGGCTGGCAGACGGAACAGGATATTGCGAATCACAATGCCGGCATGATAGCCGGCCATATGGGTGAATTGCGCCCGCCCGGTCACATCGCCAATGGCATAAACGCGGCGGCAGCTTGTCCGCAACTGCCTGTCCGTCACAATCGCCCCGCGCGCTGTCTGGATGCCGGCGGCCTCCAGATCAAGCCCCGCTGTGGCGGGCGCGCGCCCGGCCGCCCCCATCAGATGGCTGGCGTCAACCCTGCCGCCGTCGGCAAGATCAATCCGGATGGCGCCTGCCTTGCCGCTGACCGCGCTGACCCCTACCCCCTCAACCAGCCGGATGCCTTCTTCGGCCAGCCGGGCGGTAACAATGGTCGCCAGCGCCGGATCATCGCGCCCCAGAATGGTCGCGGCCTCGATCACGGTGACGTCGCACCCCAGCCGGCGATGCGCCTGCGCCATTTCAATGCCGATGGGCCCGCCGCCGATGATGGCCAGATGGTCAGGCTGCGCCGTATCGGCGAAAATGGTCTCATTGGTGTGGAACGGCACTGTGTCCAGCCCGGGGATGGGCGGGATAGCGGCTTTTGAACCGGTGGCGATGACGGTGAATTTTGCCGTCACCTCATAGCTGTCGGACCGGACGATGCGCGGCCCGGCAAAGCGGGCATGTTCCTCGATCACAGTGACACCAAGTCCGGTAAAGCGGTCCACCGAATCATGCGGCGCGATGCCGGCGATAATATCGGCAACATGCGCTTTGACAGCGGCAAAATCGATGCGTGCCGGCGCACCATGGACCCCCATCCGCGGGTCACCATGGGCGTGATGCGCTGCCTTTGCCGCCGCCAGCAGGGCCTTTGACGGCACACAGCCGCTATTCAGACAGTCACCGCCCATCCTGTCGGCTTCGAACAGCACAACCCGCGCGCCCATCTGCGCCGCACCGGCAGCAAGGCTGAGCCCGCCAGACCCGCCCCCGATGACACATATATCTGTGGTGATGCGTTGCATTATTGATCATCCCCGGATGTGGTGGACGACCCGCGTAACCGGCGCCACAGCACAGGCATCAGCGCCAGTAACCCGAGTGCGGCCAGCGGCTCAAGAATGGCGGGAGATGCCAGCACCTGCAAATCGGGTGTCCGCCCGGCCGCCAGCACATGATTCAGCCCACGACCCACCGACACAAATACTGCTGTGGCTGGCGCAATGCCGATAAAGGTGGCTGTCAGGAAAGCCCCGAGCGACATGCGGGAAAAGGCGGGCACAATATTCATGACCCAGAATGGCGCCACGGGAATCAGACGCAGCGCCAGAAGATATGAAAAGGCATTGGCCGAAAACCCGGCCTCAAGGCGGGCAATGAACGGGCCTGCCCGTGCCCGTGCCAGATCGGCAAAGACAGACCGCGCCGCAATGAAGACAACACCCGCGCCAAGGGTGGCGCCGATCAGGATCAGCGGCACTGCCAGCCAGCCAAACACCGCGCCACCCGTCAGCGTCAGGAACAGCGCCACTGGCAACGAGAACGCAACAGCAAGAAGGTACAGCACGGCAAAGCCCAGTGCCGCCATTGCCAGATTGGCATCCGCAAAGCCGGTGATGGCGGCATAGTTCTGTGCAATGCGCTGCCAGCTGATGGTGTGATGCGCACCAGTGGCAAAAAACACTGCCAGCCCGCCTGCCAGAATCAGCGGCAGCCAGAGTTTTTTCAGCGGTGGTAATGACAATGGCATCGCAAATCAGCCAGCTGTTGAAAGTGTCATGCGCCCGTGTTGTACCCGGATTGTGGCGCTTTTCAGCCCGGATTGCATAAAATCAGGCAGGCCAGAAAAGCAGGATCACAAAACCGGCAGATGATGCGCTGTGCAACAACAGCCTAGAGCAGCGTAACATTTTGCCACAATATCTCCTTAATGGCTGGTCATCTTGGGTCACGCGCACAGATGACCAGTGACCGCACCAGCGTAGTGCGCATGCTGCGGTGCAGGTCTGCTGTGCAATCACTATTGTCGATTGGCGCGGTTTCGGCGATACAGGGACGAACAGGATCAATCGGCCAGACGGGCAGGCAGCAGAGTCGACAGGGGGCAGTGTGGCTTCAGATAATAACGGTCGGGAAGAACGGTTGGCTCAGGCCTTGCGGGCGAACCTGCATCGCCGCAAGGCGCAATCACGGGCGCGCCAACAGGATGCTGGCGCAGCGCCGACCGACAAAGCGCTGACAAACACCGAAAGACCCGTGCTGGCGGCGGATAAGGGCACGGGTAAGGGGACCCCGGCTACGGGTTCTGCCGATGGGGGGCTGGACCATGGATAGTCTGCGCATTCATGGCGGGGTGCCGTTAACCGGCCGGATCACGGTCAGCGGTGCAAAAAATGCCGCGCTGCCGCTGATGGCGGCTGGTCTGGCGACGTCCGGCACACTGACACTGGAAAATCTGCCCCGCTTGGTCGATACAACGTCCATGGAGGCGCTGCTGGCCAATCACGGGCTGGATGTGGTGCGTGATGATCTGACACTTCATATTAGTGGTGCGGCATCCAATCTGGATGCGCCTTATGATCTGGTCCGCAAGATGCGTGCCTCGGTCCTTGTGCTTGGTCCGCTTCTCGGACGCTATGGCGAGGCGCGTGTTTCGCTACCGGGCGGCTGCGCCATCGGCACCCGCCCGGTTGATCTGCATATTCGGGCGATGCAGGCGCTTGGCGCTGTTGTCGAACTTGCCGATGGTTATATCCAGGCACGTGCGCCCGGTGGCCTTACCGGCGGGCGGGTCGTTTTTCCGAATGTATCGGTCGGGGCAACCGAAAATGCAATGATCGCCGCCAGCCTCGCAAAAGGTCCGTCCGAACTGGTGAATGTGGCGCGTGAACCTGAAATTGTGGATCTTGCTGCCTGTTTGAACGCCATGGGTGCGCGGATTACGGGCCATGGAAGCGATACCATCCAGATAGAGGGTGTGGACTCTCTTGGCGATGCCACGCACCGGGTCATTCCAGACCGGATTGAGGCGGGCACATGGGCCATCGCGGCCGCCATTACCGGCGGCGACCTTTTGATCGAAGGTGCCTACCAGCGGCATCTGCAAGCGCTTGTTGATATGCTTGTCGAAACCGGTGCCAGCGTGGAAGCGGTAGATGACGGATTGCATGTGGTTGCGAATGGACGTCCGCAGTCGGTCGATATCACCACCGACCCCTTTCCGGGGTTCCCCACTGATCTTCAGGCGCAATTCATGGCCCTGATGTGCGTTGCCGAAGGGTCATCACGCATTTCCGAGACGGTATTCGAGAATCGGTTCATGCATGTTCCCGAACTGGCCCGTATGGGCGCGGATATTCAGGTTGATGGCGGTATTGCGCTGGTAAGGGGCCAGCCCAGCCTGACATCTGCGCCGGTGATGGCAACAGATCTGCGCGCGTCGGTGTCGCTGGTCCTGGCGGCACTGGCAACCGATGGCGTATCCGAGGTCAGCCGCATTTATCACCTTGACCGCGGCTATTCGGATCTCGAGACAAAGCTGGGGTCCTGCGGGGCAAGGCTGGAACGTATTCGGGGCGGACATGACTGACGGCCTGCGCCTGTGCGCAAAGAGCGACGAGGACCTGCAGGTTCTCTCGGCTTTGCTGCAGGATGCCATCATTCCGGGCGAGGATATGGTGTTCGAGCGTGCGCGCAATCGTTTCATCATGGTTGCCAACAGATTTTGCTGGGACCTGCCGCCCGAAAAGGATGTGAAAAGTGCTGATGGCGGATCTGTCTATCAGCGCCGCCTTTGCGGGGTGCAGTTTCTGGGGGTTACCAGAATCCGGACAATGGGCATTCCGGCAGATCGCAAGGCAGCTTTGCTGAACCTTCTGGCGATGGCAAAGCTTGATGACGGGACGGTCGAACTGGCCTTTTCCGGCGGTGCGGCCTTGCGGCTTGAAATCGACAGATTGGACATTGTGGCCGAGGATATCGGTCTCGCGCAGCCGACAATTTTTCATCCCACACACAAATTTGACGATCCATCCTGACCGTTGACTGTCAAAATTCCGGGCTGACATTGATTTTCAACGCTTACTGGCGTTAAACCATGGTTCAAGGGCTGTGCGGGCAGACAGGGTGCGCACCGTTCGTCAGGAATTCGACCCGCCACAGACAGGGCGCAGGGTAAAGGGCAGCAGCATGGCAGCACGGTTAGACCAGAAGCAGCGGGATTTTGAGTCGCGTTTCACCACGCTGCTGGCCGCCAAGCGTGAGGCGGATGTCGATGTTGGCAATATTGTCGCCGCCATCATCGGGGATGTTCGCCAGCGCGGTGACGCCGCCCTGTTGGACCTGACGGCCAAATATGACCGTCTGCAGGCAGATAACGTGTCTGAACTTGCCGTCAGCCGCGACGAGATTGATGCGGCGCTGGACGGTCTGACACCGGCGCTGCGGCAGTCCCTGGAAATGGCCGCAAGCCGTATCCGTGCCTTTCATGAACGCCAGATTCCCGTCGGTTTTGACTATGAGGATGATGCCGGCGTTGGCCTTGGCATGCGCTATACGCCCGTTGACGCGGCCGGCCTCTATGTGCCGGGGGGCAAGGCGGCCTATCCATCATCCGTTTTGATGAATGCCATGCCCGCGGCAGTTGCCGGGGTCGCGCGTCGGGTGATTGTCGTTCCGGCGCCCGACGGGTTTGTCAGCCCAATGGTGTTGGCGGCAGCCGGCATTGCCGGTGTTGATGAGATCTGGCGGGTTGGCGGTGCACAGGCCATCGCCGCCCTGGCTTACGGCACCGAAACCATTGCACCGGTTGACAAGATTGTCGGGCCCGGCAATGCCTATGTCGCCGCCGCCAAGCGGCAGGTCTATGGCACGGTTGGCATTGATTCGATTGCCGGCCCCTCGGAAATTCTGGTGATTGCCGATGCTGAGAACGACCCTGGCTGGGTGGCCATTGATTTGTTGTCGCAGGCTGAACATGACGAGGCGGCGCAGGCCATTTTGATCACGGATGACAGCGATTTTGCCGATGCTGTGGATGCCGCGGTTGAGACGATGCTGGCCACCTTGCCGCGGGCGGATGTGGCGCGCAAATCATGGCAGGATAATGGGGCCATTATTACCGTTGATGATATGAATGCGATGCCGGAACTGGCGAACCGTATTGCTGCCGAACATCTGGAATTGGCCGTCGCCGATCCACGGCGCTGGCTGGATGATATCCGCCATGCCGGCGCTATCTTCCTCGGGCGCTATACGCCAGAGGCGATTGGCGATTATGTGGCCGGGCCAAATCATGTGCTGCCAACGGCGCGCACGGCAAAATTTTCATCTGGACTGGGTGTCACAGATTTCATGAAACGCACCACAATGGTGGAATGTAATGCTGACAGCTTTGGCGCCATCGCGCCGGCTGGGATTGCGCTTGCTGATGCCGAGGGGCTTGGTGCGCATGCGCTGTCCATGTCGATCCGAATGAATCAAAGGACGGGTGATGGCTGATGACGGGCACACACCCGGCGGCAATCAGACCGCCGGGGCGATGCATCATCTGGTCAGGATCGAGCTTGACGAGGCGGATGCGCCGCGCCGCACGGCCGAGGCCGAACATGAACGTGCCATTGCCATCTATGATATATTGGAACAGAACAGCTTTGGCCTTATCGGCCCGGCCGAAACGGTGCTGGACGGGCCATTTCACCTGTATCTTCGGGCCGAGGGCCGACATATCCGGTTTGATATTCGTAACGAAGAAGATAAGGAGCTTGGTCAGTTCTATATGGCGCTTGGCCCGATGCGGCGGGTGATGCGCGACTATTTTCATGTCTGCGATACCTATTATGAAGCCATCCGTACAAAGACGCCGTCACAGATCCAGGCCATCGATATGGGCCGAAGGGCACTTCACAATGAGGGCGCGGATATTTTGCGCCAGCGCCTGAATGGCAAGGTCGTGACCGACGAAATGACATCGCGGCGGCTGTTCACGCTGATCTGCGTGTTGCAAACAAAATGATGCTGGAGACCGAGACTATGTGTCCGGCAGAAGGGAGCGCGCACCATGGATGACCAACCGAGGATTACCCCTGCAGGTGACATCGGCTCTATCCTGTTTGCCTGCAATATCAACGCCGTCCGATCGGCGATGGCCGAGGCGATCATCAAGGCACGGTTTCCCGGCCGGATTTTCACCGATTCCTGCGGGGTGACACCCGGCGTGCAGGACGGGTTTGCCATTGCGGTCATGTCCGAGATTGATATCGATCTCAGCCAGCACAAGCCCAAGGGCTTTGAGGATCTGGATTGCGAGTTTTTTGACATCATCATTTCGTTTTCGCCAGAAGCGCATGAACAGGCGCTGGCATTGACACGCAATATCGATTGCGATGCCCTTTTCTGGCCAGTCGACAATCTGGCGGGCCTGCAGGGATCACGCGAAGAACGCCTGCGTGCCTATCGCGCAGTGCGCGAGGACATCATCGCCAAACTGGCCCTCTACCTTCCAGAGAAAGAGGGTGGCCCAGAGACAGAGGGCGGCCCGGCAAAGGACGATGCCCCCGAATAAAGACATGGATTGAAGGCTGCCAGCCCGAACATGACTGAAAGGCTTGACCTTTTGACTGTTTTTGGCCATCTCTAAGGGCCTCAACGCAACGCGGAAAGAGATACATGGCCAAGGAAGGCGTAATCGAATTTTCAGGCACGGTTGCCGAATTGCTGCCGAACGCAATGTTTCGTGTGAAGCTGGACAATGATCACGAGGTGTTGGCGCATACAAGCGGCAAGATGCGCAAGAACCGCATCCGCATTCTCGCCGGTGACCGGGTGAATGTCGAAATGACCCCCTATGATCTGACCAAGGGCCGGATCACGTTCCGCTTCAAGTAACTGCTTGCAAGCAGCATGGCGTGACGCATCGCGGGTAACCGGCAGCAACGGCACCGGCGCATGTAACGATGAATGGGCCGCTGGGTCCGGCATGAAAGGTTGCGGATGACCCCGGTTTCATCTCCGTTCATTCTGGCTTCCGCCTCGCCACGCCGCCGCGATCTGCTGTCGCAGATCGGTATTGTTCCCGACAAGATAATCGCACCTGATATTGACGAGACGCCGCGTCGTGATGAGTTGCCGGCGCATTTTGCGCGTCGCATGGCATCGGAAAAAGCGGAAGCGGCCGCCCAGATGGGCCCGCCAGACGGGGCGGCCATTCTGGCAGGCGATACAGTCGTTGCTTGTGGGCGATCCATATTGCCCAAAACGGAAGACGCTGATGCCGCACGTGCCTGTCTGGAACGCCTGTCTGGCCGCCGTCATAGGGTATATGGCGGTATTGCGCTGCGCTGCGCTGATGGCCGCATGATCACCCGGCTGGTGACGAGCATCGTAACCATCAAGAGATTGTCGGCTGTTGAAATTGACCGCTATATCATCAGCGGTGACTGGCAGGGAAAGGCTGGCGGCTATGCCATTCAGGGCCCAGCCGCGGCCTTTGTACAGCATGTCTCGGGTTCCTATTCCAATATCGTCGGCCTGTCACTGTATGATGTTGCCGCCATGCTGGATGGTAATGGATTGTTGCCGGAATGACGCATGGTCGTAACGGCAATAACAGCGGAACAGTCGACAGACGGACATCAGACCGTGTGGTGATTGACCGGGGGCCTGGACGTGACCGTGCCATCCTGTTGCAAGATGGGCGTGTTGTTGAAGTGCTGGCTGATTACAGCCATGCGCCTAATCGCATTGGCAGTATTCACCGGGCGCGTATTGACCGCGTTGTCAAAGATCAGAACCGTGCTTTTGCAACGCTTGCTGACAGCACAGAAGTTTCGATCCGGCTTGGGAAATCGGACCGGCTTAACCCCGGGGACCTGCAGATCATCACAATCATTGCCGCACCGCGCCATGACAAGGCATGGCAGGCGGTATCGGGCGCACGGATCATATCGGCCAATCTGATTCTGCTGCCTGGCCAGCGTGGGATCACGCGGTCGCGCGCAATGCCGGCGGATGCGCCTGACATCACGCATAGCGAAAGCTTGCTGGAACAGCTATTGACCGAGATGACGGATGATGCAGGTCAGGGGCGGCCGATGGCCCTGATCATGCGCCGGGGGGCCGCCGGACAAAGCGGCGAAGCGCTGGTCCGTGAATGTCGGGCCCTGATGAATGACTGGCTCGATTCAACAACCGACCCGGACCCAGACCGGCAGGGCATGATTTATGATGGTGGGGGCATCGGGGCACAGGCGCGGCGTTTGGCGCCTTCGGCGGATTTTATTGATACTGCGGACATGGAGGATGATGGCGCGCTGCTGGATGATTTTGACACGCAGTTTGAAGAAGCTATTGATTCGGCGCGCGCCCCTTCGGCACAGCTGGCAGGTGGCGGCGTCATTTGGGTGACGCCAACCCGCGCCCTGACTGCCATTGATCTGGATACGGGCACCGGATCCCTGCCCGCCCTGTTCGACGCCGCACCGGCCGCTATCGCCCGGCGTTTGCGACTTGCGCAGATCGGCGGGCTTGTTGCCATTGATGTGCCGCGCGCACAGCCTGCGGTGATGCGGCGCTTTACCAGCGCACTGGCGGCAGAATTTGCAAAGGACCCAAGGGCCCCCGATATTCTGGGGCGCACCCGCGGCGGCATTCTGGAATGCCGGCTGCCCTATGGCCAGCCCTTTCCACCAGAGCTGGCAGGGCCAGAGGCAGATATGGTGCTGACGGTTCTGTTGCAGATCGCGCGTCGGCCAATGCTGGCCGCGCCCACAATGTCGCTATCGCCTGCGATGGCGCAATGGCTGGATAAGGCTGGCGGCGCGGCGTTGCGGGCGCTTGACAGGCCAGTGGCGCGCGTTGTTTCGTCAGATGTGACCATTGCCAGCCTGATCGAGACCGCACATGAATGACATAACGGATGATGCCGCCCGAAAGGGTGACACGGGTGAAACGGGTGACACGGGTGGCCCGGCAGATCGGCAGCTTGCCTGCCCTACCTGTGGTGCGCCTGCCGCAGCCCCTGCCGCGCCCGGTGGCAAGAGTCCGCGTCCCTTTTGTTCGCGACGCTGTGCTGATATTGATCTTGGTCGCTGGTTTCAGGGCCGCTATGCCATTCCGGCAGTGGATGCCGCTGATGACAGTATCATAGAGGCGCTGGCGGCAGCTGATTTGCCAGATCAGGATGCGCCATGACCGGGCGGACCATCCACGGATGACGGGCAGGATATCGGCGCTATTTCGTCTGGACAGGCACCGGGCGTCTCGCTATACCGTTGCATGCTGTTGAAAGACAGCACCGCTGATGGCCGGTTCTGCCATCAACGCCCGGGTAGCTCAGTTGGTAGAGCAGCGGATTGAAAATCCGCGTGTCGGTGGTTCGAATCCGCCCCCGGGCACCATTTACCGCATTTACATTACCGCTATGTCAGCATTTCGGCACATGCCGCAGGTTGGACGGGTGCAGTGCATATCACTTTTGGTGGCTTGGTTCGATTCAGGAAATCGAGATCATGGCCGCGTCCGCATCATCATAGAGCCGGTCCACAAAGTCAGAGCGATGGCGCAACACGGCATTGTTATTGAGATTGCCCTTGGCGGTGATTTCATGGGCTTTAATTGATGGGGGCTCAGCCAAAATGATGGCTCTGACGATCCGGTTTGAGGACCCGGTGGCAGTCTTGGCCAGCTCGGTCAGAACGGACTTGATCTGGTCGCAATAGCCAGGATCCCGAATGGTGCCGTCTTCATGCGCAGCCAACTTCAGCTGCGGGTCTGGAAACACCAGAATGCCAAGATCAGCGCGGGTTTCGCCAGTGATCACGATGTCCTGAACAAGACCGGCAAACGCTGGCATTGCATTCAGCCGCAGCCGTGCTGATTGCACCCAGACTGCAGAGAGAAGCTTGAAATCCTCACCAATCCTGCCGTCGAATCGCAACCCTGCCTCTGGTG
>JBMHCS010000017.1:0-70525 GCA_049889795.1 Puniceispirillaceae bacterium (SeqCode) | reverse complement strand
GGTTTTCCTTGTCTAAAATCTTATTAATAATTTTCTCACTAGTTTTAGCAAAGCATCGTGGCGCTACACTGTGTAGCAACACTGCCGGTACCATGATTTGCATAATCACTGCTGTTTGTACAGCATCCTTGAAATGCTGTGCTGGTGTTTTGTTTTCGTTTTCTAATTGTAGTTTACATTGTTTGCTTAACATTATGTTCTATTTCCTCTCAGTGCAAAAAATAATCCCCCTACCCATAGCATTACATGGAAGTTATCATAAAGCAATACATCTGAGAGGCTCTCAGGTTCGCTCATCCAAATAACACCTGTCATAATACTACAGATAACAATACCACTAAACCTCGTTAGTAGATCTCCGATTTCTTTCCACACACCTCGGAAAGTTGGTAGGAAGCCACCCACTAGTAAGCCTGCGCCTGCGCCTATTTCGCCAAGCACAACGTACAGCCACACAATTGCGGGAAGTCCCATTGACGCTGCATCCTCAAAGCTGAAAGGCCATTTAGCCAAGCCCTGTTGTAGGAATACAATGATTAACGGAATTCGTATAAGCCAATGACTCATACAAAATTCTGGAATGTTGTTATAAATGTTTCTAACGTTCATACACATACTTATCTGCAAAATCAGCAAATTTAAGGTATGTGCGGTGTGTTAAATTGTAGCAGCGTTTTTGTTTTTTAAGTTGTTGTACACCAATTCTGCTACCAGTTGGTGTCCTACTTTGTTCCAGTGTACGCCATTGTGATGCGTATCAAAATCATAATTTTGTAAAGTGTGCATATACATACCATCTCTATAAATTATGTCAGCTTCTTGCCAAGTTTTATACAATGCATGATCTATTAATTTTGATTCAACCTCTGCACCAGTTGGAGTATTTTGTTTATTATAATAATTGTGCGGTATTGTCTGGTTATTGATATACTGCATACCGTCTTTCCAAGATAGTGGATTATTGCCAATTTGTACATGTATTAATTTTGTACCAAATTTATGTGCCACTGCTTCTACTAGATTAAAATATGTTAAAAATTGTACAAGCCATTCTCTGTTCCCCATGACTTTTACATAGTTTTTAAATAGGTCACTATAAACTCCCCCAAGTGACTTAATTTGTTCATCTTTCATAGTTGTATTAAGGATAAGGTTTGGCTGGTCCTGGGTTGCACTATCATCAGTTTCAGGCCAAAAATTAATTCTACTGCTCCAGGTCCAGCCAATTACATGGATGTCTTCCGGAAACTTAACAATGTTATCCAGAGCCACCAATGCAATATCTCTTGTGCTCGCCCCACAACGAGCATGATTATATGTATTGGTTACACCTAGCTTTTCAGATAGAAAAAAAGGCCAGGGAGAACGAATGTCTCCCGGCATCAAGTGCTGAATTCCTTCACCACTAATTTCACTACCATAAGTTAAACTGCAACCATAAGCATGTAAGCTATTCATGCTAGTATTTAAACTAGTCTGTGGTGCAGTAATATACTTGTTTAATAAAATGGCGGAAACGGAGGGATTCGAACCCTCGATACCCTTTTGAGGTATGCCTCCTTAGCAGGGAGGTGGTTTCAACCGCTCACCCACGTTTCCTTAATGTTTTTATAATATAGTACTTTTTTGATATAATGTCAAGTATTTTTTATCATATCATAAGTTGGTTGTTTATTGAGATAACTGTCATAAAAGTCGTTTAAATCAACATCATACACACCTACCAGTTCTTGACAAATCTCAATAACCTTTTGCTTGTTATTGTAAATATCCCACATGTCCAATTTTATTATATTGCCGTTGCTGTTCTCTAAAAACTTTAGCATATTATTATTTTTTTGTATTATGTATGGGGGCAGATAATCATGTACAATAGTTTTCAATTGCTGTTGTGTTAATTCATTTGGATGAGTTATATCAATATCTTTACAAATGTCATAAAAGGTATCTTTACCATATCTATCCCATTCTGAAAAAATAACTTTAAATAAAATATTTAACGACTGCTGTAAATGCATACGCTCATTAGTAATTTGTATTACTGTAGATTCAATCACTTCCTCTATTAAATTTGGATTTAATACATGCGCCTTGTTAATTTTACGGTATTTGAATTGTTTTATTATTTCTTGAGTATCAGCATCTGACAAATTAAAGTCAACAGTCAAGTCAGGTTCCATGTCACTGTCTCTATTTTTATGACAGGATCCTGAATCGATTACTGTAACGTCTCTATTTGGATTCTGCAATAACATCAATAATGTTATTATAAACTCTCCGCAAGAACCACTATTATAATTAACAAAAATTGGCTTATCTTCTAGTTTCATTATTGCCCCAAATTTTACCAAAATGCTGTCCGTTGGTTCTGGTTGGAAAATAATCCTGCATGCCGCCTTCTCGTACTAGATCAACTGTAGCACAATGCACACCACAGTCCCAAAACGATCTATGGCGCATTGGAGCCTCTACAATTTCAACTCCGTACTTTTTTAATTTTTGTGCTAGATCTTTATCGTAGTAATTTGCAACCAGTGTATTTTCATCTAAACTCAATGCGTTAACATTAAAGTGTGTTTCATAAACATGTCCTGCCTGAAACCATTTGCTGATAAACTCATGAAATTTTTCGTTATCTTCTTCACCCTCTACCCAGTAATTAACCACACTAGGCAACGACTCTCTGTATTTCCAATATGCTTCAATATATTCGTCTTGAGGTCTATCAACATAAATTACATCCCAACCTGGATAGGTTTCTTCATAGTTACTGATTTTAGTGTGGCTTAATATTAGCCCAGGCTTTACTAGACAAATAACACTATCGCTGTGTCCGCCCATCTCAATAGTATTGACACGGAAGTCTGGAAAATGTTCTGGTAACCATTCATCTGCAAAACGTTTTGTTTCGCCATTGTGAAAGCTGATGTCTACCTGAATGTCTTTGCCTGCTCGCATAATGCTAGGCGGCTCTACATGATGATCAAATGTTTTGTCATCGTGTCTGGTTTGAATATAATCTTCGCACCCTTGCCAAGGACCCCAATTTTTATAAGTGGATGTTTTGCTTGTGTTTACCATCTTGTCGCCAAACACAATGAACTCGTCTCTGGGTGCCATTAGTGGTTTACTGATAGTGCCGCCAATTTCAATATGTTGATTAACATCTAATATAGGAGTACCATCGGATGTAGTTACAGTATCTGGTGTTTGTACTACTTCAACACCTGCGCTTTTCAATATGTTTTTTAACCCAGCAACATCTTCACGACTATCTTCATTGACTTTGCTGAGTGCATCTGCAACTCTTGCATCAGGATATACTTCAAAAAATCCTTTTGGGTATACATTGCCAACCAAGCATTTCTTTAATTTGTCCCAACTGTTATAACTATTAAATCCATATTTCATAGCAGTCTCCTGTTTTAAATATTTATTCCCATTAAAAAAGGGAAGCGATCGCTTCCCTGTTTGTAAATTATTTGATTTAATAGTTCTATAAGTTGGCATCCCGTAGGGGACTCGAACCCCTGTTGCCGCCGTGAAAGGGCGGAGTCCTAGGCCACTAGACGAACGGGACATTGGACAACTTATATTATCATTATATGTATATTTATTTATTTGTCAAGCAAATAATTTAAATATTCATACTGATCTTTAAATTTTGTCTTTTTGTGGTCGTCCCAATAACGAACAACCTGACGAAGTTTATCAATCTTACCTGGATCTGGATCATATTCCATCTCAATAAGATGATTAATAAATCCTCTACCCAAGTTAAAGCTGATATCGGGGTGCTTGGCTAGCACTTCCTGAACTCTTTGATAAGCAGTTTGTCTCAATTCGTCTGTTAATAATGACACATCAAGATGTTGCTCATCGCTTGCTTGGTACACTGGACTTAATGCTATGTTGATATCGTTTACTGCGGCATACTCTATTACTTCGTGTATGTGCAGTGCATTAAGCAAGTGTATAACTGGTGCTAAACTCAATCTAATGTTACTGTGTTCAGTTTCCAGTTTTTTAAACAGTTGTAGGTTTTTATCTACTACACTCCATTTGGTTGGATAGCGTACATACTCTGCTACACTGCCTACACCATCAACACTTACGTTAAGTTTTACGTCCTCAAAATGCACAAGCATTTCACTGAACCATCTACTTCTAACGACTGTGCCGTTGGTAATAAATGCCAGTCTAATATTGGGTGCGTTACCTGACTCTACAAGATATTCTATAATGTCCACCACTTCCTTTGTTAGAAATGGTTCACCACCACAGAACTTCATCATTCTTATCTTATCACTGTTTTGCTTTACATGATTGATAATATAATGATTTTCTTGCCAATCAACACCACTACTAATTACAAAGTCTTCTAGGTTGTTGCGCTGTTTGTATTCATCAACACGTTTGATAATTGCCGTGCTAACTACTCCATCACACATCACACACTCTAGGTTACACTTATTACTAGGGCGCACATCAAAATTGACTGGGCTATCTACTACTACACTCTGATAATTTTGGATATCCTCAATTAACTTTGTATAGTTTTTGTTTTCCCATTGGCGCTTGCTTTCTTCTCCAACTTCTTCATTTAGTCGGCAAATTTTACAAGCCTTGGGTAATTTTCCATCCAACATTTGCTGTCGGATATCTTTATAAAAATCGTTGTTCCATACATCTGCAATACCAACGTCTTTTGATAAATTTATCTCTGTACGTTCTTCACTTTCACAACAAAGCCTTACTCTATTATTTTCGCAATACAGTGTCGTGAATGGTAATATACAAAACCCTGGACGATCCAATTTTTAATCCTTGTAATGGCGAGAGTGACGAGACTCGAACTCGCGACCTTCGGCGTGACAGGCCGACGCTCTAACCAACTGAGCTACACCCCCATTTTCAAAACAATCGCGCCGGAACGCGACCCACCTGAAAAGGTGACAGATTGGTAAAACAAGGCCGGCAGACTGTCAAGCATGTCCACCCCTGTTATCGAAAGAAAAATTGACTGATCCGATCCGGACCGAACGCATGGGTATGCAGCGCGTGAAACCGCAAGGAGACGCCAAGGCGCGCGGCGTAACGACCGCGGTCTGGCAAGAGAATTTAAGCTGAAGGAATGGTGGGTGGTGAGGGGTTCGAACCCCCGACCTACTCGGTGTAAACGAGTTGCTCTCCCAGCTGAGCTAACCACCCACATAGTGTCGCATTGTGCGACGGAAAACGCCGACCCTTATATCGGGCCGGCGTTCAAAAAGATAGCAAAAAATTAGCTGTTAACAGCGTCTTTCAGCGGGGCACCAGCCTTGAACTTAGGCTGCTTTGACGCTGCAATCTGGATGGTCTCGCCGGTGCGCGGATTACGACCGGTTGTTGCAGCGCGATGTGCAACTGAGAAAGTACCAAAACCAACGATACGAACATCACCACCGCCCTTGAGTGCCGAGGCAATGCTGTCAAAAACAGCGTCTACGGCGCGGCCAGCATCTGCCTTTGACAGATCTGCGGAATCGGCAACAGAGGAAATAAGATCGTTTTTGTTCATGGGTGCCCCCAATATGTTGTTTGTTAGATGTCTTTATCTTTTACAGCAATCTCGCAAAATGACCACAAAAAAAGACACCTGACAAACGCGCAAACCTTTACCAACCCTATGTTATAGCGATTTCTAATGCGCGCGGATATCGTCCCCGGTTGCTTTTGGCTCGGCGATGGCGACAGTTTCGGCATCATCGTCCGAACCACCAGATATGGTGTTTGGCAATGGCTCTCGTACCAGCGCGGCTGACAGCACCTCATCCACCATCCCGACCGGAATGATCTGCAGCCCGTCTTTCACATTGTCCGGAATTTCGGCAAGGTCCTTCTCATTTTCCTTTGGAATCAACACTGTCTTCAAGCCGCCACGAAGGGCTGCCAACAGCTTTTCCTTCAAACCACCGATGGGCAGAACACGGCCGCGGAGTGTTATCTCACCCGTCATGGCAATGTCGCGCCGCACCTCGATCCCGGTCACAGCAGACACAATTGATGTCACCATGGCCACACCAGCAGACGGGCCATCTTTGGGTGTCGCACCTTCTGGCACATGCACATGAAGGTCCATTTTCGCCAGCTCGTCGAGATCGATTCCATAGCTGGATGCGCGTGATTTTATGAAAAACTCGGCCGCCTGGATCGATTCTTTCATGACATCGCCAAGCTTTCCGGTCGCGGTCACCTTGCCCTTGCCGGGCACCCGCACAGCCTCAACCTGTAGCAATTCACCGCCAACTTCGGTCCATGCAAGACCGGTGGTAACACCGACACGGTCCTCTTCTTCGATCTCGCCAAAGCGGAATTTCCGCACACCAAGGAAGTCCTCAAGTGATTCGGGTTCCAACGTCACACTGTCTGCTTCACCGCTGACCAGACGCGTTACCGTCTTGCGGGCTATCTTGGCAAGTTCGCGTTCGAGGTTGCGGACACCTGCCTCGCGCGTGTAGCCGCGAATAATGTCACGGATGGCATCATCGCTGATGCTCAATTCACCATCCCGCAAGCCATGATCCTCAACCTGACGGGCCAGAAGGTGCCGTTTGGCGATTTCCAGCTTTTCATCCTCGGTATAGCCGGACAGACGGATGATTTCCATCCGGTCGAGCAGCGGTTGCGGCATGTTCAATGTATTGGCCGTTGTAATGAACAATACCTTGGACAGGTCGATATCGACCTCCATGTAGTGGTCCTGGAAGGTGCTGTTCTGTGCCGGGTCCAGAACCTCCAGCAATGCCGAACTCGGATCACCGCGCCAGTCAGCGCCAAGCTTGTCGACTTCATCCAGAAGGAACAGCGGGTTATTCGTCTCCGCCTTTTTCATACCCTGAACGATTTTGCCGGGCATAGACCCGATATAGGTGCGGCGATGGCCGCGGATTTCCGCCTCGTCACGCACACCGCCAAACGCCATACGGACATATTTACGGCCAGTGGCACGGGCAATGGATTTGCCAAGCGACGTCTTGCCGACGCCTGGGGGGCCGACCAGACACAGAATGGGGCCTTTGACCGATTTGGTGCGCTGTTGTACCGCCAAAAACTCGATAATGCGGTCCTTGACCTTCTCCAGCCCGTAATGATCGGCGTCCAGAATGTCGCGCGCAACCTTGATGTCCTTTTTCAGGCGGCTGGATTTCTGCCATGGCACGGCAAGGAACCAGTCCAGATAATTGCGGACCACAGTGGCTTCGGCGCTCATCGGCCCCATGTTCTTTAGCTTGCGCAGTTCGGCATCTGCCTTTTCGCGCGCTGCCTGCGGCATTTTGAGTGCGGCGAGTTGCTCTTCCAGCTCCTCCAGCTCGCCGCGGCCTTCATCGCCATCGCCAAGCTCCTTCTGGATCGCCTTCATCTGCTCGTTCAGATAATATTCGCGCTGGGTCTTTTCCATTTGACGCTTGACGCGATTACGCACCCGCTTCTCGACCTGCAGCGCGCCAATCTCATTTTCCATCAGCTCGAAGATTTTCTCCAGCCGCTGGTGTACGTCCAGCATCTCCAACAATTCCTGCTTTTCAGGAATTTTAACCGCCAGATGCGACGCGATCATGTCGGCGATCTTGTCTGCCTCTTCCACCTGTTCGATGGCACTCAGCACTTCCGAGGCAACCTTTTTGTTGAACTTGATATACTGGTCGAACTGCTGCACCGATGCGCGTGCCAGCCCATCTGTGTCGCCACCCAGATGGCCATTCTGGTCCAAAATCTCGGCGTCGACTGCCAGGAACCCGTGATCAGAGTGCAAGCTGTCAGGATTGATGGCGACACGCTCCCCACCTTCGACAAGGACCTTGACGGCGCCGTCGGGCAGCTTCAGCAGCTGCAGGATAGACCCGACTGTCCCGGTTGTGTACAGACCGTTCTCATCCGGATCCTCAATGTCAGCTTCCTTCTGCGTGACAAGGATGATCTGCTTGTCCTCCGCCATGACAGCTTCCAGCGCGCGGATTGATTTTTCGCGGCCAACAAAAAGCGGGACAATCATGTGGGGAAACACAACAATATCGCGCAGTGGCAGAACCGGGAGGGTGATCATGGTTCCGTCTGACATATAAGGCTCCTTCAATTTACCTTGCTGTTCTTCGATCTGGTGACGGTCGCCGCCGGAAACCATATGCGGGCTTCAAGGTGGCGGCAGCCGTCTGACGGTAGGGCACTCTTATCTCTTTCAGGGATATGGGTCCATTCCCGTGAATCTTCAAGCCGACAAAGGCGTTTGCCGGATTAACAATACATTAATAAATATTTTCGCCGCAGCCCTTTCAGCGCTGCCGCGTAATATTTCACTCAATGACGATAGAATGGCGGCCCTGCTTGCAGGCTGGGGGCACTGGGGGCAGGACAAAATAAGGGTCACGGCCGGTAATGACAGTGACCCTTTTGGATCATAAACCGTTGCTGGCGACGGGATGTCGCAGCGGTCAGGCGCTCTTACCGGCGCTTGATGGCTTTTTGGCGTGAACAACAAGCGGCGCTGCGCCGTCATCCACGACGTCGGAATTGATCACCACTTCCTCGATATCGCCGGCGGTCGGGATATCGAACATGGGTTCCATCAGGATATTTTCCAGGATCGAGCGCAGTCCCCGCGCGCCCGTCTTGCGTGCTATCGCCTTCTGGGCGATCGCGCGTAGCGCATCCTCGCGGAATTCAAGCGATACCTCATCCATCTCAAACAGTTTCTGATACTGTTTGACCAGCGCGTTCTTCGGCTCGGTCAGGATGCGAATCAGCGCGCCCTCATCGAGGTCTTCCAGCGTCGCGACAACTGGCAGCCGGCCCACAAATTCGGGGATAAGGCCAAATTTGATTAGATCTTCCGGTTCCAGATCGGACAGCAACTCCCCTGTCTTGCGGTCGTCCGGCGCCCTGACTGTGGCACCAAAGCCGATGCCAGCGCCAGATTCGCGACCGGCAATCAGCTTGTCGAGCCCGGCAAAGGCACCGCCGCAGATAAACAGAATATTGGTTGTGTCGACCTGCAGGAATTCCTGCTGCGGGTGCTTGCGCCCCCCTTGGGGCGGCACTGAGGCAACAGTGCCTTCCATGATCTTCAAAAGCGCCTGCTGTACGCCCTCGCCAGACACATCGCGCGTAATTGAAGGGTTATCAGCTTTACGGGAAATCTTGTCGACTTCGTCAATATAGACGATGCCGCGCTGCGCCCGTTCGACATTGTAGTCGGCAGCCTGCAACAATTTCAGAATGATGTTTTCGACATCTTCGCCAACGTAGCCGGCCTCTGTCAGCGTCGTGGCGTCGGCCATGGTGAATGGCACATCCAGCATGCGCGCCAATGTCTGCGCCAGGAGGGTCTTGCCGCACCCCGTCGGGCCAACAAGCAGGATATTGGATTTTGAAATTTCGATATCACCGGTCTTGCCGGCATTGGCCAGACGCTTGTAGTGATTGTGGACAGCCACCGACAACACGCGCTTTGCGCGGGCCTGTCCGATGACATATTCATCCAGAACCTTGTTGATATCCAGCGGGGTTGGCACACCATCATGCCCCTTGGACAATGATGTCTTATGCTCTTCGCGGATGATATCCATGCACAGTTCAACACATTCATCGCAGATGAATACGGTCGGACCTGCAATCAGCTTGCGCACTTCATGCTGGCTCTTTCCACAGAAAGAGCAAAACAGAGTACCCTTATCGCCGTCTTCGGTCTTTGACATGGTCTGACTCCCTGAGTCGCTGGCGGTAACACACACCGCATGTGTGAATGCGGTGCGCCTATGGTATTTTATGGGGGCTTTTGCTGCGGATTCAACGATATTCGTGCGGGGCCCTCTTACAAACCCTGCAAATCACGTACCGTTTTTCAGTCTGGATGGTAATCAACCATCCCCTTCAGGCACTGGACGCTTTTCGACAACCTCGTCAATCAGGCCAAAATCCATCGCGTCTTCTGCCGTCATGAAGGTATCACGCTCCATGATTTTTTCGATTTGTTTCAGAGTCTTGCCGGTATGTTTCTCATAGATACCGTTCAACCGCCGCCGCAGGTCCAAGATTTCCTTGGCGTGGATTTCAATATCACTTGCCTGACCCTGAAACCCGCCGCTCGGCTGGTGCGTCATTATGCGCGCATTGGGCAGGCTGAAGCGCTTGCCGGCGGCACCTGCGGTTAACAGCAACGAGCCCATGGACGCGGCCTGTCCCATACAAACGGTAGAGACGTCGGGGCGGATATATTCCATTGTGTCGTAGATCGCGAGACCAGAGGTCACAATACCACCAGGTGAATTGATATACATGGCGATATCCTTGGTCGGATTTTCCGATTCAAGGAACAGCAGCTGCGAGCAGACAAGCGATGCTGTGCCGTCATCGATCGGACCGTTCAGGAAAATAATACGTTCCTTGAGAAGGCGTGAGAAAATATCATAAGCACGCTCTCCCCGGCTGGTCTGTTCGACAACCATAGGCACCAGATTGGCAACTGGTTGGTCAAAATCACTCATGCGATCGTCTCCTTGATGGCAACACCGGGGCATCCCGGCGCTTGCTTATTGCCGACAGACTATTTCTTCGCTGCCTTTTTGGCAGCAGTCTTTTTCGCCGCAGCCTTTTTCGGTGCTGCCTTCTTTGCCGTTGCGGACGCGTCTGCCGCTTTCTTGGCTGCCTTCTTCTTGGCTGCCTTCTTTGCCGGCTTGGCGGGCGCTGCCGTTTCTTCCGGGGCCGCATACAGCGTGTCCGTATCGGTCTCGACCTCGGTTACGCTGGCCATTTCGAGGATGAAATCAACGGTCTTATCCTCAAAAATCGGGCCAGCCAGCTGCTGCATAGCCTCTGGATTTTTCTGGAAATATTCCAGCACCTGCTGTTCCTGACCGGGATAGCGCCGCGCTTCCTCAAAGACAGCCTGGCGCGTATCTTCCTCGCTGACTTCGACATTATTCACACGGCCGATTTCAGTCAGCAGCAGCCCAAGACGCACGCGGCGTTCGGCAACGGCTTTGGCTTCGGCCTTTGCATCATCATCCATGCCCTCATCAGCAGCTGGGTGATCATGGTCGTGTTCCTCACCCTCGGCATGCGTATGTGGTTGCGGTGCATTCGGGTTCATCGCACGGGCGACATTGTCATATTCCGAATTATACAGCGAAGGCGGAATATCGAACGCCTCGCCATCAGCAAGCGCATCAAGAACATTCTTTTTCAACGCCTGACGCAATGCGGTGGCATGCTGACCGTTAATCTGTCCGCCAACGGCCTCGCGCAGCGCTCCAAGATCGTCAAAACCAAGACGTGCTGCCAGTTCGTCATCAATGGCAACATCGCCCTTCTCGCGCAATTCCTTGACAGTGACCTCAAATACCGACGGCTTGCCGGCCAGATGTGTCGCCTGATAATCATCAGGGAAATTGACGGTGACGTCGCGTGTCTCGCCGGGCTTTACCCCAACCAGCCCTTCTTCAAATCCGGGAATAAAGCTGCCAGACCCCAGTTCCAGCGAGTGGCCCTCAGCCGAACCCCCTTCAAACGCCTCGCCATCGATGCGGCCAATGAAATCAATAATGACAATGTCACCATTTTTGGCGGCGCGCGCCTTGCTGACTTCAACAGTTGGACGGTTGGCATCGGCGATATTATTCAGCGCTTCATCAATTTCGGCGTCACCGGCTTCAAGGACCGGCTTTTCAATCTTCAGCGCCGACAGATCCGGCATGCTGATTTCGGGCATCACTTCGCAGGCCAGTGCCGCCTCGAGATCCTTGCCCTCTTCATAGGCTTTGATATCGACGCTTGGCTGGCTGGCAAGGCGCAGCTCATTATCTTCAATCGCCTTGCGGGCCCCTTCATCAAGCGCGTTTTTCAGGGCTTCACCCTGCACCTGCGGGCCAAAGCGGGATTTTACCACCGACATCGGCACTTTGCCGGGGCGAAACCCCGGCATGTTGACGGTTGACGCCAGCTCATTCAGCTTGGCTGTCACCTGTTCGTCGATTTCCGCAGCGGTAATGACAATCGAATATTCGCGCAGCAGCCCTTCGGCCTTGGTTTCTGAAATCTTCATCGAACCCTGTATGTCCCTGTTTGGCGGTGGTGCCGGCGGCACTGCCCCATGGCAGGCCTGAAATAGCGTGGTGTCCGTATGGCAACGGACCAGAATGGTGCGGGCGGAGGGACTTGAACCCCCACGGTTTTCACCACTGGAACCTAAATCCAGCGCGTCTACCAATTCCGCCACGCCCGCAGCGTGGTACCCGCACGACATGAAACCAGCACGCCTGATCCATGTCCGGAGAGTGGGGCGAGTGACCGGTTTCGAACCGGCGACCTCCAGTGCCACAAACTGGCGCTCTAACCAACTGAGCTACACCCGCCATCGCATCTCGCAATGCGCCTTTTGTCCAACCTGGTATCGCGGTTCAAATATGCCGACCGCTCATAGCTGCAACCCAAGATACAAAGCACAGAAATGCAGGGCGGGACATTAGCCGAGGCCATAGTTGTGCGCAAGTGCGTTTCCCTGCAAAAATCCAAATTATCCGGATCGTCCCGCGACCACTTGAAAAACACTGCCATTCCGCCGCTTGTGGCGCGGAATGCCGCGCCCTGCCCCCTTGCCCCGCTTGGCTGTTTGCCGCACAGTTATCTGGCAGGCCGCAATTAAAAACAGGCAGTTCATAATGGCGCCAGAAGACATGATCCAGCCCGGCACGCTGCCCCCGGACGGAGGCGCGCAGACCGGCCTTATGGCAACAACGCTGGACAGCCGGTATACACAGACATCGGGCCGGGTGTTCCTGAACGGCACACAGGCGCTAGTGCGCCTGATGCTGGACCAGGCGCGACGTGATGCGGCGGCCGGCCTGTCCACCGGTGGCATGGCCAGCGGCTATCGCGGATCACCGCTCGCCGCCCTTGATCAGGAATTATGGCGTGCCAACCGCCATCTTGACGCACATGCCATCGAGTTTATCCCGGCGGTAAATGAGGATATGGCCGCCACCATCATTGCCGGCACCCAGCAGGCAGAAGGCCAACCCGCGACAACTGTTGATGGTGTGTTTTCGCTCTGGTACGGCAAAGGGCCCGGTGTTGACCGTTCGATCGATGCCATCAAACACGGCAATGCCTATGGCAGTTCGCCCCATGGCGGTGTGTTGATGGTAGCAGGGGATGACCACGGCTGTGTGTCATCCACCATCGCCCACCAGTCCGAACTCAGCCTGATGAGCGCATCTGTGCCGGTTATCCACCCCGCATCGATTGCTGACATCCTGTCCTTTGGGATGTTCGGCTTTGCGCTGTCCCGCTATGCCGGACTATGGGCCGGCTTCAAGACGGCGTCCGAATTGATCGAGGCTGGCCAGACAGTGGATCTGCCGTCCCTGCCAAATTTTGTACGGCCGCCCTTGTCTGACACGGCCGACGGGCTGCATGTCCGCTGGCCGGATGCCCCCGGGTTGCATCTTGAAGAACGGATGCAAGCCAAGCTTGCAGCCACCGGCCAATTCGCTGCCGCCAATCCGATTGACCGGGTGATCTGTGGCACAAAACAGGCGAGGCTCGGGATCATCACTGTTGGCAAGGCGCATGGCGATTTGATGGAAGCTTTGCGGCTTATGGGAATGGATGCCGCAGCCTGCCGCCAACACGGGGTCGATATCTACAAGATCGGGCTTGTCTGGCCAGTTGAAGAAACCGGCGCCATGGCCTTTATGGATGGCAAGGCCGAAATTCTGGTGGTTGAGGAAAAACGCGGCATCGTCGAGGACCAAATCCGCAGCATCGCCACGCGCATGGGCAGCCGCGCGCCCGCCCGCATTACCGGCAAAACCGGCGCCACCAACGCGCCCCTTGTCCCGACAGCGGGCGAACTGACCCCCGCCACGCTGATACCCCTTGTTGCGGAACGGTTGGACGCCCATTGCGACGGGGCCGATTTTGGCGGCCGCGCCACCGCCCTGACAGCGCCGCAACACCGCGCAAACATACCGCCTTTCAGCCAACGCACCCCGCATTTCTGTTCGGGCTGTCCGCATAATACATCGACCCGTGTTCCCGAAGGTTCCGAAGCACTTGCCGGTATCGGCTGTCATTTCATGGCAACGATCATGGACCGCAATACAAAATATATCTGCCAGATGGGTGGTGAAGGCGCGAACTGGGTGGGAACAAGCCGGTTCAACGGAAACAAACATATCTTTCAGAATATTGGCGATGGCACTTGGTTTCATTCCGGGTCCATGGCCATCCGGCAGGCCGTGGCTGCAAAAACAGCCATTACGTTTAAACTGCTGTTTAATGATGCGGTTGCCATGACCGGCGGTCAGGCGGTCGATGGCGAAATATCACCAGCATCGATCGCGCATATCTGTGCTGCCGAAGGCGTTCGGCGCATTGCCCTTGTATCGGATGACATCGCCGCCGTCGCACGGGGTGACTACCCGGCCCTGACCAGTTTCCATGACCGCGCCGAGATGGACAGTCTGCAGCGGGAGTTGCGCGCATTCAACGATGTGTCTGTTCTGATATATCTGCAGACCTGTGCCGCAGAGAAACGCCGCCGCCGCAAGCGCGGCACCCTAGTGGACCCGGCACGGCATGTGGTCATCAACGAAGCTGTCTGCGAAGGCTGCGGTGATTGCTCGGTTGCCTCGAACTGTCTCAGTGTCGAACCGCTGGAAACCCCGCTGGGCCGGAAACGCCGGATCAATCTTTCGAGTTGCAACAAGGATTTCACCTGTCTTAACGGCTTTTGTCCAAGCTTTGTCACGATTGAAGGGGACCGGTTGACGCGCGATACCGCCATGCCGGATTTTTCTGTGGCCATAGCCGCGCTGCCCGCACCTGCACCCGCACCCGTCGACGCGCCATATGACATACTTGTCACCGGCGTTGGCGGCACGGGTGTTGTCACCGTTGGCGCTGTGCTGTCCATGGCAGCACATCTTGATGGCACGGCAACCAGCCTGCTGAATTTCTCGGGACTGGCGCAGAAATTCGGCGCGGTGATGAGCTTTGTGCGGCTGGCAGGCGCGCCGGACCAGCTGCATCAGACGCGGATCGCCAACGGGGCCGCCGACGCGCTGATCGGGTGCGATGCGGTGGTGTCAGCCTCTCCAACGGCCATGTCGACCTATAAGCAAGGCACGCGCGCGGTGATCAATTTTGCCGAGATGACCACAGGCGAGATCATCGACAAACGCGACCTTGACTTGCAGATTGATGACAGGCTGGCCGCGATTGCCGCTGCCACCGGAACGCAGACAATCGAAGGCTTTAACGCCAATTATGTGGCAGAGGCCGTCCTTGGCGATGTCGTCTATGCGAACATCATGGTGCTGGGGGCTGCGTGGCAGCAAGGCGTGGTGCCGGTATCACTTGAGGCGATCTGCCGCGCGATTGAACTGAACGGCGTCAAACCGGACATGAACCGGCTGGCCTTTATGGTGGGGCGGCTGATGATTGCCTCCCCCGAGACGGTAACAGACGCGTGCGTCCCGGCCAGCACCGACACTCCCGTCCCGCAGGATTACAGCCAGATCCTTGCACATCGCGAATCCCTGCTGACGGCCTATCAGAACGCGGCCTATGCCGCTCTTTATCGCACGCGAATGGATGAATTTGCCGCGCGCTGCGATGATGACGCCCTGCGCTGTATAGTGGCGCGCCAACTGTATCGCGTCATGGCCTATAAGGATGAATATGAGGTGGCAAGGCTTCATGCCAGGGCTGGGTTCGGCGACATGCTGGCCAGCCAGTTTGCCCCCGGCTATCGCGTGGTCAACCACATGGTTGTCCCCTTCCTGACCCGCAAGACCGACGCGCGCGGCCGGCCGCAAAAGACACCGATGCGGTTCATCCGCCATCTGTTCCCGCTATTGGCGCGCGGCAAGATACTGCGCGGCACACGGTTTGACCCGTTTGGCATGCAGCATGACCGAAAGGCAGAGCGTGCCCTGATTGACTGGTATCTTGGATTGATGGCCGATTTTGATCCGCAGGCAGACCGTACGGCATGGCACGATATTCTGGACGCGGCAGCTGATATTCGCGGCTTTGGGCCCGTCAAGATGGCGGCCATGGAACGCGTACAGGCATCCGTGGCGCGCCAGCGTGCCGCGCTCGGACAGGCATAGAAAAACCGATGATCACACATGTTTTCGGCTGGATTTTGATACAGTCTGGTGCCAGCAAGATTCTGCCGGTCCGGCAGATGGCATTAACCATCATGATGGTGGCTTTCGCTGCCGCGGGTTTTACAACAGCAGGGCGCGCCGCCGCGCAGGATGCCGTTGTTGTGCAATCGACAACATCCACGCAGAATTCCGGCTTTTATCGCCATGTGGCACCTGCCTTTGCGGCAGAAACAGGCATTGCCGTGCGTGTTATCGCCGTTGGCACCGGGCAGGCGCTGAAAAATGCGCGCAATTGTGATGGCGATCTGTTGATTACCCATGCGCGCGACGCCGAACTGGATTTTGTGGCCCGCGGCTTTGGCACGCTGCGCCGCGAACTGATGTATAATGATTTCGTCATTATCGGCCCGCCGGCGGACCCTGCCGGCATTGCCACGGCAAAAGATACGCGCAGCGCATTGCAACGCATTGCAGCCGCCGGCGCGCCTTTCGCCTCACGCGGGGATGCCAGCGGCACCCACATGAAGGAACGCGGGCTGTGGGAGGCGGCGGGGCTGACACCGCAGGCTGGACAGGACAGCTGGTACCGCGAAACCGGAAACGGCATGGGGGCCACGCTGAATTATGCCGTGCAGTCACACAGCTATACCCTGACCGACAGGGCCACCTGGCTGGCCTTTGGAAACCGGTTCGACCATGCCATCCTCATGCAAGGTGATCCCGCATTATTCAATCAATATGCCATCGTCAGCATAAGCCCGGAGCGGTGCCCGTCAGTTGCTGGCGCAGCGGCCGACAGATTTGCTGACTGGCTGCTCTCGCCGCGCGGCCAGGCACATATCGCCACCCTGACGCGGCAGGGCCAGCAGCTGTTTTTTCCCAATGCCGTTCCCGATGGTGCCGCTGACGATGGTGCCGATAATGTTGATGGTCACGGACAGGCCAAAGACTGACACGCGCAGCCAAAATCCTGCGACCGGGCGCGGCGCATCTCTGCCGGCAATGTGATTCTCCCAGACCGCTGCCGGCACAACACCGATGCCCGTTTCGCCACATATTTTGGCACGCTGCCTAATTTTTGTGCATTTCTGCCAGAATCGACATCCGTGCTGCGTGCGATGCGGCACTATGCTTGTCGCCAATCCCCGCCTGCAGCATTTTCCCGGACATTCGCAGGGTCGGTACCCGCCGGGGCCGCCTTGCCAAACACAGGAAAGACGCCATGAAGAAAATCGAAGCCATCATCAAGCCGTTCAAGCTGGATGAGGTAAAGGAAGCCCTTCACGATGTCGGAATCCAGGGCATTACCGTGCTTGAGGCAAAGGGGTTTGGGCGCCAGAAGGGCCACACCGAACTCTATCGCGGCGCGGAATATGTCGTGGATTTTCTGCCCAAGGTGAAGATCGAGGTTGTGATCGAGGATTCGCTTCTGGAACGCACTGTTGATGCCATTCAACAGGCAGCCCAGACCGGACGTATTGGAGACGGCAAGATCTTTATCTCGACCATCGACGAGGCCATCCGGATCCGCACCGGTGAACGCGGCGGCGATGCGGTCTGATCCGCGCGCCTGCCTGTAGACAGAATGCCGGCATGCCGGCGCAAGACCCCTTAGAGACGAATGGAAGGAACACCCATGTCTGACGCAAAAGCGATCATGGAGATGATCAAGGAAAACGACATCACATATGTCGATCTCCGTTTTACTGACCCGCGCGGCAAGATGCAGCACGTGACCCAGCATATTGACACCATCGACGAGGAAGCGCTCGCCGAGGGCTTTATGTTTGACGGATCATCCATCGCCGGGTGGAAGGCCATTAACGAGTCTGACATGACCCTGATGCCTGACCTGTACCGCTGCTATGTCGACCCGTTCTTTGCCCAGCCGACCCTGGCCATTTTCTGCGACGTGCAGGAGCCATCGACTGGCGAGGCCTACAGCCGCGATCCACGCAGCACGGCAAAGGCCGCGCTGGCACATATGGAATCTGCCGGTATTGGCGACACCGCCTTTTTCGGCCCGGAAGCGGAATTCTTCATCTTTGAGGACGTCAAAATCGACGTTTCGATGAACCGCGCCATGTATCAGGTGGATTCAACCGAAGGCCCCTATAACAGCGCCCGCGATTATGAAGAGGGCAATATGGGCCACCGCCCTGGTGTTAAGGGCGGCTATTTCCCGGTCCCGCCAATCGATAGCGGCCAGGACATCCGTTCCGAAATGCTGTCCGTCATGGCCGATATGGGTGTGCCGGTTGAAAAGCATCACCATGAGGTGGCGCCGTCACAGCACGAGCTTGGCATGAAGTTCGGTACGCTGATCGAGACCGCCGACAACCTGCAGCTGTATAAATACAGCGTGCATCAGGTCGCCCACGCCTATGGCGTATCAGCAACCTTCCTGCCAAAGCCGATCGCCGGTGACAATGGTTCGGGCATGCATGTGCACCAGTCGATCTGGAAAGATGGCAAGCCACTTTTCGCCGGCAATGGCTATGCCGACCTGTCGGAAATGGCGCTGCACTATATTGGCGGCATCATCAAGCACGCCAAGGCACTGAACGCCTTCACCAACCCGTCGACAAACAGCTACAAGCGCCTGATCCCTGGCTATGAGGCCCCTGTGCTTCTGGCCTATTCATCGCGCAACCGCTCGGCATCCTGCCGTATCCCGCATGTGAACTCGCCAAATGGCAAGCGCGTCGAGGTACGTTTCCCAGATGCGATGGCCAACCCGTATCTGGCCTTCTCGGCGATGCTGATGGCCGGCCTTGACGGTATCCAGAACAAGATCCATCCGGGCGATGCCATGGATAAGGATCTGTATGACCTGCCGGCCGAGGAACTCTCGCAGATCCCGACCGTCTGTGGCTCGCTGCGCGAGGCGCTGGATGCGCTCAACGCGGATCGCAGCTTCCTGACCCAGGGCAATGTCTTCACCGACGACCAGATCGATGCCTATATCGAGCTGAAGATGGAAGAGGTTATCGCGCTGGAGCATACCCCGCATCCGGTCGAATTCCAAATGTACTACTCGGTCTAAGGACTGTCAGACAATTCCCCTGCCCGGCCCACCGGCCGGACAGGGCAGCCGCAGAACAGACAAAACCCCCGGGCAAACGCCCGGGGGTTTTTTGTGGGTCAAACTTTGATCGCCTTAAACGATTCTTAACCAAACATGTGCTGTGTTTATTCCTGAAGCTTTCGCAGAATGGCTAATAATTAAGGTCAAACATATGAGTAAGATTAAGTCTCGGACACAGACTACTGCTGAACAATGTACATTTTCCCTTAGGAATTTTGGACCAATTTCATCTGCTCGAGAAATTCAGGTCAAACCACTAACCATATTCTTCGGACCAAGCAATAGTGGGAAAACAATATTTGCTTCAATGATTTATGCTTACCTTCTAGCACAGCGGGCCACGTGTCGCGGCGTCATGTTTCCTTCACCAGAGATACAACAGAAAAATAGCAACAAGTTAGTTTCACCAATAATGGAAGAAATAACGACTAATTTATACAAGGGCACATTAATAAAATTAAGAAAATGCCTCAGCGTTAATAAACTTACCGAACTAATTGCCAAACCGAGAAAACGAGCGTCGACGGTCATCTATGTAAAAAACGAAGGACTAGACTCAACCTTCAAGCTTAGGATTGGGCGCCAAACCCAAAGTAAACAAACTTTCGGGCAGTATACTCCAAAAGGTTTTCAAAAGATCAAAGATGTTTTGTCACCTTTAGGGGTGAGGAAAGCCCCCAAACTTACACAGCGACAGAGAAATTTGGCCAGAAGCATTACTAGGTTTTCAAAAGCAGGCATCCACTTTTTTCCAGCCGGAAGATCAGGCTTAGTAAAAGGCAAGGAGGCTATTTTTGTTGCCTATGTTAGAGCTAGTGCAAATAACACTCTGAGGGCAATGCCAGGCGCGGATGGGATAACTGCCGATTTTTTTGAAAAGCTCCAATATTTGGACACACCTGATGAACTGCGAAGTGACATCAACGTACTTTTCCGAGCCCTTAAGATGAAACACTCACCTCCTTTGGAAGAGTTCGGTGATCGATTTGAAACAGAGCTCTTGGACGGTGAAATTGAGCTAGAGCCTCAGATTTCATCAAGCAAGACCAGCAACATTAATTACAAACAAAAAGGTCACACAATTCCTTTGAATAGAGCCTCTTCGATGATTACTGAGCTTGGAATTCTGGTACCGTTTTTTAGGAATATAATTTCGATTGGGGACGCTGTAATCATAGAAGAGCCAGAGGCACACCTACATCCTGCAGCGCAGGTTACGCTAGGCAATTTGCTGTCCGACCTAACAAAGGAAGGTGTGACAGTAATCATAACAACTCATAGCCCAATTCTGATCGAACAGATTTCCAACAATGTCTCAGCCTCGCGACTAAAAACACCTATGGGGAACGTTAGCCCAATCGATCAGAATGACGTAGCAGTCTATGAATTTTCTAAACGTCAAGAACAGTCAGGAAGCATCATTCGAGAAATACTATTTGTGCCAATGCTTGGAATCTTCGACATTCATCAATTCTCGGATGTATTCGACAGGCAGCTAAATACCTCCAACCAAATACTTGATTCTACAAATGAATAACAACGAGAATTGTCTGGAGAAGATAAAGCGTGTCTACGAACCCGCAAAAGTAAATAGCTTCGCAGGAGCAAAGCGCTTAGACGGTTTTAAACAACCACTCAAATATTGTCTCGACAAAGCCTCAGCAGCAAAAATTGGAAATGACGGATTAAAAGCAGATTGCTTGATTGTTTCCGATGATGCTAGTGCCACTGCCATTATCACAGTAATCATCGAAATGGGCGGAAGATCTAAGAGAGTAAGAAAAGCAAAAGAGCAACTTGAAGCTAGTTTAAGTCGCTTATGCGATACAGTGGAACCCAATCACGAAACGCTTAGCATTTGCCTGCTAATGATCGGAACTAAAGCAAGGTCAAACAGTAGTGAGGGTAGATTGGCTCGCGAACTAATTAATTTTGGGGGCAAACGTTTGCGGGTTCGGCAAATAAGTTCAAAGACGGCACCCATATGGCCAATCGTTAGCGATCCAAATAACCGATTTCTCATCTAGCAAGCACCTAACCAGGGACGCATTCTAACGCCCTACTCTCAGAATTTTAGCAGGCGCAGGATCACCTTTTGATTGCCTCAGTTCGCTTCCGTTTTCTAGCTAACCGAATTGTTTCAAGCCAAATGAAAATCGGAACGAACAGAAAAGACACATACAGGATCCTAATTATTTGGTTTAGAGTGTAATCTTTAATGTTTCCGACTAGAAATTCGATATCTTCTCGGCTTAACAACTCGGAATCGAGCAACAAACCTGTAACTAAGAAGATCGCCACATTGATCACAAAACATATTAAGACGATCATAAACGAGTGAGACCACGGGCGCTTCTTGTCTCTAAGCCACCAAACAACCAAATAGTTCCTTGCGAGTTCCATCAGCATTTTGGGCTTCCCCTACATCCCCTTGCCTTCATCATTGAGGATCTCGTAGCCGCGGTTCTGCATGCAGCGGTCGACGATCTTGCGCGGGCTTGTGACCGGATCAAAGTCAGTCTCGGCCAGCCCGCCTTCCAGCGTGCCCAGCGTGGCCCCGACGATCGCGCCGTCACCCGCCTCGCCTGTGGCCGAGCCCACGGCGGCACCGGCAATCGCGCCAATGATGAAACCAACCGTCATATTGGACTGGCGTTGTTCCTTTTCGCGGCGGTCATATTCCGCCTGCGCCTGCATGGCGACATTCACACATTGTGTCCGGTCGCCTTCATAGGTCGCCATATTCGTATTATAGCTGTCGACCACCGGACGGTAATCGACCAGCGATGGCCGCGTCCCGCAGGCAGCCAGCATGGACAGGGCCGCCACCAAAATAGTGGCGGTCAACAATGGACGGTTTCTTTTCAGGGTCATCAGCCTTGGCTCCTTTTGCGTGAAAACAGATCTGGTTGGTCCTGAATCTGTTTGGTCACCGCATGTCTTGCGTGATCCATACATCTTCGTGAAATTGGCATCACCCTACCCCGGTCCCTCTTAAATTTCGGTTAAGTGACGGGAAAAAAGCACCAGCTGGCGCAGCTATATCTCGCGTTCCATCTTTCACCCCACCGCAAGATACGGTAGAAAGACCCGTGGGGTGGCCCGGTCCGGGCGGCCTGTTCCAGCGCGGCGCCTGCGCGCGCTGCAACCAACTAGTGTGAAAAACGGGTGAGTTATGGCCGATCTGTTTGGTGCCGCGGCAAATGCTGATGGGTATGATGCCTCGAATATCGAGGTATTGGAGGGGCTGGAGCCCGTCCGGCATCGCCCGGGCATGTATATTGGCGGCACGGATGAACGCGCCCTGCATCATCTGGCAGCCGAAATCCTGGACAATTCGATGGATGAGGCGGTGGCTGGCCATGCCAACCGCATCGACATGTATCTGGAGGCCGCAGACCGGCTGACCATCCGCGATAATGGCCGCGGCATGCCGGTGGGCGAACATCCGAAATTCCCCGGCAAATCGGCGGTCGAGGTAATCCTGACAACCCTGCATGCAGGGGGCAAATTTTCCGGCAAGGCCTATGCCACATCGGGTGGCCTGCACGGTGTTGGCGCGTCCGTGGTAAACGCCTTGTCATCCGAATTGAATGTCGAAATCGCGCGTGAGAAAAAACTCTATAGCCAGTCTTTTGCGCGCGGCCTGCCGCAGGGCAAACTGGTCGAAACCGGCAGCGCCCCGAACCGGCGCGGCACCAGCGTCAGCTTTTGCCCCGATCCCGAAATTTTCGGCGCCAACCCGAAATTCCGGCCGGCGACGCTCTATCGCATGGCACGGTCAAAGGCCTATCTGTTTGCCGGGGTGGAAATCCGCTGGAAATGCGATCCGGCCCTGTTGGCGAATGACGATACGGTGCCGGCCGATGAAACATTGCACTATCCGGGCGGGCTGGCCGATTTCCTGGATGATGCCACGCGTGACAAGGGCCTGCTGATTTCCACCCCTTTTGCCGCGCAGGTGGAGCTGGACGGGCAGAAATTCGAATGGGCCATCACCTGGCTGAATGGCGGCGAAGACGGCTTTTTCCATTCCTATTGCAACACGGTACCGACCCCGTCGGGCGGGACGCACGAAACCGGTTTCCGCCAGGCCATCACCCGCGCCCTGCGCAGCTTTGGCGATCTGGCAGGCAATAAGAAAGCCGCTGACATCACTGCCGATGATGTGTTTGCCGGCACGGCGGTGATGCTGTCTGTCTTTCTGCGTGACCCGCAATTCCAGGGTCAGACAAAGGACCGTCTGGTGTCGGCAGAGGCCACAAGGCAGACGGAACAGGCGGCACGTGACCGGTTTGAACAATGGCTTGCTGCAGATGCCGCCCGTGCCACCTTTCTGCTGGATGCCGCCATCGAACGCGCCGAGGAACGCAAACGGCGCAAAAAGGAACGCGAAGTTGCGCGCAAATCGGCCACGCGCAAGCTGCGCCTTCCCGGCAAGCTGGCAGATTGCACACTGAATGACACCGACCAGACCGAACTGTTCCTTGTCGAGGGGGATTCGGCCGGCGGATCAGCCAAACAGGCGCGTGACCGCAAAACACAGGCTGTCTTGCCGCTGCGTGGCAAGATCCTGAATGTCGCCAGCGCCAGCACGGAAAAGCTGGGGGCCAATCAGGAGCTATCCGATCTGTCACTGGCGCTGGGCGTGCGCGCCGGCAAGGATTTCCGCATTGATGATCTGCGCTATGGCCGGGTCATCATCATGACCGATGCCGATGTTGACGGGGCGAATATTGCGGCGCTGCTGATGACCTATTTCTATCGTGAAATGCCGACTCTGATCGAGGCGGGACGCCTGTTTCTGGCGCAACCGCCGCTCTATCGCATGACACAGGGGGCCAAGACGCTCTATGCGCTGGACGACCTGCAGCGTGAAGAGCTGACACAAAGCGGGTTCAGCGCACGCGGCAAGATTGAAATCAGCCGGTTTAAGGGTCTTGGCGAAATGCCACCGGCACAGTTGCGCGAAACCACGATGAATCCAGAAACGCGGCGGTTGCTGCGCGTGGAATTGCCGCGGCGCGACACCATCGGTGCGGATGCGCGCCGCGGTGTTGACCAGCTGGTCAACACGCTGATGGGCAAAAAGGCCGAATTGCGCTTTGGCTATATTCGTGACCATGCCGAGGATGTGCTTGCCGATCTCGACCTGTAGGGCAGCTGTTATGCGCTGCCATGCCTTATATGGGCGATAAAGCCGTTCAACGCATCGGTGACCGCCTGCGGCGCCTCAAGGGTGGACAGATGCCCGACATCCTCAAGGATCAGCAACTGGCTGGCCGGTGCCAGTGCAGCGATCTCTTCCGACCGTGCAGGCGGCGTTAATGTATCAAGGCTGCCACCAACGACCAGCACCGGCACGTCAAGGCTGCGCAATGTGTCTGACTGGTCTTGTCGTCCCAATATCGCGCGTTGCTGCAGCACAAAATTCTCGCGCCCGACAGCGGCAGCCATGGCAATCACCCGGCCGACCAGCGATTCATCCGCCATTGCGGCGGGCGACAGGAACGATTTCAGCAAATGACGGGTCACACCGCGAAAACGGTCGCTCTGCGCCATTTTAATGGTGGCAAGGCGCTGCTCACGGCGCGCAGCGTCGTCAGCCTTATGCGCCGTATTCAGCAGGCCGAGCCCGACAAGGCGATCTGGTGCAAGACGCGCCATCTCCATCGCCACATAACCGCCCATGGACAAGCCGATGGGCAGGATGGGCCCGGCCGCAAGGCCAAGGGCTTGCCTCGCCATGCCGGCAATGCTGTCATGGCCAAGCGTGTTGGCAATCTGTGGGGGCACCGGGCTTTCCAGACCGGCACATTGGGCGGCAAACAGGTCGCTGGTCAGGATCAGGCCGGGAATGAAAATCGGAGTAAAACGGGACGACATCGCTCAATTCTGTGGCAACAGGTCCAGATGGGCAGACCCTATCCGGCGCAGGGACATTGTGTCCGGTTGACGTTTGCGGAATATGTCTGTATCACCTCGGTCCAGTAATGCCCAGTAGAAACCGGTTTGACGAAGATGCGCAGATGACGCGCAGACAACGGTAAGCGCCGACCCCCTTAACGTCGTGGCTGAAGGGCTCTCTTCCGTGCAGATATTGAAATAGGTTACCAAAGGACGGTACCGGTGAATTTTTCCGAACTCGGTTTATGCGACGAACTCAGCCAGGCGGTTGCGGATCTCGGCTATAAAGAACCCACACCTATTCAAGAAAAGTCGATCCCATATGTGTTGATGGGACGCGATATTCTTGGATCGGCGCAGACCGGTACAGGAAAAACGGCCAGCTTTACGCTGCCGATGATCGAAATACTGGCATCTGGTCGCGCCAAGGCACGGTTACCGCGATCGCTGATCCTGGCACCAACGCGTGAACTGGCGGCGCAGGTTGCAGATTCGTTTGAGAAATTCAGCACCTATCACAAGCTGTCGATGGCCCTGCTCATTGGCGGCGTCAGCTTTGCCGACCAGAATGTTGCACTCAGCAAGGGTGTAGACGTGCTGATCGCCACCCCGGGGCGCCTTCTGGACCATTTCGAGCGCGGCAAGGTGCTGCTGACTGACGTTAAGGTACTCGTCATCGATGAAGCTGACCGGATGCTGGATATGGGTTTCATTCCCGATGTCGAGCGCATTGTCGGCCTGTTGCCGCCCCTGCGCCAGACCCTGTTTTTCTCGGCAACCCTGTCCGACGATATCAAGAAACTGAGCGACAAGTTTGTCAGCAATCCAAAAGTCATCGAGGTGGCACCGCCAGCCTCTACCGCCGATACCGTGGCACAGCACCTTGTCTGGACATCGCCAAAGGGCAAGCGCGCGGCGCTGCGCGACCTTCTGCGCTCGGAAGATGTGAAGAACGCAGTGATCTTTTGTAACCGCAAGCGTGACATCAGCACGCTGGTGACATCGTTGAAGCGGCATGATTTCAGCGCAGTGGCGCTGCATGGTGACATGACCCAGTCCGCGCGTCTTGATGCGTTGCAGAAATTCAAGGATGGTGAAGTGCCACTGATGATCGCATCTGATGTCGCCGCACGTGGCCTTGATATTGCCGGCCTGAGCCATGTCTTTAATTTTGATGTGCCCGGCAATGCTGAGGACTATGTGCACCGTATCGGCCGCACAGGCCGCGCTGGCAAATCAGGCCGTGCTTTCACGATCGCCGCCAGTGAAGATGACCGCAAATATGTCGGGTCCATTGAAAAACTGATCGGCAAACCCATTCCGCTGATCGATGCAGAAACCAACGCCGAGGCTGCCTCTGACACAAAGGCCAAGCCAGCCGCCGGCAAATCTGCTGGCCGTCGCCGGTCTTCTGCCGCCGCATCACCGGCAAAGGACATCGCGGACGCAGATGCTGCCAGCACCGCCCCGGCAAATGAAGACAAAGCTGACGAAAAGAAAGCCAATGCAGGCCGTTCACGCGGTGGCCGGTCGCGCAAGAAGCACGAAAACGCGCCGGGTGAATTGCCCGCACCGCCGGAATGCAGCGGCGATACACTGGAAGATACCGGCCATGTGCCGGCATTCCTGCTGCGCTAGCTTGACAGGCTAGAGCGCCTTGTCGACAACCTCGCGCAGATCATTCGATTCCGCACCTCTCTGCACATAGCCAAGCGCGGCACGCATGCTGGCCTGACGGTCTGGACCATAGGCATCAAGGCGGGTCAATGGAAGCGCCATACGCGCGGCCACCTGTGGGTTGCGCTTGTCAATGGCCACCAGCTGTCGGGCGATATAATCATAGCCTGACCCGTCTGCAGCGTGGAAATGCGGTGTATTGCCGACCATGAAAGCGCCCAGGATTGCCCTGATCTTGTTCGGGTTCTTCGGATCAAAACCCGGGTGCTGCATCAACGCGTCAAGGCGGCCTATGCCATCACCGGCAGATGACATGGATTCCATCTGGAACCATTTTTCCATGACAAGGGCGTTATCCTGCCAGCGATCATGAAACGCGGCCAGCGCGCGGGTGCGCGCGGCATCATCACAATGGATCAACGCCTTCAGCCCGCCCTGTGACAGGGTCATATTGCTGTCCGCCACCATCGATTCCGCAACCGCCACACAATCGGCATCGCCTGCAGCGACCCCCAACTCGACAAACTGCACAAGAAGCGCACGCCCGCCGGCGCTGGCTGCCAACGTCTCGCGGCGCGCCGTAGCCGCAGCGATCTCGTCAGACAGGGCCTTGCCAAGCGCGCCGATCACCGCATATCTCGCATGGAACAGGGCCACCGGGTCGGCAGGATGGCTTGCAGCTTCCAGAACCGGCAGTCCCGGCAAACGCAGGCTCCCCGCCTTGAAATCATCCAACAGCGTCGCATTATCGAGTATCTGACGAAATCCCCAGGCAAGGTCATCCACCGCTGGTGCCGCACCGCCAGCGGCCTCGAGGATCGCATCCCGCCCCAGCATCTGCGCCGCATCCCAGCGGTTGAACAAATCACTATCATGGGCCATTAGGCGCAATCGCTCACCAGCTTCCAGATCATCATCCAGTTCAACCGGCGCAGAAAAACCGCGCAGCAGGCTTGGCGTTACATCAGTTGGCAACGCGCCGCCGTCAGCGGCGGTAAAGGTAAAGGTTGCGCTTTCCTCATCAACCAGCAGCACATGTTCTGCCTGCGCATCTCCGGGCGCGTCTCCGGGTGCGTCTCCGGGTGCATTTCCGGGCCTGCCAATGCGGGTACTGACAGATGCGCCATCAGCACCAACAAACCCTATGCGCACGGGAATCGGCAACGGGTCACGCGCTGTCTTGGCGGCGGTGTCCGGGACCTTTTGCGTGAGGGTCACCGTCAACCCGTCGCCGTCAGCATGACGACGCGCGGTCAGGCGTGGCGTGCCAGCCTGCATGTACCAACGCTGAAATGGTGTCATGTCGCAACCATTCGCATCTGCCAGCGCTGCAATGAAATCGTCACAGGTAACCGCATGGCCATCATGCCGCTCGAAATACAGGTCCATCCCGCGCCGAAACCCGTCACGTCCCACTAAGCCGGCCATCATCCGGATCACCTCTGCCCCCTTCTCATACACGGTTGGTGTATAGAAGTTGTTGATTTCACGATAGGATTCAGGACGTATCGGATGGGCGGTCGGGCTGCGGTCTTCGGGGAACTGTGCCGCGCGCAACAGGCTGACATCACTGGCGCGCTGCACGCCCTCATCATGCATATCGGCGGAAAAACACTGGTCGCGATAAACCGTCAGACCTTCCTTCAATGTCAGTTGAAACCAGTCGCGGCAGGTAACACGGTTGCCGGTCCAGTTGTGGAAATATTCATGCGCGACAATGGATTCCACCCGGTGCAGATCCTCATCTGTCGCCGTTTCGGGATCGGCCAGAACAAACTTGCTGTTGAAGATGTTCAGCCCCTTATTTTCCATCGCGCCCATATTGAAATGGCTGACCGCAACGATCTGAAACAGATCAAGGTCATATTCGAGCCCGTAGACATCTTCATCCCATTTCATTGACCGTTTGAGCGAATCCATTGCATGCCCGGTCAGGGTAAGATTGCCCTTCTCGACATAGATATGCAGATCAACCACCCGCCCAGAGGCCGTTGTGAACTGATCCGCCGCCAGATCCAGGTCTCCAGCCACACAGGCGAACAGATAGCTTGGCTTTGGATGTGGATCATGCCACAGCGCATAATGGCGCTGCGCATCGATCTCGCCCGTTTCAACAAGATTGCCGTTCGAGAGAAGTTGCGGGAAGCGCTTATCCGCTTCGATACGCACGGTGAAGACCGTCATCACATCCGGCCGGTCCGGGAAAAAGGCCATCCGGCGGAACCCTTCGGGCTCACATTGTGTGCAATACATGCCCCCCGACAGATACAGCCCGTCAAGCGATGTATTGGTCTGCGGGTGGCACTGTGATCGGACCCGTAACACACAGCTGTCAGGCAGGCCGGAAAAGGAAAGCCCTTCCGGCACAACCGGCCAGTCAGCCTCATCAAGTAGTCGCCCGTCGATACTGATTTCATGAAGGGTGAGATCGCGCCCGTTCAGAATAAAGGGTGCGTCATTCACCCGCGACAATGCCAAGGTCGTCGTCACCATCGCGTATTCATCATGGATGGAAATGTCTATGCCTGCAGAAACAACCTTGCAGGACGGTGGCTGATAGTCAGCACGATATTTGATCATCGAAACGCACCTTTACCGGGCTCGCCCGGAGGAACGCCCGTCAGATAGGAATGTCACACAGGAATGACAGCGGCATTTTTATCAGCGGCTGTCCCGCGAGGTCGTGTAGGCTTCCTCGCAATGTTCGAGGCAATAGGGCTTGCCGGGCACGACACGCGCACCACAAAAATAGAACCCTGTCTTTTTCGGGTCATTGAACGGCCAACAGCATTTGCTGCGTGACCAGGACAAATTGCGCAGTTCCAGCCGCAGCGGCAGATTTTCCGGCTCGGCAGGCGGCTTTGCCTTTGCTGGTTTCTTGACCTCGGTGGCAGCCTTTGAAATTGGCGAGGGCCGCTTTGGCAGGCCCATACGATGCGCCTTGCCCGCAATGGCATTGCGAGACACACCAAGCGCTTCGCCTATTTGCGAGATTGACAGGCCGTCATCCCATAATTTGCGAAGCTGCTCGAGACGTTCGTCAGTCCAGGCATTTGCTGAATCGGTCATGGGATCCTCACACTGATCTCTGGAACGGCATTGATATCCAGTGCACGAGATATAATGCGGGTGGCCGTCAAACTCAATTGCCATTTCATCGCAGATTTGTCAGGGCGGCCGTACTAGAGCGCCCCGATAAACCGGCCAATCAAGTCAATCTGGCAATCCAGCATATGATGCCCGTGATGTATCGGCAGTCCGCGCCGCTGTGCCGCCTGCAGCCACTCAGTTTCCGCCGGCGTCATGATGATATCCGCGATGCGCGTGCCGTAATCCACAGATTCGAGCGGCAGTGGCAGCATATCGCCGGCATGAAGGCCAAGGCTGGTGGTGTTTACAATCAACTCAACATTGCTGCCGTCATGGTTCTGAACCGCCTTTATTCTCGACGCACCATCGCTGCCATTGACAGCCGCAGCAATGGCAGCTGCTTTTTCCAGCGTCCGGTTATAAATACTGATCTCGCGCGCACCCGCATCATGCAGCGCCAGTGCAATGGCGCGCGCCGCGCCGCCAGCCCCGATCATCAGCACCGACTTGCCTGCAGGATCATGTCCTTTCAGCCGCAGACCCGCGACAAAGCCCGCCCCGTCAAAATTGTCCCCATGCATGCGTCCGTCATCATCAAAGCGCACGGCGTTGACGGCACCTGTCAGCTGCGCTGCCGCCCCCAGCGTGTCGCACAACTCCGCGAGCGGCACCTTGTGGGGAATAGTGACTGCCATACCGCCAAAATTGGGCATGCGCCGCAATCCTTCGATGATTCTGTGCAGATCATCTGCAGGCGCGTTTATCGGCACCATGACGTGATCAATAGCCTGCTGGGCAAATAACGTATTAAAGACTGTAGGCGCACGCACATGGTCCACCGGATCGGCAATACAGCCGAAAACGCGCGTTGTTCCACTGATCCGCGAAACCTGCTCTGTCATCATCAGAAATGCCTCTCAAGAACCATCGGCCGGCATAACACCTGCTGGACAAAATGTGGCAGGGCGCACCAGAAGATTTCCCAAAACGGTCATTGCGGTGCCTCTTTTACGCCGCTTTGTCTTTCAAAATAACACACAGGCACCGGTGTGAATCCGCAACCACCCATCGCTAGGAGCATACCGGTGCCACGAACCTTCTGGCAACTTCTGAAGAGAACGGACAACGACATGAAATCAATCAATCGCACTTTTATCATTGCGGGCGGACTTGCGCTCTCCGGCATCATCGTTGCCGGCCTCGCCATCGCCAGCCAGTCGGGTCATTTTGGCCAGCGCACGCACTATCAGGGTTTTCATGCCAAGAAACTCGACACGAACGGGGACGGCATGCTGACCCGTGAAGAAATGCTGGCGAAGAATGCGGCGCGCTTTACAAGCCTGGACGAAGACGGCAATGGCAGCATCTCAGCGGATGAATTTTCAGCCAAACTGGCGCAGATGTTTGACCGGCTGGATACAAATGCTGACGGGATGCTGGCACCTGATGAACTGCCCCGGCGGGCGGGCCGGCTGCATGATGGTGACCATAAGCACGGCCACCAGCACAGACATCGCCACCACCACCGTCACAAGACCGGGCTGACCACAATCGATTCAGAATTGACGACCATCGACGCGTCGCCGCTGGCACCGCAAAACGCCCTGTCGCATATCCTCATCCCGTCTGCCGGATCATCCTGACGCCAGACAGCGCAACAGGTATGACGGTCTCAATCCGATTCGACTGATCTCACTCGGCATCCTCAAAAGACAGAGAGGCCGAATTGATGCAGTACCGCAATCCGGTCGGCGCCGGTCCGTCAGGAAAGACATGGCCCAGATGCGCATCACAGCGCGCGCACTGCACCTCGGTCCGACGCATACCAAAGCTGTCATCAGCAATTTCTGCAATCGGCGCATCATCCAGCACGTCATAAAAGCTTGGCCAGCCGCTGCCCGAATTGAATTTGGTTTCAGAGGAAAACAGCGGCTCGTCACAACAGACGCACCGATAAGTGCCATCCGCATAATGTTTATCCAGCGCCCCCGTAAAGGCACGTTCAGTGCCATGGGCGCGGGTGACCTGATATTGTTCAGGGGTCAGCTGTGCCTGCCATTCGGCATCGGTCTTGATGATCTTGTCACGCATCACGCCACCTTTCCGGATTGCTTGTCCTGAAGCGCCTGCCAGATCGCTGCCGGTGTTGCCGGCATGTCGATATGCGCAATGCCAAGCGCATCTGTTACCGCCGCGATCACCGCCTGTGGCGCGCCGATGGCACCGGCCTCGCCCGATCCCTTGACACCAAGGATATTGTTTTTGCACGGAATACTGCGGAAATGGATATCAAATGTTGGCAAGTCAGCCGCACGCGGCAGGCGATAATCCATCAGCGAGCCAGCCACCAGCTGTCCCTGCTCGTCAAAGGCTGCATATTCATGGATGGCCTGACCGATCCCCTGTGCGATACCACCATGGATCTGCCCTTCCAGCATCAACGGGTTAATGACCGCACCGAAATCATCAACCACGGTATATCGCATGATATTCACATCGCATGTGGCCGGATCGATCTCAATCTCGGCAACATGACAGCCATAGGGATAGGTCGACCCGTCAGGCTCGTAGCTGTGCTTGATGTTGAATGGATGATCGCCACTTTCCGGCACCAGACGCAGCACCAGGTCCTCGATGGTGATTGATCTGTTGGTGCCGCTGGCAGAAAAAATGCCATCAACAAACACCAGTTCGTCCGCGTCACATTTCAACGCCTCGGCCGCATGGGGACGTGCTGCCTCAAGGGTACGCGCGGCCACTTCGGCAACAGTCGACCCAAGCACCGCCGTCATCCGCGCCCCACCGGTGGCACCATGCGGTGTTCTGGCAGAATCGCCCTGCAGAATTTCAATCTTATCAGCATCAAAGCCCAGCTTGTCAGACAGGATCTGTGTCAGGGTTGTACGATGCCCCTGTCCATTTTCCTGCTGCGAGGCCAGCACCAGAATGGTGCCATCATCACGGAATTTGACATCGACACCGCCATCGCTGCCGCCGCCGCATTGCTCCAGATACATGCCAACGCCAAAGCCGCGCAACATCCCGCGCGCGGTCGATTCCGCCCGTCTGGCGGCAAAGCCCTTCTGGTCGGCACGCGCCAGCGCCTCATCCATCAATTCCGGTATTTCGCCGCCATCAATGGTGCCACCGCAGACCATTTTGTAGGGCATCTGTTCAGCGGTGATCATATTCCGGCGACGGATTTCGATGCGATCAATACCCAGCTTGTCCGCAATCATATCCATCAGCCGTTCCATCAGATAATTGGCTTCCGGACGGCCGGCACCACGATAGGCATCCACCGCGGGGGTGTTTGTCATGACACCAAGCACCCGCAGGCTCGCCGTCGGAATAGCATAGACGGTGGTCAGAGTGCGCGACCCTGACAGGGTCGGGATATAGGTTGAAAAATTGGACAGCCATGATCCCATATTGGCGTGCAGGGTCACGGCAAGCGCATGAATTTTGCCCTGCGCATCGATGGCCGCACGCGCCTTGGTGCGGTTATCGCGCCCGTGCAAATCTGAAAGGAAGGAATCCGACCTTGTCTGTTGCCAACGCACACGCATCCCCAGCTTGCGTGCTGCCCAGGCCGTGATCAGCTGTTCCGGGTGCAGGAAAATCTTGAAACCAAAGCCGCCGCCAACATCGCCCGTGCGCACACGGACAGCACCGTCCTGCATATTCAGGGCCGCTGCAAGCTGTCTGGCGATTCCCACAGGTCCCTGCGTGCCACACCATACATTCAGGCTGTCACCTTCATCGCCCGGCTCGACAATAACGGGGCGGGTTTCCATCGAATTGATGATGACCCGGTTATTGATCACATCAATGTCGAAAATCTCATATCCATTTGCTTCGGCTGTCTCCAGCGCCTTGTCGGTGACCTCATGTTCACCGGCATGCCAGTCAAAAGCGATATTTTGCGGATATTCGGCATAGAGTTGCGGGGCACCATCAGCCATGGCCGCATATACATCCGTGACGGCTGACATGCCATCATAGCGCACATCGATCTGTTCAAGCGCATCCTGGGCAGTGGTCGCATCATCAGCAACAACCATGGCAACAATATCACCAGCTGTCCGGTTGACATCGCGCACCATGGGCGGGTGCGATACCATCGTCATCTTGGTGCCGTCACCATTCGTCAGGCGATGTTCGCAATGAATTTCGCCCACACCATCGGCATCAAGATCGGCCTGTGTCGCAACAAGCCGGACGCCAGCCATTGCCGCGGCGGCAGATGTATCAACTGACACCAGCCGCGCATGTGCCAGCGGGGCACGCAGGAACGCAATCGACAGACCTGTGCCGGGATCAATATCGTCGGTATACTGACCCTTGCCGGTTACCAGACGGTGGTCTTCAATACGCGGAATCGCCTGGCCAACACCAAATTTCATTCATCTTCTCCTGTTCGTCCGGCACCAGAGTCGCGCAACCGCGCCAGACCTGTCCAGATCCGCGTGGCCGTTGTGACCCAACAAAGAATGCCAAAAATCCACGCCAGCGCGCTGAAAAAAGACGGAAACACGCTGACTGCCACAAGGAAAATGATAGTCTCGGCACCCTCGGTCAAGCCACCCAGATAGAAGAATGCCTTTTTTCCGCGCAGGTCGGTCGAAATGCCGCGCTTTTCGGCAATGATCGCGAATGCCAGAAAGCTTGATCCCGTGCCAATGAAGCTGAAAATCACAAATGCTGCTGCAAGGGCGTGTGCCGGATCATGCACCGCAAAGGCAAAGGGAACAGCGCTGTAAAAAATGAAATCCAGCGTGATATCCAGAAACCCGCCGGCATCGCTGGGCCGTCTCGCGCGGGCCACTGCACCGTCCAGCCCGTCACATAGCCGGTTGATGAGGATAAGCGTCACCGCCGCCGTGAACCAACCCGCGCCGATCGCAACCGCACCCGCCATACCAAAACCAAAGCCGGCAAATGTGACCATATTAGCCGTTACGCCAAGCCGCGCGAGCCACCGGCCCGGCCCGGCCAGCAGACGGTCCAGCAAGGGTCTGACGCGGGCATCCAGCATTACCTGTCGCCGTTTTGCTGCCCTGCCAGCTTTGCCAGGACGGTTTCCCCGGCAAGGACAGTTTGCCCTTCTGTAACCGTCAGAGCGGCATTGGCGGGCACAAACAGATCCGTCAACCCGCCCATGCGTGCCATACCCAGCGACGCACCGGCAGCCAGAGCGCGCCCGGGGCCATGACGGCAAATCAGCTGGCGTGCAGTGCGGGTGGCAATCTGCACCACCATCACCGCGTCACCAGTGTCGGTTTCAAGGGTGATTTCACGCCGTTCATTATCGCGTCGCGCTGTCACCTCATCGGCGGCACCGAGGAACAGGCCCGGGATCAGGAAATTGTCCCGCACACGCCCCGTAACAGGGACACGCTGCAATTGCGCATCGGTCAGACGCGTCCGGATCGTGATGCGGGCCATTGGCGGCAGACCGTCCTGCATGTGGCCATCCTGAATCTGTTGCTGGCGCTCTATTGATGTGACCACACCATCGGCAGGCGCCACCACCGCATCGCCATCTGCCGGCACCCGGCGTACCGGAATGCGCAGAATGTGGCGCAACCACAGCATCAGCCCAAGGGCGAAACCGCCAAGCGGAAGGGCAATCAATGCCAGCAGAATGGTGGCAATGCCGGCAGCTGCCAGCACCGGCCATCCTTCGGGTGCGATCTCACCAAAATCAGAATGTGAGGTCATTCAAATCTCCTCCCTGCAGGCCCGGGCTCCGCCACAGCACATCACCTGGTTGAAATTATCAGCAGCAGGGGCAGACGCCCAGAATTTTTAGTCCGGGATGGTGAAAATCTGGTTCGGGAAAATAAGATCCGGATCGTTGATCGTACCGGCATTGCGGCGCACGATATCCACAAATCTGACACCCTCGCCATAAGAACTATACGCAATCCGCCATAGCGCGTCACCGCGCTGGACAACCACCATCCGGCTGCCATCCAGCCCACGTGACAGGTCACGGGTTGCCACGGGCAGTGCGTAGGTTGCAACAGCATTGTCATCGCCGTCATACAGGATGAACTTCATGACCCGCATTGCCGCATCCATATTGACCTTGCCGACAACCTGCCAGCTGCCATCTGTCTCAACCTCACCTGCGCCAAAATCAAGATCACCCGCCATAGCGGTCACACGCACACCGCCCCGCGATGCGCCGGATACAACAAGCGCCCCGCCATCTTTCCAGGCCAGTGCGCGCGGCGCCAGCGCGGGCGGCAGGTCCGCATCTGCGGATGTGCTGGCCATGGTGCCGTCCCCATCCTTGTCATCAGGCGATTGCAGCAGTTGCGGGGGCATGCCCTCGGTTTGCGGCAGCAGCGCAACAAGCGGACGTTCATCCTTGTTCTCGGATACCTGAATCCCCAGCATAATATCAGCAACCACGGCGTTTCCGCTGGCGTCGGTGCTGCCGATTGACACCAGATGGTCCCCAGGGCCCAAATTCTTGTCGAGGATCACCACCCATTCACCATTTGCATCAGCGATGGTTTCACCGAGGAGGATGTCGCCTTCATAAACGACAATCCGCACATTCGGCTCTGAACTGCCGGCAAATACCGCCGCGCCGTCAGGCTTAACCTGGGCCAGATCAATTGATAGCGCGGGCGCGGCTTTTGCCGCCGCTGTTTCGGCAGCTGTCGTGGCGGCGTCTGTCTCGGCAGACTGCGCCCCGCCCGTGTTTTCGCTCCCACCGGCACTATTTGCGCTGTCTTCATCCACTGTTGCGGATTCCGTGGTGGTGGCTGTTGCGCCGGTGGTTTCGCTTGCCGGCGGCGGTGTTACAGTTTCGACATCCGGCTCACCCAGCAGCACAAAGGCCAACGCCAGCGCAGCCAGCGCAGCACCTGCCCCAATCACGATGTAGATCAAAAAACGCACCGGACCGCCCTTTTGTGTGGCACTCATTGGTTATCAGCGTAATCATATACACACCTTGTTTCAATTGGATGTTGGTGTCGATCAATGAAAAATGTCTGTGTGTTTGCCGGCGCCGCCCACGGAACCAACCCTGAATATGGTGATATTGCCTATGCGCTTGGCAAGCTGGTTGCCGATCACGGACTGGGTCTTGTCTATGGTGGCGGGCGTAGCGGACTGATGGGACGGGTCGCTGATGGTGCGGTTGAATCCGGCGGCTATGTAACGGGGATCATTCCCAAATTTCTCGACAAGGTTGAGATTGCCCATGCCGGTGTTACCAAGCTGCATGTCATCGATACGATGCATCAACGCAAGGAAATGATGTATGCGGAAAGTGACGCTTTCATTGTTCTCCCGGGCGGTCTTGGCACGCTCGACGAGACGATGGAAATTATCACCTGGCGGCAACTCGACCTGCACAAGAAACCGGTCATCATCATGAATGTAGGCGGATATTGGGACAATCTGCTGGCGCTGATGCAAAGTGTGATTGCCGAAGGCTTCATGCATGATGCCCATCTGGACCACTTTGAAACCGTCACATCGCTTGCCGACATGACCGGCCATCTCAGGCATGTTCTCGACAGCTAGACGGCTTCATTTTCTATCGGCGGATATTCGGTAGACGCCTGTATTTGGCATCCTTCCCCTTGCACATTACGTACATCGAACGTACAAAGGCGACGACCTGTCCGGAACGCGCCGGTGCCACCTTGCCAATGCGCGGTCCTGCCCGGCGTCGCTACGTTTGACATCCCTGCAGACCAGCATAGTAGAGGGCCCTGCTGTATGTCGGATGACGACTGCCATGGCGTTGTGCATAAACACGTTTTGTGAAGGAAAGTCGATGTCCCGAATTAAAGTAAAGACCCCCGTTGTTGAAATTGACGGCGATGAGATGACCCGCATCATCTGGCAGAAGATCAAGGACAAGCTGATCTTCCCCTATCTCGATATTGATCTGAAATATTTTGATCTCGGCATCGAAAAACGTGACGAAACGGATGACCAGATCACCATCGACACCGCAAATGCCATCAAGGAATATGGCGTGGGTGTCAAATGCGCGACGATCACACCCGATGAACAGCGTGTAGAAGAATTCGGGCTGAAGCGCATGTACCGCTCGCCCAACGGCACCATCCGCAACATTCTCGGCGGCACCGTATTCCGCCAGCCGATCATCTGCAACAATGTGCCGCGTCTTGTACCGGGATGGACAAAGCCGATTGTGATTGGTCGCCATGCGTTTGGTGACCAGTATCGCGCGACAGACATGGTAGTGCCTGGCGCCGGCACATTGACCATGACCTTCAAGCCGGCGGACGGTTCCGCGCCGTTCACCCACGAAGTATTCGATTTCCCGGCCGGGGGCGTCGCGATGTCGATGTATAACCTCGATGAATCGATCCGTGGCTTTGCGCGTGCCTGCATGAATTACGGACTGGACCTTGGCTGGCCAGTCTATCTTTCGACCAAGAATACCATCATGAAGGCGTATGACGGGCGGTTTAAAGACCTGTTTGAGGAAGTGTTTGAAACCGAATTCGAGGACAAGTTCCGCGACGCCGGCATTAGCTATGAGCACCGCCTGATTGACGACATGGTGGCCTGCGCCATGAAATGGGAAGGCGGCTTTGTATGGGCCTGTAAAAACTATGATGGCGACGTACAGTCGGATACGGTTGCACAGGGATTTGGATCACTCGGGCTGATGACATCGGTGCTGATGACCCCGGATGGCAAGACAGTCGAGGCAGAGGCCGCACATGGCACTGTGACCCGTCACTATCGCCAGCACCAGCAGGGCAAGGAAACATCAACCAACCCGATTGCATCCATCTTTGCATGGACACGCGGGCTGTCCTATCGCGCGCGCTTTGATGATACGCCCGAGGTAGGGGCCTTTGCCGAAACAGTGGAGAAAGTCTGCATACAGACCGTCGAGTCAGGCCAGATGACCAAGGATCTGGCATTGCTGGTTTCAAAGGATCAGCCGTTCCTGACCACGGACCAGTTCCTCGATGCGCTGGACACCAACCTGCAGACAGCCATGAAAGGCTGACTGGCCGTATAGCGCTGACGCGACGATACAAATCCGGCACCACACTAAAGCCGGCACCACACTAAAAAGGAGGGCTGATGCCCTCCTTTTTTCATCTGATGATCCTGGCCTTTAAGACGGGATGCCGTGCAGGACAATCTAGCCAAGCGCCGCGGACACTGCCTCGATAGCCGCAGATGCAGCATCAGCATTCGGGCCACCGGCCTGTGCCATATCCGGACGGCCGCCGCCACCACCGCCACCAAGCGCCGTAGACCCCGCCCGGACCAGATCTACCGCATTATGTCGGTCAGCCAGGTCGGATGTAACGGCAACCACAATCGAAGCCTTGCCACCATCGGTCGCCACAAGGCAAATCACGCCATTGGTAAGGTTTGTCTTGATTTCATCCGCCATCGATTTGAGCTCGCGCGCCGGGGTATCTTCCAGCAACCGCCCAATGAAATTGACGCCATTCACAACAACTGCGCCATCACCGGCACCACCGCCACCAGCGGCCAGCTTGCGGCGCAGCGCCGATATATCACGCTCGGCCTTCCGGTTGTCCTCAATCAGGCGGGCAACACGATCCGCCACCTGTTCAGGTGCAACCTTCAGCATATCCGCAGCCTGCTGCAACGCCGCCTCACGACCATCGAGCCAGTCCAGTGCACCAGATTCGGTGACGGCTTCAATGCGGCGCACCCCGCCGGCAACGGCTGATTCGGATACAATTTTGAGCAGGCTGATATCGCCGGTCCGGTTCACATGCGTGCCACCACATAATTCAACCGACCAGGCACCGCGGCCAGCGATATCGGTTGCGCCCCCCATCTGCACGACACGCACCTCATCGCCATATTTTTCGCCAAACAAGGCCAATGCACCCAGTTCAATGGCGGCATCAGGTGTCATGATACGCGTGGATACATCGCTATTCATGCGGATGCGTTCATTGACGATGGCTGCGACAGCCGACAATTCCTCGGCGCTCACTGCCCGTGGATGTGAAAAATCAAAGCGCAGCCGATCCGGCGCGACAAGCGAGCCTTTCTGCGCCACATGATCCCCAAGCACATGGCGCAAAGCCTCATGCAGCAAATGCGTTGCCGAATGGTTTGCGCGCAGACGGCGACGGCGATCATGATCGATTTCCATGCGCAGGCTTGTATCAATCGTCAGCGCGCCTTCCCGGATCTTGGCACGGTGAACAAACATGCCGGCCGGCGTCTTGAATGTATCTAAGACATCAGCGCTGCCGCCATCCCACACAAGGCTGCCAACATCCCCCTGCTGGCCACCTGATTCGGCATAAAAAGGCGTCTGGTTGGTAATTACCGACACCTCGCCGCCTGTCGCCGTATCTACGGCCGCCCCATCAACGACCAGCGCGGTGACCTGACCCTCGGCGGCTTCGGCGGTGTAGCCCAGGAATTCGGTGCTGCCCAGTTGGTCGCCAAGATCAAGCCATATGGCCTCGGTTGCGCTGTCACCTGACCCGCTCCACGCTTTGCGTGCGGCCGCCTTCTGCGCTGCCATGGCCGTATCAAATCCGTCAGTATCCACCTGCCAGCCATAGCCGCGCATGAAATCCTGCGTCAGATCCAGCGGGAACCCAAAAGTGTCATAAAGCTTGAAAGCGGTGGCGCCATCCAATGTGCCGCCGGATGCCTTGCCTTCAATTTCCTCATTCAGCAGCCGCAGCCCGCGCCCCAGCGTTTCCTTGAAGCGCGTTTCCTCAAGCTTCAATGTTTCGGTGATCAATGGCTGGGCGCGCCCCAATTCGGGATAGTGGCCGCCCATTTCCGCCACCAGCGCCGGCACCAGCCTGTACATGACCGGATCAGCACAGCCAAGCTGATGCAGATGCCGCATGGCGCGCCGCATAATCCGGCGCAGGACATAGCCCCGCCCCTCATTTGATGGCAACACCCCGTCGGCGATCAGAAACGATGTGGCCCGCAGGTGGTCGGCAACAACGCGGTGCGACACATTTTTTTCACCGTCAGCATCAGTATTCGATACATCCGCCGAGGCTTCGACAAGCGCGCGCATCATGTCGATATCATAATTGTCATGCTCGCCCTGCAGCACGGCGGCGATACGTTCCAGCCCCATACCGGTATCAATTGACGGCTTTGGCAGCAACAGACGTTCTTCCGGTGTCTGTTCAAACTGCATGAAAACAAGGTTCCAGATTTCGATAAACCGGTCGCCATCCTCATCAGGTGAACCCGGAGGGCCACCCGGAATGTGATCACCATGGTCAAAGAAAATCTCGGAACAGGGCCCACAAGGGCCGGTATCCCCCATTGCCCAGAAATTGTCTGAGGTGGCAATACGGATAATCCGGTCATCACCAAGACCGGCGATTTTCTTCCACAGATTCGCTGCCTCTTCATCCTCGTGATAGACGGTCACAAGCAGCTTGTCCTTTGGCAGGCCGTATTCACGGGTAATCAGGTTCCAGGCAAGCTCTATGGCCATGTCCTTGAAGTAATCCCCAAAAGAGAAATTACCCAGCATTTCGAAAAAAGTGTGGTGGCGCGCCGTATAGCCGACATTTTCAAGATCATTATGCTTGCCACCCGCACGCACACATTTCTGTGATGTCACCGCCCGGTTAAAATGGCTCGTTTCCAGCCCGGTAAACAGGTTCTTGAACTGTACCATGCCGGCATTGGTGAACATCAATGTCGGATCATTCTGCGGTACAAGCGGACTGGAGGCGACAATCTCGTGACCATGGCTGGCAAAATATTCCAGAAAGGTCGACCGGATGTCCTTGGCGCTACTCATTACACTGTTCCTGTTTTCTGTCTTCAGTCTGCGACATACGAGATGTCCCGAAATAATACCCTGCCCACAGACGCAGTAATGCTGGCTGCGGCACCTGCCCTGTCCGTCACATGGCATCACGGATCATGTTCGGGTTATACCGCCGGACAATATGGCCCGGCAGGGGCCTTTTTTACGCGGCAGAGGTCAATTCTGTCCAGCCCCAGATTGGTAACGATGCAGCCGACAACAAAAAAGCGAAGGCCCGCCCGTGTATGACACGGACAGGCCTGACATGTTTATCGCAACAGAGCCGTTATCGGGCTAGCTGTTATCGGGCAGGGACAATTCCTCTGGCGATTCCGGTGCGTCCGGTGTTATCGCCTCGGGCGTTTCGGCAATCGACTGATCGAGCATCTGGTCACCCACAAGCCCGGCATTCTGCCGGATGGCGCCTTCGATCTCCTGGGCAAGCTCTGGATTGTCGCGCAGGAAATTCTTGGCATTTTCCCGCCCCTGGCCAATACGCTGGCCGTTATAGGAAATCCATGCCCCCGATTTATCGACAATGCCGGCAGCAACACCAAGGTCGAGAAGTTCGCCCATCTTGGAAATGCCCTCACCATACATGATGTCGAACTCGATTGTCCGGAACGGCGCGGCTACCTTGTTCTTGACCACCTTGACGCGGGTCTGGTTGCCAATCACCTCGTCACGATCCTTGATCGCACCAATCCGGCGAATATCCAGACGGACAGACGCGTAGAATTTCAGGGCATTTCCACCGGTGGTGGTTTCCGGATTGCCAAACATCACACCGATTTTGAGGCGGATCTGGTTGATAAAGATCACCAGACAGTTGCTGCGCGCGATCGATGACGTCAGTTTACGCAGCGCCTGGCTCATCAGACGGGCATGCAATCCAACGTGATGGTCCCCCATCTCGCCTTCCAGTTCGGCGCGTGGCACCAGCGCAGCCACGGAATCAACCACCAGCACATCAATCGCGCCCGAACGCACCAGCGTATCGGCAATTTCCAGCGCCTGTTCACCGGCATCGGGCTGGGAGATCAGAAGATCATCAATATTCACCCCGAGTTTGCGGGCATAGACCGGATCGAGCGCATGCTCGGCATCGACGAAAGCGCAATTGCCGCCTTCTTTCTGCGCCTCGGCAACAGCATGAAGGGCCAATGTCGTTTTTCCTGAAGATTCGGGGCCGTAAATCTCGATAATCCGTCCTTTTGGAAAGCCACCAATGCCAAGCCCGATATCAAGCCCGAGCGACCCGGTTGATATTGCCTGGACATCAACCGCGGATTCACGCTGGCCAAGCTTCATCACCGAACCCTTGCCAAACGCCTTCTCGATCTGCCCGATGGCAGCTTCGAGCGCCTTTTCCTTATCTTCATTCTTCATTTTGAGATCCACTACGACTCCAGCCATATTCGTTCTCCTTCTTGCATAGCAGCCTGATACTGTCCATCCCTGACCAAATCCGGCATTCAGAATGTGTGCGCCATGACTGCAAATGCCGCATCTGCGGCTCATTTCTCAAAAACCGCATCTGCGGCCCGGTTACATAGAGCGACAGGCCGGCATGATCTGTTGCAACAGGTCTGCTTCAAGCATCTGTTTTAACAGCCACGCTTCACCTGCACTGGCTACCCGCCTCTGTGATCACGCCAGAAACAACAAGGCAGCCCCGAAAGCTGAACGCAGCATGTACCTGATTTGTTCTTTTATCAAGTATATTTTCTGGTTTTGTTCTTGTTTTTTCATGAACAGATGAGAACAAACAAAAAACGACCAGCATTTTCATGCTGGCCGCCATTGTTCCGGGGCGTGGTTTACGCGGTATTCATACGATCACAGGAAAGGCGCAGCGCGCCCTCACTCGTCAAAGGCGCAGCGCGCCTTCAGTCATCGCGGTGGATACGCTCCATGCGTTCGTGCTGTTCCTGCGCATGCAGGCTGAGTGATGCAATCGGGCGGGCTTCGAGACGGCGCAGATTGATCGGCTCGTCAGTTTCAACGCAATAGCCGTATGAGCCGTCTTCAATGCGGCGCAGAGCAGATTCAATTTTCTGCAACAATTTGCGCTCGCGGTCTCGTGTGCGCAGATCGATGGCCGCGTTGCTTTCAATCTGCGCCCGATCCATCTGGTCAGGCTGGTGCAGGTTCTCCTGCGACAGGTCCGTGATGGTCTCATTGGCCTCGGCCAACAATTCCAGCCGCCAGTCTTCCAGCTTTCGCTTAAAATAAGCCAGCTGCATCGGGTTCATGAATTCCTCATCCTCACTCGGACGATAGCCTTCAGGCACCATAATCGGGGAAGCAGCTTCCTTGCTGCCATTCGCCGACACACCCGCTTTGCTGGTGGGATTTTTGGCGTTGCCCGCTGATTTATGATTCTTTGCTGTGTTTTTGGCCATGTGAATTTCCATTTCCAAAAGCGTTATTTCAAGCCTGATCCGGAACCCGCATCACGTTACCAAAACAACAGGCAAACCAAGGCAGTTCGCTCGTTTTGGTTGCGTTTCCGAACAGGGAGAAAGGAGGTACACAAAAACGGCCATCGCATCAAGAGGGGATTTTTTTTGACTTAGTTTCTAAAAAAAGGCTTTTAACTCACAAATTTTCTTACTAAAAAGTAAATCACGCATATGTGAATTGAGGGTTTGAATTGGACACATTACGGTTTGATTAACGATCACACCGGGCTTCGGACCAACGCGGAAGACAGCTTCCAGGGGCGGGCCGGGATGTGAGAATGAAACCGATAATTTGGGAAATTTGCCATGCATATTCTTATTGTTGAAGACGATCCGGTTGTTGCTGACGTTCTGGGCATGACTCTCGAAGAGGCCGGCCATTTTCAGTCGACCGCGCACAATATCGAGACAGCGCTCGCCGAGTTGAAGCATAACGCGATTGATGCCGTATTGCTGGACATCAATCTGCCAGATGGTGATGGCACCCGTCTTGCGCGACTGATCCGCAAAAACCATATACCGGTTCCTATTCTGGTGGTTTCCGGTAATGCCAGCACGGATGACAAGATCGCTGCACTCGGCGCTGGCGCTGATGGCTATCTGACCAAGCCGTTTGACCGGTTTGAACTGCTGGCTAACCTTGATGCGATTATTCGCCGCACCCACGGGCACAGCTCGGCAACGGTATCGGTTGGCAATCTTGAGGTTGACCTCAATCGTCATCTGGCGCTGGTCGCCGGCGCACAATTGCCGCTGACCGGCAAAGAATTCCGGATTGTTGAGTTTCTGGCCCTGCGCAAAGGATCTGTGCTGAGCAAGACAGCCTTCCTCAGCCATCTTTATAGCGGCATGGACGAGCCTGAGCCAAAGATCATCGACGTGTTCATCTGCAAGCTGCGGCGCAAGCTGGAACTGGCCGGCGCCAGCGGTGTGAGCATCGATACAGTCTGGGGTCAGGGCTATATCCTGCGCGAAACCGAGGCGGTCAACCAGACACCGGCAACCCTGCCAGCCAATATCGAGAATACGCGGGTTGAGGCAAATACCATAAGCGATGCCAGTACGGCAGAACTGCGGGCCAGCTAGACGCCGTCATCTGGTAGAATGTGCATAAAAAGACTAGAAAGGGGCTTTCGGGCCCCTTTTTTCATGTGGATTCTGGCAAGCCCGGCTAGGGGGCGGCGCCCGTCCTTATTTCCTGCAGGAGTTTCGCGTGCTTTATTTTGCGCTTGGCGATTTTGTGCATCACCCCAATAGACCCGACTGGGGCATTGGACAGGTGCAATCTATTGTCGGGATGCATGTCACCGTCAACTTTACCCATGCAGGCAAACAGATGATTAATTGTGACATCATCGAACTTGAGAAAACGGATCCGGACGCCGCAATGCCGGACAGCAGGACAGGAAAACAGGACTGAACAGCGTCCGAGAGGCTCAAATCCGTCCTGATTGCGCCATTGTATGACGTATATTGCTATGAGAGGCCATGCAAAACGGATGATTGTGGGACAAGAGTAACCATTCGGATTACCGTCGCAGACGCGACATGCACGGGGGAGCATTGGGGTGGACGAAGTAGCTGTACCGAGCGCGCTCAAGCAGGGCGCAAAAGCCAGCCGTGGCAAAGGCCGTTACAAGCCAAAGGGCCGTATGGTTGATGCCGCCGCCTTTCGCGAGGTCAAAGCCCTCCTGGGCGAGACACCGCCGCAGCGCGACATGTTGATTGAGGCGCTGCACATCATTCAGGACCATTACCGCCACCTGTCGGCACGCCATCTGGCCGCGCTTGCAGACTGGATGCGGCTTCCCATGGCTGAAATCTGGGAGGTCGCCAGCTTTTACGATCATTTCGATCTGGTACGCGAAGGCGACTCTGCGCCCGCCGCCTGTACCGTGCGCGTCTGCACCTCATTGTCATGCATGTTGGCCGGTGGCGAGACATTGCTCGAAAAGCTGCGCCCCTATGCATCTGAAAAGGTTCGATTTGTTGCCGCCCCCTGTATTGGCGCATGCGACAAGGCGCCCGCCGCTGCCATTGGGCACAAGCTCGTCGAACATGCCAGTTTTGATATGCTGAAAGCCGTCGAACAGGACAGCCATGCCGAAATGCCGGTAGCGGCAAAACGCTTCGACGCCTATTGCGCTGACGGCGGCTATCGCACGCTGCGTGCACTTCTTGACGGAGACATCGGCACCGAACAGGTTTTGCAGATGCTGGATGATGCGGCGTTGCGCGGACTTGGCGGTGCCGGCTTTCCAACGGGGCGCAAATGGCGCATCGTTTCCGGACAGCCCGGCCCTCGCCTGATGGCAGTCAACGGGGATGAGGGTGAGCCCGGCACATTTAAGGACCGCTTGTATCTGTCGCAGGACCCGCATCGCATGATTGAGGGCATCCTGATCGCGGCAAAAGTGGTGGATGTTGAAACCTGCTATATCTATATGCGCGATGAATATCCTGAAATCATCGCATTGTTGCGCGCCGAACTCGACAAGGTGCGCGCCGCCGGCCTGGCTGCGCATGTCGAAATCCAGCTGCGACGCGGTGCCGGCGCCTATATCTGCGGCGAGGAATCCGCGATGATCGAATCAATCGAGGGCAAACGCGGCCTGCCACGCCACCGCCCGCCCTATGTTGCCGAACAAGGCATTTTCGGGCGCCCGACGCTGGTCAATAATGTTGAAACGCTGCACTGGATCCGCGACATTGTCGAAAATGGTGCCGACTGGTTCAACGCGCAGGGCACGCCCGACCATCCGGGCCCGCGCAGCTATTCGGTTTCCGGGCGTGTTGCCCGTCCCGGCGTGATTGTTGCGCCCGCGGGATCAACGGTGAACGATCTGATCAGCCTGTGTGGCGGCATGGCCGATGGGCACCTGTTCAAAGGCTATCTTCCCGGCGGCGCATCCGGCGGCATCCTGCCCGCTTCAAAAGGCGACATCCCGCTCGATTTCGGCGGTGCGCTTGCTGATGAGGGATGTTTTGTCGGATCACATGCGGTGGTGGTGCTGTCAGACCAGGACAATATGTGGGACGCAGCCACCAACCTGATGAAATTCTTTGCGCATGAAAGCTGCGGACAATGCACACCCTGCCGGAATGGTACCGAGAAGGCCGTCGCCATGATGGAAGCAGAAACGCCTGATACTGCGCTTCTTGGCGAATTATCCAGCGCAATGGCGGATGCCAGCATCTGCGGGCTTGGCCAGGCAGCATCGAACCCGCTTGTCAGTGTGATGACGCATTTTCCCGAGGATGTGGGGGGCAAAAAAGATGCCTGATTCAGTCAGCAGAAATATCTCCTTCACCCTTGATGGCAAACAGATCGAGGCCATTGGCGGGGAAACCATATGGCAGGCGGCGGCCCGCCATGGCACCGATATCCCGCATCTGTGTTACAAGGACGCCAATGACTATCGTGCTGATGGCAACTGCCGCGCCTGCATGGTCGAGATTGAGGGTGAACGGGTCCTTGCCGCATCCTGCATTCGCACCCCGACCGAGGGTATGGTTGTCACCAGCGACAGCCACCGCGCCGATTCCGCGCGCAAAATGGTGATGGAATTGCTGGTTGCCGACCAGCCGGCGCGCGACACCGCGCATGACCCGGCGTCAGAATTATGGCGCTATGCCGACAGCCAGAATCTGTCCACATCGCGCTTTCCGGCAAAGCAGGCCCCTGCCCCGGACAGCAGCCATCCCGCCATCGCGGTCAATATGGATGCCTGCATCCAGTGCAACCTGTGCGTGCGCGCCTGCCGCGAGGTGCAGGTGAATGATGTGATCGGCCTCGCCGGACGCGGTGCCGACGCGCATATCATTTTCGATTTTGACGATGATATGGGGGCGTCGACCTGTGTTGGCTGCGGAGAATGTGTGCAGGCCTGCCCTACCGGCGCGCTGATGCCGAAAACGCTGCTTGATGACACGCAAAAGCTGGCCATCACACCGGACCGGCAGGTTGATTCCGTCTGCCCTTATTGCGGCGTCGGCTGCCAGCTGACCTTTTCAATCAAGGATGAAAAAATCGTCTCTGTCGCCGGACGCGAAGGCCCTGCCAACAAAGGCCGCCTATGCGTCAAGGGACGCTATGGATTTGATTACATTGATAATCCAGAACGGCTGACAGCGCCTTTGATCCGCCGTGAAGATGTGCCGAAATCGGCTTCGATGCCATTTGACCCGGCCAATCCGCTGACCCATTTCCGCGAGGCCAGCTGGGATGAGGCACTGACCTATGCGGCTGACAGGCTGATGGCGGTGCGCGACACGCACGGGCCGGCTGCAATGGCCGGATTTGGGTCGGCAAAGGGCACGAATGAAGAGGCCTATCTGGTCCAGAAACTGGTGCGCACCGGTTTCAAGACCAATAATGTCGATCACTGTACGCGGTTGTGCCATGCCTCGTCGGTTGCGGCACTGCTTGAAAATATCGGCTCGGGTGCGGTAACGGCCTCTTTTGCCGAATGTCGCAATGCCGAAGCCATCATTGTCATCGGTGCCAACCCGACCGTGAACCATCCGGTGGCCGCCACCTTTATCAAGAATGCGGCTGTCAACGGAACCCACCTCTATATCCTGGATCCGCGCGGCCAACATCTTGATCGTTATGCCACCGCCTCGCTGCGCTTTTCCCCTGGCAGCGATGTCGCCATGCTGAATGCGATGATCAATGTAATCATCAGTGAAGAGCTGTATGACAGCGATTATGTGGCCAAGCACACCGAAGGCTTTGAGGCACTCAAGGAACGCACCGCCCATACCACACCTGAAGCCATGTCCCCCATTTGCGGGGTCTCGCCGGACGAATTGCGCACCGTTGCCCGCGGCTATGCGAAGGCAAAAAGTGCCATTATCTTCTGGGGCATGGGTGTCTCGCAGCATACGCACGGCACTGACAATTCCCGCTGTCTGATTTCCCTTGCCCTGCTGACAGGAAATGTCGGGCGCGCCGGCACCGGCCTGCACCCGCTGCGTGGTCAGAACAATGTGCAAGGCGCATCCGACGCTGGTCTGATCCCGATGTTTTTCCCGGATTACAAGCCTGTGGATGACGCCGAAACCCGCGCCAAATACGAAGATCTGTGGCAGACGGAGCTGGATGTCGAACGCGGCATGACCGTGGTTGAAATCACGAATGCCGCGCATGATGGTGATCTCAAGGCCATGTATATCATGGGTGAAAACCCGGCCATGTCCGACCCGGACCAGGCGCATGCGCGCGCGGCGCTGGCCAATCTGGATATCCTTGTGGTGCAGGATATTTTCATGACGGAAACCGCCGCCTTTGCGGACGTGATCTTGCCGGCATCGGCGTTCCCGGAGAAAGACGGCACCGTGACAAATACGGATCGCCGCGTGCAGATGGGCCGCAAAGCCGTCAATCCGCCGGGCAATGCGCGTCAGGACTGGTGGATCATCAAGGAACTTGCCAACCATATGGGGCTTGGCTGGGACTATGAGCATCCGCGCGATGTGTTTGGTGAAATGCGGCTTGTCATGCCATCGCTGACGGGTATCAGCTGGCAGCGTCTGATGGATGAAAGCGCTGTTACCTATCCCTGTGCCGACGAGCATAGTGCGGGTGAGGAAGTCATCTTTGGCGACAGGTTCCCGACCGCCAGCGGCCGCGGACGCATGACCCCTGCAGACATTCTGCCGCCGGACGAAACGCCGGATGCCGACTATCCGATTGTGCTGACAACCGGCCGGCTGCTGGAACATTGGCATACCGGGTCCATGACAAGACGGGCCAGCGTTCTGAACAGCCTCGAGCCGGAACCCGAAGTGCATATGGCGCCAGAAACCCTGGAAAGCCTGCATGTCGCCCCCGGCGCGATGGTGCGGGTGGTGACCCGGCGCGGTGAGATCGAGCTGGCTGCGCGGGTGGATCCAAAACTGCCAAGCGGGCTGATCTTTGTGCCCTTCTGTTTCTATGAAGCGCCGGCCAACTTCCTGACCAACCCGGCGCTCGATCCTTATGGTAAAATTCCAGAGTTGAAATTTGCGGCAGCGCGACTGGAAGTGCCGACAGCTGCCGAGTGAGATAACAGTACAGGAACCGGGATAGCGGCCGTATGCCGCAGCCCTGCGGTTTTCTACTGCGGGCTATTTCCCTTTTCCGTGTGATCTTCTATAGTGCGGAGCAGTGTGCCACTTTAAAACCATTCCAGAAAAGAACCGTGCCAGACCATGACGTTTGACGGCGACTATAACGCGCATTTCAATGCGAGCCTAAACCGGTTGAAATCCGAGAACCGCTATCGGCATTTTGTCGAGCTGGAGCGTGTTGCCGGACGCCATCCGGTGGCGCTGCACCACCGCAATGGCGGCGTACATGAGGTGATCGTCTGGTGTTCCAACGATTATCTGGGCATGGGTCAGCATCCTGACGTGATCCGCGCCATGCGCGACGCAGCGGATGCGGGATCGGCCGGCGCCGGCGGCACACGCAACATTTCAGGCACCAGCCATGCGGTGGTCACGCTGGAACGCGAACTGGCGCAGCTGCATGGCTGCGCGCGCGCGCTGACCTTTACCAGCGGTTATGTGGCGAATGAAGCCAGCTTGTCCGCCCTCGCAGCGCAATTGCCCGACTGTCTCATCCTCTCGGATGAAATGAATCACGCCTCGATTATCTCCGGCATAAAATTGTCACGCACGGAAAAACTCATTTTCCGGCATAATGATGTGGCGCATCTCGAGGCATTATTGGCCGCCCAGCCGCATAACCGCCCGAAAATCATCGTCTTTGAATCCGTCTATTCGATGGATGGCGACACCAGCCCTATCGCCGAAATTGTGGCGCTTGCCCGCAAATATAATGCCCTGACCTATCTGGATGAGGTGCATGCGGTTGGCATGTATGGAGACACTGGTGGTGGCATTGCCGCAATGCGCGGTCTGAGTTCCCAAATCGATATTATTCAGGGCACGCTCGGCAAGGCGTTTGGCGCCGCCGGCGGCTATATCGCTGCCAGTGATGTGATTTGTGATACCGTGCGCAGCAACGGGTCCGGCTTTATTTTCACCACCGCCATCCCGCCGGCTGTAGCCGCCGCCGCCTGCGCTGCGGTACGCCATCTGCGCCAGGATACCAGCCTGCGCGCCGCCCAGCAGAAACAGGCCGCACGGTTGAAAGAACGCGCCCGCGCCGCCAATATCCCCATCCTTGAAGGCGATACCCATATCGTGCCGGTAATGGTGGGCGATGCAGCGGCCACGATGCGGATCTGCCAGCTGCTGCTGGATCAGCACGGCATCTATGTGCAGCCGATCAACTATCCCACCGTGCCGCGCGGCACCGAAAGGCTGCGGCTGACGCCGGGACCGTTCCACACGGATGCAATGATCGATGATCTGGTGGCGGCATTACGCAGCGTCATGGACCAGGTAGCCGACGAAGGCGCCCAACTGAAAGTGGCGGAATAGGCGCTTAACGTCCCAACCGGCGCGGCGCATTATGTGTCTTCCTATCTGTCGTCCCTTCTCGTTTTTTCTGTCGATATGAACCCCGCCTGCGACAACGCTGCGCTGGCAACTGGTGGCGGGGCTTCCTATCTGTAGATCAAAGCGTTTCCACACCGTCACAGAGGCCCGTTATGCCGCTGAATGCCAAACCCGCTGACCATCCGAATTTCCCGCCACATGGCCGTACCGGCCTGCTGCTCGTCAATCTCGGCACGCCTGAGGGCACCGACAAGAAAAGCATGCGGAAATATCTAAAACAGTTCCTGTCGGACCCGCGCGTGATCGAAGTATCACGGCCGCTCTGGTGGGTCATTCTGAACGGCATTATCCTGAATGTGCGGCCCAAGAAATCAGGCGCGCTCTATGACCGGATCTGGCTGCATGACGACCCGGACGGATCGCCCCTTCGCAAGATCACCCGCCTGCAGGCCGAACATCTTGCCAGCACCTTCAAACAGGATAATCTGGTCGTGGATTACGCCATGCGCTATGGCGCGCCGTCGATTCCCGACCAGCTGCAAAAACTGACTGATATGGGATGTACGCAGATCGTCGTGATGCCGCTTTATCCGCAATATGCCGCCTCGACCACGGCAACGGTGAATGACGAATTGTTCAAATGGATGCTGGACCGCCGCTGGCAGCCGGCCATCCGCACGGTACCGCCTTGGCATGACAATCCGGCCTATATCGCCGCGCTGGCCGACAGTGTACGCACAGCGGTGGCCACGCATGGAAAGCCGGATGCGCTTGTCGTTTCATTCCACGGCATTCCGAAACGCTATCACATGTCGGGCGACCCCTATCACTGCCACTGTATGAAGACGGCCCGCCTGCTGCGCGAGGCGCTAGACTGGGACAAGGACAGCTTTCACGCCACCTTCCAGTCGCGCTTCGGTTCGGAGCCATGGCTGATGCCCTATACGGATGAAAGCGTTGTGGAGATGGCCGAGACCGGCCACAAACATGTGATGGTGCTGGCCCCGGGTTTTGTCGCCGACTGTCTGGAAACACTGGACGAGATTAGCAACGAGCTGGAAGAGGAATTCCATGAGGCCGGCGGCGAGACGCTGAGCTATATCCCCTGCCTGAATGACAGTGACGGCGGGATGCGGGTGATCGAGGATCTGGCCGCCGCCAATCTGGCTGGCTGGGTCGACGTCACCCCTCGCCCGGCCGCAAAAGCCCCAAAACCGAAAGCGGTCAAAATGAAAAAGGCGGGGTAGCCGGCGTAGCTGATAGACTGGCCGGCATATCGGCGCGCGCCCTACAGCCGTGCCGTGCCGCGCTGCATCAGCCAGAATCCCGCCATGGTCACGCCCAGACCGACCAACCCGTTCAGCGTCAGTGCCTCGGCAAAGACGATCCAGGCAAGGATCATCGTTACCGGCGGCACGAAATATTGCAGGGCGGACACGCGCGTCGCCTCGCGTGTACGGATCAGATAGAACATCAGACCAAAGGCCAGCACCGATACAACGACAACAAGCCAGATCACCGAGAAAACCAGATCACCATTTCATGTGGCGGCGAAACCCTCGAACCACAGCGCCAATGGCACCAGCAGCCCGGCTGTCAATACAGCGTGCCAGAACAGGGATGTAAAGAGCGGCATATCGCCCGCCGGGTTGGATGTACGCCGCCGTTCCCAGATGGTGATAAAGGTCAGGCTGGCGCTGGCCAGCAATGGCAGCAGATAGACCCATAGCGCCGCGCTGGTGGCCGTCCTGTCGGCCCCGACAAAGATCACCACGCCCAGAAACCCCACAGCAATGCCTGCCCATTGCAGCCAGCTGTTGCGCTCGTTCAAAAAGACCGGGGCAAGCAGCGCGGTCAATGCCGGCTGCCACGCGGCGATGAGGGCCGCCGCCCCGGCGCTGATGCCAAACTCGAAGGCCTTGAAAATAACAACAAGCCAGACAAAATGCGCCAGAAACCCGGTGAGGAAGGTGCCAAAATCAGGGCGCTGCCATTCGCGCCTGATGGTCACAATCACCGCCACAAGCGCGATAACCAGCAGATAGCGCAGACATAACAGGGTGAAGGTGCCGGCATGGGGCAGGCCATATTTGGCACCGATATATCCCGAACTCCACGCCAGCAGAAACAGGATTTCGTCACGCCGCAACAAGGACATAGCAGACATGAATCAGGGCTAGCAGCTAACGCGTTAATTTTACGTTACCTGCTTGCGGAAAATATGTGGCAGCTTGCCCTTATGTGAATTTCTGCCGCGCCTTGCCCTGATAGCGTGTGAGAATTTCGGCATTTGCTGCCGCGGATTCATCATCGGCAATGCCGAGGACGATCCCCTTGCGGCGCGTTTTCCCGCGTCTTTGGACAATTTCCTTGTCGGTGATGCTGGTGCGTTGCGCACAGCGGCGTGCCCATTCAAACAGCTTGTCATAGCAATCGGTGACGGCATCGCCATAGGCCGGATCACGTCCCAGATCTCGCAATTCCATCGGGTCATTCTGCAGATCAAATAACATCGGCGGGAACCCGCCCTCGGCATGCATGAATTTCCAGCGGTCATCCGTCACCATGAACAGCCGCGCATCCTTTGGCGCGACATCAAGGCGCGCCGCCATCGGCGTCATGGAATAATCATATTCACTAACCGCATATTGCCGCCACTCAGATGGTGTCTCGCCGCGCAATAATGGCATCAGCGACCGTCCCTCCAGCCATTCATCGCGCGGCGTGCCGCCTGCGATGTCAACAAATGTTGGCACCAGATCAATGGATTCCACCAGCGCATCCGACACGGTACCGCGGGTGGCATCGGCATCAGGCGACGGGTCATAGATGATCATCGGCACGCGCACCGAGGCATCATGGAACAGATCCTTCTCACCAAGCCAGTGATCGCCGAGATAGTCGCCATGGTCAGAGGTGATGACAATCACCGTATTATCCAGCTGGCCGCTATCACGCAGATGCGCGAACAGCAGCCCCATCTGGTCATCAATCTGCTTGATCAGCCCCATATAGGCACCAAGTGCAGCCTCGCGCACCGCATCCTGACGAAAGGCGGTGCCGATGATATTTCCCGAGAAAGTGGCATAGACGGGATTCTGGTCCACCAATTCGCCGTCGTCGCGCACAACCGGCAAAAAGCTGTCTGGCCCGTACATGTTGTGATAGGGCGCCGGCACAATATAAGGCCAGTGCGGCTTGATATAGGATAAATGGCACATCCATGGCCGGTCACGCTGTGGCGCGCCATCTTGCAGAAAGCGGATCATCTCGCGCGTCAGCCAGGGCGTTTCGGAATCCTCTTCGCGGATATTGGCCGGTTTGCCGCCATTGGAGTAGATCCAGCCAGACGCCATATTGCCGTCATCATCAATTCCGGCATTGGCATAATCATGCCACGGATTTTCCCCATCATACCCTTTCTCGCGCAGATAGTTGTTATAGGGCGATGATTTTTCATCATAATTTCCGTCTGGCCCGGTGCCCCATAACCCGTCATCGCGCACCAGCACATCAAAGCCACATTCGGCAAGCCGCGCGCCGATTATACTGTCAGCTGCCAGTCCAAGCCGCTGCATCCCCTCGGCATCAACCTTCATATGCGTCTTGCCAAGCAGCAGCGCATCCATGCCGGCTTCACGCAGATGATCGCCCATCGTCCATTCACCGACACGCAACGGAATCCCGTTCCAGCTGGCCCCGTGCGAACTGGTATAGCGGCCGGTATAGAATGACATGCGGGACGCGCCACAGACCGGTGACTGCACATAGCTGCGATCAAAGCGCACAGACTGGCTGGCCAGCCAGTCAATATGGGGTGTGTGCAGATGCGGATGCCCGGCACAGCTGAGATAGTCAAATCTCAGCTGGTCAAACATGATGAACAGAATATTGCGTGGCTTGGTCATGTTTTATGTATCTGCCTTGCTAAAAACCTGTCCTGACGGGCCAGAAATAGAGTGGGTCTCTTGAAACTGCCTGACGCCATCCGGACCGAAATTTCGGCCGATACCTGATTGCTTCACCCCGCCAAAAGGTGACAGGCCATCCATTGCAGTCGGCCCATGCGCATTGATATTGGTAAAGCCAGCCTCAAGGCGTCGTGCCAGTGCAACAGCCCGGCCATGATCAGCCGACCAGACGGACGAGCTGAGTCCGTAATCGCTGTCATTGGCAATCGCAACAACCTCATCCTCGCTGTCATAGGGGATAACAGGAAGCGTCGGGCCGAATTGTTCGTCGCGCACAACCGACAGCGACGGGTCCGCATCGACAACCAGTGATGGCCGCAGAAACTGACCGGCGGCGAAATCATCCTCATTATCAATCTGGCCGAAATAGCGGACATCCTGACCTGCCGCAGCCGCCTCTGCCAGCATCGTCTCGACCGTGCGCTTCTGTTGCGGTGTGGTCAACGGGCCCATACTGACGCCGTCCTTCAGCCCGTCACCAACAATCTGCTTGTCCATGACAGCCCCGAGACCGTCGACAACATCGCCAAACAGCGCCCGCGGGACGTAAAGCCGTTTGAGCGCCATGCACACCTGACCGCTGGTAAGAAAGCAGCTGACATACAGCTTTTTGAAAAATTCTTCGGATAGCGGTGCATCATCCAGTAGAATGCCCGGATCATTGCCTCCAAGTTCCAGCGTCACCGGTGTGATATTCTCGGCTGCTTTTTGCATCACATGCCGCCCGATGCGGATAGATCCGGTAAAGTTCACCTGCCGGACATGCGGGTGGCAGACCAGATCATCACCAATCACCGTGCCGTCGCCTGTGACGAGGTTCACCACCCCCGGCGGCAGCATGGATGCAATTTTCATGATGGTCAGGGCGGGCGCCAGCGTTGCAAATTCGGATAATTTGATCACCACTGTATTGCCGGCCAGCAGGGCATGCGGCAGCTTGGAGCCCAGAATGGCGAGTGGCCAGTTCCACGGCACGATCAAGAGTGACACGCCGCGCGACTTGCGGGTTACAACTGTGTCGAACATTTTACCGCTGACTTCATCTTCTTCTGCAACCTGACCGGCAAAATTGGCGACTTGCGCAAACCTGTCAGCAAGGCGGTTCACCTCGATATTGGTTTCAAACAACGTCTTGCCATGTTCGCGGGTCAGCAGACGGGCGCGCGAAGCGGTTTCCGCAGCATCGGCATTCAGCTGACTGGATATATTCATCAGCATCGCCGCCCTTTCATCCATGGACATTGCAGACCACGCACCAAACGCACGTTGCGCGGCCTGCATGGCGGCATCAACATCGCCACGATTGGCAGCTGCGGCGTTGCCAACAACCTCCGACGGGCGGGCCGGGTTGATCAGCGCATAGGTCGCGTTACCGGTGGCCGGTCGCGCCGCGCCATCAATGAACAGATCTGTGGTGACAGCCTCCATCACTTATTCTCCGTTGCGCTGGGCAACCATGGCCATCGCGCCCATGCCGCCATCTGTGACAAGATCGACACCATTGATCCAGCTTGCTGCGGGCGACAGGGCAAAATTGATCAGCTCGGCCACTTCTTCGGGGGTGCCAGACCGCCCTACCCGCGCCAGATTGGCAGCCACCATTGGCCCAAAGGCCTTGACGAAATCATCCAGAATGCCGGTGGTGACAGCGGACGGGCTGACCGTCACAAAACGGTGCTTGCCGATATGCGGCGTCACCGCCCGCTGATGCCAATAGATCACTGCCTGCTTTGACAGTACATAGGCCTTGGTCGCATCAACCTCATTTTTGGCACACCAATCGGCCAGACGATCAGGCGTCTGGGCCAACAGATCATCCAGCTGGTCAAGATTTGTCTGCCAGGCCATGCCGGCGCGCGAGGCCACGCTCACCACCGCAGCGCCTTTGTTCAGCTTGGGGATGAAACCTTCGATAAAGGCACATGTCGCCAGCGTATTGATTGTCAGGCAAGGAACCGCATTGTCATCACGCGGCGGGATGCCGGCAATCGAGACCAGCCCGTCGAACTGGCCGTCGGCCGCCTGCAGCGCAGCATCCATGGACCCCTGATTCATGAGATCAAGCTGTATCCAGCGTTCGTCCCCCTGCGGCTGCTGGATATCGAAAACAACAACCTCGTGCCCGTCTGCGCGCAGACGCGCGACTGTTGCCGCGCCAATTCCTGTTGCGCCACCTGTCAGTGCCAGTCTCATCTCTTACCTCCAAACCCTTGCAATCGGTTTGTCATTATCCCGCGTTCTGAAAATCAAAAAAGGACGCATCCGGATGGAATGTCACCCAGGCGCGAACATATTGCTTGTAGCTCTGCAGAGGGGTCAGACTTTTGCCTTGCAGCTTGCCCTTGGTGCATCTGCCAAAACAATCCCAGCTGGACCCTGTGCCGGTGTCGCGCATGCCGTCTTTTGCCATTTCGAATGACAGCACCTTGCCATCAACCGTCCGGTCATAGACAAAGGCGGAATCGCCGTCCGGATCCGTTACCGCCAGCAATGCTGTGCCGCCCGCCTCATCCTCGACAAGCCGTCGCTTGACAAGCTCGTTCCAGTCATAGGCCCGCGCGACATTGCCAGCCACCACACCAACAACCAGTGGTGGTGATGCCTGCATATGCCAGCCGGGAAGGCTGACCTCATAGTTCAGAAGCGCCGTGCGGATATTATATTGCTTCTGGAAGGTGGGGTCATACTGCAGGACCAGGCTTTCAGGATGTTTGGCAAGCCAGCTTTCAAGGCTCATCTGCTCGAAAGGCATGTCTTCAAGCGCCCGCCCCTTCATCGGGCCCTTGATGGCGTCTCCCACTTCCTGCCGCCACCAGCTGCCGGTGGTATGGTCACGGAAGGTGGCATTGTAATTCACCGCACCTACAAGGGTAAATTCGAGCGCATTTCCGTCAACCTGCCGGTCATAGATCCTGCCGCTGTTGCACAGGCCACAATAGGTTGGCCAGATTGGATGCCCGCCCACCTCGTCAGCGATCTGGTGGTGGTAATACAGCATGTTGACCGGAAAGGCCTTTGCTTCGCCATTATGGCTGATACCCAGGATCTGCTCTTTCATGCCCACCTTGTTTGTGGCAGCGCCTTCAAAGCGTTTCTGGGTGATTGGCAGGAATTTAAACCTGCCGACCCAATAGCGATTAAAGAGCCAGTAAATAAAGCCCCACAGCGCGAGAATCACCACCGCACCCGGCACCACACCCATGCGGGCCTCGGCCGGGATCTGCGTGAACATCCACGCGATCGCAACGCCAATGGCAATGCGGAAGAACAGGATATGCGACCACATGAAGTGGGCAAGATCCATCTGCCAGGAAAAACGCTGCAATACCGGCGGCGTGCCGTTTGCGCTGAGCCCCTTAACCAGTTCAACCAGCGCCAGGCCGGCCAATGCTACAAAAAAATATTCTGTCATAATGTTTCCCCTGGCTGCGCGGCCCTATGACGTCTGTCCGTCCTGCCCGCTGCCCTGTTGTTCAAGTTCTTTTGCGCTCTGAATGTAATAATGGCGCGTTGGGCAATTGATCTGGCCAACGGCATGATCCCGCAGCACAGCCGCCTTGGTCTGCTGCGCACGCGTTACGTCGGCGCCGGCGTGGATCAGTCGATCCAGCAGCTGCAGCGCCCATTGATGCTCGCCCTCACCGCGTGCCTTGTCTATCTCCTGCCACACGGCGTCGGCACCACCGGCAAGGCGGATCATCCGTCCGGCCTCATCTTCTGGGGACAGCGGATTCAACGATGTCGGATTGCCGTCAAACCAGCCCATCGTGCCGACGAAATAGGCGCGCACGGCAAATGCAACACGCCCGTAATATTCACGCAGATAGGGCTTTTCCGCCAGTTCCGGCGGCAGCGTCACCCGATGTGCCAGCTGGTCAATCGTCAGGCCGGCATCCATTCCATTGCGCGTTTCGGTCACAATATGGCGAATGGCATCGCGATAATCGGTCAGCACATCCTTGATTGTCTCGAACCCGAAAAGCGGCTTTGTATGGCCGGGGGCCAGCACCTCTGGGGCGAATGCCACCAACTGGTCCATGGTGTCGGCCCAGACATCGAATTCACGATAGATCGTCCCGCGAATGGCATACAGATTGGGAAATGAGCGATAGAAATTGTCACCGCAGAACAGAACCTTCTTTTCCGGGTACCAGACAACCATATGATCTGGCGTTTCCCCCGGTGCCATGACAAGCTGCAGATCAATGCCGGAAAGGGTCAGTTCTGCCCCCTGTTCCGGGATCAGGCGCGTCGCCGGCAATATGCCAGCGCCCATGCCTTGCAACGGGCGGTCCCCCGGGCCAACACCGATCCCGATGATTTCATCCGGATAGGAAAGCCCAATGCCAAACTGGCGCTTTGTCCTCGCCTGCATTGCCTTGATCGCCCGCGGATGCACCATCTTGTCAATCAGCGGGTCGTTTGAATCACGGTCGCTGGTGATCACCTCGGGGGCGTCATCACCAGCAAAAACAGACGCACCAGACACATGGTCACGATGCGAATGCGTCAAGATGATTGTCTTGACCGGCAGGTCCGTAATTTTGCGGAATTCAGCCAGAATATTTGTGGCGGCAGCCGTTGTCTCTGTTGTGTCGATGATGACCAGACCGTCATCGCCGACAATCATATAGACATTCGATGCGGCAAAGCCGAACGCCATATAGACATTATCCGCCAGCTGGATAATCTCGCGTGTAAAATATTCAGGATGCGCTCTCAGTTCCGGATGCATGTCAATTTACCCTCTGCTGTGGGGACCGGTCTATCAGCGGCAATACAGGCTTTGCCGCCCGTCTCGAAGACATGATACGCCCCACCTCCCGCATTATTTCTTTGACCAGCCCAGCGTAATCGGATGCGCCTTGCGCTGTTCATCTTTTGCGCCGACATGTTTGCCCTCGTTCCAGCCAACCTGCCGCAGCACCTGATCAGCGAAATCAATCGATTCCTGGTCTGTCACTGTCGCGATGGTATCGTTCCAGCGGTTCAGATAGCCACCAGCGGCAATGACCGCGAGAATTTCAATGATCTGTATATTGGTGAAATGCTTGCGCAGTTCGACGAAATTCTCGGGTTCCGTCATGTTGGGCGCGACACCCGCAGCCATCGCCAGCCGCAAGGCGGCCCGTTCTGCATCGGTAAACAGATCCGAAGTCTCGAAACTCCACAAGGCCTGAATTTTTTCGTCAGGAACCCCAATCTTATGCAAGTGATAAGCGCCATGGGACTGACAATGCCGGCAACCGCTGGCAAGGCTGGCCACGGTAAAAACAAGCTGCTTTAACTCGCCTGAAACCTCGCGCGCAGGGAACACCAGCTGGATCACATTATTCCATGCCTCACGCAATTCGGGCCAATGTTCCATTTCGAATTCCTGTCGGTCTTGATATGTTGCATCAGTCATGGCTACACCTTTCTATGCTTGGGCCGTCGGAAGAGGAACACGATTGGCACAGGCGATCTCAAGCTCGGCAAGTCGTTCGACCAACATGGCTTTTATTGACGCATGTTCTGTGCTGTCCCAGAGATTAACCATCTCGCCGGGATCGTTTTCGAGATCAAATAATTCATTGGCGCATTTGCCGAGATAGACCGACATCCGCCATTGACCATGTACGATGCTGTGTACACGTGGACGTGATCCAAATGCCTCCTGCGGCCGCTGGGTTTCATACTGGATATGCGCTGCCGCGCGCGGGGTGCCACCGGCAACAGCCATCACCTGCCCCTGCATGCCGACCGAAGCTTCAATTTTGGCATGTTCCAGAATGGTGGAACCAATATCCAACGTCTGCGCCAGATCTGAAGATCGCACCCCACTTGGACCTTTCGGATCCGCCCAGATAAAGGGCACATGGGTCAGGCTGTCATACTGCTCTGCACCTTTGAACAGCAAGCGGTGTTCACCAAGATGATCCCCATGATCCGAGGTGAACATCTGTACCGTGTGATCGGCAATACCGGCGCCTTCAGCGGCTGCGCGGATGCGCCCTATGGCATCGTCAACCATCGTGATCATGCCGCATGTCAGGGCGCGGGCTTCCTGTGCCTCGCGCTGGCTGACTGCCACTGAATAGCCTGCATTCTGCCCCAGCTTCGGATCATTCTGCCGGTCGCGCTCGGCGATTTTCACATATTCCGGCGGGTTCCAGTCATTTGTCTTATAGGCCTGCGGGACCGGCATGTCGTCAGGATTGTACATATCCCAATATTTGCCAGGCGGTGTGAAGGGATGGTGCGGGTCGGGGAACGAAACCATCAGGAAAAACGGCTTTGGGTTGCCGCGGCGCGCTTCCAGAAACTTGCAGGTCTCGTCAGCGATATAGCTGGTGGAATAATGCTCTTCTGGAATTTTTGTCCGGATCGCCTGCGGGCAACTGTAATCATGCGGAAACTGGATATCGCGTGCCCGCAGCGCATGCGATTCTGGCGCGACCCGTTTGACATGCCGTTCATGATCACCGCCGGTATTGAACCCGTGGCGCAACACCGAGATATATTCATCAAACCCGTAAAAAGGTAACGGCACCTCGGCGTCTTCCTGCTCATAGAAAGGCTGGCGCTCATATTGGTATGCATCACTGTCCAGGTCAGACCGTATCGCCACGGCAAGATCGTCTGGCGGCGCGGAAAACCCGTCACGATATTCAGGTGGTTCAATCTGCACAGCCCAGTCGGACACGTTTTGCAGATGGCTCTTGCCGATCAGCGCCGTGTCATATCCGGCTGCGCGCATCAACTCGACAAAGGTCACATTATCATGTGCGAGCGGCACGCCAAGCGATCGCACCCCATGGCTTGACGGCATTCGGCATGTCATCAGGCTGGACCGGTTGGGCATACAGACGGGCGACGCCACATAGAAACGGTCATAGCTGACGCCTTCGGACGCGATGGCATCAATATTCGGTGTCTGCAGGACAGGATGGCCGTTACATCCCAGATGGTCATAGCGCTGCTGATCGGTAATGAAGAGAATATAGCTGGGCCGATCCGCCATTTCTTTTTTATCTACTCTGTCAGTCATGTCGTTTACATCCGGCTTGGGTCAGGCTGCGGCCTGCCGTCTGGTGCCTATGAAATGGAATGCGATGATGGCAAGTCCGGCAATGACAGCGGGCAGATAGATGACCGACAGCTTTGCCATGATGAGAACTGCCAGCAAAATCCGCAGACTGATCTGCATGACACCAAGTGGCTTATGGTCAAAGGCTGCCAACGCGCTGGATACAAGATAAAGCGCCAGCGCCAATCGGGCGATCAACGCCATCAGCCAGCCAATATCAACCCTGCCATCATAGCCGGCGAGATATGTGCCACTCGACGGATCAATCACCGCCTGTTTGATCAGCAGCAACTCGGGATAGAGTGCAAAGACAAAGGGTATGGTGAACATCACAATACCGGATTTGACAGCCGAAAAGCCGGTCTTCATCGGATCGGCATTGGTGATGGAGGATGCCGCAAAGGCAGCGAGTGCCACCGGCGGTGTGATGGCAGATGCCACCGCAAAATAGAACACGAACATATGCGCGGTGAATGTCGCAAGCCCAAGGCCAACCAGCATTGGCCCCATCAGCAAAGCCGCATTGATATAGGCCGGCACTGCAGGCATGCCCATGCCCAGAATAACAGCAAGCAGCATCGTCAACAGCAATGCCAGCAGCTGCGATCCGGCCGAGTTTGCCGACACATCAAACGACTTTAGAAAAGCCAGCACATCAACAGCGACGAATTTTGCAAGGCCGGTAAAATTCAGGCAAACATCAATCACCGTCACGGCAAGGAACATGAGGTAAAGCGTCGAGACCAAGATGCCGGCCTTTGACAGGCCATCGAGTACCTTGCGTGGTTTTGCGCGAAATTCGGGATCAAGGAACATCAACCCGATCAGCAGCATGACAGCCCACCAACCAGCGGCGCTGGCATCACCAGCCGAATTCTGCAGCAACTGCACCAGCCAGGGCAGAGAGATGACCCTGCAGCTATCGCCGCTCATCTCGACCACACCGCCCATCATGATGGAAAACCAGCTGCAGCCAATGGCGTCCTTCGGGGTCAGCAACAGCATGAGTACAAGCAAGACAGGGGCAAAGATCTGCAAGAGTTGCAGCCAGTCATTCCTGTCCAGCAGCATGTCATCAGTCAGTTCACCAACGGCCTCAATTTTCTGTTTTCTTGCCTGGAAGATCACCGAAAGGAAGAGACAGAAGAAATAGAACAAGGCCGGTATAGCCGCCGCGATGATGATATCCCGGTATGGAACGCCGGTAAGCGCCGCCATGATGAAGGCGGCAACGCCCATAATGGGCGGCATGATAGACCCGCCAGACGAGGCAGCGGCCTCTACCCCGCCCGCAAAGACACGCGAAAAGCCACGCTTCAGCATCATCGGGATCGTCAGAACGCCGGTGGACAGGACATTGACAACCGGACCGCCGGTGATCGTCCCGAACATGGCAGAGGATACAACTGCGGCATGTGCCGGCCCGCCGCGCAGATTTCTGGTCAGTGAAAAGGCCAGCTTGATCAGCGCCTTGCCACCCGAACATTGTCCGAAAAGGGCACCAAGGATGATATAGGGGAATACCAGCAGAGTCAGGATATTAATAAACCTGCCCAAAAGCCCCGACCCGTTATTCACCAGCGCGTCACGGACGAATTCACGTCCAGAGGTCAGGCTCCGGACCTCTTCACTGCTGAGGATGGTGACAAGATATTTGTTCTGCCCGTCCGCACCAAAGATGTACCAGTTCATCACGGTGAGGAAGGTGTATGCCGCGATCAGGATCGATACCAGGACAAGTGGCAGCCCCCAGACCTTTGTGTTGTAGGCCAGAAACACCACAACCGCCCCAAACAGGATCAAGGGCAGCCACCCATGGGTTGTATTCAAGCAAGACGGGTCATCAGCCGTTTCGGGAATGGGCAAGCCCATCATTTCGGAATATTCGACTTCCGATTGCAGCGCTTCGGCGACAAGACGCGCGCGGTCCCCGGTCGCAATATCGATGAGGCAGACAGCTTCCAGTTCCACCAGATAGCTGAAGGATATCACCGCAGCCGCAAAGATCAGCGCGCAATCCAGAAACAGACCGAACCGGCGTTTGATCTTGCCGCTATCCTTGAAACTTCGCCATATTGAGTGCGCAAGGGCGACAATCACCATCATCCAGACAAACAGGATTGGATAGAGATACTCGGTTGGAAAACGCCGGATCTTGAATTGCTCCAGCCCGGTCACGGTCTGCCACAGACGATCCCATCCCGGGATCGCAGGGGTCACATTCAACAGGCCAACAATCACAAGACTGACGGCAAGCCAGTAGACAATAGGCCCGTGATCGGCGCGATTGCCTTTACCAGATGATGGTGTGGCAGACTTCATGGTGGCACCCGCTCTGCATAAAAATGAAATAAATTCTGTCAGGCACCCATTAATGGTGCCTGACAGATATCAGTTTTTGTTATGGCTTGGCACAGTCTGGGACGGCGTAACCACCTTCTTCCCATGCGCGCACAGCACCCGGATGAAATTTCACCGGGTTTGGACCACAGAGCCCTGTCACCTTCGTATCAAGAACCCCGTAGTTCAGCGTGGCCATGAAAGGTGCCATGTTCTTGATCGCATCAATATTGTCGACATGCGCCTTGGTGAGTTTATAGGCCATCTCCTCATCCATGCTGGCATTGACAAAGTCACCCCCTGTCACAGCCAGGCCGCGGAATGTGTCGTCTTCAGATACGATTGTCCACGCATCGCCCATCTTTTCCTTGATGAAGGAAATCGGCGCCAGATACGGGGTGGATCCCGGCTTGTTCAGGAATTTCTGACCCGGGCCTGATTCAAACACATCCTTCGGCATGGACCACATGGTCATAGAGCCGGCAGCGCTGTTGCGGGTTTCTCTCGGGCCTGGGAAATGCACTGTCAGAACAGCTGCATCGGCTGTACCATCGACGATGGCAGCAGATGCCTGGTTCCAGTTCACGGTTACGGATTCATAATCCTGACCATGCTTTGCACCACCAAACAGCTGGGCGAGGCCCCTTGAGTTTGTGGTCGCCGCACCGCGTGGCGGTCCATTCAGGATTTTACGTCCCTTGAGATCGTCCCATCCGGACAGCCCCTTTGCGTCATAGGCATAGAGCGTGAAGATCGCCAGCGTGTAAGGATAGAGCAGCTGGATGTTGGCACCCAGTTCTGCACCTTTTTCCTTGCCGATCTTGGCAAATGGGCCCGCCCCTTTTGTCAAAAGGAAAGGCAGGATGAACGGGGCACCCGCCAGATCAATCTGACCCTCTGCAAGCATGGGGATGTAATTGGTGGCCGTCTGGCCTTCCTTCAGCTGAATATTCGCAATGCCGCGCTGCGACGCCTGCTCGACCAGTGATGTCGCGGTCAGGGCGATCGGCGTGCCAGACCCTGCGGTATGCATGTTCAGATTGACCTGCGCACTTGCCGTCGTGGACATGAAGGTTGCGGCAGCCGCCAAGACCGCCAAATTCTTTGACCATTTCATTTGGTTTTCCTCCCTAAGACGCATCAGAAACCGCCTGATGCATAGACTCTCCCGTTCAGCGTTATAAGTTGAGCGCCATTTGTAAATAAAAACTATTTGTCATACTATTCAGATGTGAATAACAGGATCAGGCTATGGGGGGGGTGGTCTCAGCGCCATGACCTCCACAGAAAATTGAGAGATTGATGCCAACTGCGCTCGACCCAAAACATCTTTACCATCTTCACATCATTTTCGAATCGGGGTCGCTGTCCTCTGCCGCGGAACTGTTATCCGTCTCGCAGCCAACCTTGTCGCGTACCGTTTCGACATTGGAAACGCAGGTGGGGCGCCGGTTGATGGTGCGCGGCCGGTCGGGCGTTATCCTGACCGAGGCTGGCAATCTGTTGGCTGAGCAAGGGCGGCGGATTGGCGCCGACCTGAAACAGGCAGACGATCTTTTGAATGCGCTGCAACAGGGCAGGCAGCCGACCATAAGGCTGGGGGTAGGCCCGTTACTTGCACAGGCCGGCATCAATGATTTTGTAACAAGCGAAATTCAGGCCCAGCGTCAGGTGAATTTCCAACTGCAGATTGGCACAGCGCGCCAGCTGGTAGCCGACCTGCTGCATGGCCGGCTGGATATTGCCGTTATGGCCACCCCGCCCGGCCTGCGCACAGAACATCTAAGGGGCCAGTATATTGCCGATGACCATATTGGCCTTTTCGCCGGCCCCAAATCATCGCTGATACGGCGCAATGCGCCTGCTGATGCACAATTGCTGGCCGACGCCAAATGGCTGGCGTTGGACGCCGCCATCGGGCCAACATCATCACATGAAAAAATGCTTCAGCAGCTTGGCATACCGCCCGTTATTCCGGCCGTACAATTCAATATGAATATTCAGGGGCTTGTCGACGCGCTCGCCACAACGGACGCGCTGTGCTTTCTGCCCGCCAATGTGTCCCGCCTGTTGTTAAAGGATACCGGCGTCAGGGAAATTCCGCTGGGCGTCCCCATTGAATCACGTGAAATATCGCTCTGGCATGCAGCGGATGCCGATCTCAATTCCGGACTGATGGATACCATCAGGAAGTGCCGTGCCTTTCTGGCAAAACGGCTGTCCGCAACCGAGGGCTGAACGCCTGCCAGAGCGTGCCGGCACTTTCCAGAACCAGACCAAACTGTCAGATGAGAGGCATTTAAAGTCCCCACCGCCGGAACAAAACGGTTCAAAGCGTAATGTCACGGCCGGCTTGTGCCGCATTCATTCTATCGAGACATGCATGCCGGCTGACTCAAAACAGTCTTTAGTCCGCACCGAACAAGCTGTCCCAGCGGTGACACGCCACCTCATGCCCGGTATCGGCGGTCTGCAGCTGTGGCTCTTCGCTGCGGCAGCGGTCGATAACATGCGGGCAGCGGGTGTGGAATTTGCATCCAGTCGGCTGATTTGTAGGTGACGGTATTTCACCTATGAGCCGTTGCGCGCCCCCCCTGTCATCAGGGTTGAGGGACGGGATCGCCGAAAACAGGGCCTTTGTGTAGGGATGCCGCGGCGCCGCGAAAAGCTTGCGAGTCGGCGCACTTTCCACCAACCGCCCCAAATACATCACTGCCACATGGTCACAGGTATGGGCGACAACGCTGAGATCATGGCTGATGAACATGAAGGTCAGACCCATCTCGGACTGAAGCTGCTTCAACAGGTTCAGAACATCAGCCTGGATCGACACATCAAGCGCCGCAACGGATTCATCGGCGACAATGAATTGCGGACGCGAAACAAGCGCGCGGGCAATCGAAATCCGCTGCCGCTGGCCACCCGAAAACGCATGTGGGAAGCGCCGCAGATGCTCGAGGTTCAGGCGGCAGAGCCCGGCGATTTCCCGGACCCGCTGGTCAGTTTCCTCGCGCGAACCGGTGATCTTCATCACTTCCAGCGGCTCGGCGATAATATCGCGCACCGTCATCCGCGGCGACAGCGCGGCATAGGGGTCCTGGAAAATCAGCTGCGCGCGCTTGCGGTAATCGGCAAGCTGCATCTTGTCGAGATTATTCAGGTCATAGCTGACCTCGCCATCATCATATCGCGCGGTGCCGCCCGTGATCGGCGCGGCATTCAGCAGCGCCCGACCAAGCGTCGTCTTGCCAGACCCACTCTCACCAACCAGTCCGAAGAAGGAGCCCCGCTTGATCTGCACTGACACATCATCAACGGCTTTCAGGATATTGTGCTGGAACAGCCCCTTGCCTATGCGGTAGCCGACGCTAAGGCCGCTGGCCGAGATCAGGATATCGTCACTCATGCGTCGGCCTCATCATTAAAGAGGTGACAGGACACCCGGTGTGTCGGATCAACCCAGCGTTCAAGCGGCGTGCGCGAAGAACAGACCTCACCGGCGATTTCGGCGCACCGCGTATTGAAGACACATCCGGTCGGCCGGTCGAGCGGCGACGGAATATCCCCCGGCACCGGCGTCAAAGGTGCGTCAAGATCATCAAGCCGTGGCAAGGCTGCCAGCAGACCGCGCGTATAGGGATGCTTTGGATTGCCGATAACCTCGCGCACAGGTCCTTCTTCAATCAATTTGCCAAGATACATCACGCTCACCTTGTCGGCCGTCTGCGCGACAACGCCCAGATCATGGGTGATAAAGATGATTCCCATGCCGAATTCATCGACCAGATCCTTCATCAGGTCGATAACCTGTGCCTGAATGGTCACATCTAGGGCAGTGGTTGGCTCATCAGCAATCAAAAGCCGCGGCTTTGTTGACAGCGCCATCGCGATCATAGCCCGCTGGCGCATACCACCTGAGAGTTCAAACGCATATTGATCAACGCGGCTGGATGGATCGGAAATGCCGACACGGTCCAGCATTTCGACGGCAATCTCGCGGGCCTGCGCCTTGCTCATTTCGGAATGAAGCTGCAGCTGTTCCACCATCTGTTTGCCGATGCTGATCGATGGCGCAAAGCTTGCCATCGGCTCCTGGAAGATCATCGAGATCGCCCCGCCGCGCACCACCTTCAGATCCGCTGGCTTGGTAAGCGAAAGCACATCAATGGGGCCATCATCGGTATGCAGCGTGATGCGACTATCTTCGCCATAGACCGCATTCGATGCATTCAAATGCATGATCGCCTTGGCTGTCACCGACTTGCCGGACCCGCTCTCGCCGACCAACCCCATCACCTCGCCGCTGTCCAGCGAAAAGCTGACATTATCGACAGCCGTGATCAGCCCCTCATCAGTGCGGAATTTCAGCGTTAGGTTTTCGACCTCGATCAAACGTCCCATGCCACGCCCCTACTTGCCGGTGTCCGAATAGGGGTCGGCAGCATCGCGCAACCCGTCACCCACAAACACAAAGGCCATGACCAGCGTGATGAAGAAGATCACCGGAATGAAATACCACTGGTAGTTCAGCAGCACATCAGCACTGGTTACATTCTGCAGCATCACGCCCAGCGAGTTGACCGGATCCTTCAGCCCCAGACCGATAAAGCTGAGCGCGGTTTCCGACAGCACCATATAGGGGAAGGAAATCACCAGATCGACGATGATGTAGCTGGTGAAGCTCGGCAGCAGATGCCGACGAATGACATGACCCGATGACGCACCGCAGAGCTGTGCCGCCAGCACATATTCCTGATTTCGCTCGGTAAGCAGATGCGTACGCACACGCCGCGCCAGCGTCGGCCAGCCAATCAGCCCCAGAATCAGCGAGATGAAGAAAAAGCGCATCTCAGCTGTCCATTCCTGCGGGATGAAGGCGGCGATCGCCATGAACAGGGGGATCGCCGGTATCGTTCGCACCGCGTCGGTCACCATTTGCAGCACCGAATCGATCCAGCCTCCGTAATAGCCGGACACCCCTCCAATAATCAGCGCCAGTACAAATGCGATAAACACCCCGATGCTGCCGACCTGCAGCGATGTCCAAATGGCGTGCAATGTCCGCGAGAAGATATCCTTGCCGCTGGCATCTGTGCCGAACAGATGGATGAAACCATCATCAATGCCGAACAGATGGATATTGCCGGGAATGAAACCGAGGAATTTGTACTCGCTTCCCGTAACGAAAAACTGCACATAGCGGCGCTTGTCCTCATTGACCTTTTCCACCCAGCGGAAATTAGTCTTGATCGACCGTTCACGCTCGATCGTGTGAAGGAAGGGTCGGGCCGAACAGCCATTCTTGTCACAGAACATCGGCACATTCGGTGCGCCATTCAGATAATCCTTGTTCCGCCCCGCCATCGTCGGGTCATAAGGGGACAGGAACGGCGCCAGAATGCCGGAAATCACCAGCACCACCAGCACCATGGCGGCGGTCATCGCCGCGCGCTGCTTCTTGAAACGGGCCCAGACAAGCTGGCGCTGCGAGGCGGTAAAA
>JBMHCS010000016.1:0-54788 GCA_049889795.1 Puniceispirillaceae bacterium (SeqCode) | reverse complement strand
GATGTCGACAATTTCTGCTCGGAACTCGGCTGGCGCGAATTCTCGCACTCGCTTCTCTATTTCAATCCCGAACTGAAGCGGCGCAATCTGCAGACCAAGTTCGACGGGTTCGACTGGCGCGAGGATGACGGCCTGCTGCGGGCATGGCAGCGCGGCATGACAGGCGTTCCCTTTGTCGATGCGGCGATGCGCGAGCTCTGGCAGACAGGCTATATGCACAACCGCATGCGCATGGTGACCGGATCCTTCCTGGTGAAGAATTTGCGGCTTCACTGGCACCATGGCGAGGCTTGGTTCTGGGACTGCCTTGTCGATGCCGATCACGCAAACAACAGCGCCTCATGGCAGTGGATCGCCGGATGCGGTGCCGATGCCGCCCCCTATTTCCGCGTCTTCAACCCGGTCACGCAAGGCGAGAAGTTCGACAAGGACGGCGCCTACACACGCCGCTTCTGCCCCGAACTTACCGATCTGCCCGACAAATATCTCTTCGCCCCCTGGACCGCGCCGAAGGCGGTTCTGGACGGTGCCAGTGTGCGGCTCGGCGAGACCTATCCGCGGCCGGTCGTCGATCTGAAACAGTCCCGTGAGGACGCGCTGGCCGCCTTTGCCAGGCTGCGCGAGGGGGTTGTCTGATGGCAGGCACGATCCGGCTCGTTCTTGGCGACCAGCTGTCACGCTCGCTGTCCGGGCTGGCTGATCTCGATAAGGAACGGGATGTCGTGCTGATGGCCGAGGTGATCGAGGAAGTCACCTATGTCCGCCATCACAAGCGCAAGGTTGCCTTCCTGTTTTCGGCAATGCGCCATTTTGCCGATGCCCTGCGTGCCGAGGGTATACAGGTTGATTATGTGCGTCTGGACGACCCGGCCAATAGCGGCAGCTTTGGCGGAGAGGTGACACGTGCCGCCATCCGCCATGACATGCGTCAGCTCATTGTCACCGAACCCGGTGAATACCGTGTTCTGGCCGCCATGCGGGACTGGCAGGACCAGCATGATATTGCCGTCGAGATTCGTAATGATGACCGTTTCATGTGTCCGCCCGAACGCTTTGCGGACTGGGCAGATGGCCGCAAGCAGTTGCGCATGGATTTCTTCTATCGCGAGATGCGGCGCGAACATGATGTGCTGATGGATGGCAAGGAGCCCGTTGGCGGCAAATGGAATTATGATGCCGAAAATCGCGAATCCCCCGATCTGTCTCTTGCCGTGCCGGCGCCACTTTCCTTTGCGCCTGACACGATTACCAGTGAGGTGCTGGCGCTCGTGGCGGACCGCTGCGCCGCGCATTTTGGTGCGCTGGACGATTTTGGCTTTGCCGTAACACGCGCGCAGGCACTGGAGGTTCTGGACCATTTCATCGCGCAGCGCTTGCCGCTGTTCGGCCGGTATCAGGATGCCATGATCGAGGGCGAGCCATGGATGTATCACAGCCATATTGGGTTCTATTTGAACGCCGGGCTGTTGCTGCCTGGCGAGGTGGTGCGCGCTGCCGAGACCGCGTGGCATAATGGCCATGCGCCGCTGAACGCGGTTGAGGGCTTTATCCGGCAGATCATGGGTTGGCGAGAATTCATCCGCGGCATTTACTGGCTGAAGATGCCGGATTATGCCGAGATGAATTTCCTTGGGGCCAGCCGTGCCTTGCCCGATTTTTACTGGACCGGGGCAACGGGTATGAATTGTCTGGCGCAGTCGATAGATGCGACGCGTCGCTATGCCTATGCGCACCACATCCAGCGCCTGATGGTGCTTGGCAATTTTGCCCTTCTGGCCGGCATTGATCCCCGATATGTGAATGAATGGTTTCTGGTTGTCTATGCCGATGCCTATGAATGGGTCGAACTGCCAAACGTGTCTGGCATGGTGCTGTTTGCAGATGGCGGCTATCTGGCCAGCAAACCCTATGCCGCAGGCGGTGCCTATATCAGCCGGATGTCGAACTATTGCGATAATTGTCAGTACAAGGTGGCACGAAAGACAGGCGAGGGGGCCTGCCCGTTCAATTATCTCTACTGGGATTTTCTGATCCGCAACCGGGCAAAGCTGGGCAATAACGCCCGCCTTGGCATGATCTACAGGTCGCTTGACCGGATGGCACCGGAACGTGTCGCGGCCATAGAGGTCGATGCCGCCGCTTTTCTTGACGCGCTTGACGCACCCGTAACTGATGACAGGAGACAGTTATGACAGTTTTTTCAGACAGATTACGTCGCAGGCTTTCCACCGTGATGGCGGTAGCCGGCATCATGATTATATTTCTGGCCGGTCTGTCCGGATGCGCCCGCCGTGATGTGTCGTCACTTGCCGACCGGCAACCGGCGCTGGATCTGGCGGATTTCTTTGTCGGCGACTCCGTTGCCTATGGTATTTTCGAAGACAGGTTTGGCAATCTGCGCCGACAGTTTCGGGTCAATATGGTTGGCACTGTCGAAGGTGATACGCTGACACTTGATGAGGATTTCCTGTATGATGATGGCGAGCGCGCCAAGCGTGTCTGGGTCATCACCCGCACGGATGGTAATGGCGGGTTGCGTTATGAAGGTACGGCGGCAGATGTCAGCGGCACGGCGTCGGGCCAGATCAGCGGCAATGCGTTGAACTGGGAATATGACGTGGTGTTGAATATGTCGGGACGTGATGTGAAGGTTCATTTTGATGACTGGATCTACCGTCAGGACGAGGACATCGCCATCAACCGTGCCTATGTCAGCAAATTTGGCATCGAGATCGGGTCGGTAACGCTGGTATTCCTGCGGGGGGATGCAGCTGCTGCTGTGGGTCCGCTGGATCTGGAAAGCTGGCCGGACTAGACACTGACCATTCATTTAAAGGCTGCCAAGACGCGGCGGGAGGACATCATGATCAGGCGCATAATCACAACCGCAGCCCTGTTTCTGCTGCTGGGTATGCCGGCAGCACAGGCGGATGCCATGAAGCGGATGGTCCCCGACGCCGGGCTTGTTGGTGAGGCCCGCTTCAAGGTGATGTTCTTCAAGATATATGATGCCGCATTGTTTGCCCCTGGCGGCAGCTATGCGACTGATGCGCCCTATGCGCTGCGCCTGACCTATCTGATCAATAGCAAGAAAGACCGGATTGTTGATCAGACCGTCAAGGAACTGCGCCGGATGGAGGCTGCCAGCAAAACGCAGATTGATGACTGGATTCCGGTGATGGAAGAGGCCTTTATTAGCATGCCAAAGGGCAGCTATGCAGATTTCATCCATACAGCAGACGGGCGTTTGACTCTTGCTGCCGAAGGGAAAATCATCTCGGTCATCGAAGACACCGTCTTGGCGCAGGCCATCATGGATATCTGGCTGGGGCCAAAAGTGCGTGACCGCCAGTTTCAGGACAAGCTGATGGGGCGGAAGAAGTGAAGCTTGGCGCTTTCTTTGTCGAAATCCTGCCATTGCTGGCATTTTTCGTAGGTTATCAATATTTCGGTCTGCTGATGGCGGCGGCCCTGTCAGTGGCGCTTGGGGCGGCCGTGCTGGTGCTGGCGCGCTGGCGTGACGGGCGGATTGCTGCCTTTCCCCTCTTTTCTGTTGTGATGTCTGCGGCGTTCACTGCCATTGCCTGGGGACTGGATGACGGGCTGTTTATCAAGCTGCAGCCGACAATCTTTAACGGGATGTTTGCAGCAGTGCTGTTGGGTGGATGGTTGATGCGCCGCGCGATGATGCGCCAGTTTTTTGGGGCGCAGTTCTCTTTGACGGATGCAACATGGATGACACTCAGCCTGCGCTGGGGCTCTTTCTTCCTTGTCTTGGCCATTGCCAATGAGTTTGTCTGGCGCGGCTTTGATGAAGCGGAATGGGTGTTCTACAAGACATTTGTCGCCGCCCCGGCAAGCGCGTTGTTCATGCTGGCGCAACTGCCATTGACGTTACGGGGCCGATTACAGCCCGCGGACGCGCCATCACTCAATAAGGAATGACGCTGCCATCATAAGCGAACAGCGTACCGGTGTCGGCAGCTGTCAGCCCGTCAAGGACGCGCCACAGGCAGTCGGCGGCATAGGCTGCGGTGAACAGCTTGTCCGTTGGTACATTGGCTTGAAACGGGCGGGACAGGCCGGTATCGACGGTGCCGGGATGCAGTGTCGCGACACAGGCGTTGGGGTTGGCCCTTGCCAGTTCGATGGACAGGGTGCGCATCAACTGGTTCAGCGCGGCCTTGCTGGCGCGATAGGCATACCATCCACCAAGATGATTGTCGCTGATCGATCCGACCCGCGCTGACAGCGCTGCGAAATGCAGTTTGTGCGCCCCCCGCAATAATGGCCATATTTCGCGGGCCAGCAGCACAGGCACCAGTGCATTTGTCTGAAAGACATGGGTCAGGGTTTCTGCGTCAATATCCTGAATGCGCTTTTCCGGCCGGGTGGTTCCCTCTTGCAGGATACCGGCTGTACAGATGACCCGGTCGAGCCGGTCGGTATTTTCGGCAATTATGGCGGCGGCATCAGAGATGGTTTCTGGCCGGATGGCATCCAGCTTCATCCATATGGTGTTGGCATCGGGCGGCAGACTGACATAGCCTTGGGACGCCTGCGGGTTACGTGCGGTCAGGAATAGCTTTGTCGCACCTGATGCTCTTGACTGCTGGGCAAGAGACAGTCCGATCCCGCGGCCGGCTCCCTGGATCAAGACATGCATTGAACCCCTCCCGATCATGTGTTTTCGCTAGTATCAGGCCTGCCACGTGACGTCGTGTCACAATGCTTGTAGCCGCCTACCGATTGCAGATGTGGGGTGTGCACCCCATTTCCTCAAGATAGATAAAGGAGAGTTGTCATGCGCACCCCATCCAGCCTTGCCACTATTCTTGCCGTTCTGATGTCGGTGCTGATGCTGTCAGTGCCGTCTCGCGCGGCCGATCTGGTGGTGCCCGACCCGGCCATAGCCCCCGAAGAGGTGGTTGCCATCCAGATGAAGGCACTGCAGTTCAATGACAACCCCGTACCCGATTTCGGTATCGCCCAGACATGGAATTTCGCACACCCGCGCAATCGTGCCATGACCGGCCCGTTACAGCGTTTTGCCAGCATGCTGAAGGGCCCGGCATATGGCACGATGCTGAACCACACAGACCACCGGATCGAGGCGCAGGCCAATGATGGAACGCGCGCCAATTTCGATGTCTATATGGAAACAGTGCAGGGCCGCATGCTGCACTTCATCTGGTCGGTCGAATTGGTAGATGGCGGCGCGTTCGATAATTGCTGGATGACCGTGGCGGTATCGATGCCGCGTGATGCCGGCATCGGCAGCTAAACCAGCCGCCAGTCAATTGGCGTGATGCCGTGTGACTGCAGCCAGTCATTCACAGCCGAGAATGGCCGGCTGCCGAAAAAGCCTTTATGCGCTGACAGCGGTGAAGGGTGTGCGCTGGTTATGACCAGATGCCGGTCACGGTCAATGACCGCGCCCTTATTCTGCGCATCGCGGCCCCAGAGAATAAAGACAAGATGTTCACGTTCACGGTTCAGTGCGGCAATCACCGCGTCGGTGAAAGGCTCCCATCCCTGGCCCTTATGTGACCCGGCGCGTCCATCCTCGACCGTCAGGCAGGCGTTCAAAAGCAATACCCCCTGCCGCGCCCAGCTTTCCAAATTGCCATGGCCCGGGTGGGCAATGCCAAGATCGCTTTCGAGCTCTTTATAGATGTTCTGCAGTGATCGGGGCGGCGCGACCCCGTGCGCAACGGAAAAGCTCAGCCCATGTGCCTGGCCTGGCCCGTGATAAGGGTCCTGACCCAGGATCACTACCTTTACATTGTCAAAAGCTGTCAGTGCGAATGCATTGAAAATCTGCCCGCCGGGCGGATAGATGCGCTTGCCGGCAGCCTTTTCGCTGCGCAGAAACTGGCTTAGTTTGGTCATATGCGGCGCGGCAAACTGGCCGGCCAACCGTGCTTTCCAGCTGGCCTCGATGCGGATATCGGCAGCAGGCGTATCAGTCATGCTGTCCAGACTAGCTGTCAGCAGGCATCGCGGCAACCTGACCAGCGGCATATCCATAGGCGTCGATCGTCTGCAGGATATCTGCCTCATCCAGCGCCAGATGTGGATAGGTCTTGGCACCCGGTTTCAGAATGCCGCGTGAACGCATCGCGGCGTTGAAAACGGCGGCGCGCTGGCTGTCCGCAGCCATGATATCGCGATAATTCAGCACCGGTTTGGCTGAGAAAATCACATCGAACAATGTGGGGTCGCCGACAATCTGGTGGGGGATGCCAACAGCATCCAGCGCCTCATGCGCGGCTGTCATCAGACGCGTCCCGACGTCGGTAAGTCGTTCATAGCTGCCGGGCCGGTCTAGCACATCCAGCGTTGCCAGCCCTGCAACTGCGGCAAGCGGGTTGCCGCTCAATGTGCCGGTCTGAAAGGTGAAACCCGCCTCGCCAACGGCCTTTTCATCAAAATGGCGCATGATCGGTTCACGCCCGGCGATTGCGGCAAGCGGCAGGCCGCCCCCAATGATTTTGCCAAGGGTGCACAGATCCGGAACAACCCCATAGCGTTCCTGCGCCCCACCCCAGGCAAGGCGAAAACCGGTTACGACCTCGTCGAATATCAGCACAATGCCGCGCTCTGCGGTCTTGGCACGTAATGTTTCCAGAAAGCCTGGTGCGGGCGGAATCAGCCGCTGCAATGGTTCAACAATGACGCCGGCGATCTCGTCGCCATACTCATCGATCATGCCAGCTGCAAAATCGGCGTCATTAAAGGGTGCAATCAGCATGTCAGCCTCAACGGCGGCCGGGATGCCAGCAGAATCAGGTACCGGCTGCGGAAAATTTTGCAGCCGCTTCGGGGCAAGACTCATCAGCGCTTCTGCTGACATGCCGTGATAGCCACCTTCGAATTTCATGATTTTCGTGCGGCCCGTATGCGCACGTGCCAGCCGCATCGCATACATATCCGCCTCGCCGCCAGTGCTGACATAGCGCAGTTGATCGGCACATGGGACAGCCGCGCAGATGCGCTCGGCCAACGCGACCCCGGCCGCATTATTGGCGAAGAAGGTCATCCCGCTTTCCATCTGACTGGCAATGGCGGCTTTGACCTCGGGATGACCATGACCAAGGATCATGGGCCCCGAGCTGATCAGATAATCGATATATTCCTGCCCATTCTCGTCAATGACACGTGATCCCGAACCTGAGCGAATGAACATATCAGGTTCAAAATTCCCAAACCCGCCGGCGGGAAGCACCTTGCGGGCACGTTCCGCCAGCGCCTGCATGGGAGATTGTCCAGCCTCAGCATTGTCAGCAGATGGTGTGGCTTGCGGTGTAGGTTGTGTCATCGCTCTGTCTCCTGCCGATCAGGCATAGCTGTATACGGGTGCGCCCAGCCCGTCACTGTCAGGAATGACGCCAAGGCCCGGCGCTGATGGCGGCGTGGCAAAGCCGCCTTTGTTTCGTGCGCCCTGACCCGCCACCGGGTCAACCGCGAGATGATAATGGCACAGCCAACTGGCCAGTCTGTTGGCCGCCGGTGTCGCGGCAGCAAGATGAATCGCTGCGGTATCGGCAAGAGCCGTGCCGCCGACATCCTCAATATGCATCTGCCAGCCAACCGATACACCAAAGTCGCGTATTTGACGTGCACGGGTCAAGCCGCCCAGCCGGTTTGGCTTTACCTTCACGCCCTGCGCCGCGCCCAGCCGCCAGGCGTCAAGATGGTCCTGAAAGCTGTGAATGCATTCATCCAGCATGATGGGTTGCGGCACCCGCGCTGCCACATTGGCACATTGATCCAGCGTTTCGCAGGGCTGTTCGATCCAGTCGCGGGCCACAACATTGTTCAACACCTGTATGGCAGTTGCGGGCTGCCAGGCCCGGTTCACGTCAAAGGTCACCGATTCCGCTGCCGGTAGCGCCGCTGAAATGGCCTCTATGCGGGCGATATCGGTGGCCACGTCGCTGCCGCCAATCTTGGCAGAATGAACGCGGTATCCATCAGCGCTGGCGGCCCTGATCAGGGCAATCATCTCGTCAGCTGTGCCGGTTGAAATAGAGGAATTGATGGCAACTGGCGCGGCTTCATCGCCGCCAAGACATTGCCAGAGTGGCATGCCGGCCGCCTGCCCGAAAATATCCCAGCAGGCCATATCCACCGCCGACTTCACATAATTATGGCCAGGCAGGGCAACATCCATCAGCCTGTTGAGATGATCGAGGCTTCGCGGATCGGCCCCGATGATGGCAGGTGCCAGAATCTCCAGCCCGGCGCGGACACCCGGGCCATGCGCTGGCAGATAGCTGTGCCCCCACGGGCAGGACTCGCCCCATCCGGACAGCCCGGCGTCAGTGTCGATCCTGACAAAGGTGCTGTCCAGCCGGTCAAATCGCAGCCTGCCACCGGATAGGAAATAGGGCTTGCTGAGTGGCAGGTCCATCTGCCAGACGGTGATCCGAGAAATGCGCATATTGTCAGGGTCCCTTATAGACGGCAACTGGCGCGCCGATGGCGTCCGGGTTGGGCGTAACGCCAAGCCCGGGGAGATCTGGCGCCATTGCGCCGCCATTGATCACGGGCGCGTCAAATGCGGCGATGCGGGTGCTGACCATGCGCCGCGTGTCTAGTGCGCAGCGCAGCAGATGGCGCGGTGTCGACTGCGCCATCTGCAGGATGGCGGCAAAGGAAATTTCTGACCCGGTGGTGTCTTGAATCGACATCACCATCCCGGCAGCGGACGCAATGGCCCTTTGGCGTTGCACTGCCGTCAGCCCACCCTGTTTGCTGATCTTCAGCCCGACCCCGTCACAGGCATCTGTGGCAATGGCCTGGATCAGGTCGGCATCATCCTGAATCAGCTCATCGAGAAGGATCGGCAGGCGACAGCGCGCACGAAGTGACACAGTTTCCCGCCAGCTGGCGCAGGGGGCCTCGATGACAATGTCCGTATCTTCGGGCAGATGCGCCAGCATGCGCAATACGCTCTCCGGCGTCATGCCGCCATTGGCATCGGCAAGATACCATTCGCCCGGCTGCCGGTCGGCAAGGCAGGCGCTGATCCGCTCTGCATCAAGGGCGGGGCCGCCTTCAGCCTCATCGGCGCCGATTTTCACTGAATGGCCGCGAAAGCCTGCTTCGCGATGCTGCGCCACGCTGGCGCGCATGGCATCTGGCGTGTCGCTTCCAATGGATGAAATCAGCGGCACCGGCTCGGCAATGCGACCGCCGAGAAGGTCGCAGACAGGCAGCCCGACCGATTTGCCATGCGCATCCCAGCAGGCGATATCGATGGCTGTCTTTGCCGCGGCATGGCCTGTCAGCACGGTGTCCATCGCGTCCTGAATACGGTCATGGCATCGTGGGTCGAGGCCGATCACCGCCGGTGCCAGAAGGTCCAGCGCGGCGCGTACCCCGCCCGAATGAGCGGAGATATAGGTGCTTCCGAACGGCGTGCTCTCGCCCCAGCCGACAGTACCGTCATCGCAATGAAGTGACAGGAAGGTGGCATCAAACGCGCGGTATTCGCGTCCACCGGACAGGCGGTAGACCCCGCCGGCATAGGCCAGATCGGCCTTGTGAACATCAATGCGCGAAATCCTCATGGGCAGACCACGATGTTGCCGGTGTGGGTCTTGGCGATAAAGGCACGCTGCGCGTCGTGAAGTTCGGACAGCTTATAAGTCGCGGCAAGCACCGGCTTTACCTTGCCGGCCTCGATATAGTCGATCAGGCGCGGCGTCACATCGGGGGCGGTCACAGTCGATCCGGTAAAGGTCAGATCGCGCAGATAAAGAGTGCGCAAATCGAGCGTAACCATCGGGCCGGCAATGGCCCCCGAACAGGTATAGCGTCCGCCCCTAACGAGAAGATCCAATAAGTCCGGCCAGCTGTCACCGCCAACCACATCACCGATGATGGTAATGGTTTCATCGGAAAGCGCGGCTTTCAGCTCATCATGGTGTCGCGGCAACAGGCGGTCGGCACCCAATGCCGCAACATCATCATGTTTGGCCGCTGATGCCATGGCGATGACACGCAGGCCGCGCAGTTTGGCAAGCTGGACAAGCGCGCCACCAACGCCGCCGGATGCGCCGGGGATCAGGATCGTGTCGCCGGCCTCTGCCGCCGCGCGCGTCAACATGCCTTCGGCGGTTGAATATGAGCAAGAAAAGGTGGCCAGTTCCGCATCGGTCAGATCCGAATTGACCGCCAGCGCGTTTCGGCTCGGGATGGCCGTGTATTCGGCAAAGCCGCCGTCACATTCCGATCCGAAATAGCCCGCCTTGTTCTTGTTCAGCGGATCGTCAGGGTCGCGGATCCAATTGTCGGTGATTACCCGCTCGCCGATGCGTGACGCATCAACATTACGACCGACGGCAACAATAGTGCCGCAAACATCAGCGCCCTGAATGCGGGGAAAGCTGACAGGGGCACCGCCCCAGGACGGGTCTTCGCTGCCAACATCATCATAGCCGTCACCTGTTGTGGCGTCGCTGACCGTCTTTGAATACCACCCCGAACGTGTGTTCACATCGGTGTTGTTCAACCCGCAGGCACCCACTTTAACCAACACCGCGTCGTCAGCAGGGGTCGGGGTTGGCCAGTCTTCGTGATAGACCATCATCTCCATGCCGCCATGACCCATGGTAACCATCGCTTTCATGGTGGCCGGAATCTGCGTGGAAAGTGCGTTTGTCATGCGGTTATTCCTTCGGGTTATGCGCTGGTCGATATGTCACTTCTGGGCCGGATATTCTGCGGATCATAAGCCGCTTCGCCGAGAACCACCGCCGGGCGTGGGCTGTTCATAATGACCACCTCCAACGCTGTGCCCGGGGTGGCAGCCTGTGGCTTCAGATAGGCAAAGGCGAGCCCCTTGCCGACGCTGTGCCCATAGGCAACCGAGCTTGTCGCCCCGACAACGACGCCGTCCTGCAGCACAGCCTCGCCGCCGTGACCATCGCTGATGCCGTCGCCATCAATGGCAAGATATGTGCAGATCCACGGCAGATTGCCGGCTTCGGCCGCCTGCTGGCTGGCAAGGGTTGCGTTGCGCCCGATGAAGTCACCGGTATCGAGATTCACAAACCGCATCACATCGGCTTCGGGCAAGGTCACCTCATTGGTCAGTTCACCGGCGCCCTTGAACCCTTTTTCCATGCGCATGGCATTCATGGCAAAAGACCCGTAATTTGTGATGCCATGTGCTGAGCCTGCCTGCCACAATGCGTCATAAACGGCCAGCATGCTGTCGGCGGGCCCATGCAGTTCCCAGCCAAGCTCGCCAGCATAGGACAGCCGCAACGCCCACAACGGGACCCCGGCAATTTCAATCGGCTGTGCGGACAGCCAGCGGAAATGCGCATTATCGAGCGGGGTATCGGTGACAGCCGCAAGAACATCGCGCGATGCCGGCCCCTGCAGGGCAAGGGCCGCCCATTGCACAGACCTGTTGGTCACCGTGAATTCCCCGTCCGTCGCGTTCTGGGCAATATGGTCAATCAACCGCTGTTCGAAAAAGGCGGCACAGACAAGGTAGAAACGATCCTCGGCAAAGCGGATGGCGGTGACCTCGATCTCGATCCGCCCGCGCTGATTCAGAAGATGTGTCAGCACAATGCCGCCTGTCTTGCGGGGCAGGCGATTCGCCACCAGCCCCTGCAGCATGGTTTCGGCGTCTTTGCCGCTGACCTCGATTTTGCTGAAGGCCGAGATATCCATAATGCCGACATGCTGGCGTACGGCTGTCACCTCATTGCCCACAATGTCATGCACAGCATTCCGGCAGAAGGAATATTGATCCTCTGCAGGCACGCCGTCAGGGGCAAACCAGCGCGGGCGTTCATGGCCGAACACCTCTTCAAATACCGCGCCGGCATTCTTCAGACGGTCATATAGCGGGGTTTTGCGCATCGGCCTTCCGGCAAGCCTGTTGAAATGCGGAAAGGGGATTTCATGGCGCAGGCAGTAATCCTCTTTCGCCTTGATCACCTGCCAGTCTTTCGTGGCATAGGCACCAAAGCGCCGTGGATCGAATTCGCGCATCGAGATGTCGGCCGCGCCATGCACCACCCAGCGCGCCAGTTCGCGTGTCAGCCCGGGTCCCCAGCCGATGCCAATCTGGGTGCCGCAACAGCACCAGTAATTGCGCACCCCTGGCGCCGGGCCGATCAGCGGATTGCCGTCAGGCGGGTGTGAAATGGCCCCATGCACTTCGCGCTTGATTCCCAGCTCGGCAAAAATCGGCATACGGTCCAGCGCGTTTTCCAGCCACGGCATCACACGGTCATAGTCGGGCTCGAACAGTTCATTTTCCGCTTCCCACGGACAGTGATCTTCCCAGACAGTGTTCGGGTTCTCCTTTTCATAGATGCCAATCAGCCCGGATTTCTGTTCCATGCGGATATAGCCGGATACCAGCTTGTCATCCCGTATAACCGGCAGATCATCATATGCCGCAAATTCCGGAACAGTGTCGGTGACAAAATAATGATGTGTCATTGACGTCATTGGCAGCTGCAGCCCGCTCCATTCACCCATCTGGCGGGCATAGGTACCGCCGGCATTGACCACATGCTCGCAGGTGATGCTGCCTTGTTCGGTTTCGACAAGCCATTCGCCTGTCGCGGTCTGGGTAATATTGGTGGCGCGGCAGCGGCGGATGATTCTGGCACCACCATTCCGGGCACCGGCGGCCAATGCCTGGGTCACGCCTGACGGGTCGGCATGCCCGTCCTCGGGGGTGTGTAGCGCCCCCAATACCCCGTCGAGATTGTAGAAAGGGTGATGCCTGCGAATATAGGCCGGGTCCACCATCTCGATCGGAAAGCCAAGTGCCCGTCCAACACTCATCGTGTGGCGCAACCAGTCCATTTCGTCTTCGGTATAGGCAAGGCGAAAAGACCCACACCCATGCCATGTGACGGAAACACCCGTTTCCGCCTCAAGGCCACCGGCATAGAGACCGATGTTGTAATCAACGCATTTGCCCAGCCCGTAGCTGGAAGTCGAATGGGTGATCTGCCCAGCAGAATGCCAGGTTGATCCTGATGTCAGTTCGGCCTTTTCCAGCAACACCACATCCTGCCAGCCCTCATGAACCAGATGATAGGCCAGGCCGCATCCCATGACGCCGCCCCCAACGATGACGACGCGGGCGGTTGATGGAAAAGCTGTTGTTTGCATGGTGTCGCATCTCCCCGATGGCGGCGGTATCTCTGTTATGAACCGCTATTGGAAAACACTCGTTTCCGTCGGCGATTGCTCTATAACGCATCGCATGCAGCCGGCACGTGAAAATGGTCGGCAGCGACCAGATTTTTGTCGTTTTGGACCATTATCACCCCGGTTATTACGCAGAGGATAACGTCTATCGGGCAGCCTGCCGTCACCCTGAACGAGAATAGCATTCTGATGACCAATGAAGTAACGCCACTGCGTTCGCTCGAAGCACGCTATTATACCGATCCGGCAATTTTCGAACTTGAAATGCAGGGGCTGTTTGCGAATAGCTGGCAATTTGCCGGCCATGCCTCACAATTGCAGAAAGCCGGCGATTTCTTCACCTTTGAGATTGCCGGTGAGTCGTTGTTCTGTGTCATGGATCGCGATGACACGATCCGGGCGTTCTACAATGTGTGCCAGCACCGTGCGCATCAGCTGGTCAGCGGGGCTGGCAGCGCGCGTCTGATTACCTGTCCCTATCATGCCTGGACCTATGAATTGTCGGGCCAGCTGCGCGCGGGACCAAATGTCAAATCCGTCCCCGGCTTTCGCCGCGAGGATATTTGTCTGACATCGGTGCAGGTTGAAAATTTCTGTGGCTTTCTGTTCGTCAATCTGGACCCGCAGGCGGCGCCCATGGATGAATGGTTCCCCGGGGTGCGTGCGGCGCTGCGCGCGCATGTGCCGCATATCGATCGGCTGCAGCCGCTGGAATGGGTGGAAATACCCGAGGCCTGTAACTGGAAGGTGTCGGTTGAGAATTATTCTGAATGCTATCACTGCGCGCTGAACCACCAGACATTCTCAACCGGTGTGGTGAAGCCGGAAACCTACGATATCCAGCCAGATGGCTTTTGCCTTCGCCATACAACCGAATGTCAGAATCTTGATGCCATGACCTACCCGGTCGATTTGACAGCAAATGACTATGCCGGTGTGTATTCAAGCTGGTTTCTGTGGCCGATGTTCTCGTTCCAGGTCTATCCCGGCAATATGCTGAACACCTATCACTGGCGGCCAATCGATGCCGGTCATGTTGTTGTCTGGCGGGGCTGGTACAGCATTGATGGTGCTGAATCCGATATTGTACGCCAGTTGGCTGTGCAGGATCGGCAGACCACAGTTGCCGAGGATATCGGGCTGGTCGAATCGGTGCAGCGTGGCCTGAACAGCCGCGGCTATCACCCCGGACCCTTGGTGATTGATCCCAAATCAGGGGTGAACTCGGAACATTCCATCGCCGTGCTGCAGCAATGGATGCGCGGTGCCGGCACGCCCGGTTAATCTTGATTGATGGGGGGACGGGCTATTCGGCCACAGACAAATTGCGCTGTGCCCCGATGCTGCGTTCGCTGACGCGTGCAATTTCTGCGCGCGCATTGTTGATGACTTCACGCCGGTTTTTGGCCAGGCCGGTCACGTCAATTACCGATACGTCCAGAATGCCGATGAATTCCAGAATATGCTGGATGTAGTTTGACGCGTAATCGACATCGGTATCGGCAATTGTGCCACCGGATGTGATGATCACCGTCGCGCGCTTGTTGGCCAGAAGGCCGCGGGCGCGATCATTCTCATAAATGAAGGTAATCTTTTCGCGGCAGATCAGATCGATCCATGCTTTCAGCGCGGCAGGCACGCTGAAATTGTAAATCGGTGTGGCGATCACCAGATCATCCGCTGCCTGCAACTCGGCAACGAGCGCATCGGACTGGGTCAGCAAGGCGCGTTGATCAGGAGTGCGGTTTTCTTCTGATGTGCGTTCGGCATCAATCCAGGCCGCATTGACAATGCCGACACCCGAAGCCAGATCGCGCGTGATTACATTGATACCGGGTTTGCGGGCACCGAGCGATGATACCATCTCGTCGGCAAGCATCCTGCTGACCGACTTTTGCCGGCGCATACTTGCATCAACCCTCAGAATTGTCCGGTTTGTTACACTCATGCTGACAGCCTTTCGCTCATTTTGTCCGCGCCGTCAACAGGGGTAAAAGGGGCCATGGGAGGGGGGAGGTCCCCCATGGCTAAAAAATACTTAATTATTGCATATGGCGTAAAAAACCTGAGTAAACGGAAAATATCTTTCTACATTTCAGAATAATAATGTAAGCTGCGACATTATGAGCCAGATTGAGGAAATACGCGCGTTCGTAATGGTCGTTGAAACGGGCAGCCTCACTCAGGCTGCAGAGCGGCTAGGGATCGCCGTGTCCGCGGTCAGCCGCCGGCTGAAGGATTTGGAACTTCGTCTTGGCGCGCCGCTGATCCAACGGACCACAAGGCGCATGTATCTCAATGAGGTTGGACAGGGTTTCTACGAGCGTTGCAAAGCTGTCCTGGACGAGCTCGAGGCCGCCCAGCAGGAAGTGCTGAATGCCGGGGGCGGGCTTGGTGGCATATTGCGCATCAGTACGCCCTTATCCTTTGGCGTCTCCCATATGTCATCCGCCATTTCACAATTCATGCATGCGCATCCCGATGTGCGCATTGATATGGATTTGTCTGACAAGCGTGTAGATCTTGTCGCCGAAGGATTTGACCTGGCGATCCGTATCGGTGTGCTGTCCGATTCCAGCTTGATTGCCAAGAAAATCTCGACAGTACGCAATATTCCCTGTGCGTCGGCAGATTTCCTGTCACGCTATCCGCCGATTACGAAACCTGATGACCTCGAGGAATTGCCGGCTCTGGTCTATTCCAACGAGAAGGCGCCAAATGACTGGCGCTATCGCGGCCCTGACGGCAAGACAGGCGTGCTGCGCGTTGCGCCGCGCTTGTCAGCCAGCAATGGTGATGTGCTGCGTGAGGCAGCGATTGCCGGGCTTGGCATAACCTGCCTGCCGAATTTTCTGCATTATGATGCAATCAATAACGGCCTGCTGCAGCCGATCCTGCCGGAATATGAATGGGCTGAGCTGGACGTCTATGCGGTCTATCCAAAGACAACCATTTTGCCAAAACGGACGCGTGCTTTTGTCGATTTCATCTCGACCCGCTATGGCAAGGATCCGTATTGGAACAAGATCCACGCCTGACAGCGCGTTCTGTGCGCAGATCACCGATTTTCAAAATGGTGAAAAGACATGCCTGTGACGCTTTTTTTCGCATGGCTAAAGCTGTCATAATCCGGGACCATTCAACCGCCGGTGTCGCACATGCCAGATGAACTGCCTGTTTTGCCTGTCCGCAGCGCCATGGGCGTATGTCGCCTGGCGTTGCTCACCTTTGCCTGGGCGGCGTCATTGGCCAGCATCATGCTGGGCCAACCGCATGGGGGCTTGACCGCCGCGGGGGCTGTGGCGCTGGGGTTTTTCATTCTTTTGACATTGCCGCGCCTGCGCCGTGACAGTCTGGTCATCCTGTTGCTGCTTGGGTGCGTGCTGCTGGTTATCCTCGACGATGTTCCTACAATTGCCGAGATGGTGCGGGCTGGCGAAAGGGTGCTGATTTTTGCCGCGCTGCTGCCGACCATGGCCTTGGTGCGGGCGACGGCCATGACGATGCCTTCGGTCCACGCCACGCAGCAGCGTCTTGGACGTTTGCCGGCCGAAGCGTCGGCAGGTGGTTTGCAGCTGGCAGCGCATGTTTTTGGCGGCATTATCAATACCGGCGCCTTTGCCATTCTGTCTGCGGCCCTGCCCCCCGATAGCGATCCGCAACGGCGTCGCATCGCGGCGGAAGCTGCTATCCGCGGCATGGTGGTGTCATCCGCATGGTCGCCCTTTTTTGTCGCATTTGCCATTGGCCAGATTTTTGTTGCCCCGGCCTATGCCTGGATGGCAATTGCCATCGGCACTGTTTCGGCGTTGCTGTTTATGCTGGTGACCATCTTGTTCCTGCAGCGCGGCTTTGCCTTTGCCCAGCTACACCAGTCGCTGGCATGCCTGCGGCCGGTGGCTGGCCGGCTTGCGATTGTGCTGGCTGCGGTGCTGCTCGTGGCTGTGGTGATGGAATTGACGGCGCTGTCTGCAGTGGTGACGGTGATGCCGGTGCTGGTGCTCATACAGATGGTGCGTCATCGAGACAAAATAAGCGCCATCATCTTCGATACGCGCCACGCCATGGATCGCACCACAGATGATATCGTGGTGATTACAGCGGCCATGCTGGTGGCCTTTTTTGCCATTGAGTCGGGGAGTCTTGCAACGCTGGTTGCCGGGGTCTATAGCGGCGTGATCCCGGGCTGGATCGCGCTTCTGGCAGTGCCCGTGCTGATGATGGTGCTGTCTGTTTTCGGCATCCATCCGGTGATTACCAGCACGGCGTTGCTGGCCATTTTCAGTGGTGGCGGTGCTGACGTGCATCCGGCGCTGTTGGTGCAGGCGCATCTGATCGGCTGGGGCGCAGGCACCATGAGTTCGGTGGCATCGCTCTCGGTGCTGACCAGCGCGACACTCTATCAGGTTCCGACCCGTCAGCTGGTGTTTGGCCCGAACAGTGTCAGTGGTTTTGTCTATGCGGTGGTTGGCGGCGGCGTGCTTGGTCTTGTGAATATGGTGATCGGGTGAACATCTTGCCCGGGTAAACATCCTGATCGGGTAAACATCCTGACCGGGTGGATGGGCTGGAAAAAGGGGACAGCCTGCTGCAACTTGAGAATTGCCAGCATGTACGGCACACTATCGCCAGTGAAGGGGGGTATTCCATGATCTTTCGACAGCTTTTTGACTCGGTGTCGTCAACCTATACCTATCTGCTGGCAAGCCGTGTCGGTGGTGAGGCGCTGCTGCTGGACCCGGTGTTGGAAAAAACGGACCGGTATCTGAAACTGCTTGAAGAGCTGGATCTGAAACTGGTCAAGGTGGTCGACACGCATGTGCATGCCGATCATGTGACGGCGATGGGCGCCCTGCGTGACCACACAAACTGCGTCACGGTGATGGGTGAACAATCCCCTGTCGATGTGGTGTCCATGCGGGTCGGCGATGGCGAGCGCGTGACCATAGAGGGCATGTCGCTGATTGCCATGCACACCCCAGGCCATACAGATGACAGCTATTGTTTCCGTATGGATGACCGGATCTTTACCGGTGATACCTTGCTGATCCGCGGCACTGGCCGCACCGATTTCCAGAATGGTGATGCCGGGCAGCAATATGATTCGCTCTTCAACGGCGTGCTAAAACTGCCCGACAGCACCCTTGTCTATCCGGCGCATGATTACAAAGGCGACACCGTATCAACAATTGGCGAGGAAAAGGCGGCAAACCCGCGCCTGCAAGTCGCCGGTCGCGATGAATATATCGAGCTGATGGCAGGGTTGAAGCTCGCCAATCCCAAAATGATGGATGTGGCGGTGCCAGAAAATATTCGAATGGGCCTGACCATTGACCGGCAGTGCGAGGTGGCGACGATGACGCCGGAAACCATTATCGCCGAAAATGCCGAGGGCATGATGCTGGTGGATCTTCGTGAAGAGGGAGAGCGTGTGAAAAGCGGCGTGATCCCCGGGTCTGTGCATGCGCCTTACAGCCGTCTTGATCAGCATCTGGACATGCTGCGCCAGGCTGGCGGTCGGGATATCGTCTTTTATTGTGCGGTCGGGGAACGCTCGACAATGGCTGTCAACATTGCGCGTGAACGTGGCGTTTCTGCCTGTGCGCATATTCCGGGTGGCTTCATTGCCTGGACCGAGGCAGGCGGTAATGTCGACCGTGTCTGATGATCTGCGCGCGCCTGGTCAGGCTTTGCCGGGTTTCCGGAAATAGATTTCCGTCGGCGCCAGAACCGCCTTTTCGATATGCCGCGCCAGATTGTGGAACGGGTCGGAACCATTGTCCGGCCGGTTGGCCGGGCCGCTGTCTGACATCGATCTAAGCATGCGGGCCATGCCGGCTGATTCATCATGTTGCGCCTCAAGCATGAAACCGGCTGCCAGACCGGCAGCAAGATAGGCATCCGGGCGCGCCACCGCGCTGAAAGAAGGATCAGATGCCCAGGGCAGGGGGAAGGTCAGCGCGCCATCACCAGTCCGCATGACATCATAGACGCAGAATCGACCACCCGGTTGCAGCAGGCGAAACGCCTCGCGCATGATGCCGTCCTTGTCGGCAACATTCATGCCGACATGCAGCATGACAGCATGCGAGAATGTTGAATCCGCTGCGGGTACATCCAGAATGCTGCCCTGCGCGAGACTGACCCTGTCCGCCATCCCGGTCATGTCGTTGAGGGTGGTGCCTGCTTTTATGAATTCACCCGTCAGGTCAAAGCCATTGACATGACAACCGCTGATGGCGGCAATGGCGCGTGCCGGGCCACCTGTGCCGCAGCCAAGATCAACAAGCCGGTCATGTGGAAAAACTGTCAGCCGGTTTGAAATCCGGCGTGTCGCATCCAACCCGCCAACATGAAATTCATCCACCGGCGCCAAGGTTTCAAAGGTCAGATCATTTTCCGAAATGCCTTTGTCCGCCAGCGTGCGCAGCATCCGCTTTAGCAGGCCGGGACGGCCATAATGCTGTTCGATTGCGGTATCCTGTGACATGGCGTTATCGCTGGCTGGCGGGTGCGTGATGGCGGCAGTATAGCAGATAGCCGGATGATCAAATATCTCTTTCATCTAATTCCTTGCTCTGCCATATGTTCAAATATGGAGAAGCCTCTGATTGGTCCCGGAATATCAGGAATGAGAAAAAGAAGATGAATCTTGCGCCTTTATTCACGGCTGCGATGCCCATCCCGCCGCATGCGATTGCGGCCATGCTTGCGCTTGTCCTTGGCGGCTTCCAGTTGCGAATGGCCAAGGGAACAGCACGGCACCGGTTGCTTGGCTATATCTGGACCGGTTTGATGGCGTTCGTCGCAATCAGCGGCTTTTTTATCTATCAAACACAGATTATTGGCATCTTCAGCCCCATCCACCTGCTGTCAGTTCTTGTGCTGGTGACATTATGGCGGGCGATCAGGCAGGTGCGGCGTGGCAATGTGCCGGCGCATCGACGCGCGATGATTCTGCTTTACTGGCTGTCACTTGTGCTGACCGGCCTGTTCACCTTCTGGCCCGGCCGGGTCATGTATCATGTCGTTACGGGCGGTTAGGCGGCGCACCGGCGGTTAGGCAGCGCACTGGCGGTCAGAGGCCAAGACGCGCAGCCATCGCATCAATAGCGGCGCATTGTTGTGCCACCTGCGCGGCGTCTGGCTGCTGTTCGAGGAATTTGGGCAGGAACGGGTCAACCAGATCGCTTTCAATGCCGGCCAGCGCCTCAACCACCCGATGCCCGCAAAACGGCACATAGGCTTCGGAATAGCCGCCCTCGTGAATGGCCACGACGCGCCCGCCACAATGTTCGTCAGCTGCTGCCATAATCATGCTGGTCATCTGGGCATAGGTGCTGGACAGGCATGACATCCGCCCCAGCGGGTCGACATGGCTGGCATCAAGCCCGTTGGCAATGATGATGATATCCGGCCGGAATGACTGGATCAGCGGCAGGGCGACGCGCTCAATCGCATAAAGATAGGCGTCATGCCCGCATCCTGATGGTAAGGGCAGGTTGGTGTTGGCACCCGCGCCATCACCAATGCCGCGATCTTCAAGGCCGCTATATCCTGTGGGGAACAGATTGGCCTGGTGAATGGACAGGGTATGCACATGCGGGTCACTCTCGAAAATAGCCTGTGTGCCGTTACCGTGATGCACGTCCCAGTCAAGAACGAAGAACCGTTTTGCGGCCCCGGCGGCACGCGCTGCCGCAATGGCGATTCCGATGTTGGATAACAGGCAAAAGCCCATGCCCTGGTCTGCAAGACAGTGATGGCCCGGCGGCCGGGTCAGCGCATAGGCAGTGTCATGCCTGCCGGACAGCACCCCAAGCACCGCGTCGCGGGCAAGCCCGGCGGACTGGCAGGCAATTTCAAATGATCCGCGGCCAAAAGGGGCCGATACACCCAGCATGCCGCCGCGCCCGTCACTCAGCGCCTTGAATTCTGCAAGGTAGTCGGCAGTGTGAACCCGCGCTGTTTCAACAGCGGTGGCTGGCATTGCGTCGCATACATCCAGTGTTTTCATCAGCCCTGACATATCCATCAGATTGCGCATGCGCCTCTTGGATTCCGGGCTCTCCGCATGGCCACCAGCGGCCATTGGCTGAACCCAGCCACCAACCGGGGCGGTCAGGGCAGCCTCGCCGGTTGTGTGCCAGAAACAGGATTCTGAAAGATAAAAACCGGTATTGCGCATGGTGTTCCCAGATAGAGTGATGTCTAGAGATGGTCATCTTTCGCCATCCCATCAGCTTGCATGTCGATTTACGATTTGACAAAGCAATATATGCGGGAAAAAACAGAGATACGGTCTGTTGGCCGGAACAATCTGGACAGGAAAGATAGGGCCATGCCTAAGTTTCTGACATTGAAAGAGGCTGTTGCCGCCCATCTCGAGGATGGGATGATGGCCGCATTTGAGGGTTTTACCCATCTGATGCCCTATGCCGCCGCGCATGAGGTGATCCGTCAGGAAAAGCGCGACCTGACGGTGGTACGCATGACCCCGGATGTCATTTATGACCAGCTGATCGGGATGGGCTGTGTTGCGAAGATGGTTTTTTCCTATGCCGGCAACCCCGGCGTAGGCTTGCTGCGCCGGCTGCGGGATTCGCTGGAACATGGCTGGCCGCACCGTATCGAAATCGTCGAACATTCACATGCCGCGCTGGCACATGCTTATGAGGCCGGCGCGTCGCGCCTTCCATTTGCCGTTCTGCGCGGCTATGTCGGCACAGATTTTCCGGCAATCAACGCGGATATTCGCACCATCACCTGTCCCTTTACCGGGCAAAAGCTGGCGGCAGTCCCGGCCATTAATCCGGATATCACCTTCATTCATGCGTTGAAGGCAGATCGTGCCGGCAATGTGCTGATCGAGGGGATTGTCGGCGTCCAGAAAGAAGCTGTGCTGGCGGCGGGAAAGGCGATCATCACGGTTGAGGAAGTGGTCGACAGTTTTGAATCCCACCCGAATGCAATGGTCTTGCCGCACTGGGTTGTGACGGCGATCGCACATGTGCCTGGTGGCGCCCATCCATCCTATGCGCATGGCTATTACGACCGCGATAATGCCACTTACAAGGAATGGGACGCCATCGCCGCCGACCGTGACCGCTTTCTGGCCTGGATGAAAACGCATGTGCTGGATGTTGATGAGACTGTGTTTGCCAACCGTGTGACATGGAGCGCCGGGTCATGACCACCGATTTTACACCCGACGAAATGATGACCATTGCTGCGGCCCGCATGCTGACATCCGAAGATGTCTGTTTTGTCGGGATCGGGCCGCCATCGGCCGCCTGCAACATGGCGCGCTTGACGCATGCGCCGGGGATCACGCTGATCTATGAATCAGGGACCATCGGCACCGCGCCCAATGTGCTGCCGCTTTCAATCGGCGATGGTGAACTTTGCGACACCGCGATGACCACTGTCTCAGTGCCGGAGATGTTCCGCTATTGGCTGCAGGGCGGGCATATTACGGTTGGCTTTTTGGGGGCGGCACAGATTGACCGGTTTGGCAATATCAACACAACCGTGATTGGCGATTATGCTGCGCCCCGCACGCGGTTGCCCGGCGGCGGCGGTGCGCCGGAAATCGCCAGCCTTTCGCAAAAAGTGTTTGTCACCATGAAGCAGTCGCATCGGGCGATGGTCGCGACAATTGATTTTGTGACCAGCTTTGGTCACGGCACGGGACCGGGTGATCGTGCGGCACTGGGGCTGGAAACAGAGGGGCCGGCCGCCCTGATCACGGATCTGGCAGTCTGGGAGCCTGATCCGGAAAGCCGCGAGCTGACCGTGACAAGGCTGCATGCGGGTGTCAGCCGTGCTGCCGTGCAGGATAGTTGCGGCTGGCCCGCGCGTTTTTCTGCCGATCTTGTCGAGTCGTCACCACCAACAGCGGAAGAGCTGTCGGTCCTGCGCGCGTTGAAAGCGCGCACCGAAAAGGCGCATTCCCGCACAGGCTGAGCTGGGCCCACCCGGTAATTTGTCGCATCTGCAAACTGTTGCCAGCCTATTTTCAACTGGAAAGATGACCCTCATTGGTTCACTCTGTTCCTATTGAATTGATGTGATTTTGCCTGATGGCAAGGCGGTGATTTTGGCTGAACGGTCATTCCGAAAAGAGGTGCAGCAGTTACGCATCGGCAAGGGCGAGGTGTTTCGCGGCGAGGGCATTCTCGCCATCACCAAGGCATTGCTGGAAAATGGCGTCGGGTATGTGGGCGGTTATCAGGGCGCACCCATCAGCCATCTGATGGATGTGCTTGCCGATGCCGAGGATATTCTGGGTGAGCTGGGGGTTCGATTTGAATCTTCGGCTTCTGAGGCGACGGCCGCTGCATCGCTCGCAGCGTCGGTGCATTATCCGATCCGTGGTGCGGTGACGTTCAAATCCACGGTTGGCACCAATGTGGCGTCGGATGCGCTGGCTAATCTGGCATCTGGCGGGGTGACCGGCGGCGCGCTGATCATTGTTGGCGAAGATTATGGCGAAGGCAGCTCGATCATGCAGGAGCGCAGCCATGCCTTCGCGATGAAGTCGCAGATATGGCTTCTTGACCCGCGCCCTAATCTGCCATCCATCACCGCTGCTGTCGGGCATGGTTTTGCCCTGTCCGAGGCATCCAATACGCCGGTCATGCTTGAGGTGCGTATTCGCAGCTGTCATGTGCATGGCAGCTTTGTCGCTGCCGATAATAAACGGCCTGACTTTACGGTGCAGGATGCGCTGGACAATCCGCGGCGCGACACAGCGCGTGTCGTATTGCCGCCGGCATCTTATGTGCATGAGCGGGAAAAATATGAAAAGCGGCTTCCCGCCGCGATCGACTATATTGTCAGCAATGGGCTGAATGAATTTTTTGGGCCTGCCAGCGGGCGTATTGGCATCGTGCTGCAGGGCGGCATGTATAATGGGGTGATGCGTGCGCTACAGCGCCTGGGGCTGGCCGATCTCTACGGCGACAGCAGCATTCCGCTTTATGTGTTGAACGTAACCTACCCGCTTGTCCCCGACCAGTTTCTGGATTTCTGCAGGGACAAGGATCATGTGTTGATCATCGAGGAAGGCCAGCCGGACTTTATCGAGGAATCGTTGCGGGCAACGCTGCACCGGGCCGGCATGCCCATCACGGTTTCGGGCAAGGATGTATTGCCGATGGCGGGTGAATATACCGGTGCGGTCATGCTGGACGGGCTGACAGCCTTTCTGTCAAAGGCCGCACCGCAGATGCTGGCCGATAGCCACCGTGCCCCCAACCAACCCGACGCAGACCCCGAAATGCCGGATCTGTCCGCCACCGTGCCGCCGCGTCCGCCGGGTTTTTGTACCGGCTGCCCCGAACGTCCGATCTTTGCTGCGCTGAAGATGGCTGAACAGGATCACGGGGCATTTCAGGTGGCGGGTGATATTGGCTGTCATCTGTTTGGATCGCTGGCGCCGTTCAATATTGGTGGCACAACGATGGGTTACGGGCTGGGGCCTGCATCGAATTCCGCCTTTCATGGTGGTGACGGGACCAACCGTCCCATTTCAATCCTTGGTGATGGTGGCTTCTGGCATAACGGGCTGAACAGCTCGATTGGCAATGCCGTCTATAACAAGGGTGACAGCATCACCGTGATTATCGATAATTACTATTCTGCGGCGACGGGGGGGCAGGATCTGTTGTCCTCACGCGCGGACAACACCACGCGCGGTACGAAACACCCGATAACAAAGGCTGTCGAAGGGGTCGGCGTTGAATGGGTGCGGCAGGTCGATAGAACCTATGACGTCGCCAGAATGCGCGCGGTGATAGACGAGGCTCTCACCACCACCCATAGCGGCCCGAAAGTGATTGTCGCATCATCGGAATGCATGTTGAACAGGCAGCGTCGCGAAAAGCCGCAAATGAAAAAGGCGGTGGCTGACGGTCGCCGCATGATCAAGCCCAAATTCGGCGTGGACGAAGATGTCTGTACGGGCGATCACGCCTGCATGCGCCTGTCAGGGTGCCCATCCCTGACGCTGAAGACACTGGATGATCCTTTGCGTGATGATCCTGTTGCCCATATCGACCAGAGCTGCGTCGGTTGTGGCAATTGCGGCGAGGTGGCCGATGCCGCCGTTCTCTGTCCGTCCTTTTACCAGGCTGACCTTGTCTATAACCCGGGTGCTGGTGAAAGGATGATGGCACGGGTGCGCCGGCGCATCATCGGGTGGTTCCAGACCCGACGTGCCGCCCGACGGCTTCAGTTCGAGCCTCTGTCATAACCATGGCGGACCAGCCGAAAGCAAAACTCGACAATATCATCAAGCTGGCGATCATGGCGGTCGGCGGGCAGGGTGGCGGTGTGCTGACAAACTGGATTGTCGATCTGGCCGAAGCCAACGGCTATGCCGTTCAGGCAACCTCGGTCGCCGGTGTTGCCCAACGCACCGGGGCGACGATCTATTACATAGAAATGCTGGCAGATACAGGCCGCCAGCCCGTCTTTTCCCTTAGCCCTTCCGAGGCCGATGTCGATATCGTGATTGCCGCAGAATGGATGGAGGCAGGCCGGGCGATCATGCGCGGCTTTGTCTCGCCAGATCGCACCATATTGATTGCCTCATCGCATCGCGCGCTTGCCGGTGTTGAAAAGACGGTGCCGGGGAACGGGATCGCCGATCATGCAGAGGTCCGCAGTGCCGCGCTGAAAAGCGCGCGACGGGTCATCGCCTTTGATATGGAAAGCATGGCCGTCAAGGCTGGCACAATGATTTCGGCAAGCCTTTTCGGGGCCCTTGCCGGCGCCGATGTCCTGCCGTTTTCAGATGAGTCATATCGCGAAATGGTCCGTCGCGGCGGACGCGGGGTTGAGGCGTCGCTGGCGGCCTTTGATGCCGCATGCGCGCGAGCGCGAAAGGGCGAAATTGCCGATGCAACGCCGCCCGTTCATCATGCTGGCAGTCCGCGACACCAGGTCAGGGGGCCGGAAAGGCTGCTTGGCGAATGGCGCAGCCTGACGGCGCGTCTTGCAGATTTGCCAGATACGGTGCGTCCGCTTGCCGAAGCTGGATTGCACAAGGTTGTTGATTATCAGGATACCGCTTATGGGGCGGCGTGGCTGGACAGGCTTGAAAGGCTGGTGGCGCTTGACCGACAGCATGGCGGGGGCGGGCAGGATTTTGCCTTTTCCGCGCAGGCGGCCAAATATCTGGCGAATGCCTGGTGCTATGACGACATTATTCGCGTTGCCGATCTCAAAACGCGCGCAACACGCACCAGCCGCATCGACACCGAGGTGGGCGCCAATAACAGCCATATCGTGCAGGTCACCGAATATGTGCATCCCGGCGCCGCCGAGTTTGTGTCGATGATGCCGCACAGGCTGGGCCTGTTTATTGCTGGCCGCCCGGCACTGGTCAGGCGCATCGACAAATGGGTCAATCGTGGCAGACGCATCCGGTCCGATTCATTGCGGGGCTTTCTGACGTTCTATCTTTTGGCAGGGATGCGCCGCTGGCGCCGCGGCCTGTATCGTCACGCCACTGAAATGGCGCATATTGAAAGCTGGATAGAAGCTGCCACCGCGCGATTACCGCATGATTATGCACATGCGGTGAGCATCCTGAAGGCACGCCGCCTGATCAAAGGATATAGCGATACCCATGCGCGCGGACTTGGTAAATTTGATCGCGTGATGCAGGGTGCCGCGCGGCTGGAGGGGCATCCTGATGCCGCTGCATGGACGGACCGGTTGATTCGTACCGCACTTGCAGATGCCGAGGGCACCGCACTCGAAGGCGCGCTGAAGACGGTCGACAGTTTCGTGACGCCCGCAACATCTGGCACGCGCAACGGGGCATAGGCCGGGACGCGCCTGCCTGCGATCAGGATTGGGAATTATGGGCGCTCAGTATCTGGCCGGCGATAATCTGTTTCTGCACCTCGCTGGCCCCTTCATAAATCCGCAGGGCACGGATTTCGCGGTATAGTTCCTCAACCTTGACGCCGCTGCGCACCCCATCGCCGCCATGCAATTGCACGGCCTTGTCGATCACCGCCTGTGCGGTCTCGGTGGCGTGCAGTTTGGCCATCGATGCCTCACGGCTGACACGTTCAGCGCCGCGGTCCTTGGTCCAGGCTGCGCGATAGATCAACAGTGCGGCGCTGTCGATATCGAGGGCCATTTCGGCAAGGCTGGCCTGTACGGTTTGCATATTGGCAAGCGGCGCGCCAAACAGGATGCGGTTGCTGGTGCGGTCCAGCGCCTCGTCGAGCGCACGGCGGGCAAATCCAAGCGCCGCGGCACCAACGGTTGACCGAAAGACATCCAGTACGGCCATGGCGATGCCGAACCCTTTGCCAGCCGTGCCGATCAGCGCATTTCCCGGAAGCTTTACCCCGTCAAAGCGCAAACGGGCCAGCGGGTGCGGCGCAATCACATCAATTCTTTCTGCAATATCCAGCCCCGGCGTGTCGGCCGGCACGAGGAAGCAGGACAGCCCCTTGGCCCCGGGTCCTTCGCCCGTGCGTGCAAAGACAGTATAGATATCAGCAATACCGCCATTCGAAATCCAGGTTTTCTCGCCATCGATGACCCAGCCATTGCCATCGGCGCGGGCACTTGTCGACATATTGGCCACATCCGACCCGCTGGCCGGCTCCGACAGGGCAAAGCCGGCGATGGCGGTGCCGCTGGTGGTGCGGGTCAGCCATTCACGGTGCCCGTCATCGCCAAACAGGCTGACTGGCCCCATGCCAAGGCCCTGCATGGCAAAGGCAAAATCAGCCAGACCATCATGGCGGGCAAGTGTCTCGCGGATCAGGCACAGGCTGCGGACATCCAGCTTCGGCTGAGCGAGGTTGGCGCTGTGATGCAGCCAGCCACTATCACCAAGCATCGTGACCAGCTTTTGGCAGGCCGCATCGACATCACCATGATCCACTGGCAGGTTTGCGTCGCACCAGGCGTCAAGCGCGGCTGACAAATCGCGATGCGAGTCGTCCAGAAACGGCCATTCAAGAAAGCTGCGGTCCGGCATCAGTTCCCCTCGAAAACAGGCTTGTCCTTGGCGATGAAGGCTTCATAGGCGCGGCGAAAATCTTCGGTCTGCATGCATATCGCCTGTGCCTGCGCCTCGCTCTCGATGGCGGCCTCAAGGCTCATGGACCATTCCTGATTAAGCTGTGTCTTGGTCATCATATGCGCAAAATTTGGGCCTTGGGCAATTTTGCCAGCCAGCGAAACAGCTGCATCATCCAGCGTCTCGGCAGGATGCAGCGCGTTCCAGAACCCCCACTGCGCCCCTTCATCGGCTGTCATCACCCGCCCGGTATAAAGCAGTTCGGCGGCGCGCCCCTGACCAATGATCCGCGGCAGCATCGCACAGGCCCCCATATCGCAGCCGGCAAGCCCGACGCGAGTAAACAGAAAAGCCGTCTTTGCCGCTGGTGTGGCCAACCGCATATCCGCTGCCATGGCCAGAATGGCGCCAGCCCCGACACAGATGCCGTCAACCGCTGCAATCACCGGTTTGCCGCAGCCAATGATTGCCTTGACCAGATCTCCGGTCATGCGGGTAAAGCCCAGCAAGCCCTTCATATCCATGCCGACAAGCGGGCCGATGATGTCATGCACATCGCCGCCAGAGCAGAAATTGCCCTCATTCGAGGCCAGAATCACGGCATCAACATCCTCTGCATATACGAGGTCGCGAAAGCAGTCGCGTAATTCGGCATAGCTTTCAAAAGTCAGCGGGTTCTTGCGGTCGGGCCCGTGCAACCGAATGGTGGCGACGCGATCGTGCCACTGCCAGTCAAAATGCGCGGGTTGAAATGTCTGCATGGATGTCATGAGGATCCCTCCTGCAGCTGTTCCAGCAGGCCGGCAAACTGGTCCAGCTGCTCACTGTCAAAGCTGTCAAACATCTCGTCCACCCAGGCTTCATGCGCGGCGGCCATCAGCTGGAATTGTGCCACCCCGCGTTCCGTCAGCCTGACCATCGCGGCGCGCTTGTCCTCGGGGGCAACCGTGCGGGTGACCAGACCCTCGCGGATCAGGCTTTCAATTATCCCTGTAACATTGCCGTTTGACACTTTCAGGCGCGCGGACAGCGCACTCATACGAAGCCCTTCAGGCTGCCAGTTCAACGTCGCCATCACGTCAAAGCGCGGCAGCGTCATGTCGAATTCCTCGCGCAAGGCGCTCCGCAAACGGTTCTGGATATCACGATTGCGGTCAAGTAAACGCAGCCAGACGCGCAGCCGCTGCTTGGAAAGTGACATCTTGCTGTTGGTATTGCTGTCCGCCGGGTAAAGCGGATGTAGGTTATTATCTGTCATGCCGCGCCGCCATTGATTGCGATTGTCTGTCCATTGACCGCATCCGATCCCGGGCCGCAAAGCCACAGGGCGGGGTTGCTGACTTCCTGCGGGCTGATCAACCGGCCGAGCGGGCTCATCGCCGCCAGCACACCAGTTGCCTCGTCACGCGATTTACCGGTCTTTGCGATGATGTTGTCGATGCTGCGATTGGTCATCTCGGTATCAAGATAGCCGGGGCACAACGCGTTGGCGGTTATGCCAGTGCCCGCAAGCTCTGCCGCCAATGATGTGACCAGCCCGTTCACCCCATGTTTTGACGCACTATAGGCGCTGGCATAGCGGTGGCCTGACAGGCCGGTGATTGATGAAATGGCGATCAGCCGCCCCCAATCTTGGCCAGCATCACGCAGCTGTTGCAGCCCGGCGCGAAAGGTCAGGAAACAGCCTGTCAGATTGATTGACATGATGCGGTGCCACATCTCGGTTGATGTGCGGTGGAGCGGTGCACTTTCTGCAATGCCGGCGTTGGCAATAATGATATCCACCGGCCCGATGGCGGCAAAAAACCGGTCTGTTGCCGCTTCGTCGGTCACGTCGAGCTGATGCGCCGATATGTTGTCAGCGCTGTCAGCGACAGTTTGCAATGGGTCCATGCGTCTGCCGCAAACATGCACATCGGCACCGGTCGCAGCGAAATCTTCTGCAAGCACCCGGCCGAGGCCGCTGCCTCCGCCTGTGACCAGAACCTTTCTCGAAGACAAATCCACAGACATTCCCCCTCTGCGTTCTTCCGTCATGCTATGCCATCAGCAAAGACAAAGCCAGCCAAGCTGTCGGTCAGACGCGTATGCCGATCCCTTCACCACGTTCGGAAAGGCGCTGCAGCTGGTCACGGCCGGGGTGATAGGGTTCTGGCCATGCCTCGTCCTTGTCGCCAAGCGCCGCCGCGGCATGCAGGGTCCAGTACGGGTTGGCAAGATGCGGCCGCGCCAGACATACCAGGTCGGCGCGCCCGGCCATCAGGATCGAATTCACATGATCCGGCTCGTAGATATTGCCGACTGCCATGGTCGGGATGTTCCGCTCGTTGCGGATGCGGTCGGAAAAAGGTGTCTGGAACATCCGGCCATAGACTGGTCGCGCCTCGATCGAAGTCTGCCCCGCCGATACATCGACAATATCAACACCGGCATCGCGAAAGGCCTGCGCGATCTCGACTGCCTCGCTACCGTCAACGCCTGTTTCCGAAACCCAGTCCGTTGCCGAAATCCGCACGGACATGGGCCGGTCCTCTGGCCAGACCGCACGCATCGCTGCAAACACTTCCAGCGGATAGCGCAGCCTGTTTTCCAGCCGGCCGCCATAATCATCCATGCGCCTGTTGGAAAGAGGCGAAATGAAGGATGAGATCAGATAGCCATGTGCCGCATGCAGTTCGATCATGTCAAAGCCACATCGCGCCGCCATTTCTGTAGCGGCGACAAATTGGGCTGTGACCATATCCATATCCTGCCGGTCCATTTCCTTCGGTACGGCATTCTGCGGTGACCAGGCAATGGGTGAGGCGGACATCAGCGGCCAGTTGCCCTCGCGCAGCGGGGCGTCCATCTCTTCCCAGCCAAGCTGGGTCGACCCCTTGCGCCCGGCATGGCCGATCTGCATACAGATTTTCGCTTCGGTCTCGCTATGAACGAAATCGACAATGCGGCGCCAGGCCGTTTCATGTTCCGGGGTGTAAAGGCCGGGGCAACCGGGGGTGATCCGTCCTTCCGCGCTGACGCAGGTCATTTCCGCATAGATCAGCCCGGCGCCACCTTTGGCGCGCTCGGCATAATGCACAAGGTGCCAGTCATTTGGTGTTCCATCGCTGGCTTTATATTGCGCCATCGGTGACACCACCAACCGGTTTTTCAGCCGCATGTCGCGCAGGCGGTAGGGCGCAAACATCGGTGCGCGGTGAACGCTGTTTTCACCGGCCTGTTGCTGGAACCAGATTTCCGCCGACTTCAGCCATTCGGCATCGCGCAGGCGCAGATTTTCGTGGCTGATTCGCTGTGAACGCGTCAGCAGCGAATAATTCAGCTGGACGGGGTCCAGATGCAGATACCGCTCCACATCCTCAAACCATTCGGTGGAATTGCGCGCCGCCGACTGCAGGCGCAATACATCCAGCCGGCGGTCTTCCTGATACCGTGAAAACGCATCTTCAAGCCGGTCTTCACGATGCAGCAGATCTGCCAGGGCAATCGCGGATTCCAGTGCCAGTTTCGTGCCTGAACCAATCGAGAAATGGGCTGTCGCCGAGGAATCTCCCAGCAGAACGACGTTCTTGTGGTACCAGTTTTCACATAATACCCGATTAAAATTCAGCCATGCAGACCCGCGCAGATGGCGGGCATTTGACATCAGGCTGTGCCCACCCAGATGGGCGGCAAAAATGGTTTCGCAGGCCGCGATATTTTCATCCTGGGACATGGAATCAAATCCCCAGGCGTTATAGGTGTCTTCGCTGCATTCTACGATAAAGGTCGCGGTATCATCATCGAACTGATAGGCGTGCGCCCATACCCAGCCATGCTGCGTATCCTCAAAGATAAAGGTAAAGGCGTCGTCAAATTTCTGCTGCGTGCCAAGCCACACAAATTTGCAGGCGCGGCGGTCAATTTCCGGTTTGAAAGCGGTTTCAAAATGCGCCCGCACGCGGGAATTCACCCCATCAGCTGCCACCACCAGATCATGCGCGGCGCACAGGGCATCTATATCCTCGATGTCGGTTTCAAACTGCAGTGTGACGCCAAGTTCTGTCGCGCGTGCCTGCAGCAGCAACAGCAGCCGTTTGCGTCCGATGCCACAGAAACCATGACCGCTGGAAACCAGCCGCTGGCCCTGATGCACCAACGCGATATCATCCCAATAGGCAAAATAATCCTTGATGGAATCCGCACTTACCGGGTCATTTGCACGCAGGTTGGCTAGTGTCTCGTCGGACAGCACAACACCCCAGCCAAATGTGTCATCTGCGCGGTTGCGTTCGATGACCGTGACATCATGTGAAGGGTCGCGCAGCTTCATGCTGATCGCGAAATACAGTCCGGCGGGTCCACCGCCAAGGCAGGCAATCTTCATTGACATAACCTCTCTGTTGCGCATCGTCATGCGTCACACAGGAATAGTGCTCATCTTAAAAGGTGGCATTTGCCTGATATAATTTCAAGTTTGAAATATTTTTGTGATGCGGGCTGTCCATCAATTGACCGCCAGCATCAATAGTGTTTCATTTATCAGGATAGACCGCCGGAAAAGAACCGGTTTTGGGAAGGGGTAAATCGATGAAGCTGTTCAGCTATGGCCTTGATATTGGCTTCCGGCATTGCGATCCGGCCGGCATCGTCTTTTATCCCCGCTATTTTGAAATGATGAATGACACCATCGAGATTTTTTTTCGCGATGTGGTGAAATGGCCCTTCAGCCAGATGCATGCGGTTGACCGGCGCGGCATCCCGGCGGTTGCGGTCAATCTGAATTTTGCGGCACCCGGGCGGCTTGGGGATCGGCTGGAATGGCAGATGCGTGTAATCAGGCTTGGCAAGTCCAGCGCTGTTATCGGGCATCGGGCAAAGATCGGGGATGTGGATGTTCTCAACGGGGACACCACGATTGTGCATACCGATCTTGACCGGATGTCCGCGCTTGTCTGGACAGATGACGTGCGCACGGTACTTGCCCACTATTGCGATGATAGCGCGGGGGACTGACATGCCGCTGATCGACATACAGCCCGAAGGCTGGAAAGCACCAAAAGGCTATGCCAACGGTATCATGGGGACAGGCCGGTTGTTGCTGGTGGGCGGGCAGATCGGCTGGACAGCTGACCAGCGGTTTGAGGCGCATGATTTTATCGGCCAGATGACGCAGGCTTTGCGCAATATCCTCGATATTGTCGAGGCGGCAGGTGGTACGGCTCAGGATATCGCCCGTCTGACATGGTACGTCACCGACAAGAAAGAATATCTTGCACATCAGCGCGAGGTCGGAGCCGCCTATCGCACGGTTATGGGCTATCATTTCCCGGCCATGACGATGGTTGTTGTCAGCGCCCTTGTCGAAGATGAAGCCCGCGTCGAAATTGAGGCGACTGCCATTTTGCAGGATGAAGAAAAAATTACAGGCGGGGACTGAATGACAGGTCACGTCCCCCATGGCCGGTCGGCCCCGGCATAATCCGGCCGCACAACAAAGTGGAGAGATGCACCATGCATGAATCTGTCCATTTAGACAGTTTTTCACGGGACAATCTGCCGCCGCATGCAGATTGGCCGGATCTGCTGATTGACGGGTTTGACTACGGTGCGCGCCTGAACGCCGCCGTCGAGTTGACCGATGCGATGGTGGATCGCGGGTTTGGCGATGCGGTGGCGCTGATCGGAAATGGCCGCCAGCGCACCTATAAGGAACTTGCCGACTGGACCAACCGGCTGGCGCATGTGCTTGTCGATGATCTGGGTATCCAGCCGGGGAACCGTGTGCTGATCCGCTCGGCAAATAATCCTGCGATGGTGGCCTGCTGGCTGGCGGCAACAAAGGCCGGTGCGGTTGTTGTCAATACGATGCCGCTGCTACGCGCCGGCGAATTGACCAAATATGTCGATAAGGCCGAGATTTCTCACGCGTTGTGCGACACAAGGCTTATGGATGAACTGACTGAATGTGCCAAGCACAGCCAGTGGCTGAAAACGGTTGTCGGATTTGACGGCACGGCAAATCATGATGCCGAGTTGGACCGGCTGGCGCTGTCTAAACCGGTGCGGTTTGATTCTGTGGATACGGCCAGTGACGATGTGGCACTGATCGGCTTTACCTCGGGGTCCACAGGCGAACCAAAGGGAACCATGCATTTCCATCGCGATTTGATGATCATTGCCGATGGCTATGCCCGCGAGGTGCTGCAGGTCACGCCAGATGATGTCTTTATCGGATCGCCGCCGCTTGCCTTTACCTTTGGGCTGGGCGGGCTGGCCGTATTCCCGCTGCGATTTGGTGCGACGGCCATCCTGCTCGAATCCGCGACACCGCCAAACCTGGTCGAGATGATTGAAAGTTACCGTGCCACTGTCTGTTTCACCGCGCCGACCGCCTATCGGGTAATGCTGTCGGCGATGGAAGAAGGGGCTGACCTTTCATCCTTGCGGGCAGCCGTGTCAGCTGGCGAGACATTGCCGGCCCCCGTCTATCAGGACTGGATGGACAAGACTGGCAAGCCGATGCTGGACGGAATTGGCGCTACGGAATTGTTGCATATTTTCATCAGCAACCGGTTTGATGATCATGCGCCAGCCTCCACCGGAAAGCCGGTAACCGGATATGAAGCAAAGGTTATCGGGCCGGATGGTGAAACGCTTCCGGATGGCGAGGTTGGCCGGCTGGCAGTGCGCGGGCCGACCGGCTGTCGTTATCTTGGCGGGGCGCGCCAGCAGGAATATGTACATGACGGGTGGAACATCACCGGCGACAGTTTTCTGCGCGATGCTGAGGGGTATTTTCACTTTGCCGCGCGCAATGACGATATGATCATATCGTCCGGATACAATATTGCCGGGCCCGAGGTTGAGGCGGCGCTTCTCGCGCATCCGATGGTGGCGGAATGCGCAGTGATTGGTGTGCCCGACGATTTACGCGGCGCCATTGTCGAGGCGCATGTCGTGCTGCGTGACGGTGCGGCGGCGGATGAAGCCATGGCAAAGACATTGCAGGACCATGTAAAGGCGGTGATTGCGCCGCATAAATATCCGCGGTCTGTCCGGTTCACTGCCGCCCTGCCAAAGACTGAAACCGGGAAGATCCAGCGCTTCCGCCTCAAGCAAAATTCACACTGAGCATATTTCACTGACCGGCCGTGATGGCGTCAGGCCTGTAACCTTGATGAACATATAATGACAATTACAACAGAAATTCGCGGCCATGTCGGCATCATCCTCATGGACCGCCCACCGGTGAATGCCATTAATCACGACATACGGTCCGGCCTTATGGCGGCGTTGGAAAGATTGGCAGAAGAGGCGTCGCTTGACCGGATTGTTCTGGCCGGGGCAGGTCGCATCTTTGCTGCCGGGGCCGATGCCGGAGAATTCAACGCGCCGCCGACTGACCCGACATTGCCGCAGGTGATTGCCGCCATAGAGGCGTCGCCATTGCCGGTTGTGGCGGCAATCCGCGGGGCGTGCCTTGGTGGCGGGCTTGAACTGGCGCTTGCCTGCCGCTGGCGTATTGCCGACCCGTCGGCACAGCTTGGTCTGCCAGAGGTCATTCTTGGCGTGGTGCCTGGGTCAGGCGGCACGCAGCGGTTGCCGCGCCTCGTCGGCATGGAGATGGCGCTGTCGATGATCCCGTTGGGGCGCAGCCTGTCGGCTGCCAGGGCGCTGGATGCGGGGCTGGTGGATGCTATCGCCGATGATGTGGTAGATGCGGCGTGCGCGGCTGATCTGACAGCGGCGATGGCGCGCCCGGCTGTGCGCGCGATGCCGGCACCCGGTGCGGCACAGGCTGCCGTTGCGGATGCCCGCGCCCTTGCCGGCAAGAAGATGCGTGGGCAAGCCGCGCCGCTGGCGGCTATCGCGCTTGTCGAGATGGCGGCAAGCGCGGATTTTGATACCGGACTTGCGGCCGAACGCGCGCAGTTTCTGGATTTGCGGTCAACACCCGAATGCCGGGCGCTGCGGCATGTCTTTTTCGCCGAGCGTGCTGCGCGCCTGCCGGACAGTCTGAAGACTGCCGCGCCCAATAGCCTTGAAAAAGTGGTTGTTGTTGGCGGTGGCACAATGGGGGCAGGTATCGCCTATGCGCTGGCGCAGTCAGGATCATCTGTCACCCTTGTTGAACGCGATGATGATGCCGCCATTGCTGCGCAGGGCCGCGTTTCCGGCTTGTTTGATGCCGCGGTGGCGCGCGGGCTGATACAGGCTGAAAAAGCCGCTGCCACGTTGGCCGGCATGCGCTTTCAGGCGGGTTATGACGGGCTGTCGGATGCCGGGCTGACAATCGAGGCTGCATTTGAGGATATGGAGGTCAAAAAATCCGTGCTGACCGCACTGGATGCCGCCATGCCAGATGCCGTGCTGGCGACGAATACATCCTATCTTGATGTTGATGTGATGGCGTCGTGGCTGGCAGATCCTTCGCGCCTTGTGGGTCTGCATTTCTTCAGCCCGGCGCATATCATGAAGCTGCTGGAAATCGTGCGCGGCAAGGCCAGCAGTGATGCCGCGCTTGCCACCGGCTTTACCCTTGCAAAACAGCTGCGCAAGCTGCCGGTGATGGTCGGTGTCTGTGACGGATTTGTTGGCAACCGGATGCTGCAGCGTGTCCGGGAAGCTGCCGAGCATCTTCTTCTCGAGGGGGCTGAATTCACTCAGGTCGACCGTGCTATGACAGATTTCGGATATGCCATGGGGCTCTATATGACGCAGGATCTGTCAGGGCTGGATATCGCCTGGGCCAACCGCAAGCGGCAGGCGGCTACGCGCGACCCGGCCCGCCTTTACAGCCGTGTGCAGGATGAAATGTGTACCGCTGGACGGCTTGGCCGCAAGACTGGCGAAGGCTGGTACATCTATGAAACAGGGGCCGACCCGCGGCCAAACCCGGCGGTGGCACCATTAGTCGATGCAGAGGCGTCACGCCATGGCATCACCCGTCAGCCGATGACGGATGACGCTGTGCTGAACAGGCTGTTGCTGGCGCTTATCAATGAGGCAGCGACGCTTCTCGGCGAGGGGATTGCGGCGAAGGCCGCGGATGTCGATCTGGTCCTTGTCCATGGCTATGGCTTTCCCCGTTTCCGTGGTGGGCCGCTATTTCACGCTGACCAGATCGGCATGACGGCGTTGTGTGAACAGGTGAAGGCTCTCGAGGCGAAAGACCCAATCGTCTGGAAAGTGGCCCCGTTGATCGAACGGCTGGCGGCCGAAGGGCGCGGGTTTCTGGATTAGGGCGAAGCCGCCGTCAGGATCGCGGCCCGCCTGCCTGCAATCCTGCCAAGGGTAATGGCCGTCAAAAGGCCGTTGCCAGACAAATAGCCCGATACATCCGGCCCTGATACACCGCGGGCAGCCCCACCTGCCGCCAGCAGTCCGCCAAGCGGTTGTCCGTTGGCGTCAATCACCTCGGCGTCCAGATTGATATCCAGACCACCTTGGGTATGGAACAGCGCCCCGGTCACGCGGATGGCATGGAGGGCCCCGGTCAATGCAGGTTTGGTGGTAAAATCACGGCCAAAGCTGTCTTCTTGCTGGCCCGACTGGCAGGCCGCAACATTATCAAGCGTGGCTTGCAAGGCACCGACCGGCACACCAAGCCGACCCGCCATGTCTGCAATGCTGGCAGCGCTGATCAGGGCGCCGGCCGCCTCGGCACCGCAAAAATCCGGAAATTCACGTGCCAGTGTCAGAATGCGATCATCAATCAGCGCAAAGGCAGTCTGATCCGGCTGCCGGATGACCCGTTCCGCCTGTTCGGAATAACCGTCATGCTCGTTTGAAAAGCGTTCACCGCCGGTGTTGATCTGGATGCCGCCTTCCATCATCAGCGCCCAGGATATCAGCGCCCCGTGCGGATGCGCCACCGAACCATGTCCCTGATAGCCCGACATATCGGCAAGCTTGGCCCCAAGGGCGTGCCCCCAGATCACAGCCTCGCCCTGATTGCCGGTATGACCGAAATACAGCGCATCAGACATTTCCGGAATATGCTCGCGGACAAGCGCCGCATTGCCTCCATAGCCATTACAGGCCAGCACAAGGCAGGAACAGCCAACATCCTGCGCCATGCCGTCAGGGGCGATGGCGCGCACGCCGCACACTGTGCCGCTGGCATCGGTATAGAGCGTATCGACCTGCTGGCCGGTTGCGATATCGATGCCAGCCGCCGATGCGGCCTGCAACAAGGCTGCCTGCAGGGCCGCGCCCGTGCGTTCTGGCATGGCATGCATGCGCAGCACCGAATGGCCGGGATACAAAAACCCGTCAATCAGGATAAAGGGCAGACCGTGCGCCTCGTGCAGCCAGCTGATGGCTGGCCCAGATTCCGCAGCCACCCGCTGGACCAGCGGTTCATGGGCTTTCCCATGTGCTTTTGCCTGAATATCCTGCGCCAGCAAGGTGGGCGAATCCGCCACGCCGGCAGCCTCCTGCATTGCGGTGCCGGCTGCCGGAATGAAACCGGATGACAGCGAGGTCGAACCAGATGGGCTCAGATCCCGCTCAAGCACCAGGATTGTGGCGTCGGGTCTGGCCATTTCGCGCGCCGCCAAGGCCGCTGTCAGGCCGCAGGCACCGGCACCGATGATCAGAATATCGACATCAATGTCAAAACCGCCCGACTGCGGCGCCACGTTGGGCATTACTTGACCAGATTGGGCAGATACAAAGCCACATCCGGGAAAATCACCATCAGGATGACCACGGCGATGGCGCACAGGATAAAGGGAATGCCTGCCATATAGATTTCAGTCATCTTCGTATCGGGCGGTGCGACGCCTTTCATCACAAACAGCAGCAAGCCAAAGGGCGGTGTCGTAAAGCTGATTTCCAGCGCCAGCAGAACGATCACCCCGAACCAGATCAGGTCAAATCCCAGCTGGCTTGCCAGTGGAAAGAAAATCGGCACGGTCAGCAGCATCATCGAGAGCTGGTCCATGAACATGCCAAGCACCAGCAATATACCAAACATGATGAACAGCATGCTCAGCGGCGATAACTCAAAGGCGACGGCCCATTCCAGAAGACCGGCACTGGCACCGGAAAAAGCCAGCAGCGCACTGAAGGTCGCCGAGCCAAAAATGATCAGGAACGCCATCACGGTGACACGCAACGCTCCAGCAGTGGAATCCACGATCACCTTGAAATTCAGTGACCGGTAGAGCGCGCACAGGGCCAGAATACCAAGACAGCCAAAGGCCGCCGATTCCGATGGGGTGGCAATGCCGAACATAATGAGCAGGATCACACCGATGATCACCGAGAGCATGGGCAGCACATCGCGGGCAAACATTTTCAGCCGCTGCGAGAGTGGCGGCAGATCCACGTCATAGACGGGTGCGGCTTCCGGATCGATGCGGCACTGGAACCAGATCAGCGCCACATACATCGTGGCAAGGATGATGCCCGGCATGATGCCGCCGATCAGCAGCTTGCCGATATCCAGCTGCGCCAGTGTGCCGAGAAGCACCGCCAGCGCCGATGGCGGGATCAGCATGGCAAGCCCGCCTGTGCCCAGAATGGGGCCGATGGACATGTGTTTCTTATACCCGCGTCGTGACATTTCCGGCACCATCAGCGATCCCAGAAGCGCGGTAGAACCCATCGATGATCCAGACAGGGTGGCAAAGGCCGTGCCGCCCGCAACAGTGACATAGGACAACCGCCCCGGCACCCGTCCCATCAGCACCTCAACAGCGCCGAACATGCGGTTGGCCAACCCGCCATAGAAGAATAATTCTCCCATCAACAGGAACATCGGCACCGGGATAAGGTTAAAGGTGGTCAGCGACGGAAAGGCGTTATTGACCAGTTGCCCGATCCCGCGCGACGCCTGCAGCTCCAGCGCGCCATAACCCCCCATGAAATAGATGGCGCCAAGGATATTTGCGCCAATAAAGGCAATGGCCACCGGCAGGCCGATCAGCATCAGCGCCAGAACCGTGCCAAGAAGAAACAATGTGGCTTCGTACCATTCCATGAAAGACGTCTCCCCCTGTCCGGTATTATTCGTGCATGCCGGCTTCACCAGTGTGAAGCGTGTCTTTGCCAAAGATGTAGCGGGTGAATTGCAGCGCCATCATGCCGAAACAGATCGGCATCGAAATCATCAGGATCCAGCGCGGCATATCCAGCGAACGCATATCGATCTCGTCCCGCACATAGCTGCGGACGGTAACTTCGCCGGCATAATAGGCAACCACCGCACAGATCAGAACGGCAAGTGCCACCACACAGCGCGAGAAGGTCGGCCGGATATGTTCCGGAACGACAGCTGTCAGCAATTCGATATAGACATGGCCTTTCAGGCGAACCAGCCAGGGCGCGCCAAACATGGTGATGTAGAGGAGACCATATTCAATAAAGGTAAATACATGAGATGACCCGAACATAAAGACCGAGCGGGCCACCACCTGAAATATGATTGCGAGGAATATCCAGGCCAGATAAAGGCCGGCAAGCAGGGCCAGAAAATCAGTTATCCGGTCAAGCCAGCGATAAAATTGTGTCATGTAATCCCCCCGCATTGGTCCCGCGTCCGGACGGGACAGGCCGGCCCGCACCCAAAGGCACAGGCCGGCCGCCATTTGTTAATCAGTCAGGTGCGTACAGTGCGCGCAGCTTGGCAACATCACCGCTGCTGCCCTTTTCTTCCATCCGGCCGGTCAGGCGGGCCCAGACGGAATCATAGGCAAGTGCGAGATAGTTGGCTTCACCGCTGCCGGAATGTGACACGAACTTCATGCCACCATCGGCATAGGCTTTCATGTAGTCAGCCGTGTCGGCAGCGCGATCAGCAGCCGATTTGACTTCCCATTCGATCGCCACATCCTGAAGCACTTTCTTTGCTTCCGGGCTCATCGCGTTCCACCGGTCAAGATTGACGATGATGCCGAGATCCGTCGAGTAGAAGGATGGCTGCACCATATATTTCACAAACTTGTCCCACTTCAGGTCGGTGATACCAATGCTGGTCCATGGAACAGCATCGATCACGCCTTTTTCCAGCGCGCCATAGGCCTCTGTCGATGGCATCGGCGATGTGGTCGCCTCAAGTGACTTCAGGAAGGCAGTATAGATCGGGTTATCACGGATCTTGACGCCGCTAAGGTCCAGAACACCATCGCTGGAACGGAATTTCGGCTCATTAACAGTGAAGATGTTGAAACCTACACCGGAGTCGATCCATGCCAGATATTTGACGTTGAAACGCTTCTGATGGGCTGCGTCCATCATCGCGGTGCCGCCATTGGCACGTGTGGCTGCAGCGTCATTCTTCGATGCCACCATGGCGTCAATCTCGGGCACCTCGGCACCATAGAATGAACCCGGCGTATGCACCATGTCGACAACACCGTCACGAACGGCCTTCGGCTGCTCAAACATCTTGATGGCTTCCGGGCCACCCTTGACCTTAATCTGCACAACGCCAGCGCCACGCTCATTCACGGCATCGACATATTCAAGGAACGTCTTGGTGTAGACAAGGAAAGGTGGAAAGGCATGAACCGCCGTCAACACCTCTTCTGCAACGGCCGTTTTGACTGTGAGTGTCGAACCCACAGCGGCAGCCGCCAGCAACGAGACCAAACGTTTCATCATATATCTCCCTAGTATATTTATTCTGGTTTTGCAGGCGTGTGGCAAAACATCACGCACCCGCCCGCTACCATTTGATTGAGGCTTAAATTATCGGCATGGTCAAGATGTTTGCGCCGGAAAAACTGGTCGAAATCGCCGCGCCTGACCTCAGCAAGAGATGCGTCAGCCGTCAGATGGCTGCAGACCAAGCCGTGCCGTAAAATGGCAGGGCCCTTCGCCTGCAACCGCGCCGCAGCGCCGCTCGGTGACCACTGCATCTTTATTGAAAATCTGCTTTGTGATGGCCGCCAGCATGCCGCGTATCGGGGCGCAAACCGGGTGATCAGCTGTGCCATAGCCAGCCACAAAGGGGGCGTTTTCAACCACAAGGTCAAGCCCGTCTTCACGCAGGGTAATCTGCCATTGCCCCCAGCCAATCTGCGGGGCGGTTTCTTCAATACGGGCAATCAGCTGCAAAGCGGCATCACGGCCGTTACCAGCATAGCTTGCCGCCGATTTACCCCCATGTTCCAAGACTGAATCCGCCAGCGCCTGCAGGGCAAGATCGCGGGCCTGCGGGTCCAGCCTGTGAAACAGCCCCATGAGCGCATCGGGGCGAATCATCATGTAGCGGATGCCGCCAACATCCAGCCCGCCCTTGCCGTCAGCGTTGCCAATCACTGATCAAATCCTGGATTGACGCGTTGCAGCATGGCCAGCAATCCGGGCCATTCACGCGTGCGCGGCGGAACAGGAAAACCGTTCAGCTGTTGTGCTGTATGTTCGCAAAGATCATCTGGCGGCAGGCGATAGGGCTGGCCGCTTGCCAGCACATCCATCTGCACGCGGCAGGACAGTTCCAGCGCATACATCAGCGAAAAGGCCTCGGCGCAATCGGCGCCAACGGTCAACAGACCGTGATGCCGTAATATCATCGCCTTGTGTCCTGCCAGATCCTCATATAGCCGTTCGCGCTCTTCGGTGGCCAGCGCCAGCCCTTCAAAATCATGATAGCCGACACGTGCATGGAACTGCATGGCTTTCTGGTTCAGCATCATCAGTCCGCTATCCAGTGCCGCCACCGCCATGCCGGCGCGGCTGTGCGTATGCAGAACGCAATGTGCATCATCCCCCTTCATATGGATGGCACTATGGACAATGAATCCGGCGGGGTTCACCTGCCCGCCTGCCGGATGGATGACCGCGCCGTCAAGGTCAATCGTCACAAGGCTGGAGGCCGTCACATCGCCGAACAGACTGCCGAAAGGGTTGATCAGAAAACGGTCCGGTGCATCAGGAACGCGCAGCGTAATGTGGGTGTAGACGAGGTCGGACATCCCGAAATGGTCAATCAGCCGATAGCAGGCTGCAAGGTCCACGCGCGCCTGCCACTCGGCAGTGCTTACCATATCGGGGGTAACGGTCGCAGTCGTCATGTTACAAGCCAACCAGAAAAAGTCAGAGACCGCAACCATGCAGCCGCGGGTTCAGTTTTGATCGAGCCAATCCATGACAGTGCCGACATCGGTGCGCAGTGCGATCGATTCCATATCATCCAGCGCCGCATGATGCGCCTTGTCAGAAAAGGCGCCGCACCCATCCTCCAACACCGCAACATCAAAGCCGCGTACATGGGCATCACGCAGCGTCGATGCCACGCCGCCATTTGTCACAATGCCGGCAAAGATCAGATGCCGGATGCCTGCATGGTTCAAGGCGAAATCAAGACGGCTCATGTAAAAGGCGGAATAGGCCACCTTTTCCACGCTGATATCCGCGGGTGCCAGCGTGTCGTGAAGCGCCTGTCCCCAGCTGCCGGGTACAAAGTCACCCTTTGTAAGAAACGGGCGCAATGCCTTTAGATGCGGGGCGATATAGGGCGCACCACCTTTCATCGGGACCAGGGTGAAATGGGTTGATACCACCCAGCCGCCAGCTGCGCGCATGCGCGTTGCCAGCGGTGCCAGCCGGTCAGCCAGCGGGCTGATCAGCGGTGCTGTCTTTTTGGCCCGACCATAGGCGCCGTCGGGATGAATAAAGTCATTTTGCAGATCGACAAGCATGAGGGCCGTATCCGCCGGGGTAAACGCCGTTAGCGCTGCTGCCATTCTATTCTCCTGCCATTCCGAAGGGGCGTTGCCGGATCACCCCGCACGTTCAATCCGCAAATTGCCGAATGCGTCAACTTCGCCGACAAGACCGGGATCGATGTAGATTGTTGTGTCTGCCTGCTCCAGCAACGCCGGCCCGGCAATATGCTCGCCAACGCCGAGTGCCAGCCGGTCATAGATGCCCGCCTGCTGCCATTGTCCGTCTGCATAAATATCGCGTGTACCGGTGCGCGCTGCCGCCGCCGTCAGCCCGTCAACCGGGGCCATCACGCGCAGATCGAGCTTGTCACGCCGGGCAATGACCGCCAGCCGCAGATTGACCAGCCTGACCGGAATGCCTTCCAGCGGTGCGCCGATCTGCATGCGGTAAGCATCGGCAAAAGCGGCTGCCAGCCCATCGCGGGTCAGCGCGTCGCGTCCGCCCAGCTGCACCTGCACGGTATGGGTCTGCCCGGCATAGAGCATATCGGCCTCGATGGCCTCTTCCAGCTGGTCGAATGTTTCACTGCCACTGGCGATACGGGCACTGCTGGCGGCATATAGATCGTCAATCCATGCATGTAACTGGGTCTCGTCAAGCTGTGCCAATGGCAGATTGACGGTACGCACCGTGTCATGGCGCATATCGGCGATCACGCAGCCGAGTGCGCTGGTCACACCTGGATAACGCGGCACCAGACCAGTATTCAGCCCCACCTCGCGGATCAAGGCACCGATATGCAGCGCGCCGCCGCCGCCAAAGGGCATCGCCGCAAATTTTGCCGGATCATGGCCGCGTTCAATCGACACAATGCGAATGGCGCCGGCCATGCGGGCATTGGCCACTTGGATGATCGCCTCTGCAGCATCCATCACATCGATGCCGAGCGGTTCGGCAATCACGCGCTGAATGGCTGCACGGGCCGCCTCGACATCCAGCCGGTCCAGCTTGCCGCCAATAGGCCGGTCGGCATTGATCCGCCCCAGCAGCAGATTGGCATCGGTCACGGTCGGTTGGTCATTGCCCAGCCCGTAACAGACCGGTCCGGGATCAGATCCGGCGCTTTGCGGGCCGATCTGCAGCAGACCGGCGCCGTCAATCCAGGCGATTGATCCGCCGCCGGCGCCGATGGTGGTGATCTCAATCATCGGGGTGCGCACGACCATGCCGAAATCAATGGATGTCTGTGCCGCCAATGCTGTCTTGCCATCGGCAATGACGGATACGTCAAAAGATGTGCCGCCCATGTCGCAGGTGATTACATTGTCAAATCCGGCCGATTGGCCGATGTGGCGCGCCGCTATGACGCCGGCTGCCGGACCGGACAGCGCGGTGCGCACCGGCTGCGCGGCCGCCGCATCAAGGCTCATCACCCCGCCATTTGACTGTACGATCAGAATATCACTGTCGCCGCCGCGTTCTGCTGTGCGCGTTTTCAACTGGTTCAGATACAGCGCCATGCGTGGTTGCAGATAGGCATTCAGAGTTGCCGTTGACAGGCGTTCGAATTCGCGGATTTCGGGCAGAATATCAGCGGCAACGGTTACATGGTCGTTTGGCCAGATCGCCCGCACCAGCGCGGCGGCGCGATGTTCCAGCTGCGGATTGGCATAGCTGTTGATAAAGCTGATACATAATCCCTCACAGCCGGCCGCAAGAAGCTGTTGTGCTGCGGCGATGACCGCATCTTCATCCAGCGGCGTTTCAATCGTGCCATCCGCAAGGACACGCCCGCCAACACCGATACGCAACTCGCGCGAGATCACCGGCGCGTAGCCGCCCCGAAGACCCCAGGTGTGGGGTCTGTCGCGCCGGCGCATTTCCAGCACATCCTCGAATCCGGCCGTGGTGATCAGTCCGGTGCGCGTTCCCTTGCGTTCCAGAAGCGCGTTCGTGCCAACCGTTGTGCCGTGAACAATGGTGGCAATATCTCCAAAATCCTCCAGTTCCCGGCTGATCCCGTCCACCAGCCCTATAGACTGGTCGGCAACAGTGCTTGGCACCTTGCCGGTGGTTACAGTGCCAGTTGATCGGTCAAGGAAGAACAGGTCGGTAAAGGTGCCGCCAACATCAATGCCAATCACAAAAGGTGCGGTTCTGCTGTTCATTTATTTTCAGGTCCGTTCTTTCGCATGGAATGCAGCGGCATCAGCTTTTGCCGCTTGCCGCGCGCAGATCCGCGCGCAGGGTGGTGGTGGCATCGACATCCGCGCTGCCGTCGGCTGCGATGGCCACACCATAATGGTCACGCGCGGCCGCTTCGCTGATATAGCCAAGCTGCAGGTCATTGACGACAGCCGTCATGTCACGCTGCAGCGGGTCGCCATAGCCCCCGCCGCCTGGCGTTTCCAGCCGAACAGACCCGCCGCGCTGCAGTTTGATGCCGACATGTTTTGATGTCATGGGGGGTATTTGTTCGGGCGTGTCGGCGGCACTGTCGGCGCGATAGGAAAAGCGGTTCAGCGCTGCCGGTTTGCCGTCACCGACAGGCTGCGGTGCATGGCGTCCGCGTTCGCCAAAGAAAAAGCCGTCTGCCCCATTTGCCAGGACCTCAATTTCATATACCGCGCCCAATCCACCGCGATGCTGTCCTGCGCCGCCGGAATCGGGGCGCAGGCCCCAATGGCGAAAGGCCACCGGATAGGCGGCTTCCAGAATTTCAAGCGGCGGGATGGTTGCCATTGAAATAGGCGCGTTGCCATGGCTCAACCCGTCGCCATCCGCATGGCCGCCATGTCCGCCCCCAAAAAAGGAAAACATGACCCAGCGGCTGCCATCATCGCGATGCCCGGCAAGGGACAGGGCATTGATTGTGCCATAGGCGTTTGCCAGCGCGCGCGACGGGTCCAGCTTGCCAATGGCGGTAAAGACAACATCAATGATCCGAAGGATCGTCTCGGTATATCCGCCAACCGGTTTCGGGGCAGATGCCGACAGCAGTGACTCATCAGGAATGATGATATCAACCGGATCCAGAACGCCGGCATTGGCAGGCACATCCGGGAACAGGTGTTTCAATGCCACATAGCAGGCGGCAATGGCTGTTGACCGGGAAATATTCACCGGGCCGGCACATTGATCTCCCGATCGTGAAAAATCCAGAACCATGCGGTCGCCTGCTACCCGCACATCAACAGCAATGGCCAACGCCGCATCGTCAATGCCGTCATTGTCCAGATAGTCGGTCGCCGCCACCGCGCCATCGGGAAGGGCGCTGATATGGGTTTGCATCTGCAAATGTGCGCGGGCCCGCAATTCGGCAAATACAGCGGCGATGGTGTCATCGCCATATTCATCCAGCAGCGCGGTCAGCCTACCATGGCCCAGATCCAGCGCGCTCACCTGTGCGTTCAGATCACCATAGACAGATAGCGGCAGACGGGAGTTGGTGCGCAGGATCGCCAGAATGTCATCCTGCCGCACACCGGCACGGAACAGCTTGACCGGCGGGATATGCACACCTTCCTGAAAACTCTCGGTGGCTGCCGGGTTGTAATTTCCAGGCACATTGCCGCCAACATCATGCCAGTGCCCGACCGATGCGAGATAACAGAATATTTTGCCGTTGCGGAACACCGGACGGACAAGCTTGAAGTCAGACAGGTGAGTGCCGCCCTCATAGGGGTCATTGAAAATATAGACATCGCCATCCACGGGCGAGTTGTCGCGGGTCAGTTCAATGACATGGCGCACGGCAAAGGCCATGACGCCGACAAAGACCGGAAGGCCTTCCTTGCCTTGCACAAGGGTTTCACCGGTCTCGGCATCATACAGACCGTGCGAGGCATCATGCGCCTCGGCGATGATCGGGTTGAAGGCGCTGCGGAACAGCGTTGCATCCATTTCATCGGCAATCTGTTCCAGCCTGCCGCGCAGAACGGCAAGCTGCACCGGATTGATCCCAGAGGTGCCTTTAGGGTGTTTGGTTCGGCTCATTTACTGAATTTATCCTCGTCATAATGGGTGCCGGCCTGCAATATTTCGTCCGTTCCCAACAGTTTGTTCAAACCGCCAAGATCCAGCATCCGGTCCTGCCATGCGGCGCTGGACCCGTCTTCCAGAAGATCGCTGTAAAAGCTGGTGCCAAGTCGGGTCAGGGCCCGCACAAAAGCCCCCGGATAGATCACCAGCCGATAGCCGAGTGCGCCGAGTTCGGCAAGTGGCATCATCGGTGTGCGCCCGCCCTCGACCATGTTGGCCAGAAGAGGCACCCGCGATGCAAACTGGCCTGTCAGCTGTTGCATCGCTGCCAGATCGGGCGGTGCCTCGACAAACAGAATATCAGCACCTGCGGCCAGTATGGCTTCAGCGCGTGCAAGTGCCGGTACCATCCCTTCAACGGCAATGGCGTCGGTGCGACCGATTACCAGACAGTCTGTTCCCGCCAGCGCATCCTTTGCCGCGCTGATCTTGCCGGCCATCTCGCCTGATGAAACCAGGGTCTTGCCCGACAGATGCCCACACCGTTTTGGCAGCGTCTGATCCTCAAGCTGGATGGCGGCGGCACCCGCCTGGGCCAGCCGGCGGCAGGTGCGCTGTACATTCAGCGCATTGCCAAAACCGGTGTCAGCATCAACGATCAGCGGCGTGGCGGTACGTTCGGTAATGGCGGCAACGGTGTCGACGAGTTCCGACATGGAAACAAGTCCGATGTCAGGACTGCCGAAACGGGTATAGGCCAGCGATGCGCCAGACAGATAAAGCGCGTCTGCACCTGCCATGCTGGCCATGCGCGCGGACAGCCCGTCAAACACCCCGGGGGCCAGAATTGGTGGCATCGCGCGATTGGCAAGGCGGTCCGCAAGCCAGCTCATGATGTCCCTCCCGGTATTCTGGTGCCTAGATCTGTGTCTTTATCTGCCTGCTGGGTCGACAGATGCGCCAGCATGCCACCATTGGCGATCATCGACAGCAGGAAATCGGGCAGGGCCTCGGTGGCAAATTGCCGCCCGTCGACCTCCAGCCTGCCGGCTGCGATATCAATCTGTGCAAGGGTAAATTCCGCGATGCCGTCGGTCTGCAGCGTGTCGCAGGCGATGGCGGGCAGGCCAAGATTAAGCGCATTGCGCTGGAAAATGCCACCAAGGGACCGGGCAATGACGGCCCGAATGCCAAGATGTTTCAACGCCTCGGCCGCTTGTTCGCGGGACGATCCAACACCAAAGCTGCTGCCGGCAAGAATGACATCACCGGGACTTACAGCAGCTGCAAATTCCGGGCGCACAGCGGCCAGGCAATGGCTCGACAGAATGTCGAGACTGGCACTCATATAGGCCCCGGGGGCCAGCACATCCGTATCGATCCCGTCTCCCAGAATCCAGGCGCGACCCGATATCTTCATGACCCGCTCCGTGCGTTGTCGCTGGTGCTTTCATTGGGACCCATCTCGCGCGGATCGGTCAGTCTGCCGGTGACAGCTGCCGCGGCGACACTGGCCGGCGAGGCCAGCCAGACGCGTGATCCGGCGGCACCCATTCGACCGCGGAAATTGCGCGCTGTTGACGAAATACAGACATCATCAGCCGCCAGGCGGTTTGGCCCATAGCCGGCACACATGCCGCAGGCGGTCGCCAGAATGGTGGCGCCGGCCGATTCCAGGATCGCCATCACGCCTTCATCGGCAGCCTGTGCCTGGTCGGCGCGTGATGCCGGGGCCACCAGCAAACGGGTGCCGTGCGCAACAGTGCGCCCTTTCAGCATCGCGGCGGCAGCGCGCAAATCATCCAGCTTTGCACCTGTGCAGGCACCGATATAGGCAACGTTGAATTGCGCGCTGTCATGATCTGTAATCGCGGCAGCATTGGCCGGGCTGTGCGGCGCCGCTGCCTGCGGTGCCAGATGCTCCAGATCAAGCGAAAACAGCGTGCCATCATGGCTGTCAGGATCGCTGGCCCAATGGCTGTCGGGAAAGCCGTCAACAAAATTGCGATCCGGCGCGCGCCTGGCCAGCCAGCTGGCGGTCACCGCGTCGGGCGCAATCAGTCCTGCCTGGGCACCAAGTTCAGCAGACATGTTGCACAGTGTCATGCGCGCCCGCATCGGCATGGCAGAAACCGCCGGGCCGGCAAATTCCAGCGCCTCATACCCGGCCATATCCATGCCATGCGCCCCGCATAATGCCAGGATAATGTCTTTGGCAAATACCTGCTCTGCCAGCTGGCCTTTTAGCTGTACCAGATGGGTGCGCGGCACTTTCAGCCATGTCTGCCCTGTCGCGGCCACCCCGGCCATATCGGTGGCCCCAACCCCGAACATATAGGCCCCGAAGGCACCACCAGTCGGTGAATGGCTGTCACCACCAACGACCAGCATGCCGGGTTGAACCAACCCCTGTTCAGGCAGCACGACATGGCAGATCCCCATCTCGGGATAGAAATGCGATAAGCCTTCGCTGGCCACCCAGTTGCGCGTCAGTTCCTGAATGTCGCGGCTGGCATCGTCATGCGCCGGCACATAATGGTCGGTGATGACCGCCAGCCTGTCCGGGTCTTTCAGCGGCATGCCAAGCGCCGCCAGCTTGGGGGCCAGCCGCCTGGGACCGCTGCTGTCATGCACCATCGCCAGATCGACACTGCAGGTCAGATAATCACCTGCACGCACGCGGGTCGCGCCGCTGGCGCGGCTCAGGATTTTTTCAACAATGGTTGGCATATCGCTGTGAAGCCGGTGTTCGGTTGAAGACAGTGGTTTGACGCGTTATCGCATGTCACATAAAGGCAGGTCCGAAGGGGGCGTTCGGCCCAATTATTGTGGCGTCGATAACTCCTTTAGATTTAAACTATCTGAATTACACCGTTACACAATAGTGAAAGTCGTTCTATGCCCGTCGTGAACATCACCCTGATCAAGGGTTATTCCGCAGATGCCCGTCGCCGCCTGTCGACCCATATGACAAATCTTGTCTCCCAGTTTCTGGGCGCGGTGTCGGAAGGCACGGTTGTCATGGTCAGTGAACTTGATCAGGCCTCTTATATGCGCGGTCATGAAAACAAGAATCCGCTGGCACCGCCGCCACCGGCTGCCGGACTGGTCCAGGATTATCTGGCCGCCATGGAATCGCGGGATCTCGACACCGCGCAGAGCCTGCTTGCCGACGGATTCTGGATGGAATTCCCCGGGGGTGTCCGCATGACCGGCCTTGATGAGCTGATCGCCTGGTCGGCACCACGCTACCGCCGTATCGGCAAGATATTTGACGGTTTCAGCGAAGCCTTTGCAAAGGACGAAACCATTGTGGTCTGCCACGGCACGCTGCATGGCGAATGGCCGGACGGCACCCCTTTTGAAGGCGTGCGCTTCGTTGACCGTTTCACCATTGCCAATGGCAAGATCACCAGCCAGATGGTGTGGAATGATCTGGAGGCAGCGCGGCCCAGCCTTTAATCTGGGATTGTTTATAATTTGGGATGACCCAGAAATTCGTCGAGGATTTCCTCTGGCGGGCGGATGAAATCACGCGTGCGGCTGACCTCCAGACCAAACATCTGCCGCATTTCAATGGCCATCTCCGTCATGCGCAGCGCCACCGGCAACCCGTTCAGCACCGGTGCTTCGGCAACCCGAAACCCTGAAATCTGCGCAAACAGAAGCATTGGAATGCCGCCTGCCGGGATCAGCACATCAACGCCGGCTTCCACCAACGGTTCGGCTTGGCGGGTAAATTCATCGGCGACCTGCTGCAACAGTGCTGAATCGTCAAACGCTGCCAATATCTGGCCGGGTTCAAACTGCATCGCATGAATGGCCGTTACGCGTTCAGCCAGCCCGTATTTCCTGACCTGATGTTCGTGGCCCGGGATAAAGCGCGGGTTGATGGTAATGATGCCAATTTTCTGACCGTACTGGCAGCCATAAAGCATGCTTGCCTCGCCAAGCGATATCACCGGAATGGAAGATGCGGCGCGTGCTTCATAGAGGCCGGAATCCTGAAAATGACCCATCAGATAGCCGTCGAACCCGTTGCTCCCTGCGGTAATGGCATTGGCAATTGCCTCGCGCCCACAACGCCATTCGACAAGTGCGTGCGCATAGGAATCAAAGGGTGTGATCCCTTGAAAAACGATCTCTGTTTCGGCGCGCGCATGGCCGTTCAAAAAGCCGGTCAATCGGCCCCAATAACCCGGGGCAGCGGTTTCATTCACAAAGCTCTGGTAAAAAATTTTCATCCGGACGGTCCTTTTGGCGCATCTGCGAGCGCGCTTATCTGCGGGGCGCGTATGTCGGGCAGCCTTGGATCTGCCTGCCCAGACCATCATGCTGGCCAAAACCGGGATGAGCGTCAAATGCTTTGGGCGGAAAGCTGTCTGGGTAATTTACTTTGCGCCAACACTCATGCCAGACTGGCGCCATGACGCTTCATCCATATCAAGACGAAACAGTATTTTCGCGGTTCTCGGCAATGGCTGAGGCCCGCCCGGCGCAGCCTTTTTTGCGTATTCTGCCGGATGTGGCGGCGGCCTATGGCTGTGCGTCTGGTGATATCTCTTATCGTGACATGGCCCGGCAGGTTGCGGCGCGGCGCGCGGTGCTGGCGGCTGCCGGGTTGCCGGTTGGCGCGCGTATCGGCCTTTATCTGTTCAACACACCCGATTTCTTTGTGAACTGGTTGGCGGCAAACGCACTGGGGCTGTCAATTGTGCCGATCAACCCTGATCTGAAACGGCGCGAGGCGGATTTCATTATTGCCCATTCCGAGATGGCGCTTTTGGTTGCGGGCGGGCAGGCGCCGCAGATGCTGCAGGAAATCTGCGATGCGTCGGGCCTGCCGTTGATCGGACCGGCAGAGGCGCCGCCGCATTTGCAGGTGACAGCCGCCGGCCTGTCAGGTCCGCACAGTCGGCGCGAGGCAGCCTTGCTCTACACATCGGGCACCACTGGCCAGCCCAAGGGGTGCCAGCTGGATCAGGTCTATTTCCTGACGGCGGGTGACTGGTATGCCGCCCTGCCAGCCCCCTATGACCTGCGCCCGGGCAAAGAGGTGATGCTGACCCCGCTGCCGATGTTTCATATGAATGCGCTTGCCTATTCCGTGATGGCGATGATCACCACAGGGGGCACGCTTGTCCCGCTCGACAGGTTTCACCCTGACCGGTGGACAGATGCAGTATCTGACAGCCATGCCACCATTCTCCATTATCTGGGGGTGATGCCGTCCATCTTGATGCGACGGCCGGAAGATGACCGTGACAGGCAGCACCAAGTCCGTTTCGGTTTCGGGGCCGGCGTTGACCGCAAACTGCATGCTGATTTTGAGGCGCGGTTCGGGTTTCCGCTTGTCGAGGCCTGGGCCATGACCGAAACCGGGGCGGGTGTCTGCATTGCTGCAACCGGCAGCAAGCGTGCGGTGGGCCAGAATTGTTTTGGCATGGCCCCGTCCGAGATGCAGACCCGTATTGTGGATGATGCCGGTCAGGATGTGGCAGATGGCACGCCGGGGGAATTGCTGGTGCGGCGTGCTGGCGATGACCCGCGCTTTGGATTTTTCCGCGCCTATCTGAAGGACCCTGATGCCACCCATGCTGCTTGGGATGGTGGCTGGTTCCATACCGGCGATATCGTAATGCGTGACAGTGATGGCCTGTTCTTTTTCCGAGACCGGAAAAAAAACATCATTCGCCGGTCCGGAGAGAATATTGCCGCGCTTGAGGTGGAAACCGCGCTGATACGGCATACTGGCGTGACAGGGCTGGCAGTCGGGCCAGTACCTGACCCGCTGCGCGAGCAAGAGGTGGCCTGCCTTGTTGTGCCAGCGCCGGGGGTAGATGCGAAAAGCTTATACGCCGAGCTTTTCGCGCTGGCACAGGAAGAATTGGCCTATTTCAAGGCTCCCGGCTGGTTTGCCGCAGTTGAAAACCTGCCGCTGACCGGTACACAAAAGCTGCAGCGCGGGGCCTTGCAGAGCCTGCTACACACTATGTATGATACTGGCGCTTTGGTTGATTTTCGCCACCAGAAATCGCGTAGTGCACGGGCAGCCAGGTGACAGCATGACGGCTGGTTTTGATGATATTGTCGTCACTACGCCGACAAGTGTTGCCTATCGGCGTTTTTCAAATGAATCGGCGCATTGGTGGCTATTATCCGCGTTACGCGACATGCTGTTTACGGCCAAATTGCAGCCTTCAGATATTGATGGGCTGACTGTTTCGAGTTTCACCCTACATCCTGATAGCGCCGTAGGCTTTACGCAGCATGCCGGACTTGCACTTGGCTGGCTGGAACACCTGCCGATGGGGGGTGCGTCCGGCGTGATTGCCCTGCGGCGCGCGGCACGTGCTATCCAATGTGGTGACGCCAAAATTGTGGCCTGCCTGTCTGGCGACACCAACCAGCTGGACAGCTTTCGCCAGACACTGGCGCGGTTTTCCCATTTTTCCAATGACGCGGCCTGGCCATATGGTGCCGGCGGTGCCAATGGCTATTTTGCACTAATTGCCGATCATTACATGCGCCAATTTGGCATTGCCCGAGATACCTTTGGCAAGATTGCGGTAGCACAGCGCAGTAACGCGCTGACCTATCCTCATGCACTGATGAAGACAGACCTCACTGCCGAGCAATATTTAGATGCCAGGATGATTGCAACGCCGCTAGGTTTGTTTGACTGTGTGATGCCCTGTGCTGGGGCGGAATCCTTTCTAGTAATGCACGCCAAAACCGCTAACCGGCTTGGTCTGCCGGCAGTGCGCCCCCTTGCTATTATCGAACGTCATAACGGGTTTGCCGAGGATCCAGTCCAGTTTCGCGGTGGCTGGGCGCATGACCGGGAGGTGTTTTGGAACCAGGCAGGATGCACACCGGACGATATGGACTTTGTGGAAACCTACGATGATTATCCAGTGATCAGTCTGATGCAGTTGGAAGATCTGGG
>JBMHCS010000015.1:0-318415 GCA_049889795.1 Puniceispirillaceae bacterium (SeqCode) | reverse complement strand
AGATCCATCGGGCCTTCCGACTGCACGAAATTGTAATCAACAATCAGACACAGGTTGTCCAGCCCGGCTGCGCCGGCCAGCATGGCGGCTTCCCACACCTGGCCTTCCTGCATCTCGCCATCACCAATGATGACATAGACGCGGCTGGCGCGACCCTGACGCTTTGCCGCCATGGCGCATCCAATGGCCACCGACAGGCCCTGGCCGAGCGATCCGCATGTGGCCTCGACAAAAGGCCCCATCCGTTCGGAGGAATTGATTTCCAGCTCTGATCCGTTGGTCACATAGCTTGTCAGCCGGTCAGTCTCGAAAAATCCTTTTTCGGCAAGCGTTGCATAGAAGATGGCGGTGTTGTGCGCCGTCGTCAGAAAGATCCGGTCACGGTCCGGCCAAGTGGGGTTGGCGGGGTCCATTGTCGCTTCGGCGAAATAGAGCGAAGTGAAAAGATCAGCGGCGCCAAGGCCCTGCTGTACATAGCCCTGACCGGACGGCGCCACCATATTGACGACATGAAGCCGAAGCTTTGTCGCCATACGCTCAAGTTCGGATATATTGTGGTCACGTTTCATCAAGACAATCCTTAGGCTCTGACAGGTGCGGTCTAGACAGCGAATTCGATATCAAGCTCCAGCTTGTCACCAGGATAGATGAGCGTCGCCGAATAGAGCAGATTGCCCTCATCACAGAAAAATTCACGAAGGACCCGAAAGACCGGCGCGTTGATCGGCAGGCCCAGTGCCTCGGCAATCTCGACATCGGCATAAGAGATCGTGACCCGCTGGCGGGCCGATTTGACGGCAATGCCGAGGTCTTTGAGGGCCGTCACAACGATGTCGCTCTCGAATCGTTCCGGTGCCATCTGGTAGACGCGGTCTTCCAGCAACAGATCGACTTGGCAGAACGGTTCGCCGGCCTGATTATGGATCCGCTTCATCTGCCGATAGGCGGTTCCGTCCAGATCTACAAGCGTTGCCAGCGTGCCGTCGCCGACGACCGATACTTCGAGCTGTGCCACCATTGTCTGAAGTTCTGACAGCTCTGCTTTCATATTCAGTGTCTGACGGGCGGGTATCTCGACATCACGGACAAATGTGCCTTTGCCGGCATAACGTTCGATCAGCCCTTCATCCTGAAGCGCATCCATGGCCTGGCGCACGGTCATTCGGGCGACGCCAAATTTCTCGGTAAGTTCGCTTAAAGGCGGGAGCTGTTCGCCGGCTTTCAGCCGTCCCGACATGATCTGATGTCGCAACAGTGAGGCCACTTCGACATGGAGAGGGACAGACTCGCGCTTCATCTCCGTCAGATTCATGGCCGCCTCCAAAAATAGCGTTTGACTCATTCTACAATAAAGCCAATGGTATGGATGTCTAGCACTTTAGAGCATTGCTTGAAAAGGCTTCATGCATAATCGCCACAAACGGGCTCTGTAATGCGCTCAGGCGAGTATAAACTTGGGAGGACCAAATGAAACGCATTATAAAGCAGCTTGCCGGCCTCAGCCTGGCCGCACTTGCTGTCTTCGGCATGGGAACCGTTGCCCAGGCCGCCTATCCTGAAAAGCCGATCACGCTCGTCGTTTCGTTCGCCGCTGGCGGCAACGCTGACGTTATGGCCCGTATCCAGGCCGAGGCCATGAGCAAGGAACTGGGTGTTCCGGTAAATGTGGTGAACCGCCCGGGCGGGGCGCATGTGCCGGCAACCATGTCCGTACTGGAAGCGCCTGCCGATGGCTATACGCTGTTCAACTGGTCGCCACCAAGCTTCATGGTCGTGCCGCTGACCCGTGCCACCCCATACAAGCCGCTTGAAGATTTTGTGCCGCTGTTCGCAGGTATTTCAGCCTCCAACGCACTTTATGTCCGCAGTGACAGCCCCTACACCACATTCGAGGAATTCATCGATGGTGCGAAGGGCAAGAAGCTGAAGATGGGCGTCAATAACCTTGGTGCGCCGCCAAACCTGTCCGCCGTTCAGATGGCTGACCAGTTTGGTCTTGAGTTCACCACCATCGCGCTGAAAACTGTGCCTGCATCGTTGAACGGCCTTGTTGCCGGCGAGGTTGATGTGGCTGTCGGTCAAGTGGCGTCGCTGAACGCCTTTGGTGACAAGATCCGTCCGCTGATCATTCTCGACAACAACCGCAAGGATTTCTACGAGAAGGATCTTCCGGGTGTTCGCACAGTTGGCGAAGCCTTTCCGGGCAAGGAAGCCGGCGCCTGGGTGCATGGTGGGTTCGCCGTCAAGGCAGGCACGCCTGACGATGTCGTGAAGGTACTGCTCGACGCATCGGCCGCGGCGATGGATAATGATGCGTTCCGCGCGTCGATCCCGAAGGCCATCAGCTGGTACTGGGTGCATGGCGTCGAAGACACCACAGCCCTGATCCAGTCCGGCAAGGATCTGTATTCGCCGATCCTCGACGGGTTGGGCCTGCTTCACAAGTAGGGTCTCGGTATCGACGGCATTCCGGGGCAGATTGCCCCGGGGTGCCGATATCTTTTGTCATTTCTTGAGCCCGTGAAAATGTTTACACAACGTGTCGCCAATCTGGTCTTCGCCGCCATGCTGATGGTGACGCTTGCCTTTATGGCGTGGATTGCCTCCGGGTTTGAAACGCCGGCGCTTGGCGGCGCGACCTTGCCGACACATTTCTTCCCCCTCGTTCTTCTGGCATTCATTGCCGTCTGCACCGTTGTTTACGGGTTCGAATATCTGGCAAAGGGCGGATCAGGTGGTGACGAGGGCGAGGTGGTCTTTGAAGATTGGCTTCGCGCAAAGCGGGGTCTCTTCACCTTGACTGCCACCTGCGCCAGCTTTGTGATCTGGCGTGAATTTGGGTTTGTGGCCGCTGGGATTATTGCCACGCCTGCGGTTGCCCTTGCCATGGGAACCCGCAAAATCTGGCAATTTGCCGTAATCTTCATCGGGGCCGCGATCACCTATCTGGTGTTCACCTACGGCCTTGGAACGCAGTTCAGGTGAGGGGTCGCACCGATGTTTGATGCTGTTGCCTTCAATCTTGCACTTGATCTGCTGTTCCAGCCGCTGACGCTGGTGATGCTGGTAACAGGTGTCACCATCGGGATCGTGATCGGCGTACTGCCAGGGCTCGGCCCGCCGGTGGCGTTGTCATTGGCGCTGCCCTTTACCTTCGAGATGTCCTTTGTGCCGTCGATTGTACTGCTGCTGGCAATCTATTCGGCGTCAATCTATGGAGGGTCGATCAGCGCGATTGTGGCGCGTATTCCCGGCACCGGCGCAGCGGTTGCAACAGCACAGGATGGCAATGCCATGTTTCGCTCCGGCCGCGGCGGCGAGGCGCTCGGCCTGTCGCTGACAGGCTCGGTCCTTGGCGGATTGTTCAGCGCCGTTGTGCTGGCCGTGTTCGCGCCGCTTCTTGCCAAGCTGGCGGCGGAATTTGGCCCGCGTGAATATCTGGCGGTCTGTGTGTTTGGACTGTCGGTTGTCGTGCGGGTGGCCGGGGCCAGCCTGTGGAAGGGGCTGACCATGGCCGGCGTCGGCCTGTGGCTGACCACCTGGGGCATTGACCCGCTGAGCGGCGGTGAGCGCTACACCTTTGGAAGCTATCAATTCTATAGTGGCATCAAGCTGATCCCGTTCCTGATCGGCATTTTTGCGGTCTCGGAAGTGTTCATCGGCGCAGAACGTGCGATGGCCCGCATTGATTTTGATGCCAGCAGCCTGAAGATCACCATTCCAGGCTGGCAAAAGCTGAAGGAGATTCGCGGCACGCTGGCACGGTCATCCGTCATCGGCACGATTATTGGCATTATCCCGGGTGAGGGGGCGGCGGTCGCGGCCTATTACTCCTATGCCGAGGAAAAGCGTCGCTCGGACAAGCCTGAGGAATTCGGGAAAGGGTCGCCGCTTGGTGTTCTGGCGCCCGAGACTGCAAACAATGCCACGGTTGGCGGCGCGCTGCTTCCAACGATGACGCTTGGCGTTCCGGGCACTCCAGCGGCGGCCATCCTGCTGGGGGCCTTTGCCATTAACAATCTGACGCCTGGTCCAATGCTGTTCGAAGAGCGTGGCGACATCATGTACGCCATCTATATCGGACTGTTCGTCATCAATATCGTGATGATGGTCATCGGCTATTTTGCCATCCGTTTTGCCGCGCAGATCATCCGTGTGCCTCAGAACATCGTGCTGCCGTTGGTCCTGCTTCTCAGCGTTGCCGGGATCTATTCGACTTTTGGCAGCTTGTTCGCTGTCGGCATCATGCTGGCGGCTGGCGTGTTTGGCTATGTGATCCGCAAGCTTGGCTTCAGTGTGGCGCCGCTGGTGATCGGCTTTGTCCTTGGCGCGATTTTCGAAGACGGCTTCCGCCAGTCCATCACCACCTCGCAGGGAAGCATTCTGGAATTCTTCAACACGCCAATCGGTCTGGTGATCTATTTCCTGCTGTTCCTGACCTTGTTTGGCGAGGCGATCTGGAAGCGTCTTCGCCGCAAAATTAATGGAGATCCGGCATGAGCGAGCGCCCGAATATCCTGATCATATATCCCGACCAGATGCGTGCCGATGCGATGGGATGCAGCGGCAATCGGGTGGTGAAGACACCGAATATCGACCGGTTGGCGCAGGAAGGTGTGCAGTTCACCGAAGCCTATACGAGCTATCCTGTCTGCTGTCCGTTCCGCGCCAGCGTCCTGACCGGGAAATACGCGCAGGGCCACGGCATGGTGCAGAACCATTTCCCCCTGCGCGGTGACCAGACATTCCTGGCCGAATTGCTGCGTGATGCCGGTTACCAGACCGGCTATATCGGCAAATGGCACCTTGAGGGCGGCCCGAAGCCGGGGTTTGTTCCCAAGGACAGGCGCTTTGGATTTGATCATTTCATTGGGTTCAATCGGGGGCATGAATATCTGAAATCAGTCTATTTCGATGATGAGGGCACGCCCTATTTTTCGAAACGATATGAGCCGGATTATCAGACCGACCAGCTGATCGATTTCATCGATGACGCCGTAACCGGTGACAGCAGCAAGCCGTTTTTCGGCTATGTCAGCTACGGCCCGCCGCATTTCCCCAACAATATGCCGGAACATTGGCGCAGCATGTACGACCCGGCTGATATGGATCTGCGGGCCGGTGTGCCGGATATGGAAGGGCAGCGCAGAACACAGGAATTCCGCCTCAACGTTTTGTGTGACGGGCAGGCAAAGGCGGCGCATCACAGCCATGCCGCCTATGACACCAAACCGGCTGGCGAGCCGGAGACAGAGGCCGAGATCCGGCAGTTCATGGCTGAATATTACGGTATGATCAGCAATATTGACTGGAATGTCGGGCGGGTGCTGAACCATCTCGACAGGCTGGGGATTGCCGAGAACACCATGGTGATCTTCTGGAGCGACCATGGCGATATGCTTGGCCAGCACGGCTCGTTCTGCGGGATCAAGAATCAGGCCTATCGCGCCGCCATGCAAGTGCCCTTCATCATCCGCTATCCGGACAGGCTGGCTGGCGGGCGCAAGAGCAGTGCCATGGTTGATGTTGGCGTCGATCTGATGGGGACCTTGTGTTCCATGCTGGATATCGAACAGCCGCCGGAAACCCATTCACAAAGCTATCTTGCCGCACTGGACGGAACATCGGACCAGCATCGTGACGTCATCTGGTATCAGCTGTTTCGCCAGAATGACGGCAATGTCGGGGAATATACACCCTATGCGCAGCGGGGCATGCGAACCCGCGAATGGCTGTATGTCCGGACAAAGGATTTGCGCACCGACCTTTACGATCTGACCAATGATCCGCTGGAACAGGTCAACCTCGTGGATGACCCGCAATATGAAACCCTAATGGATGATTTTGATTCCCGTATCACCGCGCATATGCAGCAAACGGGCGATGACTGGGATATGGCGGCCGACTTCCCGCCACCGGACTGGGTCACCCATGCCGAAGCCAAGGCGCAACTGGAAGCCGACCTGCTGCCCCGCGCTATTATTGTGCCGTAAGGACAGAACGCTGATGTCACCAAAATATAATTTTACCAATGGCGATGGCGCCACCTTTGAGACGGTCAATCCGGCGCGTCCGCAAGAGACAGTCGGGCGATATAGTTGGACCGAGGAAACCGAGATCCCCGCTATCGTCGAACGGGCGAATGCCGCGCAGGCGGCATGGGCAAAGGTGCCAGGGCTTGAGCGCGGTGCGCGGCTTGACGCCTTCCTTGACGCCGTGGTGGCACATGCAGACCGCATTGCCGAAGCCATCACCCTTGAGCAGGGCAAAATCCTGGCCGAGGCGAAGGGCGAGACAATGAAGGGGGCAACCGAAGGGCGTTTCATGGTTGGTGAGGCGGCCCGCATGGGCGCTACACCGATTGCCAATGGCCGGCCGCATTTCGCCAACCAGATCCTGCGCCGGCCGCGTGGAACTATTGTCTGCATCTCGCCTTGGAATTTTCCGGCGATGACACCGCTTCGCAAGATGTGCCCCGCCATCGCCTTCGGCAATGCGGTGATCTTTAAGCCAAGCCAGTTCACCCCAGCAGCGAATTACATCCTGTGCGAGATCGCGCAGGAATTCTTCCCTGACGGTCTGGTGCAGATGGCGATGATTGGCGGACGACAGGCCAGTGCGTTGATCGCTACTCAGAATATTCATGGTGTCAGCTTCACCGGGTCTGTGGCCACTGGTCGTCTTGTCGGGCGTGCGGCAGCGGATAATCTGATCCCGGCGCAGCTTGAACTTGGTGGCAAGAACGCGGCCATCCTGAATGATTGCGATGATCTCGATCATGCGGTGACGCAGATATTTGGCGCCGCTTTCCAGACGGGTGGCCAGCGCTGCACCAGCATAAGCCGGGTTCTGGTGAAACGTGACCTCGCAGAGGCTGCGACAGCTTTGTTTGTCGAGAAGGCAAACGCCGCTGCTCTTGGAGACGGCATGGACCCGACAAGCACCATGGGCCCGCTCTGCAACCGGCAGCATTGGCAGGATGTTACGACGACAACGTCTAAGGCGATTGCAGAGGGCGCCGTGGCGCTGGCAGGCGGTTTCGCACCGGATGGCGCTGGTGATGTCGGGGGCTATTTTTACAGCCCGACGATTCTTGGTGATGTGGCGCATCACAGCACAGCAGGGCAGGTGGAGATTTTCGGACCTATTCTCAGTATCCTCGACTATGACGATTTCGACGATGCCATTCGGATCATGAACGACACCGAATTTGGCCTGACCTCGGCGCTGTTTTCGAACCGGAACAGCCTTGTTCAGCGGTTCCTGGCGGAAAGCCAGAATGGCATGATGCATGTCAATCATGGCACCGTACCCGACAATAATATGCCTTTCGGCGGGGTCAAGAATTCTGGCGTCGGGGCCTATTCCGTCGGTCCCACCGCGATCAATTTTTATACCAGTGAGCATGCCGCCTATGTGGCCTATTGAGACCATGACGGAAATTATCTTATCCGACCGAACGGGTCGTCAGGGGAGGGCGATATGACGTTTGAACATGACGTGACCCTGTCCTCGATTGAACTATATCCGCTCAGCGCGCATGGCGGCGTCAGCCCGAACATGGCGCTTGGCCAGATGCATGTGCGGCCGGCGCTTCTGGTCAGGCTTGTTGCCGATGATGGCTGCTTCGGATGGGGTGAAATCTGGGCGAATTTTCCGCCGCGCGCCAATCTTCACAAGGCGCATCTGGTTGAGGATGTTGTTGCCAGTCACCTCACCGGTTTCAGCTTTGCCGCGCCAGTGGAACTGACCGAATATCTGCGCCATCGCCTGTCCGTCTATTTCCTTCATATCGGTCAGGAAAAGGTGTTTGAACATATCCTCGCCGGGCTCGATACCGCTGCCTGGGATTTGTGTCTTCGCCATGCCGGCAGGAATTTTGCCGACTTTATGAAGATCAAAGATTCGGCACAATGCTATGCCAGTTCGGTAAACAAGCCCGATCTTTCGAGACGCCTTGCCGATCATGCAGACATGGGGCAGACCGAATTCAAGCTGAAGATCGGGTTCGACGCCGACAGTGATGTGGCGTTTGTTGCGGAAGCCGCACGCCAGCTTCCAAGCGGAGCGCGGCTGATGATTGACAGCAACCAGTGCTGGAGCGCTGATGACGCGTTCCAGATCCTGCAGCGGCTTGAAGAATATGACCTGCTGTTTGCCGAAGAGCCCATCCGTGCCGATCATGATCTGTCTGCATGGGAAACACTTGCCGACAAGACCAGTATTCCACTTGCCGGTGGTGAAAATATCTATGGCATCGACCAGTTTATCAGCATGGCGAATGCCGGTGTTCGGGTATTGCAACCGGATGTCGCGAAATGGGGCGGGATGACGGGCGCGCTGGATCTTGCCGAGGCGTTGCCAGAGGGCTGTATCCTGTGGCCGCATTTCATGGGTTCCGCGGTTGGTCAGCAGGCTGGTCTTGCCATCAGCGCCGCCATCGGTGCCGCGTCGAAATGCGAGATGGATGTGAACGAGAACCCGCTTCGCAGCGACCTTTGTGAGAGCGCCCTCGAGGTTGCGAATGGCCGGGTGCCACTTCCGACAGCCCCCGGCCTTTTGTTTCCACCGGCCGAACATGCCCTTCAAACTTATGCCACTGTCTGACGATCATCAATCGACACCCAGACCAAGGACGACATCATGCTGCTAGCCGACGCGCCTGTTATACATCCCGCCCCTTTCGATGGGATCAGCTTTGATCTGTGCTCCCGCCGCAAGGATGTGGTGATTATGAGTGCGGATCTCAGCAAATATTGCCAGATCATCCGGGTGAAGAACGAACTTCCCGACCAGCATCTTGATGTCGGCATGGCGGAACAGAACCTGATCTCGGTCGCGGCCGGTGTTGCCAAGGCTGGCTTTGTGCCGGTGGCCACAACTTTTGCTTGCTATGCTACGCGCCGCGCCTATGACCAGATGATGATCTGTATGGGTACTGGGCCGCTGACTGGGATTGTGCTGGGGTTCACGCCCGGGATTGCCAATCCGGCGCGCATCCACCATCAGGCGGCAGAGGATCTGGGCATGGTTCGCGCCATTCCCGACACCACTGTCATTGATCCGATGGATGTGACCGAGTTCCAGCAGGCGATGGATGTGGCGGTCGATAGGCCTGGCCTTGTCTATATGCGTGGCCATCGCGGGGACACGCCCCGCATTCTAGACCCGGACAAATACCGGTTCGAGATTGGCAAAACCTATCAGCTTGTAGACGGAAGCGGCATTGGGATCGTGGCCACTGGCCATGCGACGCAGTGGGCGCTTGAGGCCAGTGGCATCCTGACGGCAAAAGGTGTGGCACATTCGCTTCTTCATGTGCCGACCCTGAAGCCGGTAAATGAAAGCGAGATTGCCGAATTTTGCTTCGCACACGACGCCGTTGTCACCGTCGAGAACCACCAGATCGTGACCGGTCTTGGCAGTCTCGTGACCGAAATCGTGGCGGATATTGGTGGCGGGCCAAGGATCACCCGCATTGGCATACCCAATCGCTGGGCCCCTGGCGGCACGCTTGCCCATATCCGCAAGGAACTGGGGCTTGATGCCGAAACGCTGGCCACCCGCATAGAGGGAGCCGTGGCATGAGCATAATTTCAAACAGCCGGATCACTGCGCTTGAACTGATGGCCGCCAGGATCAGGCGCAATGTGCTGGATATCTGCATGCAGCGCGGCGGCTATGCCGGGCAGGGGGTGGCGCTTGCCGATATTGCCGCCTGTCTGTATTTCGATGAAATGCGCGGCGATGATGCGGGCTGGTTCCATGACAGGTTTGTGCTGTCGAACGGGCATGACGCCATTATGACCTATGGCGCGCTTGCCGAGCATGGCTCCTATGAAATGGAAGATTTGCGCACCTATAACGCCGATGGCACAAAAATCGACCAAAGCCCGATTGAGGGGCAGCTTGGCTTCGAGATTACTGCAGGATCGCTTGGTCAGGGACCGTCGCAGGCGGCGGGGATTGCCTGGGGCGAGCGGATGAACGGCAATGATAAGCGGATCTACTGCCTGTTTTCCGATGGTGAATTGCAGGAAGGCAATGTCTGGGAGGCGGCGATGTTTGCGGCGCATCAGAAACTTTCCAACCTTGTCTATATCATCGATAATAACGACCTTCAGGCAACATCACGCACGCAGGATGTCCTGGCAGTGGAGCCGGTACCCGAGAAATTCACTGCCTTCGGCTGTGCCGCGCGCCGCGTGAACGGCAACAGCATCCCCGACATTCTGGATGCTTTCGCCGAGGCACGGACGGTGCGGGACAGGCCCTATGTGATGGTATGCGACACGCGGATCTTTGCCGGCATCGACTGTCTGCAGACGGCATTGCCTGCGGCGCATTATGTTGCAAGGCATCAGGCCGACTGGGACGCGGGTTTGGCTGAAATCAACCAGAAGATTACCAAGCTTGAAGGCCAGACCAATGGATTATGATTTCACAGGCAAATGCGCCGTCGTCACTGGTGCCGGACGCGGCATCGGCCGTGCCATCGCCATTGGCTTTGCCCGCGCCGGTGCGGATGTGGCCATCTGCGCGCGCTCGGCCGGGCCGCTGGAAGCGGTGAGAACAGAGATCGAGACCATGGGGCGTTCCTGTGTCGCTGCAACGCTGGACATCGCCGACCCTAGAGCCGTGGCAGATTTCTGCGGTGAAATCACTGCCCATTTCGGCAAGGTCGACATCCTCGTCAATAATGCCGGGGTCTATCTTGATCAGGGCAAGTTTGCAGAATCCGAGCCCGACGCATGGTGGAAGACGGTGGAGGTCAATATCCGTGGCCCTTATCTGTTCACCCGGCATCTTCTGGGCGCGATGCCGGCGGGGGCAAGCATCATCAACCTGTCGTCCGGCAAGGGGTTCAGCCCCGGCCAGAATAGCTCTGGCTATCATGTGTCCAAGGCTGGGTTGAATATGCTGACTGAAGGGTTGGCGAACGAGCTTTGGGAGCGCGGCATCACAGTGAACACGCTGGTGCCGGGACCGACGGCGACCACAACGCTGAGCCGTCAAGACCCGAATTCGGGCGTCACCACCGAGGACATCCTTGATAAATTCACCAATGAGCCGCCCGCCGGCCTGCCGGCCTGGGAGCGGGTGAAGCATCCTGATGAGGTGGCGCAACTGGCGCTGCAGATGGCCTCATATGGCGTTGGTGGCCCGACGGGACAGGTGTTTTCTCTGGCACGACGGCCCTTGTGACGCGGCGTGATCCAAGCTGCAGGATTGCCTTCTATCCCTAGAGATTCATGCAACATTTCCAACAGATTAACCGCGCATTTGCCCAAACGTTTGCGCCTTCAAGGCTGACGATCGGGCTGGTTGTGCCGCTGGAAGCGCACGCCAATGATCCTGTTCCCACGCTTGAACGGCATGTTGAACGGGCGCGTCTGGCTGATCAATTGGGGTTTGCAGCCCTGTGGCTGCGTGATGTTCCGTTCAATGTGCCGAGTTTTGGTGACGCCGGCCAGACTTTTGATCCGTTTGTATATCTTGGGGCCTTGTCATCAGTGACTGAGAACATCGCCCTTGGTGTGGCCTCTGTCATTCTGCCTTTGCGGCATCCTGCCCATGTCGCCAAGGCCGGCGCGTCTGTTGATGTGCTGTCTGGTGGGCGGTTGTTGCTGGGAATCGCTTCAGGCGATCGTCCACAGGAATATCCGGCCATGAATATGGATTTTCTTCATCGCGGCCATAGGTTCCGTGACAGTTTTGATTATATCCGTTCCATGGCGGACAATTACCCGCATGTCGATCGTGATCAAGGCCATCTTGCGGGAGATGCGGACATGCTCCCCAAGCCGGTTGGTGGGCGATTGCCCTTGATTGTGACCGCCGGAGCGCAACAGGCGCCTGATTGGATCGCCGAGAATTGTGATGGATGGATGACCTATCCTCGTGATGCGCACGCGCAGGGCCGCGTCGTCGCCGATTTTCGCCAGCGGGTTGCCGCCTTCGGCGGTCCGGACAAGCCGGTGATGCAGTCGCTTTACATTGATCTTCAGGATGAACCGGGCGCGATGCCGCGCGCCATTCACCTTGGATTTTCTTCCGGCGTCGATTTTCTCAAGGATTACCTGAGACAATTACAGCATCTTGGCATCAATCACGTCGCGCTGAATCTAAGGTTCAATCGCGCTGATGTCGAACAGACCATGCAACGGCTTGCCGATGAGCTGTTTCCAGAATTCAACACGACCAGCTGAAGGACAGTTTGATGCAAAAAACAATTCTCATCACCGGGGCAACTGATGGCATCGGACGGCTGACCGCCCGAAAACTTGCCGCTGAAGGTCACAAGCTGCTGCTGCACGGGCGTAGCGAGGAAAGACTGGCACAGGTTGCTGGAGAAGTTGGCGGCGCACCCACATTCTGCGCTGATTTCAGCCGCATGGATGCGGTTGTCACCATGGCCGAGGCGGTTCTGGCGCGCCATGACAATCTGGATGTGCTGATCAACAATGCCGGAATTCTCAAGGCGTCTGATGTCAGGACCGAGGCAGGCCGCGATATCCGCTTTGACGTAAATACGCTGGCGCCATATCTGCTGACCAAGCGTTTGTTGCCGATTATGCCGAGGGACGGTCGTGTGGTGAATCTGTCGTCGGCCGCGCAGGCGCCGGTAGATGTTTCGGCAATGATGCATTTCAAACCGATGGAAGACATGGCGGCCTATGCCCAGAGCAAGCTCGCAATAACGATCTGGTCGGCGGAAATGGCGCGTGCATGTCCGGATGGCCCAGTCTTTGTCGCGGTCAATCCGGGATCGCTGCTGGCAACAAAAATGGTCAAGGAAGGGTTCGGCATCGACGGCAAGGACCGAAATATCGGGGCGGATATTCTGGTAAGAGCATCTCTTTCAGCTGAATTCGCGGCCGCCAATGGCCAATATTTCGACAATGACAGCGGCGTGTTCGCTGTCCCTCATGCCGCTGCCGCTGATCCAGACCATGTCCGAACAATTATGGATGCGCTGGCGACGATTGCGCCGGATGCGATAAGCAGCAAAACGTAATCCAGCAACCGCCAGACAGAAATCCAGATTATTCAACAAGGCCCGCCAATAACGGGATGACCAGAATCGCGATTGAGCAGATCTTGCCCATGGCAAACAGCGCGATGATCAGGCCGAATGACAGGCCGAATGACAGGAGGAATGAAGGGGGACTGATAGGCCGCGTGGTTCACGCGTCCGGCACGTGCTTCGCGTGATAATGGCTGACAATGTCACCAAGTCCGTTACATCCGCATACAGCCTCAGATCACGCCCACCATTTCATTTGCCATTCATCTGAAGCAAAAAACGCGGCCCCGCGCGCGCAATCGGGGCCGGGCCGCGCTATATGTTTGTGGCAGGTCACCGTGCCGCTTAGTCGATTGCGACGGTGATCCGTGCTTCACATAGCCGGCCAATTTCACTTGCACGCGCGACGATTGCCTGGAATTCCGGCGACATACCAACACCATCAACGCCTGCACCAAGCGCCGCCAGATCGGCAAAGGCATAGCTGACAAACAGCATGTCCATTTTACTGGCAATGACGGGCACGCCCGCAAACACATTGACCGGTTCGTCCTTCATCATAACGCGAAGTTCATCCAGCATGTCCATAGCGGCCGGAAGATTGCTGCGCTTCATCTCATAGACGCGTTGCAGACTGGCGCGGGTGTCCCCTTTCGTTTCGCCACTGATGATCCGGAAACCCTCTGGCCCGATCACCTCTCCTGCCGGGTTTGCCTCGCGTTCCGCCATCAATGCCTTGACACCGGCATCTGCTGTCATGGCCTCGCCAACGGCCATGGCCTGGCTCATCGTTTCAAAATACACATACAGGTGAAGGTCACCGGCACCTTCGCCGGCCATGACCTTTGAAACGCGGGTGCCTACGCCATGACCGCCAATAAGGCCTGCCAATTTATGAACACGCGCGTGTGCAAGTTCTGTCTTTCCAACTTCTGGACGGATGATTCTTCTGGAAACAAACATGGATTCCTCCCTCGTTGAATGTAAGATCTTGAGCCCCTTAATGCGCAATGCTGCACGGTGCATCGGGCTGGCTCATCTATCCATGCGTGACGTCTGCGCGGGGCGCAGCACGTCGGGCAATGGAACAGGCCAAAAGCGTATCACTCTTTTCTGAAAAAGTAAGGCGGTCGCGATGGGCTGTGCCTTGATTCGAGCGTGCTGTCCAAGCCCGTCTCAATTCTGGCAACACGGCCATCATGCGGAACGCCGGCAGCTGCCTTCATCAGCAAGACCGGCCAATGCGGCCTATTTGTAGACAGGGTGCCGTTTGGAGAAGGCCTCGACCCGTTTGCGCCATGCACGATAGCTTCCGGGTTTAAGTTCCGAGCGCATCAGGCGTTTCACCTGATTCTGGTCAAGGCCATAGATATCCTTTATCGCATCGAACGACACTTTGTCGGACAATGCCATTTCGATGATTTCGTCTTTATGGTCTGTCATCAGTTGATCTGTCATCAGAATGATCTGTCATCAGATGCTGGCCGCTGCTGCCTGTCTTTTACGAGCCGATCCGCCATTTCAAGCGCCCGCCATTTTATACAGCTGTTAGCGTGCGCATATGGTCATAGCGATAAATTTTGCCGTCTCTCAGCCGCGCGATGCCCATAACAAGGTTCTGTCTGCCCTGATCATCCAGCACCGGGTGCGTGCCGGCAATCACCGCATCATTCTCATAGAATGTTTCGGCATCCCCATTGATCCTGAAGGATGTCGTTGACGTCCATGAAAGGGTTGCGGCCCTGTCCATATCCGAGGTTACCCATTCAAAATCATCTGTAATCAGCGCAGACAAAGCGTCGATGTTTCCTGTATCTGACCCGACGCGAAATCCGTCTACAAATTCTTTCCACGATACTGACATGTCATGCCGCCTCCAGATGGTTATTCGGTTATCTCGCGCCTGTCCGCTCGGCAGCCACGCGCGGCAATGGGAACAGGCATCTTAAATTTTGTTCTCACCAAGCAGATCACGCAAATGGTTCGCAGCTGCCTTATGCAGGTCGCTGATACTGGACAAGGCGCAGTCATACGTTATGTCTGAGGCTGAAATCACCAGTGTTCGGCGGTCCACCTCGATGGTGTCAGAACCCGTGCCAAATCTGTAGGCAGACGGGGTCTTGGCGGCCAGCGCCAGCATTGTATAGGTTACGTCATCATTGTCGAACAGTGCGCTGCCGGCTGTTTCGCGGTCGCGTGTCAGCAAAAAGAACGCGGTCTCGGCAGATGTATCGCCAGAGGTGCATAACAGCCCTACACCGCCAACAAAAACGCCCGGCACCGGCGATACCTGCAGGGCCCTGTTGGTCGTGTCTGCCCAGCTGCCTGTTGCCAGACACAAGATGGCGGTGAGGGCGGTCAAAAGCCTGTGATGAATGCGTCTCATTGATCCAAAAGGGTACCTTGATCTTTCGTCCTTGCCTATGCTTTTACGCTGGCCACTGTCGAAATGATGGTGGCGGCGACCAAAGCCGTGCAGATATTTTGCAACGAAGATGATATCATCCGGGCGGGTTTTAATCATCTCTGTGTTTGGTGGGTCGATATGGCGGAAGTGAAACTATTGCTGTTGGGGTCGATCGGCGTTGTCGCGGAAACCTCTGAATTGCAGCGCCAGGCCTATAATATGGCCTTTGCCCGGCATGGGCTGGATTGGTACTGGACGGTTGGAAATTACTGCGAAATGCTGCGCAACCCGGGCGGGTTGAAACGCTTGCAGTCCTACGCCAATGGCGCACTTTCATCGGACCTCTTGTCGGCCATACATCATTCCAAGGCTGAATTTTTCAAAGAGTTGATTGGCGATGGGCTGTCTTTTCGCGACGGGGTCGTTGACTGCCTTGAGGTCTGTAAGGCGCAGGGGATCAAGCTGGGATTCATCACGACGACCACGCCCGAAACCATTGAAATTTTGCGCGATGCGCTGAGCCCTGCCTTTGATTTCGGGCATTTTGACCTGATCACGACAAAGGCAGATGTCGCGCAGGAAAAGCCGGATGGTGAGGTCTATCGGCTGGCCATCACTCATTTCGGCGTTCCGACCCACGAGGTGATTGCGGTTGAGGATACCGAGGTGAACCAGGAAGCTGCCTTGAAGGAAGAGCTGCTTTGCTATCTGTTCGCCGGGGAATATGCGACCACAAGGCATAATATCAATGCGCTGCGATCCCTGTATGTGATCGCCGACAGCCTGCGCAACCAGCAATAATGGTGACAGACGCCAGCTGAAATACGGCGTCAGGCGGAACAGGAAAGGGCCGGAACGCCGGCCCTCTCGTTACGTGGTTTTTGAATGATGATTGCCGTCAACTGGAATGGGCAGGCCCGGCATGCGCCGCGACCATGTTCATCCCGAAATGTTCAGCTGCCTTTTCCCTGACTGCGCCGATCTTTTCGGCGGCCGCCTTGCCAAGCGCCTCGTCCGGGAAGTGTGTCACCACCGACACGGTGTTGTCGCCAGTGCGGACCATATAGACGTTATCCGCGCCGGTCGCCAAAATCATTGGCATGAATTTTTCTTTTGCTTCATCCATCATGTCATCTGTCGCATTGGGGACGTTCCAGTGGGAAATAGTAACGAATTCCATAACAGGTCTCCTATATCTGAACATTTATGATTTATGGTGCGGCACACGAAAGGGTTGCGCAAAATTTAGGATGTGTCCATCCATGCGTGCATTTTGCCGCCGAGGGTGGTTCATGCGACGCGGGCCCTGGCACACAGGGGTTATTTTTGTCTGATAGATAAACTGTTGAAAAAAAACAAAAGCCCCCTCCGGGAGGAACGGAGGGGGCTTTGCGATACGCTGTCCAGAAGGACAAGCTTTCGTTAACGGCTACCCAGCAGTTGATTGGGAACGTTGCGTAAGTGATGCTGACCTTTTTTGAAAACATATACTGTTCAATTTGCAGGATTTCGATGCAAAAAATGCAGCAGGATTGCGCTGGTACATGGCTTGGTATGGCAGTGTATCGCTGGGTATCGCTGTGCATGCCGGTGCATGCTGATATCGTGCAGGCAGTCCGCGCATCGAACAGCATCAGGTGACGATGCGTATCCCGGCGGTGCGCATGTCTTCCAGTGCGGCATCCAGCGTGCCATCCAGATCAATCGCGCGGCAGGCGGAAAGTGCAACAGTGACCGTGAATCCCTGCGCGGCGCCGTCGCGGGCCGACCAGGCAACGCAATAATCAGTGGCAAGCCCGACAAAGGTCAGGTCAAGACAGCCACGCGCCTTCAGCAGCCCGGCAAGCCCTGTTGTTGTGACCTTGTCATTCTCGAAAAAGGCAGAATAGGAATCCACTGCCGGGTTCATGCCTTTGCGGATGATGACATCTGCGCGATCGGTCTGCAGCGCTGGATGGAACGCCGCGCCCGTGCTGGCCTGAATACAGTGGTCTGGCCACAGCACCTGCGGGCCATAGGGCATGTCGATGACAGAGAATGGCGCGGCGTCCTGATGGGATGAGGCGAAGCTGGAATGGCCAGCGGGGTGCCAGTCCTGGGTCAGTACCACCATATCGAAATCATCCATCATGGCGTTGATGGCAGGCATGATTTCGTCGCCGCCGGCAACCGCCAGCGCGCCGCCGGGACAAAAATCATTCTGCGGATCGATCACGATCAAGGCGTTCATGAAAGAGGGCTCCTGTCGGCGCGGCGATCATCCCAGTGTAAAGCAGTGTTTGGCGCAAACAAGTGATCACTGTTACCGTTGCAGGGCGATCACGTTTGTTGGCAGGTTTGGACTGTTATCACGTCGCACCATCACGACCGCCGCTGCGCGGCATGAAACAGGGACAGGAATATGAACTGGAACACCTATCTCGACAGCCATCAGGACCGCTTTGTCGATGCCTTGGCGGATTTCATTGCGATACCGTCCGTCTCGGCTCAGGATGCGCATTTTGACGATGTGGTGCGGGCCGGTCACTGGGTCATTGACCGGCTGCATGATGCCGGCATTGCCAATGCCAGGATGATGGAAACCGAAACCCATCCCGTTGTGTATGGCGATTGGATGGAGGCTGGCCCGGACAAGCCGACCATTCTGATCTATGGGCATTTTGATGTTCAGCCTGCCGACCCTTTCGATTTGTGGGACAGCCCGCCTTTTGAACCCGTCATCAAGGATGGCAGGATCTATGGCCGCGGCGCGTCCGATGACAAGGGCAATATGCTGGCACCCATCTTCGCGCTTGAGGCGATGCTGAAGGTGCGGGGCGCCCTGCCGGTCAATGTGAAGGTCTTTTATGAGGGGCAAGAAGAAATCGGCTCGCCGACCCTGCCGCCCTTTATCAAGCAGCATGCGGACCTGTTGCAGGCGGATATGATCTTTTCCTCGGATGGCGGGCAATGGGGAGCGGACCAGCCAAGCCTGGTGCAGGGGCTGAAAGGGCTTGTCGGGTGCGAGTTGACGGTGACAGGTGCGAATGGCGACAAACATTCCGGCATGCATGGCGGTGGCATCGCCAACCCGATCCATGCGCTGTCGCATATTATCGCATCGATGAAGGGGCTGGATGGCCGGATCACGATTGACGGCTTTTATGATGATGTTGTCGAACTGACTGTCGAGGATCGCGAAGCGATTGCACGCGTGCCCTTTGATGAAGATGAATATGCCGCAAAGATGGGCGTGCCGGAACCGTTTGGTGAGGACGGATACACCGTTGCTGAACGTCTGTGGGCGCGCCCGACGCTGGAACTGAACGGTATCTGGGGCGGCTATCAGGGCAGCGGTACAAAAACGGTCATTCCGGCACAGGCGCATGCAAAGATCACCTGCCGGCTGGTGGCAGACCAGTCACCCGAAGAGATTGTCCGGTTGATCCGGGCGCATGTTGAAACACACACGCCGCCGGGCGTGACTGTCGAGGTTGACCGCCTGCCGGCAACCGCCAAGCCCTTTCTGATGCCAAGAGGGCATAATGCCAGCGAAATTGCCGGCAAGGTGCTGCAGGATATGTATGGCAAGGAGCCCTATAAAACCCGTGTTGGCGGATCGATCCCGGTCATGTCGATGCTGCTGGATGAACTGGGCGTTCACGCAACCATGCTGGCCTTTGGGCTGGATGATGAACAGATCCACGCGCCGAATGAGTTCTTTCGCCTGTCCAGCTTCCGGCGCAGTCAGGAATGTTATTGCCGCCTGATGGAGGCGCTTGGGGCATAGGTCCGTGCTGGTGGCCTAGCCAAACAGGCGGTTGGCGGCGGCCACGCGCGACGCATTGTCGGCGGCGATGCTGCCATCCGGCATGAAGAGCGAATTTTCAAACCCGACGCGCAGCTTGCCGCCCTGCGCAACCGCGCTGGCCAGACTGTCATTTTCCTCGGCGGCAAAGGCACAGATGGCCCAATCAGGGTCCAGTCCGCGCGCAGCGGCCGCTGCTACAAAGGCGGCAATCATGCCGGGGTCGCTGATCCGGCCTGTATAATGGCCAATGACAAAAAGACACCAGATGGCGCTATGGGGCAGGTCGGCAGCCGTTACCAGATCGGCCAGCAGATCCACATCTTTGGGATGATACAGAATATGCTGGATACGGGTGCCCGCTTCATGCAGCGTTCGGTACAGCGCAACATCATCGGATGATGGCTGCCGGTCCGGTATCATTTCGCTGGTCGCAATGGAGATGCCGGGCGGCATGACATCCAGTGCCAGCTGGCGCATCTGTTCCGGGCTGTAACGGCCAACCGCCTCGGTTGTGATTTGCAGATGCATGTCGGGTACGGCCTGCCGCAATGCGACCAGCGCCTCGCGATACAGGCCAGCATCCAAAATATGCTGCTGGTCGGCATCACGTACATGGAAATGGATTGCCCCGGCGCCAGCGGCATGGCAGGCGACCGCGCTTTCAACGATGCCCTGGATTGTTACAGGGACCGCCGGGTGGTCAGCCGTCGTGCGGCGTGCGCCGTTTGGTGCCACCATCAGTCGCGGCAATGCGTCTGGACCGGAAAATTTCATGATATCGTTACGCCATGCAGTGTGTAGACCATCCCGCCCAGCGTGAGAGAAAGCGGCGGGCCTGTCCAGACTGATGTGCCAGATGCGGCAAATCTACCCGTAACAGATATTGATCCAATTAAATGGGTCTGGTTACTATATGAAATATCGGGATATCAAATTGAAAGATTATCTTGAAAGACTTGATCCGATTTACAGTCTTTTTTGAATATTTATTGGTATTATTGCGATGAAAAGAGATTTTTTCAGGAAGGTGGGTTTCGGACTTGGCCTGGATGACGCTGTTCCGGATGATCCGCTGGCCTGGGCACAGGCGCAGATGGATACGGTGCCACCGCTGTCCTGGAAGGGCGATATTCCCAGCGGCGATAGTCTGATGGATCATTATGCGCACTGGGTCTATACCGACCGCAAAGTGCTGCGGGAACGGTATAAGACAGATCGCAAGGCCTACAAGGAAGCCAAGAACCAGCTTCGATACGAAACTGGCGAGATGTTCTTTGAAAATCTGGAACTGTGCATTCGCCATGATGCGGCGGTGAATAGCGGCGCGCCTGTCTTCGAAAGGCTATGGTTATTCTGGGGCAACCACTTTGCCATTACTGACAAGGATTTCATGCCGGAATTTACGACTGGTGCCTATCATCGGGAAATTCTGCGTCCCCATATGACCGGCAGTTTTACCGATATGGTAAAGGCTGTGACCACCTCTTGGGCAATGATCCATAATCTCGACAATTCCGAGTCGGTTGGTCCGAATTCAAAACGGGGGCGGCGGCTGAAACAAAAGGGCAAGGTGGCGACCGTTAATGAAAACCATGCCCGCGAATTGATGGAGCTGCATACCATCTCACCGGATGCCGGCTATACGCAGGAGGACGTGATCGCCCTGTCCTATGTGATGGCGGGATGGGAACACAGATATTCCAAGAAACGGTCGGAATGTAACCCGGTACATTTCAATGCGGAGCATCATGAGCCCGGGACGCATGTTGTTCTTGGCAAATCCTACAAGCAGCGCGGGCTCGATGCATCGAACAAGCTCATGGATGCGATTGAGGATCTGTGCGCGCATCCGCACTGCCGACAATTTATCGCAACAAAATTGTGCCGCCATTTCATTTGTGACGACCCAACCGAGGCGATGACAGCACCGATTGTCGCGGCATGGGAACAGTCAGATGGTCACCTGCCGGCGGTGCATAAAGCGCTGTTACAGGTGGCATGGGACCATACAGGTATCGAGAAAAAATTTCATAATCCGGAAGTGTGGTTGCTGCAGATGGTCAAGATGGGGGGCGTGGCCTGGCCGCCATCACCCAAATCGATGACCTATAGTTTCAAGTTTGAACCGCGTCGTACCCAGCGCCAGCCCGAAAGAACCATGCGGGAAATCGGCCTGTCACCCTATCGGCCGCAACAACCAAACGGGTATTCCGACATGTCATCGGACTGGCTATCGCCCGAATTGCTGATCCGGCGACTGGCATTCGCCTCGGAATCTGGCGGCCGGTTGTCAAGGGATATTGATTTTGACGCGCTCATAGACCGGAACTTTGACAATGCGGACGAGGTGAAGGCCTATCTGGCCCCATATCCAACACGCTTTGGCAAGGGTGAGGCATTATTCCCAAGCTACTGGATGTTGATGGCATGACAATTACACGCAGAGAGTTTATCGCCGGCGTCGGGTCAATCACATTGCTGGCATCACCTGTGTTCAATGCGCGTGCTGCTGCATTGAACAAACGCAATCTGGTTATCATCATGCTGCGCGGCGGGATGGACGGGTTGACGGCGGTGCCGCCGCGAGACCGTATCCTCAACAATGCGCGGCCAGATATTCTTGTGAAAGAGACGCGCAAGCTGACGTCTGATTTTGACCTGCATCCAAGGTTGGAAACCTTTCATGAATTGTGGAAAGCCGGTCATGCCGGCATTGTCCATGCCACCAATATTCCCTATCGGAACCGGTCACATTTCGAGGGGCAGAACCTGATGGAATCAGGTGGTCACGTTCCCTACAAGGACAATACAGGGTGGCTGGGGCGCGGCCTGGAATCGGCCGAACTTGGCGGTCTTGCCATTTCCCTGCCGATGCCGTTACTGCTGCGCGGTGAAGTGGTGCAGGATAATTTTTATCCGACGCGGATGGCCTTGCCGCACCGGCCGGAACTGATGGCGATTGCCGCCACCTATCCGGAAGGAACAGAATTGCGCAAGGCCATGGACAAGGTTGTCGGCCGTCCAAAAAGCATGATGAAGCATTATGGGGGGCGGCATGCCACCGAACTTGCCGATACGGCTGCGCGGGAACTGTCGCGCGAGGATGGACCGCGCGTGGCGGTGTTTGATCTGAACGGGTTCGACACGCATGCCGCGCAGGGCGGGGATGATGGCGAGCATGGCGAAAAGCTGCATGATTATGACAGAATTCTACGCCGCCTTCGCAGCGGGCTGGGGGATTCCTTTGATAATACGCTGATCCTGACCCTGACAGAGTTTGGTCGAAAGCTTGACCAGAATGGCGGTTACGGGACTGAGCATGGCTATGGCACCGCCATCCTGATGGCAGGCGGGCTGGTCAAAAACGTGCTGCATGCCGACTGGCCGGGCCTGAAATCAAAGGATCTGTTCGAGGGGCAGGACCTGAATGCGACCATTGATGCACGCGCTGTCTATTGTGCGGCGATGGCGGCCTGCTTTGATGTTGATTTCAATTATATGCGCAAACGTGCCTTCTGGGATGAACCGTTGCCGGATCTGACCGACACGCTATTCAAAGTCTAGACCCGCTTCGCAGCATCGCCGCGTCAGCACATCCGTACCGCTGGTGAGCGTGTGACCGCCGGGCCTATTCAGTGTAGGTGACGGTCGTATTGCCACCATCCATCCAGCCGGTGATGCCGGCTTCAAGGTGGGTCACGTCGGTATAGCCAAGCTGTTCGATGAGCGCGTTACCAAGGCTGGTGGTGCGGTTGCCAGTGCGGCAATAGAGCATCACCGGTGTAGCGGGATCGGGCGCCACTGACCGGAATTTTGGCAGAAACTCGGGGTGGACGCGACCATCTGTCATGAAGGCGGTGATGGTTTCCGCACCTTCGATGATCCCGGTGCTGGCCCATTCATCAGGGCGGCGGATATCGATAACCACCACCCCGTTCTGCTGGGCCTGCTGCAAGGCCGCATTATCGGCAGCCCCGAGGACAATCGGGTCACTGACGGTCAGCAATTCGATATCAAATACCAGCGTTGCATTTGGCGGGATGATATTGCCGGCACCATTGGCCCCGTAACCAAGCTCTGGTGGAATGGTCAGCCGACGGGTTTCGCCAATCTTCATGCCAGCGACACCCTGTTCCCAGCCGCGAATGACCTGACCAGACCCGATGGTAAAGGCAAAAGGCTGCCCACGGTTGCGCGATGCATCAAAAACGGTCCCGTCGGTCAGTCGGCCTTCATAATGGACGGTGACACGCTTGCCTGCTGCGGCGGTGATACCGTCGCCTGCCGTCAGGATTTCGATGTCCAGTTCAGCTGCGACAGCGCTGGCGCCAAAGGTTATTAAAGCCAGGAGAGGCAGTTTCAAAAGCCATTTCATCATCTGTATATTCCAGGTCCGCATCTGTGTTTGCCGGGCGATCCCGGTCTTTGTTGTCAGGGTTTAGCGCCATAAGCGGCGGCGTTGCTCTGTCTGCCGTTATCCGCGTCCACGGGAATTGATCCACCCCTCGGCGCCAGTTTTTACAAACTGGCCGGCGTTCAATTCGCGAAAGGCCTCTTGCAGTTCGGCGCGCGTATTCATCACGATCGGCCCATGCCACGCCACAGGCTCGCGCAACGGGGCGCCGGACACCAGCAGGAAGCGCACGCCCTGTTCGCCCGATGTCACCTCGACCTCGTCACCTGCGCCAAAGACCACCAGCGTGCGGTTGCCAGACTGGTCGCGGATTTTCATTTCCTCGCCGGCAAATTCCTTTTCGACATTTATGCCGAACGGGGCCGAGGCATTGCCAAAGCTGGCACTGCCCTCAAAGATATAGGCAAATCCCTGCCGGCGCGTATCAAAGGGAAACCGACGCGAAGTATTGGCCGGCAAGGCAATATCCAGATAGAGCGGGTCCGTATCGATCCCGTCAACCGGCCCGCGATAGCCGCGATAATCGCCGGCAATCACACGGATATGCGTGCCGTCATCATCGGTCAGGCTGGTGATATGTTCTGCGGTCACATCCTGATAGCGCGGTGTACACATTTTCTGGTCACGCGGCAGATTGGCCCATAGCTGAAAGCCGTGCATCTGGCCATCCGCATTACCGGTTGGCATTTCCTGATGGATGATTCCCGAACCGGCTGTCATCCATTGCACATCGCCGTCGCTGAGGATGCCCTTATTGCCGAGGGAATCGCTATGTTCGACATTGCCTTTCAGCACATAGGTGATGGTTTCGATGCCGCGATGCGGGTGCCACGGAAACCCCTTGAGATATTCCTGCGGATTGTCATTGCGGAAATCATCCATCATCAGGAAAGGATCAAACGGGTCTGTATCACCAAACCCGAAAACACGATGCAGATGGACGCCCGCACCTTCCATCGTCGGTTGCGCCTGGCTGGTCATTTTGATGGGGCGAATGGACATGGGGAACCTGTTTCAAAAAAAACTGTAAACGATGTAATGGAAATGGGGATGCCGGCGGCTCAGTCAACCATGCCGCCGGTGCGATCTGATCCATGGCAGTTTTATTTTGCCGGCTTATTTTGCCGGACACCACATCTGTTTAGCCTTGCCCACAGCTACGCCAGCTGCCTTACAGCGTTGTGGTGATGGCGATGCCAGCCAATACAAGAACCAGCGATCCGCGTGATGTCATCTGGATGATCTTGACCAATTTTGGATCTGGCATGCCGCCGCCGGATTTGGCAAGGCGGGCAAGGTGAAGGTTCAGCCCGGCGATGGCCAGCAGAAGCCCGGTGGACCCCAGCAGCTTGATATGGAACGCCCAGCCAATGCCCAGCCCGCCATAAAGGCTGTATGCCAGCCAGATGCCTGTTCCCCACAGAATGATAATGGCCACAAGCCCCAGCCTTGCAAGTATGTGCATGGCCGTCTGTACAGCTGGTGCGGGTGGTGTGCCGGCCTTGCGGTGGGCTGTCTGGATGACGGCGGCGCCAATGCCCAACCCGCCGGCCAGGAAGAGCGCCAGATAGTGAAAGAACTTCAATAAAACAATGAGCGCCATGACCCGAACCCCCGTCGATAAGCTGTCCCTACAACCCGTATATGGTGCCAGCGATCTTTGGGCGTCACCAGTAATAATTCATGCGTCTGCAACTGGTCAGGTCAGAGAAGGCTGGTGCCCACAAGTCGCAACCCCATCAGCAAAAAGCCGAACAACACCATCCGTCGGAACAGATCCTGTGAAATATGATCGCGCATGATCTCGCCAACGCGAAAACCTGTCAGAACAACCACAAGTCCCAGCAGGGATTTTACCACCACAGGCCCCGTCAGCAGGCCGGTGAATACCAGCCCGGCACCCAGCGGGATGCAGCCGGACAGAAAAAGAAACCCGGTGGCGCCGATGAACCTGTCCTTTGGTGTGTTGGTGGCCAGCAGATACATTGCAACCGGCGGCGACCAGATCGAGCTGAAGCCGCCAAGAATACCAGCGGCAATGCCCAGCCCGATTTGCCAGGGGCGTCCTTCACGGATCGGCAGCGACAGACCAAACAGCTGGTTCGCTGCAAAAATGATCATGGCGATGCCGATGGCGGCGGTCAGCAGGCCGGTCGGATAGCTGGTAATAAACATTGAGGTCAGCAGGATGCTGACAATGATGGCGGCGGCAAACCAGCGGTAACTCAGGATGATATCGCGGCGCGCGGGCGCACGGGCGAATTGCCATGCATTTGATGCGATGATCGGCACCCATAACAGCGCAATCGCCTCAGTTGGTGGCATGATCAGCGTCAGCAGCGCCATCCCGGCGGCCGGTAATCCAATACCCAGAAACCCTTTGATGACCCCCGATATCAGCAGGAACAGCACGATCAGCGCCAACAGGACAGGGTCTTGTGACGGTAGGAGTGCGGCGAGGGACATGTCAGCCATATGGGATTTATTCGCCTATGCGTGAACTCAGCAAAAGGCTGGTATCGGTGTCCATGATCCCTTTTACCTGTCGCAGCCTTGAAATGGTTGAGTCAAAATTTTCCAGCGACAGCACCTGAATTTCTGCCGCCAGATCCCATTTTCCGTTGGTCGTATGAAGGCGGGTGATTTCAGGCATATTGACCAGCTGTTCGATGGCACGTTCTTCTTCATTGGCGGTCACGTTGATCAGGATCCACCCCGATACCTTATGGCGGAATTCCTCGGTGCCAAGCTTTACCGTATAGCCGGTAATGACCCCGCTTTGTTCCATCTTCTTGATGTGCGTGTCGATTGTCACCCGCGAGACGGCCAGTTCCTGCGCCATCTGCGTTACAGACATGCGGGCATTGCGTTTGAGAAGGGCAATGATCTGGCTGTCTAAGTTATTCATGGAACCTACAATGGAAAGGGAAGCATGGTTGAAAGATGGGATGGGGCAGGCATGCACCATCCAGGGCAAACGTTAGGATAAAACCTACCAAAATACAATGTTTTAAATTTAAAATATGCAAATTTTCACATATTGACGGTGAATAACATGACGATTTATCAAGAAAGAGTCATCAAAGTGACAGGCAAGCATCTGGCATGTAAATATGCGGGCCGGTTAGCCAGAGGCCCGGTTAGCCAGATACCCGGTCAGTCAGATACCCGGTTAGTCAGCTACCGGGTCAAACAGGCTGCGGATGGTATCCAGCGTATCTGCCTCGCCTGCCGGTTTGTCCCAGCGGATGCGGTTGATCCGCGGAAAGCGCAGCGCAACCCCGGATTTGTGGCGCGGGCTGTCATGCGCACTGTCAAAAGCCAGTTCGACGACCAGTGATTTTTCTACCTCGCGCACCGGTCCAAACCGGTTGGTGGTATGCGCCCGCACCCATTTGTCGAGGGCGCGCAATTCGACGTCGGTAAATCCGGAATAGGCCTTGCCCACCGGCACAATGTCTGTGCCCTTCCAGATGCCAAAAGTGAAATCTGAATAGAAGGAACTGCGTCGCCCATGGCCGCGCTGTGCATACATCATCACGGTGTCGATCACGCGCGGGTCACGTTTCCATTTGAACCAGGGGCCCTTTGGCCGGCCCGCGACATAGCGGCTGTCACGTTCCTTGATCATCAATCCTTCATGGCCAAAACTGTCGGTGCCTTTCTGGCGCAACGCGGCCAGTTCCGGCCAGCTGGAAAAATGCAATGTCTCGGACAGGTCAAGGCGCGGATTATCATGCTGTTGCAGGAACCGGGACAGCCGGTCGCGGCGCACCGTAAGCGGCAGGGTGCGCATATCCGTGTCGCCGTCGAACAGCATATCATATACCCGTACAAAAGCCGGCAGATCGCGTAAATGCGTCTTTGCTGCCTGTTTCCGGTTCAGCCTTTGCTGCAAGTGGTTAAAGGGTTGCGGGTCGCGGGTGATGGCGTGTTCAGGGGCGGAATCCGCATTGGCCGGCCGTCCGATCAGCAATTCACCATCCAGCACCGCCTGGCCGCGCAGGTTTGAGGTGACATCCGGAAAGGCGGCTGAAATATCGTCGCCCGTGCGGGAAAACATGCGGGCTGTCACACTGTCATCGCCCTCGGTCCCGGCTGTATCAATGACAAGCTGCACCCTGATGCCGTCCCATTTCCATTCAGCATCATAGGCCGCCGGGTCCAGCCTTTCAAAGTCGCGCTCGGCATCCAGCGGATTGGATAGCATCATCGGGTGGAAGGTTTGGTTGGCATTGATCTGCGGTTTGTCGCCATGACCGTCTAGCCACGCAAATAATGCGCTATAGGGCATTTCCAGCCCGTGCCAGATCTTTTCGATTTCATCCAGTTCCTGTCCGCCATACTGGGCGAGGGCGGTCTTTGCAAGGCGTGCCGATACGCCGACCCGCAATCCACCAGTTGCCAGTTTGATCATCGCCCACCGTTCGTTTGCCGATGCATGGTCCAGCCAATGTGCAACAAGATCGTCAATATCACGCTTGGGACAGTTTTCGATTGCCGCAATGAAATCAGCCACACCCGGCAGGGTGTTTGCCGCCTGCCGGTTTGCATCTTCTGGCCAGATCAGGGCGATGGTTTCAGCCATATCCCCGACATAGTCATAGGACATGGCAAACAGGTCCGGGTCGACACGTCCGGCGACAAGGGCACGCAATCCGCTGGCTTTCAGATTTTTCAGCGTCAGGTCGCGGGTGATGGCGGCCAGTGCGTATCCCCGGTCAGGATCGGGCGTTTCCCGGAAATAACGCGCCATCGCATCTATCTTGGCATTGCGCGATGGCGTCAGGATCAGCGTTTCCAAAAGGGCGGCAAAGCGGTTCATTCGCGGCTGTCCTCCTCACGCCCCTGAAGATAAAGCGGTTCGGCATTCAGACCATGCTGGCGGCACCAATGCACCAGCGCATCCTCGCGGCCATGCGTAACCCAGATGGTCTCTGCCCCGGTGGCTGTAATCGTGTCGGTCAGTTCGTTCCAGTCGGCATGGTCGGATATCACCAGCGGCAGCTCGACGCCACTTTGCTTGGCGCGTTGCTTGATGGTCATCCAGCCAGATGCCTGACATATCACCGGGTCAGGGAGGCGCCGCGACCAGCGGTCACGCAATGCCGATGGCGGTGCAATCACCACATGGCCGCGAAAATTGTCCTTATCACGGTCAAGCGCTTTCCGAAGATCGCCAAGATCCACCCCCTGGGCAGCATAATAGCTGCATAGTTTTTCCTGCGCCCCATGCAGATAGATCGGTGCATCATGGCCTGCCTCGCGCAGCATCCGGATCACCCGCTGCGCCTTGCCAAGCGCATAGGCACCGATCACATGGCAGCGATCCGGCTGCGCTGCGATGGATGTCAGCAGACGGCGTATTTCATGCTGCGGATCAGGATGCTGGAAAACAGGCAGGCCAAAGGTGGCCTCGGTCACAAACAGATCGCACGGCACCAGTTCAAAAGGCTGAGCGGTGCTGTCGGGGTGTGTCTTGTAATCACCGGTGACCACCGCCCGCCTGCCGCCATAATCCAGACAGACCTGCGCACTGCCCAAAATATGGCCGGCCGGGAACAATGTCACAGTGACATCATCAATACGCAGCGGTTCACCAAACGCCAGCGGCTGAAAATGGCCAGCGCATGTCTGGCCATAACGCGCCTTCATGATATCGATGGTTTGGGGTGTGGCCAGCACATGCTGATGGCCCGCGCGGGCATGATCGGCATGCCCGTGCGTAATGATCGCACGTTCGACCGGCCGTACCGGGTCGATATAGCTGTCGATCGGTTCTATATAGAGTTCATGGTTCAGCCACTTCATGATGATGAATATAGGCACGCTGGCGCGCGTCTCCAATCACACCCGCTGACAGGGTGGCTGGCGGGGCGCGGCTGGTCTTGGTTTGCGCATCAGCTTGCCACAGCGGATGCGGCGCTTGGCGGGCGTGATGTGATTGTCTTTGCGCCCACTGGTGCAGGGAAAACGCTCGCCGGATTTTTGCCGTCCTTTCTGGATATCGCCGCACGCGGCTCTGACGGCAGGCTGCACACGCTTTATATTTCGCCGTTGAAGGCATTGGCGGTGGATGTGCATCGTAACATCGCAACACCCATCGAGGCGCTCGACCTACCTGTCAGCTTTGAGACAAGGACCGGCGACACACCATCTTCACGACGCCAGCGCCAGAAAACCAAACCGCCAGACTTTTTGATGACAACGCCCGAATCCCTGGCATTGCTGCTTTCCTATGAGGATGCGCCGGCCTATTTTGCCGGGCTGAAATATATCATCATCGACGAATTGCACGCCTTCTTTGACAATAAACGCGGCGATCTTCTCAGCCTTGGTCTGGCACGATTGGGGCGGTTTGCCCCGGATGCGGTGCGGGTCGGCCTGTCCGCCACCATCGACAAGCCCGATAAGGCGCGTGACTGGCTGTGTCGCAAAGATGGCGTGATTGTGCGCGTGCCGCAGGCAGCGCCGCCAGAGATTCAAATTCTGCAGACGGATAATCGCATCCCCTGGTCGGGCCATATGGCCCGGCATGCGCTGGAACCGCTTTATGCCGCTATCGCTGATGCGCGGATGAGTGTTGTTTTCGTCAATACCCGTGCGCAGGCAGAATTTGTGTTTCAGAATCTGTGGCAGCTCAATGATCGCAATTTGCGCATTGCCGTGCATCATGGCTCGCTGGAACGCGAATTGCGGCGCAAGGTAGAGGCCCGCATGGCCGCTGGCGGTCTGGATTGTGTGGTGGCGACCAGTTCCCTTGATCTCGGGCTGGATTGGGCGGATGTGGATCTGGTGATCCAGGTCGGTGCGCCAAAGGGGGTCAGCCGGCTGCTGCAGCGGGTCGGGCGTGCCAATCATCGGCTGGAGGAACCCAGCCGGGCGATTCTGGTGCCGACCAACCGCTTTGAATATCTTGAATGTGTGGCAGCGCAGGCGGAAATTGCCGCCCAAAATCTCGACGGGGCTGCCTTTCGACGCGGGGGATATGATGTGTTGGCACAACATATTTTCGGCGTTGCCTGCAGCGGGCCGTTTTTTGCTGATGACTTGTTTGACGAAGTCGCCGCCGCCGCACCCTATGCCGATCTGGCGCGCGCGGAATTCGACGATATTCTGGGGTTTGTTACCAATGGCGGTTACGCGCTGAAAGCCTATCCGCAATATAACCGGCTTACTACACTGAAGGATGGCAGCATCGTGTTGCGCGATGCCAAGATGGCGCGTCAATACCGCATGAATATCGGCACCATCGTTGAATCGCCCATGATGAAGGTCAAGTTACGCAACCGCACGCTTGGCACCATCGAAGAGAATTTTGTGGTCAATCTGTCGCCCGGTGACACTTTCCTGTTTGGCGGGCAGGTGCTGTGTTTTGAGGGGATCAGCAATGCCGCGGTGATGGTATCCCGCGCAAAGGGGGGCGAAGCGCAGATCCCCAGCTATGGCGGCGGCCGGTTGCCATTATCCAGTAACCTGTCTCAGGCGGTGCGCCGGCTGATTGGTGCGCGCGAGGACTGGCAGGCGTTACCCGTGCAGATCAAGGACTGGCTGCGGCTGCATGATGCCCGGTCGGCGCTGCCGGATGACAAGACGTTGCTTGTTGAATTGTTTCCGCATCGGGGACGTCACCATACTGTGATTTACAGCTTTGCTGGCCGCAATGCGAACCAGACGCTCGGCTTTTTGTTATTGCGCCGGATGAAACGCGCCGGTTTGCGGCCGATGGGCTTTTCAATGACGGATTATGCGCTGTCTGTCTGGTCGCTCAGCCCGCCAGAAGATGTGGCCCCGTTGCTTGATCCCGACATTATGGGAGATGATTTCGAGGAATGGCTGCAGGATACGCCGCTGTTGAAACGGCTGTTCCGTGATGCCGCGATTATCTCCGGACTGGTCGAGCGTCGCCACCCGGGGCAGGTCAAGACCGGCCGGCAGATCCTGTTCTCGTCAGACCTGATCTATGATGTGCTGCGGCGCCATGAACCTGACCATATCCTGCTCAAGGCGGTGCGCCGCGACGCCATGCAGGGGCTGATTGATGCCGGCAGGCTGGCCGAGACTTTACAACAGCTTCACGGCAATATTGTCTGCAGGCGCTTAGATATGATATCGCCCATGGCGGTGCCGCTGATCCTGCAAATCACACGCGAGAACATCATTCGCGCGGATGACGGTGACGCGCTGCTGCATGATCTTGAACAGGAAGTAATCCGCGCTGCCAATGTCGAATCGATTGATTGAATTTGCGGGCCAGACCATGGAACTGCACCCTGCTGGCGCGCTGTTCTGGCATGAGCAGGGTACGCTTGTCGTCGGCGATCTGCATCTTGAAAAAGCCTCGAGTTATCACCGGTCGGGGCAGTTTTTGCCACCTTATGACACGGCGGAAACATTGCAACGGCTGGCTGATGCCATATCGCTTTTTGCACCGTCACGCCTGATCCTGCTGGGTGATGTGTTTCATGACGGGCAGGCCTGGCAGCGCATGGCGGATGCTGACAGAAACCGCCTGCTGTCGTTAACCGACGGCATCGACACCATCTGGATTGAAGGCAATCATGACGCGCATTTTGTGCCGCCGGGACATGTTGGCCATGACAGTATCGCGATTGACGGCTTTACCTTCCGCCATATCATGGACCCGGCCGGGGGCGTGCCGGAAATCAGCGCGCATTACCATCCGGTTGCCGTGGTCCGTCACCGTGGTGCAAAGCTGCGCCGTGCCTGTTTTGTCTGCACGCAGGATCGCCTGCTGATGCCGGCATTTGGTGCGCTCACTGGCGGGCTGGATGTCGGGGACCCGGCGCTGGCGCCGTTGCGCGGGACGGATACGCGGCTCTATCTTCTTGGGCGTGATGCTGTCTTTGCTGCGCCTGCCGGACTTGCCAGCCGTTAGGCGCGTCCCATCGTGTCGAGCATGCGCTCAAGAAAGGCAGCGCCGGCATTGAACTGGGCGACTTCAATGAATTCATTTGGCTGATGTGCCTGCGCGATACTGCCAGGGCCGCAGATCACGACTGAATAGTCACGTTCCTGAAACTGCCCTGCCTCTGTTCCGTAAGACACAACATGCTCGCCATTGTCACCGGTGATCTGGCGAACGATGCGCTCGGCCTCGCCATCTTCCTCGGGGCGCAGGCCGGGGACCCAGAAAGTGGTTTCCACTTCGATATCCGTGTCTGGGTGTATGGCTTTCATATCGGCCACAACGCCGGCAACCTGCTCCATGTAGATTTCGCGCCACCGTTCAGGGCTTTCATCAGGCAATACGCGCATATCGACGCTGAAGCGGCAGTCTTTGGCGGTGATATTGTCGGCGGTGCCGCCTTCGATTGTACCAATATGTACCGTTGTGAAGGTCGGCTCAAACATGGCTGCAACAGGGCTTGGTTCGGCTGCCGCGCTGGCCGCATTGGTCTGGTTCGCCCATTCGATCAGCCGCGCGCCAGACATGATGGCACTGACACCCGTATGCATGAGGGATGAATGGACTTCATATCCCTTGATGCGCGTATTCAGCCCCAATCCACCTTTATGCGCTGTGACCGCATTCATCATGGATGGCTCGCCCACAATCACGGCACTTGCCTTTGGCAGCGTTTCAACCATCCGGTCAATCATTGGCGGGGCGCCGAGGCAGCCGACTTCCTCATCATAGCTCAGCGCCAGCTGCAGCGGGCGGGTGACGCCGCGGTGATGGGCCTCGACCAGTGCCCAGATCGACAGCGCGTCGAATCCCTTCATGTCACAGGTGCCGCGGCCGAAATATTTGCCGTCTTTTTCAATGACGGTCCAGGGGTCCGTATCCCATGCCTGGCCATCAACGGGCACCACATCCGTATGGCCTGACAGCACGATACCACCGTCCACATCCGGACCGACATGCGCGAAGAGTGCGGCCTTTTCGCCTGTTTCGTCATAAACACGATGCGCAGGGATGCCATGCGAATCCAGATAGGATTCCACCCAGTCGACAAGCGGCAGATTGCTGTCGCGGCTGACAGTGGGAAAGCTGATCAGCTTTGTCATCAGCGCCAGAGGATCAAGATGGGTAGCAGCCATGGTTCAGTATCCGCTGTCAGTTTGAAGGACGAAATGGCCATCCGAAATTTCAGCATAGACTGATGGTTCGGCCTCATACCCGATTGGCTGGACGGGAGAGTTAATAGCCTTGAAATTCATTTCAGCCTCGCCCTTGCGCTGGGTTGGATCGGCGATTGGCACGGCACTCATCAATGCCTTTGTATAGGCATGCTGGGGATTCTCGAAGACTTTGTGGCGTGGGCCGATTTCCACAAGGCGCCCAAGATACATCACGCCGACATCATGGCTGACGCGTTCAACCACGGCCATGTCATGGCTGATGAACAGATAGGACAGGCCAAGTTCGACCTGCAGTTCCATCATCAAATTCAGCACCTCGGCCTGGACCGACACATCCAGCGCGCTGACAGCCTCGTCAGCGATGATCAATTCCGGGTTCAGGGCCAGCGCGCGGGCAATGGCCACTCTCTGGCGCTGGCCGCCCGACAATTCATGGGGATAGCGGCGCAGAAAACTGTTGGGCAGTTTTACCCGGTCGAACAGCATTTCGACCCGCTGGCTCATTTCGCTTTCGCTAAGCGTCTTGTAATTCAGCATGGGTTCAGCGACCTGGTCGATCAGGCGCATCTGCGGGTCGAGCGAGGCAAAAGGGTCCTGGAACACCATCTGCATATGTCTGCGGGCGTCATGTAATTCCTGCTTTTGCATCGCAAGCACATCAACACCATTGATTTTCACACTACCGCTCTGCGGCTCGATCAGGCGCAGGAGCGACCTGCCGACAGTTGATTTGCCGCAGCCCGACTCGCCGACAAGAGACAGGGTACGCCCCTTCATCAGGGTAAAGCTGACATCCTCTACGGCGTGGACATTCGCCGTGACGCGGCGCATCAAACCGCCTTTCATCGGAAAGCGGGTCACAAGATTACGTACTTCCAGCAATACATCCTGTGATCCGGTAATGGGTTCCGGCGCGTCTTTGTCATCTGTCAACAGACGCATGCGTTCCGGATAGATCGTGCCCGTCATCTCGCCAAGCTTGGGCACTGCAGCCAGAAGCGATTGCGTATAGCTATGCTGCGGGTTTTTGAAAATCTGCTCGACCGGGCCTTCTTCAACCTTGTTGCCGCGGAACATGACAACAACCCGGTCCGCCACCTGCGCGACAACGGCCATGTCATGTGTGATGAACAGAACAGCGGTCCCGGTTTCCTGCTTCAAACGGTCGATCAGCGCCAGAATTTCTGCCTGGATGGTCACATCAAGGGCGGTTGTCGGTTCATCGGCAATCAGCAACCGTGGCTCGCAGGCTAGTGCCATTGCGATGACAACGCGCTGGCGCATGCCGCCAGACAATTCATGCGGATATTGGTCAAGCCGCTTTTCCGCCTCGGGGATTCGTACTTTATTCAAAAGTTCAAGCGCGGTCTGCCTGGCTTCTGCCTTGTTCATGCCTTTGTGAACGCGCAACCCTTCGGTCAGTTGCCGGCCGACGGTGAACACCGGGTTCAGCGCGGTCATCGGTTCCTGAAAAATCATCCCGATCTCATTGCCGCGGATCGAACGCATCAAAGACTGGTCGGCATCGGCGACATTGATCTTTCCACCCTCTGCACGGTCAAAGATCAGCTGTCCACCGGCCACACGCCCGCCGCCAAACTCTACCAGACGCATCATCGACAGCGACGACACCGACTTGCCGGATCCGGTTTCGCCAACAACGCAGACGGTTTCGCCTTGATTAATATGAAAGCTGACATCCTCGACACCGACAACGGTGCCGTCCCGCGTCTCAAATTCAACACGCAAATTTTCAAATTGGGCGATAGCGCTTGAGGTGTCAGCCTTGCGGTTGGCGCTGGCAGAAGATTGTGGTGGCACTGGCTGTTTTCCTTTTAAAGAAGATCAGGCTAACGAAACGGAGACATGCCTGTCAAATTTCCCGGCATTTCCAATAAATATGGACCAGATTGAATTTGGCTGATGCAAAATAATCATCATCCCGCACTTGTAATTTTCCCAAACTGCGTCTTTCATAATTGGCATCCGGTGTAAAATTCCGGCGGAGTGCGGGCCCATCTACGGTAGCGCCGCGCTCTCAACTAAGTTTGCTGACGGTTTGTTGTAAACTGACGACGGGGCCGTCAAGCGACGCTTTAGGAGAGGAAACATGAAAATAAGAGGTCTATTGATTAGTGCTGCTGTTGCGCTAACAATGGCGCCACCTGCTATTGCTGAACGTGCCTCAGACGGCAATGTCAGCATCATTTATTGGCAGGCGCCATCCATTCTTAACCCCTATCTGTCTGGCGGTACAAAGGACATTGAATCGTCTTCGCTGGTGATCGAGCCGCTTGGTCGATACGATCAGACGGGTGCGCTCGTACCTTACTTGGCCGATAGCATCCCGACCGTCGATAATGGCGGGGTGAGTGCCGATCTGACATCCATCACCTGGACGCTGAAAAAGGGTCTGAAGTGGTCGGACGGTTCACCGGTCACGTCTGCTGACGTCAAATTCACCGCTGATTATTGCATGCATCCCGATATGGGTTGTGCGCAGCTGGCCGGTTTTGACGGCATCAAGTCGATCGATATTGTCGATGACCTGACGGTTACCGTGAACTTTGAAGCGCCAAAGCCAAACCCTTATGGCCCGTTCATGGGTGGCCAGTCGCCAATCATCCAGAAGGCCCAGTTTGAAGCCTGCATGGGTGCCAAGGCGCCTGAGTGTACCGACCAGAACTTCGGCCCGATCGGCACAGGTCCGTTCGTCGTAACTGATTTCCGTCCGAATGACGTAATCCAGTACAAGGCCAATGAAAACTATCGCGATCCTGCCAAGCCGGCATTTGCAACCGTCACCTTCAAGGGCGGCGGTGATGCCACCGGCGCTGGTCGTTCAGTTCTGGAGACAGGCGAATTCGATTATGCCTGGAACTTGCAGCTTGCGCCTGAGGTGATTGCCAAAATGGAAGAAGCTGGTAAAGGCGTCGCCATTGCCGGATTTGGTCCTCTGGTTGAGCGTCTCGAGATGAACTTGACCAATCCTTCACCTGATCTGGATGCCGATACACGGGCAACCGTGAAGGCACCGCATCCGTTCCTGACAGACATCAATGTCCGTAAGGCATTGTCGATGGCGATTGACCGCGTGCTGCTGACCGAAATCGGTTACGGCAAGGCCGGTTTCCCGACATGTGACCTGGTGCCTGCGCCTGACCTGTATGCGGCAAAGAACGACCATTGCCTGACACAGGACATTGCCGGTGCGAATGCGCTGCTTGACAGTGCTGGCTGGAAAAAGGGTGGCGATGGTGTCCGTTCAAAGGATGGTGTCCGTCTTTCAATCCTGTACCAGACATCAACAAATGCTGTTCGTCAGGATTTCCAGGCCCTCATCAAGGAGTGGTGGTCACAGATCGGCGTTGAGACCGAGCTGCGTAACCTGAACGCATCCGTCTTCTTTGGTGGTGACCCGGGCTCGCCTGACACCTTCCAGAAGTTCTATGCTGACGTTGAGATGTATGCGAACACCTTCAACGGTACTGACCCTCAGACCTATCTTGCTGCCTATCGTTGTGGCAACGAGCCAAAGCCTGAGAGCCAGTGGCAGGGTGAGAACATCAACCGCTATTGTGACCCGGCCTATGACGCCATGCTCGACGAGCTGTTCAAGACCGGTGATCTGAAGAGACGCGGTGAGCTGGGCATTGCGCTGAACAACATGCTCACGAAGGACAGCTACACGATTGTGCCGCTGGTCAATCGTGGTCGTGTATCCGCACATGCCAACTCGCTTGGCGGCGTTGTCCTGAATACTTGGGACTCCGAGCTGTGGAACATTGCTGACTGGTATCGGATCGACTGATCCCTCTAACATCGGGAAGCCCGTCACGTATGGCGGGCTTCCCTTTTGCTTTGCCCATTAGCCAAAAAGGGCCAGCCGCCCATGCTTACATTCACCATCAGACGTCTGCTGATTTCGGTCCCGACGCTTATTTTCATCAGCCTGATTATTTTCCTGCTGTTGAATCTGGCGCCGAATGATCCGATGGCACAGGTGCCGCTGACGGTACCGCCAGAGGTGAAAGAAAAGATGCGTGAGGCGCTGGGTCTTGGCCAGCCGCTTTATATCCAGTTCTGGAAATGGCTGGTGCAGTTTTTCTGGATCGAACCACAGGTACTGATTGACCACATATTCGGCACATCCTTTTCCGAGGGTGATTTGCGGGTCATCAGCTGGCAGACACGCAGCCCGGTGATGGACATGATTGTGCAGCGCCTGCCGCAGACCCTGTGGGTGGTCGGCATGTCCTATGTGGTCGGCATTCTGATCGCGCTGCCCATCGGCATTTATTCCGCCTATCGTCATTATTCGGTATTCGATCAGGCCGGCACCTTTGTCACGATGATCGGTTATTCGATCCCGCCATTTTTCACCGGCCCGCTGGTGATCGTCATTTTCGCGGTGCAGCTCGGCTGGCTCCCCTCAACCTATGACACGCTGCATGAGGTGATTGACTGGGATACCTTTGTCATTCAGCTAAAGCAGATGGTACTGCCGGTTATGGTGCTGGCCCTGCAGACCACGGCGCAGATCAGCCGGTATATGCGTGCCTCCATGCTGGATAATCTCAACCAGGACTATGTACGTACCGCCCGCGCCAAGGGGCTGAGCGAGTGGGTCGTTGTAATGCTGCATGTGTTGCGCAATTCGATGATCCCGGTTGTAACGGTGATTGCGTTGAACCTGCCATCCATTTTTGGCGGTGCGATCATTACCGAACAGATTTTCAAGGTGAACGGGATCGGACAGCAGCTGATTGGCGCCATCTATGCCAATGACCTACCGACCATCCAGACGCTGACCTTCATTTTCGCGGTGTTGATTGTGTTCTTCAATCTTCTGGCAGACATCATCTATGGGCTTCTGGATCCGAGGATTCGCTATGACTGAGGCAACACAGAAGGCACCTGGCCAGCCAGCTGGCGGGCGCGAGACGCGCAGCCAGTGGCGCGATGTCTGGGATCAGTTCACCAAGCACAAGGGTGCGTTGATCGGTGGCATCCTGTTTTTTGGCATTGTATTTGCCGTGATGCTCGGACCATCGCTGTGGCCGTATGAGGCGAATGAAATCAATATTCGCCTGCGTAACCAGGCCCCCAGCTGGGCGCATCCTTTCGGAACTGACCAGCTTGGTCGTGACACATTTGCGCGGATGATTGCCGGCGGACAGACATCCATCACTGTCGGATTGGCCGCGATGATGCTTTCGTTGATCCTTGGCAGTCTGATTGGCGTCTTGTCGGGTTATTACCGTCGGCTGGACGGTATTCTGATGCGCTTTACCGATTTGTTCCTGTCGCTGCCGCTTCTGCCGCTTCTGCTGGTGATGATGTTGCTGTTCCGCGAACCGCTCAGCGAGGCCTATGGCCCTGAACGCGGGATGTTTGTTCTGATTGTCGTGTCGATCGGGATCACCAGCTGGATGCCGACGGCGCGTATTGTGCGCGGTGATGTGCTGGCGTTGAAAGAGCGTGAGTTCATTCTTGCGGCACGATCCATTGGCACCAGTGATCTGCGGATTATCCTGCGCCATATCCTGCCAAATGTGTTGTCACCGATCCTGGTTTCGGCAACGCTGGGAATCGCAAACGCCATCATCACCGAAAGTGCGCTCAGTTTCCTTGGGCTAGGATTTCCGCCAGACTTCCCGACTTGGGGCCGTTTGCTGAATGATGCTGTGGACTATATGCAACTCCACCCTGAACGCGTTCTTTGGCCCGGCCTTGCTATTTCCCTGACGGTTCTCAGCATCAATTATCTCGGCGATGGTCTGCGCGACGCGCTGGACCCCCGCATCAGGGGCCGCTGACCCGGACGCATTCTAGGAAAGGACTTGCAATGGCGAAATCATCCAAAGGCACCGGCCCGGTTGAAGCTGACATCGTCAAGTCCGACGCGTTGAAATGGCGCTGCATCGGGCCGTCGCGCGGTGGGCGTGTGGTTGCCGTTGCCGGTGATTATACCGACCCTATGACCTTTTACGCGGGCGCCTGCGCCGGTGGTATCTGGAAAACAGATGATGGCGGCACCTATTGGGAATGCGTGTCTGACGGCTTTCTGACGAGCGCTACCATTGGTGCGCTGACGGTGGCACCTTCTGACAGCAATGTCATCTATGCGGGGACGGGTGAAACCACGATCCGCGTTGATGTGTCCTTTGGTGACGGGGTTTACCGGTCAACCGATGCCGGACGCAGCTGGCAGCATCTGGGACTGGCCGATACCAAGCAGATTGGTGAAATCCGTGTGCATCCCGATAATCCCGATCTTGTCTATGTGGCAGCGCTTGGCGATGCCTTTGGACCGAGTGAGGCGCGGGGCGTCTACCGGTCATCCAATGGGGGGCGCAGCTGGGATGCGGTGCTGCAGATTGATGCTGATTCCGGGGCCATTGATCTGGCGATGGACCCAACCAATCCGCGGATCCTTTTTGCCACCTTCTGGCAGGCGCGGCGCCAGTTCTGGCATCTGTCGAGCGGCGGGCCGGGGTGCCGTATCTTTCGGTCTATGGATGGCGGTGACAGCTGGCAGGACCTGACCGAACAGCCCGGTTTTGCCAGCGGCATGCTTGGCAAGATGGGGGTATCCGTCTCGGCCGCCAGGCAGGGGCGTGTTTTCGCGCTTGTCGAGGCCGATGAAAACAATACGGGTCTTTACCGCTCCGAAGATTATGGTGACAGCTGGGCGCGTGTTTCACCCAACCGCGACCTGATCCACCGTCCCTGGTATTACACGCATGTCTTTACCGACCCGCAGGACGCAGACACGCTGTATGTCACCAACTATCAGATGTGGAAATCCACCGATGGCGGGGTAAGTTTTTCCGAGGTCACCACACCGCATGGTGATAATCACGATCTGTGGATCGATCCGGCCAATCCCAAGCGCATGGTGCAGGGCAATGATGGCGGCGCCAATGTGTCGTTTAATGGCGGCCGGACATGGTCGAGCATCTATAATCAGCCGACAGCGCAATTCTATCGCATGGATGTTGACGACCAGTATCCCTATCGTGTCTATGCCACCCAGCAGGACAATACATCGGTTTCAGTGCCAAGCCAGGCTGAATGGGGGATGATCACGAAATCCGACATGGAACTGCCGGGCACCGGTGAATCGGGTTTTATTGCTGTGCATCCGGATGATCCGGATATCGTCTTTGTCGGGGCAGTGGGGTCATCACCTGGCGGCAATGGTGCGTTGCAGCGCTATGACCGGCGGACGCGTCAGATTCAGTTGGTGAATGTCTGGCCAGAGGAAACAACCGGCTATGCGCCGCGTGATCTGCGCTACCGGTTTGCCTGGACATTTCCGATCTGCTTTTCGCCACATGACAGCAGCACGCTTTATGCCGGTGGCAACCATCTGTTCCGGTCTCGCGATGAAGGCAATAGCTGGGAATGTATCTCGCCTGACCTGAGCCGGAATGATCGCAGCAAGCAGGATTATTCCGGCGGACCACTGACCGGCGACAGTGCCGGCGCCGAAGCCTATGCCAGCCTGTCTTCGGTTGTGGAAAGCCCGCATCGCCCCGGTGAAATCTGGGGCGCGACGGATGATGGGCGCGTGCATGTGACGCGTGATGACGGTGCCAACTGGACCGAAATCACGCCGCCGGATATGCCGGAACTGGCCTATATCGGCACCGTGGAAATGTCAGCCCATGATGCAGACTGCATTTACCTGTCTGCCACCTGTTACAAATCGGCTGATTACAGACCCTATCTGTTTGTGACGCGTGACAGCGGTGCCAGCTGGACCAGCCTTTCCGGCCACTTCCCGCAGGATGAAATTACCCGTGTGATCCGTGCCGATACCGAACGGGTCGGTTTGCTGTTTGTGGGCACCGAGACAGGCGTTTTCGTCAGTGTGGATGATGGTGGCAGCTGGGCACGCATGCAGGGCGGTTTCCCGGTCACACCTGTCTATGACATGCGTGTCAAACATGGTGATCTGATTGTTGCCACGCATGGCCGGTCGTTCTGGATATTGGATGATTTGTCGGCGTTGCGCGCGCCTGCGCAGGGGCTGGTGCCACCGCGCGATACAGTACGCCAGTGCCTGAACTGGAGCACCGGGCTGTTCGATGGTGACGGCAAGGATTACAGCCCGGCCTTTGGCGTTGAAGGTACATCTTATCAGGTGAAGAGCCCCGATGGGCGCAGCCAGCGCCGTTATCTGGATGTTGGTGAAAACCCGCCAGATGGCGCCATTCTCTATTACTGGCTGGATAAACCGGCAACCGATGATTTGCTGATTGAGGTACATGACAGTGACGGCACGCTACGCGCGCGGTTTGATACGGGTGATGACCGGCTGAAAATCAATTTGAAACCGACGGGCAATGCAGGCCTTAACCGGTTTGTCTGGGATCTGCGCGAGATACCGCCTGTTCGCATTGACCGCGCATTGCAGGACCGCGCCTATGAGCCTTTCGCCAAGGAAGGGGATGGTGCCCCAGGGGTGCGTGTTGTCCCCGGCACCTATACTGTCAGCCTCACGGCGGGCGGCAAGACCAGCACCCAGTCGCTGACCGTGATCAAGGACCCGCGGCTGGATGTCAGCGATGCCGATCTGGCACGCCAATATGCGGTGGCCAAACAGCTTACAGAGTCGCTGTCCGAGCTGAATATTGGCGTGAATCGTATTCGCATGATGCGCAAACAGCTGAAAAATCTGAAGCTTCTAGTGCCGTCAGTGGATGGCGAAATCGAAGCGGCAATGGGCCGTCTTGGTGAAATTGAGGCGCAGCTGGTTGATGTGCATCGTGAAACGCCGCGCGATGTGCTGCGGCATCCGGCAGGGCTGGATGACACATTGATGGATCTGCGCTGGACGGTGTTGATTGCCGATGCCAAGCCGCCCCTGCAGGTGGCCGAATTGACCGACATTGTCACCGGAAAGGTTGCGGGGCTGCTGGCCGAGCTGGACAGCCATGTTGAAGGGCCGCTTGCTGCGTTGAACGCCACTGTCGCCGAGATTGGCGCGCCGGCTGTCAGCGCGGCATCTATCGGCGCGCCAAAAACAGGCTGGTGACCGCGTTCCACACCCTGCTGAGCCGCCCCTTCGCGCGTATTTTTGCCGCGGATGCCATCGTGCGCACAGCTTATCAGATGGGAAAGACACCGGTTCTGCCCCTGTTTGCGGCCGCGCTGGGGGCCAGCGATATTCTGCTGGGACTTGTTGTTTCGATATCCACGCTGACCGGCATCCTGGTCAAACCGATTGTCGGGTTTCTGTCTGACCGGCAAGGCCGCCACATCTGGCTGATGCTGGCTGCGGCCCTGTTCATCCTGATGCCCTTTGGCTATCTGTTTGTCAGCACCCCTTCGGAATTATTCGCCCTGCGGCTTGTGCATGGGCTGGCGACGGCGATCTTCGGGCCAGTCAGTCTGGCGCTGGTCGCCGAAATGGCCGGCAAAAGCACATCCCCCTATCACGCATCCGGGCAGCGTAACCCCAGCAAAGGGCGGGCAACACGCCTCGGCGTATTCGGCCTCGCACGGTCAATCGGCTATTTGCTGGCGCCCGTATCGGCGGCCTTTCTGCTGACCCGCATGTCGCCCCAATTGCTGTTCATGCTGACCGGGTTGATTGCTGCCATTGCATTGCTGCCTTTGCTGGCATTTGCGCGTGACCGGCGCGCCCCTTTTGTCATGGCCAGTGCCGGCGACAGGCCTGTTTCGCATGCGCCTGCACGCTTTCGCGAACTTGCCAGCCATTTCGCGGCAACCCTTGCGGCTGCATCGCGCCGTCCTGCGCTGTGGGTGGCTGGCGGGCTGGAAATGATGGTGAATATGGCGGCCTATGCGGTAAAGGCCTTTTTACCACTCCACATCCTGGCCTCGGTACAGGGCGGGCACGGGCTGATGCTTGCCGGACTCTTTTTCAGCATGCAGGAAGGGGCGCATATGCTGATGCGCACACCCGGCGGTATGGCTGCTGACCGGTTTGGCCGGCTGATGGTGATCGGGTTTGGCGTTCTGGTGATGGCCGGCGGGCTGTTTCTGCTGCCGCATCTGCAGGGTGACATGATTATTCTGGCTGCGCTGGCGCTGGGGATGGCGCAGGGGCTTATTTTCCCGGCAACCCTCGCCTATGTTGCCGATCAGTCCGGAACCGCCATGGGCACCGGGATGGGGCTTTATGGCGCGATGCGCAATCTTGGCAAGGTAGCTGGGCCGGTTGCCGGTGGTGCCATTCTAGCCTTTGGCAGTTTTGATGATGTGCTGGTTGCAGCGGCAAGTCTGCTGCTGGCCTTGGCAGTGATGCTGGCGGTATTTGCCTATCGCCGGATTGGCGCACGCTTGCTGCGGCTTTAATGACAGCGCGCTGCGAACTGGCAGGGCATCTACATTACAGCGCGTCGATAGCGGCGCGCAGTTGGCCTGCAATCGGCGCGTCTTCCGGAATGCGCGCCAACAGGGTTTCCCAGAATTGGCGTGCTGCCTGCGCATCACCATAGCTGGCTGCGAAATGCCCCTGCAGATACAGCGTTTCCGGCCGGTTGGGCAACAGCATCACCAGACGCTTCAAAAGGCGTTCAACTGGCACGCGTAGCCGTTCTTCGGCATTGCCAACAATAATGGCCTGCAGGGCCTGTAAGTGAACATCAGGATCCTCAACCAGCAAATCCGCCGCCCGGACATGCGCATCCTGCGCGGCGTCCTGCCGCCCCATCACCTCATAGGCGCGGGCCAATCTTCGCCAACCGGCACTGTCATTCGGGTTTTCGGCCAGACGCGCAGCAAGACCCTCGACCATGCCGGCGATCATCGCATCACGGTCCTCGGCAGACATCTCGGCGGCGGCGGCGATATCGGCAGCATCCGGTCCCGGTGCCGGCAGATCAATGCCACCCGCAGCGGCAGCATCGGCGATATTGTCAGCCAGAAGCGGCATCCAAGGGGCATCAGGCGCAGATACTGACTGCAGCCGCTGCCAGGTCTCGATAGCATCAGCAAAATTACCGTCCTGATAGGCGGCCAGCCCGGACAGGAACAGGGCTCTTGGTTCCAACGGATTGCGGGCCAGCGCGCCGGCGACCAATTCGCGGGCCGGTATCGTCACCTGACCGTCTGCGGCGCGTGACAGGGCCTCGGCCAGCATGGATGCAATCGCCGGATCATCATCTGTCAATATCATCGCCTGGCGCAGGGCAGCGATTTCGGTCTCGGTGCGCCCCGCATTCGCCGATGCAATGGCAAGCTGCAGCCAGTTGCCAACCTCATCCGGCGCGGCATCGACAGCAGCGCGGGCATCCTCAAAACCGGCAAGCCGTTCGGCATTATCCTGCTCTGCAGAATCCGTGATGGCCGCGATTTCGGCCGCGCGGTCCGCCAGTGGCCGGTCGGGCAGATCGGCGCGGCCAAGGGCCAGATAGATCAGCAGGCTGCATCCGACTGCCAGGCTGAGAAGCGCTATCGCCAGTTTGGTGGGCATGGCGGGGCGGGCCATGTCAGGCGTTTCGGAAGGGGCAGACACCGCTTGCCCGGCATCATCATCAGCCTGTGCATTTGAACTGATATCCTTGGCATCAGCGTCGCTGCCTTCAGCTTCATCATCACCGCGCCGCCGCCGCGTGGCGATCAGCAACAACACCCCGCCTGCGACAATCGCCAGTGGGGCTGTCCAGAGGATCAGCGTTGCCGGCGACACGGGCGGGTTCAGCAATACGTAATCTCCATAGGTTTCGCGGATCGCAGCAAGGATGGCCGCATCGGTCTCGCCATCGGTCAGGCGGCGGCGTACCTCAAGGCGCAGGTCACGGGCAAGGTCGGCATCGGAATCATCAATGGACTGGTTCTGACAGACAAGGCAGCGGAGATTTTTTGACAAATCACGGGCGCGCTTTTCCAGGGCCGGGTCGGCCAGCATTTCTTCAGGCGTGACGGCATGGGCGCTGCCTGAGGGCAAAGGGGCCGACAGCAGCAGCGACAGCAGAAGCAAAATAAATGAGAAAGGCGCGGCCGGCATTATTTTAACGCTCTGATCTGCGGCATCAGCACATCATCCAATACACGTCTGTCAATCGGGCCCGCATGGCGCAGGAGGATCGTGCCATCACGGTCCAGCAAAAAAGTTTCCGGAACGCCATAAACGCCGAGCGCCATGCCGCCGGCCCCGTCGCGGTCAACTGCGATGGCGACAAACGGATTGCCATATTGCTGCAGGAATGCCTGCGTGTCCGCTGGTTTGTCCTTGTAGGCGATGCCAAGAATAGGGATATGCTCTTCAAGCAGGGCCAGTGCGGGCGCCTCGGCACGGCATGGCGCACACCAGCTGGCAAAGACATTGACCAGCAAAGGGGCGCCGGCAAATTGCGCCGGCCCGACGCGTCTTTCCGGGTTGTCCAGATCCCGCAGCGCAACTTGTGGCACCGGCTTTCCAATCATGGTCGATGGCAGCTGCGAGATATCGCGTTCACCGCGCAATGTGGCCAGCAATGCCACCGAGGCAAATCCGGCCAGCACCAGAAACGCCGCCAGCGGCAACAGAAAGGAAAGCCTGAACCCGCTGCCGGGCCGTCTGTCAGTCATCCTGTTTCTGCTCCATCACATCTGGCCCATCACAACCGGGCCGGCTGGTCGGTACCGCTGGCGGATGTTGTTGCCGCACTATGCACGCGTTGCCGCCGGACGCGACCAACAGCAGCAACCGCGCCGCCAATTGCCATCAGGCCTGCGCCGACCCAGATCCAGCTGACCAGCGGTTTGCGGTAAAGACGTAATGTATATCCGGTCGCATCCGTACCATCGCCCAGAACAGCATAGTCATCACCGCTCAATCGCGGCCGGATGGCGGCTTCGGTTGTGGTCTGGCGTTCTGCTGTATAGAACCGTTTTTCGGGCGTCATCACCGCCACCAGCCGGCCATCCTCGCGCACATCGATCACCGCGGTTTCCGTGACGTAATTCGGGCCTTGCCGTGCCTCTACAGCGCGCAGCGTCATTTGCCGGCCAGCCACATCAACACTGTCTCCGGGGGTGGCGCGCACTACGACTTCGGTTGCAAACAGACCGTTGCCAAGCGCGCCTGCAAGGAAAATCACCATCCCGAAATGCGCGATCCACATGCCCAAGAGCGGCGTTGGCAATTGTGCTGCCCGTGCGGCGATGCCCGCTTTGCCAGGCTTTAGCCGATAGATAATGTCGGCCAGCACGCTCGCGCCAAGCCAGAATAACAGCGCAAGTCCCACCATACCGGTAATGCTGATGCCGCCGCCAAACGCGGTTGTGGCCATCACAACGGCCAGCAGCAGCACCAGCATTGTGGCCCCGGCCATTGACATGATTTTGCGCATGCCCGCCATTGTGCCGCGCCGCCAGGCCAGCAACGGGCCAACGCCCATCGCCGCCACAAGTACACCCATGATCGGATTGAAAGTGGCGTCAAAATAGGGCGGTCCGACGGTGATCCGCGCGCCGGTGACCATTTCCAGTGCCAGCGGGTAAAAGGTGCCGACAAGAACAACAATGGTTGCGGATGTCAGCAGGAAGTTATTCAGGATCAGGGCCCCTTCGCGGCTGACCAATGAAAAATCGCTGCGGCTTGTGATCTGCGGACCGCGAATGGCAAACAGCAAGAGCGGTATGCCGACCGCGACCAGCAGAATACCAAGAATAAAAACACCACGGGCCGGATCGCTGGCGAAGCTGTGAACCGATGTCAGCAGGCCTGAGCGCACAATGAAGGTGCCGACAAGCGATAGCGAGAACGCCAATATGGCCAGCAGCACCGTCCAGCTTTTCAGGGCCCCGCGCTGTTCGACAACAATGGTGGAATGCAACAGGGCCGTTGCTGCCAGCCATGGCATCAGCGAGGCATTTTCGACAGGGTCCCAGAACCACCATCCACCCCAGCCAAGTTCGTAATAGGCCCACCAGCTGCCAAGGGCGATGCCCGCTGTCAGGGCGCACCATGCCGCTGTGACCCATGGGCGCATATGGCGTGCCCAATCACGATCAATCCGTCCTTCAATCAATCCAGCAACGGCATAGGAAAATGCCATCGACAGGCCGACATAGCCCAGATAGAGCGTTGGCGGATGCAGCGCCAGCCCCGGGTCCTGCAGGATGGGGTTGAGGCCACGCCCGTCTATCGGTGGCGGGTCAAGGCGCGCAAAGGGATTTGACGTGAAAAGACAAAAGGCAAGGAAGCCGGCGCTGGTCAGCGCCTGCACCGCAAGTGTCCTGATCTTGAGGCCGGTTGCCATGCCGCGCCCACCCATTGCCAGAAGGGCGGCAAACAACGCCAGAATAACAATCCACAGGAGCAACGAGCCCTCATGATTGCCCCAGGTGCCAGAGAATTTGTAAATCCACGGCTTGGCGGAATGTGAATGGCTGGCGACAAGCGCGACAGAAAAATCAGAGGCCAAAAAGGCCGAAACCAGTGCCGCAAAGGACAGAATGATCGCCGCTGCCATCACCAGCGTTGCAGGTATTGCAAGCTGTGCCAGACTGTGCCAACCGCGCCGTAATGCAAATAACGGCACGGTGCCTGTCAGGACAGACAGCACAAAAGCCAGGACCAGTGCAAAATGGCCGATTTCATTGATCATTCTGACGAAACTTCATCTGCAGCGTATCGCTGGCTTTTCAATATCACGGGGGCTTGTTCAGCACAAACCCCCGTGACATTCCAACCTTCAGTGGATGGCACCCACAAACTTATGATGAAAGTATGCGCTTGGCCCTGCTGGCCTGATATGTGGCATTCTGTCACTGTTTAAGACAGTTTTGAGATACTTTGAGGGCGAAAATTCGGGCACCGTTGGCAGGCTGATGACGCGACAGGACTGGCGCGGCTGAAAAAATGTATCAGCTGCAGATTGCCGTCCTGCGGAATATCCTTTGAGGGAATAGAAAAGCGGGTGTGTTTGCACGCCTGCTCGCAAAGTGAAGAGAACTCAGAATGTCGGACATGCATCCACCCAACATCGTTTTGATCATGGCGGACCAGTTAGCACCGCAATTTACCGGAACCTACGGGCATCCGGTGGTGAAAACCCCGCATATGGATGCGCTGGCGGCGCGCGGTATGCGGTTTGATTCGGCCTATTGCAATTCGCCCTTATGCGCACCGTCGCGCTTCAGCTTCATGTCCGGACAGCTGCCAACCAGAATCGGTGCCTATGACAATGCCAGCGAATTTGGCGCGTCTGTGCCGACCTTTGCCCATTATTTGCGTCAAAGCGGCTATCGCACCTGCCTTTCCGGCAAGATGCATTTTGTCGGCCCGGACCAGCTGCATGGTTTCGAAGAACGGGTGACCACGGATGTTTATCCCGCGGATTTTGCCTGGATCCCTGACTGGGAAAATGCGGATGCGCGCATCGATAGATGGTATCACAATATGGACCCTGTCCATGAAGCCGGTATGGCTGCCACAACATTTCAGATCGCCTTTGATGAAGAGGTCGGGTTCTTTGCGCGCCGCAAATTGCTGCAATATGCAAGTGAAGGGTCGCGTCCGTTCGCCATGGTGGCCAGCTTTATGAACCCGCACGACCCTTATGTGGCGCGCCCCGAATGGTGGGACCTGTACCGGCCGGACGAGATCGACATGCCGGTTCATGGCCGTGATGACGTACCGGCGGACGGGCTTTCAACCCGTCTGATGGACGGGATCGAAGCCAGCCGGGCAGGGGTCAGCGATGAAGCTATCAGGAATGCGCGCCATGGCTATTATGCCAATACATCCTATTTTGACAGCAAGGTTGGCGAGCTGGTGCGCACCGTGGAAGAAATGGGCCAGCTGGATAACACAATTTTTATCGTCACGTCCGACCATGGTGACATGCTGGGCGAGCGGGGCCTGTGGTACAAGATGAATTTCTTCGAACATTCCGCGCGCGTGCCCTTGATCATGGCCGGCCCGGGCATTGCTAACGGATCGGTTGAAAGTGCCTGTTCACTTATCGATCTGCTGCCCACCATGCTGGATATTGCCGGCGGCACATGGCCGACACTGGGCATGCCGATCGATGGTCGTTCCCTTTTGCCCATGGCGCAGGGTCAGCCAGAGGATGATGGCGAGGTCATCGGCGAATATTGCGCTGAAATGACGGCCAGCCCGGTGTTCATGATCCGCCGCGGGCGTTTCAAATATATCCATTGTGATGATGATCGCCCGCAGCTTTATGATCTTGCTGCTGATCCGGCCGAACTGGTGAATGTGGTGGATGATCCCGCGCATGCCGATACGGCAAATGCGTTTGCTGCGGAAGTCACAACGCGCTGGGACCGGGCGGCCGTCAAGGCGGATGTCATTGCCAAACAATATCAGCGCCGTGCTGTCTTTGCGGCAATGCAACATGGCGTGCGTACCGACTGGGACTATAATGTGCCGCGTGATGCATCACAGGAATATGTGCGTAACCATCTGGATTGGACCGTTCAGGCAGAGCGGACGCGCTTTCCACCACATATGAAATGAAATGCGGGTTTGTGGTAGACCAGCTATGTCAGTTTTGGTGGCATTTGCTTGCTAAAACGCCCAATGTTTTAACAGTTTTGATAAGGGGATGCCCGTGCCGCTGACAGCTTATCACTGGGGCACTTATGAAATTGTCACCAAAGATGGTGGTATAAGCGCACTCAGGCCCTTTGTTGAAGACCCCGACCCTTCCCGCATTGGCCCGTCGCTTGTTGATCTGCTGGACCACCCAGCACGGATCAAGCGCCCGGCGGTGCGTCGCAGCTGGTTGGATCATGGGCCAGGCGGCAACCCCAAAGCCCGCGGCTGTGAACCGTTTGTCGAAGTTGGCTGGGATGAGGCTGAAATGCTCGTCGCCGCGGAACTGGACAGGGTGCGCAGTCAATTTGGCAATAGCGCGATTTATGCCGGTTCATATGGCTGGGCAAGTGCCGGCCGCTTTCATCATGCGCAGAGCCAGATTCACCGGTTTCTCAACTGCATTGGCGGCTATACACGATCTGTGAATACCTACAGCTATGCGGCGGCAGAGGTCATGGTGCCGCATGTCCTTGGAGGTTTTACGAATTTGCTGGGGTTGCATACAAGCTGGGATGCCATTGCCGAGCATTGCGAGCTGTTTGTGGCTTTGGGCGGCCTTGTCACTGATAATGGGCAGATGGGCAATGGCGGGACGGGTCGCCATGTCCAGCGTGAAGGGCTGTCGCGGGCTGCGCGGTCAGGTGTGCAGTTTGTGAATGTCTCGCCACGCCGGGTCGATATTGACAGTGACATCGCACCGCGATGGATGCCGGTGCGCCCGAATTCCGACACGGCTTTGCTGCTGGCGCTGTGCCATGTGTTGCATCGGGATGGTCTTGTCGATCGCGCCTTTGTTCAACGCTATGCAGTTGGCTTTGGTGAATTTGCGGCCTATCTCGACGGGCAGGCGGACGGTGTGGTGAAAAACGCTGCCTGGGCTGCGCCGCTGACCGGCATTGCCGAAGCCGATATCACCGCTCTGGCACATGAAATGGCAAGCAAGCGCACCATGATTGGCGTCAGCTGGTCGCTCAGCCGGCAGCAATGGGGTGAACAGCCCTTCTGGGCGGCCATTGCGCTGGCGACATTGCTTGGCCAGATCGGCCTGCCCGGGGGCGGGATCGGCTTTGGATACGCCATTGCCAACCATATGGGCCATAATGTGCCGCGCGTGTCCTATCCGGCTGTGCCGCAAGGGCGGAACCCGGTGCCAGATTTCATCCCGGTTGCGCGGATCAGCGACATGTTGCTGAACCCGGGCGCGGCATTTGACTATGATGGCAAGACCTATCGCTATCCCGATACCCGCATCGTCTACTGGGCCGGGGGAAACCCGTTTCATCATCATCAGGATCTGAATCGCATGCGGCGGGCCTGGGAAAAGCCGGACACGATTATTATCCATGACTGGTGTTGGAATGCGGCTGCCAAATTTGCCGATATCGTGCTGCCCTGTACGGTGCCGCTGGAACGGCAGGATATCGCCATGACCCCGCGTGACCCTTATCTTGTGAGCATGGCCAAAGCGGCTGAACCTGCCGGCCTGGCGCGTGATGATTACGATATCCTGAGCGGGATTGCCGCAAAGATGGGTGTTGCAGATGCCTTTACCGCGGGGCGCAGTGTCGATGACTGGCTGGCCTGGTTGTGGGCTGAGGCACGCAAGCGCGCCAAGGTAAATGACATTGAATTACCGGATTACAAATCATTTGTGGCGCAGGAATTCCACAAGCTGGCCCCGGTTGGAACGCCGCGGGTAATGTTCTCGGAATTCCGCAGTGATCCTGAAAAATACCCGCTGGCAACGCCAAGCGGCAGGATCGAATTATTTTCCAAGGTGGTGGCCGCCTTTGGCTATGAAGACTGCCCGGGGCATGCCTTCTGGAACATCCCGCTGGAATGGATGGGAAGCGCCACCGAGGCGCATCCGCTTCATCTGGTTGGCAAGCAGCCGCCGGCAAAGCTGCATTCCCAGATGGATCATGGCCGCCATGCCCAATCCTACAAGATCAAGGGGCATGAACCGGTCGAAATGCATCCCGATGATGCGGCAGCCCGTGATCTTGCCAATGGTGATATCGTGCGGGTCTATAATCATCGTGGCAGCATGCTGTGCGGGGTCTGCATCACGGACAGTATCCTGAAGGGGGTTGTCGCGGTCAGTACGGGCGCCTGGTATGACCCGCTCGACCCGGCTGACCCGCAGAGCATGTGCAAACATGGCAACCCGAATATGGTGGCCCCTGACCAGCCCACATCACGGATCGGGCAAGGGCCGGGTGCGCATAGCTGCCTTGTCGAGATTGAGCTTTATCAGGGCCCGCCTGTCCAGATCACAGCGCATCAACCGCCTAAGATCGAACCACGCTGATGGCGCGAATCTTCAGGCGAGGCTGATGGCAGGTCGCAGCCTAGAGATAGGTGATCACCTTGTCCGGGTCGGGGCGGGTACGTTCCATCGGCGCTTTGATCTTTTCACCAATATAAATGAAGCCGGCGATCTGGTCATGGCCGGGCGTGCCGCCAAGGGCCGTCAGCATGCCATCATCATAGGCATACCACTCGGTCAGCCATTGCGCGGCATAGCCAAAGGACTGTGCGGCATAGAGCAGGGTGGTGCAGACGGCGCCAGCCGACAGATGCATTTCCCACGGCACGATACTGGGATGTTCGACAGGCGATGAAATCACCGCAATTATCGTATCTGCGCGTTGCAGACGGGCTTTTTCAATGGCTTCAACCTCGGGCTTTGCATCCGGGTTGGCGGCGATGAAATTGGCATGGATAACCTCGCGGTCCAGCTTTTCACGCGCTGCGCCAGCAATGACCACCAGTTTCCAGGGTTTGAGCGCGCCATGGTCGGGCACGCGGATGCCTGCGGTCAGGATGGCGTCAAGATGCGCTGGATCAACCTTGCCAACCGCCATGGTCTTGGCGGTGACGGACCGGCGCGTGGACAGAAAGGAAATCACATCTGGCATAAAACCTCCATGGCGGGGGACACCCCGGCGCCGGTACAGTATCAGGTATCAGGACGCTGCCAGCATCCGGTCTTTTTGCCGGACTTGCAAGGCGGCGGTGACAAAAAAACGGGGCTGAACCCAGCCCCGTTTCCATTTTCATCCGGTTTCGCGCCGGGCGGCGCGATGCGGTTTATTCACTCGGATTATTCGCGTCCATAATCTCAGCAATCTCGGCGCAGTTTCCGACACCTGCTGCTTCGCATTCTTCCAGCGAATTAAAGTTCAGCGCTGCCTCGATGCCACCTTCGATCTGTGACAGTTCGGTCAAGGTGGCGTCGATTTCAGCGGCAAAACCGTCTTCAATCATGTCCCCAAGATCGGACATAAGCTGTTCTACCTGATCGTCGGGAAGGGTTTCCAGAACAGAATTCACGGCGACCAGATTTTCAAACTGGATACCGGTTTCAGCAGAAACGGCTTCCAGTTCGGCAACCAGTTCCGCGTCGAGGCCTTCAATGCCGCCCGCTGAAATCAGCTCGGAAATTTCCTTGCCGCTGGCTGCCGACGCCTCGCTCAGCGACTGTACCTGGTCAAAGGTGATCTCGTCACTGCCGGTTATATCCTGAACAACCTTGTCACCAATGATCTGCAGCTTGGTTTCCTGTGTCGTGCCGATCAGATCGCTTGTCGGGATGAAAGAAACCTTGTCGCCGACAACAACATAGACGTTGTTACCGAGCACACCGGCCGGGATGTCGCCGTTATTTGCCTTTTCGATCAGCGCTGCTATTTCCTTTGGCGAGGCGCCTTTATAAATCTGGCCATCAGGGCCGAGAACCTCGCCCTTTTTAAAGGTCAGGGCCTGTGCAGTAGTGGCAAGCCCAACCATCAGGGCCATCGTCAGTACAAAACCGCGCATGTGAACATCTCCCTCAAATTGAAAAACATGCCGGTGCTTTACGTGCCCGAACCGCATTTTACTGGTCTAAAAGCGTCAATTTTATTTCAATTTTATCTAATATTTAATTTCAAATTTAGGGCCAGTACCAAATTTAGGGCCAGTACCAAACCGGTGTCGCAGACAAGCCGGGGGGGCTGCCAATTCGGGATTTCCGTGAATTTACCCGCCTATATTGTTTAGGCCGGGATTGTTTGGGCCTGTACCCTTCAATACTGTACCCTTCAATCCTGTACGCTTTAGTCTGTGTTTACAGCCTATGTTTCGTGAGCCCGTATCTATGAGCCTGTTTCTGCCATGACCACACTCTATATCACCGGCGCGGGGGTCAGCGCCGACAGCGGCATCCCCACCTTTCGCGGCGAGGATGGCTATTGGACCATCGGGTCCAAAAACTACACGCCCCAGCAAATGGCCACCCGCCATATGTATGAAACCCGCCCGGGGCAGTTTTTGCTCTGGTATTACCGGCGTTTTGCCGCCTATCGTAATGTGCCGCCGAATGATGTGCATCGCTGGCTGGCGGGCCAGTGCAATGCGGGCGCGGCGCATCTGATCACGCAGAATATTGACGGGCTGGACGGGCGCGCCGGCAATGCCGACTATGTCTGCATCCATGGGCGGCTGGATCTGATGACCGCCTATGATGACCAAGACGCGCTGCATGAAGCCACCACTGGCGTGCCCAATATTTTTGCCCCGCCAGTCTTTGGCGATGTGCTGGTGCCCGCCCCGTGGGATGATGTGCCGGCCGCCCTGCGCGAGACCGGGGCCGCCCCAAATGGGCCCGGGGCAGACGATCCGGCCGCCGCCGATGATGCCGCGCTGGAGGCGGCGCTGCTGCATATCTGCCGCATAGACCCGCAGGCGGGCCCGCGCCCGGGGCAGGCGCTAAAGCCCTATGTGCTGTTGTTTGATGAATATTACACCGACCTCTATCGCATGGGCACGGCCGAGCGATGGATGGCCGAGGCCAGCCGCATGGTGTTCATGGGCACCAGCTTTTCGGTGAATATCACCGCGATCGCGCTGCGCACCGCGATTACGCGCGGCATCCCGGTAGAGATTGTCGACCCAGAACCGGTGGATCTGGGGATTCCCGACGGCATGGCGGATGTAACCTACCACGCCATGACGGCAGCAGAATGGGTGGGCCGAGGGGGTTAATCACCCAAATTTATTCTTCACCTTCTCATTGATGCTTTCACCGGCAAAGGTGACTTGGACGATTTTTCTGCCGTAGTCGTCAGTTGCTCTCTCAATAATGCTGACAGTTTTGCCGTCAATCAGTCTGGTCAAATAATCCTTAGCCTCTTGGTATTTCGGTTCGCCTTTTTCAGGCGTATCGACACCCTCAAGGCGATACACGATATCACCTGTGCCTGTGAAGGTATCGCCGTCGGTAACAGATTTGACTTTGGTTGTAGCCATTTTGAGCTCCTTGAGTGCAATTTAACCAACGCTGCACTCAGAAAGAAAATGAGTCAATACATTGAAATATAATAGTAAATTCTAATATTTAACTCTCGGCGGTAAGTTATCCACGATCTGCATCGTCTCAACGCTTAGATAGGTAACGCGCTGGATCAGTTGGATGAGGGCATTTGGGCCATTGCCGGCCTGTATCTGATCAAAAATCCAGTCATTGGCATCATTGATGATGCCGCTTTTGCTGTCGACCAGCATTCCATAACGTTCAATGCCCCAGTCGATTCCAGAATTTTCTGGAAAAGAACTGCTCTGGCCGTAGTGCCAGCCTTAAAAGTGCAGATTCATTTTTTATTCCTTCTAGTTTCGTGATTCCATTTTCTGCAATTTAGCCAAGAGGTAGGCCATATCGCGGTTACCTTTCATTGAGTTACAGGCACCGCAGAGGAGTTGCAGGTTTTCCTCATTATCCTGTCCGCCTTTCGACTTGGGGATGATGTGATCGACGGTCATGTTGCGAAAGGGGAACAACACCCCGCAGCCGGCGCATTTGCCTTCTTGGCGGCCAAACAGCTCATTCTTGAAATTGCTGTAATGCTTCATCTGATAGACATCGGTCCGCACCGGAATGTCTGTGCGGTGGGTGATCTTGCCAAAGATGCCGGTGGCGTCGGCGAGGCGATGCCGCACCAGATCAGCCGCCTTTTCGGCAAGGTCGATGCCAATCCATTCCCTTTGAAGATGCTCCGCTGCGACGCAGGCTGTGGCGCAGCCGCAGAACGGATCGAGCACCATCTGGCCTTCCAGACTTGAGGCCTTGATGATGCGCTCCAAGAGTTTCAGAGGTTTTTGGGTTGGGTAGCCTACCTTTTCCTTTGCGTTGACCACTGCCTGGAAGCCTGCGATGTCAGACCAAACCGTGGTGACTGGAACTCCGGGTGACTCATCTAGGTATATTCGGCGTGTTTTGGTAATTGGTTTGTATACGCGTCCATCGTTATCTTTTTTGCTGAATCGCTTTAGCTGCGCCTCGTCATAGGGCACGTATTGCTTATTGAACGTTAGTTTTTCGCCGTTGTTGAAATACAGAATTGTGTCATGGCCCCGAACCCAAGAATTTACTCTTGCCTTGAAACCTGAAGCGCCTTTTAGATGCCAGATAATTTCACGACAGAAATTACCTTTTCCAAAAATCGCTTCATAACCATTTTCAGGTAATGGCTCGCGGTCGGATCGCAGTGAAGATAGATGCTGCCAGTCGGTTTTAGCAGTCGCCTCATCTCAAGCAACCGAACACCCATCATGATGAGATAGGCCTTCATTGACTTGCCATGGCATTCACCTGCGGCGTCAATGATCGCGTAAAGCCCCGGATGCTCATCGGCGATCTGCCCATGCCACGCAAGATCGACATCATCCAAAGTCCAACTGTCCTTGAATGCGGCCCCGGCGGCTTCTGACCCGACAGGTGCGGAGTAGGTGGCGTTAGAATTAAATGGCGGGTCGAGATAAATCAGGTCAATGCACTCGGAATTGATCCCGCGCATCACATCCAGATTGTCGCCTGTAAACAGCGTTCTGTTCGCCACGTTGAGCATGTCCACTCCCCCAAGTTTTGGGGAGTGTACGGTCACTCAGGTTAAGAAAACGTTAGTCAGAATTACTCTTCTTTGGGGGACGAGCTGGTGTAGGTTTCGGTGCCACTTTTCCTACTTCTCCAATACCCCTTTTCAAAATGGCTGGTCGCTTGATTTTATTCGTGTTGGCAACCCCCCCAGTTAGCACGTTTGGTCTTTTTGATGTCTTTTCGTTCATTGGCGAGCCCCACAAGTTTGAAAGTACGTTGTTGAGGAGGCTGCTAAAACAGCAGTCAGCAAAGCCTCGATGACGAAGAACGTGTAGATCAGGTTCGTCATCTTTGAGAGTTTATTGACGACTTGGGCTTCGACCAATTCGTTTTCTCCGCCGACCACTTCTTCGACATATCTTGCGTTCAAATAGAGCACGCGCATTCCAAAAAGAATCGCAATGAAGAATGATATTCCTGCAAGTGAGCAAATGACAAATTCGCCACTGGTGGATATTTCATGTCTGAAGGTCATGAGAAGGCCAATGGCCAATCCTGAAAGCCCCATCGCCTACTTGTCTGCCTCTACCTGAGTAGAGAACCATCCGGAAACCATTTCCTGATAGAAGGCAACTCTTTTTTGAGTCAGTTCGTCGCCAATCGTATTTTCTGATTGCTGTGGCAAGTGCATCTCCCCAGTTGGGAGAGATGCTAATAGCCTTGAGTTAAAAAAACGCTAACATCCCATGCCCATTTCACTCAACGCCCGCCGCCGCTCTGGTCGCAGAGCAGGCGGTAGCGCGGGTCGTCCCATCCTTGTGTTGTCGCGGCGAGGGCGGCGCAGGCGGCTGCGCCCTCGGTCTCGGCCGGAGATGGTGCGCCCTGCGATGGCGCGGCGGGCGGCTGCGGTGCCGCCTTGTCCTCTATGGCCGGCAGTGCCAGCCATGTCAGTATCAGCGCCAGCAGGCTGAACAGCCCCAGCGCGCTCCACATGCGTATCATTTTCAAATCCTGTCGCGCGGCGCCATTGCGGCAGCCGCCAGTCACGGTCATGGGGGTGGTCCCGAAACGGCCTATCCGGCGCGATTGCCGGATCGGCGGCATCCGCGCTGCCGGATAGCTGCAGCCCAGGCTGGCGGGCTCTTGGCTGGCGGGCTATTAGCTGGCGGGCCATTGGCGTGTCATGCGTGGCAGACGGATTGTCGGAAGACGATTTGGCCGCAATTTCAGCCAGACATGGCGCCGGGTCGGGAACGGGGGCAGGCGGCCATTGGCGGGCCTGCCGGATGTGCTGTTACTTGATCATGCTGAACCAGCCAGCTGCTGCCATCATCAAAAAAAACAGGCATGTAAAAATGAGGGTCCGCATGCTGTCAGCCTTTCATTATCGGGGCTTTCATTGTCCCGGCTCTTTGCGTCAGGACCGACAGTATGCGTTCGTAATGTTTAAATTAGCGTTATGTGCCTGTCACAGACGCGCGCTGATCACGGCTGTAGAGCTGCGATAGAGGCAGGGCGGCGATAGGGGCCGGGCTAACCCCAACGCCAACGCCAAAAAATTACCCCCGGCGCAGATCCAGCAATTCCGCATGCACGCCTTCTTTCACCATATGGCGGATGCGGGTGCGCGCGGCGAGGGTCACGCCGGCGGCGTCCAGCACCGGCATCAGGCTGTCGTCCCAGCCCATCTTGTCCCACCCCTTGCCATTCACCGTGACAAGCACCGGCGCGCCGGGGCGGGCGGCATCCATGATCCGCGGCAGGTCTTCCACATGCGGCGGGCCATAGCCAAACACCCCCACACATATAACCGCATCATATGCGCCATTATCAGCCCCCCCTCTGACATCCGCAATCTGCGGGGCGTAATCCGCCGTCATGTCGAGATGGTAGAGGGTTTTATAAACGCCAAGGCGCGCCGCCACATCGCGCATTTCCGGCGAAAGATCGGCCCCGTCAATATGGGTGAACCCGGCGGCGGCCAGCAATGCCCCGGCCTGGCCGGTGCCGCAGCCGGCATCAAGGATATGCGCGTCTGTCGGCAGGCCCAGCGTCATCAGCCCGGCCACCGCATCGGTGGGCGCCATATAGCCATAGGCGTCGATCAGGTCGGTGTCGTAATGCTCGGCCCAGCTGGCATAGAAATCCATCAGCTGGTCGGTTGGCGGGTTGGAATAGGGGATCGAGATATCGAGATCGCGCATCTTTGGCGGCAGCCATTCCGCACCATGATCGCCGCCATGATCGCCCTCTGCCGCTTTGCCGTGCGTCTTGTCATCCCCTGCCATGATCACATCTCCCCCAAAACACAGATATCATCCGACCACAGAATGGCCCCGGGGACCAGCCGGCTGGCATGGTCCGTCACAGGCTGCCATGCAGGCACAGGCTGCCATGCAGGCACCGGACCACTAGAACGGCATCACCTCGCCATCCCAGGTTTCAAAAATGCCGCTGCTATCCATTGTCAGCGCGTCAAAGCGGGCCAGCAACCCTGCGGCGCTGGCCTGCGGGGTGATGGCGGCCTCGGCCCCGCCCATATCGGTCTGAACCCATCCCGGGTGCCAGGCGCCGACGGCAATGCCGTCAGGGGCCAGTTCCAGCGCCAGGGACCGCGCCAGATTGGTGGCCGCCGCCTTTGACGCGCGATAGATCGGCGCGCTGGTGCCGCTGCGGGTGGATGATCCCATCTGGGATGAAATGACGGCGAATTTGCCCGGCGCATTGGCGACGCGGCCGGGTTTGCCGGTCCGCAGGAACGGCACGAAATAGCGCGCGGTGAAAAACACCCCGGCCACATTGGTCATCAGCGATTCCGCGATATTCGCCTCGGTATGGCCCGGGTCGTTCAGCCCGCCACGGGCATTCAGCTGGCCGGCATTCGCCACCACCAGATCCAGACCGTCTTCAAAGCCGCCTTTATCCTGTGCGGCGGCGGCCACCGATTCCGCATTGCCAACATCCATGGCAATGATGTGGATGCTGCCGGCATGGGCGGCGGCCAGTTCCTGCAACGCCTCTGCCGCATCGGGCTGGCGGCAGGCGGCGGTCACCCGGTCACCGCGCGCGGCGGCCTGGCGGGTCATTTCCAGTCCGATGCCACGATTGGCACCGGTAATCAGCAGGCGTTGGGACATGGGTCAGGTCACTTTCTGTCTGGTGTGTCGGGAGGCGGTGATGTTATGCGGGCGGCGCGATGATCGCGGGATCAAAGGCCGGCCGTGAAAAGACCGTGCGCAGCATCGGTTCGAAATAGGATAGCGGCTTTGTCGGATAATCCGGGTCAAAGGCCATCTGGTCCCAGTCACGACAGAACCGCTCGCAGCTGTCGAACCATTCATGGCCGCGATAGCGCTCGCGCGCATCCTTGTCCAGACCGGCGGCATCGCCGTAATAGAACATCTGGAAGATGCCGTGATGTTCGATAATCCAGGTGACTTCGGCGCGCACATAGGGGCGGATGATCGCCGCAGCAAGCTGTGAATGATTATGCGGGGCCAGATCATCACCAAGGTCATGGATCAGCGCGGCGACAATCAATTCGATATCAGCGCCATCCGCCTCGGCCCGTGTGGCCGATTGCAGCGAATGTTGCAGCCGGTCGATCTGGTATCCGGCAAGCGAATTCTGCAGCCCCTTCAGCGCATCCAGCAGCCGGTCCGGCAAGCTGTCGACAAATTCATGTTCCAGCCTGTCAAGAAGGGCGTAATCCTCTGCCGTGCCTTCATCCATACGGCGGAATTGAACGCTGTCCATACTGGCAATCCCCCAAAAGCGATCCATGATGGCCTTGTGCAGCCATCCCCCATCCTAGTCAGCGCAGGGCGTCACGACAACCGCAATGCATGGCGTGCCTGCCATGCCGGCCGCAGCATGACAGAAAAGAGTTGCGCCCGCGCCCTGCCGGGCAGTAGACAATGGCCAGCGACCAGTTGTCATAAGAAACGGGTATAGTTTATGGCCGCAAATGTAACAAAAACGCTTGATAAAAACAGCGCCTCTGCGGGTGTTGACCCAGTCCGGGCGGCTGCACAGCTGGCGGCCATTGCCGATGCGGTATCGACCGCAGTTCTGGGACGCCGCATGGCGATTGAAACGGCGCTCACCTGCCTTGTGGCAGACGGACATCTTCTGATTGAGGATGTGCCCGGCAGCGGCAAGACCGCTTTGTCTGCGGCGCTGGCCCATGCGATGGGTCTGGATTTCCAGCGGATCCAATGCACGAATGACCTGTTGCCGGCGGATATTACGGGCCTGTCTGTGTTCAACCGCAATAGCGGCGCCTTTGCCATGCGCGAAGGGCCTGTCTTTACCCAGCTTTTGTTGGCGGATGAACTGAACCGCGCCCCGTCAAAGACGCAATCGGCCCTGCTGCAGGCGATGGAGGAACGGGCTGTTACCATTGACCGCGAAACGCGGGCATTGCCGCAGCCATTTCTGGTGATTGCCACGCAGAACCCGTCAGAACAGATCGGCACCTTTGATCTGCCGGAAAGCCAGCTTGACCGGTTTTCGCTGTCGATGGAAATCGGCCGTCCTGATCATGACACCCAGGCAGCCATCCTCGCCGGGATGCGCGGGCATGATGCCGGCAATATCGCGGCGGTGATTGATGCGGCTGGCCTGCAGGCCCTGCAGGAAACAGCGCGTCGCCTGCCGGTTGATGACGCGGTTATGCGCTATGCCTTGCGGCTGGCAGACCGGATGGAAACATCCGCGCCGGTATCGCTGTCCGTTCGCTTCCGCACCCAGCTTGTCCGGTTGGCCCAGGCAGGGGCGTTGATCGCCGGTCGTGATTTTGTCGCGCCAGATGATGTCCAGCATGCGTTTCTGCCCGCCGTGCGCCATCGGTTGGTGCGGGTTGAACCGTCCGCGCGTGCCGAACTTGTCGCGGGTGCTATCGCCGCAACAGACCTGCCATAGGCGTGTGATGGCCGGCTGGTCTGACAGGCTGACACGGTTTATGAGCCACAAGCGCCAGGCCTATTTCGAATTGTCACTGCGCCGCGTCTTTGTGCTGCCGACACGGCATGGCTTTATGGTGGCGCTTGCCATTTTTGGCGTATTTGCCATCGCCATCAGGATTCAGAACAATATGCTGCTGCTGATGGCCGTCGCCTTGTTTGTCCTGTTCATGCTGTCCTTGCTGTGGGCTGGCCAGAATCTTCAGGGCCTGCGCCTGACCGTTCGTCATGATGGCCGGATGGTGGCGGGCGAGACAGGGGTGCTGTCCCTGCAGCTTGTCAGTGCAAAGCCGGTCTATGATATCGGCATTGATACCGGCGCGGGCGTGCGGCCTGCCAAACAGGCAAGCCATATGGCCGATCACCTGCTGACATTCACCCCCGCTGCACGTGGTCGTCAAAGCCTGCCGCTTGTGCGGCTTGAAACACGGTTTCCCTTTGGTCTTGCACGGGCGTGGGGGTGGATCAGCCCGGCCGAGGTGCTGGTGGCACCGCAGCCTGACTTTGCGATGGCACGGTTGCTGATATCGGCGGGGACCAGCCATGGCATGGCCGCTGGTGGCGCAGCAGAAGGGGCGGACAGCCTGCGCGACTGGATGCCCGGAACGCCAGAAAGCCGGATCAGCTGGAAACGCTATGCCGCGACGGACCGGCTGGTGGAAAAGACAGGTGATACAGATGGTGATGCGGTGCCGATGATCAGCTATGCGGCCGTGGCGCATCTGGGGCATGAAGCTGCCTTGTCGGCCATGTGCGGCGCCGTGTTGCGTGCGGCGCGCGCCGGCAGATCGTTCGATTTCCAGCTTGGTGACATAAGGTTGCAGAAGGTCCGCCCGCAGGCCGCAGGAGGCGCGCTCGATGCCCTTGCCCTTGCCTGAACACAATCATCGCGGTGATGGCAAACCTGCAGCCGGATGGTATGCGCGTCTGCCTGTATCGTCTCGGGTCGCGATCTGGCAAGCACCATTGATGCTGCTGCTGGCATGGGATATCGGATTTTACCTTCTGTTGTTCTGGGGCGGCGGGCTGTTGGCGGCACAATTGGCTGGACGGTGGCAGCGCTGGTATGTGCAGCTGCCAATGCTGGCGGTGCTTGTCGCGCTTGCAGCGATCAGCGTGCCGGTGAAAACGGCAGATTTCTTCATCACGCTGCTAGCTGGCCTGCTGCCGCTGACATGGCGGTTGCAGGACCATCCGGCACCATCATCCGCCATGACATTGTCGCCGGCGGGGCTGACACCCACCATCTTTCTCGTCGGTGCGGTCTTTTTGTATCAGATCCAGTTTTTCATCCTGTTGCTGGTGATGCTGTGGCTGTTGGCTTTCTTGCTATGGTATTGCATGGCGCTGACCGGCTTTCGGCTGGATTCACTGCGCGTGCGGTGGCTTCCGGTGATCGGCATATCGACGGTCATTGCCGCGCTGATCATGGTTTTGTTCATTGCTGTGCCGCGGGTATCGACCGGGTTTATCCCCGGCTTTACCCCGCAACAGCAAAAGATTGCCCTGACCGATAATATAGCGCCCGGTGGCATGCGCGACCTGCTGGAAGATGAGACGATTGCCTTTCGGGCGGTCCCGCAGGCGGATGGGCAAATCACGGGGCGCTATTGGCGGGTCTTCGTGCTGGATGCCGAGCAGAATGGTGCATGGCAGCGGCGGCAAAAAGCAGCGATGCCGATGCCGGCAGTGACGGGTAGGGCGCCGGATGATGTGTTCGCGCTGTTGCTGGATGACCATGACCCATCAACATTGCCGGCACCTGGATGGCCTGCCGGTTTCAGCCCTGACTATGATTATTCTCCTGCTGGTGAATTGATAACGACCGCGCAGGCTAACCCGCGCCGGGTCACTGTGGGCGGCAGCCAGACACCGCGCCATGGTGGCAATCTGACACCGAATGCCGACGCGCCCATTTCCATGGCTAATCCGCGTCTTGTTGCATGGGCCCGCCAGCAGCGCGCCAATTTACCTGATGATGCCACCTTTGTAGAAATGCTGATGCGCCGTTTTGCGGCTGATTTTGTTTATGACACGCGCATCACAAACCCGGAAGATGCGGCGCTTGACGATTTCTTCTTTGATAACCGGCGCGGCTATTGCAGCTATTTTGCCACCGCGATGGCAACAGCGCTGCGTGCTGCCGGGATCGAGGCGAATGTCGTAATGGGGTATCTGGGCGGAACCTGGAATGCCTACGGGAATTTCTGGACCATCCGCAATGCGGATGCCCATGCCTGGGTAGAGGCCCGGCTGGATGGGGGTGGCTGGCAGCGTTTTGATCCCACCCTGGTGGTGATGTCGGGTCTCGCGCCCGCGGCGGCCACAGCACCTGTTGAACCGGTTGCCCCACGCGCAACGCAGCAGGATGACGGCGCGGCGTTGATTGTGCGGCTGCGGCTTGCCGGGCAATGGGTTGATGCTCTGAATACAAGGCTGACTCTTGCCATTATGGATTATGGTCAGCAGCAGGACGCAGACACAGGTGCCGGCAATCAGGACCGGGCCGCCTTTGTGTTTATCGCAATTGCGATGGCGATGACGGGGGTTGTACTGGCCGCCAGCCTTGCCGTTCTGTCGCGCCGCCGCAACCGCCAGCATCATCTTGAACGCAGGTTGGAACGCGTGCTGGAAACGCTTGATGGCGCCACGCCGCGCGCGGCAGGTGAAACGATGATCGCTTATGCCGGTCGTGCGTCAAGCGCCATGCCGCCAAAGCTGCAGGACCAGATCCGGCAAATGGCGGCAATGCTGACACGATTTCGTCATGCGCCACATGCCGGTATCAGCCCAAAGACCGTGCAGTTGGCCATTGGCAGTCTCAAAAGACAGGTGCGCACCGGCAAACCGTCACGGGCCCGCCGGCAAAGGTAAGTCCTGTCTGGTGCAGTTACAGCGCCGCGATGCGACGGCGGTAATAATCCGCCAGCCCCTGCGGATAATCGGGATGTGCGGTAAGCGGCTTGAGCGCACGTGTCAGCGTCGGTTTTGCCTTCGCACCTTCGGCTGCCAGCAGACGTGTCAGAAACGCGTCATGTGCCGCCTTTATATCCGCATCAAGTGGATGCCAGCTATAGATCGCCTCTGCCGCCTGGCGGCCGCGAACGGCAATTTCATCCATCTTTAGCAGCTGATGCGCCGTGGCACCTTCCGCTGTGGCAGCAGCAAATGTCAGCGAAAGGCCGGATTGCTTGCTGAACGGCTCCAGCCGCGCCGCCAGATTGACTGTGTCGCCGACGACTGAGTAAGACAGGCGTGCACGCGATCCGAAATTGCCAACCACCACTTTCCCGCTTGCCATGCCAACACCAATGGCAATGCCGTCACCCTGCCACGCATCGCCAATCTCGGCAGCAATCCGTGCATTGATCGCCGGTACATGGTTCTGCAGGGCAATGCCGGCAGCAACAGCGCGGTCATGATGGTCCTGCTGTGGCATCGGTGCATTCCAGAACGCCATGACACAATCGCCAATGAATTTGTCGACCGTGCCGCCATGCGCCAGCACAATCTCGCTCGCCTCATCAAGGATAATGTTGATCAGCCGTGTCAGTACCTGTGGGGTTGCAGACAGCTGTTCGGACAGGGTGGTAAAGCCACGCACATCCATAAACATCACGGTGATTTCGCTGGTCACGCCACCCAGTTCGGGCGAAACACCGCTTTTTTCAATTCTCTGGACCATTTGCGGTGACAGATACTGGCCAAAGGCACTGCGCAGTTTGCGTCGCGACCGTTCATCGGCAATGCCGCGCAAAATCATGCACAGCGCGCCGGTCGCAAGCACGATGCTGGTGGAAAGGATGGCATTTGACAGCAGCATCTGGTCCGTGAACATCCGAAAGCTGCCATAGGCCGTGCCGGCAGTGCCAAGCAGCAACGCGGCCAGCGCGGCCGGGATCGGGGCGTGGGCCGCCATCAGGCCCAAAAAGATGGCCAGCCCTGCTGCCGCAGCAAATTCGCCGAATTCGTAGAGCCGAGATGACTGCAGGGTCACACCAGACAAAATCTGGTGCAGCGCGGCGAGATGGATCAGCGGTCCGGCAACAGCGGCTTCAAGGCTGGTGGAATGGGTATCCTTCAATCCGGTCGCCGAGCTGCCGACGATCACGAAGGCGTCGCTCAAACGGTCCATCCCTGTCTTTTCAATCACGTCAATGGCAGAGATCACGGGAAAACGATCGACCGAGCCATGCCAGAGGGGCAGGCGCCCATGATTATCGAGCGCAAGGGTGATCTGTCCGGTCCGCATCCGGTTGACAGCAGTACCGGTATCGACCGCCTGTTTCAGGATATGACCACCGGCCCCTTGGGCAACGCGCAGCATCTCTGCAGCCATGGATGGCACCATCTGGTCTCCGAAATGCGCCACCATCGGCACATGCCGCACCGTGGAGTCACGCTCAACCGCCAGACTGACAAAGCCGGCACCGGGTGCTGTTGCCAGCTTTTCGACTGGAGACAGCAATCCGCTGCCCTGCATCAGAGGCGGCCTGCTGTCACCGATGACAGACACCGAGGCCGGCAGATAGGGCGGGTTGGCACTTTCAGCGCTGGTCAGTGACACCGCCAAGATTGATGGCGTGCGGGCCAGCATGTCACCAAGCAGCGCATCGCCGTCGGCAATCCGGCCTTCCAGCTCGCCCTCGGCAAAATCGCCAAGTCGTTCAATCGCGCTGGCATTAAAGCGATCATCCTCGGACATCAGAATATCGACACCGATGGCAAGCGGACCTGCCAGCCCGATATTCTGCAGCATCACAGCCATATATTGCCGCGGCCAGGGCCATTGCCCGAACCGTGCCAGGCTGGCCTCGTCAATATCGACAAAGACCATGCTGCGGGCCATATCCGGGTCGCCTAGAAAGGGCTGGATACGGGTGTAGCTATCGAGGCTTAGATCACGTGTCCGGCTGTCAATTTCCTTCCAGTCGGACACCGCAAGTGCAAACAGGGACAGGGGCAGGGCAATCGCCAGAAGGCTTAACGGCCAGCGTTTCTTGAGCCGCGCAAAACCGGGCGCCTTCATCGGATCGCGTCACCGGCCGAGAAGATTGGCAAATAGAGGGCAACAACCATGACACCGATCATCAGTCCGACAAAGACGATCATCAAGGGTTCGATAATGGTCGACAGACCATCGACCACCGCGGTGAATTCCTCTTCATAATATTTGGCAATCGATGTCAGCATTTCATCCATGTTGCCTGTCCGTTCGCCGACCGCCATCAGCTGTGACAGCGCAATCGGATAGACCTTCTCATTGCCAAACAACTGTGACAGAGGGGCGCCGGTTGTAATCTTGTCCTTGATGCGTGCGGTCGCATCCAGAAACTGCACATTTGTAGAAACGGTTTTGGCGACTTCCAACGTATCGATCACCGAGACACCGGCGGCCAGCAGATTCGCCATCAGCAGCGACATGCGCGCGACCGTGGCCTTGACGATGATGTCTCCTACCAGCGGCAGGCGCAGTGCGATTATGCTTTTCAACTTGCGGTAGGGGCGGACAAAGCGCGTCAGCGTCTTGTTGGTCGCCCAGAAGACAAATACGGTGCTGATTACCCGCAACAGATTGCCGCCATCCTGAATCCAGTTGCTAGCATCAACAATGGCCTGGGTGGGGCCGGGCAGTTCGGCGCCAAGACCTTCATACATGTCCTGAAATGTCGGGACGACATTGGTCAGCATGAAATAGGAGATGCCAACCGTGATCACCACAAGTGTTACCGGATAGAACAGCGCCGATTTGATTCCGGCGCGGATGGCCTGCTGCTTTTCCAGCATTTCGACCAACCGGTCGAGGAACACATCCAGCTTACCCGAAATTTCACCTGCCTCGACCATATTCAGATAGACCGAATCAAAATGCCGCTTATGTTCGCGAAACGCCTGCGACAGGGACGCGCCGCTATTCAGCTTGTCCGTCATCTGCGTAACAGTGCGTTTCATATTCGGATTTGATGTCTGACTGGAAACCAGCGTCATCGCCTCGACGATTGGCAGGCCGGCGCGCATCATCGTCGAAATCTTCTTTGTGAAGATCACGATTTCCTTTTGCGGGATGGACCCGAAAGGGCCCCAGGTGATTTCTGCGTTAAGCGCCGATTTCTTTTTCGGCTTGATTTCATTCAGGACAATTTCACGATGCCCGTCAGACCGCAGTTTTTGTTTTGCGGCCAGTATGCTTTCGGCGTCGATCTCGCCCTTCTGCCGCTTGCCCTTCACTCGTGTCTTGTATTTGAACTTCTTCATCACCGGACCCTAAAGAACCAGAATGCGCGTATATTCGGCGACACTGAAGATACCATCTCTTACGAAACCGCGGGCAATTTCTTGCATGGTTTCGAAACCGTCCTTTTTTGCGGCTGTCAGCATGTCGGGGGCCAGTGCCTCGCGCAGAATTGCCTCTTCAAGATTTGGGGTGATTTTCAACACCTCATAGACACCGCGTCGGCCTTTATAGCCTGACCCGCCGCAATTATTGCATCCAACCCCGATTTTCGGCGTAACTGTCTCTGCTTCTTCGGCTGAAAACCCAATCCGCATCAATGATTCAGGCGTCGATTGCGGGTCGTCAGCAAGGCAATCCTTGCAGTTCGGCCGGCCAAGACGCTGCGCCACAATCAGCGATGTCGCGGCCGCGATCATGAAAGGCGGCACGCCCATATTCATCAGGCGGGTGATGGTGGCAATGGCATCATTGGTATGCAGCGTTGACAGCAGCAGGTGGCCCGTCAGGGCAGCTTTCACGGCAATCTCGACCGTTTCCTGGTCTCGAATCTCGCCAACAAGAATAACTTCCGGGTCTTGCCGCAAAAACGCCCGCAGGATGGAATTGAAGGTCAGGCCAATTTTCTCGTTTGCCTGTGTCTGGCCGACACCCTCGAGGTAATATTCGACGGGGTCTTCGGCGGTCATGATGTTTAGTTGCGGGTCATTGATATGCTGCAGACAACCATAGAGCGTTGTTGTCTTGCCTGAACCGGTCGGGCCGGTGACCAGCACCATGCCCTGCGGGGCAGAAATAGCCTCGACGATATTGTCGTAATTGACCTGCGACAGTCCGATGCGGTCCAGTGACAGCGACGGGTCGCCTTTCAGGATCCGCATTACGATGCGTTCACCATTCTTGCCGGGCAGCACATTGAAACGGAAATCAACATCCTCACCCTCCCAGGGGATGGTGATGCCCCCATCCTGTGGCAGGCGCTTTTCCGAAATATCGCAATCCGCCATGATCTTAAGGCGCGTTACGACGCCCAGATAATGTTTGAGCAGATAGTCTGAATATTCCTCACGGACGATCAGGCGGCCATCAATCCGGAACCGGACCCGGGCGATATCGCGAAAGGGTTCGATATGAATGTCGCTTGTGCCTGATTCCAGCGCCGAATGCAGGATATGGTCGCAAAATTCTGGTACCAACTCGTCATCATCGAGCGCAAAGCGGGACCGACGTGACTTTGCACCGGTGCGTGTCTGTTGTTTCTGACGCTTCTGGGCCGAATCAAGGACAGCCTTTACGCGTTCATGCCCGCGCAGACTTTCAAAATTGCTGAGTGTGATCAGCTGGAATTCAATATTGAAATTCGACACTGATTTCAGCTGGCTGGCGAGGGTGGCGGTTGTCGGGTCAACAATGCCGACCTTCAAAAAGCGCTGATCGACCCCAAAGGGAATGGCATGATGCTCGTCGATAAATTGCAGCGGGATCAAGGGCAGGGCGCGGACATCGATTTCCTTTGCCTCGAGCGTGCAGCGGCGCAGCGCATAAGCGCGCGACAGGACGGTATGCACCAACTCTTCATCAACATCGCCGCTGCGCAGCATGCGTTCCAGCACATCGGCACTGGCACCTGTGCCCGCCGCGCGCGCTGCTGTCAGCTTATTGTAATCAAGGCGGTTTGCAGACTGAAGAACGCGCAGAACCTTGTCGGAAACATCATTGCTGTAAATGGCCATGATCTGGCGCTGCCGTTATGAATCTGTCGCGGACGGGTCGGGTGCGGCGGCTTCGGCACCCGTGCTGACGTCATTAATGTCAAAAGCACGTTCCGGCAGATAGTCGATCGACATGGTGGCAATATCGCCATTCTCAGCCACCACAATGACACCGTTTGGCGTGACCTTGACGAGCGTGGCGCGGCTGGCACCGAGCGCATCGCCTTCACGCAAGGTCATGGTCCTGCGCGCCGAGGTATCGAGATCGAACAGGTTGGAATCCTTGATCACACTGCGCACAGCGGTCGCCGAGGCACGCAGCATGGCTGTCGAGGTAAAGGTGTCCGTTGGTTCAAGCCCCGGAAATTCCAGTGCGGCGTAGCATTCCTCGACCAGACCGTAGGAATTGTTCAGCAGCACTTCGCAATAGCGTTCTGCATGCATGACATTGCGCAATGGACCAATATCGAGGATCAATCCGTCATCACCTTCATCGCGCAGGATGAAATGCGCCCCCAAAAGATCTTCTGATGTGTTTTTCAGATCGATGGCCAGCTGGCGGGCGGTAATATCATCTGCAAACAGACCAAGGCGTGCATAGGGCAGCTTCGGCTTGTTGCCCGGCATCACATCCTGATTGGTGGCAGCAAAGATCTGCGCGCGGCTTTCCCGGTTGGAAACGGCCACACCGATGACGCGATAGCGGTTCGACAATAATGCGGATTCTGTTGGCTTGCCAAGAAGGTCAGCGCCGCTTGGGTCCTGCTGACTTGTGTCTCCACTTGGAGTTGGCAGTTCCACCCCGCCTGTCGCCTGGTCGGCAATTCTGTCCAACCCGCGGCGGAAGGGATCATCAACATCCTGCACCTCTGGCGCAATCAGTGAATCATTCTCGACAATATCCGTGGATTCGCCGGCATGAACCTGACCGGACATAACCAACGCAATGGCAAAAAAGGCGGCTGTATACCGAAAGACCTGCATGCTTCCATACCTGAACAGGAGATAACGCGTTACTCTACACTGCGTTAATAATTTATTATTAATTTATATGTTGGTTGTTTGTTTGTTGTGGCGCGGGGTGCGCTATTGATCGTCGCGCGACGGCACCACGATCGTGACGTCGATATCCACGATCGGATCACCTTCGCTTGCCGCTACGCGTTCATTGCTGACATTCACGCTTGGCTGGCTGCGCATGAATTTGTTTCGCACCAGCAGATAACTCAGGAAATCAGCCCGCAACTTGAGCGTAACAGTCTTTCCAGTCAGGCCCCCGATGCCAAGATTGGTGTTGACGACCGTGCGCGATGTCTCGTCGATAATTTGCGCATTGGCGGCTTCGAGGTCATTGACAAGCTGGCGTAACTGGCCGGTTACAACACTTGCCTCACCAAATGCGCCGAGGCGTCCGGCAATGGCCTGTTCGCGTTGCGTCTTGTTTTTGATGGCCACTTCCAGCAGCGGCTGCGCCTGTGCCAGAATGTCATTATATTGCTGCACCTGGCTGACGATTTCCTGATTTTCCCGTGTCTGCGGGATCAGGACCGAGAAATTCAGCAGAACCGGGCCCAGGATGGTGGCGATCAGCAACAGGATGGACAGTGTAAGGCCTGCAGCGGCATTGCCATTGGCCTCACGCAGATAGCGTGCGCGAGAAAAGCGTGCCTTAGACCCTTTTTTACGGCGCTTCTCGAGAAGTTTCATTTCCTTGCGCGCGGCAGCGGCGGCTTTCTTCTCTTCGCGCGACGGCTTTGCCGCCCGTCCCGAAGCAGGTACAGCTTCTGGCGAAGGCGCGAAATTGGCAAAATCAGCAGGGTCGCCTAGCGGGGATGCAGCCGGCTGTGTCATTGCCGGGTCCATTGATGGTGCCATAGGTGGCGCTGTGGCCTGGTCCATGCCCGGATTCATGCCCGCAGCCATGGTGGGTGCCATGGTGGGCGCCATCGTCTGGCCGCCTGCCGGCGTGCCTGTTGCCGCTTGCTGCAGCATTTCCATTGCGGCGGGCGACATCTGAGGGGCTGGCGTTTGCGCAGCTGCCGCGTCTTTTTTGCGTCCCAGTCCAAACACCATGGGTCAGGACTCCTGCCGCACAGTGGCGGTTATCTTGAAATCGTAAATATTGGCCGTTTCACGCAAAATCGGCTCGTCCGGGGTAGGTGCATCTACCAACCCGCTATTTGCCAGTTCGCTGACAAACAGTTGCACAACGCTTGGGTTGGTCGCCGCACCCGTCAGCGTCAGCTGGTTGCCTTCGCTCAATGTGTAGCTGGACAGCTCGACGCCTTCGGGAACAAGATCGGGCAAGGTGTCCATGATCATTGTCTTGCCGCGCTGCGTCGACACAATATTCAAATTGGTCAATTCGGTATCCAGCTCGCCCACCTTGTCATTAATCGACTTGATGCGCGATTGCGCGGCGACGGCTTCTGCTTGCAGGCTGTCAAAACCGCGGCTTTCGCTCTGGCTTTTCAGAAATGACGGCAAAACCCCGAGGCCGGTCCATGCGGTCATCAGCATCAAAGTTACCAGCCAGACCATGACCATTGTACGCGAAATGACCCCAAGCTGGCGGTTGCGACGCAGCGTATCCCCTTGGGGCAGCATCGATAATTGCATGATGCCAGTGCCATCCGATCCAAAGGTGCCAAGACGGCGCAGGCCAAGGCCCAGTGCCGAGGTAAAGCCGGAACGATTGGCCACCTGATTCATAAGCGTTTGCACCTGTGGAGCCATCTCGGTGCCGTCAATCGGGTCCCATAAACGCACCGGTGCCAGCGAAAAATGGCGATCGATCAACTGAATGAAATTCTGTGCGCGCAGCGCGTCAACAACCACATGAACGGTCGGGAAGGGCGGAAAATCCTGCTCTTCCTGCAAAAACAGTACAGCCTGTTTCATTGTGTTGGCGATCCGGCCGCCAACCTCATCCCAGAATTCGCCGCTCGTATCCGGCACGTCCTCAATTTCTGACAACAGCACCTGATCAAATTCACTGATTTCCAGTTTCAGCACATGAAAACGCTGTGACGTGAAAGCGATCAGCTCCATACGATCACCGGAGACATGCAGGATCGCCTGACTTTGCTGGCGGTCCGCAGGCGACATTGCGGTGTAGAGGTAATTTGCCAGCGCCACCGGCTCCAGCTCCACAACCACCGGATTCAAATGTGCATTGAGCAACAAATCCGACCATTGCGTAATGTTGGCGCGTTCGGCAAAGGCCACCACAACGCGCGTCAGGTCGTCATTTTCAGAGCTGACAAGCGTGGTGTAGGAAATCTGCGGGTCTTCCAGCTTGCCAATGTCCGGTTCCAGCTCAATCCAGAAGCTTGGGTCTTCCGCTTCTTTGGCCAGTTCGGCAGGTGTCATGAAAGGCAGATTCAACTGTCGCAGCGAAACAAGGCTGCCAGGAATGACGATGCCGGCATCGCGCGCCGCCACACCAACCTGATCACGGAAGGTGCGAATAACGTCACCGATCATGTCCTGTTGGCGGGTAATATTCTGCGGGTCAAAGCGGCGCGGCAGGGCGACACTGCCAAGCTGGTCGATATTTATCACATTGGATTTATGGCGAACTTCCGCTAACGTCACCGCGTTGGCATGCAGTTTCACCGCAACGAGTTCGTCACTGCCCTTGCCGATCGGGCGCAGAAAGCTTGCAAATGTGGTGAGAGAACGGGCCATGGGAACGAAACGAAGTGGCTCTTAGTGAAACAAAACTGAGCAGATAATGCGCTTAATTAACCTTTTGGATATATAGTAATTCCATGGATCAATTGATCGACAGAATTTCGCAGATCGTCTCGCCGCTCCTGGCCGAGGCGCTGGCGTTTGTCCCACCCGTAGACTCGCCGCTCTACCTGCCGATGCTAGGCGGTCTGGTGGTGATTGCCCTGTTGTTGTTGCTGTTACTGGTCCGGGTGCGGCGACGGCGCGCCAATGCCCGTGCCAGCAGGGTGTTTGGGCGAGACGTTACCTTTGATGACATATCCGCCGAGACGGCTGACAACGCATCCGCTGCCACAGCCAATGCTGCGGCACCGGCAAGCGAGGATGCCAAGCCGGCAGCAGCAGGTATGGACCCGGCGGAAAATGCCGAGGCACAGCCGACCGGCTTTACCTTTTTCAAACGCAAGGCGGCAGCGACCGGCTCTGGCACACCACCGGCGCCTGATGCGGCAGCTGGCGGCGAGGCCAACAGGGCGGATATGTCCGCTGCGACCGGTGATGATGATGCGGTTCTTGCAGGTCTAGAGCAGGAAATGCTGGCCACACGGCAGCTTTTTCTCGACGGCATGATTTCGAAAGAGGTCTATATCTCGGAAACAAGAGCGCTTTACCAGAAAGCGCAAACACGGATGACATAACCGGCGCAGCGTCCAGCACTATGTCAGCGCTGTTGAAAGGGCGGGCGATCGGGCCGCCCTTTTCTTATGGGAAACCTGTTCTTATAGGGAATCTGCCCTTAACGGGAATATAGCTGACGAAGCATGCCGGAAAAATAACAGCGACATGCAGCCTGTTTCTGGCCATATGCCGCTGTTTTTCGTGCAGTCCTGTCTAGCGCTTGAAGGCCGAGTGCGGTTGATTATCCGAACTTGGGTCAATCACTGTCGGTGCCATGAAGATCAGTGTTTCCGACAGGTTGGTCGACATTTTGTCAGCACCACCAAGGAAAGGCGTGATCGGCGCAAGGTTGCCTGTTGTGCCCGGCAAACCGGCAGTCGCTGTTGATTCTTCGTTGCGTGTAAGGCCGGCAAGAACCACGACATCACCAGGTGATGCCCAGAACGTCGTATCGATCACATCCGAGGTGCGGTCTGACAATTCATCGACGAGTGCCAAAGTGGTGTTGAATCGTGTGTCTGTCAGCTTCACATCCAGTTTGACCGTATTGTTCAACCTGTTGATGTCGACCTTGTTGATCTCAAGCTTGAACGGTGCGTTATATTCGACCGGCGGTCCAGCAACAGTTCTGTTGTCAGCATCGAGGATATTCGGTCCCGGCACGCGGGCAATCTGATCGCGCTCGATCGTGGCATCCTGGCCAGCGGCAACAAGAATGGTCGGTGAAGACACGATCCGTCCGAGGCTGTTCGATTCAAGGAAGTTCAGCAGCAGGCCAAGCTCGCTATTTGGCGAGTTGAGGTCGAGGCTGAAGGTGCCAACCGTTGTCGATGCTGCCCGTGCAAGCTGACTGAGTGTGGCTTCCTGGGTGCCGCTGCCACCGGCATCGGGTTGCGCAGACAGCAGCAATGAGTCGATCTGCCGTGAGAAGTCCCGTGAGACCGTGATGATGAAAATTTCGATCAGAACTTGCAGTTCCGGCACGTCATATTGTTCGATAAGACGCACAACCAGATCATTATCTTCACGCGTTCCGATGACGGTCACGCCTGTATCATCGGGCAGAATGATTGGCACAGATGGTGCCGGATTCTGCGTGCCACAGTAGCTTGGCAGTGTCGGCCTGCCGGGGGTGCTGGCTTCACTGTCGGCGTCGGCATTTGCAGCCCCGCCATCATCGCTTGCTCTTGTCTGGTCAAAAAATTGATTCACCTTGCCGACAACGCCTGTGCTGGCATCGCTGCCATCAATGATGATGGCATTATAGACGGCGACTTTTTCGGTAAAGATCTCCTGACGTGGCCAGATGCACGGATCCTCGGACAGGATGTTGGTGAGGTCATTACGTGTTGCCAGCGACGAGATGCTGGCGATTTCCGCGAGACCGGTCCGGCCCGACAGCTGGCGCACCGTTTTGTCATCAAATGTCGTCATCTTGGTGCGCAGGTCGATGGCGGCGCGCGTCATATCGGCGATCATGTCAGATGTCTCCTGACCTGCCGGTGCGCGTGACACGCTTTCCATGCCGATAATGAAACCCTCGTCATCACCGCTCAACAGCAGCTGTACATATCCCAGCATTTCGGTGACGCGGCTGTGATCGCTCTGTGCGGCTTCCAGCTTTTGCCGCTGGCGCAGCACTGCATTGTAATTCTCGATCGACTGGCGTACCGCCAGCATCCGCAATTCGAATTCTGCCTGTGTGTAAACCTGGGCCACCTCGATGGCAGGGTCATAGACAATCGACAGCAAGTTTTGCTCAAGCAACGCATCCATAATCGAAACTGCGCTTGCATTGACAGAAATGCTGACTGTTGTGTCCAGTTGCAGGATGCTTTCCGACATGGTGGCCTGCAAACCAATTGTCTGGAAAAGGAAAGACAGCGCCTCGGAAAGTGGCATGTCCCGCACCGAGAAGGTGATTTCCGGGTTATAAAGCACCTGCTTTAACAGCGCTGTTTTCGAGCTGATGGTGCCATTTTCGCCACCAACAAAAATCAGATCATTCGGCACTTCAAGGAAAGTGTCATCCATGCCGGTGAGATTGCGACCAAAGACAGGAATAGTGCCGCCAAGACCGTTGATGGTATTTTCCAGCCCAGTTTCAATTTCCTGATCAAGCGTGCGAATTAGCCCCAGCATCTGGCTTTCAAGATCAAGACCACGCGCAACCAGAAATTCGGTGCGTTCAATGGCGCGTCTGTTTCGAATTTGTGCAATCTCGGCATCGGTCAGCGGCGTTGCGGCGGTGGTTCCGCTGTCATCTTCTTGTTGAAGCTGAGGTGTGCTTTCCAACAATGATTCAAGGGCGGAGACAAAATACTGATCTTGCAGGCTGTCCGGCGCATAGCGTACCTGAATCAACTGGCGGCGCGGCAATTGCTTAAAGGTATCGTCTTCCTCAACCGTGCCGTCGTCATTAATGGGGGCGATCATGCGCTCCTGAATGACATTTTTACTTGTCTCCTGGATCGACAGATCGTCTGGCAGGCGTTCCGGTCCGCCGCAGGATGCAAGCAAAATGGCAAGCCCGGCCAGCATGGGGCCATGTGCAAAGTGCAAGGGCAATTTTCGCGTTGAAACAGTCATGGTGAAGCCTCGTCTCCGGAACGGCATTTCATTAGTGATCGCTAAAATACTCGCGTAAATAAATTCGGCCAAAGAATAAACGCACCGCCTGCAAACAGGCCAAAAGGCAGGCGTGTGGCAATTGTGGCCTTGCTGGTTATCATCAGGACAATCCCGGCGGTGGCGCCCAGCCAGCTGGCAACAACAAAAAGCGCAACCCCGGCGAAAGGGCCCAACCAGGCGCCGATGGCTGCCATCAGCCAGAAATCGCCCTCGCCAAATCCGTCTGTGCCGCGCAGGCGCCGAAAGCCGGCATTGATGACAAAAGGAAGCCCGCCGGTCAGGATGGCGCCGAGAAGCGCTTGTCCGCTGGTTAGGTGCCAGGCAAAAAAGCCCGTCTGCCCACCGACGGCCAGCAACAATCCAGCGAGCCCAAGAATGCTGAGCAGAAGCGGATGCAGTGTCATGGCTTCAAAATCCGTAAGACAGGCAATCGCAACCAGCGCCAGGGCTAAGGTAAATCCGATCACCATCGCGGTCGGCAGCATAATAATGTAGGCAACCAGCACCAGTCCCATCAGGATTTCTACAAGCAGATAGCGGAAACCGATATGCGATCCGCAGCTAGTGCATCTGCCACGCGCTGTCAACCAGCCGATCAAGGGCAGATTCTGCCACCAGGAAAGAGGGCGGTCGCAGCCGCGACAGCGCGACTTTGCAAAGATAAAATCCTCGTCGCGGACGAGGCGCATCGCACAGGCATTGGCGAATGACCCGAGGCATGCGCCAACCGCAAAGGCAAAAAGACAGATGACAGCCAGGCCGGCCATACCAAGCTGCATCTGCCAGGCAAGAACCTGCAGCAACCCGTCACCAGCCGGTATGTGGAGTAAGGACAGCATCTGTCAGTCATTATCCAGTGCGGCCAGCTTCGAAGCTGCCGTTGTGCTGCCGGCAATAATGGCCTTTTCGAGCCATGACCGTGCGCTTGCCACAGCGTAGGGGGATTTCTTTCCAAGATGGTAGGCGGCAAGCATTTCCATGGCATCCGGCAGACCACCCTCGGCTGCGCAGTTGATTTCCGTCAGGATACGGCGCACTTCCATGCCATCGCGGATCTTGTTGCGTGCCGAGATCAGGCAGGCCCTCGGTTCGCTCATGCGGATGGCCTCGGTCAGATATTCTGCTGATTTTGTCTTGTCGACACCGGGGTTGTCTTCATCTGCATAGAGAATGGCCAGCTCGAAATATGGCTCGTTCGATCCCCGTGCAAGCGCCCGTTCAAGCCATTTCCTGGCTTTCACGTAATTCTGTTGAACGCCAATGCCGCTACGATACATAACGCCGGTCAGTTCGGCGGCCTGCGCATGGCCATTGCGAGCAGCCAGAAGCGCCCAGCCAAACGCATAGCTGGCCATGCCATCATCATCCATTACCGATGACTCAATAAGGTAGAGGGCAATGCGATGCATGCTGTCGACATCGCCTGCATGTGCCATGCTCAGCGTGTCCCTGATAGATTGCGATGCATCCGCAGGCAGCGTTGACGCTGTTGAAGCCGGCGCATGTGCGCAGATCAGCAAGGCTGACAGAACAAAACCCATCAGAGGCTTCGACAGGCTGGATTTCGCAAAAACCTTCATGCTTTCACCAAATCTTTGATGGTGCCGAGCCGCAATCTATACGAGAAGAGCGGCCATTCGCGCCATTCGATTAGTTAATAATGCGTTAATTAGTTACTGCAGTTAATATATTACGAATAGCCTTATCTGGCCCTCGGCCAGTGACGGGCATAACAAACAACAGCCAAAACGCTGTCGGCCCCGGTGTAATCACGGGGTTGCGGTAGATGAATTGCGGAATTTCTGATGACAAACGACAATCCAATTTATGATTTCCTGATCAATACGCTGAAGAGCGCGAAGGTTTCAGATTTCCATATGCATGCCGACCGACCTGTTCATGTCAGGGAATCCGGTGATATCAGATCGGTCAATTTCATCGCGACCAATGATCTTCTGGCCGATCTGTTCCGCCGCGAGCTGGGCGATGAGGCGTTTGAGGCATTTGAAAAAAGCGGGGATGTCGATTTCGCCATCCAGTATGATGGCCAGCGTTTTCGCGCCAGCGGGTATAAAATGATGCATGGCTTTGCGCTGGTGCTTCGGGTGATTGTCACCGATGTGCCGCATATTGATGCGCTGGGACTGCCCCCGGCCGTGCATCAGGTTCTGACCCGCAAATCGGGGCTGGTACTGGTTACAGGGCAGACCGGTTCCGGCAAATCGACCTCGCTGGCGGCGATGGTCGACAAGATTAACCGCGAGCGGGCAGAAAATATCATCACCGTCGAGGATCCGATCGAATTTGTGCATGAAAGCAAGAAGTCGATCATTACCCAGCGCGAGGTCGGGCGTGACACAAAGACATTTGCCTCGGCGTTGAAAGGCGCGCTTCGTCAGGATCCCGATATTATCCTGATGGGCGAATTGCGGGATTATGAGACCGTATCCATGGCGCTGACAGCAGCCGAGACAGGGCATCTGGTGTTTGGCACACTGCATACCAACGGTGCACCTGAAACCATCAACAGAATCATCGATGTGTTCCCGGCAGAAGAACAGGCGCAGGCGCGCTCGCAGCTGTCGCAGTCGCTGCGGCTGGTGATGACGCAACAGCTGTTGAAACGACGCGGTGGCGGGCGCGTCGGTGCGTTTGAGGTGATGGTCTGTATTCCGTCAGTTGCCAACCTGATCCGTGAGGCAAAAATTGTCCAGATACAGACAGTTATGCAAACGGGCCAGCAGCATGGGATGGTAACGATGGACAAATATATCGAACTCCTCCAACAGAATAATCTGATAGAGTAACTGTCCGATTTCAGGCGCCTAAAACGCGGCAATCGACATATTCAGGCTAAATTGGTGCGTTTTTTATATGATTTTTCTTTAAATTAATTGTATGCAATGTGCGAATTGACGCGGCGGTCATGTTGCCGGTCAGAGAATTTTTCTTAAAGGGGACTAGTTATCATGAAGAAAACACAGGGTTTCTCGCTGATCGAACTCCTCGTCGTGGTCGCCATTATCGGCGTTCTGGCCGCGGTCGGGGTTGTCGGATATCAGCAGTACATCGACAACACCAAGGCTGACGTTGCAAAGACAAATGCGCAGAGCCTTGAGCGGTGGATTTCCAGCACAGCGCTCGCGCGTTCGGGTGGTCTGACAGTCGAGCCTAGCGATTGTAGCACTGACAATGGCACGAATCTGTCTGCCTGTTTTGACCAGACAATGACATTGACCAGTGAGCAGGGACCGCTTGAGAAATTCAAGAACCCTTACCAGCAGACAAACAACCCTGACCCGATCTTGGTACTTGATAACGTCACCGGTACAATTGCCAATAACGCAGATTGTACTGCACGAAATGCAGCCAGCGGTGCGCATGACGATGGTACAGCAATTAGCGCAGGCGGTTATCCGACCAACACACGCGGATTGTTGGTTATCGCAAGACTGTCTGGAGACAACCTGTCGTCTACAGATAACCAAATTCAGATCGGTTACTGTGACGGTGAGCAGCGTTTCAAGTCTGTTAATGACAACGTGACGTTCTAACTGCAGAATATTCAGGGTCACCACACAGATGTGGTGGCCCTTTTTCTTTTTTGATAGATTATCCTTATGTTGAGGTGTCCTTCGGAGGTTTGTCGTGGCATTTGATATTCGCGTCAGCGGTGAACATGCGAAGGTGGTCCTTTCCGGTGATGTCGACCTGCAAACGACAGCCGATTTGAAATCCGAAATTCAGGGCGTGACCGATGTGACAAGGCTGGAAATAGAAGCCGCCAATGTCACTTATATTGATTCAAGCGGTGTGGCCGTCCTGTTGCTGGCCCGCCAGCATTGCGCCCAGAATAATATCACCCTGTCCATGCCGGCCGTCAGCGAGGCGGTGCATCGTGTCCTGCAGATTGCCAAGCTGGATGCCATGCTGCCCATTGGCGAGGTTGTGGCTGCTGCCGATACAGGTTTGATGGGGCTTGGTGTTGCAGAGGGCGCAGAGGCGCCTGCCGATGATGACGATCTGGTGAATGCGCTTCTTGCCGATGACGCCGCTGATCCGGGCGTAGCCGGTTCTGGTGTGGGCGACTCTGGCGCAGATCTTGGCGCAGATCTTGGCGGAGACGGCGCTGGCGCTTCCAGCTTTGAAGGGCTGGATATCAGCGCTGTCGATTTCACCGAGCCGGCCGAAACAACCGCCGATGCGGCAGCGGATGCAGATGATGCCGGTGCCGATGGTGACGGTGCGAACGATCCGATCCTGCCTGGCACGTTCAGCTAGGCCGATCAGAGCGCGCAATGCGGACGGACGGCGCCTCCAACGAACATATCACGCTGATTAACGGGCTGATGCAGCGTTTCGCGACAAGCGGCGATGCTGTGGATGGGTTGCGTTGGGCATTGCCCCGCGTTCTGGATATGCTGCACGCCGAGGCGGGGTCGCTGTTTCTACACCGGCCGGGCGAAGCAACGCTTGAATGTGTTGTCTGTGCTGGCCCGGTGGATGTTACCGGCTTAAAAGTGCCGCAAAAGGCCGGGCTGGTCGGGCGCGCATTTAGCGAAGGCGTGTCAGAGCTTGTTGCCGATGCGGCAGGCGACAGGGCGCATTTCGGGGCAGCGGACAGCGAGTCCGGCTTTCAGACATTGTCTACAGCGACGGCACCGGTTGCGCTGGGTGACCGTTCTTTTGGCGCCATTCAGGCGATCAACCGGCGGGTTGATGGCGAAACAGGCAATTTCAGGCAGGAAGATCTGTCGCTTCTTGAAACGCTGGCACGGTCATTGGCGCTTGCCATGTCAAATGTTGAACTGACACAGGCAGCCATCAGCGACAGCTTGCTGCGACGTGATCTCGATCAGGCACAAGAGGCGCAGGCGGCGCTGTTGCCGGCGCCTGATCCGTCGGGTTTTGCTATCGGACAGGTTTTGCCGGCCCGCCAGCTATCCGGTGATTTCTTTGATTTTGTGAATGTTGGGGATCGGGTGGCGTTCTGCCAGGGCGATGTTGCCGGCAAGGGCATTACCGCTGCGTTGATGATGGCCCGCTGTATATCTCTATTCCGTCGTCTGGTCAGACAGCGGATGACGGTCGTCGAAATTGCCGCCGCCTTGAATGAAGAATTGCTGGATGTGCAGTCTGATCGTTTTGTCACCTTTGCTGTTGGCTGGCTGGATTGTGCGACTGGCCTCGCCAAACTCGTCAATTGCGGCCATGGCCCGGTCCTTTTTGTGCCGGATGATGATGGTCCGTCCGTTGTCTTTGAGGCGCAGACACCGCCACTCGGCATTGAACCGATCCCGGTTGACGCTTTGGTGCCGACAACACATGATCTCAGCCATGGCACATTATGTCTTGTGACCGACGGGATTACCGAGGCCGAGGCCGGCGGTCGTGAACTTGGTATGGGCGGGCTTGCCGCGCTGTTGCAGCGCATGTCGGGAAAGACAGCTTCGGAAAAGCTGGATGCAACCACGCGGTTGTTTGTGGATGGTCGGCTTGTGACACATGATGACGCGACGATGCTGCTTGTTACAGCCGGCCATGGAGGGGGCGTTAATGGCGGATAAAGATGCCAGCAGCGCCCGTTTCGCCGGCACAGTTGACAGTCTTGCACCGGCGCGTCAGTTCCTGCGCGGCTATATTGTCGATAATGGCTGGCCGGGCAGTGATCTTGATGTTGTCATCGCCTTTGGCGAGGTTATTCAAAACGTTGTCCGCCATGGATTTCATGGTGGCAACGCGGATGGGTTCATGACCATCACTGCGCAGATTTCTGATGAATGTTTGATTGTCACCATTGAGGATGATGCTGCGCCATCCATACCGCGCGAATGGGCGGCTGGAGACCGGTCCTTGGTGGATGGCGGTTTGGGGCTGGGAATTGTCAATCGTATTGCCAACAAGGTAGTCTTTAAGCCAATCCCCGGCGGCAACAGGGCCATCCTCGAATTCCTGCCGGACTGATCCAGAAAGAGGTGCCAGATCTCTATGTTTCGCCGCCCCAATCGCCGATTTTCCGGGCTATTTGCTGCGGGACCAGGGGCGCATATCCGCGCTGGCCGGCGCGGCGTTTCCTATTTAGAAAAAGTGCCGTTTTCACAGTCCTGTTCGGCAGAGGATTTGGCATATATCTGCAGATGGGCAGGCCTGTCCCATCCGCGCCTCGCCGGTATTGGCCGAAAGGCACTTCGCCGGTTGCTGTCTGTAGCGGCGCAGCGCCGCCCGACAAATCATTATCACCATGCGGGACATTTTGCGCATGTGGTGATTGCCGCTGGTTTGTTGGCGTATGAAGCCGGGCTTTCGGCGCGTGAACGCGCCCTTTTGGTACTGGCTGCGCTTGTCCATGATCTTGATCACGCCGGGCGCTACGCCGCGCACCAGCTATTCGCCCAGGAGACGGCATCAGCGCGGCGGGCCATGCGTATTATCCTTGGCAGTGGAGGGGATGCGCGCCTGTCATTGCGGCTTCTGTGGCTCCTGAAAGCAACCGCGTTAACCTTTCACGGCGACCGAAAAGCCATTCTTGCCGGCGATCGGTTGGCACGTTTGCTGGCGGACGCCGATCTGTTTTCATCGCTGTTTTTCAGTCGCCGGAAGGCAATTCAACTCACGCGCGGACTGAATCTTGAGATGTCGAAAACAGGGGATCCTGCCGCCCATTACGATGCTTTTATGGAGAGTATGCTGCGCATGGGCGCGCATTCTGCTGCAGGGCGATCGCTGCTGGCAGGAAAGTCTGGCAGTGAAGAGATTCCAGCATATACGGATCGGGAGCCTGAACCTCAATGACGTCTGTTTGTTATTGTAAAGATTGTATTTTCTGGGATATCACGCATGCCGGCACAACAACAAAGGCGCGTGAGGGCCGGTGTCGAAGATATGCGCCGACACCCTTTGCCGAAGATGAAACAACCAGTGGTGGAACAGTCTGGCCAGCGACTTTTGATGATGATTGGTGCGGCGAGGGACGGCGGCCTGGTGAGGTGCATGAGGAGATTATTCTGAACCCGGCACCGCGCAGCAGCACGACACCATAAGCCGGAATAACCTTATGTCGTTTGCGGATAGTTCTTGTAGCGCAAAATGAAGTTTATGGTGCTGCTGCATTGTATTTTTGCAATTAGTGGTAAATGCATACTATGATTCAACCCGAATTACGGGCGTATGTTTTTTCTCGATCTCCAGGCGGGTGGGCTTGATTATGCATTCTGGCAAGGCAATCTTTGTTGGGAACATCAAAGGCGGTGTGGGCAAGAGTACGCTCGCTGTGTATCTCACTGACTATTTGCGCGCGCGCTATGACAGGCGGTCTGTCATGCTTCTGGATACCGATCCGCAGGGAACGGCGTTTGAGATGATGCGCCCCCTCAGCCGCGCAGATGATATTAAATTCCTGCCAATTGGCGATCGCTATGATGGGGTCAGCATGACCACGCTTGACGGGATTCTGCGTCGCATGTTGAGCGAGGATGAGTCTGTGACCATCGTTGATACAGGTGCCGGCAAGCTGGGCAATGTCTGGCAGATGGCAATGCTGTGCAGCACGGTGCTTGTTCCAACATCGATGTCATGGACCGATTTGCGGCCGACCATCGATTTCATCAAGGAACTGGATGACCGCAAGGAAGATTATGGTGTGGTCAACCCGCATGTGATTGTGGTGCCGAACCGGACATCGCCATCGCAAAAGAATTTCGGCCAGCTTGCCGAGGCGTTGGAAGAGGTGAATGCCATCATGGCGCCGCCGATTTCGGACCTGTCCGTCGCCCGCAACCATGGCCGCGATTTCCATGGTTTTAATGCGGTGTCTGGCACGCGTTTCAGTGATGAAATCAAGCGGCTTGGTGAATTTATCATCGATTATGTCATCAGCGGCGAGCTGGACCGGATTTACCAGCGCGCCTAAAAAAATCTATGCACAGCTTTTGATTGCGCACGCGACCTGCCTGCGTGGCTGATCTGCCTGCGTGGTTGGTCGGGCTTAGGCTAGTCTGGCTAAGGCTGATCTGGTTCAGACTGGGCTGGCTCAGGCTGACAGTTCCTGCACTACCCATTTATGGAAATGATGTGTCGGCGTGTCCATCACTGCTGAAAATTTGCCGCCATCATAGCCTTTGGCGGACCGCCCGCGCTGCATCCCCTCAACAACGCCGACATCCTCGGCAAAAACAGTGCGCCACATTTCGGTGTTGGTGCGGCGCATTTCGGCATAGCCATCATCGCAGGCGGATTCATCAGCGTAATAGATTTCCACCTGCTCGACGGTGCGTCCGGTGCCTTCCGGTGTCAGCAGGATCGCGAAGGCATGGTCATGATGCACGCCAAGGAGCACATTCGGGAACAGCGCCACATATTCAGCCCCTTTTTCCCATTTGTCTGACAGTGCGGCAAAGCGCGGAAAATGACGGCCATCATCTGTGATCTGCGGTTGATAGACGGTTGTGCCCTGACCGGCAAAGCCGCCATCATCAAGAATATTGTAATGGTCCTCGAGGCGCGAATAGGTGTTCAGTGCCGGATGGATGAAGGGCAGGTGGTATGCCTCGCAGTAATTCTCCACCGCCAGCTTCCAATTGCAGTCGAGCGTGAAGACGATGGATGAATCTGCGCCCCCGTGAAAGACCGGTTGGTCGAATTCACGCCATCGCGACACAAGGCTGTCTGCAGCAATTTCGAAATCTGGCGCGTCGCCGCCAACATTCACGAAGATGATATCGCGCCATAGATGTGACCGCACGGTAATCAGCGGGTAGTCGCAATGGTTCAGGCTGTCGATTGTATCGATGCCAGGGCCGCCAACATGCGGTGTGCGCCGCAGTGTTCCGTCGAGATCATAGCTCCAGGCATGATAAGGGCATGTGATGGGGCCGCGCAGTTGCTGCGGCGTGTCGATGAGGATCATCCCGCGATGCCGGCACACATTCTGAAACACGTTGATATCACCATTGCGATCCCGCACCAGCAGCATCGGAATGCCAAGGAATGTCACTGGTTTGACCATGCCGGGCCGGGCAATATCCTTGCCAAAGCCGACAGCCGCCCAGTTGTTGGTGAAAAGGGATTCCTGCTCGCGGCGATACATATCGTCACTTGTGTAGCAGGCGTTGGGCAGACCGTTTGCTGACTCGATCGGCGAGAGTACATTGCGCAAATCCAGCATCGCAGTTATCCATTATTCAAGTATCTATTACGCTTGAACGTGACACCGGACACATCAATCGGACACCTCAATTTGGCCGTAAATTGTTCTATGAAAGACGCCCCGTGATGCCCTATTCAGCAGCCCCGATACATATGGAACTGGATGACAGGTTCTATGCCACAGTCCGCGCTGCGACATTTCCCCAGCATATTCTGCGCTATCGGAATGATCATGCGGCGCAGAGCGTCGGGCTCGATCATCTGTCAGATGAAGACTGGGTCCATCATTTCGGCGAATTTGCGCCGCTCGACGGCAATTTTTCCACACCGCTGGCCCTGTGCTATCACGGCCACCAGTTCGGTGTGTACAACCCGGAAATTGGTGATGGCCGGGGCTTCCTTTTTGCCCAGATGCGGGCGGCAGACGGGCGGGTTCTGGATCTTGGCACAAAAGGGTCTGGCCAGACGCCCTTTTCCCGCACAGCAGACGGGCGGCTGACCCTGAAAGGGGCCGTGCGCGAAATTCTGGCGACTGAGATGCTCGCGGCGCTGGGTGTCAACACGTCGAAAACCTTTTCGGTGATTGAAACAGGCGAATCGCTGCAACGTCATGACGAGCCGTCACCCACACGCGCGGCGGTGCTGGTGCGCTTGTCGCACAGCCATATCAGGATTGGCAGTTTCCAGCGTCTGCGTTTCATGAATGATCAGGACGGGCTGGAAATGCTGGTCCGGCATGCGGCGCGCCATTATTTTGCCGAAAGCCTCAACGCGGACGATGATATCGGCGTGTTGGCGGTTGCCTTTCTTGGTGCTGTAGCCGCGCGCGTGGCCGATACCGCCGGCGCCTGGATGGCATCCGGCTTTGTGCATGGTGTGCTGAATACGGATAATTTCAACATTACGGGCGAAAGCTTTGATTATGGACCCTGGCGGTTCATGGGCCGGTTTGATTCAGGTTTTGTTGCGGCCTATTTCGATCAGAGCGGTCGCTATGCCTTTGGCCGCCAGCCAGAGGCAAGCTTGTGGGCGGTGTGCCGCCTTGCGGATTGCCTCGTGGCGTTTTGCGAGACAGCGGCGCTAGAGGCGGTGCTGCAGGATTTCTACGCGCAGCTGGAAGCCAGCTTGCGAAAACGCCTGTGCTGGCGTCTTGGCATCATTCTGGATGCTGAGACATCAATCGGTATGAGCAAGGCGCTGTTTGCGGCCGCGCGGGAAACCGATGTCGGTTTCTCTCAGATTTTTCATGACTGGTACGGGGGTGCGCCACGCCGCGGCAATTATGATGGCGCCTTATGGAAGGCCTTTGCAGCGACCCTGCAAGGTGCAACGCCGCGCGCCAGTGCCAATCATCCTTTCTTTGGACGTGACGCGGCGGTCGCGCTGCCGATCGACACAGTTGAAGCGCTTTGGGCACCTATTGAAGATCAGGATGACTGGCAGCCGCTTTACAGTTTCATCGATGACATGCGCAGCATGGGCGCAGCGCTGGCTGACGCGGATGATCTGGCGGAGCATGTTTCTGGCGGGTCAGGTGGCGGGTCAGGTGGCGGGCGGGGCAAGTGAGCGGTTGAAGACTTCACGCATCACAAAACTGCTTTCCATGCGCAGAACATGGGGTAGGGCGGACAAGTGGGTTGCGTGCAGCCGTCCAAAATCGCCGACATCCCGCGCTGCAATCCGCAGAATATAGTCGCTCTCACCCGCGATAAGGAATACCGCAAGCACCTGCGGGATCTTGGCGGCCGCTGCCTCGAATTCAGCCAGCATGTCCGCTGACTGTCCCTCAAGCGTGATCTGCACAAGCACCAGCACATCATGGCCCATCTTGCTGGCATTCAGCTGGGCACGATATCCATCGATGATCCCGGCCTTCTCGAGTTGCGCAACACGGCGCAGGCAGGCAGATGGAGACAGCCCGACCGTCGATGCCAGATCCACATTTGCGATCCGCGCATTGTCCTGAAGTGTGCTGAGGATTGCCTGGTCAATCCGGTCCATAACGCCACATTCCCACGACTATTGTGCCAACACCTAAATCACACATGATAATTGCGCATAAACACGCAAATACCATCAATCATGCGATTAATCCTACTTTATCCACAACAAAAAGCAAAGAAATGCCACAAGAATCATCATATATTTTATCAGTTTTAAAATGTGCAAAGCGGCCACTGCAGGCCAATGCGTCAGGTATCAATGGGAGAGTATTTATGCTGATCGGTGTTCCAAAGGAAATCAAAGTACGTGAGTCACGCGTCGGGCTGGTGCCGAGTTCGGTTGCCGAGCTGACAGGACGCGGACATAAGGTCATTGTCGAAACCGGCGCTGGTGCTGGCATTGGCGCGTCGGATGACGTGTATCGCGCCGCAGGCGCCGAGATCAAAGGCACCGCCGCGGAGATATTTTCCGCAGCCGAGATGATCGTCAAGGTCAAAGAGCCACAGCCAGGCGAATGGGTACAGCTGTCCTCTGACCAGATCCTTTTCACCTATCTGCATCTTGCAGCGGATCTGGCGCAGACACGTGGTCTTATGGAATCGGGTTGCACCGCGATTGCGTATGAAACCATCACTGATGATGCTGGCGGTTTGCCGCTGCTGGCCCCGATGAGCGAGGTTGCCGGTCGTCTGGCAGTTATCGAAGGGGCTGCCAATCTGAAGGCCAGCGCCGGTGGGCGTGGTCTGCTGATTTCGGGTGTGCCGGGCACATCGCCGGCCGAGGTTGTGGTAATTGGCGGCGGTGTTGTTGGCACAAACGCTGCAAAAATGGCCCTCGGCCTTGGTGCGCGCGTGACCATTCTGGATCGCTCTGTGCCGCGTCTGCGGTATCTCGAAGATATTTTTGGCAGTGCTGTGACCACACGCTATTCCAGCAATGCTGTTCTGGAAGAGGTCTGCCGTTCGGCCGATATGGTGATTGGGGCGGTGTTGATTCCCGGTGCCAGCGCGCCGAAGCTGATTTCCAAGGCATTTCTGTCAGAAATGAAGCCTGGATCGGTTCTTGTCGATGTTGCGATTGACCAGGGTGGGTGTTTCGAGACATCGCGTGCAACCACGCATGATGATCCGACCTATGTTGTTGACGGGGTCGTACATTACTGCGTTGCCAACATGCCGGGCTCGGTGCCGCTAACATCTTCAGAGGCGCTTAACAATGCCACCTTGCCGCATGTGCTGGCCCTTGCCGAACATGGTGTTGCCGCGCTCGACCGCGATCCGCATCTGGCCAACGGTCTGAACGTGAAGGACGGTAAAGTGACATTTGACGCTGTGCTGGAGGCGATGTCAGCCGAGGCAGCCTGATCCGTCCGAGATTTTTGTCTTCCTCCGATGGCAGCCGGCGTCGCAACAGGCCGGCTGCCCTTTTTTGATAAACACCTCATAAGGGGCCGGGTAGAGGTGCGTACCGCACCATCATGCTAAAAAAAGGGTTGACCACAGCCAGCCATTCGCAGATAACACGGGCCTGCGGCAACGCCTGTTGTCGTCACTTGCCTGAAACGCCGTGTCATGGCGCTAATCAGGGTCTTTTATGGGGCCATAGCTCAGCTGGGAGAGCGCCTGCTTTGCAAGCAGGAGGTCGTCGGTTCGATCCCGTCTGGCTCCACCAACATCCCGTACAGATCAGCAACATCCCATTCGGCATAGTAAGGGCATTACCGTCCGTCTGCTCTGCCGGGCTGGCCGTGTTTGAAGATTTGTAGACATTATCTTTTATATGTAACAGCATGGCGTCGTCGGCAGGTTGTGTCTTCCTGTGTGTCCTGCACGCTGCGTATCCGCGCGCCCGTTCCCGGAGACAGATGCCGTCACCTTCTGTTCGCAGGACCTCCGTCATCGGGCCCTGTTTCAACTGATGTCTCTGGACCGAGTGAAAGTGAATATGTCTGACCAGCCTTACTACGCGATTTTAACGATGGTGTTTGCAACCGAAGGCGACATACGTATCTGGCGCGACAAGTTGGAGACATTCAGCACCCCCGAGGCTGTCAGCTATCTGAAATCGCAGGGACAAAAGAGCCTGCGAATAGTTGAAACGCGCGAAAATGGTGTGATCAAAGCATGCTGTATCTGGGAGTATGAGAACGCCAAGGCGCGTGAGGCCTGCCAGATCTACTGGTCAAAATGGTTCGAATTTGAAGGCGCGTTCGTTGCCAAGGGGGGATGGCTGCGCGGCGAAGAAACCTTTGCCTGGTAATCCATATCCATAGGCGCTGCCCGCCAGTGGCCGCTGCAGGCTTTCTTGGTTCGTGTCCATCTGTTATTCTGACCGGACACTGGTGCAACAGTATAAATTGTGACCCTGGGCAGTGGTTGAAAAAGGCCCGTCTTGCGCGCAGCAACCGGGCGCCTGTCACCAGAACGTTCTGAAATAACAGTTCTGGGATGATTTTTTTGCTTAAATTGGCTTTTCACCGTCTGAGGTGCGAATAGCGCATGACAAGGCGCGCTGCATGGGCTATTCACTGCGCACCTCCGGAGGTATGCGCGGAATGGCGCAGGGCTGCCGGCTTTGTGCGCCATTCGGTGCGGTCCCCGTCGGCGGGGTGATGCCGACCCCCTTACAAGGGCGAAACAGGCCGCACCAGATAGCTGGCACCTAAAGGATTTTCTTATGAATGATACCCGCACCGCGCCCGAAAACGGCGATGCAGACGGCTTTGACAATGACCCATTTTTTGAACTGGGGCTGGCACCAACTATTGTTGATGATGCCGCGGCGGTGGGGTTGATAAAGCCGACACCCATCCAGACACAGGCCATCCCGGCCATGCTGGAAGGGCATGATCTCATTGGCCTTGCCCAGACAGGCACTGGAAAAACGGCGGCCTTTCTGTTGCCACTGCTGCATCAGCAACTGGAACGCAAGAAAGCCAAGGATGTAAGACGGACGAATACGCTGATCCTGGCCCCCACGCGCGAGCTTGCCTACCAGATCGCAGAAAGCCTCAAAGCGCTCTCTGCCAGCCTGAAACTGCGTTATCTTGTTGTTTGCGGCGGCGAGCGTTATGACCACCAGATCAGGTCGCTGAAAAAAGGGGTCGATATGATTATTGCCACCCCTGGGCGTCTGGAAGATCTGCAGGCCCGCGGCGCGGTTAACCTGCAGGAGATCGCCCATTTTGTCCTTGATGAGGGCGATCAGATGATTGATCTGGGTTTTTACCCGGCAATCAAACGCATTCTCTCGATGTTGCCAGAGACACGCCAGACGGTGCTGTTTTCTGCCACCATGCCGGCCGAGATGAAAACGCTGGCTGAGGGCTTTCTCAACGACCCGATGACAGTCAAGGTCGAAAATGCCGGCAAGACGGTAGACACCGTCAGCCAGCGGGCGATCCTGGCGCAGAATATTGATAAGCGTGATCTGCTGCTGCGCGAGCTGCAGGCAATTGATGACGGGCAGGTGCTGGTTTTTGTGCGCACGCGGATGCGTGCTGACCAGCTTGCAGAGTGGCTTGGCAAGCAAGGCGTCGGCGTTGATGCGCTGCATGGTGATATGCGCCAATATATCCGCCAGAAGGTCATACGGAAATTCAAGACGGGCGCGTTGCAGGTGCTGGTCGCGACGGATGTCGCCGCGCGCGGGATTGATATGTCCGGTTTGCGGCTGGTGATCAATTTTGATCTGCCCGAAACGGTAGACACCTATATTCATCGCATCGGGCGGACTGGACGCGCCGGGCGCAAAGGTGAGGCGCTGTCCATCTGCGCCGTTGTGGATCAGGAAAAGCTGGGGGCCATTCTGGCGCAAGTCGGACAAAGGCTGACAATTACCGATGGTGACGGCAATCCGGTCGATGATTTTGTGCCGGAACGTGCGCCGCGCGCCCGCAAGGGGCGCGGTCGCCCGCCGCGTAACCAGCGTTCTGGCCAGCGATCCGGGCAGCGTTCTGGCCAGCGATCTGGGCAACGTGCCGATCAGCGCAGTGGTTCACGTGGTGGTCAAAGCGATGACGCGCGTGCAAAGCGGGCGCGGGCTGGCACGGCCGGGGCAAAGCGGTTCACGGAGGGGACAGACGCACCAAACACAGCAAAGTCCCCGCAGGGTAAGCCGGCCAAGGGCAAGCCCTACAAAGACAAATCATCCAAGGATAAATCCCACGGACCCAAATCAAAGGGATCCAAATCGAACGGATTTAAGTCAAACGGGGGCAACGTCCGCAAAGATAAATCACGCGGCGGCAAGCCAACGGATAATGCCGACTTCAATGCCGGCGCGCGTCAGGCAACGGACAAGACACCGCGTGCCGACAAAACTGGCGGCAAGCAAGATCAACCCTCGGGGCGTCAGACGCTGACCAAAGCCCGGCTCAACAAAACCCGTCGGCCAGCAGGCAAACCGCATGGCAAATCCGGGTCTGGGGCAGTTGACAAGGCCGCACCGCGTCCGGCAAAAAAGATTAAGCCGTTCCGTAGATCTACCGGCGCGCCGCAACGTGGTCGTGGCGGCGAAGGACGGTTGCGCCGCCGCAATACGGGTTGACCCAAACCGGAACAGAATAGTGGCGGAAGGCTTGACCAAAAAACCGGTCTTTGCGATTCTGCCATCCAGAAGCGACGTCTGAGCAACCTACGGCATGTGCGCGGGGTAGACCATTGCCTGTTGTGACATTTTACAGTGAAACATGCCGCCGCATTTTGGCAGCTTGCGTGCTTGTCATGGCGATGATGGTGGCGGGCGCGGCGCTGGCGCAGACATCCGGTGAAACAGACACCTCTCCGGCCGTTGAGACGGGCAGTAATACCAACAGCGCTGATCCCGACAACAGTGATACCGATATTGGCGATGATCAGGCGGAACGCACGGCTGGCGACCGGCGTGTCGCGGCGCTAGTCATGCCGATACAGACTGGCAGTAGCATGCCGGCAAATGCCCGCATGGCGGAGAATGGCTGGCGGTGTCTTGACGGTTTCCGGCTTGCCGATGGGACTGATGGCGCCCCGCCCGCCTGTACCGCGGTTCAGCCGCCTGCATATGCCGTGAAAGTGGCCAATGGATGGGCCTGTGTCAGCGGTTATGTCCGGAAGGACCAGTCATGCATCCGCATTACGGCGCCAAGCTATGGGTATATCCGCGACGGCGCTGTGATTTGCCATGCCGGTTATGCGCTGGATGACAGCGGTGCCTGTGTGGCGTTTTCCGCACCACCCAATGCGATGATCCAGGGCAACAGCTGGGTCTGCCGTGCCGGCTATGCGCGGGATGGAGAGGGCTGCGTTGCCATCACGATGGCCGCACAGGGTGTTGTGCGTGGAAATGAATGGCAGTGCCGCGCCGGATATCGCCGTGTCGAGGATCAATGTATTGCAGTTATTGCACCGGCACATGGCTATGTTCAGGGAAATGGGTGGCAATGCTTTCCAGGATACCGGCGGGACGGGGATGAATGCGTAAAAGTGGTGGTGCCACCACATGCCACGCTGCGCGGTGATCGCTGGCAATGCAATACGGGTTTCAAGCAGGATGGCGATGTCTGTGTTGCGCTGGTCGCGCCAGACAATGGCTATGTTCAGGGCAGTGTTATCAAATGCTTTGCCGGATTTGCCAGCGGGGAAGACGGGACCTGTAACCGGATTGTGGCACCAGCAAACGCAACCGTCAGGAATGACCGCTGGACCTGCAATCCCGGCTATAGGCGGACCGAGGAAGGCACCTGCAAGCGTCTTTGACAGCGCGGGGCTGGCAGTCCGGATCAGGCCTGAAGGCTGGCAAGATGATGGTGCAGCGCGGCTTCATACCGGGTTACCCCTTTATATGCACGTGTTTGCGGCGACATGCCGGCCAGCATTGTGGCCAGATCAGCAAGCGCCCCGGGAATATGCGCCCATTTCAGAACCGGTTCGATATAGGTCCGTATGGTAAAAAGAATCTGACCCGTTTCGGGCAGTTTGCGCAGTGTCTGGCTTTCCATCCGCACGAATAGCCGCTGAATCCCCTCGCCAACAGCAACAGGCGCACTCACCGCCCGGTCAGGCGTGAACAGCGCGGAAGATGTCACCACCGACCAGTTCCAGCGATGGCTGATGGGTCCTGTCTGCATATTGGTAAAAAATCGGTCCATCGGCCGTTCCAGTATGTCAGCATAATGCGGGACGGGTTCGTGAATGGCCGCCAGTGGCCGGCCCATTTTGTCGGCAAGTCGCCAATGCGCTGGAAAGCGCAGGGCCGCCGCCACAAGAACCCATTCGGGGAAGGCTTCGTCGGCACCATCGCGGTGGCGCGGTGTCAACAGTAACAGATCCTCCGGCAGCATGCGGGCGGCAGCTTCCAGGGGATGCAGGTGATCAAGGGGTTTTGGCGGATCGCCCGGATGGTGATGCGTCAGATTGTCGATCACCATTGCCAGAACCTCGCATGCGGCATGCTGATCGGCATCCGTCGTCGCGAACACCTCTGCATGCTGCGTATCTAGAAGGTGGTTTGCCAGGCGAATTTGTGCGGCGCGGCGATCCGCGTCTCCAAAGGCATCTTCATGGGGCAGCCACGCCTGTTCATCACGCGCCCGCAATCCCAATTTGAATTTCGGGCCAAGCCGTTGCCACGGTGCCAGATTGTCATCAAGGCGCACCATCTTCTACCTATCCCACGCCGTCTGCTGATGACATCAAGTTTGGTCGGCCCGGATGATATTTGCAAGCGGTCGGGGCCCTTTCCCAGCAACGCATGGCTTGCCGGCGGACCGGTCTCACACTGCGAGACCGGTCAGTTTGGCGGCGATCCGGTGGGTGCGTACAGCATCACCATGCCGAATGCGGGCGCGGATCTTGCTGGCAAGGCTGTCCGTCAGTCTGGGGGTCAGCAGCTGATGGCCGTTTTTGATGGCGTTATGGTGCGCTGTCACGGCCCACATATAGGCCTCGCCAAGATTGGGTTTTGCCCCATTTTCGGCGGATAACAGGACAGCCAGATTATACTGGGCATTCAGATGGTTTTTCACACCGGCGATGCGGTACATGGACAGCGCCTTGTCGATATCAACTTTGGTGCCGATCCCGCGCTCATATTGAAACCCCAATTCGAAGATTGCGCCGATATGTCCTTACCGCGCTGCCGCGCCAAACATGTCATGCGCTTGTGACTCGCGGATGGCCTTTCGACGGGCGTCACGTGCGGCGGCATTGTCGAGCGCCCTGATTTTGTCGGTATCGAAAATGTCAGTCGACAATTCTGCCCCGCGCTTGGTCAGGATCAGCCCCACCGCATATTGTGCATGTGGCGACCCTGATGCGGCAATTGGTTCGAGGATGGTATAGGCCATTTGAACATGCCCTGTCCGTAACGCCAGCATGCCGCGCATCAGATCTGTCTGGGTGGCCTTGCCCTGTGAGGTTTGCTGTGATGTTTGCTGCGATGTTTGCTGTGATGTTGCCTGTGGTGTTGATGGCGTATCAGCAGCAGCACTGGCAATGCCAAGCGCGACCAGCACGGCGCACACAACGAAAAGGTTGCCAAGGATCACATGCAGTCGCCGCAAATAGCGACGTGACGTGCGGATCAGGATAAAGGGTGTGAAACGGCTATCCATATCTGTCTCCAAACATTAACTGTGCTGCTGTCATGGATTGTCCGGCAGCGTTGGGGACAGGCTAGGAAGAGATTGGTTAATTTACGGTTAATCACTAAAATAAAAGACGCTTCTTCACGGAAACGTGAAGTAACGGGACATGCCGCAAGTCCGGTTTGAAATCTGCTGGCAGCGCAGGCCGGTTTGGGTTGACACTTGCCGGGCTTTCGCCTACATATCCGCCCTTGTCCGACGCCGCATGTGTTGGCGCAACACGCGTTGCGAAGACATACATCGTCGCCGGAAATTTCAGTGTCAGCGAGAGACCGAACCCATGGCTGTTCCAAAGTCCAAAATCACACGCTCCAAGCGCAACATGCGCCGCGCTCATGATGCGCTCAAGAATGATGCCTATGTCGAAGACAAGACAACGGGTGAACTGCATCGTCCGCATCACATCGACCTGAAGACTGGCATGTATCGTGGCCGTCAGGTCATGAAGGTCAAGGAACGTTTCTAGACGTTTTTCAGTCTTGTGCGGCACTGCCGGCTGGCGGGCCATGCGTTGGGATCGTGATGGACAATAATTTGGCGAAATTCTGTATTGGTGCGATTGTTCGTCATCGCCTGTACCCGTTTCGCGGCGTTGTTGTGGATGTTGATCCCGAATTCGACAATACCGAGGAATGGTACGAATCAATCCCGGCCGAACTGCGCCCGCACAAGGATCAGCCCTTCTATCATCTGCTGGCCGAAAACTCTGACAGCTATTACACCGCCTATGTCAGCCAGCAGAACCTGGTTCTGGACGGTGAAAACGGGCCTGTTGGCCACCCCGATCTTGAAGATCTGTTTGATGGCATGGAGGGTGAGCGCTACACCCTGCGCCGCGAGGCATGTAACTAGCCTGCCGCCTGCTTCACATTATTCTATGCAGTGATTAATTGCGCGGCCGCACTAGCTGATGCAATGACCGGATGCGCCTGCTGGCACTCGTTTCGCACAATTTTGGCACGACCGCGTGGATGATGGCGCCAACTGCTGCCAGCATTAACTGCCCAGATATCCGCAATGCAAATCTTTGATGCTGAAAATAGGTCTCACCCACGCTGCGTGGATGGTCCAGAAAAAGAATATCGACCGGATTTTTCATGCGTTCCCAAAGCCCCCCTAAAGTGAACAGAACAGGCTGCACGCGCCGGCAACTGCTCTGCATACAAAAACCCTATCTAAATTTAGAATAATTTCAATAATTGTGGCTTTGCCCGCTTGCGAAACAGGCCCGAATACCCTATCTGGCCCTAAACAGGACCATTTTGGTCTTGATTATGATAATCATTCGCAAAACCGCCGGATCTGGGCGGTTTGATGGTACAGAGGTCAGGCTTCATGCTGCGCTTAAACCGGCTGACAGACTATGCCATTCTGGTGCTTGGCGCATTGGCGCACCGGCATGGTGACGTCATGCCCACGGCACAGCTGGCTGCGCTAACCGGGTTGAACCAGCCGACCGTGGCGAAGGTCGCAAAGCGGCTGCAATCTGCCGGCCTTCTGGAAACGCGTCGCGGCGCCGCTGGCGGGTATCTGCTGCTTGGCCGGCCCGAAAATATTTCGCTGGTACATATCGTCGAAGCGGTGGAAGGCCCGATCGCGGTCAATGGCTGCGTGGACGGAACGCAGGACCCGTGCGCGGTCAGCAATTGCTGCTTCATGAGCAATCACTGGAACAAGGTGAACGGGGCTTTGCGCGGCGCATTGCAGGCCGTCAGCCTTGCCGATCTGATTGACCCGGCGGAATTATTCGCCCCGCGCGACACCGAGATACATCCACTTACTTCCCCTCAATTGGCATCCGATCAATTGGCGCCCGCCAATTGATGGATCACTGACAGGACAGGCTGGCATGGCTGCAACGACCGAAACCATCAAACAGGTTGAACAGGCGACCGGAAGCTACAAATACGGCTTCGTCACCGATATTGAGACCGAAAAGGCGCCGAAAGGGCTCAGCGAAGATATTGTGCGCTTTATCTCGGCCAAGAAGGACGAGCCGGAATGGATGCTGGAATGGCGCCTGAAGGCCTATCGTCGCTGGCTGACGATGGAAAGCCCGGACTGGGCAAAGCTTGATATTCCGCCGATCGACTATCAGGACAGCTATTATTACGCCGCACCAAAGGCCGTGAAAAAGCTGGAGTCGCTGGATGAGGTAGACCCAGAGCTTTTGGCAACCTATGAAAAGCTCGGTATCCCGTTGAACGAACAAAAGCGCCTTGCCAACGTGGCGGTTGATGCGGTGTTTGATTCGGTGTCGGTGGCGACAACGTTCCGCGAAGAGCTGTCAAAGGCCGGCGTTATCTTTTGCCCGATTTCCGAGGCGATCCGTGATTATCCGGAATTGGTGCAGCGTTACATGGGGTCAGTCGTTCCGGTTGGCGACAATTACTTTGCCGCCCTGAATTCTGCTGTCTTTACCGATGGGTCCTTTGTCTACATCCCCAAGGGTGTGCGGTGCCCAATGGAGCTTTCGACCTATTTCCGGATTAATGAGCAGAATACCGGCCAGTTTGAGCGTACGCTGATCATTGCCGAGGATGAGTCCTATGTCAGCTATCTTGAAGGCTGCACCGCACCGCAACGTGACGAAAACCAGCTGCATGCAGCGGTTGTTGAACTGGTGGCGATGACTGATGCCGAAATCAAATATTCAACCGTGCAGAACTGGTATCCCGGTGATGAGAACGGCAGGGGCGGTATCTATAATTTCGTGACAAAGCGCGGTATTTGCCGCGGCGACCGGTCAAAAATCTCCTGGACGCAGGTGGAAACCGGATCGGCCATTACATGGAAATACCCGTCTTGCGTGCTGCGCGGCAAAGATTCAGTGGGTGAGTTCTACTCGGTGGCGCTGACCAATAACCACCAGCAGGCCGATACCGGCACAAAAATGATCCATATCGGGGAAGGGAGCCGGTCGACCATCATCTCGAAGGGCATTTCCGCAGGTCTGTCGCAGAACTGCTATCGCGGGCTGGTCCATATGCAGCCCACGGCCGAAAATGCGCGTAACTTCACACAATGCGATTCGTTGCTGATCGGTGATAAATGTGGTGCGCATACCGTACCCTATATCGTGTCGCGCAACCCCAGTGCGAAAATCGAGCATGAAGCCACGACGTCGCGCATCTCGGAAGACCAGAAATTCTACTGTCTGCAGCGCGGTATTGGCGAGGAAGATGCCGTGTCGCTGATCGTGAACGGCTTCTGCAAGGAAGTGATGAAGGAATTGCCCATGGAATTTGCCGTCGAGGCGCAAAAGCTGATCGGTATCAGCCTCGAAGGGTCGGTTGGCTGATGCCGCCATCGGCACCAGCATCAGACACGTAACCAGAACAACAAAAATAGATTTTTGGACCAGAGAATGACTGCTTTACTTGAAATTCGCGATCTGCACGCGTCAGTCGGCGACAAGCCCATCCTGAATGGTATATCGCTCACCATAAATGCCGGGGAGGTGCATGCCATCATGGGGCCGAACGGATCTGGCAAAAGCACCATGTCCTATGTGCTTGCCGGCCGCGACGGTTATGAGGTGACGGGGGGCGACATCCTGATGAATGGCGAATCCCTGCTGGAGATGGAACCAGATGAACGCGCCCGTGCCGGCATGTTCCTGGCCTTCCAGTATCCGGTTGAATTGCCCGGCGTTGGCGGGATGAGCTTTCTGCGGGCTGCCGTCAATGCACGCCGGATTGAGGCGGGCGAGGAAGAGGTCGACCAGCTGGCTTTTGTGAAAATGGTCCGCGGCAAGGCGCGTGACCTTGGCATTGATGACGTGATGTTGAAACGCGCTGTGAATGTCGGCTTTTCGGGCGGCGAGAAAAAGCGCTACGAAATCCTGCAGATGGCCCTGCTGGAACCGGCGATGGCAGTCCTCGATGAAACCGACTCAGGGCTTGATGTTGATGCACTGCGCGTGGTCTCCGAAGGGGTCAATACCCTTCGCGACCCTGGCCGTGCCATGCTTGTTATCACCCATTACCAGCGGTTGCTGGACCATATCGTACCCGATTACGTGCATATTCTGGCAGGCGGCAAGATCCGCAAGTCAGGTGGCAAGGAATTGGCGCTAGAGGTGGAGGATTCCGGATATGCCGGCATCGATGATGTTGCCTGATCTGGCTGCGATCACAACGACAAGCGCGGTGCGTTCTGCGGCACTCGCTGATTGGCAGGCCAGCGGTTGGCCCGGCCCCCGTGCCGAAGCCTGGCGCTTTACCCGTTTGGCCGCGCTGGATGACCGACAGTTTTTGCAGTCTGGCGATCTGACTGACCTGCCATCTGGTGGTGCTGCGGATGCCGCTGCCGGTATCGGCGCGCATGTGCTGCGGTTTGTGAATGGTGTGATTGACCCTGCCGGCATGCTATCGCCGCCGTCTGGCATTTCCATATCACGTCTGGAGGGTGATGAGGATGCGATGACGCGCCTGCGCGCATTGGCCCCGGCCGGCCATCCGGTCAGCAATCTGTCGCTGGCGGTGATGAGCGCCGGTATTCTGATCGATGTGACTGGCGATGCAGGGGCACCGCTGATGCTGGTGTTTGAAGGCACGGGTGCCGACCTGTCAGCGCATCCGGTGGTGTTGCTTCGGCTCGCCGAAGGTGCGCGTCTGGAACTGGCAGAATGGCATGAAACCTCGATCGGGCTGTCAGCACCGCTGATTGGCTGTGACCTTGCCGCTGGCGCACGGCTCGAACAGGCCAAGTTGCAGATTGAAGGTGAAACAACAACGCATCTTTCAGCAACAGGTGTTGCCCTTGGTGAAGGGGCCAGCATTGACGGGTTTGCGCTGAGCGTCGGGGGGCAGCTGTCACGCCTGGAAACACATGTCGCCTTTGCTGGTGAGGGGGCGGATTGCAAGCTCTCGGCCATTTATATGGGTCGTGGCGCGCAACATCAGGATATCACTACCTATATGGACCATGCAGTGCCCAACTGCACCTCGAACCAGATCATCCGTGGCGTTCTTGATGACCGGTCACGTGGTGTCTATCAGGGGCGTGTTCATGTTGCCCCCGATGCACAGAAAACCGATGGCCAGCAGATGGCACGGGCGCTGTTGCTCTCGCGAAAGGCAGAGGTGGATGCCAAACCCGAGCTGGAAATCTATGCTGATGATGTGGTTTGTGCGCACGGCGCCACGGTAGGTGAACTGGATGCAACTCAGCTTTTCTACCTGACCAGCCGGGGCATTCCGGAAGATATCGCCCGCGCCATGCTGGTTGAGGCATTTCTGATTGATGCCATCGAAACAATCGGGAACGACCGGCTGGCCGGTCTGTTGCGTCCGGTTGCCGAGGCATGGATGGCACATGAGGAGGCGTCGTAATGGATGACGCCCGGCGCAGCTTTGATATTGATGCCATTCGTGCGGATTTTCCGATCCTCGATCGCAGCATCCACGGTAAACCGCTTGTCTATCTGGACAGCGCTGCATCCGCGCAAAAGCCGAAACAGGTGCTGGATGCGCTTTTATCCGCCTATCAGGATACCTATTCCAATGTGCATCGCGGGCTGCATTTCCTGTCCGAGGCATCGACCGACCTTTATGAAGCCGTGCGGGGCAGGGTCGCGGATTTTATAGGGGCTGATTCGGGTGACGAAATCGTGCTGACATCCGGCGCGACCATGGCGCTGAACCTCATCGCCCGCAGTTGGGCGGAACCCAGATTACAGCCAGGCGATGAAATCCTGATCAGCATTGCTGATCATCACGCGAATATTGTTCCCTGGCAACTGGTTGCCGAAAAGACAGGTGCGACAGTGCGTGCCTTTCCGCTGGAACGTGACGGCACCTTCGTCATGAGCCACCTGACCGACATGGTCACCGACCGCACGCGCATCATAGCGGTCCCGCATGTGTCCAATGTGCTGGGTACCGTTTTTCCGATCGCCGCCATTTCCGAGATCGCGCATGATGCGGGTGCCCTGCTGGTGGTGGATGGGTGTCAGGGTGTGGTGCATATGCCTGTTGATGTGCGTGCGCTGGGGGCAGATTTTTATGTCTTTTCAGCGCATAAGCTGTATGGGCCGAACGGGGTCGGGGTGCTGTGGGGCCGCGCTGATATCCTTGCCGACATGCCGCCATTCCTCGGTGGCGGTGATATGATCGACAGGGTGACTATTGAGAAAACCACCTTTGCTGAGGCACCGCTGCGGTTTGAGGCTGGCACGCCGGCAATTGCCGAGACCATCGCCCTCGGTGCGGCGATTGATTATGTCGAGGCCATCGGAATGGACGCGGTCAGGGCGCATGAACAGAGCGTTCTGAACTACGCGCATCAGCGTTTGTCAGCGGTTGAAGGGCTGACATTGATTGGCACTGCGCCCGGGAAATCGGGCGTGGTATCTTTCACCATGGATTGCGCGCATCCGCATGATATCTCGACCATCATCGACCATGAGGGCGTGGCGATAAGGGCCGGACATCACTGTGCGCAGCCGCTGATGGATTTTCTGGATCTGCCATCCACCGGACGGGCATCCGTCGGCATTTATTCGCGCGCCGAGGAATTTGACGCGCTGGCAGAAGCGCTGGAAAAGGTCCGGCGCATTTTCGGGTAGGGCAGATGAACGATCACGACCAGAACCCTTATCTGCCAAATGGTCCGGGCAGCCGGATGGATAGTCGTGATCCGGCCACAGGCCCGGGACTTGCAGATTTTCTGCCAGATACCACGTCCGGTTTTCGGGCAGAGGCCGGCAAGGCGCTGGAACATCCATCCGGGCCTGCGGCACTGGATCATATCGAAGATGCGTTGCGATCCGTCCATGATCCGGAAATTCCGGTGAATATTTTCGATTTGGGTTTGATTTACAGTTTCGATCGCAAGCAGAATGGCGATGTGTATATTACCATGTCACTGACGGCGCCAGGGTGCCCTGTGGCGGGTGAAATGCCGGGCCAAGTCGCCCGCGCCGTTGCAGATGCAAAAGGTGTCGGGGCTGTAACCGTGGAATTGGTCTGGGAGCCGGCCTGGTCGCCAGAGCGCATGAGCGAAGATGCCAAAATGGCGCTGGATATGGATTTCTAGCTGATGATAGCTGGCAAAAATGGAGCGGAATAGCCGATGTTTGAACCCGGCAAACCAATAATCAGCCTTACAGATGCGGCCGCCGAACAGGTGCGTCGCCTGATCGCGGCTGCTGATGGCGAGATTGTAGGGCTGCGCATCGGTATCAAGACTGCCGGATGTTCCGGTCTGCAATATGACGTGCAATATGCCGCCGAGGCCAAGCCGTTTGAGGACAAGATTGAAGATAAGGGGGTGACCGTCTTCATCGACCCCAGTGCGGTCATGTTCCTGGTCGGGTCCGAAATGGATTGGGAAGAGGATAAGTTCGCCTCGCGCTTTGTATTCAACAATCCGAATGAAGTCGCCCGCTGTGGGTGCGGCGAAAGCTTCACAACGGCGGCCCAGGACCAATTCTGATCGATTGATCCTGAATAGCAGGCCATCCTAACGTCACTGATCCGCAGGCGTGTCACATGCAAAATGCCGGACTCAAAAAAACCGCATCCCTGATTGCGGCGCTATGGCACTACACCGCGCCGCGCGGTGACCGGCGTATTCGCATCAGGATCTTTTCAGCATTCAGCGCGTTGGTGGCGTCGCGCGGCTCCAACATTATTACGCCGCTCCTCTATGGGGCCGCGGTCGATTTGGTGAATGCCGAAACCGGGTTTTCACTCGGCATATTGCTGTTGCTGATTGCCGGCTATGCGCTGTCACGCCTTGGCCAACAGGTGTTCGCCGAGTTGAAACAATATCTATTTGCGGCGGTAGCGCAGCGCGCTGTACGCGGTGCCGCGATAAAGGCCTTTGCCTATTTGCACCGTTTGTCCCTGCAATTTCATCTTGATCGGCAGACAGGCGGTTTGACCCGCGCGATTGACCGGGGCGCCAAAGGGATAGAATTCCTGCTGACAATCGTGTTCTTCGAGGTGCTGCCGTTGCTGGTCGAGGTGATCCTCGTCAGCGTCATCCTCTGGGCGATGTTTGGGTTTTTCTATGCAGCTGTGACCTTCACCACGGTCATGGCCTATTGCCTGTTCACGGTCCGCGTAACCGAGTGGCGGATCAAGTTCCGCCGCGAAATGAACAATGCCGATGAAAAGGCCGCCACACGCGCTGTGGATTCACTGCTCAATTACGAAACCGTCAAATATTTTAATGCCGAATCTGTCGAAACGGATCGTTATGACGAGGCGATGAAGCGCTATGAGCAGATGGCTGTCCGGTCACGTACATCGCTTTCGGTGGTGAATATCGGGCAGGGGGCGATCATCGCCGTCGGGCTAATGATGATGATGGGAATGGCCGGACTTCATATCCAGCAGGGGATGCTGACAGTCGGTGATTTCGTCGCGGTGAATACCTATCTTCTGCAACTTTACATGCCACTCAATTTCCTTGGCTGGGTATATCGTGAATTGCGTCAGGCGCTGGTAGATATGGAACGCATGTTCGGATTGTTTGATGCGCCTGTGACCATTGCAGACCGTGAAAACGCACCCGATCTCAATGTCGTGGGCGGTGCCATTGATTTTGAAGATGTGCATTTTTCCTATGGGGATCGGAAAATCCTGAAGGGGGTGACCTTCACCGTTCCGAAAGGCCGGCGTGTTGCCATTGTCGGGCCGAGCGGGTCGGGCAAGACGACGATTTCGCGGTTGCTGTTCCGTTTTTATGATCCGCAAAGCGGTGTCGTGCGCATTGATGGGCAAAATCTGCGCGAGGTGACCCAGGCCAGTGTCCGGTCCAGCATCGGTGTGGTGCCGCAGGATACGGTGATGTTCAATGCCACCATTGGCTACAATATTGGCTATGGGCGCCATGGGGCAACAGAGGATGAGATCGCAGCGGCATCAAAGATGGCCGCGATCGACAGCTTTATTGGCAATTTGGAACATGGTTTTGACACCGTCGTCGGCGAGCGGGGGCTAAAGCTTTCAGGGGGCGAAAAACAGCGTGTGGCCATCGCCAGGGCGATTCTGAAACAGCCTTCGATCTTTCTGTTTGACGAGGCCACCTCGGCGCTGGACAGCCGCACCGAGAAAAACATCCAGCAATCGCTGGATGAGGTGTCCAAGGCCCGCACCACGCTGGTGATCGCGCACCGTCTTTCAACGGTCATCGATGCTGATGAAATACTGGTGTTGTCTGACGGGCTTGTTGTGGAACGGGGCACGCATAACGCGCTTCTGGCTTTGGACGGGCTCTATAAACAAATGTGGGACCGTCAGTCGAAAGGGTTTGCTGATGGCGCGGAGAACCGTGCCGAGAATGGCGCCGAAGATGCGGCTATTGTGACCTTGCCGCACCAACAGCCGGCGGAATAGCCGATGTGCAGCCAGCCTTCCGCACCTGCCGCACAAGCAGCCGGCCTGCGACCCCCGGCTGGCGCGGATATCTGGGCATCAAATGGCACCTACCGCATCCGTGGCCATCTGTGGAAAGCGAAGGGCACGTCGCGCGGGCGGGTTATGTTCTGCCCGGGCTTTACCGAGTTCATCGAAAAACACAGTCATGCAGCGCACCAGCTGCATGATGCAGGTTATGATCTTTTGATGATTGACTGGCCGGGGCAGGGTCTTTCCGGCCATTTGGGTTCTGACCCGCTGACAGTCCATATCGATGATTTCACAACCCATCTTAAGGCGGCAGAGGCGTTGCTGGCGGCGGCGGGCTGGGCTGGGGAAAATGTCACGCTGATCGGCCATTCGATGGGCGGGCATCTGGCACTGCGGCTTGCCGACCGCCTGCCGGATCAAATTGTGGCGCTCATATTGCTGTCACCCATGATCGCCCCGCCAATACCGCCGCTTTGGCTTGGGCGGCTGCTTGGCCGGATCGCCTGTCTGTTGGGGCGAGGCCCTTTTTATGCGCTTGGCCAAAAACCGCGCGCGCTGGAACGGGTGCGCCAGTTCCGGGCGGGCAATGTGCTGACGCGGGACCCGGTCCATTATACGGAAAGCTTCCTCTGGTTTGATGATCGGCCGGAATTGCGCCGCAGCGGGGCCAGTTGGGCATGGGTGACTGCTGCCTATGATTCCTGCATCAAGACCACGATGTCACGTCACTGGATGCGTTCGATTGATCTGCCGGTTCTGGCGCTCACATCTGGTGCGGAAGTGGTCGTCCACAAGGCATCGACAGGTCGGATGCTGAAGATGCTGCCGCGATGTGAATGGCACGAATTCCCGAATGCACGACATGAGCTTTGTCAGGAAAATGACCAGGTGCGCGATGATCTATGGAACCGCATTACGCAGTTTCTCGCCCGCCATTAGACAGGTGCTGGCCTGCCATCAGTTGGTGTCGGGCAGATGGCTGGTGATGGTTATCGCCGGGATCTGCCCAGCAGAAACCACAGGCGGGCCACCAGCGTTGCCGTGCCGATGCCAAGCGCAATATTCACCGTCTTCAAAGCCTCGTCCGCGCCGCCATCGAAAAACTCAACAAGGATAAATGTGACGCCAAGCCCAATTCCCCAGTAACAGATAATGACGGCAATCATGCTTGTGCGGACATCCAGAAGGCCACGCAGAATGGCAGCAAACACAATGATGAACGACATGAATATCGCCAGAAGCAGCCCCGGTATCGCATAACGGTCCAGCCGTGCCACAATGGCCGGATGGGCCTCATTATCGATGATAAACAGGGTCGGAACATTGATGCCAAGGCCAATGTAAATCGCCGCAATGCCCAGCAGGTAAAGGCTGGTGACCGTGAAAGCGGCGCGCAGGATCATCCGAAGCGCGGATGGTAACGCCGCTGCGGTACTGCTGCCGCCCGTCTGGTACATGCGGGCGGATAGGGTGTCATTTCCGGTTTGGGCTGCAGGGCTGAATTGCGATTGTGCCTGCGCCACGCGCTGCACGATGGCTTCTGACAGCCCGACCGGGATCATCACCGCGAGTGCCACCCATTCAAAGATCAACGCCAGAGCGGCCATGCCCTGTACATCATGCCGGCCGACCATGATCAACACGCCTGAAAACAGAGTCGAATCCACAAAGAAAATTAATGCGACAGCCAGACCGATGCGTGTTGTCTGCCGCATATAGGGTCGTATGGCGGCCCACAGGTGTCTCAGACCTGGTACAGGGCTCAGATGATGCAGGCGAAAGCCGCGCTGGAATAATAACAGGGTGAACCCGGCAAAAATCATCCCCTCGGTGATGGTTGAGGCAAGACCAATACCCGAAATGCCCATCGCGGGGGTGCTGAATGTGCCGATGGTCAGGCCGAAACCCAGCACATAGTTCATACAGCCATTGAGGGTCAGCCCGGCAACGCTGAGACGTATAAATCCGCGGCTGTTGCCTGTGGCGATAATTGCGTTACGCACAGCGATATAGACCATCGACAGCACGAATGCCGGCAGGATAAAGGCGATATAGGCCCAGCTCTCTTCAACTAGTGCAGCCGGAAAATCGAGCATATGCAGCGCTGGCGGAAAGGCTAGGAAGATCATGAGCACAATCACCGCGCAGATCAGTGCCAGCACCAGCGTTGCACCGGTGACCCCGTGAAAGCCGGTTGCATCTCCATCTTCATAATGACGTGCGGCAAGGGGCAGGCCGCCCTGTAACAGGCCCAGCGCTGTCACAAAGCAGGGCACAAAGCATGAATTGACCAGTAACGCCGCCGATAGTGACAATTCGTTGATCAGGCCAAGCATCAGAATATCTGTCAGGAACAGCGAGAACAGGATCAGTTCAGACAGGGCCAGCCTGCCACCAAACAGGCTGAGTGCCGTCATCTCGCCGCGCAGCGTCGGGACGTCTGGTCCGCTGGGCGTATTCATGCATATGTCCTGCACATATGGGGGTCCTGCTTAAGGGGGGCCTGCTTATTGGGGTTCTGCTTACATGTTCACATGCGTTGGAACGGCTTCATTAAGGCTGCATGCAACCATCTGGGGCAGCAAATCACGTTCCCGTGGGACGGTTTGCGCTTCAGGTCAGGAATTGTTCGGCAATGGCACGGTCCGCCAGCGAATAGCCCTGATCATAGAGAAGCCGCAGGGTAATATCATCTGCCTGTTCAATCGAGACGGTGCGGATATGCCGGTATTCCGCACTATCTGCTGATGCGCTGACCGGCCTGAATTTCGGTTCCAGTACCTCTAATGTCACCTTTGCGGATTCACCAAGCAGGGCGCCGCGCCAACGCCGCGGGCGGAACGGGGAAATTGGCGTCAATGCCAGCAGACCCGCGCCAAGCGGTACAACCGGGCCATGTGCGGACAGATTATAGGCAGTGGAGCCGACCGGGGTCGCTAACAGGATGCCGTCACAGACTAGCTCTTCAACCTGATGTTTGCCATCCACCTCGACCTTGATATGCGCCGCATTATGCGTTTGGCGCAGCAGCGATACTTCATTGATGGCCAGGGCTGGAGGTTGCGTGCCGTCAGCGGTAACAGCTTCCATCCGTAGCGGATGGATGGGCGCCGTTTCGGCATTCTTGATTCGGTCGATCAACTCGTCCGAGGCGAAGTGATTCATCAGGAAACCCAGCCGTCCGCAATTCAGGCCGAAAACCGGTTTTCCGTGCGCCAGCGTTTCATGCAGCACATGCAGCATATGCCCGTCACCGCCAAGTGCGACAATGCAGTCAGCGTCGGCAATATCATGCTGGCCATAACGGTCCACAAGACGGGCAAACCGTTCGCGGGCAACATCATGGCTGGATGCAGAAAAATGCAGTCTCATCACTCACCTACTGGGTTGGCAGACACGCCGGACGTCGGCAGAATACCGGTTTCATCTGGGAAAGGCAAAATGTTGCTGGTCGTGCAAATCACTTGCATCCACCCGCGGGATTCCGCCATTTTAGGCGCATGGCCAACAAAGACAAAAACGATAGTCAGATGCTGATCGCGCCGGACCCTGATGCCCCGGGCCTGTCACAGCCCGTGACCGGCGTCGATGAACGGGGCGCGCCGGTATCGCTGCCCGTTGTGACCGAAAAGCCCCTGACACTGTTTCTGAACAATCAGGAAATCGTCACATCCATGACGATTGGTGATTGGCCGGCTGAACTGGCGGTTGGCTATTTTCTCAACCAGAACATGCTGCAGGCCGATGATCAGATTACCGGCATTGACCATGATGCTGACCTCGGTGCTGTGATCGTGCGCACCGCGCGAGAAACGGATTTCGAGGCCAAGATGAAGCGCAAGGTGCGGACCAGCGGTTGCGCCGAGGGCACCGCTTATGGCGATATGATGGAGCGGTTCGAGACGGTTGAGCTGGACCGCCACGCCCGCTTGAAGGCGTCCTGGCTGATCCCGTTGACAAAAGCGATCAACACCACGCCAAGCCTGTATCTGAGTGCCGGTGCGATCCATGGCTGTGTGCTGTGCAGCGCAGACAAGCCGCTTGTCTATATGGAGGATATCGGGCGCCATAATGCCGTGGATAAAATCGCCGGATGGATGTTCCTCAACAAGGTGATGCCAGATGACAAGATGTTCTACACAACCGGCAGGCTGACCACTGAAATGGTGATCAAGACAGTACAGATGCGGATTCCCGTCCTCATTTCGCGGTCCGGCTTTACCAATGAGGCGGTTGCACTGGCCCGCCGCGCCGGGCTGACATTGATCGGCCGGGCAAAGGGAAGGCGATTTATTGCCTTGAGTGGTGAGGAGCGGATCCTGTTTGATGTCGATCATGATGCGACAGCGCATGATGCGGTGCATGATCAGGGCGGTGATGACCAGCAATCGCCGCAGCGTGCCGGTGCCGCAAAAAGCGACGTCCTGGCAGGGCGGGATCGCTAATCAATGGGTGTGAATGGCTGATGGATCATCTTTCTCTTCACCCTGGCCCGCTGTGTCTGCTGCTGGCGGGCGGCCAGTCGCGGCGTATGGGGGGCGGCGACAAGAATTTGATGCCGCTGGGTGGTGTGCCGCTATTGTCACGCGTAATGGACCGGGCGGTTCCAAAGGGACTGCCGGCGATCATCAATGCAAATGGTGATGCGGACCGGTTTGCAGGCTTTGGATTGCCGGTCGTTGCCGATGTGATCGACGGGTTTGCCGGGCCACTGGCTGGCGTGCTGACCGGGCTTGAGACGGCCGCAACACATCATGGGGATATCACGCATGTTGTCAGCCTGGCGACCGATGCGCCTTTTCTGCCGCGTGATCTGGTAATGCGGCTGTGCGACGCAGTGGCTGATGGGGCGGAAATGGCGCAGGCACGGTCACATGGGCGGCGGCATCCGGTATTTGCGATCTGGCCGGTTGCGCTGGCACCTGCGTTACGCCGGGCGCTGGTGGATGACGGATTACGCAAGATCGATGATTTTACCTCTGCCTATAACTGCGCCATTGTCGATTTTGACGGTGCGCCGGACCCCTTCACCAATGTAAACACACCAGATGATTTTGCGCAGGCCGAAGCCGTTATCGCCGGCTGATCGGCGCACATGGTGAATACACAAGCCGGACAGCACATCCGGTGGTAATTACTGATAAAAAAGGCTAAGAATAGCGGCGGATGACCTGACCGAAACGTTCATCATCCACGAGAGAGAGGACCCGATGTCTGGTCACAATTCAAAACGCACGGGCTTGTCTGCGATCAGCGCTGCCCGCAGTCTTTTTGATGCTTATCGCGGTGCCATTACACGCCTTGATGACGCGCTGGGCCCACCTTTTGCGGCGGCGGTCGAATTGATCATGGGTGCCGAAGGCCATGTGGTTGTCTGTGGCATGGGCAAATCCGGCCTGATCGGTCGCAAGATTGCGGCAACGCTGGCGTCGACTGGTACCCCATCCCTGTTTCTGCATCCGGCGGAGGCCATTCATGGTGACCTCGGCATGGTGCGCCGCCATGATGTGGTGATCCTGATTTCCAATTCTGGTGAAACTGAGGAAATCCTGCGCCTGTTGCCTGCATTCCAGCGTCTTGATGCCCAGATTATTGCCCTGACGGCCATTGCTGACAGCAGCCTTGCCAAGGCGGCCCGCATTGTTCTCGATATTTCGGTTGACCGTGAGGCATGTCCACTGAACCTTGCCCCCACAACATCTTCCATGAACACGCTGGTGCTTGGCGATGCGATGTCGGTTGCATTGATGGAAGCGCGTGGCTTTGCCGAAACGGATTTCGCCATGACACATCCGGGGGGCGCGCTTGGCCGCCGCTTGTTGATGAAGGTGCGTGACCAGATGCACACGGATCGTCTGCCCTTTGTGTCAGAAGAGGCTTCGATGCAGGACGCAATTATGGTGATGACAGAGGGGCGGCTCGGGCTTGCGCTGGTTGGAGATGCGCGCAGTTTGAAAGGCGTCATTACCGATGGTGATCTGCGCCGTTTGCTGGTCGATGGTGGTGATTTGACGGGGGTCAAGGCTGGCGCGGTGGCCAGTACCACCCCGCTGACGATTGGTCCGGACCAGCCAATGGTCGAGGCCGAGGCCCGCATGCAGGAAAACCGGGTGCAATGTCTTGTTGTGACCGGCGAGGACGGCCAGGTCGAAGGCGTTGTCCAGATTTACGAATAACCCGGTACGGCCAGCCTTACATGAAACTGTCCGATTTTGATTATCATCTGCCTCCTGAGGTGATCGCCAGCGAACCGGCGCGCCCGCGCGATTCTGCGCGCCTGCTGGATATGACTGGTCAACCGTTCTGTGACCGGCTGGTCTCTGATCTGCCATCCATCCTGGCCCCGGGTGATCTTCTTGTGGCCAATGATACTGCAGTGATCCCGGCGCGCCTGTCGGGGCGTCGCGGCGAGGCCGGGATCAGTGTCACCTTGCATAAACATGAAGGCGGTGCCCGCTGGCGTGTCTTTGCAAAACCTGCACGTAAATGCCGTCCCGATGACATTATCCATTTTGGTGATGATTTTGCCGCGCGTGTCGAGGGGCGTGGTGCAGGCGGCGATGTGGGGCTGGTCTTCATCAACCCGCACAGCAGTGCCGAACTGGATGAGGCAGCTGTTCAGGCCGGGCTTGCAGCGCATGGCAGCATGCCATTGCCCCCTTATATTCCGCGGCCAGACAACGCTACAGAAGCGGATATATCGGATTACCAGACCATGTTTGCTGCGCATCGGGGTGCTGTTGCTGCCCCGACTGCCGGCCTGCATTTTACGCCTGACCTGATGCAGCGTCTGGCAGCTGCGGATATTGGGTTGGCCACCGTGACCTTGCATGTGGGGGCGGGCACCTTTCTGCCGGTGACGGTGGAAAATGTGGCGGAGCATCATATGCATAGTGAATGGGGGCATATCCCTGCCGCCACGGCCGCCAGAATCAATGCGACACGGTCTGCCGGCGGGCGGGTTGTCGCCGTCGGGACGACCAGCCTGCGTATTCTGGAGGCCTGTGTTGCCGCGCATGGTGATGTGCGTGAATATGCCGACGAAACAGATATTTTCATTACCCCCGGATACCGTTTTGGCGCGGTTGATATGCTGATGACCAATTTTCATCTGCCAAAATCGACCTTGTTGATGCTTGTCAGCGCTTTTGCCGGCATGCAGCCCATCCGCGACGCCTATGCGCATGCGCTTGACGGCGGATACCGTTTCTTTTCCTATGGCGATGCCTGTCTGCTGCAGCTTGATTCAGCCGCGCGCGACGGCACAACGCGGAGCGACTAGCGATGCCAGCATTTGATTTCACGCTGAAGACCACCGATGGTGCGGCTCGCCGCGGCACGGTTCAGACCGCATGGGGCAATGTCGAGACACCCGTCTTCATGCCGGTAGGCACCGCCGCGACGGTCAAGGGCATGACGGTTGATTCGGTTAAATCGACTGGCGCCAGCATCATTCTGGCAAACACCTATCATCTGATGTTGCGCCCCGGGGCGGAACGGGTGGGCCGGCTTGGCGGGGTGCGCAAGATGATGGGCTGGGACGGGCCGTTGCTGACCGATTCAGGCGGGTTTCAGGTGATGTCGCTTGGTCCGCTGCGCAAACTGGATGAGGATGGCGTGACCTTCAAGTCCCATCTTGATGGCAGCAAGCATCGGTTGACGCCGGAACGCTCCACCGAAATCCAGCATCTTCTGGATGCGACCATCACCATGGCGTTTGATGAATGTACACCCTTTCCGGCAACCGAAGCGCAGGCAGCGGAGTCAATGCGCCTTTCCATGCGCTGGGCCAAACGATCCCGCAACGCGTTTGTTGCGCGTGCCGGTTATGGCCAGTTCGGCATTGTGCAGGGGTCGGTCTTTCCGGAGCTGCGTGCTGAATCCATCGCTGCACTGGAAGAGATCGATTTTGAGGGCTATGCCATTGGCGGTCTGGCGGTGGGCGAGGGGCAGGACGCCATGTTCGAGACGCTGGAATTTACGACACCGCTGATGCGCGCCGATCGGCCACGCTATCTGATGGGGGTTGGCAAGCCGGCAGATCTGGTCGGCGGGGTGGCGCGCGGGGTCGATATGTTCGATTGTGTGCTGCCAACGCGGTCTGGCCGCACCGGTCAGGGGTTCACCAGGCGTGGACCGGTCAATATCAAGAATGCCCGTCATGCCGAGGATGAACGTCCGCTGGATGACGCCTGTGGCTGTCCGGCCTGCACCCGCTATTCACGCGCCTATCTGCACCATCTGTTCAAGGCGGATGAGGTGCTGGGGCTGATGCTGCTGAGCTGGCACAATATTCAGTATTATCAGGATTTGATGGCCGGCATGCGCGCCGCCATTGAGGCAGGGAGTTTCGCCGCATTCGAGGCCGATTTCCACGCCGGGCAGGCGCGCGGCGATATAGAGCCGGTCGGGTAATGACTGCCGCCAGCGACAAGCTTCGCCGCTGGCTTGACGCCGCCGCCATCGAGGCCGGGTTTGCCGGCATTCATGTCACCGCCGCTACCCTGCCTGAAGAGGTTGCCAGCCGCCTCGACGCCTTTATTGCCAATGGCCATCAGGGCGATATGGCATGGCTGGCGGAAACGGCGCCGCGCCGCGCCAGCCCGCAGACCATGTGGCCCGAGGCGCAGAGCGCCATCATCCTGACGATGAATTATGGCCCCGATCATGATCCGATGGATAATCTGCGCGCCGCCGGCAGCGGCAATATTTCGGTCTATGCGCGCGGCCGCGACTATCATGATGTGATCAAAGGCCGCCTGAAACAGCTTGCCGGGCAGTTTGCCGCGCGCAGCGGCGCGGATGTAAAGGTATTTGTCGATACTGCCCCGCTGATGGAAAAGCCGCTGGCGGCTCAGGGCGGGGCCGGCTGGCAGGGGAAACACACCAACCTCGTCTCGCGCGAACATGGCTCATGGCTGTTTCTGGGCACCATTCTGACCACGGCAGACCTGCCGCCTGACGCGCCGGAGACAGACCATTGCGGGTCCTGTACGCGCTGTCTTGATGTCTGTCCGACCAATGCTTTTCCCGCGCCCTACCGGCTGGATGCGCGGCGTTGTATCTCCTATCTGACAATCGAGCATAAGGGCCAGATCCCGGCTGAATACCGCGCGGCTATGGGCAACCGGATTTTTGGGTGCGATGACTGTCTGGCGGTCTGTCCCTGGAACAAATATGCGGCCCGCGCTGCAGAGGCGAAGTTCCATGGCCCTGCCGACATGCCACCGCTTGCCGATTTGCTGACGCTGGATGACGCCGCCTTTCGCAAGATGTTTGCTGGCGGCCCGGTGCGCCGCGCCGGCCATGTACGGTTTCTGCGTAATGTGCTGGTGGCGGCGGGCAATAGTGGTGATGCCGGGCTTGTGCCGGCGATAAAGTCACTGCTGGCGCATGACAGCCCGCTGGTCCGCGGCATGGCGGTCTGGGCGCTGCGCTGTCTTCTGGACGACAAAATTTACCGGGCCTTGCGCTCTACGCATGTCCCGCATGAGGGTGATGAGACGGTTCTGGGTGAGTGGGGCTGACCCAGGGCAATCAGCATGATTGTCGGGGCAATCACCGGCAATGTACCGCCAATGTACCGGCAGACATAATTGCAGACACTGACCGCTGCCCGTTGATCCAAAATTGACAAAAAAACGGCACCCGAAAGTGCCGTTTGGAGAGGTCGGGCCCCGGCGCAATGCCCGGGACTGTTGATTTTGGGGCGCAGCGATCAGCCTAGTTGCCCGGGTAACCGCGCTCACCATGTTCGGCAAGGTCGAGGCCATCAACTTCGGTCTGCTCATCAACACGCAGCCCGGTAACCGTCTTTGCAATCATCAGGATGACCGCGCTGACAACAAGCGTCCAGGCGATGGTAATGGCGACAGAGGCAAGCTGCACCATGAACTGCGATCCGGCGGTAACGCCATCAGCAAGACCAAGGCCGCCAAAGACAGGCAGCGCGAGGAACGCCACCAGCAGGCTGCCAATAATGCCGCCGACACCATGCACCGCAAAGACGTCGAGCGAGTCGTCGATCTTCAGCTTGCCGCGGATGATATCCACTGCAATGTAACAGCCGAAACCGCCGGCAAGGCCGAGGATCAGGCCACCAGGCACACCGATAAAGCCGGAGGCCGGGGTCACGGTTGCAAGGCCCGCCACCATACCGGTGACAATGCCGACCAGCGACGGACGCCCAAAGCGCATCCATTCAATGCCCATCCAGACAAGCGAGGCCGTAGCCGCCGCGATATGGGTGACAAGCAGCGCCATGCCGGCACCGCCGCCCGCACCAAGCGCCGAACCACCATTGAAGCCGAACCAGCCGACCCACAGCATACTGGCACCAATCATGGTCAGCGCCGGGCTATGCGGCGGGATCTGGCTTTGCGGGAAATGGCGGCGCTTGCCAACCATAACCGCGCAGACAAGCGCAGCCGTGCCGGCAGTGGCATGCACCACAATGCCGCCAGCGAAATCCATCACGCCCCAGGCGGCCATAACGCCGCCGCCCCACACCCAATGGGTGACCGGCGCATAGACGAAGAGCAGCCACAGCGCCGAGAAGATCAGCACGGCAGAGAATTTCATCCGTTCGACATAGGCACCGATGACCAGCGCCGGGGTGATAATGGCAAAGGTCATCTGGAAGGCGGCGAACAGCGATTCCGGAATGGTGCCCACCATGCTATCGATGCCGATGCCGCCAAGGAACATATTGTCAAGATTGCCGAACCAGGCACCGTCCCCGGAAAAGGCAAGCGAATAGCCGGCCACAACCCACAGCACCGACATCAGACAGGCGATGGCAAAATGATGCATCAGCACTGATACAATATTTTTTGACTGCACAAGGCCGGCATAGAACAGCGCGAGGCCCGGCAGGGTCATGAACAGGACAAGGGCAGTGGCCGACAGGATCCAGGCGGTATCGCCGGTATCAAGACCGTCACTGGCAAAGGCGGGCAGGGTCGACAGGCCGACAAGGCCAAGCGCTGCGACCATGCGCAGGGCAAAACGAAACAGCATGAAAATCCTCCATTGCAGGCAAGGCGCATCTGTCCCCACAAGCCGACCCGCCAAACTATCTGTGGCGATGAGGTGCCACCGGACCGTTCGCCATGGCAAGTAAATTGCCCTGAATTAAGGCAGCTATTTGGAGTAATGCGAATAAAACAAGCGAAATGCCTAAAAAATAGGCTGATTTAACTATGGTGTCTATGGTGTGGGGTGCCACTTCAATGGTGCGGTGTCCCTTCATGTGGCAACGCGTGTCCCAGTTTAGGGGCTATGTCATGTGGCGGGCCAGATGGGGCCCATCTCGATTGGACGACCAGCTCTATTGGACGACCAAGTCAATCAATAACAATCTTGGGAAACTGGAGCGGCTGACCAGACTCGAACTGGCCCTAAGAGCTTGGAAGGCTCTTGTGCTACCACTACACCACAGCCGCGAATTCTATAGCCACCAAGGGGTAGTGCCGGATCAGCCAGCCCGAAACGGGCGGGGTGTTCACTTCCCGGCTCTTGGGGTGCTCACTTAATGCCATCATTGCCTGTCCGGGTCTAGAGGATTTTGGCTTGCCTTCGCGGCGGCGCGTTTGGTCAGCAGGACGCGGTTATGATCGCGGGCGTAATATTCCACCATATCGAAGCCCTGGCTGGTGAAGGCGGCGATCTCCGGCACGGTAGAGCCCGCTTCGAGCTGCTTCACGAGCGCCAATTTCCGGATCGCCCCCTTTTTTGAACATGTGACGGCGAATGAGGGCGGTTATTAGGGGGCTTGTCTGACGCTGCCTCTAATCCCCCAGCTGTCGGCGAAGTCTGTGCCCAGATAATCCGCCCAGAAAGCCGGATCAGCGGCGATACGGTCTCCGTCCGGACCAAGGGTGAACAGCCGCATGTCGGTCTCGATCTCGGGATGGGTGTGGAAAGTAAAGCCGCACCCTGTCAGCCAGCGGATGTTGCGCGTCTGGCTGACCGGAATGAAATTAAAGCAGGTGCCGTAATCGGCAAGAAACTGGCGCATCTGCTGCCGCGTCATGGCGGTGAATTTCACCGGCCAGCCAGGGCCCAGCGCCGCCTCCGCCCCGTTCAGGAAGGGCGCCGACTGCAGGTTGAACTTGGTCGTTTTGCGCGGCTGGCCGGGCTTCGCGCCGACAGCTTTGCCCTGCAGAATTTCTGAATTTACCGATCCTTAACTAAACAAGCGTTAGACTCCATGCCTTCGGATATCTGGTATGGGGCACCGCGGGATTTATGCTTCGCTTTTTGAAATCGCTGCGTCATGGGCCGCGTGACCGGCGCGCTAAATCGGCACTCAAAACGGTCACGTGGCGTGTTGTGGCGTCAACAGATACGCTTTTCATTGCCTGGATATTGACCGGGGACATCAGGATTGCGGGTTCGATCATGTCGATTGAGATCGTTACCAAGATGTTCCTATACTATGTGCATGAACGGATCTGGAACCGTTTCATGTAATTCCGTCCCGAGTTTCGAGAGCAGGCGTTAAGATGACCAAACCGGCCCCGATCACCACTATTGACGCGCTGCGCCAGCATTATGGTGTTGTCAGCGCTGCGGCAAGGAACAAGGAAACGCCGCGGATCAATGATGCCTATAGGCAACTGCTTGAGGCCGCGCCTTTTTTCGCACTCGCAAGTGTCGGTCCGGACGGGTTGGATTGTTCGCCGCGTGGGGATACGGGCGGTCTGATCGAAATCCTGGATGACCAGACCATCGCCATACCTGACAGGCGAGGCAACAACCGCCTTGATACACTGGAAAATATTGTTCGTGACGGACGTGTGGCCCTGTTGTTTCTGATCCCGGGGTGTGACGAGGCGCTGCGTATTAATGGCAACGCCATTGTCACTGCGGATCCCGATCTGCTGGCGCGGTTGGCAAAGCAGGATCGTGTGCCGGCAAGTGCCATCATCGTGACCATCCAGACCATGTATTTTCAATGTGCGCGGGCCATTCGTCGGGCCGGGCTATGGGCGCCAGAAACCCATTGTGATCGGGATGAACTGCCAAGTGCGGGTGACCTGCTGCGCTCGGTTGATCCCGATTTTGATGGTGAGGTTTATGATTCAGGCCTCAAGGACCGTCAGAAACAAACCATGTATTGATCATCATCCGGTGCGTTTGCGGGCAATGATGTGCAACCCTTTGTCCATCCTGCCCAACATGCCGCGCGATTCATCGGTGCGTGAATCCAGAATGTCAAATCCGGCGTCCTGCAATAATCGCTGCAGTGCTGTTTCGGTGTAATAGGCGTAAAACCTGCCAATATCATCGCGTTCCTCGGCATCGCCGCGCTTTAACCCGACATAGACCATGCCACTGGCCCTGAGCGCGGCATGGATGCGCTGCAGAATGTCCGGCATATCGCTTTTCGGTGCATGCAACAGGCTATAGCTGGCCCAGATACCATCAAAGGATGCGATGTCGTCCAGATCGGTAAAATTGCGTTGCAGCACCTCAAGATCATAGAGATCCTTTGCCGCGCTGATCATGTCTGAAGAGGCATCCATACACGTCATGGCAAAGCCCGCGTCACGCATCAGAGCGGCGGAATTTCCGACGCCACAGCCGAAATCCAGCACCGCTGCGCCGGCCGGCAGATAGGTGATGAAGCGTTCGAGATGCGGATTGGGCGGCATGCCGTCAACAAGGGTCTTATAGGCAGTAATATTATCGGCATAAGCCTGCATGGTCCGCGCATCAGCCATTTTCTGCCTCCTGATTACATGATACCGGTGACGTCTTGTCCCAGCAGACTAATCATGCGCATGGTGGCAGGGCAAGCCGTCTGTCTGCGGGCTGAAACGTCAAAGGTATATAAAGCATGAATCCCTGGATCGTGATCATGGCATTGGCGATGGCCCCCGCCGTCAGTAATGGCTTTGCGCGATTTGCCTATGCGCTGATCCTGCCCGCGATGCGCAGCGACCTTGAATGGTCCTATGCGATGGCAGGATGGATCAATACGGCCAATGCCATTGGCTATCTTTTGGGCGCATTGCTGACATTCTGGTTAAGCGGCCGTATGCCGGCGGCGCGATTATTCACCCGCGGCATGCTGATGACGGCACTTGCGTTGCTGGCATCCGGCATGACGGGTGATATCGCCTTGCTGTCACTGTTTCGCATCCTGGCAGGTATCGGCGGTGCGGCCATGTTCATTTCCGGCGCGGCGCTCGTGGCGGCCTGCTGGCCGGATAACCCGGCGCATAATGCGTTCGGGATGGCCTTGTATGTAGGTGGTGGCGGCATCGGGATTCTGGCCAGCGCGCTGCTGCTACCGCCGATGTTGTCAGCTGACGGGGCCGAAAACTGGCCACTTGCATGGCTGGTGCTGGGCGGGTTGGCGATGCTGGCCTGGCTGGCCACAATGCGGATTGTCGGGGCGCTGGATTCTCCACAGACGGATAGCGGGGCAGCAAGGCTGGTGTTGCCGTGGCGCAAGATGCTGCCCTCGCTTGTTGGCTATTTCCTCTATGGCGTTGGCTATATTGTCTATCTGACCTTCATTATCGCCTGGATGCGCGATAATGCGGGCGGTGTTGTGCTGGAAATCGCCAGCTGGTCGCTTCTGGGTCTTGGTGTCATGGGCTCGTCCTTTTTGTGGAAGGGGCTGCTGGCACGTCACAAGGGGGGCGTGCCGTTGGCGTTGGCCTGTCTTGGGTCGGCGATAACGGCCGTCATCCCGCTGCTATATACAGGCACAGCGGGCATTCTGATTTCGGCATTCGGGTTCGGTGCGGTGTTTTTCATGGGCCCTGCTGCCGTGACCGCGCTGTCGAAACATAATCTGCCGGCGGTTTTATGGTCAGGTTCGATTGCGCTCTACACCACCGGCTTTGCCATTGGTCAGACATTGGGGCCAATTGGTGCCGGGATGATCGCTGACTGGCTGGGCAGCCTTGATGTTGCGCTTGTCGCCGGATCCATTGTCCTTGGTCTTGCCAGCATTACCAGCGTGCTTCAGCGCCGTTTTCGGCAATCGTGAACCGACGGCTGGCCTGACTTTGCCAATCCTGCCGTAATCAGTTACACCGCATCGTTGCGTGACGTTAAGCAAGCTGAGACTGGCCTGCAGGAGAGAGTGATGAAAGAGCTGCCGCATACGCCAAACCTGATCGAAGAGTGCCTATCGCCTCTGGATACAGACAGGCTTTTTCCAGAAAAGCGCAGCCAGCATTCGCCGCGTATCCTGATTCTGTACGGGTCTCTGCGGGAACGCAGTTATTCACGGCTGGTAGCCGAAGAGGCTGCCCGTATCCTTGAACGGCTTGGGGCCGAGGTGCGTTTCTTTCATCCGTCGGGCCTGCCTTTGGTTGATGATGGTGTTGATGCCGATCATCCGAAGGTGGCGGAATTGCGTGATCTTGTGTTCTGGAGCGAGGGCATGATCTGGTCGTCGCCCGAACGGCATGGTGCGATGACCGGCCTCATGAAAAGCCAGATTGACTGGATTCCGCTGTCCCTTGGCGGGGTGCGTCCGACGCAGGGCAAGACGCTGGCTGTGATGCAGGTGTCCGGGGGCAGCCAGAGCTTTAACACTGTGAACCAGCTGCGCATTCTGGGGCGGTGGATGCGGCTGCTGACCATCCCCAACCAGTCTTCTGTCGCGCGGGCGTGGGATGAATTTGACGATGATGGCAGAATGAAGCCGTCTTCCTATTACAACCGGCTTGTCGATGTCATGGAGGAGCTGTTCCGCTTTACATTGCTGACTCGTGACATAAAGGATCTGCTTGTTGATCGCTATTCGGAACGGGTGGAAAGCCATGCAGCATTGTCAGCGCGGGTGAACACGCCAAACAGCTAGCATGTCGGCCATCAGGTGATGGTGACGGTGCCATCCTGCGTGGCAAAGTGAAAGGCAATGGCGGCATCACCGGCCTCAATATCAGCCAGATGCTGCAACCCGAGCCTGCCAAGGCAGTCGCTGATATAGGCCGGGTCTGGATGTGTCAGCTGAATTGCGCCAAGCGAAATATCGGTTTCAGCAAGGTGCGCCACCGGGTGCATACCGTCTGGCCATTCAATGAGGGACGGCAGAATTCCCCGCTCTGGCAGGCTGCCATCATCGGCAACGGTCAGCCGCCAGCGTAATGCACCGCGCGTAACCTCGATAATGCGCCCACAATCATAGCCGCAGCTTGCTGCAGATTTTTCGATATCCTGTACCGAGGCCACCCAGCACAAGGCAGCTGGTCCGTCTGCCAGCCGCCGCTGTGTTGCCGCGTCATCAAGCGTGAACCAGCGTGGCCGATCTGGCGACGGTGCGGCAGGGTCGGTGGCAATGATTTCCAAATACGGGCCGCCGGCAAGCCGCATAAGCCGGTTATGCGTCGACATCAACGGATGTGCGCCGCCGCCATCCGTGGCGGACTGCAGACGTGCCTCTGTCCAGCGCGTGCCGGATTCAAGGTGATCGGCGCCGATCACAATATGGTCAAGCATGGCCGGCATTGGCGCGGTGGTGGCTGCAGGTGACGTCATGCTGTCGTGATCTATAGAATGTTGCATGGATCACCAACATTTTTTTATTTACAGATGATGGCTGCCAAAACAGGCTAGGACATGAGAGAGACGATCTCATCGGTCCGGAAGGAAGAGCATGCGCGCGCATCGCCTGTTTTCAAGCAAGTCCCGCCCCTTACATTACGGGTCTTACCCATTGCACCGCCTCAGACGCGTTGACGTTCTGGGCCCCTTCACGAATGCGGAAAGCGCCGAAATCAGTTTCTCCCGCCCGCAGGAACCGCATAGCGTCGTCAATGCGATGTCAGACCACCAGGCAATGCTGGATACCATTCGAGACGGGCTGGTAAACGGCGCCATGGCGGACATCCCGGAAGACCCGGCCATACGCGCGCAGCATCTGAAATCCTTTGGCTATTTCAACGATGCCTCGATGGTTGGTGTCGGGCCACTGGTGGATGATTTGTGGCTGCCGGCACCGCGCCGAAATCCGGGTATCGATGCGTTGGCCACCATGGTGCAGACGACCCAAACCAAGACTCTTGCCGCCGGTATTGATCAGATCATGGCGGACCTGAAGGATTCAATCGCCGCCCCGCCGCGCGCAATTGGACATCACCAGTCTGTTATTACACTTATCTACGAATATCATCGTGACCCGCGCCCGGACGAGCCGGGGGGACAGTGGATTCAGGATGCACAGGCACAGCGTGCCTGCCTTCTGGCGGCCGAAAATGCGATTGTGATCGCGAATTATTTGCGCCTCCTTGGCTATGATGCGAAGGCGCACACACAGACCTCTACCGATATTTGCCTCGACAGTGCAGCCGTTGCCAGCGGGTTGGCCGTCATTGAAGGGAATGCGGTAGTGATCCCCTATCTTGGCCGGCGTTTTGGACTGGCGGCAATTACAACAGATATGACGGTGCAGCATGACCGTCCGCTGGCGCCGCTTGCCGAACAGCCGCGCAGTGAATTGGCCGGCTGGTCGTGGAAACTTGGCAGGCATGCCAACAAGACGGCTTTCAACCAGGACCCGTATCGCAACCGCGACTATCGTGACAGTGCGATGAAGCTGGAACGGATCAAGCGTGTTGACAAGCCGACCACCTTTATGGACGAGGATCGGATCCCGCGGGTGCCAAAGCGCACTGATATGTTTGCCCGTGCCCAGTTCGGCGATATGGGCAAAGCCAATCAGGATGCGGCAACGGGTGGCTATTATGCGCGCAAGGCAGCGCCATCCTATGCACAGCGGCGGGCCTTGGGCGCGTTCGTGCTGTTGCAGGATGGTGCGCCTTCTGCTGTTCCGGGCGCAAGTGACGCCGCCACATGGCATGCCCATGAGGGCAGGGATGCCGGCTGGTTTGCCGATGCCATCAAGGCCACAAGCTATTTTCTGGGCGTTGATGCTGTCGGGCTTTCACGTTGCCCCGACTGGGCATGGTACTCGCATGATGCCCGCGGTGACGAGATTGACCCGCCGCATGACCAGTCAATTGGCATGGTGATCGATCAGGGATTCGAGACGATGGAAGGTGCGTCCGGTGACGACTGGATATCGGTGGCACAGTCGATGCGCGCGTATCTCAGATTTTCGATGCTTGGCGGCGTGATTGCGCGGCAAATCCGAAATCTGGGTTTCGAGGCCAAGGCACACACCGTTCTTGATGGTGATGTGTTGCAGCCACCGCTGCTTTTGCTTGGCGGACTTGGTGAGGTCAGCCGCATTGGTGAGGTTATCCTGCACCCGCTGCTGGGCCCGCGTCTGAAATCTGGCATCGTCTCCACCACCATGCCATTGGCGCATGACAAACCGATTGATTTCGGCCTTCAGAATTTCTGTGAATCTTGCCAGAAATGCGCGCGTGAATGCCCGTCAGGTGCCATTACAGCCGGCCCCAAGTTGATGTTCAACGGCTATGAAATCTGGAAATCAGACAGCCAGAAATGCACATCCTACCGGATCACCACCAAAGGTGGTGCAATGTGCGGACGTTGTATGAAGACCTGCCCCTGGAATCTCGAAGGGTTGTTTGCCGACGCTCCTTTTCGCTGGGCAGCAACCAATATTCCCGCTTCGGCACCCTTGCTGGCGAAATTGGATGATATGGCCGGGCGCGGTGGTCTGAACGATGTCAAGAAATGGTGGTGGGACCTCGAACTGGCAGAAGATGGTGCCTATCGGCCCACTGCGCATCCGGTGAACCGGCGGGGTCTCAGCCGGGATCTGAAGCTGCGATATGAAGACCAGACGATGGCTGTCTATCCGGCGCCACTGGCACCGCACCCCTATCCCTATCCTTATCCCATGGACCGGGAAGCCGGGATCAGGGCATATCAGGCGCTTGTCACGGCAGCTGAATATCGCCGCCGGATTGCTGCGGGTGATGAGGGCCATGTCCACCGCTATGGCAATGCTGAAATTGATCCTGCTGATGCGCCGGTTATACCAGTGATTGTTTCAAAGGTTGAACAGCTCAGCGACAAGATCGCCAAATATGAATTCTCCACACTTGACGGGTCGCCCTTGCCAGAATGGAGCGCCGGTGCCCATATCGACGTCCTGGTTGCTCCGGGAATGTTGCGGCAATATTCGATGTCAGGTGATCCGGATGACCGGTCTGTCTATCAGGTGGCGGTGCTGCGTGAGGATGAGGGGCGGGGCGGGTCCTTGCTGATGCATCGTATTTTCAGCGAAGGTCGGCGGGTCTTTATTTCGCGGCCGATCAATCATTTCGGGTTGCAGCCAACAGCCGGAAAGACCTTTCTGATGGGCGGCGGTATCGGGATCACACCGATGATTGCGTTTGCGCATAGCCTGTGGCGACAACAGTCAGATTTTGTTGTGCACTATTCAGTATCAAAAAAGAACGATGTTGCATTTCAGAATGATATCAATGCCTTTCCGTGGAAAGATAATGTGATAATTCATGTTTCTGCTGAAGGTACACGTGCCGATCCAGCGGCGATATTCAAGCAAGCCGGGCCTGATGACCAGGTATATGCCTGCGGGCCTGATGCCTATATGGACGCCATTCTGGGGGCTGCTGATGCGGCTGGTATTTCGGATGAGCACCTGCATCGAGAATATTTCTCGGTGCCTGATGCACCGGAATATGAGAACCATGCCTTTGCATTGATACTCGCCAAATCTGGACAGCGCATTGATGTCAGTGCGGATGAAACAGCGGCGGATGCGCTGGTGGCAGCTGGCTATACAGTGGATGTAAAATGTTCAGACGGTTTGTGCGGCGTCTGTCAATGCGGCGTTGCCTCGGGCGAGATTGAGCATCGTGATTTCGTCCTGTCACAGGCACAGCGCGAATCCACGATCATCCTGTGCCAGTCACGTGCGGCCCAGAAAGACGGTGTTATCGAACTTGAGATGTAACCCGTGACAAGTGCCGGCCGGGGGCTGCCCCTTGTGTCTTTAGTCGGGTTGCTGGTCAGGCGCTTCAGCATCCATACTCTGTTCAATGCCGCTTTCGGGCGCGTTTGACCGGCGCAGGCCACCGCTTTCGCCACGCCAGTCAAGGACAGGCACGCCGCGGAATGATTTTGCGACCATACCAAAACGTTGGGCATGCGGCAGGATTTCCTCGGCAATGATGCTCTGGCATGTTTTGAAGGCATCGGGTGATTCATATTCCCAGACAATGCCGAGCTTGAATTGATCGCTCTGATTCCAGATTCGGGTGACTGTTTTTCGCTGCAATCCGCTTTCCAACAGCATGGCCATCACCTTCTCATTCCAGATCTGCTCTGTCTGGCTCAGATAGCGCGTCATTTCGGCTTCATTTGCAAAGCGAAGCTCTGTGTAATTTACGATAAGTGTAGTCATTGGACGATGCGTGTAGTCATAAAAAAGAATCTGGATAAGAACGTGTTTGGTATGCGCCGCGTTTCTGCTCTGTCGTCTAAATCAATCGACTGGCCATTGCCAGCCATAAATTTGCCAGCCATTAATGGGTCAACAAGAATGACGTCATCCGAATGGATGAAACCCGTTCCGCCACCTGTGGATGGCGGCGGACAGTGCAAAAAGGAACAGCCAGATGGCCAGCCAAACAGTATCCTTCAGCCGGTATCCAGTGCCTGAATTGCGGGATCTGGACCCTGATATGCGCCTTATGCTCGAGGAGATACAGGAAAAGACGGGCTTTATTCCAAATGTGTTTATGGCATTGGCCCACCGGCCAGATGAATTGCGGGCTTTCGTGGCCTATCATGATGCGCTGATGAAGCGCGATTCCGGGCTGTCCAAAGCCGAGCGCGAGATGATTGTCATTGCGACGTCGGCTGAAAACAGCTGCCTCTACTGCATTATTTCGCATGGGGCCATCCTGCGTATTTACAGCAAACACCCGACCTTGTCAGACCAGATTGCCGCCAATTATCGCAAGGCTGACCTGACGGACCGCCAGAAGGCAATGCTGGATTTTGCGGTAAAGATCTGCAACCGGTCGGCTGAGGTTGGGGAGGCAGATTTTGCTGCATTACACGCCCATGGATTCAGCGACGAGGATATTTGGGATATCGGTGCAATAACCGCCTTATTTGCCTTGAGCAACCGGATGGCGAACCTGACATCAATGTTGCCGAATGATGAATTCTACAATATGGCGCGCGATGTAACGCCGCGCGATACGGGCGCATGATACGCACTGAATTGGCAGTGTCCCGAGAGAGAGGCTGATACAAAAATGATCGCCTATGTCACCGTTGGTGCTGATGACATGCAGTCCGCACAGCGCTTCTATGATTCATTTCTGCCCGCGCTCGGATATGCGTTGGATTTCTATCACGGTGATCTAAGCTATAGCCTGCCGCAACAGGGGGAGGGGTCACTTGCCCTGCCTGACTTCTATGTCAAATTTCCCTTTAACGGCGACCCGGCATCATCCGGAAATGGCAGCATGGTTGCATTCGAGGCCGATAATCAAGACCAGGTGCGACGCCTCCACGCTGCGGCATTGGCGGCGGGCGGCAGCGATGACGGGGCGCCGGGGTTTCGCGATGCCTATGGGGCGGATTTCTATGTCGGCTATCTGCGTGACCCGCAGGGCAACAAGATTGCTATTTTCTCCAGCCACCCGGATGATCCGGGACGCGACGGATGATCATCACGGTCGCGCGCTAAACGCCATCTGCGAGTCTAATCAAAGCTGTAGCTGCCACTAATGCTGATACTGATGGTCCTGAGCGGCCGGCAGTCTTTTTCGTTGATCAGCTGTGCCAGCCATCGCCGTCTGGCCGGTGCATTGTCGCCCAGCCTGCCCGCATCCGCATGGGCCTGATGCAGGGCGCTGCAGGATAGCGTGTCATCCCCTTCGGCAACCAGCAGCGATTTGCCATCATCTGTTGCGCACGCACACAGGGTCGCGCTGCAGAAAAGAGCGATTACCGGGAAGCGTCGTGTCATGGCAAACTGGCAAGCCGTTCGGTAATCAGCGCAAAGAACCGGTCAGCATCCAGATCACCAATAACCAGCGCATTATGCGGCCGTGATGACACCTGCCACCAGTCCACAACCGTCATGCCCATCGTCAGGGGGCTGGCTGTTTCGATTTCAACATTGCATTGCCGTCCGCTGAATATGTCTGGCGCAATCATCCAGGCGACGGTGCAGGGGTCGTGCAAGGGGCCACCATCACTGCCATATTTGGCTTCGTCAAAGCGTTCAAAGAATTCCAGCATTTCGGCGACAGCAACACCGGTCCGGTTCCCGATCGCACGCAATGCGGCGAGGCGGTCTGTGCGGGTCAGGGCTTTGTGGGTGACATCCAGCGGCATCATGGTGACAGGAACGCCGCTGGCAAAGACAATCTGGGCGGCATGTGGATCAACATAGATATTGAATTCGGCTGCTGGTGTAATGTTCCCGACCTCGAAATAGGCACCGCCCATCAATATGATTTGCCGGATCCGTGGAATGATGTCAGGCGCGCGTTGCATCGCCATGGCAATATTGCTGAGAGGGCCGATCGGCGCCAGTGTCACGCTGCCTGCGGGTTCGTGGCGCAGCGTATCGATGATGTAATCGACCGCATGCTGTTCCTGAAGCGGTGTTTCGGGATCGGGAAGGGCAGGTCCGTCAAGGCCAGTGCGGCCATGCACATGTTCTGCCGTTATCAGGGGACGGACAAGTGGCCGGTCGAGCCCGGCAAAAACCCGCATGTCGGTCCTGCCGGCGAGGTCGCATATCTTGCGGGCATTCACCTGCGTCAATGCCAACGGCACATTGCCGGCAACGGTGGTTATGCCAAGAAGCTTGATTTCCGGGCTCGCCAGCGCCAGCAAAATGGCAACCGCATCATCCTGCCCAGGATCGGTGTCAATAATCAGCGACTGGGGTTGTGTCATGGCCGCGCCCTTATACAGCTTGCTATTGCGACATCTAGCTTACAACAAACTTGAGCCAGAATAGGTCGATATATCGCCCGTCATACCGTCATTCTTCAACCATAGCGATCAGACATGGTCGAGATAATGTCTGGCCAGTGGATTGGCTGGCGCGGTGAAAAAGCGTGCGGCAGGCGCACTCTCGATCAGCCGACCATTATCCAGCAGCAACACATCCTGTGCCAATCGTTGTGCCTGTGCCCGGTTATGGCTTGTCATCAGGATTGACGTCCCATCGGCATGCGCATCGAGGATCATGGCTTCGATGGATTTTGTAGCCTCAAAATCCAGATGCGCCGTTGGCTCGTCCAGAAACAGAATGTCGGGACGGCTGGCCAGGGCGCCGATCAATGCAAGTTTCTGCTGTTCACCGCCGGACAGGGCACGTGCCGGCGTATCGGTGCGATGGGACAACCCGGCGCGTGCCAGCCAGCCGGAAAGCTGCTGCGTGTCCAGGTCGGGGCAGAGGAATTTCAGATATTGTCCGGCCGACCGGCGCAGCATGATTGGCTTTTGAAAGACCATCTTCTGACGCTGTTGTGGCGGGGCGTCGATGCGACCCGAATCAACCGTCATCAGACCGTGAAGGCAGTTCATCAGCACCGTCTTGCCCGCGCCATTATGGCCAAGCAAAAGGGTGATATGTCCGCGTGTGACGGTGGCCGATACATGATCAATCAACCTATGGCCAGCGCGGACAACAACAAGGTCTTTCATGGTGAGAATGCTTGTGTCTGCACCGGTATATGTATCAGAGGTCATGGCCGCTATCCTGCAATCTGCCGCGCAGCAGCTGCGTTGCAATATTGATCAGCAACGCAACCATTAACAGCACGATGCCAAGGGCGACGGCGAAGGCCAACTCTCCCATGGATGTTGCGAGTGCAATTGAGGTTGTCATGACACGCGTCGAATGGCGGATGTTGCCACCGACAATCATGACCGCACCAACTTCGGAAATGGCCCGCCCGAAACAGGCAAGCCCAATGGTGATCAACGAAATGCGGGCCTCGGTCACCAATGCGGTGATCCAGCGCGCATGGCCAAGCCCGATGGAGCGAAACAGCGGTGCATATTCGGCATTCAGCGTTTCGAATACCTGACGCGACAGCGCAATGGCGATGGGCAGGACAAGAATGGTCTGCGCAAGCATCATTGCGGCAGGCGTATAAAGGATCCCCAGAAAGCCGAGCGGCCCCGCCCGCGAAACAAGCAGATATATCACCAACCCCACGACAACCGGCGGCATGCCAAGGAGGGTGTTTGTCACCACAATAATGGTACCGCGCCCCGGAAAGCTGTAGGCCGCCAGCACTGCCCCGAAAGGCAGGCCAATCAACAATGACAGCATCACCGCCGCAAGGCTGACGCCGAGCGACAGGCTGATAATGCCCATCAGTTCTGGGTCCAGCGTCACCAGCAGCGAAAAGGCGATCTGGAAAGGCGAAAGAATTTCCATCAGCGCAATCTGCCGTCAAATGCGATGCAATTCATCATTTTTCGAACAAAGACACGTTTCAGCGTTACGTCCGGTCGGGCGTTTGCGGGCCAATAGGCCCGGCATCAACAGGGTCATCCTGCAATGCCGCGCTGCGCGCGCGCGATACCATGCCGCGCACCTCGCCAGCCAGTTTCGGCATTTCAGCAGGGTGCAGGAACCCGCCGATTTCGGCAGTGTGGCCATGGGACCTGGCTATAATCCGCTGGCGAGACCGTGACGCCATATCCGGGGCGTCACGCGGGGTAAGATCGACCTGCACCCACGCTGTTGGCAGGCTGGTGCTGTTCCTTGCGCCGTCCGGTGCGATGTTTTCAATCGTGAGCGCGCTTTCAGTCGCCGTCAGGGTCTGGCGCCGTTTTGCCGCCCGGTAATTCATCCTGAATGCCACCCATACGACCAAAAGTTCAAGGCCCAGAAAACCGATCACCGGCCAGGCCCCCATCAGGAAAAACCCAAGGCCAATACAAAAGGCAAGGCTGCCCAGCGCACCCATCACAAGGGCAAAGCCGCGTGGCGACAGCGACCGGTATGGCCAGATCGACAGGCGTTCGCGATGGGCATTGGCGGGGTTGGACATGTTCCTGCCTGCGTTGTAACGGCCAAGTCATGGCCAGGAGGGGTAACGGGCCACAGGAAGGCCCCATTGGTCAATATCAAATGGCGGCCGCGGGTGGCACGTGACACCTTGGCGCATCACCCGTTTAATGGCCGGCCAGATGCAGGGGCTGATACCGCGCGAAAACAACAGATGCAATACCGCAGGAGGACGTATCCGGCTTGCCTTAGGCCTGCGGCAACGACTAGAATTCCAACATTGGGAAACGAGGCGCATCATGGCGATTGCAGCACTTGGTTATATGGGAATACGGTCGCGCAAAGCCGATGATTGGGCTGATTATGCCGGCCGTTATCTTGGCATGCAGCTGGCTGATTCCGGCGGTGGAAAATTGTCATTCCGAATGGATGACTGGCGCCAGCGCATGGTTATAATTGACGAGCCGGGCGACGAATTTGCCTTTATGGGCTGGCAGGTTGATCTTGCCGAGGATCTCGAGATGTTTGGTGCGCGTCTGGAACAGGCGGGCATAAACGTCACCGAGGCATCAAGATCGCTGTGTGATGAACGGTTTGTCGACCGGATGATCTATTGCGATGACCCGGATGGAAATCGGGTTGAATTATTCGTCTCGCCTGTCAAAGCCACCGACCCTTTCCTGCCAGGCCGGCCGATTGACGGCTTTCTGACCGGGCCTTATGGCATGGGACATGCGGTCCTGCATGTGCGTGATGTTGAACCGCTGGTGCCTTTTTACAGGGACCTGCTGGAATTCCATGTCAGTGATTACGGGCTCTATCCCTATGGCATGTATTTTTTCCATGTGAATGGTCGCCACCACAGTTTCGCCATGATCGGCACCGGGCGGCGCGGTCTGCATCATTTCATGGTTGAATATCAGAATCTCGACGATGTGGGTCAGGGCTATGATCTGGCACTGATGCAGGACGATATGGTGGCCTATACACTTGGCCGTCATACAAATGACTATATGACCTCTTTTTATGCGCAAACCCCGTCTAATTTCTTTATTGAGAGCGGGTGGGGTGGCCGGGTCATCGATATGCAGAGTTGGCAGCCGCACGAAACAAATGTAGGTCCCAGTTTCTGGGGCCATGAGCGCGTGCATCTTCCTGAAGATGAGCGCGGCGTAATGCGCGAGATGCGTCTGAAGGCAGCGTCCGAGGGGCGGCGCACGCCTGCACTTGTGGATTGCCCATGGCTCTATGATCAGCTTACCCGTTAACCTTAATTTCCCCGCTTTTGTGCCGCCGGCATTATGGACATCATGACAGAAACCGAAATTGTAATCGTGGGGCTTGGCCCGACAGGTGCAACCCTTGCCAATATTCTTGGAAGCTATGGCATTGACGTCGTTGTTCTGGAACGTGAGGAATCGATATACCCGCTTCCGCGGGCCGTACATTTTGATGACGAGGCCATGCGGGTGTTCCAGTCAATCCAGCTCGCTGACCAGATCGACGCCAAAGTCAGGGTGAATTGTGGTACGCGCTTTGTCGACAAGAACCAGGACCTGTTGTTGGACTGGCCACGCCCACAGGAGATCGGTCCGCTTGGCTGGTATCCCAGCTATCGTTTTCATCAACCCGATCTGGAAGCCGATCTGAATGACGGGCTGGCCCGAAAGGAGACGGTACAGGTGATGCGCGGCTGTGCTGTTACCGGGATCATGCAGGATGATAACGGGGTGTCGGTCGATTTCACCAAGGACGGCTCAAAAGCGCAGATACGCGCCAATTTTGTTATCGGCGCCGATGGCGCGCGGTCGGTCGTGCGCAATTCTTTTGACTGTGAGTGGGAAGATCTGGGTTTCCGGGAACGCTGGCTTGTTGTCGATGTAAAGCTGACCGCTGACAGGTCCGATCTTGGTGATTTTACCATCCAGACATGCGACCGGACACGGCCAACGACATATGTACGATGCCCGCGCGATTGGCGGCGCTGGGAAATAAGCCTGCGTGACGACGAGCGTGACGAGGATGTGGTCCGTGATGATTTCATATGGCCACATATGCGGCCGGCCATTACGCCTGAAGAGGGCCGGATAGAGCGGCGGGCGGTCTATTATTTTGAGTCAAAGATATCCGATCAGTGGCGTGACAGGCGTTGTTTTGTGGCCGGTGATGCCGCGCATTTGATGCCGCCCTTCCTGGGGCAGGGGATGTGCACCGGGATCCGTGATGCGGCCAATTTGGGATGGAAGCTTGCTGCAGTGTTGCGTTGGGGTGCCCCCGATACGCTGTTGGACAGCTATGAACGCGAAAGGCGGCCCCATACACGCGTCTATATCGAAACCGCCGTCAATGTCGGGCGGATGATGAATGATGCAGAAACGGCGGAAACGCTGACCCATGCGATCAACCCAGATGGTGCGGCCCAGATGAAATCGATCAGTCGCGGCCTTGTTGACGCGATTGGGCATGACCTCGACAAAACAAAAGGGATGAAGGCCATGCAACCTACCCTGCGCGATGGCACGAAACTGAGTGATGCCATGCAGGGGGGGCTGGGGCTGTTGGTGACAGGAGATGTGCCGTCAAGATTGGATGGCGCGTCGGCACATCTGCGGGCCTTTTCAGGGCAGGATCATCCCGAAGTTCTGGATTGTCTGAAGATGCTGGATTGTGACGCCATCATCATTCGGCCTGATTTCTACATTTTCGGCACGGTAAATGCGCAAGATAATGTGTCTTTGGATGATTTGCTGGCGGAACTCGAAGAATTTAATCTGGTTTAGATAACGCACTGATTTTAGTTAATTAGGCTTAAAGTGCTAAATCATTTTGCCGAGATGATTTTATGAGTTTTGTTCATCGTATGCGCGCTGCATTTTCGCTTATCGAAGTCCTCGTGGCCACGGTCATCATGTCGATCGTGTCGGCCGGCATTTTTTCGCTGGTGCTCTATGTGCAGGGCAGCAACCTGTCACTGATTGCGAATATCAATTTATTTGGTGAACAGGACAAAACATCAAAATTCCTGAGAGCGAAGCTTGGGCAGGCCGAGAGTGTCTCAATTTCCGAGGCACATGGGCAGGACAAGGCGTGTCTGGAACTCAATAGTCGAAACGTGACCGAAATGAAGGGTTACGAATTTGCCGGTCAGGCGGCTGTAACAGACCTGGATTATCTGGGTGTCACCGGCAATGGCGCTCGGACAGTTTCGTTTTGGTTGTGGAACGACGATAGCAATGCGTCGATCAAGAACCTCGTGAAATGGGGAAAGCACGACGAGGCAAACCGGAATTTCTCAGTCATCCTCTTTGAGGATCATCGCATCGGGACCGACTACAGCGGAAACCAGATGCGCGATAATGCAACAAATCCAAGCCCGCAATTAAATGACGGGGAATGGCACCACGTCATGGTGTCATATGATGGCGCGCAAAATAGTGACTCTTCGAAGATCTTTATTGACGGGGTTGAACAGACAGTTCGGTTTCTCAGTCAAGATCCGCTGCAGACGGGGACGAATAGTGCGACGAATGACTATTTTCGATTGGGCGCCCGCGACAGCAGCAACAATGACGCATTTTCCGGCGTCATTGGTGATTTGAGGGTCTGGGACACTGCGCTTGGCGCGAGCGAAGCTGCGGAAATATTTGCAGGCAATCAGCAGCTAGATTCCATTGCACAGTCCGATCTTCAGCTTCACTGGCGTATGAGAGATCTGCCGGACAACAGCACAACTGTTCCAGACATCAGCGGATATAACCGAGACGGGCTGGCAACAGGATATGATGAAAATGAGCTGGTTTTTGGCACCACCGCCGAAACGCTAAAGGCCTCGCGGTTTCTGTTTTATGATGATGACGGGGATGATTTTTCGGCGCTCTACTATGCGACTGGCGCGACTGAGTGTGATGATGATCCAACCGGTTCGATTCTCTGGACACAGGTTTCCAAGGAAATCTACAAGCCGTCTTCTGACGGATTTTTCAGTGCCGAGAATTCAGAGCCCGCGTCTGTCTTGTTGTCATTTTCAAGCCGGGAAGACAAAGACTCCAATACCTATGTGGCGTCGACAACACAACTCAGTAAACGCCTTTCAAGTTCAAAGCAGTTTAAAGACGAACAGCTGTGCCGGGCCGATCCGACCATCCGGTTTGGGGTAGAGGATTCGCCGCCGGCAAACTGCAATATCTCGCGTGCATTCGCGCTTATCGAAAGTGGCTACAACGCCACGACCGACGAATTGTATCTGCAGAATGCGACGATAACATCGGACAATTCAACGACGACATTCAGTGACATCGCCTTTGTCCCATCGACGATTATTGCCGAGTGGCAACCATCCATCGGGGTGATGGAATTCATGTCCACCGATAACGCGACCTATCCGCCATCGGTATGGGCAACAGCTTTGCAAAGCGTTGCCTATCGGCCCCTTGGAAAATCCTACAATTCGGACAAGACACTCCTTTTTTCGCTTGGTCATCTGCCATTCTCTGTTGGGAGCGAGTTTCATTACTATGACTTTGTGTCGATTGACGTAGGCGAAAGCATTGACTGGCGGAATGCCTTTAACGAAGCGCGAAGTGACGCCAGGGAATTTTGTGGCATGCAGGGGTACCTTGCGACGGTCACAAGCGTTGAAGAGAATAATTTCCTTACAGACCGTTTCCTCGATGATGATGGCGGTCTGCCAAGAGGCTGGCTTGGCGGGTCTGACAATCTAAGTGAAGGTGTCTGGACATGGCGCGACGGGCCAGAGGCGGGCACCCAGTTCTGGAACGGAACCGGATCATCGGGAAATCCAATGATCGTTGGCGGGGGAACGCCAGTCTCGTCAGATTATGTTACCGAGATTGTGGACCCGGATGGAGCCCTTAGCGGTTTGAACTTCAGGGTCGAGCGTCCGGTAAGCTCCAGCATGTCATTTGTGTATCATCGCTTTGAAGATGATGAGCCGAACAATTACCATGGTGGAATCGAACATTATCTGCAGGTTTGCGGACTGCCGGAGGGCAACGGCGTATGGAATGACCTGAGAGCAAGCCGGCCATGCATCGCCCCTAGTGAGCCTTACGCAACCTACCGCGTTTGTGGATATTACGTCGAGTATGGTGGCAGGACCGGCGAGAGTGATCCGGGCCTGTCCATCAGGAAGAATATCAATCTCGCCACCCAGCGTGAGCATTGCGCAATCGACGGGTTGATCGTTCCTGAGTCCGTACGTGCGATCTCGGGTTTGGCGCTTCAGTTGAGCGGCATCCTTCTGACCAGCGACGAGATGAATGATAATGGCACCATTTCCATCATATCCGATTTGCCAGATACAAACCTCTGGCTGGGGTCATCCACTGGCGTCACCATTTCCGGTGACAATACGTCGAACATCAGCCTGACCGGGTCTGTCGCAGATCTGCGTGCCGCCATAAAGACACTGAATTACCTGTCGCCAGACGGATATTTTGGAGATGACGGGCTGAATATTTCATCAACCGTGAATGATACCGTGTTTTCGAAAAGAACCGATGTGACTGTCGAGCCGAATTGCGGCAATCAGACAGACGGGACTGCCACCCGGTTTGATATCGGATATTTCGACAATACGACGTCGACTTTCACGACGAATTCATATGTGACCTCTGTATCTGAATGGAATAACAGCGAACCGGTTTATTATTATGGCTTCTGCAGAGGCTCGGAAAAGAGATTCGACTACGAAAATCAGCAGAAATATAACGGTAGTTCAGTGAGTTGTACCGGCAGCTATAAACATGCATCGACCAGATTGCAGGGTGAGCATAGCGATCATGATGCGTTGTCTGTGTTTCTCTATGAAGAGGCTGATGAAGCGTCGCGGGACCGTTTCTCACTATTCTTTATCTTCGATCAGGAAGGCAACAACTGTGATGACAATCTGGATGATTATAATGCCCAGTCAACTGACGCGCTAAAACTGAACTGGGCGCGGAATCAAGGCAGCGGTGTGATGGGGCAACTCGCTCAAAGCCTGGGCCATGAACGGGCCAATGTGGGTCAAAAGCGATGCCATGCCAAATTTCGGTTGAACAATATTGAGCCTGGCCGAAATCTTGATGACGAAAGTGACCTCCATACATTTACGGATGACCCGGGCGAGTACGCCCCGGCAATCATCGGTTCTGATGGTACGATGGTCGGTAATGTGAAATGGAATGCTGCGCATGACGGGTTGGTGGTTCCATTGCGGTTGCCGTCAACGGCCCAGTTGAATTCGGATAATCAGACCGAATTGAAGGATTATGACCAAGGAGATCCAATTTTTGAGTTGTTGATGCGGGATAACATCAATAGGTGGCGGGTGCGTACGCTGAACGATGCGAAGACGGATGTTGAGTTTCGTAATTTTGCGATTGACGATGATGGCGGAACAAAGGTGCCAGCCATTAAACTGAACATTACCAAATCGCAGCGCTGTCCAAAATAGCAGGTTGATTCCCGGCTATGGCATCTGTTGGTTGTGAGATATCTGTATCCTCCGGAAAGCGGGTGCGATGGTGAAGAAATCTGAAGTTCTGATCGGAAGGGGTAACCCCGTGGTCCTATTGCCAGACAGCAATCCCAAATGCGAAGACGGTTTTGCAATTATCGCCGCCCTTTTGATTGTGACTCTTGTGGCAGTCGGCACCGTGCCATTGATGAATTTGGCCTTGCGGTCTTCGGAAGAGGCCATCGAGCAACGGGTCAATATCTCTCAGGACAACAGGGCGAGGGAAGGGCTGGAAGTTGGCGTCTATATGGTAAAACTGGCCAATGGCACGCCTGCATATCTCTCCGATGTAGATGCAGCGGACGAACTGGCGTTGGCGCGCGCATGTGAAAAGCGTCTGGATACAGTGGACACCATGCAATTAAACGGTGAATCGCTATCCGGGTCCGCATCGAAAGTGACGCCCATAACGCGCGTCAATGGATCAGACCATGGTATTTTTGTCCTGAATAAAGGCAACACCGAGGATGAGCGCCTGACGAAGACGCTCGTTGTTTCCTGTGTCTTTGATCAGGGTTTCGGGTTGAGCCTATTCACGGCAGAACTGGCTGAAGTTGCGGGCGCTTTCTTTACGCTGAACATGAATGAGTTCTGATGGGCTAGTCACATCGCTGGGCCTCTGCAACCCTTAGCTGAATCGCCGTTGTGTTATCCACCGTAATCGGCACATTTCGCCATGTGACATTGTCCTGCGCGCTATTGACCGCCCAGATCCGCCAGTTCTGGAGACTGTCCCAATGCTCAAGCGCGAGCGTGGGATTGACGTTCCCATCATTGTCAACATCGATCGCATAGTCTGAAAGCAACGGAAGATTTGTTGCGGAATAGGTGCTGTCGGCGGGAAGCCTCAAGGGGACAACCGCCCCATCCGGTGTCGGGCGCATGACGGCGTAGGACTTGTATTCCCCGGGTGTGCCGTTGTCTCCAATGAATTCTGAATGGTCGAACGTATCATCCACCACCGTAAAGGGGTCGGATGTATTGTCCATAAAGCGCCCATCTTCAACATTGTTCATCGTAAAGGTGACGTGACAATAGCCATTGCCGCCCAGTGGGCGAGGCTTGGCACCAAAATACACGCCATCATCATGGGTCATGCCATGACCAAGGTCTCTGGCCTCGGCGAGGCGGTTTTCCTCTGTGGAAAGCGTCGAGGTTGTCATGCAGTGGCTTTGCGGACTAATCCCTTCAAACAGGAAAAACATCGAGAATCGATCTTGATCGTATCTGTCGTCCTCTTCGTAGAGGAACGTCGTCAGCGTTTTATCTTCATAGAAGTTGATGCGACCACGCAGGTGGTGGAACGTCCCCGCCGGCGACACATTGCTGCAACTGCCGATAGACGTCGTGGGCATCCCGTTCGCATTGTTGTAAACGATCGTGTTGTTTTGACAGTAGCCATAATATGCAGCAGGTGGCCGGTTGTCTGTCTTGCTGATCGCCGTGACATATTGCACGACATTGAAGTCATTCGACAGATCGATATTGCCGATATCCAGTCTCACAGCGGTGGTGTTCGTGCTGCCCCCACAGTTCGGAGACACCGAAACACTGATGTCGTGAAGTCTGCTGATGGTACCCGCGACTGCGGTCACCGTAATTGCATCATTGCCGAAATACCCGTTCGGTGATGTGTATTCCACATCGTTTAAGGATGTCCTGATGGCTTCCATGCGTCCAGACAGGGTGACGTTGTTTGTCCCGTTGCCGGTGACGGTGACCCCATCCGTCGAGGGCAGCCGCAGAAATGACATCGACAGACCAGATGTCAGTTCCACCTGCACCATTTCGTTTGGTGTTAAGGAACTCAATCGTAATGTGGTTATGCTGCTGGCCGCGCCACTGATGTTGGTGATCGAACTGGGGCCGGTCAGGGTCATCCCGGGTGTCTTGGACGTGACATTTTCAATCATCGACACAAAGAAACGTTCAGGCCGGTTCTCACTGTGGGTCGTATATCTCGGGAAAATGATTTCGCTACCGGATGCAACCGGGGTGCCGTCGGCGCTTTGCAGGCAGCTTGAACTTTCCACGGTGCCAACAGAGATGGCGCCAGGGGCCACATTCTGGACTAGCTGGTCAAGGTGACACAGACCACCCGAGCCAACGATAGCAAGGGAAATTGAAGCGCCGTCATTGATGGCATCATTCATCCGCTCTGAAAGCGTATTGGCAGAGGTGTTGTCATCACAATCTGACCTGAACTGGAATGTTCTGGCGGTCAGATCAGGGGTGCCCACAGTGACGCATCTTGGGGACAGGGCCAGATATCTGCTTTTGTTGCCGATGATGGGGAACAGTTTGACACGGCTGTTTGCCAAATCACTTGGCAGTGACAGGTTGTCACCCAACAGCGTCGAAGATGAATAATTCAATTCATTGTCGAGGAATTGTTCATAGACAAATGATTGAACCGCTTCCTCGCGTTGCGTTTCCTGAAGTTGAATACGCTCTCCGGTCAGCAGTTCTTCTGTAAAGTCAATCGTTTGAAAAGCCGCGATGGCCGCAAGGCTCGTCAGGGTTAAGGCGACCATAAGCTCAACCACAGCCAGCCCCTGTCGGCCGTCGAAATATGCTGCTTTTTTGCTAGCCGATGATTCCAGCATTCACTCTATCCAGTTTTTCCCGGCGTCGTGGCATGGCCGATGATTGCCCACGGGCCGGTCCATATTTCATGTTTAGGTAATTTACGCTCCCTTAATTTATTTTGGCCATCCATTGATCGGTGTTGGCACCTTATTTTCATCCAGAAAAAGCGCCTCGACATGGATGCAGTGTTTCAAATCGAGCGAGCCGTAGAGATGGGGGAACATGTCGCCACCGCGCGATGCCTCCCAGGTAATATCAAGCAGGGTTGCATCAACCGTGATCAATAGCTGTCCATCGCGATCATGGTAATGCAACCGGGCCGTATCGGGCAGCTGGGCCGCCGTTGAAAAGTGAATATAGCCATCTTCAATATCGATGCCCGCACCGTGAAACGTCCCGGCTTGCGCGGCATCCTTCCAGAGATCGGCATCGCAGATTTTGTAGATTTTCATAGCGTCAGTTCCATGTTTCAAGCCAGGCTGCCAAAGCGGCCGCACGTGCCGCGCATGTTGCCTCGGGCATCGGCTGTGGGGCGCCGCGGCCCCATATCGGGTCGGGCCAGTCGGCGTCATCCCGGTGACGCGCAACGACATGCACATGCATCTGCGGGACAACATTGCCAATCATGGCAATGTTGATCTTGTCGGCGGCAGCGGACGCTTTAAGCCATCTGCCAAGATCCCCGGCAAGACGAAACAGATCAGCGACGATGTCAGGGGGCAGGTCATCCAGCTCGACAATATTTGGCAGGCAAGGGACCAGCATCAGCCATTGGTAACGCGAATCATCCACCAGACGCACCTCGATACAGCTCTTACGGCCAATGGCGATGCTTGTTGCGGCAAGACGCTGGTCGAGCTGGAATAGGTCACTGTTGGTCATCGCACTGTCCTTGTCTGGCAGCTGTCTGATCACTCAATAGGGCATGGGGTGGGCCCGGTGCGCCAAATCGATATCCGCCAGTATCGCATCACTTAGCGCAATCTCCACAGCACCAAGGGCAGTTGTCAGCTGTTCGAGGGATTTTGCCCCGATAATTGATGATGCCATGAAGGGCCGGGTCAGCGTCCAGGCAATGGCAAGCTGCACCGGATCAATCCCGTATTTGCGGGCAATCGCCAGATACGCATCCACTGCGGGCCACACCCGCGGTGTAATCCGGCCACCAAGGTCAGAAATAATGCTCATGCGCGATCCGGGCGGGGTTGCCGTGCCGCCCTCATATTTTCCACTCAGCAGCCCGCAGGCCAGTGGTGAAAAGGCCAAAAGCCCGACCTGTTCATTATGGCACAGCTCGGCCAGGTCGGTGTCGAACAGCCGGCACAGGAGGCTGTATTCATTCTGGATGGATACCACGCGTGGTAAATCCTGCGCGTCCGCCAGGCGCAGCCATTGGGCCGTGCCCCAGCTGGATTCATTAGACAGGCCGAAATGGCGGATTTTGCCCTGCCTGCGCATCTCTTCAAGACAGCCCAGCACCTCAGCCATATGTTCGAGCGTCTCGGCCTTATTCTGGCCAGTCGGGTCATAGGTCCAGTTCTTGCGAAACATGTAGGAGCCACGATTTGGCCAATGCAGCTGGTAAAGATCGATATAATCCGTCTGCATTGACCGCAACGAGTTTTCGAGCGCGATTGTGATTGTTTCACGCGAAATCGGTGCACCGTCCCGCACATTGGCATAGCCCTCGCCAGATACCTTGGTCGCAATAATGATATCATCACGCCGTTTGCTGGCCGCGATCCAGCTGCCGATCACACGTTCGGTATCGCCCTGTGTCTCCTTTGACAGCGGGCCGGTAGGATACATTTCGGCCGTGTCCAGAAAATTGACCCCGTGATCAAGCGCCAGATCAATCTGTGCATGACCCTCGGCTTCGGTATTCTGTGTTCCCCAGGTCATCGTACCAAGGCAGATTTCGCTGACTTTGAGATCGGTATCGCCGAGGGTGTTGTAAGACATGCTCATCGGGTATCTGCGTCCTGTCCGCTGAAGAAACAAAACCGGCTGATCTGATGGCAGGTTTCATCAGGGTGCAGCAGGATAGAAGGAAAGTTCGGATGTGACGGGGCATTGGGCCACATTTGCGGCTCGAGGCATAGACCAGCATAAGGGCCGTCCACAATGCCACGCAGCCCTGCGACCGGTGCGCCAAGCTTGTGGCCGGTATAAAGCTGCAGCCCAGGCTCACTGGTGATCACATCCATGGAAATGCCTGAATGTGGCGAGGTGAGACGCGCGACTGACCGCGGGGCGCGACGTGCCTGTCCAACACAGAAATTATTGTCATAGGCACCGCGGATGGCCCGATGTTTGGTAAAGTCAAAATCTGTGCCAGCGACTGGCAAAACAGCACCGGTGGCAAGGTCCGTCTTGTCGGCTGGCAAATAGTGATCCGCGTCAATGCGCAATTTATGGGTCCGGATATCGGCCTTGTCATCAAGACAGAAATAGCTGTGATGCCCCATATTCAGAAGCGTGGTGGCCGCAGTTGTGGCGCGCAGGTCAATTGACAGCAAAGCGCCGCCATCCTGTCCTGTACCGAGATGGTAGCGGCACTGGGCCTCAATCGGTCCGGGGAACCCCATATGACCGTCCGGCATGCGCAGCGACAAGGTTACAGAATCACCAGCAGCGTCTGCGATCTGCCAATTCAGCGTCCCGAATCCGGCGCTGCCCCCATGTAGGGTTTGCCGGCCATGATCATTGCGATCGAACCGATATGTTGTGCCGTCAATCGCTGCTGTGCCCTCGGCAATGCGGTTGATGACCGGCCCGGCAATCGCCCCGTGATGTGCGGAATGATCCAGATAATCGCGCAGGTCGGTAAAGCCCAGAACCAGGGGTGATGGATGGCCATCAAGGCGCAAATCCTGCAGCGCCGCACCATGACTCAGAACACGTGCCCTCAACCCGCCGCCAGCGATTTCGATCGCGCGAAAATTTTGATTTTCCGGGGGAATGCGAAAAGACGAGATCATCCGGCTGAAAAACAGTTTTCTCGAAACAAAGGGTCAGAATGCTTGTTGCAAGACGAGGTTAGTCGCTATATGAAGTCGAGAACAAGATTAATGTGACCGCTGCACTCTCGGTGCCATGGGTAGGGGTCCAGTCGCTGGGAAACATCCATGCGTATTGCAGTAATCGGGTCGGGTATTTCCGGCCTTGGCACCGCCTACCTCCTGAAACATTCAGCTGACGTTCACCTGTTTGAAAGTGACAGTCGCCTTGGCGGTCACAGTAACACGGTTGATGCCGACTTCAACGGAACGAAGGTACCGGTCGATACCGGCTTTATCGTTTTCAACCCGTTGAATTACCCCAACCTCGTTTCAATGTTCGAACAGCTTGACGTGCCATGGCTGGATACGGATATGAGCTTTTCGGTATCGTTGCGGCAGGGCGGCTGTGAATATAGCGGATCAGCGCTTGGCCTGGTGGCCCAGCCTGCCAATCTGGTGCGACCACGCTTTTGGTCAATGCTCTCGGATCTGTCGCGATTCTATCACACAGGCTATCACAATGCCTTTCAGGGGCCGGCCGGTGAAACCCTTGGCGAATTTATTGCGCGCGAGGGTTATGGCACGCCATTTGTCGAAGACCATCTGCTGCCAATGGGGGCGGCTATCTGGTCTTGCAGTGCAACAATGATGCGTGATTATCCGGTGCGGTCACTGCTGCAGTTTATGGAAAATCACAAATTACTGCACCTGTTCAACCGTCCTGTCTGGCGCACGGTAAAGGGCGGGTCCCGCGAATATGTCAACCGGATTGCCGCCAGCCTTGGCGGCGTTGATGGTGGTCATATTCATCTGTCGAGCCGCATCACCGGTTTGCGTCGCGAACAGGGTGGGGTGATCCTGTCGCTTGCTGGTGAGGGCGACGTCTGGTTTGACCATGTCGTGCTGGCCGCGCATGCCGATCAGTCGCTAAAACTGATCAGCGATACAACCAGACAGGAACGCGCGATCCTCTCGCAATTCCGGTTCCAGCCCAACCGGGCGGTCCTTCACTCCGATCCGTCATTAATGCCACGCCGCAGATTGGCATGGGGCGCATGGAACTATATCGGTGACGGCGAGGATCAGGGGCTGTGCCTGACCTATTGGATGAATCGCCTCCAATCGATTGACGGGGCCTATCCTTTGTTCGAGACGCTCAACCCGCATCGCGAGCCGGACCCCAATCTGGTGCATGCCAGTTTCAACTATGCGCATCCGGTCTTTGACTCGGCAGCGATTGCCGGGCAACAGCAATTGCCGTCCATTCAGGGCAGCGGAAAGCTGTTTTATGCAGGCGCCTGGACGGGGCATGGTTTCCATGAAGACGGGCTTAAATCAGCTATTGCGGTTGCGCGCAGCCTTGGCGTCGATATTCCCTGGCAAACCGATGTCGCGGCATATCCCGCAGTTCCGCCTCTGGCGCAAGTGGATGAACGCGAGATTGCCTGATGACCGCTTGCCAGCTTGTGCGTTCAACAATCGACCATACGCGCCACGGCACGCCTTCACATTTTCTGTCTCGCAAGGGCCTGTCCATCCTCATTGATTTGGATCGTCTGGCTGATGCCGGCCGACAATCAGTTTTATTTTCGGTCGACAGATTCAACCTGTTGTCTCTGCGGCAGAGCGATTACGGTCCCAATTTCCGGAAAAAGAACAGCCAAGTGCAACTGGCCGCCTATGCCCGCGAGATGGCTGCCGAAATCTGTCCAGATGATGTCATCGACAAGGTGTTGCTGCTGACCTTTCCGCGCATTCTGGGCGTCGCCTTCAATCCGGTTTCGATCTATCTGCTGCGTGACGACAGGGGCCGTGACCTGATGTATATCTATGAGGTGCGCAACACGTTTGGCGACATGCACAGCTATGTGGGCCGGGCCAGCGCTGCCGCCGCTGCCGGCGACACGTCGCTGCAGGCACAAAAACTGCTGCATGTGTCTCCCTTTTTCCCTGTTGAGGGTGAATACCGGCTGCGTGTCAAAGTAAAGGACAACGCCAAAATCAGGGTGTTGATGCGTTATTCCATGAATGGCACCGCAAAACTGACTGCGACGTTGCGCGGGGTTGCGGAAAGGCTTACTACTAGGACAGTGATCAGAACTGTGTTGGCTACGGGTCAATTCCCGCTACGGCCTTTGGTATCCATTCATGTAGAGGCGTTTCGCCTCTGGTTTAAACGGGTGCCTTTTTTCCGGCGCCCCACGCCACCGCAGCCATGGTCGCGCGCACGCGATTTGACCGGAAGATAGGGATATTAAATGGCTGGGTTCTGGGACCGCAGAAAACTCACCTTTTTGCTTTCAATTTTTTCACGGCTCGAGTTTGGCCAACTGACGGTGACCCTGCCCGACGGCGCGGTGCGCGTGTTCAAGGGGCAGAAGCAGGGTCCACATGCAGATCTGAAAATCAACAGCCACGCTGCCATAACGCGCATCTTCCGTGACGGCAAGATGGGGTTCTGCGAAGCTGTCATGGACGGGTCTGTGGAAAGCGATAACATGCCCGCCCTGATCGAATTGAGCGTTCTTCACAGCAAGGATGTTGACGCGCATATGGAAGCCGGTTTCTGGCGGCGTCAGGGGCTGAAACTGTATCATCAGCTGCGTAGCAACACCCGCGACGGGTCGGCGCGCAACATCGCTTATCACTATGATCTCGGAAATGAATTCTATGCGGCGTGGCTGGATGGCACGATGACCTATTCATCGGCTGTCTATGAAACGGACAGCGATGATCTGGCGACTGCGCAGACCAATAAATATCGCCGGCTTGCCGAACTTGCCGATATCCAGCCAGGGGATCATGTCCTCGAAATTGGGTGCGGTTGGGGCGGGTTTGCCAAATACGCCGTAGAAGAACGCGGTGCGCATGTTACAGGCATCACCATTTCCAAGGCACAGCACGCATTTGCCAGCAACCGGCTTGCCGCCGCCGGCCTTGCTGACCGCGCTGATGTCAGGCTGGTTGACTATCGTGACGTGGATGGGACATTTGACAAGATTGTCTCGATCGAGATGTTCGAAGCGGTCGGTCAGGCCTATTGGCAGACCTATTTCGAAGCGCTGTCGCGCTTGCTGAAAAATGGGGGTAGGGCAGCCTTGCAGGCAATCACCATTGAGGAACAGGCATTCGAGGAGTATCGGGCGAACCCCGACTTTATCCAGCGCTATATTTTTCCTGGTGGCATGCTGCCATCCATGCCGCGGCTGGAACAGCCGGTGGATGCGGCTGGCCTGAAGCTTGTGGCGGAAAAGGGGTATGGGATGGATTATGCCCGCACGCTGGCTGAATGGCGTGAGCGGTTCATCGCCGCCTGGCCGTCATTGGCCGGAAAGACGTTTGACATGCGTTTCAAGCGGATGTGGGAGCTTTATTTCTCTTATTGCGAGGGCGGTTTCCGCGCCGGGCAAATCGATGTCAAACACCTTCTTTTTGAACATAAATAGAGCCGGCTTGCATGGCTGATAATGTGCAGATTCCTGATTTTTTGCCCGAACGCTATTTTGTCCAGCCCTTAGCGGCCTATGGGGTCTTCGTCGACCGTTTCGGCACCATCAGGCGACAGTTCGAGGTCGCAATTCAAGGCACGGCTACAGATGACGGATTCATTCTGGATGAAGCCTTCATCTATGATGATGGCGTGCGTGAAACGCGCAAATGGGTGATCGTCAAACGCTCAGACGGGCATTATGAAGGGCGATGTGACGATGTGATCGGCCATGCCACCGGCCGTCATCAGGACAATTTGCTGCGCTGGCAATATCGATTTCGATTGGCAATGTATGGCCGCAAAGTCAGCGTGCATTTCGATGATGTGATGGTGCTGCATCAAGGCGGGGTGATGGTCAACCGCGCCACCATATCCAAATGGGGCGTTAAGCTGGGTGAAGTTTTACTTAGCTTTCGTCCGTCCGGACAATAAACAACCGCAGGATTGGACGCAGCAGCGCGCCGATAAATGGCAGGCGTGCCAATAGCTGGCTGGCTCTGTCCCAATGGTCAAAATGCGCGACGATCTTGTTGTCCTCGATATGAATTTCACTCATGCCTTCCAGATCAAGGGGCGTGCGTGGCCACCGGGCCAACCGGCCCGACATGCGCCACCGAAGATAGGCGCGCTGAAATCCCGCCTTTTCGTGTGTGTGCGGGTCCCCGCAGGCGATATCGACAATGTGGAATCGCGGCGCTTCGCAGGTCGCGAACATATGCGCGAAAATGGCGCGAAATGCGGCCTTGCCGGTAACGTCATTGAACGGGTCGACAAACCGCACATCCTCGGCCAGCAAATCGAGGAGGTCATTCATCGAATCAGGTGTCAGCGCACCAAAAGCGCTGGCGTAGGCGGTAACGATATCCGGGCCGCCTGATGGGTCTTTTGGATCGGGCCCGCTCATGTTGCGCCCTGGTGTCCGCCATGGCCGGTACGGCTGCCGACAAGCCGGAAGAACACCCGGTCGGGCAGCCAGCGCAGCAGGCCCATCTTGCGGGTAAAGGACCGCGGGAACTGAATGACGAAATCATCTGTCTTCAGCCCGGTTATAATTTCACTGGCCGCACGCGTTGCGCTGATGATTCCTGGCATCTCGTAATCATTTACCGCAGTGGCTTCTGTTTCGACAAAGCCCGGACAGATTACGCGCACATCAATGCCTTTGGGCGCCAGATCAAAGTGGATCGATTCAGCAAGGGAAATCAGGGCCGCCTTTGTCGGGCCATAGGCTGCCGCTTTCGGCAGGCCGCGCCATCCGGCAACCGATGAAACCATGGCGATCTGGCCCCGGCCTGCACTGGCCATACCGTCAATCAGCCGTGGCAGCGCATTCACCACCCCCATATAATTGACGTCCATATGCCTGCGATAGATCTCAGGGTCGATATCAAGCGCGTTTTGCGGCGTGTAGATGCCTGCATTCAGGATGGCGACATCAATCTGCCCCATCATGCTGTGCGCGCGGTCAATGGCCGCTGACAGCGCATCGGCGTCACATACGTCTGCGGGAAGTGCCAGAAATCCTTCACCGGCGTTGTCGCCAAGGCTTTCCAGCCTTGTTGCCCGGCGCGCGACTGCGCTGACCTTATGTCCGTCATCAAGCAGCCGGCTGACCAGCGCTGCGCCAATGCCCGAGCTTGCCCCAGTGATGAAATAATGCGCCATGATCTCTGTCAGCTTGGTTTTCGTAATGAATTGGGGATGGCGCAAGGCGCGCTGTTCCTACCCGAATATGTGGGTATTGTGGCCCGGAATGTGAAGGGAGCGCCATCGGCTGTCCGCAGGCTGATTGACCTTCTGCCGGCGGTAGCTAGGATGCCTTGGAGTGTGCGCCTGCCAAACGGCCTTGTTGCCGGTATATGGCGGCGATGGCGTGCCGAAAATAATGAGACGGGATTATGTGGTCGGACGAAGATTGTGCCCATTGGCGGCGCCATATTGCAGATATCTACGGGCTACAGGCAGATATCACCGGTTTGGATGGTGAATTTGACCTTAATGCAGCTGTTATCGTGGACGGGTCCTTTCATGCTGTCCTGAAAGTGATGCGTCCGGATTGCGCGCCTGGCTTCGTTGAAATGCAGATTGCGGCCCTCGACCATCTGGCAGGCCAGAAAGATTCCCTTCCGATCCCGCGCTGTATCCTGCGCGTCGATGGGGAAGGATACGGGTATTTGCCCGACTGTCAGGGCAGGGACAGGCTGGTCTGGCTGGTGACGGCCTTGCCCGGGCATCAATTGGGAACCGTGCGGCCACATACCCCTGCGCTGATGCATGAGATCGGCAGCGCGCTTGGTGCCCTGACAAGATCCCTCACGGGATTTTCGCACCCGCAGCTGGACCGGCCATTTAAATGGCATCCGCTGACGCCGCATTGGGCTTTTGAAGCGCTGCAGAATTTGTCACCCGATGATCTGGCAACAGGTGACGGCCAGGAACATAAGCTTAAGTCAATTTTAAATATTCATTTTCAATATTTTAAAGATAAATGTGAATCTGATCTGTTAAGCTTTGAATCACATCCGCTGCATTGTGACGGAAATGACTACAACTTGCTGGTTACCCCGTCGCAAGACGGGCCGTCCCTGAGCGGCATCATTGATTTCGGGGATATGACATGCGCCCCCGTGATCTGTGACGTTGCGACGGCGGCGGCTTATCTTGTGCTTGGCCAGAAACGTCCGATGGAAATTCTGTCGGCTTTTGTTGCTGGCTATCATGCCAGTTATCCGTTATCGGCTGAGGAACTTGGCCTTGTCTGGCCGCTGATGATGACGCGCCTCGGTGTCAGCCTTGTCAACAGCGCGCTGATGAAAGAGGAACGCCCGGATGATCCCTATGTGACCATTAGCGAGGCGCCGGCACGCGCCTTCATGCTGGCACATGGCCATACCAGCATGGCGGAAGCAGAGATGCGTTTGCGCGTTGCCACCGGCATGGACATAACCCCCGGGGCCAGCCAGTTGATGGAATGGATTGGCCGCAATCGTCGGCAATTTGCGCCGGTGATGGGCCGGTCTTTAGATGGCGCGCCGCTCTGTTCCTGCGCCGTGGGGGATTCGATCTATCCCGCGGACCCGACAGACATCACCGATGACGAGGCCGTGGCCTTGATTCCGGCGGCGCTGGGCAGCACGGACATCCATGTAGGCCATTATCTGGAGCCGCGCCTGGTCTATACCGAACCGGCCTTTCTGACCGCGCCAACTGCGGTTGAGGGGCGGCGCACCATCCATCTGGGGATTGATTTGTTCGCGCCGGCGGGACACAGGGTTTTTGCGCCGCTGGACGGGCATGTGGTGGCAGCCGTCTATCGTGACGGGCATCTGGATTATGGCGGTGTGCTGGTGCTGGCGCATGTGGATGGCCATGGCACCCCTTTCTATACGCTTTACGGGCATCTTGCCAAAGACAGCATCAGCACCCTTGCCGCTGGCGATCAGGTGCGTGCAGGCCAGCAGGTTGCAACGCTTGGGGCGCCCGCGGAAAATGGGGGCTGGCAGCCGCATCTGCATTTCCAGCTGGCGCCATGCCTTCCCGATATAACCGGTGCGCCGGCGCATGACTGGCCCGGGGTAGCCGATGCCGATGATATGGCCTATTTCGCCGCGCTCTATCCCAATCCGGCTGATTTGCTGGGTCTTTTGCCAGAGCAGCTGGTCTATCCGGTTTCTGCGACTGCTGCCTTGCAGGATCAGCGGCGCCAGCGTTTTGGCGCCAATCTGAAACTGTCCTATCGCCAGCCGATACAGCTGTTAAGGGGGTGGAAACATTATCTCTATGACGAGATGGGCCGCACATATCTTGATGCCTACAACAATGTGCCGCATGTCGGGCACGCCCATCCACGGATCAATGCCGTAATGGCGCGGCAATCGGCGTTGATCAACACGAACACCCGCTATCTGCATCCTGCACAGGTCAAGTTTGCCGATGCGCTGCGCCAGCGTCTGCCGGCGCATCTGACACATTGTTATTTCGTGACGTCCGGTTCCGAGGCGAATGAGTTGGCCCTGCGCCTGGCGCGTGCCTATACCGGCCATCGCGGGATGATTGTTCAGGATCATGCCTATCATGGCCATACCACTGGCACGATTGACATCAGCCCCTATAAATTCAACGGCCCGGGCGGGGCAGGTGCCCCTGACTGGGTGGAAATCACCGAAATCGCCGATCCTTATCGCGGGGGATATGGCTATGACGACCCTGACGCCGGTGAAACATATGCAGCCGATATCGATCGTGCGATTGCGGCCCTGAAGGCGCGCGGCGAGGCGCTGGCCGGTTTTATCGCCGAGAGCTTTCCCAGTGTCGGTGGGCAGATCGAGCCGCCAGCCGGTTATCTGGCGGGCGTCTATAAACGGATACGGGCGGCTGGCGGCTTATGTATCGCCGATGAGGTGCAGACTGGCCTTGGCAGGCTGGGGGACGCCTTTTGGGGGTTTGAGACGCAAGACGCGCTGCCGGATATGGTGGTGCTTGGCAAGCCCGTCGGTAGCGGACATCCGGTCGGGGTGGTGATCACCACAGAAGAGATTGCCGCCAGCTTTGCCAATGGGATGGAATTCTTCTCGACATTCGGTGGCACGACGCTGGCCTGCGAGATCGGTGCCGAGGTGCTGTCCATCGTCGATGATGAGGATCTGCAGCAGAATGCGCATTTGCAGGGGCAAAAATTGCGCGACGGGCTGCGGCAATTGCAGCAGCGCCACATGTTGATCGGCGATGTGCGGGGGCGCGGTCTGTTTCTTGGGGTTGAGCTGGTGACCGACCGCACCACCAAGCAGCCCGCTACCGCGCTGGCCGGATATGTCAGCAACCGTCTGCGCGATCACCGGATTCTGATTGGCACCGACGGGCCGCATGACAATGTGCTGAAAATTCGCCCGCCACTGACCATCGGGGCCGCGGATTGTGACCTGTTGCTGGCAAGGCTGGATGATGCTCTGCTTGAGGCAGGCCTATTAAATTAAATAAAAATAATATCTTATATGTAGTTCTTTATGTAACAAGCTGTTGTCCACCCCATCTATCTGCTGTATTGATTCACGATGTCAGGACAGTTTGTCGCATGCTTTTCCCTTTTGTCTGATCCTGACATCGCAGTGCGAACCGGGGCGTGCCCCGTTTATGGTTTCGTTCCCAGTTTCGTTCCGGAATGCACGAACACGCATTTGACGAAAGGAACGAGACATGGACATGATCTCCGAAATTGTCGGCACGGTGAATGGTTATGTGTGGGGCTGGCCCATGCTGGTCCTGATCCTTGGGGCCGGCCTGTTTCTCACCGTTGGGCTGCGATTCCTGACAATCCTGAAAATCCCGTTTGGCTTTTCCCTGTTATGGAAAGGCCGCATTCCTGGCGATGACGCGGGTGACATCAGCCGGTAAACGCCTTGATGACATCACTCTCGGCGACCATCGGAACGGGTAATATCGCCGGTGTTGCCACCGCCATCTTTCTGGGTGGACCGGGGGCGGTTTTCTGGATGTGGATGACGGCGCTTGTCGGTATGGGCACCAAATATGCCGAGGCCGTCTGCGCGGTGCGGTTCCGTGAAACGGATGAGCACGGCAATTTTGTCGGCGGTCCGATGTATTACATCCAGAATGGACTTGGTGCGAAATGGAAGTGGCTGGCGGTCACCTTTGCCCTGTTTGCCGGGATTGCCGGATTTGGTATTGGCAACATGGTGCAGGCCAATTCAATTGCTGATGCGCTTCACACGAATTTTAGCGTTCCGCATCTGTATACAGGCATCATCGTGGCGTTGCTGGTTGGTTCGGTGCTTTTGGGTGGTATCCAGCGTATTTCCGAGGTGGCAGGCCGACTGGTCCCGCTGATGGCGTCACTCTATATCCTGGCATCTCTGGTGGTGCTGGTGATCAATGCCGACGCCATTCTGGGTGCTTTTGGCCTGATCTTCACCCATGCCTTCTCGCCTGCGGCCGCCACTGGCGGTTTTGCCGGTGCAGCGGTCTGGGCGGCGATTCGTTTTGGTGTGGCACGCGGTGTCTTCTCGAACGAGGCGGGCCTTGGCTCGGCACCGATTGCGCATGCCGCAGCAAAGACCAAAGGCCCTGTCAGTCAGGGTCTGGTTGCCATGCTGGGCACCTTTATCGACACCATCATCGTTTGTTCCTTTACCGCGCTGGCAATTCTGTCGACCGGTGTCTGGACAAGCGGTGCCACCGGTGCAGCGCTAACCTCGGCGGCCTTTGAGGCGTCTTTGCCAGGATTTGGCGGGCCGATCATCGCCATCTCGCTGGCGATTTTCGCTTTCACCACAATCATGGGATGGTCCTATTATTCCGAACGGTCCCTGCAATATCTGTTCGGTACGAAGATCATCAAGCCATTTCGCGCGGTCTGGTCACTGGCCGTAATCGGTGGTGCGACGATGAACCTGACATTTGTCTGGCTTGTTGCGGATACGCTGAACGCGATGATGGCGATTCCAAACCTGATTGCACTGGTCATTCTGTCGCCGATTGTGTTCTCGATTACCCGCGAATTCTTCGACACACGTGGCAAGTCCGAGGACAACCCCTTCTAAAGGGCTTTTGGGTCTGGCAGAGCCAATCTGAAAAATGGGGAAGGGCGGCGATTGTGTCGCCCTTTTTCCTTTGCTATCGATAATCAAGTCTCCCGTGCTGCAAAGGGCTGTCGCCATGTCCGTACCTGTGCCCCATCCGCGTCTGTCCCTGCCGCTATTATCCGCCGAACCGATGCATGTGTCTGTGACCCGCGGTGGCGCCGAGGAAAGCTGCCACCTTGTTGATGTGGTGCTGTGCGATGCCGATGGCACGGTCATTATCGGCCTTGGTGAGGTTGAACGGCTGGTATTTCCGCGATCCGCGATGAAGCCGCTGCAGGCGCTGGCGCTTGCAGAAAAGATGACCGGGCTTGATCCCGGTTTGCGCCTCACACCATCGGAATTATCCCTGATCTGCGCCAGCCACAACGGGCAGACAGAACATGTAAATGCCGCTGCCGGTTTGCTGGCGCGGTTTGGCCTGTCGCCTGACCTGCTGTCCTGCGGACCGCAATGGTCTGGCGATCAACCGACAATGGTCGAACAGGTGCGCACGATCACAGCACCTGACCGGATCCATAATAATTGTAGTGGTAAACATGCAGGCATGCTTGTGCTTGGCAGCCTGATGGGGGTGGACCCGCAAGGCTATGCCGATCTTGCCCATCCGATACAACAGGCCATTCTGGGCATGCTGGAATTCATGACCGGAATCGATATCACGCAGTTCCCCAGCGGTATTGATGGGTGCGGTGCACCCGCTCTCAGCGCGCCGCTTGGCAACTGGGCGCGGGGCTTTGCCCTGTTTGCAGGCGGTGGTGATTTGCCAGATGGGCGCCATGCCGCCTGCTTGCGCCTGCGCGACGGCATCGCGGCCGCACCGCATCTGATTGCAGGCGACAGACGCATGTGTTCCGCAGTCGCGGCATCCCTCGGGATGAACATTACCGCAAAGATCGGGGCCGAGGGCGTATATGCAGCGGCGTTTCATGATTTTGGACTTGGCCTGATGCTGAAGGCACGTGATGGTAACAGCCGCGCGGCAAATGCCGGTCTTGGTGCAGTCATCCATGCGCTTGGCTATGATTTGCCGGAAGCGGTCATGTCCTTCGCGTCGCCCAGATTGCAGAATTGGGCCGGGCAGGATGTCGGCGCCGTGCATGTCAAAGGTGCGTTGGCCTTTTCCTGATCGCTAGCCCTGGTGCCGGCCTTCATCCAATGGCGGCAACAGGCCATTCCATGACGATATTGGTTGACAGGGTGCGACAGAATCAGCCCATCTTGATGCAGCATTAAAGGTGGCTGTGAAGCAAAGCTTCATGCCTTAATGAGGGAATATGGTGCGGGTGAAAAATGACTGCCTCATGCCATAGCCGTCCCCGCGACTGTAGGTTGGTCGTCCGTCTGTAACCACTGGGCCTTTTTGGGTCTGGGAAGGGGGCCGGGCAATGACCACAAGCCAGGAGACCTGCCTTTGACGCCTGAAGCAACGGCCGGGGACTGCCGTGAAGCGCACATAATGGCACATAGCGTGTCAGCGGTTCGTGTACCCTCGGAAATGGCCATTTGGCCCAACAAGGTTTCGAGGGGGACCCCAATGAACAGAATTCTTCTTTCCGCAACAGCCATGGTCCTGATGTCGGCCGGCGCTGCCTTCGCGCATCATCCGCTCGGCGGGATGACACCGCAAACAGCCATGCACGGGTTTTTGTCAGGTGTCGGTCATCCAGTCATCGGTTTTGACCATCTGGCCTTTATCATCGGCGTCGGCTTGATTGCTGCTTTCCATCGCAACAAGCTAGCAATGCCGGCGGCTTTCGTTGCTGGTACTGTAGGCGGCACGATGTTGACATTGGCGGCTGTCAGCCTGCCACTTGCCGAAATCGTCATCACCGGGTCGGTTGTCGCTGCGGGTGTTGTTGCCATGCGGGGCAAGATCATGGATCTGCGCGTGGCCGCTATATTGGCCGTCGCTGCAGGACTGTTCCACGGGTGGGCCTATGGCGCGGCAGTTATCGGTGCTGAAACAACACCTGTGATCGCCTATCTCGTCGGATTCGGCATGATCCAGATGCTGATCGCGGGTGGCGTGGCGCTGGCCACAGCCCGGTTCTGGAAGATCATTGATGCGGCGGCGTTACAACCGCGTCTTGCTGGTGCTGTTGTTGCCGGTGTTGGCCTCGCTTTCCTCGTTGAAAATGTCGAAGGCATGATCTTCTCTGCCCTGTAAGGCCCTGCCGAAAAAGAATGTGCCGCCGCCCGTCTGCGGGCGGCGTACACGGCAAAAGGCAGGGTCACATGGCACTGCCTTTTTATTTTTCCCGTGGCCGGACGAATGGCCGGACACCGCATTTATGAAAGATCCCAAATGGCTGCCACGCGTATTCCCGCCACCGTTGTTACCGGCTTTCTAGGGTCCGGAAAAACAACGCTGATCCGTAACATCATCATGCAGGCGAATGGCCGCCGCCTGGCGCTGATTGTCAATGAATTCGGTGATATCGGCATGGATGGCGCGATGTTGGAAGAATGTGGCGCGGACAGCTGCGGCGCCGAGGACATCATCGAACTGGCGAATGGCTGTATCTGCTGCACGGTTGCCGATGACTTTCTGCCGAGCATGCAGCAGCTTCTGGCACAGTCGCCGCGCCCTGACCATATCATCATCGAAACATCGGGGCTGGCGCTGCCTCAACCGCTGGTGCAGGCCTTCAACTGGCCGGATATCAAGGCCCAGGTGATGCTTGACGGGGTGGTCACGCTTGTGGACGGGCCCGCCCTTGCCAGCGGGGGTGTGGCGCATGATCTTGCCGCGCTGGAAGCACAGCGTGCCGCTGATGAAGAACTTGACCATGAAAGTCCGATTGACGAGCTTTTTACCGATCAGATCGGCGCTGCCAATCTGATTGTGCTGTCAAAGGCCGATATGCTGGATGCGGATGGCATGGCGCGAGCGCGGGCCGTTGTCGAAGCGCAGCTGGCAGCGCCAACACCCATCATTCCGGTTGCTGGCGGCGCGGCGCCGATGGATGCCATTCTGGGGCTTGGTATGGAAGATCAGGCGCATGCGCGCTCGCAACATATGCACCATCATCATCACCATGATGATGACCATGACCACGCAGATGATCATCACCATGCAGACGGCCACCACCACCATCACCATCATGAACATGGCCATGATGAATTCGCCTCTTATGTTATTGCGCTGGACGGGGTTGAGGATGCGGATCTTTTCCAGCAACGCATCTCTGACATGGCATCGGAATTCGGGATTTTGCGGGCCAAGGGCCGTGTGGTGGTGGATGGCAAGGCGCTGCCTTACGTGGTGCAGGCTGTCGGCAGGCGTGTAGATGGCTATTTTGCGCGTGAAACGGGTGGCGTGTCTGGCCAGCTTGTCGTGATTGGTCTTGCCGGCCTTGATGCGGATGCCATTGCGGTGCGGCTTGGCGGCAAGGTGATTGCTGGACATGCACCTACTTAAGATCGACGAAAGCGGGGCGCTCTACGACTCCGATGAGGCGGTCGATCTTGGCCAGCCTGCCGGCGAGATTATCTTCCTGACATCAGCGGATACCGAGGTGGCGCTTCTGTCGGCCGCAATTGATACGCTGGCGGCAACAGGTGATGCGCCCGATCTGCGCGTTGCCAATTATCTCAGCCTGTCGCATCCCTATTCCGTTGATCTCTATATTCAGAACACCGTTGCCGGCGCGCGCCTTGTCGTTGTGCGGCTTCTGGGTGGTCAGGCCTATTGGCGTTATGGCGTACAGCAGCTTGCCGAGCAGGCAAGGCAGCCGGGTGGAACACCGGTTATCTTTCTGCCCGGCGATGGCAAGCCGGATCACGAGCTGGATTATCTGTCCGGCTTTAGCACCGAAACACGAAGGAACCTCGCTGCCTATCTTGATGCTGGCGGGCGGGACAATGCGGTTCAGTTTCTGATCGCTCTGTCCGATATCGTGCATGGTTCAGCGGTGGCCGTGCCGCCAAAGCCGTTGCTGCGCGCCGGGATCTACTGGCCGGGCGGTGTTGGTGATGTGCCCGGTCTTGATGCGTTGGACGCGTTTTGGCAACCGGGTGCGCCCGTGGCCGCGATTGTGTTTTACCGCGCGCTGATGCAGGCCGGGGATCTGGCGCCGGTGGATGCGTTGATTGATGCGTGTCAAAAGGCGGGGCTCAATCCGCTTCCCATTTTCGGCGCCAGCTTGAAGGAGGCAGAATCAAGCGGCATCGTCGCAAACCTGCTGCAGGCAGCGTCTGTCGATGTGATCCTCAATCTGACAAGTTTTGCTGTATCTGACCCTTCCGGCGGGGACCACGCCATGCCCGGGTTACGGTCGGCCGGTCCTTTTGGTGCTGTCGATGCACCGGTATTTCAGCTGGTGCTTTCGGCCAGCCTGGTCGATGACTGGATGCAGTCCAGTGCCGGCCTGACTGCACGTGATCTGGCAATGAATGTCGCGCTCCCGGAACTTGACGGGCGCATTCTGACGCGGGCGATCGGGTTTAAACGTGCGCCGCAGCGCCATGCGTTAACCCATGCGATGACAACGGCCTATGACGCTGTGCCGGATCGTGCTGAATTTGCGGCAAAACTCGCCGCCGCATGGAGCCGTCTGCGCAAGACCCCGGCCAGTGAAAAGCGTGTGGCGCTGATTATGGCGAATTATCCGAACCGTGACGGTCGTCTGGCGAATGGGGTTGGGCTGGATACGCCGGCAAGCGTTCTGGGCACGATGCGCGCCATGCGTGATGCTGGCTATGATCTGGGCGGCGATGATGTGGCTGGCGATGATGTGGTTGGCATGCCGGAGGATTCGGCAGCACTGGTGGCACATCTGCGGGCAGGGCCAACCAATGCCGGATGGCACGGACGGGACTGTGATGCGGCGATGCCCCTTGCCGCCTATGAGAATGCGTTCCAAGGGCTGCCTGCCGCGACGCGCGATGCCATTGTCGCGCGTTGGGGAAGCCCGGCGGAAGATCCGATGTGGGATGGCGCCGCCCTGCGCCTGCCTTTGCGCCAATTCGGCAATCTGGTGGTCGCCATTCAGCCAGCGCGTGGCTATAACATCGATCCGAAATCCACCTATCATTCGCCTGATCTGGTGCCACCACATAATTATCTGGCCCTTTATTTCTGGCTGCGTCACAGCTTTGACGTATCGGCGGTGGTGCATTTTGGTAAACATGGCAATCTGGAATGGCTGCCTGGCAAGGCGCTGGCCTTGAGCGCAGCCTGTTTCCCCGAGGCCATTCTGGGCCCAACGCCGCATCTCTATCCGTTCATTGTAAATGATCCCGGTGAAGGGGCGCAGGCGAAACGGCGTACCGCTGCGGTGATCCTCGACCATCTGACTCCCCCCATGACGCAGGCGGACAGCCATGGTGTGATGGCCGAAATGGAATCGCAGATGGATGAATATTTCGAGGCGGCCGGTATGGACCGTGCCCGGTCTGATGCGTTGTTGAGCGATATTCTGATGACAGCGGAACGCGCCGGTATCGCGGCAGATTGCGGGATTTTGGCAGATGATGATGCCGGCGAGAAGCTGCTGAAACTGGATAATTTCCTGTGCGATCTAAAGGAACTGCAAATCCGTGACGGGCTGCATATTTTCGGGGTCACGCCTGACCAGCCACTGGCAGATGGGCTCCTGACACAGATGTTGCGCACCCCGCGCGGAGATGGCACCGGTGAACAGGCCGCTCTGCCACGCGCCCTTGCTGCTGATCTCGGTCTTAAAGGTGATGATGATAATATATTGGACCCGCTGACAGCAGAGCGTGGCGTGACCTGGGATGGGGCGCGCCCACCTATGCTTGCGGATCTGTCATCGGCACCCTGGCGCAGCACAGGTGATACCGTAGAGCGACTGGATTTGCTTGCACACGCGCTTGTCGAACACCGGATTCCACCGCCCGGTCCAAAATCGGCCATGATCATTGAAACGGCGTTGCCGATGATCCGCGACCGGTTGACCGCCTGCGGACCGCGTGAGATGGATGCATTGTTGCTGGCGCTGAACGGCCGCTTTGTGCCGGCGGGCCCGTCTGGTGCCCCAACGCGCGGCCGGCCCGAGGTTTTGCCAACAGGACGCAATTTCTTTTCCATCGATTCCCGTGCCTTGCCGACGCCGGTCGCCTGGCGGCTTGGTTGGGCCTCGGCCGAGGCACTTTTGGACCGGCATCTGATGGAGCATGGCAATTGGCCGCGCGCGATTGTGCTGTCGGCATGGGGCACATCGAATATGCGTACAGGCGGTGATGATCTTGCGCAGGCATTGGCTTTGATGGGGGTCCGGCCTTCCTGGGATGCCAGCTCGCGCCGGGTAACCGGATTTGACATCATCCCGCTCGACGTTCTGGACCGGCCGCGCGTCGATGTCTGCCTGCGCTGTTCAGGTTTTTTCCGCGATGCCTTCCCGGCGCAGATGACGCTGTTTGACAGGGCGGTGCGGGCTGTTGCCGCGCTGGATGAGCCAGAGGATATGAACCCGATTGCCGCCAATGCGCAGCGCGATGCGGCCGCGCTGAAAGCAGGTGGCATGGATAGCGCAACCGCAGAGATGCAGAGCCTGCTGCGTATTTTCAGTGCCAAGCCGGGTGCCTATGGTGCGGGCCTGCAGGCCCTGGTGGATGAAAAGCTGTGGGAAGACAGGTCAGACTTTGCCGAAGCTTTTCTTGTCTGGTCGTCCTATGCCTATGGTGAGCATGCTGACGGCATTGCCGCGCGCACTGTCCTTGAGACGCGCCTTACAGCGACTGATGCTGTGTTGCACAATCAGGATAACCGCGAGCATGATATTCTGGACAGCGACGACTACTACCAGTTTGCGGGCGGTCTTTCGGCCGCCGTGGCGCACCTGTCAGGTCGCGATGTGCCTGTCTATCACAATGACCATTCGCTTGCCGAAAGACCTGTCATCCGTACCCTTGCAGAAGAGATCGGGCGCGTTGTGCGCGGGCGTGCCAGCAATCCGAAATGGATCGAAGGTGCCATGCGGCACGGCTATAAAGGCGCTTTCGAGATGGCGGCGACCGTGGATTATCTGTTCGCATTTGCGGCCACGACCCGTCAGGTGACTGAACATCATTTTGCGGCCCTGTTTGAAGCCTATATTGAAGATGAGGAGGTGCGCAGCTTTCTGGAAACGGCAAATGATGCCGCCTATGCTGATATGCTGGCACGGTTTGAAGAGGCGATCGCGCGCGGCCTATGGACACCAAGACGTAACAGTGTGCAATCTGATATCGAACGGTTGCGTACACCATCCGAGGAGAGCCGAACATGACCAACCCTGCTGATGATACACCGCCTTCGGATATCGCGCGTCACAACATGAAAATGGCGCGCAAAAAGCAGGCGCGCGACAAGATCATGGCCTCCAAGACTGGTGAAAAGGGGTTGATCATCGTCCATACCGGAAAGGGAAAAGGTAAATCCTCGTCTGCCTTTGGCATGATTTTCCGCTGCATCGCCCATGGGCTGAAAACGGGTGTTGTGCAATTTATCAAGGGTGGCATGGATACAGGTGAGCGCAATCTGATCACCACCCATTTCGGGGATTTGTGTGATTTTCACACGATGGGCGAGGGGTTTACCTGGGAAACGCAGGATCGTGAGCGTGATGTTGCCGCTGCCATGGCTGCCTGGGAAAAGGCAAAGGAATTAATCCGCGACCCCGCCTACCACATGGTGTTGCTGGACGAGATCAATATTGCGCTGCGTTACGGCTATATTGATCTTGGTGACGTGCTGTCTTTCCTTGAAACGGAAAAGCCGGAAATGACACATGTTGTGCTAACCGGCAGAAACGCGGCTGAAGACCTGATCGAACAGGCGGATCTTGTGACCGAGATGACCCTGATCAAACACCCGTTCCGGTCGGGCATCAAAGCACAGATCGGCGTCGAATTCTGATGTCTGCTGCGATCATGCTGCAGGGGGCCGGCTCAAATGTCGGCAAATCGGTGCTTGTTGCCGGGCTCTGCCGCCATTTTGCCAGCCAGGGTCTGCGGGTGCGCCCTTTCAAGCCACAAAATATGTCAAACAATGCGGCAGTCACCGCTGATGGTGGTGAAATTGGCCGGGCGCAGGCCTTGCAGGCACGCGCCTGCAATATGCCGCCGACCATTCATATGAACCCTGTCCTGCTCAAGCCGGAAACCGAGACTGGCGCGCAGGTCATTGTGCAGGGCAAACGCATCGGCAGCATGCGCGCACGCGAGTACGGCACGCGTAAATCTGATCTGCTGCCCGCCGTCATGGATAGTTTTGGTAAGCTGAAGGCAGAGGCCGACCTGGTCATCGTCGAAGGGGCTGGCAGCCCGGCCGAGGTCAATCTGCGTGGCGGAGATATTGCCAATATGGGATTTGCGCTTGCCGCAGACATACCGGTTGTGATGGTCGGCGATATCGACCGTGGCGGTGTGATCGCCAGTCTTGTGGGTACGGAAAAGGTGCTAGATCGGCAAGATGCTGAATTGATTAAAGGGTTTATGATCAATAAGTTTCGCGGCGACACGACATTATTTTCTGAAGGCATGGATATCATATCCCGTGCCACTGGCTGGGCGGGGCTGGGCATTTTGCCATGGTTTGCGCCGGCACGTTTTCTACCGGCTGAGGATATCCTGGATATTGCTGGAAAAGCGGGTGATGCCGCGCGTGACGCGCCGCTTCATATCGCTGTACCGGTGCTGCGCCGCATCGCCAATTTCGACGATCTGGACCCGCTGGCAGGTGAGGATGATGTGGCGCTGACACTTGTCGAGGCAGGGGACGCCATCCCCGGTGACGCCGATATGGTGCTGTTGCCAGGGTCCAAATCCACGATCAGCGATTTAGCCTTTCTGCGTGAACAAGGCTGGGATATCGATATCGCGGCGCATGTGCGACGCGGTGGCAGGGTGCTTGGGCTGTGTGGGGGCTATCAGATGCTGGGAAGGCTGATTGCGGACCCGCATGGGGTTGAAGGCCCCGCGGGTGAGGCGCCGGGCCTTGGTCTTCTGGCGGTGGAAACAGTGCTGGCTGGCGACAAGACACTGACGTCTGTCGAGGCGCAATCGGTTGGTTACGGTACTTCGGTACGTGGTTATGAAATTCATATGGGGCGCACGTCGGGCAATGATTGCGCGCGTCCGATGTTGCGCATTGATGACCGGCATGATGGTGCGATATCTGAAAGCGGCCAGGTGATGGGCAGTTATCTCCATGGTCTGTTTGCAGATGATGGATTTCGTCGCGCCTTTCTGGATGATCTGGCGCAGCAGCGCGGCCGCAGCGGTGCGTTTGGCCGTATCGATTTTGATGCGCGCATTGAAAATGTGCTGGATGATCTGGCGCAGCATATGGCGACAAATCTGGATATGGATGCGCTGGCAGACATCGCCGGGTGTTAGGCGCGCCTAGCCTGCAAGCGCCATCAGCATGATGATCATCATCGCCCCAAACAGGATTTGGGCAATCAGCAGCAGGCGCAAAGAGCCGAAAATGGCAGTCTGATCGGCATCGCGCCCCGCGTCGTTAAAGCGCCGCGCCTGCCGCAGACGATTGCCATATCGGCGCGGCCCCGCCAGCCAGACATCCAGCGCCCCGGCCATGGCCGCTTCCGGCCAGCCGGCATTTGGCGAGACGTGATAGGGGCCGTCACGCAACATGATTTTCACGGCACTGACGGCACGGCCGCGAAACAGCGAAGCGGCTGCAATCAGCAGCGCTGTAAAGCGTGCCGGGATGAGGTTAAGCAGATCATCCAGCCGTGCTGCACCGCTGCCAAAGGCCCGGTAACGGGCATTGCGATAGCCGATCATGCTGTCGGCTGTATTGATTATCTTGTAGGCAAACAGGCCCGGAAGACCTGCCAGCACAAACCAGAAAGCGGGCGCAAACACCCCGTCGGACAGGTTCTCCGCCCCTGTTTCAATGGCGGCGCGCGCGATATCGCCCTCATCCATAGTGGCAGTGGAGCGGCCAACGATCATGCCAACAGCTGTTCGTGCGGGTTCAATGCCGGTATCAAGTGCGGCCGCCACGGCGCGGATATGGTCATCCAGTGACCGCCCGGCAAGCAAGATTGTAAGGCAGATCAGGACAACAAGCGGCCCGCCAAGGCTGAGCAGGCCGCCCATAAAGATGCCGGCAGTCAGGAACAGCAGGGCGGCGATGATGCCGCGACATTGTCGCGCTCTGCCGGTGACGCGCTGGCGCTGGTTCCAGCGCCGGTCAAAAGCAGAAATAATCCGTCCAAACAACACAACCGGATGCGGCAGGTGACGCCACAGCAAATCGGGTTCGCCAATCAGCCGGTCCAGTACCATCGCGGCGGCCACCATGCCGGCGCGCACGCCAAAGGCACTGGCGGCAAAACCGCACAATGCGCTCAGATGCGCTAATGGTAGAAAGTCCTGAAATGACATCAAGGCGATTTGTTCCGTTTGGTTCGGCCGCTTCTCACAAGGATGCGCCGTGTATTTTATGTCGTTTTAAGATCCCGTCTTGGGATCCCGTTTTGGGATCGTGTCTTTTTCAGACGGCGGTATAATTCAACTTTGGTCGCTTTGGCGCAATTGTTATCGGTATCCAAAGCTATTATCTGAACCAGGTCGGAGGACTTGGTTACAGGATGAAAGCAACCCCGGTGCGGTGAACCCAGTAAAGGCGCCAATCCCGGGCCCCCAACCTATGGATGCGCGATTGGATGGCAGGCATGTCATCGGCGCATATTTTCATCCGAATGCCTTGGCCGCGGCGCGTATTTGAACAGACGGAACTGGCCATGCATCGAATCCCGCACTCCTCTCTTTCTAAATCTTTGGCAGTCATGATTGTGGCAACCCATGGTGGACTCATGTCAGGGCCTGCGATGGCGCATTGGGGGCATCTTGGCGATCTTGCCGGTCATTCGCATATTGCCGGTGTTGTGTTTGGCGGGGTGGCGGCCGCGCTGGCAGCTGGGTTGGCTGCGACAAGAAAGAAGGGCAAGCCTGCCACAATGCCTGAACGCGATCCTGTGCAGGATAGTGAAGATCCAAACACCGCCGCAGATAATGGGTGCGCACCCGACGGCCAGCAAGGAGAGCAAGCCCATGCATGACGGACAGCCTGACACGCCAAAATATGGTGTCATGATTTGTGGACATGGTTCCCGGTCGAAATCGGCAGTTACAGAATTCGCTGTGCTGGCTGAAAAATTGGCGCCGATGTTTCCTGACTGGCCGGTTGAATATGGCTATCTGGAATTCGCCACACCGGTGATCAAGACGGGCCTCGACAAGCTGCGTGCGCAGGGGGTGACGCATGTGCTTGCGGTGCCGGGCATGCTGTTTGCGGCTGGCCATGCAAAGAATGATATTCCGTCAGTGCTGAACACCTACGCCGCAGAGCATGGCATTACCATCCAGTATGGGCGTGAACTGGCGGTCGATCTGCAGATGCTGCAGGCAGCCGGTGACAGGATTTCACAGGCGATTGCCGATGCCGATGCCGCCAATGGCGAAGTTGCGCGCAGCGACACATGTCTTGTCGTCATTGGCCGCGGGGCCTCGGATCCTGATGCCAACTCCAATATTTCCAAGATTTCACGCATGCTCTGGGAAGGGATGGGATTTGGTTGGGCAGAGGTTGGTTATTCGGGCGTTACCTTCCCGCTTGTTCAACCCTGTCTCGAACATGTGACGCGGCTTGGCTTCAAACGCATCGTCGTATTTCCCTATTTTCTGTTTTCGGGAATCCTGATTGACCGGATCTATGGCTTCACCGACGAAGTTGCTGCGGCGCATCCCGATATTGAAATCGTAAAGGCGGGCTATCTGAATGATCACCCCAAGGTGATCGCAACCTTTGCGGACCGCGTGCGCGAGATACTCGAAGGCAGCAACAACATGAATTGTGCGATGTGCAAATATCGCGCGCAGGTGCTGGGTTTTGAGGAAGAGGTGGGGTTGCCGCAAGAGAGCCACCACCATCATGTCGAAGGGCAGGGTGTGTCCGCGCCTGGCAGTAATGTCGAAGATTGTGCGCTGTGCGATCATTTTTGCACAGGCGCCTGCCGTCTGGATGCCGGCCATCATCACCATCACGATCATGCGCATGGGCATCACCATCATGACGACCACAGTCATGATCATCCTCACGATCATCATCATCACCCCTATCCACATGCAGACCACCCGCTAGGGCCGGAATCCGTGCGTCATCGTAAAGTGACTAAGAGTAGCGGAGACAGCTGACCTGCCAATGCAGCCCTATCTGAGAGATCCCCAGGCCATATACCGGCAATCCTTTGCGATTGTGCGGCAGCAACCGGCGATTGCCGTATTGCCCGAGGATATGGCGCAGATAGCGGTGCGCCTTGTCCATGCGTGCGGCATGCCTGACATTCTGGATGATCTGCAAGCCAGCGCAGGCTTTGCAGGCAGCGCTGCTGCCGCCATCGCGGACGGCGCCCCCATTCTGTGTGACTGCGAAATGGTCGCCAGCGGGATCACACGCCGGTTCCTGTCTGCTGGCAATGATGTGATCTGTACATTGAACGACCAGCATACCCCCGAACGGGCGCGTGATCTGGGGACCACCCGTTCTGCCGCCGCGGTTGATCTCTGGGGGGACAGGTTGGCCGGTGCGGTGGTGGCGATTGGAAATGCGCCCACGGCACTTTTCAGGCTGTTGGAAATTCTGGCAGACGGGGCGCCACGGCCAGCGGCAATTATCGGCTGTCCGGTGGGCTTTGTCGGTGCGGCAGAAAGCAAAACGGCGCTGTCCGAGTCCGAGATTGCCACAGCCTTTCTGGTGGTGCATGGCACCCGCGGTGGTTCGGCCATGGCGTCTTCCGTGGTGAATGCCGCCGCGTTGCTGGCCGCGGACGTCACCAGTAAAGAGGCAGGATAATGCGTCCGCTTGTAGCTGGGGTGACCGAGGCTGGCATTGCTGAACTGCCCGACAGGGTGCTGGGGAGGATTGCCACAGCCAATTGCATCATTGCCGCAGCACGCTTTCATGACGCCTTGCCTGAAACGGCTGAAATCATTGATTGGCCAACACCTTTTTCAAATATTTTCAACATTATAAATGACAAAGCTGATAAATCACTTGTTATTCTGACAACGGGTGATCCGATGTGGTTCGGCGCTGGTGCCAGTCTAGTGCGCCGATTGGGGCCGGATGGGTGCGATGTGGTTCCGGCGGTATCCGGGTTGCAACTTGCCGCGGCGCATCTTGGCTGGCCGATGCAGGATTGCCAGATTGTCAGCATCCATGGTCGCCCGCTGGAACATCTGCGTGCGGCGCTGTCCCCGCGGCGGCGATTGCTGGTGATTGCGCAAGACGGAAACAGCCCGGCTGCTGTTGCCAAGGCGTTGTGCGCATGGGGCCATGGCACAGCGCAGATAGATGTGATGGCGCATCTTGGCGGGGCGCAGCAAGCCTGTTTTTCCGGCACGGCTGACGATTGGCGGCATGACACCGTGCCCGACTTCCACATCATTGGCATCGCCTGTGATGGCGCTGTGCCGGCCGCCGGGATGGCCGCGCCGGATGACTATTTTGTGAATGACGGAAAGCTGACAAAACGTGATGCCCGGGCCAGCGCATTGGCAAAACTGGCGCCCTTTCCACAGGCAGTCTTGTGGGATATTGGCACCGGGTCCGGCGCTGTGTCAGTTGATTTTCTGCGTGCCGCCCCGGGGGGGCGTGCCGTGGGGATAGACCGCAATCAGGAACAGCTCGACATGGCGTTGGCCAATGCGGAACGCCATGGGGTTGCAGGCTTCACGCCAATGAAAGCCGATCTGGCAGAAGACCCGGCAGCCCTGTTTGCCCGTTTGCCGACACCGGATGCGGTATTTGTCGGCGGCGGGATGTCTGCGGATATTTTGGCGTTGGCGCAAGCCCGGTTGCGGCCGGGCGGGGTGCTGGTGGCACATGCTGTCACCATTGAAAGCGAAACATTGATGGTGTCTGCATGGCAGGGTACGGGTGGTGATCTGACCCGTATTGCGGTTCAGCATGCCGATCCGGTCGGCGGGTTCCACGGATGGCGTCCGTTGATGCCAGTCACGCAATGGGTCTGGTTGAAACCGTCCGGCACTGGCACAGGACAGGGGTGATGGAATCCATGACCACAAATCAGGGGACATTATTTGGCGTTGGCACGGGGCCCGGCGATCCGCTGTTGGTAACGCGCCGCGCCTGGTCGCTGATCGAGTCCGCTGCAGTCGTCGCTTATCCGGCACCTGACCATGGTGAAAGTTTTGCACGCTCTATCGTCGCTGAAGCGATCCGTCCGGACGCGATTGAGATTGCCATGGTGGTGCCAATGCGCACCGGCCGCGCGCCGGCACAGGAAATCTATGACAAAGCGGCGGCGGATATTGCCGGTCACCTGGCTGATGGGCGTGATGTTGTTCTGTTATGCGAGGGTGATCCGCTTTTCTACGGTTCATTCATGTATCTCATGGTGCGGTTGCGCGACCGGTTTGACGTTGAAATTGTTCCCGGGGTCAACAGCCTGTCCGCCTGTGCGGCGGCGCAGGTCCATCCGCTGGTTGCGCGCAGCGACCGGCTGACAATTCTGCCGGGCCCACTGGATGACGACACGCTGGCCGCCAATGTCGCCAATGCAGAGGCGGTTGCCATAATGAAGGTCGGGCGTCATCTGCCGCGTATTCGCGCTTTGCTGACCGGCCTTGGCCTGCTGGATCGTGCGCTTTACACGAGCCACGCCTCGCTGCCCCAGCAGCAGGCTCTTGCACTTGCCGATGCCCCCGATGACGCCCCCTATTTTTCCATGATCCTTGTCTATAAAGGGGATGACCCATGGATCAGTTGAAGCAAGAGCTGGCTAAACGGCCAGTCATCATCTGTCTTTCGAAAGCCGGCCTCGCGCTGGCACAGCGCCTTGCCCCGCATATCGATGCCGATATACATGGACATGCGTTGCGCTGTCCGGATGCGCCTTTTCATTTTGGAAAGGCACGCGCACACATCGCCAATCTGTTCAGCAGCGGGCGACCGATCATAGGCATCTGTGCAGCTGGAATCCTGATCCGGGCAGTCGCCTCGCATCTTCGCCACAAAAGTAGCGATGCCCCCGTACTGGCTGTGGCGGAATCCGGTCGACATGTGGTGCCCCTTATTGGGGGGCATCATGGTGCGATCACATTGTCGCGTCAGGTGTCGGATATTCTTGAGGCCGATCTGGCCATGACAACAGCAGGCGATCTGCGCTGGCAGATCTCGCTGGATGAGCCGCCGCGTGGCTGGCGTCTTGCCAATCCGGGCGCGGCTGCAAGGGTAATGCCCCAGCTGCTGGCAGGCGACGGCGCGTTTCTTGAAGGTGAAGCACTGCCAGAGTTGAATGACTGGTTTGAGCATGTGCCGCGCGGTGATGCAGTCACATTGACCGTCACGCGCCGGCAGAAAATGCCGGCGGAAAATCAGCTTGTCTATTGCCCGCAGGATATCATGCTGGGAATCGGCTGTGCACGTGGTGCGTCAGCAGAAGATGTGTGTGAATTCGTCATGCGCGAATTGCAGCGCGCTGACATCAATGCTGCCGCTATTGCGGCGGTGGTAACAGCGGATATTAAAGCGGATGAGCCAGCCATTCATGCGCTGGCGGCCATGCTGGCTGTTCCGGTGCGGGTCTTTGACCGTAACCAGCTGGCAGCTGAGACAGCGCGGTTGAAGACACCGTCCCAGACGGTCTTTGAAGAAATTGGTGTGTATGGTGTTGCCGAGGGTGCGGCACTGGCTGCGGCCGGTGCCGACGGGACGCTGATTCATCCAAAGGTGAAATCTGACACGGCCACCATGGCGCTGGCACAGGCAGAATCTGCGCCGGCGCATCGCCTTCCTGGGCGCAAACCGGGGCGGGTGATGCTTGTCGGCATCGGCCCCGGCAAGCCGGAATGGCGCACGCCCGAAGCATCGCAGATGATTTTTGGTGCGGATGAACTTGTCGGCTATGACCTCTATATCGATCTGCTGGGGGCTGCCGCCGCACATATTCCGCGGCGTGATTTCAAGCTGGGGGAAGAAGAGGCCCGTTGCCGCTATGCGCTGGAAGCTGCAGCCACGGGTAAGGATGTCGCGGTGATCTGTTCGGGGGATGCTGGCATCTATGCGATGGGTGCGCTGGTCTATGAATTGCTGGACAGGGACGAAGCGGATGGCGGTGTCAGCGCATCGGCGCGCCGTGTCGCGGTCGTAACAACGCCCGGCATTTCTGCCATGCAAGCCGCAGCGGCGCGGTCTGGCGCCATTCTGGGACATGATTTTTGTGCCATTTCCCTGTCTGATCTGCTGACACCTTGGGAGGCGATTGAAAAGCGCATCCATGCTGCTGGTGCCGGTGATTTTGTTGTGGCTTTCTATAATCCAGTATCCCGCAGGCGCCGCACGCAGTTGGCACAGGCGCGCCAGATTCTGATGTCCTATCGCGGTGGTGATGTACCGGTTCTTCTGGCGTCAAATCTGGGAAGACCGGAAGAAGATATCCGCTATCGCACTCTTGAAACGCTGGATATTGACGAGGTGGATATGCTGACGACGGTCATGGTCGGCGCTAGCGCGTCGCGCCATTTGGCACTAGGCCGCGGCGACGCTGTCTACACGCCGCGTGGTTATGCCAAGCATCTTGACCGCGAGGATGATGCATCAGGTGGTCAGGCCGCACGCCAACAAGGGACGGAGACAGCGATATGAAAGTCTATTTTATTGGGGCAGGGCCGGGTGATCCGGAATTGATCACTGTGCGCGGCCTGCGGCTGATTGAACGCTGTCCTGTCTGCCTTTTCGCTGGATCGCTTGTGCCTGCAGCGGTTGTTGCGGCTGCCTCGGATACAGCGCATGTCGTCGATACCGCTGCGCTGACACTGGACGACATCATGGCCGAGATCGAAACCGCGCATGCGCGGGACGCGGATGTGGCGCGCGTACATTCCGGTGACCCGTCGCTGTACGGTGCCATTGCCGAGCAGATCAGGCGGCTCAAGGCGCTTGGCATTGACTATGAGATTGTGCCTGGCGTCTCGGCCTATGCGGCGGCGGCGGCCAGCCTTGGCATTGAACTGACCGTGCCCGAAGTAACGCAGACATTGATCCTGACGCGCACCGCGATGAAATCATCCGCCATGCCGCAGGGCGAGGAACTGGCCAGCCTTGGCAGGACCGGGGCGACGCTTGCTATTCACCTGTCGATCCGCAATCTGCGCCAGATCGAGCGTGATCTGATTCCGCTATATGGTGCGGATTGTCCGGTGATTGTGGCCTATCGCGTTGGCTGGCCGGACGAGGCCTATATCCACGGAACGCTGGCTGACATCCGGAAAAAAGTGCAGGCGGAGAAAATCACCCGCACAGCCCTTATCTTTGTCGGGCGTGGTCTGGCCCAGACAGATGATTTCCGTGATAGCGCACTCTATGATGCAGCGCATACGCATGTCCTGCGGCCAAAGGCCGGACGTGCCGGGGGCTGATATCTGGGCGCTCGCAATCAGCTGTCAGGCGATGATATGCGCATAAGACCCAAACACATTGTCTTGCTGCAGCCCCATGGGTGGTAAGCTGTGGCCGCTGGCATCCATAACATCAAAAAGCGGCGCGCCTGATGCCTTGATTGCAGTGGAATAATGGAATTCATGTGCTGTCAGCGGGCCGGGGGCGGGCCATGCCTTGTGGCGGGGCGCGACCTTGCGGTAGCCAAGATGCAGCCTGCGGTCGGCAAAGCTTGTTTCCAGCGACAATAATCCTGCCATCTGGAATCGGGACCCTTCGGCATCTGTTATGCTGTCACCAAGTGTCATAAAGCCCCCACATTCACCATAGACCGGAAGGCCTTTCACGGCAGCGCTGCGCAAGCCGCCGAGAAAGGTTGTTGCTGTGCTGAGAGTCGGCAAATGCAGTTCCGGATAGCCACCAGGCAGAAAGACCGCGTCCGCATTATCGGCCGGTGCCTCGTCCGCAAGGGGCGAGAATGGCAGGATTTCAGCACCTGCCGCCTGCCAGTAATTCAGCATATGCAGATATGAAAAGCCAAAGGCGGCATCCTTGGCAATTGCCACCCGCTGCCCCGGCGGTGGCAGAAAGCCCGGGGGCTTGTCATGTGGGCTAATCGGCCCGGCAGCCGCGTAAATTCGATCAAGGTCCAGATGCTGGTCCACCAGATCGGCAGCGGCATCGAGATAAAGGTCCAACCTGTTATCTGCTGCGAGGTCGGCCGCCTGCACCAGCCCCAGATGGCGCGACGGCACTGTGATATCGAGATGTGAAGGCAGGCTGCCGAACAGGGCAAGACCATGTTCGTCCAGCGCGGCTGCAATCAGCTGTTCATGGCGCGATGAGGCAACGCGGTTCAGCACAATACCTGCCAGCCGGCTATTGTCTGGAAATAATGTCCGCATGCCGGCAGCAAGCGCAGCGGCGGTCTGGGCCTGGTGCCGGACATCCATGACCAGCAGGACCGGCAGGCCAAGAATACCGGCAAGCGCCGCGGTGCTGCCACTGCCACCATCGCTGCCGTCAAACAGGCCCATGACGCCCTCAATCAATAAAAGTGGTGGCGATTGCTGGCAGGCCAGATGCCGTAGCATATCCTCTGGCATCGCATGGGCGTCAAGATTGACAGCCGGCGTGCCGCAGGCAGCTGCCAGAAACGCCCCGTCAATATAATCCGGTCCTGTTTTGGCGGCACCCACATCCCGCCCGCGCCGCGAAAGTGCCCGCAAGATGCCAAGGGTGAGGGTGGTCTTCCCGCTGCCCGAACCAAGACCGGCAATGACCAGCCCGTCTGTGGCCATCAGGCGCTGTCCGATATCGTCCGCAAACCCAACGGATCTGTATCGCGAACGGGCGCGCCGGCCAGTTGCCCCATCCAGTCGAGGCACTGGCGCATATGCACCACCCGACCGATACAGACAATGGAAGGGGCACCAATCCCGCTATCAACAATATCGTCTGGTGCTTTCGCCAATGTTGTTTCCAGCACAGCCATGTCCGCGCGGGTTGCGTTTTGGACTATGGCCACCGGTTCATCCGCCGGACGGCCGCTCTTTATGAGTTTTGCACAGATATCGGGCATATGTTTGATCGCCATATACATGACAATGACCTGTGCGCCACGGCCAAGCGCATCCCAGTCGATGGCTGACGGCATCAGGCCGGTCCGATCATGTCCGGACAGAAACGTCACCGACTGGTTCACATCGCGATGCGTTACCGGAATGCCGGCATAGGCCAAGCCGCCAATGCCGGCGGAAATGCCTGGCACAACGCGCAAGCGAATCCCGTTCTGGATAAGCGTTTGTGCTTCCTCGCCGCCGCGGCCAAACACAAAAGGGTCGCCGCCCTTAAGCCGCAGGACGCGCTTGTTCTGGCGCGCCAGTTCAATCAGGCGCAACGAGATATCACGCTGGCTTGGTGATGGCTTGCCGCCACGCTTGCCGGCATATTCCTGCACCGCATCAGGCCGCGCCCACCGCAACAGCGCCGAATCGACCAGCGCGTCGTAGATAATCACATCGGCCTGCTGCAACGCATTCAGGGCATGCAGCGTAATCAGACCCGGATCACCGGGGCCACCGCCAACCATCCAAACCCAACCGGCCTCAAAAACCGGCCAGTCATCACCATCCAGCGCCGGCAGTCGGCCTGCAGGCAGCACCGGCATATCTGTATTGTCTGGGTTTGTTGGCGATGTCATCAAAAGTCCTGGTCTGTCGACAGGCTGGTGGTGGATTTGCGTGCCCAAAGGCGGTATTCATCGTAACAGCCACGGCAGGCAATCACCAGCACCTGAATGCAAACAGGAACAGTCCGATCCTGCCATCACCGCCGTGCCAGCGGTTTCCCGCCCTGGCACCAAGAATTGGGACACCGTGAATGACCCGGCCGACGGCCCGCAAAGAAAGGTTGCAGACGACACTCCGCTTTGGCTGGACAACAGGCACTTGCGCGACCGCTGCCGTGAATGCAGCCTACACGGCGATGGTGACAGGCCAGTTTCCTGATCGCGTCACAATTATCACGCCAAGCGGCAAAAATGCTGATCTTGCTGTTGCCGAGACAGCACGCGGCACCGATGCAGGCGCGCACTGGTTTCAGGCAGGGATCATCAAAGATGCCGGCGACGATCCGGATGTGACCCATGGCGCGCTGATCACCGTGACTTTGCGCCGCGGCGCTGCCGGCAGCGGCGTGACCTTCCGGCGTGGCGAGGGGGTCGGGGTTGTGACCAAACCCGGTCTGCCTGTTGCGGTGGGTGAGCCGGCAATCAATCCTGTACCGCGGCAGATGATGCAGGACGCTATTGCCGATCTGGCCAAACATCTGGATGGTCCGCGCGATATAGTCATCGAGATTTCGGTCCCCGGTGGTGCTGACTTGGCGCTGAAGACATGGAACCCGCGGCTGGGTATCGAAGGCGGGATCTCGATTCTGGGCACAACCGGCGTGGTGCGGCCTTTTTCCTGTTCAGCCTGGATCGCCTCTATACACAGAGGCATCGATGTGGCGCGTGCGAACGGGTTGCAGCACGTCATGGCATCGACAGGCGCCACCTCCGAGGCGTGGGGGCAATCCTGTTACAACCTGCCGGATATTGCGCTGATCGACATGGGGGATTTCGTTGGCGGCATGGTCAAATATATGCGCCGTCACCCCTTGCCCAACCTGTCTATCATGGGCGGGTTTGGCAAGCTGGTGAAGCTGGGGCAGGGCGCGATTGACCTGCATTCTGCACGCAGCCAGGTTGATTTTAAGGCATTGTCAGTCATGGCAGCATCGTTGGGATTTGATCCGGACAAGGTGGCGGCGGCAAATTCGGTGCTGGAGGTGGCGCAGATGGCGCGCCCGGACCAGCGCGATGCGTTGGCTCAGAAAGTGGCCAGCGCCGCCCGCGCAACCGTTATCAGTCATCTGCGTGATGCACCTGTCGCGGTTGAGGTCGCCGTGATCAGCCGCGATGGCCAGCTGCTGGGACGGGCAGGCACATTACACCATCAGCAGACGGGACCGGCAGGATGACAGGCGGTTCAGGCGCACCGGTGAAAACACTTGTCCTGGCCGGCACAGCAGAGGCGCGTGCGGTGATCTCTGTGCTGGCAAATGATCCGGTTTTTGACGTCGAGGCATCACTTGCCGGCGCGACAAGCATGCCGGCAGCATTGCCAGTTCCCGTTCATAGCGGCGGTTTTGGCGGTGCGCGTGGGTTGGCTGCTTTCTGCCAGGAGAGGCAGATCGAATTGATCCTGGATGTGACCCATCCCTTTGCCACAATCATCAGCAGCAATGCTGCTGCCGCCGCACAAAAGGCGGCTATTCCCTGCCTGCATTATCTCAGACCCGCCTGGCAGCCAGAGGTTGGGGACAGGTGGCGCGATTTCGATAGCTGGCAGGCGATGGCGGATGCAGTGCCCGCTGGCACAAACCTGTTTCTGGCGGGCGGTTCGCAATCAGTACAGGTGTTTTCCAAACGCGATGATATCACGCTGGTTGCACGTGCGTTGAATCTGCGAGATGTCGTGCCGCCCGAACATGCAACCTTTATCCATCAGCTGCCCTCAGCAAGTATAGAAAGTGAAATTGAATTATTAAGACATCATAATATATCATTGTTATGTTGTAAAAATTCTGGCGGTGAATCAAGCAAGGCCAAAATCATCGCAGCGCGTGAATGCGGCATTGAAGTCTGGATGCTGGCCCGCAAACCCTTTGCCGTTGCCGCCATGTATGATGGCGATGAAACTGCGAAAACCCGCCAGCAACAAACCCTGCCACAAACCCCGCAACCAACATCGCGAAAAGAGATGTCAACGCCTACAATTCATGACAGTGTTGAGGGCATAATCGATGCAGCGCGGAAATGGGCGGCCGTCAGGCAAGCGGCCCCTGCCACGTCATCTGACGCAACATCTATTCGCAAAACAGGAGCGTAGAATGACCGGGAGCCAACATTTCGAGATCCGTACCGACGATGATGGTGTTGTCTGGATCACGATGGATGTGGCCGGGTCCTCGGTCAATATCATGACGCAGGCCGTCACAGCGGATTTGTGTGGCATCATTGATCATCTTGCGGCGTCCCCGCCAACCGGTCTCGTATTGCGATCGGGCAAACCGCGGGGGTTCATCTTTGGCGCCGACGTCAATGAATTTGCAGACTTCCAGACGCCTGAAGAGGTCGCATCTCATATTCATCCTGTTTTGCGCTGTTTCCAGCAGATTGAGGATATGCCGTGCCCGACCGTGATATTGCTGGATGGCATCTGCGTCGGGGGCGGATTGGAACTGGCCATGGCATTTGACCGGATCATCGGGATTGATTCCCCGGCCTGTCAGGTAGGGTATCCGGAAATCAATCTTGGTCTGTTGCCGGGATATGGTGGATCGGCGCGTGCTTTTGCCCGCCTCGGGTTGGAAGGGGCGTTGCAGCTTGTTCTTTACGGCAAGAGCGTGAAAGCCCGCGATGCCCATGCCCTTGGGGTGATTGATCATCTGGTTGCTGATAAAGAAGCGCTTGACGATGCGGCGCGCGCGGCGCTGGCTGGCGAAATCGGCCGGCGCGCGCCACAGCAAGCCCAGGATCCGGCGGCGGTTATCGCGGCACATCGGGCAGCCATTTCCAAAAGGGCGCGCCCGGAAAATACCCCGGCACCTTTTGCAATTCTGGATCATTATGCAGATAAAAATATCAGCTTTAACAGCTTGATACAGACTGAAACTCCTTTGTTTTCTGAATTGATGATGACGCCTGCTTCGATTGGTTTGCGGCGCAGTTTTCAGTTGAATGATGCGGTGAAGAAAGGCGCGCGCGGCGAAGCAGCTGTGACGCATATTCATGTTATTGGCGCCGGTGTTATGGGCGGTGACATTGCTGCTGTTGCCGCCATGAGCGGGTTTGATGTCACGCTTCAGGACCTGTCTGAAGATGCGATTGCCGGCGCATTGGCGCGGGCGCGCGGCTTGTATGAACGTCGCCTGAAGGATGCTGGCAAGGTAGAGGCGGTGATGGCGCGTCTGCAGGCAGATGCGGGGGGCGATGGTCTGGCCAAAGCCGATCTCCTGATTGAGGCAGTGGCCGAGAATCTTGATATCAAACGCAGTGTTTTTGCAGCTGCCGAAGCGCGGATGAAGCCGGATGCCATCATGGCGACCAACACGTCGGCGATACCGCTTGAGGATATCGCCACCGCGTTGGAGACACCGGAGCGGCTGATCGGAATGCATTTCTTTAATCCGGTGCCGGTGCTGCCGCTTGTCGAAATTGTCTATACCGATGCAAGCCACGCTGATTTTGTCAGCCGTGCCATGGTGGTCAGCGGGATGATGAAAAAGCTGCCGATCAGGTGCAAGTCGTCGCCCGGCTTCCTGGTGAACAGGGCGCTGCTGCCCTATATGTTCGGCGCGATTGAGGCGATGCTGGATGGTGCCGATCCGGACAAGCTTGATGAGGCGCTGGTCAGGTTTGGTATGCCCATGGGGCCGATCGAACTGTGCGACCAGGTCGGACTCGATGTCTGCCATGATGCCGGTGCCGTGATCGGCATGCCCAAAAACGCCGAGAACAAACTGAAGGCGCTGATTCAGGCTGGCACCATCGGGCGCAAAAGTGGCAGCGGCTTTTACGTCTGGGATGACAAGAAGGCGATCCGTCCGCGTGCGGATTATGACGCGGACGAACTCCGACAGCTCGCCGAGACACTGATGGCACCGCTGGTCAAGGAATGTCGGGATGCGGTGGCCGAAGGCGTTGTCGATTCCGTGGATATGGCGGATGCGGCCTGCATCCTTGGTATCGGATTTCCGTCCTTCCGGGGGGGTCCGCTATTCTGGGATGATCATCGCCCGTGATAAAACGGGGCGGGAACAGCAAGCCAGACGATATAGCTGCAAACATAGATCGCGATAGCAGCAAAAACCCTGCGGGCGCCGCAACGGGTGCGCGCGCTGTGCGTGTGGCGCTTGGCTGGATGGTGGTCAGCTGTCTCATGTTTGCGCTCGTAATGGTGTCCATCCGGCTCTTTCTGGTGGATCTGCCATCCGAACAATCCGTCTTTTTACGGTATACAATTGGCGCGTTGATGCTGTTGCCCTTGATGGGGCGGTCAGCTGTCAAGGTCGTCACATCACCAGTGCGCGGATTGATGGCCGCGCGGGCATTGCTGCATGGTCTTGCAGTCTATAGCTGGTTTTTTGGCGTGTTGCGGATCCCTTTGGCAGAGGTCAATGCGATGCTGAATCTCGGGCCGGTCTATGCAACGCTGGGTGCTGTTCTGTTCATGGGTGAAAAATTGCGGATCCGTCGGATAGCTGCGATCCTCATTTCCTTTGTTGGCGCGCTGATCATCATCAAACCCGGTTTTGCCGAAATCAATCTCGGTACCATTGCGATTATGATCACGGCCCCGATGTTTGCCGGATCGGACCTGATCGCTAAAAGGCTGAAGGCGTTTGAGAATGATCGAACGATTATTTTTTCATTATCGGCCGGCATTGCGGCATTCATGATGGTGCCGGCGATTGGCGTGTGGCAGCCCATCTCGACGGAAAACTGGATCGGGATCATGGCGATCAGCATCGCCGCAACGCTGGGCCATATTACCTTGATGCGATCCTTTAGCGGCCCGATGTGGGCGGCCCAGACCGGGAAATATGTGCAACTTCTGTTTGTTGTATTGTTCGGGATCGCCCTGTTTGACGAAATTCCGGCGATGTCAACGCTGATTGGCGCGTTGGTGGTTCTGGCGGCAGTAACCTATATCGCATTCCGCGAGGGGCGCAATCGTGCGGCCGGTGTCTGAGATATGACTTTATTTGAACTCTTTGGGCAGGCCCCGGTCTATTTTGCGCTGATATGTATCCTGTCTGTATTGGCGGTCTCCATTTCAAAATCCGGCTTTGGCGGTGCGCTTGGCGCAATCAGCATGCCGATCCTGATCTTTGTGATGCCGCCAAAAATGGCCATTGGCGTGTTGCTGCCCTTATTTCTGATCACAGATGTTTGGGTTGTCTATTTGTGGCGGCAATGGGTGAATTGGCGCTTCTTGGTTTTAATGGCCGGTTTTGGCGTTACCGGACAATTGCTTGGCTGGCTGCTGTTTGATTATCTCAGCGACCGGGTGCTGACCGGGGTGATCGGTATGGTGGGTATTCTGACCGCACTGAATTACGGCCGCGCGCTGATTTTTCCGGATGGCGAGACAAGCGCAGAAACCGCTGCGCGGATGATGCGGCGTGTCTGGGTGCGGGCACCCTTATTTTGCGGCTTGTCGGGTCTTGCCAGTTTTGTCTCGTTGACCGGCGGCATCGCCGCTCAGGTCTTTCTGTTGCCGCATGCATTAGTGCGGCAGGCTTTTGTCGGCACGATGAGCGTCTATTTCTTTGTGATCAATATTGTAAAATTGCCCTTCTATGCGGAACTCGACCTGATACGTCCCGAAACGCTGTATCTGTCCGCCTGGCTGTTGCCCGTCATTCCAGTTGGTGTTTTTTTGGGGCGGTGGCTGAACCGTAAGATGTCTGACAGGATTTTTTATCATGTCAGCCATGTGGTCTTGTTCGCGATGAGTGCAAAGCTGATATATGATGTTGTGTAATTGTTCCGGCGTCTGTTGCCGCCGGCAATGAAGGAGTTGCGTGACATGACCAGATGGCGACATTTGACGGTGGCAGTTGGCATTATTCCGGCGCTGGCAATCTATATCGGGGTGATGGTCTGGCTGTCGACGCTGATCATGGAAATCCATTTTCTTGTTGATCTCGTCTTTTTTGTCGTTGCCGGCCTAGCCTGGATTCCGGCTGCCAGTGCCGTTGTTGGATGGCTTGCAGATCATGAAGCCGAGTGATCCCGAAACCGACAAAGACGACTTAGCGGCAACCGCGCCCCGGCCTTTACAGCATGCACTCGACATGGCGGCCATGCTGATGGCCGAGCATGGGCTGGAAGGATGGCATGTAAGGCTTGATCACGCACGCCGTCGCGCCGGCCAGTGTGACTACACCAATCGCCAGATTTCGCTGTCGCGGCATTATGTACGACATGCGGATGAGGCGCATATACGTGATACAATCCTGCATGAAATCGCCCATGCGCTTGTCGGTCCGTTTCATGGGCATGATGCCGTGTGGCGACGCAAGGCGCGCGAGATTGGATGTAGTGCCATGCGATGCCACACGCTGACATTTTCGGCGGCGCGCTGGCGGATGTGCTGTCCAAATGGATGTTTTGAGGTTGACCGGCACCGCCGCAAGTCAGGACTGGTCTGCGCGCAGTGCCGCACGCCGGTCATTTTCGTTGCGGCAGAGGATATGCCCGACGACACACGGGGCAGTCAATGCAGCTGAACCCCGCTGGCTTTGAAGCAGACGCCACACGCAAGCGCCGGATCTACACAGCCCTGCAGCGATTGCGCGCGGCACCACGCGGCATCATCAGCCTCGATTTTCTGCAGCCGGTTGAAGTGGAGGCGCTGCGCGCCGAATGCGGAACAGTGGATTTTCGCATGGCAACCGCTGAAATTTCCTATAAAGGGCGACGCGTTCATCAGGATTTTGATGTGTGCTTCCCTGCGCCCCGCCGCGGCGCCTTTGCCGGGCTGGCGGATTGCCTGGAAATATGCGTGCAGGATGCGACAAGCCGCCTGTCAGTGCTGCCAGACGGCATTCGGTTCAATGATTTTGCCATTCAGCGTTATCCGGCAGGATCCCGCGGGATCGGGGTACATCGCGATGGCAAGCGCTATCACGGTATTGTGGTGATTGTAACGCTGGATGGCGAGTCGCGGCTGGTCAGCTGTGCTGACCGTGCCGGCAGTGCAAAGCGGCGGATTGATGACCGTCCAGGACGTGTTGTGCTGCTGACTGCAACCGAATTTGACGGCCGCAGCGATACGTCCGTGCGGCCGCTGCACATGGTTGACAAGGTGCATGGTGGCAGGCTGTCCATAGGGTTTCGATATGAACCTTATGTCACTCAGAGCTAGCCATTGGGACTGATGCGGCCTTCGGGCTGCCCGCGTGCGGCGATGCTGCCGTCGCGTTGGCATGAAATGGCTTGTCACCAAGTGTTATTCTTGGCAGCATCTTAGTACGGAGCGCCCATCCGCTCCCTCCCAAATGGAAACTCCTTACATGCGATGGGCGCAGGTTGCGCGCGTTCCGGTCGGGTCGGTATTGACCGGCACGGACTATTGCAATCGAAACGAGTTGGTGCCTCTCGTTTCCAGACATGGGAGTTGCTGATGAATATCAGTGTTTCAGGGAAAAATATGGACACGGGCACAGCGTTTCAGTCGCATGCGGAAGATGCGCTGAACAGTGTTGTTGGAAAATATTTCGACAATGCCGTGAGTGGAAATGTCACCCTTGAAAAGGCCGATTCCGGCTTTCGCGTGAAGACGCGTGTGGCGCTGTCCCGCCGGATTGAACTTGAAGCGACAGGTTTTGCGCATGAGGCGCATGCCGCTCTGGATGCCGCGATCGAGCATGCAGAAAAGCGTCTGCGGCGGCATAAGAGGCGTCTAAAGAATCACCGCAGCGCAATTACAGAGGCTGAGGCAAACGAGGTTTTTGAAGTCCCGATGACAGTCTATGCCGGCGTTGAGCAGCTGGACGATTTCGGCATGGAGGAAGGGCCTGATGATCTGCCGCCGGTGGTCGCCGAAATGGCCTATGACATTGAAATGATGACGGTTGAACAGGCGGTCATGAAGCTGGAGCTGAGCGCACATAACATGCTGATGTTCCGCAACAGCAGTCATTTCGGGCTGAATGTTGTGTATCGTCGTGAAGACGGCTCTATCGGTTGGGTGGATCCGCGCGGCCTGCGCCATATGAATGGCTAGGCAAGGGGGTAATGACTAGCCTGATTGTGTCTGGCAGACCTTCGTGTCAGTCAGACCGCCAAACAGCCAGGCGCCACCATCATCTGTGGCGCGCGCCGGGTCCATAAGGGTCAGCCGCAACAGCCCGAAATGGGGCACCGGCACGCCGATGACTTGCGAGAGCGGGGCGCCCAGCGCGGCCGCCAGGACAGCGCGCATTACGCCGCCATGACAGATGACGACCCGGGGTATTGTTGAAAAGCAGGCAGCCTGGCTGTCCATCCATCCCGCAACGCGTGCTGCTGTTGCGGTAAATGATTCACCACCCGGCGGTTCAGTGTCCGGGGTCACAAATGACCAGTTATGCAGCGGCCCGCCGGCAACCGCATCCCAGACCGTGGCAACCGGTTGGTCCTGCCAGTCACCAAAATCCATTTCGGCAAGCGCCGCATCTTCCACGCGACTGGAAGGGGTACAGCTTTGCGCCAGCAAATCAGCTGTCTGCCTGGCGCGTAGGAGGGGCGAGATATGCCATGCCGCCTGATCTGGCAACAGGCGGGTCAGCCGTTCCAGCGCATAATCACCTTTCTGGATTGGCGGGTCGGCAGGCGGTACATGTCCGGCGCGTTTGACCACCGGTGCATGCCGCACGAAGAAAAAGTCACAGATTTCCGGATAATCGCTCATGTGCCGGCCATGCCTTCCATGAATGTCATGATCGGTATTGGCAAGCCCAGTAATTCCAACCCCATAAGGCATCCGGCAAGGATAGTGATCTCGCCCAACAAAATGGTTGCCCCCATGACATCGCCGGTCAGACCTGCAACTTTGTGCAAGGCCATGCGGGCAATGATCACTGCCAGAAGGCAGGCCAGCGCCGCGGCAGGGATTGCCACCTGCCAGCCAAAGGCGATGATCAGCGGGGCTGCCCAGATGGCAAGGCCTGTGAAAGCCCGCCAGATACCGCCATTGCCGGTAAGGCTGGCAAGGCGCGCATGCGCGCTGACAGGGATGATGGACAGTTGAAGAACGGGCAGAAAACGCGCCGCTGCATAAACCAGCGCCAGTAACAGCACAAAGGTCAGGCCGGTGGCATGCAAGGCCGTTGCCATAAGCAGTCCAACGCGCGCCAGATTTGCCAGAATGAGCGCCATTACGCCATAGCTGCCGATGCGGCTATCATGCATGATTCTTATGCGGGATTCGACGTCTTTACCGCCGCCAAAACCATCAGCCATATCGGCAAGGCCATCTTCATGCATGCCGCCAGACAGCAGCACGGTCCCCAGCAATGCAAGCACAGCCGCCACCAGGGGCGGCAGCGAAAGTGCTGTGGCCGCCAGAAAGATCAAGCCGCCGCACGCGCCAATGACAATGCCGACAAGCGGAAATGCCCATAATGCTGAGGTGAAATTTGGCGGATTATCGGCCGGGAAAACATGCCAGCCAGTGGGAAAGCGGCTTAGCAGCACGAACGCGGCAGCGCAATCGCCGATCAGGCTCTGCCGGCGTGCTGCTGTCTGACCCTTTGTCATGCTTCCTTGCTGACCCCGGCCTCGGCAAAGGTTGCCATGCCATTATGAGTGGCCAGCGCAGCACGGACAATCATGGTGGCCACAGCAGCGCCACTGGCCTCACCAAGGCGCATGCGCAGATCAAAGAAAGGCTGCATGCGCAGCGCAGAGGCGAGGCGGATATGGCCCGGTTCAGCAGAGAGATGCGAAATCATACAGTGATCCAGCACGTCGAGCCGGTTGCCAGCTGTCAGCGCGGCAGCTGCCGCACTGGAAATGAAACCGTCAAGCATCACCGGAATGGACCGAATGCGTGCCTCCAGTACGGCGCCGGCGATGGCGGCAAGTTCGCGCCCGCCATATGCCGCCAGCAGCGCAACCGGATCGTCAATATCTTCACCATGACGGTCGATAGCTGCCTGGACGATCATTGCCTTGTGATTGACCCCCGCCACATCAAGCCCGGTGCCGGGACCGACCCAGCCGCTGGCATTGCCGCCAAATCGGCCCATGCTGATGGCGGCGGCGCTGGTCGTATTGCCAATTCCCATCTCGCCAACAACCAGATAGTCACAATCATCCGAAATCGCGGCGGCACCGGCATTCATCGCATGAATGACCTCGTCGGGATCCATGGCCGGTCCGGTGGTAAAATCATTGGTTGGGCGGTTCAGATCAAGCGCCGTGACGGTGAGTTCCAGTCCGGCTTCCTGGCACAGCTGGTTGATGGCGGCACCACCAGCTTCGAAATTCCAGACCATCTGCTGGGTCACTTCCTGAGGAAACGGACTAATACCCTGTTTGACCACACCATGATTGCCGGCAAAGACAAGACATTGCCCATGCGCGATTGCCGGCGTCTGGGTAGCCTGCCATGATGCGATCCATAGCGCGATCTGTTCCAGCCTGCCAAGTGACCCTGGCGGTTTGGTCAGCTGGTCCTGCCGTGCGGCAGCGACGGCGCGAGACGCGTCATCCAGTTGCGGCAGCTGGTCATAGAGTTCACGGATGTGGTTCGCGGAGGAAAAGGACTGCATTAATACCTGCTTACATCATTGCCCTTCAGAGCATCCTGTTTTGGATATATCTTATGCCTGCGGTTTAATTTTGGATGCAATGCCCGCAACGAAAAAAAATACTTCGTCTGCACAGCCTGCAGCTGCCTGGCAAAGCCGGCCATTTGCATCGCGAAACCGGCGGGACAGCGCATTTTCCGGAATGATGCCGAGCCCAGTTTCGCTCGCAACCATGATCACGGTACCGCTGGCAGACTGCAAGGCAGAGACAAGGGATTCCTGCGCGCGGTCAACATCCATCTCCTTGACAAGGATGTTTGTGATCCAGACGCTCAGGCAATCAATGAGAATGACCGCATCCGGCGCATCGGCTGCCGCAATGGCGGCGGCTAAATCGACCGGGGATTCGACGAGCCGCCATTGCGCACCGCGGCGTTCCTGATGCAATGCGACGCGGCCTGCCATGTCTTCGTCGAAAATTTCTGCTGTGGCGATATAGGTCGCTACGCCCTTGCCAACCTTGTCCAGGGCCAGCTGTTCGGCAAAGGCTGATTTGCCGGATCGGGCGCCACCAATCACAAAATGAAGCGAAGCCATGCGCGATTTCCTTTGCCAGCGTTCAAGACGCAGACCTCATAACAGTTTTGGCAAAGATTGCCACGCGGAAACTGTTTGCTGCATTGCGCTGGTTCCATGACCAATTTAGAGCAGTGTTTGTCACTTTCAGAACGCTGGCAACACTCGGGGCTGTTACCGTCAAGCCCTATTGGGGGATGTTATGAACAACCAAAATGACAGGCGTGAAGGTGGTGGGCGCGGTAGCCGGCGTCGTCGTGGTGGTGGCCAGCTGAAATCACCCTTTCTGGCAGGCCAGCTCGATTGGTCTGACGCCATCTTTCTCGATTCACCAACAGAACCGGTCGATGCTGACGGTGTCGAAGCCATCCATAATGCCAGTATGCGTATTCTGGAGGAAACAGGCATTCTGTTCATGAATCAGGATGCCCTTGCCATCCTTCGGGATGCCGGCTGTGATGTTGATATGGACAGCCTGTCTGTGCGTATGGATCGCGATTTTGTGATGGCTGCTGTTGCAAAAGCACCGTCACAATTCACGATTACCCCGCGCAATGCGCAGCACGAAATCTCCATTGGCGCGCGTCATTTCAATTTTGGACAGGTGGCCTCCGCACCAAATGTGATGGATCTGGATGCAGGGCGCCGCGTTGGCACACGCGCCGATTTCCAGAACTTCCTGCGGTTGTCGCAGAGTTTCAACTGTATCCATTTCAATAGCGGTTATCCGGTTGAGCCGATCGACATTCATGCGTCCGTCCGGCATCTGGACGCGATCAGCGACATGCTGACCTTGACGGACAAGGTTGTGCATGCCTATTCCCTGGGTTCGGAACGTATCGAAGATGCCATGGAAATGGTGCGCATTGCGGCCGGCCTTGATAATGCCGGTTTCGAATCGCGGCCACATATGTTCACCAATATCAATTCATCATCGCCACTGAAACATGACTGGCCGATGCTGGATGGCGCGATGCGTGCCGCCCGGCGCGGCCAGGCAATTGTGGTGACACCTTTTACCCTTGCCGGGGCCATGGCACCGGTGACGCTGGCGGGCGCCATTGCGCAGCAGAATGCCGAAGGGCTGGCGGCCATTGCCTTGCTGCAACAGGTGCGTGCCGGTACGCCGGTTGTGTATGGGGCTTTCACCAGCAATGTGGATATGAAGTCTGGCGCGCCTGCTTTTGGGACGCCGGAATATGTGCGGGCGATGCAGATGTCTGGTCAGATGGCGCGCCGATATGGTCTGCCGCTACGGGCGTCAAACGCCAATGCCGCCAATGCGCCGGACGCGCAGGCCATGTGGGAATCTGTGATGTCATTGCATGGCAGCCTCTCCGGCCATGCCAATATGGTCTATCATGCTGCCGGCTGGATGGAGGGTGGCTTGTCTGCCAGCTTCGAGAAATTTGTCATTGATTGCGAGCTGTTGCAGCAATTCATCTATGCGAACAGGCCCATCTCGGTCGTGCAGGATGATCTGGCTCTTGATGCCATCGCCGAGGTTGGTCCCTTCGGTCATTTCTTTGGCGCAGATCATACGCAGTCTCGTTATCGCGAGGCGTTCTACGCGCCGCTTTTGTCTGACTGGCGCAATTTTGAAAGCTGGGAAGAGGCGGGTGCTGTCTGGACGCATGACCGTGCCAATGCCGCCTGGAAACGCATTCTCGAGGATTATGAAGCACCGCCAATGGACGCCGCGATCGCCGAAGAACTTTCAGCCTTTGTCGACCGCCGCAAAGCGGAAGGTGGCGCGCCGACAGATTTCTGATGCCGTGCCTGCCTGATGCGCAGGACCCGGGATCAGCAGAGCGCGCCGGCCGCAAGCGCCTTTTCAAACATGGCGGCGTCGGCGTTACCGCCAGAAACCACTGCGACCGCGCAGGTCGTATTCTTTGGTAATCGCCCGTCAAGAGCAGCGGCAAGCGCAACAGACCCCCCGGGTTCAGCCACCAATTTCAGATGTTTGAACGCCGTGGCCATGGTCTGCAGCACCAGCGCGTCGCTTACGGCAAACCCACCCGCCAGGGTATGTCGGTTGATGGCAAAGGTCATTTCCCCGGGTTGCGGCGTTACAACCGCGTCGCAGATGGACCGGTTGCCGGGCGGCACCGTTTCGCGGGTGCCAGTGGAAAGCGAACGAATGGTATCGTCAAAATCCTCTGGTTCAGCTGCCCAGACAGCTGTCCCGGGCATCATTTCGGTGATTGCAAGGCTGGTGCCGGCAATCAACCCGCCGCCACCGCAGCAAACGATGACGTGATCGGGTGTGATGCCGATTTCAGCGCATTGTTCAGCAATCTCAAGACCGACGGTGCCCTGTCCGGCAATGACCCGCGGATCTTCAAAAGGGGCGATGAGGGTGGCCCCGGTTTCAGCAGCAATAGAGGCTCCGATTTCCTCGCGGCTCTCGGAGTAGCGGTCATATGTTACGACATGACCACCATAGGCCGCCGTCCCCTCAATCTTCATCTTTGGCGCGTCCTCAGGCATAACGATTGTGGCTTTCATGCCACGCAATGACGCGGCGCGTGCAACGGCCTGAGCGTGATTCCCGCTGGAAAATGCCACCACATCGGTAACCGATTCATCAAGGCTCATCACCGCATTGGTGGCGCCCCGCAATTTAAACGACCCTGTATGCTGCAGACATTCGGGCTTCACCAGCAGGCGAAACCCAAGCGCATCATTCAGACGTGGTGATTCCAGCAGCGGTGTACGCACAATATGGCCGGAAATGCGCGCTGCGGCGTCGCGAACAGTATCAAGAGTGATTGCTGCGGCGATTTCGGTTGGGTCTGGCTGGCGGTTCATCATGATATCCAAGGCATGTTGTTTGGTGGCGATAGCCTACATGCACTAAATGCCATTCAGCAAGAAAACGGCCCGTATAAAGCCTGCTTGTGTTTGTTCGGCCACAAGCCTATTTTGGGCGCAATGATGACGGACGAGACTTGATCATGACGACCGAAACGCCTGCACCGCAGTTCCGCGGGTCCTACACCGCGCTCATCACGCCATTTTCTGATGGCGGAATTGACGAGGCTGCCTTCCGAAAACTTGTCGATTTTCAGATTGAAAACGGGACGCACGGGCTGGTGCCGGTCGGCACGACCGGGGAATCCCCGACCTTGTCGCATGAGGAACATGATCGGGTGGTTGCGATCTGCATCGAACAGGCAGCCGGCCGGGTGCCGGTTATTGCCGGCGCCGGGTCAAACAGCACAAACGAGGCGGTGCGCCTTGCCAAACATGGCGCGGCGGCTGGCGCGGACGGTGTGTTGATTGTCAGCCCTTATTACAACAAGCCAACCCAGGAAGGGCTGTTTCAGCATTTCAGCGCTGTTGCCGATGCTGTCGATGTTCCGGTCATCGTCTATGACATCCCGGGCCGGTCCATTGTGCGTGTAGCCGACGAAACACTTGTCCGGTTGAACGCGGCGCATGCCCATATCTGCGGGATCAAGGATGCCACCTCCGAAGTTGGTCGCCCCCCGCGGATCCGCAATGCGCTTGGCGCAGGCTTTGCGCAGCTTTCTGGTGAGGATGCAACGACGCTGCCTTATCTGGCTGGTGGCGGGCATGGTGCGATTTCGGTGACATCCAATATTGCGCCGCGACTGATGGCAGATATGCATAATGCCTGGATGGCTGGTGATATTGCGACAGCGCAGGATATCAATGCACGCGTGATTGATGTGCATGATGCGATGTTCTGTGAGGCCAGTCCGGGTCCGGTGAAATATGCGGCGAGTCTTCTTGGGATCTGCAGCGCGCAAACCCGCCTGCCACTATGCGAGATTGCTGACAGCAGCAAAGCGCAGGTCGAGGCGGCATTGCGCGGTGCCGGACTGATGAACTAACCAGCCCCTATTAAACGGCCGGGTGCCGTGCAGAAAGCAGACCCATGGCCAAGGGACATATCACCACAGGGCGTATTGCCGAGAACCGCAAGGCACGCCACGAATATGAGATTCAGGAGCAGATCGAGGCTGGCCTTGTTCTGCGCGGCAGCGAGGTGAAATCCCTGCGCACAGGCCGGGCTACCATCGCGGAATCTCACGCTGGTGAGGATCGTGGACGGCTGATGCTGTTCAACGCCAATATTCCAATCTATGAGGCGTCACGCGACAACCACGAGCCGCGCCGGCCGAGAGAATTGCTGGTCAAGGCGCGTGAAAGAAACAAATTATTGGGGCTAATTCGACGCGAGGGCATGACGCTCGTGCCGCTGGTGCTCTATTTCAATGACCGCGGCATTGCCAAAATCCAGATTGGCCTTGCCAAGGGTCGCCGCAAACAGGACAAGCGGCAGGCGGCGCGGGATCGTGACTGGAACCGGGACAAGGCGCGTCTGCTGCGGGGCAAGACCTAGAGGATCAGCCGGTAACCAATTTCTGCATGACATCAGCGAACATGGCATCTGTCAGCCGTCCCGTCTGGGTATTATAGCGCGAACAATGATATGAGCTGATAAGACGAAGATGGTTTCCGCCATGGGTGACATTATGTTCCCCGGCATGGCGGAAGGGGCGCGCAGACAGCTTTTCACCAAGACAATGCAAGGCCGCATCATGGGCCTGTTTGCCAAGGGCGAATATGGTGTCAAGACGCGGCATAGCCTTGATTTCACGCTGCAGGAACAACCGGCAATTGGCCAGCTCGCTGGCAACCGGTTTATTGTCCGGGGGTAAACAGCGGACAGCGTTAGTTATCCGCACATCATGCAGGGTGATATCGTCATCAGCATCGGCATCATAGGTGCCGCTTGCCAGTTCAAACCGGGCCAGCATGTCAAACAGATAGCCGCCAGCGCCATCACCTGTGAAAGGGCGCCCGGTGCGATTGGCGCCGCGCAGGCCGGGTGCAAGGCCAATAATCAGGATGCGCGCATCCAGCGCGCCCATGGACTCAACCGGTGCATTGTGCCAGTCGGGAAAGTCGATGCGGCATTTGCGGCGCAGGGCAACCAGTCTCGGACAACGGCGGCAACCGGGTTTGGGCGGGGAAAAAACCATCCGTTATTGCCCTGCGATGACCTGCTGTTCTTCAGGTGCCGTCATCGGTGTCGGCAGATTGTTGATCACCTGCCGCCGGCCGTGGTGGCCGCGTGATGAATTCACGAATATGTTCCATCTCGATGAAGTTATCGGCCTTGCGGCGCAAGGAATCCGCTGCCATTGGCGGTGACGTGCGTGTTGTGGACACAACTGAGACGCGAACGCCGCTGCTTTGCACATCTTCAAGAAGGCGGCAGAAATCACCATCGCCTGAGAACAGGATCGCATGGTCGATATGCGGCGCGAGCCGCAGCATATCGAGTGCAATTTCCATGTCCATGTTCCCTTTAACACGGCGCTTGCCGGTTTCGGGGTCGGTGAATTCACGCGTCAGCTTGCTGACCACTGAATAGCCATTATAGTCCAGCCAGTCGATTAGTGGCCGTAACGGTGAATATTCCTGATCTTCGGGAAGGGCGGTGTAATAGCACATCCGCAGTAGATTTGCGTCCTGTGCGAAATAAGTCCGCATCCGTGTATAGTCGATATCCATACCAAGGGCGCGTGCGGCTGCATAAAAGTTTGAGCCGTCGATGAAGATGACGGTCTTTTCACGAATTTGGATTGTGGTCACGATATCTGCCTTAAAAATAACTGATGAAAAATATATTGGTGGTTAATTCGGTTGCGGATCAATCTATGCTTTTTTTGCCCTATTTAGTAACGAAAACATACCCGATTTCTACAAAAGAGCAAAGCAGCGTCTCTTTTTTGGCAATTTGCTCATAAATACAAATTTCTTAGGTGTGGTGGCGTCTTTGGGAAGCTGTTTTGCGGATGTCATCACGGCAAGATCGCATTGCCAAGCGCGAGAGATGCGCGTAAATGCCGTGACCTTGACCTAATCCGTTTTCGTCATGATGGTGCGATCATGGAGTGATCTTTGTTGACGCGTGTTTTTCTGGGTATTGGCGGGAACCTTGTGCCAGAAGGTTATAGCTCGGTGCGTGCCGGCTGTGGCGCGGCTGTCGCGCAGCTCGCCGCACGCGGTTTTTCCGATCTTGAAACCTCGCCATGGTATGAAACCGCCCCCGTGCCGGTTTCAGACCAGCCCTGGTATGTGAATGCGGTGATCGCAGCCACAACATCCATGCCACCGGATGTTGCGCTGGCTGCCATACATGCTGTCGAGGCGGATTTTGGACGTGTCCGCGGCGTGCGGAATGCAGCACGGGTGCTTGATATTGATCTTCTGGATTATGGCGGGATGGTCTTGCAATCTGACGAGATCACGCTTCCGCATCCGCGTATGCATCAGCGTGCCTTTGTGTTGTTGCCCTTACGTGACCTTGCCCCGGACTGGGTCCACCCTGTTCTGCAACAGGAACTGCCCCCGCTGATTGCGGCCCTGCCGCCGAATCAGGAAATCCGCAGGGCTGACTGATCCTTTAAACAGGCAGTCTGGCCAACAGGGTAGGGCCAGCGCCGTGTGTGGCGGCGAAGCACGCAGTCCGAGACTTCGCAGACAAATGACATTTGTTTATACATGACAGTGGTCTATCGCTCTGTTTGGCTTGCACGGGCGCGTGAATTGGGCTACACCGTGCGTGATTTCTGATAACCGGACTGCGTCTAGCCGCTGCCGACTTTATGGCGAGGTGGGGATGCTGTTGCCGACACCGCCTTTCGGGAGACATCTGATGGCTCGAGTAACCGTTGAAGACTGCATCGAAAAAATTCCTAATCGATTCGACCTGGTGTTAACCGCGTCGCAGCGTGCACGCGGCATTATGAAAGGCGATCTGCCGACCATCGAGCGCGACAATGATAAAAATCCGGTGATCGCACTGCGCGAAATTGCCGCCGAAACGGTCGATCTCGAAGGACTGAATGATGGGCTCATCAAAAAGATGCAGCGTCTGTCAGTGCAGGAAGAGCATGACGAGCAGCCGGCTGATGTTGCCGTCGTTGATGTTGATCTCTCAGAGATGATCGGTGATTACAGCGAAGCCGAAGGCGAAGAGGCCGGCATGCATGTCAGCACTGGCGACGTGCCTGCAGAACCTGGCTTTGAAGATGTTGACCTCTCTCAGATCACCGGCGAAGATTAAGCCTTGAGTGATCGGCCAATTGTCCCTTCGGGCGGTGCGCTGATAGCAGGCATATAGCCGTGGTAGGAATGATCGGAACAGCTGATTCCATCATTGAACGGATGCGCGGATACAACCCCGCGATCGATGTTGACCGCCTTGGGCGGGCTTTCGCATTTGGCCGCGATGCACATGACGGCCAGATGCGTGCATCCGGCGAGCCTTACTTTACCCATCCCATCGCCGTCGCCAATATCCTGATCGATATGCGGCTTGATGAAGATACCGTCATCACAGCGCTGCTGCATGATACGGTTGAGGATTGCGACGTTACGTTGTCGACCCTTGATCAGCAATTTGGCGGTGATGTCCCGCAGCTGGTGGACGGTGTCACCAAACTGAGCAGAATTGCCATCCAGTCATCACCCAGCAGTGCGCAGGCGGAAAATTTCCGCAAGCTTCTGCTGGCGATGAGCGAAGATGTGCGCGTGTTGTTGGTCAAGCTGGCGGACCGGACGCATAATATGCGCACCCTTTCGTTCATCAAGAAGCCGGAAAAGCAGCAGCGTATTGCGCGCGAGACAATGGATATTTTTGCGCCACTGGCCGAGCGGATCGGCCTGACACGGATCCAGCAGGAACTTGAGGATAATGCCTTTGCGGTGCTGAATGGCGAAATGCGGCAAAGCATCATTAACCGCCTTGATTTTCTCACATCCGAGGCGGAAATCACCATCCCCACGATTGCCGTTGAATTGCAGGATACGCTGTCTCGCATCGGGCTGGAATGCAGCGTTACCGGCCGCATGAAATCAGCTTATTCGATCTGGCGGAAGATGCAGAACAAGGCTGTGACGATGGATCAACTGGCCGATATTATGGCCTTTCGTGTTCTGGTTCCGGGCACGGCGGATTGCTATGCCGCGCTTGGCCAGCTGCACCAGAATTATCCAACCGTGATGGGCCGCTTCAAGGATTATATTTCAACGCCCAAGCGCAACGGATATCAGTCGCTTCATACCGGCGTTTTGGGACCGCAAAACCATCGGATCGAAGTGCAGATACGGACCCCGGAAATGCATGAGGTTGCCGAGCATGGTGTGGCAGCCCACTGGATATACAAGGAAGCCAATAGCAGAAATAATTTCATTTCAGTCAAATGGATACAGGAACTTGTCGGTATTCTTGACGAAGAGGCCGGCGCGGATGAGTTTCTTGAGCATACAAAGCTGGATCTGTATCGCGACCAGGTGTTCTGCTTTACACCGCGCGGGGACCTGATTTCTTTGCCACGCGGTGCCACGGCGGTGGATTTCGCCTATGCGGTGCATACCAAGATTGGCGAGACCTGCAATGGTGTGCGCATTAATGGCAAGGCCAGGCAATTGGCCACCGAACTTGAAAATGGTGACCAGATTGAAATTCTGACAGCCGAGGACGCCAAGCCGAAAGCCGAATGGGAAGGGTTTGTCCAGACGGCGCGCGCGAAGTCGGCCATCCGCAGGTTCCAACGGGCGCAACGGGTCACTGAATTCAGCCGTATTGGCAAGACGTTGATCGAAAAGACCTTTCGGGAATATGGCAAACCTTTTCGCAGCCGCACGCTGGAACGGTCTCTTGCAGCATTTGGCCTGACACGTGTTGAGGAAGTCTTTGCATTGGTTGGTGAAGACAGGCTGTCTCCGCTGCGCGTTTTGGAAAAAATGCATCCTGATGTCATCATCAAGGAAATGGCGGATGATGATCGTCGTCAGAAGCGCAATGGACGGCAGCCACAGCTGAAAATCAGCGGGGATGACGCTGGGGTTGCTGTCACGATTGCACGGTGTTGTCATCCGCTGCCTGGCGAGGCCATCGTTGGCATTTTTACGACGGGCAAAGGCGTGACTGTGCATAAGGTAGGGTGTACGACCCTGAGCAAATTCACCGATATGCCGGAATTATGGCTGGATGTATCATGGGATAGTGGCAGCCTGCGCATGGTAAATGGCCGACTGATCACTGTGCTATCGAACGAGCCTGGATCACTGGCATCGCTTGCAACAGTGATATCGCAGCAGGGTGGCAATATTTCGAATATCAATCTGACTGACAGGACACCGGATTTTTTCAAATTCGAGCTGGATCTCGAAGTAAAGGATGTCGAACATATGCGGGCTATCATTGCGGTTCTGTCCGCGAATAAATATGTAGAGAGTGTCGCGCGCGCCGACAGCCGCTAACCGCGGATTCGAAATCGCGCACAGTCAATATCGCGCACCGTTACTACCGCGCACCGTTACTACCGCGCACAGGCAATAAACCCGAGACGGAACCGTCCCCCGATGTTCAAACGTCGCAAAGCACGCTCGACAGGTGAGCAGATCCGAAGTGTTGTCTGGCCGGATCGCGGCTTTGCGCGCCTGTTTTCATATATCTTTCAGCGTGTGCGCCGAATGCCAGGGTCGCCAACATCGATCGCCATCGGGGCCGCATGGGGCGCGGCAGTATCGTTCACGCCTTTCATCGGACTGCATCTGTTTGTTGGTCTGGCAATGACATATATGACCCGCGGCAACATGCTTGCCTGCCTGTTTGGCACGATCATCGGCAATCCATGGACATTCCCGCTATTCTTTTATCTTGATTACGCGCTTGGCACCTTCATCCTGCAATTTTTTGGCAGCACGACCATACAGGCCGGCAATACGCTGGCTGAATTCATTTCCCTGTTCCTTGCGGCCCCAACAGCTCTGATTGGTGAAGTGTTCAAACAGATCATGGTGGGCGCGATTGTGCTTGGCAGCATGGCATGGTTCATGATGTTTGGCATTGTCTATTGGGGGGTGAGCGGCTGGCGAAAAAGTCGGTCATTGCGGCTTGCAGCTGTGCGCGAACGGCTGCAAAACGAAGACTATGAGAATGACAACCTGCGGCGCGCGCAGCCAATCACGCATGATCAAGAGATTGACACGATAAGGGGAGATAAACAGGAATGAGTGTATCTGACGGCCTGCGACTGGGGGTGAATATCGACCATGTGGCCACGGTCCGCAATGCCCGTGGCGGGGCGCATCCTGACCCGGTGCGGGCAGCTGTTATGGCCGAGGCAGCCGGTGCGGACGGCATAACCGCGCATCTGCGCGAAGACAGACGGCATATCCGCGATGCCGATATTGCCGACATCCGTGCCGCCATCACCATCCCGCTGAACTTTGAAATGGCCGCCACCGAGGAGATGGTGAAGATCGCTCTGGCCACAAAGCCGCATGCTGCCTGTATCGTGCCTGAACGGCGCGAGGAAGTCACAACCGAGGGCGGCCTTGCTGTTGCCGGCCGCGAGAATGAGTTGCTTTGGCATTTAGCGCCGATCAAGGAAGCCGGGATTCGCCTGTCACTATTCGTTGAGCCAAGCCCGGAAGAAATTCATGCGGCCGCCGCCGTCGGGGCGGATATCGTCGAGTTGCATGTTGGGCGGTATTGTGAGGACGAGGCTGGACGCGCTGAGGAATTGGCAAGAATTCAGCAGGCAGCGGCATTGACAGAATCGCTTGGTATCGAATGTCATGCCGGCCATGGGCTGGATTACGAAACCGTTGCCGATATTGCCGCCATCCCGCATATGTGCGAACTGAATATCGGACATTTCCTGATGGGTGAGTCACTGTTTGTTGGCATGCCGGCAGCCATTTCGGAAATGCGCCGTTTGATGGATGAGGCGCGGGGCGCATGAATGTGGAACGCTGTTCAAGAGGAGCTGGCGTGTGATTGTCGGCATTGGCGTTGATATGGTGGATTCCCGCCGCATTGCCAAATCCATTGAACGATTTGGTGACCGTTTTCTGTCACGTATCTTTACAGATGCAGAACAGGCACAGGCCGCCGGCCGCGCCGATCAGACTTTATATTTTGCCAAACGATTTGCTGCAAAAGAGGCAATTTACAAAGCGCTGTCTGCTTCTGGCGTAGAAGGGCTGGGATGGCGAGATGCCGATATCGCCAATAACGGGCGCGGCGCCCCCGTCGTTACCCTGACCGGGGCCTGTAAAACGGCGCTTGAGCGGCTGACACCTGATGGGTATAACCCGAATATCAGCATTTCGCTGAGCGATGAGCCCCCGCATGCGCTGGCGTTTGTCGTCCTGTCCGTTATCGGACCGCAAGACCAGTAGACAGGCAGTCGCGCATGAACGACAAGAAGAAAACCAAGAAGAAGGAAGGCTGGGGCGACCTGGTGCGCACCATCGCCATTGGCGGGGCGATTGCGCTTTTGTTTCGTTCGCTTCTGTTTGAACCTTTCAATATACCGTCCGGATCCATGATCCCGACCTTGCGGGTGGGCGACTATCTGTTCGTTTCGAAATTTTCATACGGCTACTCGCGCTTTTCCTTCCCGCTGGGACTGATCCCGTTTGAAGGCCGAATCATGGCGGACCAACCGGAACGCGGGGATGTCATCGTATTCCGGCAGCCCGGCAATGACAGTATTTCCTTTATCAAGCGGCTTGTTGGCCTGCCGGGAGATATGATTTCGGTGAAGCAGGGCATTCTCAACATTAATGGCCAGCCAGTTACCCGGCTGGCGGTTGCCGAGGGAACCACAAGTGATGGCCTGCGGGTCATGCGTTATGTCGAGTTTGATGAAGTCTTTCCTGATGGTGATACGCACAGGATTCGCGAACGTACCGATCGGGGCCCATATGACAATTACGGCCCTGTCGAGGTGCCGGAAGGCCATTATTTCATGATGGGCGACAACCGCGATGCCTCAAATGACAGCCGGGCACCATCGGTCGGGTTTGTGCCGGCGCAAAACCTCATCGGCAAGGCACAGTTTCTGTTTTTCAGCCATGATGGCTCGGCCAAGCTGTGGGAAATTTGGAAATGGCCGTTTGCTATCCGCTATAGCCGCATTGGGGATGGCATCACTTGACGGTCGCCGCGCTGACCACAGCTGAAACTGAAAAGCTGGAACAGCTTTTGAACCACAGCTTTGGTGACCATCAGCTTTTGTTGCATGCGGTAACCCATGCCAGTGCCGTTCCGAAGGGGCCAAGTTACGAACGCCTTGAATTTCTTGGCGATCGTGTGCTGGGGCTGGTGCTTGCCGAATTCTTCCATCAGAGCTGCCCGTCCGATGATGAAGGCGCGCTGTCGACCCGCCTTCATGCGGCCGCCCGGCAGCCAACCTTGGCGCAGGTGGCGCGGCAGCTGGATCTCGCCCCGCTGGTGCGGGTCCAGACAGGTATGGTGGCGGCAACAAATGACTCGGTGATGTCTGATGTCATGGAAAGTCTTCTCGCGGCCCTTTATCTCGATGGTGGGCTGGAAAAAGTGCGTCAGTTCGTCATTACGCACTGGCCGCTGGATATTGGTGTGATCGGCCAGACAGACAAGGATGCCAAATCGCAGCTTCAGGAACTGGCCATGAAGCGCGGGCTTGCCTTGCCGCGCTACCGGTTGATATCGCGCAGCGGTGCTGACCACGAACCGGTGATGGTCTATGGGGTTGAGGTCGACGGATTTGCGGAACAACAGGCCACAGGCACATCCCGCAAGCAGGCGCAACAGATGGCAGCAGCGCAGCTTATTGAACTCATGACGGCTGCCGGTGGCAGGGACCAGTCATGATGCGGAACATGACCGGAACGGATCGGATTTAACGGATCACATATGACTGACACACCCCATAAGGACATGCAGACAAAAGCTGGCTTTGTAGCGCTGATCGGCGCACCCAACGCCGGCAAGTCGACATTGATGAATGCCATGGTCGGCAGCAAGGTATCGATCGTGACCCCGAAAGTGCAGACGACGCGCAGCCGTGTGCGCGGCATCGCCATGGAAGGGCAGTCACAGATCATCTTCATCGACACGCCGGGCATTTTCAGCCCCAAGCGACGGCTTGACAGGGCCATGGTTCAGGCCGCCTGGAAAGGCGCTGAAGATGGTGATGTTGTTCTGTTGATGCATGATTGCGCGCGCCGCGAGATCGATGCGGACACACACAGCATTGTCAGCCAGCTGGCGCAGACAGGACGTAAGGCGTCGTTGGTGCTGAACAAGATTGATCTTGCCACGCCCGAACGGCTGCTGGCGCGCACGCAGGAACTGTCGCAGCTTCTGGAATTTAAAAAGGTGTTTATGATTTCTGCCGAGACCGGCAATGGTATTGACGATCTGCGCAGCTGGCTGGCGGCGCAAATGCCGGCAAGCCCGTTCCTGTTCGACCCTGATGATCTGTCGGACATGCCGCTGCGTCTTCTGGCAGCAGAAATCATGCGTGAAAAACTCTTTTTGAACCTGCATCAGGAACTGCCCTACCAGCTCACGGTGGAAACGGAAAAATGGGAAGAGCAGGAAGATGGCAGCGCGGCGGTGCATCTGAGCATCTATGTCGCCCGCGAGGGCCATCGCGGGATCATCCTTGGCAAACAGGGGCAGACAATCAGGCGGATCGGTACGGCAGCGCGCATAGAGCTTGAAGAGGCACTTGACCGGCGTATTCATCTGTTCAGCCATGTGAAGGTGCGCAAGAACTGGATGGATGACGCGGCGCGCTATTCCGTCTGGGATCTGGATTACGATGCCTGAATGGCGTGACGAAGCGCTGATCCTGTCAGCGCGTCCACATGGTGAGAATGCCGCTATTGTAACGGTGCTGACGGCGGGGCAGGGACGTCATGCCGGCCTGGTGCCGGGCGGTGCCGGGTCACGCCTGCGCGGTACGCTGCAGCCTGGCAATCTGGTCGGCGCCGAATGGCGCGCCCGCCTGCCGGAACAGCTTGGCCAGATGAAAGTCGAAATAATGCAGTCGGTGCCAGCAATGATTCTTGATGATTCATTGCGTCTGGCCGGTGTCGCATCGGCATGCGCATTGCTGGATGGCACATTGCCGGAACGCGATGTGCAACCGGCCTTGTTCGCCGCAACACAGGCTCTGTTCAACCTGATCTGCATCGATGACCCCGACAACCGATGGGTTGAGGGGTATATCCGGTGGGAACTAGGTCTGTTGCAGGCGGTTGGTTTTGCGCTTGATCTTGAACGCTGCGCCGTGACCGGGACAGAAACGCGTCTCGCCCATGTCAGTCCGAAATCCGGCCGTGCCGTTGCAGAAGGGGCTGCTGGCGACTTTGCCGGACGGATGCTGGTACTGCCGCGGTTCCTTGGCGGGGTCAGCTGCAATCGGCATGATTTTGAGGCTGGGTTGTCACTGACCGGCCATTTTTTTGAAAGGCGGGTCTTTGCCGCGCATCATGCGGATATTCCGCCACAAAGGCGCAGGTTTTTTGACATGGTGTCTGGCCTATATGGTAGTGCAACGGTATAAACACCACAAAGATTAGTATGTCAGGCAGGTGCCATGAGCGACGATACGACCCTCGAAGAAAAAGGCCAGATTATCGGAACAGGTTTTTCCGAGGCTTTGAGCGAGCGATATCTGGCCTATGCGCTGTCGACCATTACCTCGCGGTCGCTGCCTGATGTCAGGGACGGGTTGAAACCGGTTCATCGGCGGCTGCTCTATGCGATGCGCCAGCTACGTCTGGATCCGGATCAGGGGTTCAAGAAATCCGCGCGCGTTGTTGGCGATGTCATGGGTAAGTTTCATCCGCATGGTGACGCCGCCATCTATGATGCGATGGTGCGTTTGGCTCAGGAATTCGCCATGCGCTACCGGCTTGTCGATGGCCAGGGCAATTTTGGCAATATCGATGGCGATAACGCCGCTGCCATGCGTTACACCGAAGCGCGTATGACCAATGTGGCGCAGCTGCTGCTGGACGGGATTGACGAAGATACAGTCGACTTCCGCGCGACTTATGACGGCGAATCCGAAGAACCTTGTCTGCTACCGGCCGGTTTCCCCAATCTGCTTGCCAATGGCGCGCAGGGCATCGCGGTTGGCATGGCGACATCAATACCGCCGCATAATGTCAATGAACTGGCAGACGCCGCCCTGCATCTGATCAAACATCCGAATGCGTCAATCGATACATTGATGCAATTTGTACGCGGGCCCGATTTTCCGACAGGCGGCGTGCTGGTCGAGCCGGAAGATTCCATCCGCGAGGCCTATGGCACCGGTCGCGGTGGATTTCGTGTACGCGCCCGGTGGGCAGTGGAAAAGGAAAAGGGCGGTGGATGGCAGATCGCCGTGACAGAGATTCCCTATCAGGTGCAGAAATCGCGCCTGATCGAACGCATGGCAGACATGTTGCAGGCAAAGAAGCTGCCATTCCTCGCTGATATCAGGGATGAATCTGCCGAGGATCTGCGGATTGTGCTGGAACCAAAATCACGCCGGCTGGAACCAGATGTGGTGATGGAAAGCCTGTTCCGCCTGACGGATCTGGAAACCCGCGTTCCACTGAACCTGAATGTGCTGGATGGCAATGGGCGTCCGGGGGTCATGACCCTGCGCGAGGCGCTGAATGCATGGCTTGCGCATCGGCGTGTTGTCCTGCTCCGCCGCTCGCATTTTCGGCTTGGCAAGATCGCTGCACGGCTGGAAGTGCTGGAAGGCTATCTCGTCGTATTCCTGAATCTGGACGAGGTGATTGCGATCATACGTGAGGCCGATCATCCCCGTGACGAACTGATGGCGCGGTTTGACCTGAGCGAGATGCAGGCCAACGCCATTCTGGATATGCGTTTGCGCGCCCTGCGTCGTCTGGAAGAAATGGCCTTGAAGGCTGAACGTGATTCACTGATCGCCGCGCAGGAAGCGCTGACATCTCTGGTCGGGGACGAGACGCTTCAATGGGGGCGCATTTCTAGTGAAATCAAGGAATTAAAGGCGATTTTTCAAAAGAGTGACCCGCGCCGTACCGATTGTAGCGCAGCACCCGACATTGATCTTGACGCTGCCGAAATCCTTATCGAGCGTGAGCCAATTACCGTCATCTGCTCGCAAAAAGGGTGGATCCGCGCGATGAAGGGCCATCAGGACCTGGATAGCGAATTCAAATATAAGGAAGGCGACGGGCCTGCCTTTGTCATTCACGCCGAAACCACGGACAAGATATTGCTGTTTGCGGAAAATGGCCGGTTTTACACACTTGCCGGTGACAAGCTGCCGCGCGGACGTGGCTTTGGCGAACCGGTCAGCCTGATGGTCGATTTACCTGCCGATGTGGATATTGTCCGTTTGCTGCGGGCCGACGGCAGTCGCCTCCTTGTGGCTGCAAGCACCGGCCATGGGCTGATTGTGCCTGTAGATGCCGCACTGGCACAGACACGGTCCGGCAAGCAGGTGCTGAATATCAGCGGCCTGGCGCGGGCTGTTGCCTGTTGTGTGGTGAAGGGTGATATGGTCGCCACAGTGGGCGTCAACAGAAAGCTGCTGGCATTCCCGCTGTCAGAGGTGCCAGAGATGACCCGTGGCAAGGGGGTGATCCTGCAGCGCTTCAAGGAAGGGGGGCTGACCGATGTTACTGTTTATGATTCGGCTGCCGGCCTGTCATGGAAGGCGGGCGGTGGCAGAACCCGTACAGAAACGGATATGACCCCATGGATTGGCAAGCGTGCAGCTGCCGGCAAAATGCCACCAACCGGGTTTCCCCGGCCGGCACAATTCACCTGACGCCCTGTTCACTTCCAGGGGCGATTGCGATAGCGGGCGATATCAGGAAGATGACGGGTCGCGGTAGAGCTGCCAGCTGCCGCCGACAAAGATTTCGGCTGGCTGGAAGCGCGATTTATACATCATCTTCTGGCTGCCATTGACGAAATAGCCCAGATACAGCCATTCCAGCCCGTTGTGGCGGGTATAGTCCAGCAGGTCGAGGATCATGAAAGTGCCCAGAGACCGCGAGGATTCTGCGGGATCATAAAATGAATATACAGCGCTCAGCCCGTCTTCCTGAACATCTGTGAGGACGGCGCCAACAAGCTTGCCATCCTGATCTCGATAGTTGGCGACAAAGCTTTCAATCGGGCTGTTCTCGATCATGCTGACAAATTCATCATGGCCCATATTGGCCATCTGCCCGTCATGGTGCCGCTCGCGGATATATTTCAGGAACAATTTGTACTGTTCATTGGTGGGCCGGATAGCGCCAATGCTGCGGGTCAGATCGGCATTGGTGCGGGCGATGCGCGCAAGATTGCGGCTCGGCTTGAAATCAGTGACCGCGACGCGCCAGGGAAGGCAGGCCTGACAGTCAGGGCAGACCGGCTTATATACCCAGTTCTCAACGCGGCGAAAGCCTGCGCGTGCAAGCTCGTCATGAAGTGCGGGGTTTTCGGAAATATCGACTGCTACGCGCTGTTCGGTACGCCCGCTGATATAGGGGCAATCTGACCGCATGCTAAGGCGGACGGTTAACGGCGGGAGCGTGTGTAATCTCTTATCCTGATCCATGACCCAGTATTCGCCCGATTTCTGTTGTCAGGCAAGGTTGTAGATGCCGCACCCGGTTAATGGGACCGCCGTCACCTGTCCATAGCCTGCGCCATTGGCGCCTAGCCAGCTGAATTGTCATCCAGTTGGCGCACCTGAAACTGCGCTTGCCTCAGATCTTCAATGATCTCGGTAACATGATCCGGACCGCGTGTTTCAATGACGGCGTCAATCTTTGCCAGTTTGGCAGGTACGTCATAGAACAGCCGCTGGTGATAAATTTCGACGATATTGCCGCCGCATCGGCTGATCGAGGCGGTGATCGCGGCCAGCATGCCCGGCTCATCAGAGATATCGATCCGTAACCGCGCCAGACGCCCATCGCTGGCCATGTTGCGGTTAAGGATGGAGGCCAGAAGGCGCGGGTCAATATTGCCGCCACAAATCACAACGCCAACCTTTTTGCCTGCAAATGTCTCGCGATGCTGATGAATGGCAGCAATGCCGGCGGCCCCGGCGCCTTCAGACACAACACGCTGCTGCTCGACAAGGGTGCCAACCGCCCATTCCAGTGATTGCTCGTCGACCAGCAGGACATCATCCACATGCTGGCTGATAACGGGTTTTGTCACCGAGCCCGGCTTTTTGACGGCAATGCCCTCGGCAAGCGTTTCGCCACCGCAGACGATATCTTTGCCAGCGATTGCCAACTTCATTGCGGGATAGAGTTTGGTTTGCACACCGATGATGCCTATATCCGGCCGCATGTCGCGCGCGATGGTTGCGATACCGCCCATCAGCCCGCCACCACCAATCGGAACCAGCAGGATATCCAGATCCGGCTTGTCGATCAGCATTTCCAGTCCAGCAGTCCCCTGACCCGTCATGACCAGTTCATTGTCATAAGGATGGATGAGTGACAGCCCGCGTTCGGCGATCAGACGGTTTACAGTTCCCTCACACTCATTGAGGTTGCGGCCCTCCAGCACAACCTCAGCACCAAAGGCGCGGGTCCGGGATATTTTGGCAAACGGTGTCTGGGCCGGCATGACAATGGTGGCCGGGATACCCATCTTGCTGGCGTGATAGGCCACGGCCTGTGCATGGTTGCCTGCCGACATGGTGATCACGCCGCGCTGACGCGATGCATCATCAAGCGCCTGCATTGCGATATAAGCGCCGCGTGCCTTGAAAGATGATGTGTGCTGCAGGTTTTCCAGCTTCAGGCTCAGATCGCATCCAAGAATGCGCGACAGCATCGGTGCCTCGATAAAAGGCGTGCGGATAATGTTGCCTTCCAGAATGGTGGCAGCGTTTCGGATATCGGTTGCGGTGACAGTCAACTTCACCTCCGTGGTGTATAATTTTAAAAGGCTTGTCCAGCCTGGCAGTTGCAGGGCCGGGTTTACCGGCTGTTCAGCAGCCGGGCTGCTAGCGGGGCAAAATAGGTCAAGATACCGTCTGCGCCAGCGCGTTTGAATGCCATAAGGCTTTCCATCATCACCCGATCATGATCCAGCCAGCCCTTGTCCGCCGCCGCTGTGATCATCGTATATTCACCGGAAACCTGATAGGCGATGCACGGCACGCCAAATTTGGCTTTGGCGCGCGCCAGTATGTCCAGATAGGGCATGCCCGGCTTTACGATCACAAGGTCGGCGCCTTCGGCAAGGTCAAGCGCGATTTCGTGCATTGCCTCATCGCTGTTGGCCGGGTCCATCTGGTAGGTGGATTTGCCACTGGCACCCAGAGCGCTGCCGGCACCTACTGCAGTGCGGAAGGGCCCATAGAAACCGGACGCGTATTTGGCAGCATAGGACATGATCTGCACATTCTGATGGCCCGCTGCGTCGAGCGCGTTGCGAATGGCGGCGACGCGTCCATCCATCATGTCGGATGGGGCGATGATATCGCATCCGGCATTGGCCTGATGCAGCGCCTGCTCACACAGGATCTGTACCGTTTCATCATTGGCAATTTCGCCGTTGCGTACAACGCCGTCATGGCCATGGCTGGTGAACGGGTCAAGCGCGACGTCACAGACGATTCCCAGATCAGGGCAGGCGGCCTTGACGGCACGCACCGCGCGGCAGACCAGATTGTCACCATCAAGGGCAAGACTGCCATCGGCATCTTTGAGTGCGGTTTCGATGGCAGGAAATATCGCAATCACCGGGATACCCATGTCGACAGCGCTCTGTGCCTGCGTGACCAGCCGGTCAATGCTGTGGCGATTGACGCCGGGCATGGGTTCCACCGGTTCACTATGGTCCTCGCCTTCGACAACAAAGAGGGGCCAGATCAGGTCATCGACACAAAGCGTGTTTTCCGCAACAAGCCGCCGCGAAAAGGCACGCATTCTGTTGCGCCGCATACGCGTTGCAGGATATTGGCCTCTACTCATCGCAGCCTCGATCGATTAAGGTGGCGGGCCCATCGACATCACAGACGATGCGCACCTGACGCACATATAAACAGCATAAGGTTCTGACGCAATGCAGCAACCGGACATCCATTTTTCGACCCATGGTCGGGCCGGATTGATTGAACTTGACCGACCCAAGGCATTGAATGCCATCAGTTATGAAATGGCAATGGCCATCAGCTCCCAGATCGCGCACTGGTCGGCAGATGATGAGATCACACATATTGTCATTGCCGGGTCGACGCCGCGCGCCTTTTGCGCTGGCGGGGATGTACGCGATCTGTACCAGCATATCAAACGCGGCGAGTTTGATCGCACGCGGGTCTATTTCCGGGCTGAATATAACGCCGATCTCGATGTCTTTAACTGTCCAAAGCCGGTTGTTGCCCTTGCAGACGGTATTGTCATGGGCGGCGGGGCCGGGCTGATGCAGTGCAGTCATTACCGTATCGCGAGCAGCACAACACGTTTTGCCATGCCGGAAAGTGCGATCGGCCTGTTCCCCGATGCGGGCGCCAGCATCTTTCTTGGCCGCTGCCCCCGCCCGGTGGCACTTTTCATCGGGCTTGCCGGCCAGATCATCAGTGCGGCGGACTGCATGATGCTGGGGCTGGCAGATGCGGTTGTATCTGCGGAACGGGTTGCAGATATGCGCACCGATCTGCTGGCCTGTGACGTGACGGGCATTGACGATGTGATCGCACGCTACCGGATTGACCCGGGGGCGGCCCCGCTACAGGCACAGCGGACAGTGATCGATCATGTCTTTTCCGGTGATGACCTTGCCGCCATGCGCGATCGTGCTGGTGAACTGGCACAGCTGAAAGGCGATGAATTTGCCACCATGCTGTATGCCGCCTTGTCGACCCGATGCCCTATGACAATGCATGTCTTTCTTCGGTTGATTGATGGTGGTGTGGATATTCCGGACATGGCGGCAGCACTGGCGATGGATTATCGCCTGGCAATCCGCATGTCCGAGCGTGCCGATTTTTCCGACGGGGTGCTTGCCGTGCTGGTCGATAAGACCAACGATGCCACCTGGTCGCCGGCGCGGCTTGAAGATGTGACCCCCGCCATGCTGGATGCGGTTTTTGATCATGCCGGCCTGCCAGTCTTGCGTTAGGTCCGGCATCATCCTAGATTGGCGCAACGTCGCAACTGACCCGTCGGCGGGTCGATGATCCGGGACCCATTCCATGCGTTTAAGCCATTATTTCCTGCCCCTTCTGAAAGAAACACCCAAAGAGGCGCAGATCGCCTCGCACCGCTTGATGCTGCGCGCCGGTATGATCCAGCAATCCAGTGCAGGCATTTATTCCTGGTTGCCTCTTGGCAAGAAGGTGCTGGACAAGATTGCTGATATTGTGCGCGAGGAACAGAACCGTGCCGGGGCACTGGAAATCATGATGCCCACAATCCAGCCGGCCGAACTCTGGCAGGAATCCGGACGTTATGATGATTACGGCGCTGAAATGTTGCGCATCAAGGACCGGCATGACCGCGACATGCTGTATGGCCCGACAAATGAAGAACAGGTAACAGATATTTTTCGGGCCCATGTGCGCAGCTACAAGGCACTGCCGCTGAACCTGTACCATATCCAGTGGAAGTTCCGTGATGAGGTGCGGCCGCGTTTCGGCATCATGCGGGGGCGTGAATTCCTGATGAAGGATGCCTATTCATTCGACAGTGATGCGGCCAGCGCGCGCGCGGCTTATAACCGGATGTTTGTGTCCTATCTCAAGACATTTGCGCGTATGGGTTTGACCGCTATTCCGATGGAGGCAGATACCGGCCCCATTGGTGGTGATATGAGCCATGAATTCATTATCCTCGCCGAAACGGGTGAAAGCGGGGTGTATTTTCACAAGGACTGGCTGGATGCCGACCTTGTAACCCAGGTGAATTATGACGAGGATCTGCAACCAGTCGTTGACCGCTTTACCGCGCTATATGCGCGTGCGGATGAAAAGCATGATCCGGAAACCTGTCCTGTTGCTGCTGATGAATTGATGAGCCTGCGCGGCATCGAGGTTGGTCACATCTTCTATTTTGGCGAGAAATATTCCGCTGCTATGGGGGCCAGCGTGACGGCACCGGATGGTACCAACAAGCCGGTGCATATGGGATCATACGGCATTGGTGTGTCGCGCCTTGTCGGCGGCATTATCGAGGCCAGCCACGATGATCGGGGCATCATCTGGCCACGCGCCGTGGCGCCATTCGATGTTGCGGTTGTCAATCTCAAATCAGGGGATGAAACCTGCGACAGCTGCGCCCAAGATCTCTATGTGAAATTGCAGGCCGCCGGTGCTGATCCGCTTTATGATGATCGCGACGACCGCCCGGGTGCGAAATTGGCGGCAATCGACCTTATCGGTATTCCCTGGCAGATTGTGGTTGGCCCGCGGGGCATGGCAAATGGCGTCGTTGAGGTCAAGAACCGGCGCACGGGCGAATCTGTCGAAGTATCGCCTGATTCCGCGCTCAGCATGGTCATGCAGGATGCTACATAACGGGCATTGATGAACGCGTTTATACTGAACGGCATTGCGGCAGCTGGCTGCACCAGACTGAAAGAGATTTAATGCGGTTTTTTTCTCCCGTCGAACGGTTGCTGGCAATGCGCTATATGCGCTCGCGCCGTGCCGAGGGTTTTATTTCGGTGATTGCCTGGTTTTCGCTTGCAGGGATTACGCTTGGTGTTGCGACCCTGATCATCGTGATGTCGGTTATGAACGGCTTTCGTGCTGAACTGATTGGCCGGATCCTGGGTCTGAATGGCCATATCGGTGTCTATTCAACAGATACGCGCGGCATTGCGCATTTTGACCGGTTGGCTGTCGATATTGTCGATTTGCCGGGGGTGATCGCTGTAACCCCGCAAATCGAGGGGCAGGCGATGGTCAGCGCCTCGAATGTGAATCTGGGCGCCGTTGTCCGCGGGGTGCGGTGGTCTGACCTGGCTGCAAGACGCCCCCTTTGGAACGCGCTGGATGAAGACAGTATTGCGCGGTTTCGCGACGAAGGCGGTGTGCTGATTGGCAAAACTATGGCCTTGAAGCTGGGCCTGCGCACGGGCGACAGTTTGCTGTTGACCGGAACGCGCGGCGAGGCAACCGCCTTTGGCACGCTGCCATCGCGGCGGAAATATCGCATTGCCGGCACCTATGATGTCGGCATGCATGAATATGACAGCGCCTTTGTCTTCATGCCTTTTGATGCAGCAGCAGGCATGTTCGGGATGAACGACCGTGCTTCGGTTCTAGAGGTGTATACCGCAGAGCCGCAGATGATCACGACGACACGTGTATTGGTGGCGGATGCGGTCGGTGACAATTTGCGCGTGTTTGACTGGGTGCAGCGCAACCGTACTTTCATCAATGCCTTGCGTGTAGAACGCAATGTCATGTTTCTGATCCTGACATTGATCATCCTTGTGGCGGCGTTCAATATCATTTCGTCGATGATCATGCTTGTAAGGTCGAAAAATGGCGATATCGCCGTGTTGCGCACCATGGGGGCAAGCGGTGCGACGGTCATGCGGATTTTCCTGATGACAGGGGCCAGTATCGGTGTCGCCGGGACGCTGGCGGGGACGGTAATCGGCCTGTTGTTCTGTTGGAAAATAGGATCAATACAAGGGTTTGTCGAAACGGTGTCAGGTGCCGAACTTTTCGCTGCTGAAATCTATTTTCTGTCGACCTTGCCTGCCAAGGTTGATCCGGCAGAGGTCGGGGTTGTTATCGGGATGGCATTGTTCTTGTCATTCCTTGCCAGCCTTTATCCGGCATGGCGTGCCAGCCGCGTCGAGCCGGCCGAGGTGCTGCGCAATGAATAACGCCAAGACTGCAGACGAGACTGGCAAGGTGTTGCTGGAGTTGCGCGGTGTAAAGCGGGACTATCACCAGGGCGAAACGGTCATCAGTGTTCTGAGCGACGCAGATTTGCAGGTCCGTGGTGGTGAACTGACGGCACTTGTTGGCCCATCGGGTTCCGGGAAATCGACCCTGTTGAACATCGCCGGGCTGTTGGAACGGCCGACGGATGGCGAGGTGATCATTGCTGGACAGCCCACCAGTGCGCTTGGCAATCGGCGGCGCGGCAGGCTGCGTGGTAGCCATATCGGCTTTATCTTCCAATTTCACCGTCTGTTGCCAGAATTCTCGGCTGTTGAAAATGTGATGGTGCCGCAGATGCTGAACGGGTTGGCGCGGGATGAGGCAGAGGATCGTGCCGAGGCATTGCTAGCCATGGTCGGGTTGCAGGATCGTCAATCCCACCGTCCCGGCAGGTTGTCGGGCGGCGAACAGCAACGTGTGGCCATAGCGCGCGCAGTTGCCAACGCACCGCGGGTTCTGCTGGCGGACGAGCCAACCGGCAATCTCGATCCCGAAACGGCGGATGATGTGTTTTCACATCTCAGGGCCATTATTCGCGGCACGGGTGCGGCAGCTCTGATTGTGACGCATAATGAAAGGCTGGCACAGACCATGGATCGCTGTCTGGCGATTGAAGACGGGCAGATTGTCGAGCGTTAAAGGCGTAATCGGGCGAAAGCTGTTGTGAGGCAAAAGGCGCGGCGGTATCCTTGACCTCGCTATTTTTAAACCGTTTTGCCATTCCCAGCCAGGTGCCTGATCCGATGCCAGCATCCTTTGTCCACCTTCGTGTTCATTCCGCCTATTCGCTGGCTGAATCCACCTTGCGCATCGAGAAAATTGCCACACTGGCTGCCGGCGATTCGCAGCCTGCCGTTGCCATTACCGACACCAACAACATGTTTGGTGCTCTGGAATTCTGCAAGGTCATGATGGGCAATGGGGTGCAGCCGATTGTCGGCGTGCAGGCCTTGCTGTCCGATGCGCGCGGCAGCGGCGAGATCGCCCTTCTGGCCCAGACAGATACAGGCTATGCCAATCTGTGCAAGCTGAATTCAAAGGCGCTGCTCGAGGTAGAAGGGGGCGATGATCCCGTTATTACGCTGGATGTTCTGGCCGCCCATGCGGACGGGCTGATCCTTCTTGGTGGTGGTGCTGTTGGCGGTTTCATAGGGGCTGCCGCGGCTGATGGACAGGACGGGTTGGTGCGCGACCGGTTGGACGCACTTTCGGCGCTGATGCCGGGACGGGTCTATATCGAATTGCAGCGCCATGGTCTACCAGCCGAACAGCGGGCGGAACCGCTATTGTTGCAGGCAGCCCTGCAGACAGATCTGCCTCTGGTGGCAACCAATGATTGCCGGTTTGAAACACGCGACATGGAAATGCCGCACGATGTGCTGGTGTGTATCGGGGCCGGACGACGGATTGCTGAAGAGGACAGGACCCGGTTCTCGCAGGAACATTATTTCAAGAGTGCCGATGAAATGACCCGCCTTTTCGCCGACATACCCGAGGCGGTACGCAATTCAGTGGTGATTGCACAGCGATGTTCTGTTGTGGCGGAAATGCGCGATCCCATCCTGCCAACCTTTGCCAGCGATGTCGGGCGCAACGAGCCGGATGAACTGAAAGAACAGGCCAGTGCCGGATTGGCCATGCGGCTGGACCGCCACGTCTTTAACGCCGACATGGATGATGCGGCGCGCAATGCCGCTGCCGCCCCCTATAACGAACGGCTTGAATTTGAGCTGAACGTAATCAACCAGATGGGCTTCCCGGGCTATTTCCTGATTGTTGCGGATTTCATCCAGTGGGCAAAACGCCAATCCATTCCGGTTGGCCCCGGGCGCGGGTCGGGCGCCGGCTCGGTTGTCGCCTGGGCCCTGTCGATCACCGACCTTGACCCGTTGCGATGGGGATTGCTGTTTGAGCGCTTTTTGAATCCTGAGCGCGTTTCAATGCCCGATTTCGATATTGATTTCTGTCAGGAACGGCGCGACGAAGTCATTACCTATGTGCAGGAAAAATATGGTTTCGACCGGGTGGCCCAGATTATCACCTTTGGGTCGTTGCAGGCACGTGCGGCCATTCGCGATGTAGGGCGGGTTATGGAGTTGCCCTATCCGCAGGTTGACCGGATTGCCAAGCTGATCCCGGCCAACCCGGCCAACCCGGTGACCATCGCCAAGGCGCTGGAAAGCGAGGAAGAGCTGCGGGCGCAGCGGCGCGATGACGAACAGGTGGCCGAACTGATCGATACATCAATGAAGATTGAAGGGCTCTACCGGCACGCATCAACGCATGCAGCCGGCCTTGTTATCGGTGACCGTCCGCTTGACGAGCTGGTGCCGCTTTACCGCGACCCGCGCTCGCCAATGCCGGTAACACAGTTCAACATGAAATGGGTGGAAAGCGCTGGTCTTGTCAAATTTGACTTTCTGGGGCTGAAAACACTAACCGTGCTTGAGCGCGCTGTGCAATTCCTTGCGTCGCGCGGCATCGATATCGAACTTGAATCCCTTCCTCTCGACGATGCAAAGACCTTCGAAATGCTGTCGGCCGGGGATACCGTCGGGGTTTTCCAGCTTGAATCCGCCGGCATGCGCGACGTGCTGAAGGGGCTGAAGCCTGACAGGTTTGAGGATATTATCGCCGTCGTCGCGCTGTATCGTCCGGGTCCGATGGAAAATATCAAGGACTATGTGGCGCGCAAGCACGACCCATCGCTGGTCACCTATATGCATCCAAAGCTGGAGCCCGTGCTTGCCGAGACATTTGGCATCATGATCTATCAGGAACAGGTGCAGCAGGCGGCCAGAATTCTTGCAGGCTATACGTTGGGCGGTGCTGATTTGTTGCGTCGTGCCATGGGTAAGAAGATCAAGGAAGAAATGGACAAACAGCGCCAGACCTTCGTCAAAGGCGCTGTGGAAAATGATTTGTCCGATCAGCTGGCATCAGATGTGTTTGACCAGATTTCTGCCTTTGCCGGATATGGTTTCAACAAATCACATGCGGCGGCATATGCGCTCGTGTCGTATCAGACCGCCTATCTGAAGGCGAACTACCCGGCGGAATTCATTGCGGCATCCATGGCGCTTGATTCCGGCAGCACCGACAAGCTGGCGGTTTTCCGGCAGCAATGTCAGCGCGACGGCATCGCTATATTGCCGCCCGACATTAATTTTTCGGCTGCAAATTTCTTTGTGGAACCGGCCGGGAACGGGACAGAAGGCGGTATTCGCTATGCCTTGGGCGCCGTCAAAAATGTGGGCAGCGAGGCCATGGCATTGCTGGCTGCAGAGCGCGAGGCCAACGGCGTATTTGCAGATCTGCCAGATCTGCTGCGCCGCATCCCGAAGGAAGCGTGCAACCGCCGCCAGCTGGAAAATCTGATTCGGGCCGGCGCATTGGACAGCCTGCATAGCAATCGGCGCGAACTCCTTGAGAATATAGACAGGCTGCTGGCTTATGCGGACACCATGCAGCGTGACGCGCAATCGAGTCAGGACAGTCTTTTTGGTGGCAGTGACGCGCTGGATAGCACGGTGCGCCTGAACCCTGTGGATGACTGGAGCGGCATGGACCGTCTGCGCGAGGAGTTTGAGGCGCTTGGACTATATCTCTCGGCCCACCCGCTGGATGATTATGTCGGCAGAATGGACCGCCTGAAGGTTGTTACAGCGACCGAGCTGGCGGCCATGATTGAAAGCCGCAATATCCGGCCGCGGGTGCATCTTGCCGGGTCCGTAACCGCAAAACAGGTGCGCGTATCGCAGCGCGGCAACAAATTTGCGTTTGTCCAGTTTACCGATCAGACAGGGGTTTTTGAAGTCACCTTCTTTGCGGACATTCTGGCAGAAACGCAGGCTTTGCTGGATAGTGATATGCCCGTACTGGTGGCCGCCAACCTGCGGTTGGAGGAAAATGGTCCTCGTCTTACCGCTGCCAAGGTGGAGGCGCTGGATGCCGCCATTGCAGCCTGGAATGGTGGCGTTGGTGTCTGGGTAGAGGATGAACGGCCACTTGAGCCGCTGAAAGCATTGTTGAAGGAAGACGGCCCCGGTCGCGCAGAGGTGAAGCTGAAGCTGGTCGTGGATGATCATGAGGTCAGCCTGTCGATTCCCGGTGCATATAAACTTAGCGGCGAGACCCGCCAGGCGCTGCGGAAATTGCCGGGGATTGTGTCGGTCCAGGACCTCTGACAGCCATTGAACCGCGCGATGGCCGCGACACGCCGTCCAATGGCGTCCATATGGCCCTTTTGACTTGCAATATGCCCCGGCTTTGGGTATCTCTCGCGGCAATTCACACATGCGGGTTGGAACCGTCTGGCTGCAGTCAGAACCGGGATCCTTCCGGTGAAGGTTTTAAACCTTTCATTTCCCGCATGGAGGCGTAACCGGAGAACAGGAGTTTTTGATGTCTCTGCCTACATTTACCATGCGTCAGATGCTTGAAGCTGGCGTACATTTCGGTCACAGCACACGTCGCTGGAATCCACGCATGAAGCCGTTCATCTTCGGCGAGCGTAATAAAATCCACATTCTTGATCTGCAGCAGACCGTGCCAATGCTGCATGCGGCCCTGAAGGCGCTGAGTGATGTGACCTCGCGTGGCGGTCGTGTGCTGTTTGTCGGCACCAAGCGGGCTGCAGCGGACAAGATTGCCGAAACAGCGCGCAACTGCGGCCAGTATTATGTCAACCACCGCTGGCTTGGCGGCATGATGACGAACTGGGCCACCGTGTCCCAGTCAATCCGCCGTCTGCGCGAACTGGAATCGCGCATGGAAGGCGAAGAGGTCAACCAGTTGACCAAAAAAGAGGTTCTGCAGCTGACGCGCGAGCGGGACAAGCTGGAAATGACCCTTGGCGGGATCAAGGAAATGGGCGGCTTGCCGGATATGCTGTTCGTGATCGATACGAACAAAGAAGCGATCGCCGTTGAAGAGGCTAATCGCCTTGGCATTCCGGTCATCGCCATTGTTGACTCAAATGCCCGTCCTGAAGGTGTCGATTACATCATTCCGGGCAATGATGACGCGATGCGCGCTATTTCCTTCTATTGCGAGTTGGCACAGGCTGCGGTCCTTGACGGGCTGCAGACGGAAATGATGGTGTCAGGTGGTGATGCTGGCGACGCTGTGGAAGCGCCAGCAGAAACTGCACTTGCGAGCGCTGAAGCAGCTGCAGAAGAGACACCAGCGGACGCAGAGGCTGCGCCGGCTGAGGCAGCAGCCGAGGCCGCTGCCGCGGCAGCGCCTGCGGAGGGTGATAGCGCGGACGCACCTGCAGCAAGCTGAGCAGGCTGTTGAACCGCGCGGCGCTGAATGTGCGCCGCTTTCAAATTCTACCGTCCCGGAAACGGGGCGGTTTGACGTATCAAATCCAGGAAAATCTAGATAGCTGAAGACAGGAACAAGACGATGAGCGTGACTGCTGCACTGGTAAAAGAACTCCGTGAAAAGTCCGGCGCCGGGATGATGGACTGCAAAAAAGCATTGTCCGAGACCGATGGCGACATGGAAGCCGCGATTGACTGGCTGCGGACCAAAGGTCTGGCAACGGCAGCCAAGAAATCTGGCCGGGTTGCAAGTGAAGGTCTGGTGGCCTTTGCTGTGGATGGCACCTCTGGTGCCCTGATTGAGTTGAATGCTGAAACAGATTTTGTTGCACGCAATACAGAGTTTCAGGAATTTGCCTCGACCCTCGCCGCGCTGGCGCTGACGGCCGGGGATATCGACGCTCTTGGGGCGATGGATTATCCGGATACTGGCCGCAATGTATCTGAGGAACTGACCCACAAGATTGCCACTATTGGCGAAAACATGTCGCTGCGCCGCATGGAGGCTGTCAGCGTCGGGTCCGGCGCCGTCGTGTCCTATATGCATAATGCTACAGCATCGGGCCTTGGCCGTATCGGTGTCCTGGTGGCACTGGAATCAACAGCCGATGCCGGTGTTCTTGAAGGACTTGGCAAGCAGATCGCCATGCATATTGCCGCGACATCGCCCGCCAGCCTGTCTGTCGAGGATCTGGATGCCGAGGCTGTCCAGCGCGAGCGCGATGTGCTGATCGAGCAGGCCAAAGCATCAGGCAAGCCGCAGGAAATTGCCGAGAAGATGGTCGAAGGCCGGATGAAGAAGTACTATCAGGAAGTCGTACTTCTCGAGCAGACATCAGTGATTGATGGTGAAACAAAGATCGCCGATGTGGTTGCGAATGCCGCAAAGGATTCCGGCACCGCAATTGAACTGACAGCCTTTGCACGGTTCAATCTGGGCGAAGGTATCGAGAAAGAAGAAACAGACTTTGCAGCCGAGGTGGCCGCACAGCTGTCCTGATTACCGTCGGGAGCAAATAGATGGAAGATGACGCCACGCATGACGCGCGCTACCAGTACCAGCGGGTGCTGCTGAAAATTTCTGGTGAATCGCTGATGGGAAGTCAATCCTACGGCATCGATCCGGAAATGGTGGCAACTGTAGCCCGTGAAGTGCGTGATGTCGTCGCCTCGGGGGTTGAAACCTGTCTCGTCATTGGGGGCGGCAATATCTTCCGCGGGGTATCTGGTGCTGCGGCGGGCATGGAACGCGCCACCGGCGATTATATGGGCATGCTGGCAACGGTCATGAATGGCCTTGCCATGCAGAATGCGCTTGAGGCGCTGGATGTTCCGACACGTGTTATGTCGGCATTGCCAATCAGTGCTGTGTGCGAGCCCTATATCCGCCGCCGCGCCGTTCGCCATCTTGAAAAGGGGCGGGTGGTTATTTTCGCGGCAGGTACAGGCAACCCCTTCTTCACAACCGATACGGCCGCCGCCCTTCGCGCCTCGGAAATGGGATGTCGGGCGCTGTTGAAAGGGACGCGTGTTGATGGTGTTTATTCTGCCGATCCTGAAAAAGACCCGGATGCGCATCGCTATGACCGGCTGAGTTATCTTGACGTTCTGTCCAAGGATTTGCGGGTCATGGATGCATCCGCCATTTCGCTGGCGCGGGAAAACAACATTCCGATCCTCGTATTTTCAATTGAGGACGCTGGCGGGTTTGAACGTGTGCTTTGCCATAAGGGGAAATTCACACTCGTCAGCTAATGTCGCCGGCGATATCTTGCCTTTTGGCAGGTCTTCACATTCTTTGCCAAACAGCACATGATATGCGCTGGTGAACTGAAGGAGAATTGCAGATGTCCGCATTGGACCTTGACGATATCAAGAGGCGGATGGAGGGTAGTTTCAATAGCCTGAAGACCGAATTCATGGGTTTGCGTGCCGGCCGTGCATCGACAGCCATGCTCGAGCCAATCATGGTCGATGCCTATGGGTCGAAAATGCCGATGAACCAGGTGGGTAACATCTCTGTGCCGGAACCGCGCCTGCTGACTGTCACTGTCTGGGATGCCGGCCTTACATCTTCTGTCGAAAAAGCTATTCGGGAATCAGATCTGGGCCTCAACCCGATGGCAGAGGGCACATTGATCCGTATTCCGATCCCTGATCTGTCCGAAGAGCGGCGAAAAGATATGGTCAAGGTGGCAGGTCGTTATGCCGAGGCGGCGCGTGTTGCGGTGCGCAATGTGCGGCGGGACGGCATTGAAGCTGCGCGCAAGCTGGAAAAAGACAGTGAAATTTCCGAGGATGAACGCCACGATCTTGAGGCGGATATCCAGAAATTGACAGATGATCATGTGAAGCAAATCGACGACGCTCTTTCCAACAAGGAAACGGAGATCACCCAAGTCTGATCCCGCCATAGGCACCATTGTGGGTCAACACCGGGTCTCTGGAAATCAAGGAACGAGTGGTCAAATGAACAATATTCCGCATCATGTCGCCATTATTATGGATGGGAATCGCCGCTGGGCGCGTGACCGCGGGCAGGAAGTGTTGTTCGGGCATGAAAAAGGTGCCGGCACACTGAAAATGATTACCCGCCGGGCGCATGATCGCGGTATCTGCTGGCTGACAGCCTTTGCCTTTTCCTTTGAGAACTGGACCCGGCCAAAACCGGAGATTGACGGCCTGATGCTGCTAATGCGGCGCTTTCTCGAAAATGATGTGAATGAACTTCATTCAGAGAATGTGCGGTTACGGATCATTGGCAAACGTGACCGGTTATCGCCACGTCTTGTCCGGCTGATTGAATGGGCCGAAGCGGAAACAGCCGGAAATACCGGTCTCAATCTCAGCATCGCCATCGATTATGGCGGGCGTCAGGAACTGACCAATGCGGCGCAGGTGCTGGCGGCAGAGGCTGCACGCGGCATCATTAAGTCGAGTGACATCAATGAGGATCTGCTGAAATCGCGCATGGGATCTGCGGCGCTGCCTGACATCGATCTTCTGATCCGCACGGGCGGTGAACAGCGTATTTCCAACTTTATGCTGTGGGATATTTCCTATGCCGAACTGTTTTTCTGCCAGGCATTGTGGCCGGAATTCTCGACTGAGATTTTTGACTCAGCCTTGCAGAGCTTTGCCCAGCGCGACCGCAGATTTGGCGGTAACTCGGCGCTGGATGAGCGGCAGCATGCCAGGTTCGGATTGAATGTGACTCCCTTCAAGGCGCAACCTCGGTAATTTTGTTTCATGGGCATCAGTCTCCAGCCGGGTACGGTACAACGCGTTAAGGGCGCGGCCATGTTTGTACCCGTCATCGCGGGGTTCATCCTTTCAAGAGATGTGGCGCAATGGTTGTTCCTTGCGGCGGCACTGGTCATGGTCTGGGAATGTTGTGCCATGTTGCGGATCTCAAAGGCGCTGCAAGCCATGCTGCTTCTGGATTTTGCCCTCTTTGCGTTGCCAGCGTCATTATTCATGCAGCTGGAAATGCTGGCAGGCATGTCGCTTCTTCCTGCCATGCTGGTACTTGGTGGCATGGTTGCCCTGTTTGTCGGCGCCATAACCCGTGATATTGCAGCTACTGTTTTTGTAGGTCTATTGGTCCTTTGTTTGCTGTCCGGCCGCAACCTGCTGGGACTGGATGGTGGACATCATCTGTTGCTCGGCCTTGGGTTTGTCGTCGCAGTCTGCGACATCGCTGCCTATTTTGTAGGGCGGCGGGTAGGCGGCCCGCGACTGGCCCCCGCAATCAGTCCGAACAAGACTCTTTCCGGCGCAGCGGGCGGTATAGTTGCGGCTGTCATAGGCTGCGTGATTCTCATGCAGCTGGTGGATGCAGGTTCTGGGACCCGTTTCGCATTGGCATATGCCGTGTTTGCGGGGATTGTGATCGCGGTGCTGGCACAGGCCGGCGATCTGTTTGAATCCCTCATCAAGCGGCGCAGAGGTGTAAAGGATAGCGGCCAGCTCATTCCGGGCCATGGCGGTTTCCTTGATCGTTTTGACGGCTATCTTCTTACGTTGCCTGCGCTTTATATTTGTAGTCTGGCCTTTTGAAATGCAGCCGGCGCGGGTCGGCGTCAACATGGTAGGGAATGGTACGGTCCAGCGTGGTAAAACAGCTGACAATTTTGGGGTCTACCGGTTCAATCGGCAAAAGCACGCTTGCGATCGTTGATGCCTGTCCAGATGAATTTTCGGTTACGGCGCTTGTCGCGGGCAGCAACTGGAAAATGTTGTCAGAACAGGCACTTGCATACCGTCCCTCTATCGTCGGTATTGCGGATGAAACCAGCCTGGAGCCATTGCGTACAGCGCTTGCCGGCAGCGGTATTGAGGTGGTGGCTGGTGACAAGGCCTGTGCTGCTATCGCGGCCACACCGGTTGATGTGGTTGTTGCTGGGATCGTTGGTCTGGCCGGATTGCCGGCGGTCCTGGCGGCGGTTGAGGCGGGTCAGACGGTTGCGCTAGCCAATAAGGAATCCCTTGTTTCCGCTGGCGGGCTTGTAACATCCCTTGCACGCCAGCATGGCGCGCGGCTGATACCTGTGGACAGCGAACATAGTGCTGTCTTTCAGTGCTGGATGGGCTGGGCGCATGGCGGGACCGGACATTCAGAACCTGGCGGCTTGATTTGCGATGCAAGTGACCCGGCATCAATTCGGCATATTTGCCTGACCGCATCTGGCGGTCCTTTCCGCAATACGCCACTTGAAGATTTCAAAACGATCACGCCCGCCGCAGCCGTCAAGCATCCGAACTGGTCGATGGGCCCCAAAATCTCAATCGACAGCGCGACAATGATGAATAAGGGGTTGGAGGTCATCGAAGCGGCATGGTTGTTCGATCTGCCATCTTCATCGATTGATGTTCTCGTTCATCCGCAGGTGGCGATCCACGGGATGGTCTATTTCAATGACGGGTCTGTGATTGCACAGCTGGGCACGGCCGATATGAAAACGCCGATATCCTATGCGCTGGCCTGGCCTGGCCGGCTTGACTGGCGACCCGAGCCCCTGGACCTGGCCGCTCTGGGAACCCTGACATTCCAGCAGGTGGATAACACACGCTATCCCTGTTTTGCATTGGCACGCCAGGCACTGAAAAGCGGCGGCGGCATGCCAACGATCCTGAATGCGGCAAATGAAGTGGCCGTCGATGCGTTTCTAAAGGCCCAGATCGGCTTTACAGATATTGCGCATATTGTTGCTCATAGCCTTGAAAAGACGACAGAAATACCCATAGATTCACCTGAGGCTGTAATGCAGCTGGATCGTATGGCACGCCAGACAGCGGAAGATGCATGCGCTGCGGCTGCCGACGGCTAGTATGCGTTTTTAATGTGCCTGTTCGCCATATCGTCCGTTCAGGCACCTCGACACAGTTTGCCAACACCAAAATATTCAAACCGGAGTGCCACAAAAAATGCCCGACCTCAGCGCCTTGCAGATGATCATTGGCTTTCTTCTTCTGCTGACACCGGTGGTATTTTTTCACGAGCTTGGCCATTACTGGGCGGCGCGCAGGGCCGGTGTGGTGGTAGAGGTGTTTTCTATCGGTTTTGGCCCTGAACTTTTTGGATGGACGTCCAAATCGACAGGCACGCGCTGGCGTTTTGCCGCAATTCCGCTTGGTGGGTATGTCCGTATGCGGGGTGACGAGAATGCGGCAAGTGCGCCAGGTCAGGGGGCTGATCAGATGAAAGGCAGCTTTGCCGGTGCATCGCTTGCCAACCGTATTCTGATCGTTGCGGCGGGCCCAGTGGCCAATTTCATTCTTGGGATCCTGTTATTTGCCGGGGTGTATATGACCTTTGGCAAAATCGAAATCCCGGCCGAAATTGGCGAGGTGATGCCGGAAACACCGGCGGCTGTTGCGGGTCTCAAAGCTGGCGATGTTGTGACTGAGATCGAAGGGGTGGCCATTCGCAATTTTGGGGATATGCGTGGACTGGTTGCCGAAAGCCCGGGACGCCCACTCGATTTTGTCGTGGACCGGGATGGTCAGATTCTGCAGCTGGTCGTGACACCGGCGCCGCGTTATATCGAAGAATTGCAGCTTAATATTGGCTTTCTGGGTGTGCGATCGACAACGAATATCTCGCATAAAAGACTGCTGCCGGGCAGTGCATTGGTCGCTGGAACCTCGGATGCATTCTACAATTCTATCATGATTCTGCGCGGCCTGGCGCGCCTTGGCAAAGGGCAGATGCAGGCCGCCGAGGTGCAGGGGCCCATCGGCATTGCCAAGATTTCGGGGTCAGCGATGGCGCAGGGGGTTGTTCCCTTCATCCTGCTGACAGCTTTGATTTCCATCAATCTGGGACTGATCAACCTGCTGCCGATCCCGGCACTGGATGGTGGACATCTGGCCTTTTTCTTCTATGAGGCGATTGCTGGCCGGCCATTGCCGCTGGCAGCGCAGGCCGTGCTGATGCGTATTGGCATGAGTTTGCTGCTGACACTGATGGTGGTCGTCATGTTCTTTGACGTGAATCGCCTGATCGGTTGACATGTCTGGATGGCCCTGATTGCCGGTGGAAGTTGGCAAATCGGCAGAAGTTACTGAAATGTCTGCTTTGATAAACGGGGCCCAATGGGTATAGTTTCGTCGGTACGCAACCAGGGATGGTCACGATGCAGAGACTGGCGTTGATATTCGCTGTACTTGTTTTTTCGGTAGCTGCGACCTTGTCGCCAGCCTCGGCGCAGTCAAGCGACGGGTTGGTTCAGGTCGAAGATATTGTGATTGAAGGCAATCGCCGGGTCGCAGAATCGACCATCCGCTCTTATTTGCCCGTGCAGGTCGGCGATCGTGTCACACAGGGCGCGTTGAGCATTGCCCTGCAACGGTTGTTTGAGACCGATCTCTTCAAGGATATAGATATCGCACTGTCTGGCAGTACGCTGCAGGTAACGGTGTTGGAAAATCCGATCATCAACCGGGTAAATATCGAAGGGAATGATGTCCTTAAAGACGAGCGGTTGCTGGAAGTTCTGGATATTGCGCCGCGCCGTGTCTACACGCGTGAACTTGCGCTGGCAGGCAGCCAGCGCTTGCTGGATATTTATCAGGCCAGCGGACGGTATGCCGCCGTCGTCGAGCCCCAGATCATCGAATTGAGTGACAACCGGGTCGATCTGGCTTTTGTTGTTGATGAGGGGCCGCTGATCAAGATCAGCTCAATCTCATTTGTTGGCAATGAGACATTTCCGGACCGCGTGCTGAAAAGGGCTGTGTCCAGCAGCGAGGCCAAATGGTGGGCGATCTTCTCATCAACCGACAAATATGATGAAAGTCGTCTTGATTACGATGTGCGTTTGCTGCGCCAGTTTTACCTGGCCCGTGGTTATGCGGATATCAATGTCAGCCGTGTGCGCGGCGGGCTGCTGCCAGACCGCACGGGATTTGCCGTTACATTCCTTCTTGAGGAAGGCAAGCGCTACCGTGTTGCTGATATCAATATCGCCAGCGAGATCGAGAATATTGATATTGAAAGCATGAAATCGTCATTCTCGTTTGGCGATAATGGCTGGTACGACGTGCGCGCACTTGAAGAAGGGCTGCTGGATCTCACCAACCGGCTTGGTGCGCTTGGTTATGCCTTCGTCAATATTGATGCTGAGGTTGACACCGATCCGGAAAGTGAGACGTTGTCGCTGCAACTGCGGATCGGTAAAGCCCAAAAGAACTTTATTGAACGTATTGAAATTGTGAATAACGCGCGGACGATCGACAGTGTGATCCGGCGCGAATTCGAGTTGGTCGAGGGCGACGCCTTTAACCAACTGAAGCTGGACCGGTCGATCCGGAATATTCGCAATCTCGGGTTTTTCTCGGATGTGTCCGTGCGTAATCTGGCTGGCAGCAGTGCGGACCAGACGATCACCGAAATTTCCGTCGAGGAGCAGTCGACGGGTGAATTGTCCATTGGCGTCGGCTATTCGTCACTCGACAAATCCAGCATTTTGTTCGGTATCAATGAGCGTAACTTCCTTGGTACTGGCCGCGGTGTTGACCTGTCATTTGATCTGGCGCAGACACGCACCAATATCACGGTTGGCCTGACTGAACCTTATTTGTTCGGGCGCAACCTGACGGGTAATGCCAGCATCTTCAACGACAAGACAAAACTGAACAAGACCACAACAACCCGTACAGGCTTTGACTTCGGGATCGGCTTTTCGGCAGCAGATGATTACTTCCACCGGGCCGGGTATGAGCTGTCACAGTCCAAGACAACCACATCGGCAACAAATGCCACCTCGATCACCGGCGAAAATGGCAAGAATATCCTGACGTCGGCGCTGCGTTACCGCTTTGGACAAGACAAGAGAGACAGCCGGTTTGACCCGACGGATGGTACATATTTCCAGCTGTCGCAGCAGCTTGCTGGACTCGGGGGTGACGCTAAATTCTATAAGCTGACGGCTGATGTCGCCTATTATCGGCCCGTTAACTTCAACACCTTTGTGCTTGGTGCAAAGGCGCGTTACGGCATGGTTACCGGATTGAGTGGCGAAAAGGTTACGCAGTCCAACCGGTTTTTCCTTGGTGGTAACAATGTCCGTGGTTTTGACAGTGCCGGTATCGGTCCGCGCGATGCAGGGTCAAAGGCCGCTGTCGGCGGCAATAAGCTGATGACAGCCAATCTTGAAGTGATTTCCAATTTTGGTATCAGCAGGGATCTGGGGCTGCGCTGGACTGTCTTTGCAGATGCCGGGTCAGTATGGGACACAGATTACCCAACGGGCGTTACCGGCGCGACCGACAGCAGCCTGCGTACATCTGTTGGTTTCGGGCTGTTATGGGACACATTCATCGGCCCCATGTCGTTCTATTGGGCAAATGCGACAAGCAAGAAGTCGTATGACGATACGAATTCCTTCCAGTTTGCCATTGGCACACGATTCTAGGAGCAGGCACGTGGCAATTCGGACCTGGCTTGCTGCGCTGTCATTTCTCGCCTTTGCAGGCACGTCCCTGCCAGCATTGGCGCAGGCGGTTGACGCCAGCAATGCGGATGATCCGTCAGCCCCTTCAGCACAATTTTCTGCACAAAGAGTAGCGTTGATCGATCTTGAAAGTGTTTTACGCGCGGCCAGCGGTACGCTGCGGGTGCGTGAATTGCTTGATGAACAAAGGCTGTTGTTTCAGGCGGAATTTGCAGAACGAGAGGCGGCACTGCAACAGACAGAGCGCCAGTTACAGGCCGACCGCAACACGCTTAGCGAGGATGAATTCACACAGCGCCTGACCGATTTCGAGGATGAAGTTGCACGGATTCAGCGTGAAATTCAGTATCGGCGCGAGGCACTTGATCTTGCCTTTCAGGACGCACAGGCCAGATTGCGTCAGATTGCGATCGAAATCGTGACCGAGATTGCACGGGAACAACAGCTTGATTTGGTGCTGAAAGAGGATTCGGCGATTGCGTTTCGTCCTGGCCTGAATATTTCAGAACTTGTGCTGCGGCGTCTTGATGAACGGACAAAGGATGCGCGTATCGAAATCGAGGTCGATGACGGTACCACAACAGATGTGGATGCCGGGCAATGAGCCTCGATACGCATTTTTTTGATATTGTGCCGCACACGGTACAGGCGCTCGCGGATGCCATCGGCGCGTCTGTGCGTGGAAACGCACAGCAGGCAGTGACAGGTGCGGCGCCCGTTGCCGAGGCAAATACTGGTGAGCTGACATTTCTGAATGACAATATTGGCGCGGATGGGGCGCTGGCAGATGGGGGGGCAGATAGGGCTGCCATCATCATCACCACCGCGGCGATCGCAGACAATCTGCCCGAAAATGGGACCTATCTGATCGTGGATGTCCCGCGTCTTGGATTTGCCGAGGCTTTGGCCCGTCTGGTGCCAGATACATCGTCCGGCACAGTTGCGCCCGCAGCAGACAGGTTGCGCGATCTGGCGGATGTGGCCATCGGGCCCGGCGTGATGTGCGGTGTCGGGGTTGAAATCGGGGCAGGCAGCCAGATCGACGCCGGCGCCGTGATACATAAAGGGGTCAGGATCGGACAGAATTGCCGGATTGGTGCAAATGTGGTTCTGTCGCATGCGATTGTAGGGGATGATGTGATCATTCAGCCAAATGCGGTGATAGGCAGCGCAGGATTTGGCTTTGAAATTACCCCAGAGGGCCCGGTAGCCTTGCCGCATGTTGGCAGTGTGGTGATTGGTGATGGTGTTCTGATCGGTGCCGGAAGCTGTATTGACCGCGGGACATTGGGTCCGACCCGTATCGGGGATCAGGCCATGCTGGATAATCTGGTTCACATTGCCCATAACTGCGTGATCGGGGCACGCGCTGTCCTGACAGCGCAGGTTGGACTGGCTGGCGGCGCCATTATTGATGAAGGCGCCATGCTGGGCGGTCAGGCCGGTGTCGGGCCGGCGACGCGTGTTGGCAAGGGGGCAGTCGTCATGGCCCAGAGTGGCGTGACGAAAGATGTCGAGGATGGGGCGACAGTGGCCGGCTTTCCGGCATCTGATGCCCGCAAGATGTGGCGGGAACGCGCGGCGCTTCGTCGGCTTCTGGCGCAATCTGGACGGAAGGAAGATTAAGAGATGAGTGACAGTGCAATTGAACTGACGATTGACGATATTCAGAAACGGATTCCGCACCGACCACCAATGCTGTTGATTGACAGGGTTGAAGCGCTCGTGCCGGACAGCAGTGCCGTCGGTATCAAAATGGTCAGCGTCAGCGACCCGGTCTTTGCCGGTCATTTTCCGGATTATCCGATTATGCCGGGCGTATTGATCGTCGAGGCGATGGCGCAAACAGCAGGGTGTCTGGCCAGCGTAACCCTTGGCGACGCTGCAGAGGGCAAGCTGGTCTTTTTTACCACGATCGACAAGGTGAAATTCCGCAAGCCGGTCCGGCCCGGCGATGAATTGCGACTTCATGTAGAGAAAGTCAGTTCAAAAGGCCCGTTGTGGAAATTCACCGGCACCGCCAGCGTTGATGGAGCGACCACATCCGTCGCTGAATTTGGCGCGATGATCGTGGACCCGCAACGCTGACCCAGCATCAGGTATCCAGAGGCCAGCGCCACGGCGGATCGCCCCTGGAGAAAGCAGATTTATGAGCGTAGATATCCACCCGACCGCCATAATCGACAAAGACGCCCGTCTTGGCACGCATGTCAAGGTAGGGCCATATTGCGTTGTTGGTCCGCATGTACAGCTTGGTGATCATTGCGTGCTGCATGCCCATGTGGTCGCTGATGGCCGCACCAGCCTTGGTGCGCGCTGTGAAGTGTTTCCCTTTGCGGTTTTAGGATGCCCGCCTCAGCACACGCGCTTTGCCGGTGAAGAATCGGTTCTGGAGATTGGCAGCGACTGCGTTATCCGTGAACATGTAACCATGCATCCGGGAACGGCGATTGATGCGATGCGCACCACGGTCGGCAATAATGGCCTATTTCTGGCGGCGTCACATGTTGCCCATGACTGTGTGGTGGGTGACAACGCGATCTTTGCCAATAACGCATCCCTCGGCGGGCATGTGAAGATTGGTCATCATGTCATGATGGGCGGCTTTGCAACGGTTCAGCAATGGTGCCGTGTGGGTGACCATGCGATGATCGGGTCGCAGACGGCGGTTGACAGCGACGTGATCCCCTTTGCCATAGCCGTTGGAAATCGGGCCAGACTGACGGGCATCAATGTCATCGGCCTTGAACGGCGGGGGTTCGCTGCTGACCATATTGCTGTTGCCAGAACGCTTTACAGGGCCCTGTTCCGCGGCAAAGGTGTCTTTGCCGACAGGCTGGCGCAGGCGCGTGCCGATTATGGCGGGGATGATATGGCAGAGGCTGTTTTCGCCTTTATCGACGGTGCCGGGCGAAACGGCATTTGTCAGGCGCAGACGGGCTAGACCATGGCAGGGCAATCCGCACCGCGCTTGGCAGTCATCGCAGGGCAGGGTGACCTGCCTTTGCGGTTGGCGCGAACGGTCCGCAGGCAGGGCCGTGAAGTCATAATATTCGCTATCTCCGGTCAGGCAGATGCTGATTTTTCAGAATTCGATGTGGTTGAAGTAGCGCTTGGCACGATCGGCGAGACGCGCCAGCAGATCAAGGCTGCCGACTGCACCGAGGTCGCCATGGTTGGCAAGGTCCGTCGCCCATCACTGGCCCAGTTGCGGCCCGATGCGCATGCCGTCAAATTGCTGGCCCGCGCGGTCGGCAAAGGTGATGACGCCTTGCTGCGCGTCATTGCCTCCTTTTTTGAGGAAGACGGGATCAGCATGGTGCCGGTGGACCGATTAATGCCGGACCATGTGATGCCAGAAGGCCTATTAGCCGGCATCGTCGACGCAACGGCAAAAGCCGATATTGGCTGTGGTCAGGCGGTGCTTGAACGCCTTGGTGACAGCGACATCGGTCAGTCAATTGTTGTTCAGGACCAACGTATTCTGGCCATTGAGGCTGCCGAGGGCACTGACGAAATGCTGGCACGGTGTCGGGACCTTGTTGATGTGACAGCCGCGCCTGCGATTTTCCTGAAATGTGCCAAGCTGGCGCAGGACCGTCGCCTGGACATTCCGGTTATCGGTGCAGATACCTTGCAGCGCGCTGCGGCGGCGGGCATTGGCGTGATTGCCTGTGAGGCAGGCGGTGTATTGCTGTCTGAAAGCCCCGATATCCTGTGGCAGGAGGCAGAGCGTCTGGGGCTTTCTGTGATCGGGATCTAGATCATGGCGGCTCCGATCTTCATTCTGGCAGGCGAGCCGTCAGGTGACAGGCTGGGCGCAAGTCTGATGCAGGCGATCTCCACCCATTACGGCAAAAAAAGATGGATCGGGACTGGTGGTCCGGCCATGCAGGCACAAGGTCTGAAATCCCATTTCCCAATGGAGGAGCTGACCGTCTTTGGTTTTGGCGCAGCCGTCAGGGCCTATCCACGCCTGTCACGGCGACTGGATATGCTTGTCGAGCTGATTGTTGCCGAAAAGCCAGACATCATACTCACGGTCGATGCTAAGGGATTTGCGGTGCGGCTTGCCGAACGGCTTCGCCGTCGGTTGGCCGGAACACAGCCCGTGCCACCCATGATCCATACTGTCGCCCCAACGATATGGGCCTGGGGTCAGTGGCGTGGCAACCGTTTTGCGCATGCGTTTGACGGCATGCTATGTCTGTTTCCGTTTGAACCTGACTATATGTCACCACTGGGGCTGGATGCGCGCTTTATCAGCCATCCCGAGGCGTTTAATCCGGCCTATGATGTTGTCGGGCATGCGGCAGGCATGCCGGAACCCGCAGCGTCACCGCACCTGACATTGTTGCCAGGTAGTCGGCGTAGTGAAATAGACCATCTGCTGGATCCGATGCTGGCCGCGATATCCATGCTGCGTGATGATATGCCAGATTTGAAGGTGCAGTTACCCACATTACCGCATCTGGATGACCGGATCAGCGCCAGCATTGCGGCATCCGGGCTGGCCGATACCATAACAGTGCGTTCGGATAGGGGCGGGTTGTTTGCCGCTTTGGCAGGCAGCCACGCCGTCATGGCGACATCCGGCACAGTAACGCTGCAAACTGCCTTGTTCGGGCTTCCGGGCGTTGCCTGTTACAAAGCTCCCGCTCTGTCCGCCTTTATTGGCCGGCGACTTGTGCGATTGGACCGCGTTATTCTGCCCAATGCTTTGTTAGCCAAGGACGTCTACCCATTTCTGTTTCAGGAAAATGTGCAGGCCAAAACGCTTTATGAGGCAATGCTGCCCTTGTTGATGGCGGGGGCGGCAAGGCAAAAGGCACGCAAGACGGCGCTTGCCAATGCGGCTGACCTGCGCCGCATCCTGTGTGGCAAGGCAGCAAGCTTTGAGGATAATGTCGCCGCCGCGATGGCCGCATGGCTGACATGAGCCACCCACCGGCCTGACCGGCGCCGCCTGTCATTCAGCCGCAGATCTACATGGCAGCATCAGCGCTTGTTAATATCCACGTAACCACGCTGCGTCGGGCCGGTATAGAGCTGGCGCGGACGGCCAATGCGCTGCATTGGATCGGTGATCATCTCGTTCCATTGCGCCACCCAGCCGACGGTGCGGGCGACGGCAAAGAGAACGGTGAACATTGACGTTGGAAAACCCATCGCCTTGAGGATAATTCCCGAATAGAAATCGACATTTGGATACAGCTTTTTATCAATAAAATACTGATCTTTAAGAGCCATATCTTCAAGTTCCATTGCAAGCTCAAGCAGGGGGTCTTCAACGCCCAGCTTGCCGAGCACCTCATGGCATGTCTGACGCAGAACCTTGGCGCGTGGGTCGAAGTTTTTGTAAACGCGATGGCCAAAACCAAACAGCCGGAAGGGATCATCGCGATCACGGGCACGCGCAACGAATTCGGGGATATTGTCCTTATGCCCGATCTCGTTCAGCATGTTCAGCACAGCCTCGTTGGCGCCACCATGCGCAGGTCCCCAAAGCGAGGCAATGCCAGCAGCAATACATGCAAACGGATTGGCCCCTGATGAACCTGCCAAGCGGACTGTCGATGTCGATGCGTTCTGCTCATGGTCGGCATGCAGAATGAAGATCTTGTCCATTGCTGCGGCCAGGACCGGATCAACCTCATAGTCTTCCGCCGGTACGGCAAAGCACATATGCAAGAAGTTCTCAGAATAATTCAGGTTATTGCGTGGATAGTTAAAGGGCTGGCCAAGTGAATATTTGTAGGCCATCGCTGCCAGCGTCGGGATTTTTGCAATCAACCGGCGCGAGGCGATCATGCGCTGCACTGGGTCGTGGATATCGGTCGAGTCATGGTAAAAGGCAGACAGGGCACCCACGACACCGCACATAATGGCCATTGGGTGCGCATCCCGACGGAAGCCGCGATAAAATATCGACAGCTGTTCATGCACCATCGTATGCCGGGTTATTGCCTTGTCGAATTCGGCCTTTTGCGCAGCATTCGGCAATTCGCCTTCAAGCAGCAGGTAGGCGACCTCAAGGAAATCGGAATGCTCGGCCAGTTCCTCAATGGGATAGCCGCGATGCATCAGGATGCCTTCATCGCCATCGATATAGGTCAGGCCGGAAACGCACGATCCTGTCGCCCCATAGCCTGGGTCGAAAGTGAACATGCCGGTCGCGCCATAAAGCTTGCGGATATCAACGACATCCGGGCCAACCGAACCATCCAGCACAGGAAGTGAGATTGACTGGCCCTTATCATCCAGTGAGAGGGTGATTGTCTTGGAGCCATTGCTGTCAGATGCCATGCCTTTGTCCACCATTTTGAAATTTTGAAAAAGCGCGCCAGATTTGTCGCATCTGGACCGTCGCATGGGGGATATTCAAGCTAGCCCACACGGCTATTTTTTGCAACTGGCGCGAATACGTTTCACCGTCTCGTCACGGCCTAATACCACCAGAACATCGGTGATAGACGGCGATTGCCGGGTCCCCGTAACGGCGGCGCGCAGGGGCAGACCCATATCCTTCATTTTCAGATCATTATCGGCCAAATATGCCTTGAAGAAATCAGAAAACAGGTCTGGTGTCCAAGAGGTTGCAGCCGCACCGCCCTCCACCGCATCGGCAAACGCGAGCAGACGTTCCTTTGCGGCAGCATCCAGAATATCAACGGCATCCGCGCGCATTTCAGGTGCGCCGTCATGCAGCAGGTAATCTATATCGCCCACAATATCGAGATGGGTCTTTGCACGGTCTGTCAAATGCGGCATCAACGCCGTGATCCGCGCAGCGGCATCTGGACTGGTCGCCTCAATGTGGGGTGCCAGCATGGCAAACACCGCTTCGTCCGCCATATCGCGCAGATAATGGCTGTTGATATCTTTCAGCTTGTCACCATCAAAACGCGCGGGCGATTTGCCGATGCGCGAAAGGTCAAAGGCGGCAATGGCGTCTGCACGGGGCATCACGTCCGCTTCGCCATAAGTCCAGCCGAGACCCATCAGGTAATTGACCATCGCATCGGGCAAAAACCCCATATCACGATAGGCCTCTACGCCGAGTGCGCCGTGCCGCTTCGATAATTTGGCACCATCAGTCCCGTGGATCAGCGGAATATGGGCAAAGACCGGGATATCCCATCCCATGCCGCGATAGACCATTATCTGCCGGAAGGCATTATTCAGATGATCATCCCCACGGATGACATGGGTGATCCCCATATCATGGTCGTCGACAACCACTGCCAGCATATAGGTGGGGCTGGAATCGGCGCGCAGGATTACCATGTCGTCCAGCTGCGCATTTTTTACTGTTACCGTGCCTTGTACTGCATCCTCAACGGTGGTTTCCCCTGTATCAGGCATGCGCATGCGCACGACAAAGGGCCTGTCTTCCGCGCTATCGGGGGTTTGTGTCTTGTCTCGCCAGGGCGATCTTACCGGTTTGCCTTCGGCATGCGCCGCATCGCGCAGCGCCGCCAGCTCTTCGGTGTCAAGATAGCAGCGGTAGGCGGCACCGTTCTGCAACAAGGCGTTTGCCACCTCAATATGCCGGTCCGCGCGCGCAGACTGGCTGACCGCGGCCTCATCGCCCTTCAGCCCAAGCCATGCCAGCCCGTCATGAATGGCGGCAATAGCGTCGTCGGTTGAGCGCTGCCTGTCCGTATCCTCGATCCGTAACAGATATTTGCCGCCATGATGCCGCGCAAAGAGCCAGTTAAAAAGTGCGGTACGGGCGCCACCGATATGGAGATATCCAGTCGGAGAGGGGGCAAAACGCGTGACTACATTCATCTTCTGTTAATGCCTCGCTGCTAGGCTGATGGTTCGGGGTTCTGTCTTGCCAGTATGGGTAAAACTGGCGGCATCCTACACGAGGCGCCAGCATCATGGCGAGGAGAAAGCACCATTTTTCTGGTCCCTGAACGGCGCATATTGCTGTATGTCGCGATGATGGTCTCGGGCATTCTGCTGGTGACTGACGGGGCATCATCATTAGATGGCAAAGCGATCATGATGCTGTGCGCCGGCGTGCTGACCCTGGCAGCTTGTGGCGCGGTTCTGGTCTGGCGCCATGACTGGGCGCGGCGGCGCTGGCGTGATCACTGGCCGGTGGTTCTGCTCATATATATGTGGTTTGGGATTGGTGCAGGCGCTGCGCTGTTGCAGATGGCAAAGATGCCGTCTGCCTGGCAGGGCCCGGGCAAACATCTTTCCCTGACAGGTATCGTGGAAAAAATAGATGGCCGGAGCAGCGCGCGCCTGCGTCTGTGGCTGCGGGTTGTACCGGAACAGGATCTGCTTTCAGACAGCCTGTCAGATGTACTGGTCGGACATGTGGCGCGTGTGTCCCTTGATGCTGATGACGCCGTGGTGCGCGATGGCGCGGCCAGTGGCCGGAATGCGGCATTGCGGCCGATCCGTCCGGGCGACAGGCTTCATCTGCGCGTGCGTCTTTATCCGTCACCGCAACCGGTTCTGTTTGGCGCGCTGGATTATGCACGTCTGGCGCGTGCGCGCGACGTGGTGGCCAGCGGCTATGTGAAAGGTCCGCTGCAGTTGGAAGGAACGGAATAGGGGTGGTCAAACCGCCTGGCCCGCTATCGGCAGCGGCGCGCTGATGTCATCGCCAACGGCATGAGCAAACCGGAAGGCGGTATTGCGGCGGCCCTGTTAATTGGTGACCGGCGCCATGTGGATGCGCAGACCTATGACATGTTCCGCTTTTCCGGGCTAGCGCATCTACTGGCTATTTCCGGCCTCCATATGGGATTGCTGTGTTTCGGTATCATCGGCTTTGTGCGGGCGATCATGGCGCTGTCGCCGCGCGCAGCAAGCCGATTCGCCCTGCACAAATACGCATCATTGACGGGCCTTGCCGGGGCGGCGCTCTATGTCGTGTTGTCAGGCGCTTCAATCAGTGCAAGCCGTGCATTATTGATGGCTGTGCTGATCATACTGGCAATCCTGACAGACCGTCTGGCACTGACACTGCGCAATGTTGCAATCGCAGCGCTCATCTTGTTGCTGATAAATCCACTCGCCCTTTTTACGGCTGGTTTCCAGATGTCATTTGCAGCCACAGCGGCGCTTGTCATCTGGTTTGAACGGCGCGCGGCTAAACGGGGTGGCTGGCCGCCTTGGCGGTGGTTTGCGAGCTGGTTATGGCGTCAATATTGGCCAGTCTGGCCACCTTGCCATTTACCGCCCAGCATTTTGGCCTGGTAACACCTTGGGGGGTGATGGCCAACCTGGTGGGCATTCCGTTGACCGGGTTGTGGATCATGCCAGCAGGCCTTGCCGTATTGGCAACCCAGTTGCTGCCGGTGTCGACTGTCATTGCCGATGGCTGTCTGTGGGTGATGCAGACAGGACTGCATATGCTTGTCAGGGTTGCTGACTGGTTTGCGCAACTGCCTGCCACCCCGATAGCCGTGCCACCGCCTGGTGCAATCCTGCTTTATGCGGTGTGTCTTGTGGTCATTTTCCTGCTGGTGGTGCGCATTTCAGAAGCAAACAGCCAGCGGCGCCTGCGGTTCCTTGTGCCTGTTATCATGCTGTTGGCGGTGTTCGTCTGGGCGTTAAGGCCGGTGGCCGACGGTATATTATTCGCCCGCCATTTACCGCAGTTGATCCTGCCGGTGCTGGCGCAGTCGGGTGACATAGTCGCAAACACGGCGCCGCGGGCGCTTGCCTTCACCACCAGCCAGCGACAGCTTTCCGAATTTCTGTCGGGAAATGCCGCCCGCATGTTGGCGACACAGAATGTCGTGCAGGCGCGGACCCGTTGGCTGTGGCATGGCAGGCACCGCAGCGCGGCACGCGTTGCAATTGCCATGCATCGGGGCGCATTAACCCGCGCCTGCCAACCGCCGCAATCGACGGTTTATGGTCAGGCGGTCAGACCGGATATGGTAATCTCTCTTGTGCCGGCACGTTATCCTTGTGCCGGCGGCGTCCCGTTATTCAGTCTTGCCGATGTGCCAAACGGCAATTATCTGCTGTGGTTTCCAGATCCTGCCACGCGCGATGCAGCTTTGATTTTACAGGACAGCAGCGGTCAGTATTTACGGATTAATCCGGTAAGACGGCCCTGAACCTCAACATCATTTGTCTGGAAATAGCGGGTTTCATATTTCGGATTTTCCGCCTGCAGGCCAATACGGCCCGGCTCTTTCAGCAATGTTTTCAGCGTGGCTTCCTGCTTTTGAATCAATGCTACAACAATTTCGCCATGATTGGCCGTGCTTGATCGCTCAATCACCACCGTATCCCCTTCCAGAATGCCGGCTTCGATCATTGAGTCACCAATGATTTCAAGGGCAAAATGCTCACCACGTCCCAACATGCTGGCAGGCACTTCCATCTGGTTGCTGGGGTCGCTCAACGCCTCAATCGGTGTGCCCGCTGCGATCCGGCCCAATAGCGGCAGGCTGACCGCATCGGCAGCTGCAGCAACATTGCGTCCAATGGCTTCGGCTGCCGCATTCACCGGCTTCAGAATTTCGATCGCGCGCGCCCGGTTGGCAAGCCGGCGAATATGGCCGCGTTCTTCCAAGCCCGACACAAGCCGATGTATGCCTGACTTTGATGCCAGTCCCAGGGCATCCCGCATTTCATCAAATGACGGTGGCACATCGCTTTTTTCGGCGTGTGTTGTCAGGAAGTCGAGAAGCTCTTTCTGTTTTTTGGTCAACATATGCAACCCCATATTCCGCAATCGTTCGCCCAATGTTCTATCAATGTTCTTTTTTATTTGCAAGGGGCATCGACCAACAGCGGATCTGCGAGGATGCGTTACCGTTACAGGCGTGGATCGAGAGCGATGACCTGCACCACATCTCCGGCAGTCCGTGACGGGTCAAATGGCGGTCGCACGACAAGCGCATTTGCCGCGGCAAACACGCCAATCATCGAACTGTCCTGCCGTGCTGTCGGCGTCACAATGGCGTTGCCGTGATCGTCATGGCCCAGCACTGACCGCAGATAATCCTGACGCCGGTCATTTTCTGGCAGATTGGTGGTCAGCACGGCGCTGGTTATGGCGGGTTCATAGTCGTACCCGGCAAGGCGTGCCAACGCCGGGCGCAGGAAAATCAGGGCGCAGACGGCACTTGATACCGGGTTGCCGGGCAAGCCAAGCAGGGGAATTCCGTCAATGTGCCCATGGATCAGGGGTTTGCCGGGGCGCATCGCAATTTTCCAGAAATCCATCTCCGCACCACTGTCTGCCAGATCGCCGGCAATATGGTCATGCGTACCGACCGAAGCGCCACCGGTCGTGACAATCAACTGCAGGGGCTGGCTGGCGGCGCGCACATGGGAAAGCACGGCGCCCGGCTGGTCGGCAGCAGTGCCGAGATCAACAGGGATGCCCCCGCATTGCGTAACGAAACTGGCAAGATAGATGGCATTTGAGGAATAAATCTGTCCCGGCTTCAGCGGCGTGCCGGGGCTGGCAAGTTCATCACCTGTTGACAGAATCCCGATGCGCGGCTGGTCAAAGACCTCGGCCGATACATGGCCGGCCGACACCGCCAGTGCGATTGCCCGCGCCGACAGCGATGTGCCGGCCTTCAAAATGACCTCGCCTGCCGTCACATCGAGACCGGCCGGCCGGATATAGGTGCCCGATGAAACCGTTTCGCGGGGCATGACCGTCGCGCCATCTATTTCGGCAGTCGCATCGGCGTTTTCCTGCAGCAAAATGGCGTTTGCACCCGCCGGCACAACCGCACCGGTGAAAATCCGGACAGTCTGCCCTGCGCCAATTTCACCTTCAAACGGGTGCCCGGCGGCAGATTCGCCTATACGCGTCAGCGGCGTGCCGGGCACGCAATCGGCAGCGCGCACGGCATAACCGTCCATGGCAGACAGATCATGCGCCGGCAGGCTGACCTGCGCGGCAAGATCGGTTGCCAGCGTGCGTCCATTGGCCTGTGCGAGCGCGACATGGTCTGTCGTTTGCGGCGCAAGCCCATCCAGAATACGCGCCAATGCTGTTTCGACTGATAGCAGCGATGATGCGCCATGTGCGACAGGGTCACGCGGCATTGAAATCGCCTGATTTGCCTCCGGATTTATGGGTCAGCCGGATGGCGCCAATCTGCATGCCGCGATCCACCGCCTTGCACATGTCATATATGGTGAGGGCGGCAACCGAGACAGCCGTCATGGCTTCCATCTCGATGCCGGTACGTCCGGCAACCATGCATGTTGCGGTGATCCGCACACCCGGCAGGGCATCATCAAGTTCCAGATCCACCGCGACATGGTCGAGGCCAAGCGGGTGGCATAGCGGAATGAGGCTGGCCGTCTGTTTGGCCCCCATGATACCGGCGAGCCGGGCGACGCCCAATACATCCCCCTTGCCAAAATCCCCGCCACGGATTTTTTCCAGCGTTCCGGCGGCCATGCTGATTTCGCCGCAGGCAACAGCGCGACGATTTGTAACCGGCTTGTTGCCGACATCAACCATATGGGCGCGTCCGTCAGCATCGAAATGCGTCAACTCTGCCATGAAGGACTCCCTTATGCCTTGTGGTCAGGCCGCCCGCGGTGGAACCGGGTTAGCCAGAATAGTCGCGGTCGCGGCGCTGACATCGTCTGCGCGCATCAGCGATTCTCCAATCAGGAAACAACGTGCACCGCTGGCGGCCATATGGGCGAGGTCAGCCGGGGTAAATAATCCGCTTTCTGCGATGGCAATCCTGTCTGATGGCAGATGCGGCAGCATGGCCGCCCCGACATCAAGCGAAATCTCCATCGTCTTCAGGTTGCGGTTGTTGATCCCCATCAACCGTGAGCGCAATTTGCAGGCACGTTCCAGCTCTGCCGCATCATGCACTTCGATCAGCACATCCATGCCATGGGCAAATGCACATGCTTCCAGTTCGGCAGCCAGCACATCATCCAGCGCTGCCATAATCAGCAGGATGCAGTCAGCCCCAAGCGCGCGTGATTCGGTGATCTGTATCGGATCGATCATGAAATCCTTGCGCAAAACTGGCAGCGATACCGCGTTTCGCGCGGCCACCAGAAAGTCTGCGGATCCCTGAAACCAGGGGGTGTCGGTCAAAACAGAAAGGCAGGTGGCGCCCCCATCCTGATAGGCGCGTGCCAGTGTGGCCGGATCAAAGTCGGCGCGGATCAGCCCCTTTGACGGCGAGGCTTTCTTTAACTCGGCAATCAGCCCGTATCCTCCGGCCGAGGCGCGGGCCAGCGCATCAGCGAATCCGCGTACCGGTGACGCCGCCGCTGCTTCCGACTCCAGCGTCGACAGGCTGGTCTGGCGTTTCAGCAAGGCGACTTCTTCACGTTTGCCGTCGATAATTTTTGCCAGCACATCCGACATATTATTCTGCTTCTCCGTTTGTAATCGCGACCAGACGGTCCAGTGCGGCCATGGCACGCCCGTCGGCGATTGAGTCTGCAGCGCGTTCTGCTGCTACAGACAAGGTGTCTTCATGCCCGCCGCCAACAAGGGCGGCCGCCGCATTCAACAATACTACATCGCGGTAAGGGCCTGTATCGCCCGTCAACACGCCGCGAAGACTGGCGGCATTTTCATCGGGTGTGCCGCCGCGCAAGGCATCAATACCGACCTGATCAATGCCGATATCAGCGGGGGTGATAGTGAATTCGCTGACGACACCATTGGCAAGCGCAGCCACTTTGGTTGGCCCGGTGCTGGACACCTCGTCCAGCCCGTCAGCACCATGTACCACCCAGGCATGCGTTGTGCCCAGTTGGTGGAGTGCATGTGCAAAAGGCACACACAGCGCCGGGTCGAAAACGCCGACCATGATTCGTTTGACCAGTGCCGGATTGGCCAGCGGGCCGAGCGAGTTGAAAATAGTGCGGATGCCGAGATCGGCACGCACTGGCGCCACATGGCGCATCGCCGCATGATGCCGCGGCGCCATCAGGAAGCATATGCCGGCGATATCGAGTGCTGCGCGCACCTGTGCCATGTCACAATCCAGCTTGATGCCAAGGCAGGATAATACATCTGCCGCTCCGCTTAGCGATGACACCGCCTTATTGCCATGTTTTGCGACCGGCACGCCGGCGCCTGCCACCACAAAGGCTGTTGCGGTTGAAATGTTATAGGTGCCGATACCATCCCCGCCGGTGCCAACGATATCCATGGCCGTTTCGGGAGCGCTGATCGTGGTGGCCTTCTGGCGCATCACCGTGGCTGCAGCCACAATATCCTCAACCCGTTCGCCACGCAGTTTCAGTGCCGTCAGGAATGCCGCAATCTGGATCGGACTGACATCGCCTTCCATAATTGAATCAAACGCACCTTGGATCATGTCCACAGCGGGCATGTCCCCTTCGGTCAGGGTGCGCAGGCAGTCACGCATGACATTGGTCATCGGCGGCATCTCGGTATGGTTGGCGGGGATCGCGGCAATGCTGCCGCTACCCTGTGGCTCACTTATTGGCCAGCTACCCGGCCACGTCCAGACTATATGAAGCCGGCCCTTCAAAGGCAAGATAGGCGCGCGCCAACATCAGACGTGGCCGGCCACATCCCGGTTTTCTAATGACCGAAGCAGGCTGGTATGCAATTCGTTACTAATATTTTTATGATAGTCGCAAATTCATTTCATTTTCTGTTTCAATTCCGGGCTAAATTTCGCTTTTTCAAAAAAGTTGGATATTTTGCTTTGCAAAAGGCCATTGCCGGGGATACGGTCTGTCCATCGCCGATTTAACGATCAACTTGCGGGCGATTAAGAAATACAGCTAAAGCGCGCTCAAGGCCGGAAACGGTCGCTCGGGTTCAAGAGACGGAAGTCTGAACCGCCACGGGAAGCGCAAATATAGGCGCTGACGCGGCGGTTTTTTTATGGCCTTAATTTCCTGGCCACTTCAACCCGCCTCACGATAGCGCAAAGGAGTTTTAGGGGATCTTCCATGGTGGAAGGTGCCAGGGGCTGACCACCTTTAAACCGGTTGGGTATTTGATTTCAGCTTGTGCGCCCCGGCATGACGCCGAAAGCACTAAAGAGGAGACGAACATGTCAGACCTTAACACAACCAATCCAGCAACTTTGGCCCTCCATGCCGGTTATCGTGCCGATCCGGCAACCAACGCAGTTGCCGTTCCGATTTACCAGACAACGTCCTATCAATTTGGTTCTGCCGAGCAGGCGGCCAATCTTTTCGGGCTGGCCGAGTTGGGGAATATCTACACACGGATCATGAACCCGACCACCGACGTTCTGGAACAGCGTCTGACAGCGCTGGAAGGCGGTGCGGCGGCTGTTGCCGTTTCATCGGGCCAGACGGCCAGCGCCTATGCCATTCAGAACCTTGTCACGGCAGGTGACAATATTGTTAGCTCGACAGATCTCTATGGCGGGACATGGAACCTGTTCAAAAACACGCTGGCGCAGCAGGGGATCGAGGTGCGTTTTGTCGACCCGGCCAACCCGCAGGCATTTGCAGAGGCCAGTGATTCCCGCACCCGTGCCTATTATGCCGAAACCCTGCCAAACCCGAAGCTGGAAGTGTTTCCCATTAGCGAGGTCGCGGAAATCGGCCGTGAACGCGGCATTCCGCTGATTGTCGATAACACGGCAGCCCCGCTTTTGACCCGCCCGTTTGATCATGGCGCTGCCATTATCGTGCAGTCGCTGACCAAATATATTGGTGGGCACGGCACATCGATCGGCGGCATCATTATTGATGGCGGCAATTTCGATTGGGCGGCCCATCCGGATCAACAGCCTGCGCTGAACACCCCGGACCCGTCTTATCACGGCGCCATCTGGTCTGAAGCGGCCAAGCCGCTGGGGCCGATTGCCTATGCGCTCAAGGCAAGAGTGACGCTACTGCGTGATCTTGGCGGCGCGCTCAGCCCGACAAATGCCTTTCAGTTTATCCAAGGTCTGGAAACGCTGCCGTTGCGTATTCGCGAGCATGTCAAAAATGCTTCGGCGGTTGCGGATTTTCTGGCTGCACATCCAGCCGTCGCCTCGGTGAATTATCCGCGCCTGCAAACAGGCGAAGCGGCCCGCCGCGCGGAAACCTATCTGAAGGGCGGCTATGGCGGCCTTGTCGGGTTTGAACTGAAAGGCGGATTTGATGCGGGACAGGCGTTCATCAATGCCCTCAAGCTTTTCTACCATGTCGCCAATATTGGTGACGCGCGGTCACTGGCAATTCATCCGGCTTCGACCACACATTCGCAGCTGAATGAGGTGGAACAACGCGACACGGGTGTGACTGAAGGCTATGTGCGGCTGTCGGTTGGTATCGAGCATATCGACGATATTATTGGTGACCTGACACAGGCGCTGGATGCTGCCGGTGGCACGCTGACAGAGGCGGCTGAATAACGGGCAATATTGCCATCAAACCCTTCTGGGAGGGGGATCAAAGGGCCGCGGGATATGTCTCCTCCTCGCGGCCCTTTTTTGGTGGCTGCCTTAATTGATGGCTGCGTTAATGCGGTCACAATGTAACCCATGCAGATGTTTTTCGAAATTATCACTGACCGGCTGGATGATACGCGGAATTTCTTTGTTGATGTGATCGGTTTTGCGGTGACGCGGGCCGATGAAGGCTTTTTGGTCCTGCAGCGTGGCACAGCGAAATTGCACGTTGCATCACTGGATCACATGTCCCTGGACCAGGTCGGCGCCGGCCATCTCGCCGCGCCGACCGGGCGCGGGGTTCAGCTTTGTATAGAGGTTGAAGATATAGATGCAGCCTTTGCCAATGCCGAGGTGTCGGGACATGCGATCGCAAGCCCGCTGACAGACCAATGGTTCGGCAAGCGCGATTTCCGTGTGTTTGACCCGAACGGGATTTATGTGCGGGTGACCAGCCCGCGATTGCGGCCCGCCTGAGATATTCCTGCCGTCAGACCCGCTTTGATTGCGCTTCAGGGGTGCATCTGGCCCGGAAAGCGCTCGTCAAGGCGCAGCACCTGTTCTTCCAGCAAAGTGATCGCGCTGTCCGCCGGGGGTTCATGCCCGCAGGCGCGCAGAAAAGCGGCCAGGATCCGGTATCCGGCAACCGAGGCGATGGATTCCGGATGGAACTGCACCCCATGCAGTTCATGCGCCTGGTGGCTGAGCGCCATGATGGCCCCGGCCTCGGTACGGGCCGTCACGGTCAGGCAGTCGGGAAGGGTGGTTTCATCCACCACCAGTGAATGATAGCGGGTTACCGGAAAGCTGGCGGGGCAATCGGCGAACAAATCACTGCGTATTTCGTTGGCGCGGCTTTGCACAATCTTTGACAATTTGCCATGTACCGGCGGGTCTACCCGCAGCAAGCTGCCCCCAAAGGCAACAGCAAGTGCCTGATGCCCCAGGCAGACGCCAAGCACAGGCACTTTGCCCGCCGCGGCACGGATCAGATCAACGCTGATGCCAGCTTGTTCCGGTATGCCGGGGCCGGGTGAGAGGATGATCCCCTGTGGTTTGCGTGCCAATACAGCTTCGACCGTCGTCGCATCATTGCGCACAATCTCAACCTCGGCACCGAGGTCCGACAGGAAATGCCACAAATTCCATGTGAAGCTGTCATAATTGTCGATCAGAATGAACATGCGCAGGGTTATGCCGCCCTCGGGAAATGGAGGCAAGTCACATTTGCGTTGTGACCCGCAGAGGCTGGCCGATCAAGGCACGCTGATGGTTCTTGCCCCTGTTTCTGAGTGTTCAAAGAGCTGAAAACGCGTGTAAATATTTACGGTAAAATAATACCGTATTATTATATCGTTGTAATTGTTCACAAAAATTTGAATTTAGCGTGACAAATCATTTGACGCGCCCTGCAATGCCGCCTATAAAACGCGCAGTTATGGCGATGTGGCGATGTTTTTGACCCGCCATGCCGTCGATATCTGTATCTGGAGATATATAATGCCTTTGCCAAAGACCTATGTGGCAACGCCAAAGGACATCGAAAAGAAATGGTTCGTTGTTGATGCGGCTGATGTTGTGCTGGGGCGGCTGGCGTCACTTGTTGCGATGCGTGTTCGCGGCAAGCACAAGCCGACCTACACCCCGAATATGGATTGTGGTGACCACATCATCGTGATCAATGCCGAGAAGGTAAAGCTGACCGGTAACAAGCGTAACCAGAAGACCTATTACTGGCACACTGGTTATCCGGGCGGCATCAAGTCGCGCACAGCTGACAAGATCCTTGATGGGCGGTTCCCGTCGCGTGTTGTCGAAAAAGCTGTTGAGCGGATGATCCCGCGTGGCCCGCTTGGCCGTAACGCCATGCGCAACCTGCATGTCTATGCCGGTGCCGAGCATCCGCATGAGGCGCAGCAGCCGACCGTGCTGGATATCGCCGGCATGAACCCGAAGAATAAGAGGTAGTTATGTCTGACGAAACCAAGGTTGAAGACGCCGAAGCCCCGGCAGGCATGGCCGCACTCGGGGCGCTGACCGAAGAGGGGGGCGCTGCTGAAGCGGTTGCCGCCGCGCCGGTTGAGCCAAAAATCGATAATCTGGGCCGCTCCTACGCGACCGGCCGCCGCAAAGACGCTGCCGCCCGTGTATGGGTAAAGCGGGGAACGGGCCAGATGAAGATCAATGGCAAGGATGTGTCGGAATATTTTGCCCGTCCTGTGCTGCAGATGATCCTTGCACAGCCGTTTGAGGCGGCCGAGCGTGTTGGCGAGTTTGATGTGGTTGCCACCGTGCGTGGCGGCGGCCTGTCTGGACAGGCCGGTGCTGTACGCCACGGGATCAGCCGTGCCCTGACGCATTTCGAGCCTGGGCTGCGTCCAGCGCTCAAGGCGGGTGGCTTCCTGACACGTGACCCGCGGGTTGTTGAGCGTAAAAAATACGGCAAGGCCAAGGCCCGCCGGAGCTTCCAGTTCTCGAAGCGTTAAGCAAGCCTTATCACCATCCAATTCAAAAGCAGGCGTCTATAGGGGCGCCTGTTTTTTTGCGCGGTTACCTGAAAAGATGAATGTGCCTATGTTTGGCGTCGTCTTCCAACGGGCTTAACCAGTTTTGAGGCGGTCTTCCAATGTCATTCTCCGTCAGGCATGCGGTGGCAGATGATTTGCCGGCCATCGCTGACATCGCAATTGCCGCCTATAGCGGCTATGTCGCTGCCATGGGGCGCGAGCCTGCCCCGATGCGGGCAGATTTTGCTGCGCATCTGGCGGATGACTGGCTGTTTGTCGCCGAAGCGGATAGCGGGATTACCGGCTATATGGTCCTGTGCGAGGTGGGCGGCGCCTGGTGGCTGGACAATATCGCCACCGCACCGGAATGCCGGGGCACCGGGTTGGGCAGGTTGCTGGTCGCCCACGCCGAGGATTGGCTTTCACAGCGCACTGACCGGGTGCAGCTCTATACCAATGTGGCCATGGCTTCCAATCTTGGCTGGTATGAAAGGCTGGGCTACCGTCAGACGGGGCGGCGGGTCGTAGACGGCTTTGACCGTGTGTATTTCGAAAAATATCTTACCCGGAAAAAGAGCTGATACAGAGGGCACGTCATGTATATGCCACCCCATTTTGAAGAAGGCGAGGTTGCGGTCATTCGCAGCATCATCGCGGATAATCCGTTGGCGACTCTGGTGGCACATACAGATGACGGCCTTGTTGCAAATCATCTGCCGGTGCTGTTCGACCCGTCGGCCCGAGATCATTCAGGATCAATGGAAATACCGGCATTGATCGGGCATGTTGCCGCCGCCAATGACCTGCACCGCATGCTGGCTGACGGGGCCAAAATGCTGTTGATCTTTCATGGTGAGGACAGCTATGTGTCGCCGAACTGGTACCCCACAAAACCGCGTCATCACCGGCATGTACCAACCTGGAACTATCAGGTTGTCCATGTGCATGGGCGCATTTTCTTTCAGCATGATGACAAGTCAAAACGTGCCATCGTCGGACATCTGACAAAGCATTTTGAAACCGCGACAAACGGGGACAAGGCATGGAAAATGGCAGACGCCCCGGCCGATTTTATGACGGATATGGTTCAGAATATCGTCGGGTTCCGGATCGAGATTGATGCTGTTCAGGCAAAGTCAAAATTGAGCCAAAACAGAGATATGGAAGATTATGATAATGTCGCACACGAGCTTGAGGCGCGCGGATTGAACAGGCTGTCCTCACGGATGCGATATCTAAGAGATGACCCAGACGCTGGTCACGACTGACAGCCATACCATGCCCAATCGTATGGCTGGTGCGTGCGGCTTTGCTTTGACGTGATATCAGTAGCTGTTGATGTCCTCGTCATCCGGCCCCGGCTGTGGCGGCATCAGATATTTGCGAAAGGCGACCAGCAGAACGGAAATGCCGGCCGCGAGGATCATCCATTCCATGGCCAGCCAGTACCAAGCGGCAGGCAGTAGCGACGCGGCGATAACATTGCTGAACACCATCTTCAGATGCGCGGCGACAAGAAGGGCGGCAAGCCCGATTGGCAAAAAGAAGATACGGCTGCCATCGGTAAGTTCCAGCAGGATGGCAATGACCGCGATGATCACCCAGGTTTGCGGCACAAACATCCAGAAAAGAAAAATGGCATCCATATCGGCTATTTGCTCCGCTTGTTCGGTGTATCACCCATGGTTTCCAGAAGTGTAGCGGCAGCACCAATCACGCTGGTGACATCGGTTGGCAGTATCAGCGTTTTCGCGCTTTGCGAAGCGGCCAGCGCGCTGATGGCGTCGACCTGCCGCTTGGCAACCTCGAAATCGATGGCCGCCTTGCCATTCTTGTTTATGGCGGCAGCCAGCATGGTTGTCTGCGCGGCCTCTGCCTCGGCCTGGATCCGGACGGCATAGGCCTCGGCATCGGCGCCGACCTTCACGGCTTCAGCCTCCTTCTGGGCGCGGAAAAGCTCAGCCTCGGCCTTCAGTTCAATCGACCGCTTGTCGCCCTCGGCCTCGGCAATTGTGGCGCGGCGCTTGCGTTCGGCATTCAACTGCTGCCGCTGTGCTTCCTTGGTCGCCTCGTCCACAATGACATCAGTGATTTCGGTACGGGTGATCTCGATCCCCCAGACCTCGGCCGCCGAATGCAGATTATGGGCGATTTCCTTGTTCATCGCCTCGCGGCTCGACTGCAATTCATCAAGTTCCAGTTTGCCCGCGGCCGAACGGACGATGGAAGACGAGGCGGTCACAAGTGCGTCGTTGATATTCCTGATCCGGTAAACCGAACGCGCGGCATCCGTCACCCGGAAAAAAACTCGCGCTTCGAGTGTGACCTCGACATTATCCTTTGTGATGACTGAAATGCGCTGCTGGTCAAGCTGACGTTCCAGAACGCTGACGCGGTGCGCCACGCGATCGAGGATCGGCACAATCAGGGACAGGCCTGCATTCAGCGTGCGCGCATATTTGCCGAAACGCTCGATCACAAAAACCTCGGACTGCGGCACCACCTTGATGCCAAGGCGCAGGATTGCGATAAGCAGGATAACAACAAGAATGGCAATGCTGAGATCGGCTGCAAAGAAATCGTCAATCATCATTCGGTTCCTATGTCTGGTCGAAGAGGCTCAGCGGCCAGTCTACAAAAAAATGCCCGCGAGACAAATCCTTACCCGATGTCTGCTTAAAAGTACGTTAAGACCGCCACGGCGGCCATTGCCAGAGATAATCGGCAATACCATAGGCATAAAGCGCGATGAAGATCAGGTTGATCCATTTTAGCTGTCGTTCGTTGTGCAGCCATGCGCAATAGGCCCAGATCAGGCAGAAGGGCAGGGCGATGAACATGGTATAGGGGTACCAGTCACGGATGATGGCAATGGTGCTCAGGATGCCCAGTGCCAGCGCGATCCATTTCAGCTGTTGTTCAAAACGCGCAAAGCGCATCAGCATATGGGTTCCGTCCCTTTCTTCAGACCGCGCTCAATAGCGCCGATTTTTATGCTGTTTGGGTAACAGCCGCTTGGTCTGTCCCGCGCCGACGGGGAATATTTGGTGTTTTCGCAGGCAGATTAAGCCTGTTAACCTGCCGCGTCACCGGTACCTTCAGCGCCGGAAATGTCTCTCATGCCTTGTCAGCTTTTGGAGCCGCGTTGTGATGGATATCGCATCGATCATTACGTTTAACATCGTCTTGCTTGCTGCGATCCTGTCGCCGGGCCCGGCGTTTCTGTACATCATGACGACCAGCCTGTCGCGGGGGCGGGTGGCCGGTTTTGCTGCCGGACTGGGTCTCGGCACCATGGCGGCGATCTGGACGTTACTGGCGATATTGGGGCTGGAGGTGCTGATCAGTCTTGTGCCAGGCCTCTATCTGTCCATCCGCATTGCCGGTGCGCTCTATCTGTTCTGGATTGCTGTTGGCCTGTGGCGTGATCCTGCACCGTCAGATGACGACAATTATGATGGTGATGGGTCGACAATGTCACGAGAGGGGCTGCGCCGCCTTTTTCTGCGCGGGTTTCTGATCAATCTGATGAATCCAAAATCGGTTGTGTTCGCAGCCTCGGTGATTGTCATGATTTTTCCGCCCGACATCAGCCTTGTCGCCATGATGATCGTGCCGGCAAACCATCTGCTGATTGAATTTGGCGTCTATTTTGTGTTTACCTTTGTCTTTTCCCGGCAGGCCGTGCGGCAGGGCTATCTGGCGCGACGACGGCTGTTTAACAGGATTGCGGCCATTGCCATGGCCACACTTGCATTGCGTATGGCGTTTGGCGGCTAGCTTTTGTGAAAGCGTTTGATGATTGATCTGATTATTGCATTGGAAGCAGAACTGGATGGCCGAAGCTTGCCGCCTGGTTACCGGGTAACATTTTGCGGGGTTGGCAAGATTAATGCGGCGCTGGCGGTGGCAAAAGTGCTGGCACGGCCAGATTGCCGTCAGGTGATGAATTTTGGCACTGCTGGTTCATTGCAGCCTGCACTGGCAGGACAGCTTGTCCGGGTGCGCCGTCTGTTACAGCGTGACATGGATGCGCGCCCGCTTGCAGCGCTTGGCGATACGCCCTTTGAAACGGGGCCTGCCGCGGGCGTGATTGATCTTGGCGGGAACGGGGTCAGCCTGTCGACAGGCGACAATTTCGTAACGGCCCCGCCAGCGCTTGCAAGTGACATTGTCGATATGGAGGCCTATGCCATGGCAAAGGCATGCCTTCGCGCTGACAGGCCGTTCTCCTGCTACAAATATGTCACTGACCTTGCCGATGAGAATGCCACCGCCCAGTGGCGCGAAAATGTGGCAAAAGGGGCGGCGCTGTTTGTGACAGCGCTTGCCGATGGCGCGCTGTAAACGGGTCAGGTGGTAAATGTTTTAAGCAGCTCGTCGCAGCGTCAGCGTAAAGGCAGCAAGACCGATCAACACAGCACCGCCAATCCGCTGCAGCCATGCCATCGCGCCAGGGCGTGTCAGCCGGTCACGCAAACGCGCTGCCAACAGGGCGTAAGCGAGGACATTGATCCCGCCAAGCCCGACAAATGTTACGATCATCAGCAGAAATTGCGGCATAACAGGCCGTGACGCATCCACAAATTGCGGCACAAATGCAATGAAAAACCCGATGGATTTCGGGTTCAGCAAGGTAACAACAAAACCGTCCCTAAAGGCGGCACTGCTGGGGCGCTGGCCAAATGCTTGTAGTGATGCTGATGCTGTTCGGGAATCCCGGATCATGCGCCATCCCATCCATGCGAGATAAAGCGCGCCGACCCATTTCATCGCGGTAAAGACCGTCGCTGAGGCGGCAAGGATGGCCCCCAGTCCGGCCAGCGTTACGCTCATCGCTATCAGATCGCCCAGAACAACGCCAGTCGTGAGCGCCAGCGTGATCGACCGGCCATGTGCCAGCGCGCAGGATACCACCAGCAGGATAGTGGGTCCCGGCACAACAAGTGCAATCGTGGTGGCCAGCAAAAATGCAAGATAGAGGTCGGGAGACATGTGTCAGCTTCTGGTTGTGTTCAGATCTGGGGTCAGACTCATACAGGGATTTACCAGTCAAATCCTGCTTTTCAGATTCTGGCTTTCCGGACTGCCGTGGCATCATCGCCCTTATTGGGCGTGCCGCCGGGTTCAATCAGCAGCAGATGGGTTTCTTCCTGGGCAACTGGCCGGTGACGGATGCCCTTTGGCACAATATAAAATTCGCCAGGTCGCAAAGTGACATCGCCTTGTTCTGTTTCAATGGTCAGCTTTCCCTTCAGCACCAGAAAGAAATCGTCCGTGTCGTCGTGATGATGCCAGACAAATTCGCCCAGAACCTTCACCACCATGATATCGTTATCATTATATTGCCCGACTATTTTCGGGCTCCAATGGTCGTCGAAACTGTCCAGTTTCGCAGCCAGATTGACCTTGGTGGCCATTATATCTCTCCCACAACAGTGGATCCATGCAGTGTCACCTGAGGGGCATATCCAACGTTGACAATTTGTCGATAATTTATCAACGTCAATCTGTTCTGAAAAGCAGGAGCAGGCACATGGATGGTGGTATAACCGGCAAGGCACGCTGGCAGTTCTGGATTGACCGTGGCGGGACATTCACCGATGTCGTGGGGCGGGCGCCGGATGGCAGTCTGCACACGCACAAGCTGTTGTCAGAAAACCCCGAGGCCTATGAAGATGCGGCGCTGCAGGGCATTCGTGATCTGTTACGGTTGGCCCCGGATGCGCCGATGCCTGAAGCTGAAATAGACGCAGTAAAGATGGGGACCACGGTGGCGACAAACGCCTTGCTGGAACGCAAAGGCGACCGAACGCTGCTCATCGTCACAAAAGGATTTCGGGACCAGCTGCGCATTGCCTATCAGGCGCGCCCACGGTTGTTTGACCGGCAGATCATCCTGCCTGAGATGCTGTATGAACGTGTGGAGGAGGTGAATGAGCGGGTTGATGCGCACAACAATGTGTTGATGCCGCTGGATCTTGATGATCTGGCGCCGCGCCTGCAGGCCGCCTTTGACGATGGCATCCGGTCTGTGGCCATCGTGCTGATGCATGGTTATCGCCTGCCAGACCATGAAATCAGCGTTGCCGCGCTGGCCCGCGAGATCGGCTTTAACCAGGTGTCGACCAGCCATGACACCAGCCCAATGATTAAGTTTGTCGGGCGCGGGGATACCACCGTGGCCGATGCATATCTGTCGCCCATTTTGCGCCGCTATATCGATCGCATCGCCGATGCGCTGGGAAATGTAAATCTTCAGTTCATGCAGTCTAATGGCGGCCTGAAAGGGGCCAGCCTGTTTCAGGGCAAGGATGCCATTCTGTCCGGCCCTGCCGGTGGCATTGTGGGGGCTGTACGCACAGCCGAACAGGCCGGGTTCGACAAGGTGATCACCTTTGACATGGGCGGCACCTCGACCGATGTGGCGCATTATGAAAATCATTATGAACGCGTGTTCGAGACGGTTGTCGCGGGTGTGCGGATGCAGGCACCGATGCTGCTGATCCATACGGTGGCGGCGGGTGGCGGATCGCTGTGCCAGTTTGATGGCGCGCGCTTTCGCGTCGGGCCGGAAAGTGCCGGGGCCAATCCCGGGCCTGCCTGCTATCGTCGTGGCGGGCCACTTGCCGTCACCGACTGCAATGTCATGTTGGGCAAGCTGCAACCGGATTTCTTTCCTTCTGTATTCGGGCCAGACCAGAATGCGCCGCTGGATGCCGAGGCGGTACGGACAAAATTTGCCGAAATGGCCAGCGCGGTGGAACGCGCCACCTCAATACGCCGGTCGCCGGAAGAGCTGGCTGACGGATTCCTGCGTATCGCAGTCGAGAATATGGCCAATGCCATCAAGAAAATCTCGGTGCAGCGCGGTTATGATGTAACCGATTATGCCTTGCAGTGTTTTGGCGGTGCTGGCGGCCAGCATGCCTGTCTTATTGCTGATGTGCTGGGCATGAATACGGTGCTTGTGCATCCATTTGCCGGCGTATTGTCCGCTTATGGTATGGGGCTGGCGGATGTCCGCGCGCTGCGTGAGCGCACCATCGAGGCAGGCCTGGCCGAGCCCCTTGTCCCGCGGTTGGAGGCCGAACTGGACGAGCTGGCCGCCATTGCGGAAGGTGAGGTGCGCGGTCAGGGAATCGAAGACAGCAGCATGGAAACCCTGCGGTTTGTTCACCTGCGGTATGACGGGTCTGACACAGCCTTGCAGGTGCCCTATGGGCCGATCGCCGAAATGGTCGCCGCCTACGAATCCTCCTACCGGTCTCGCTTTGGATTCACCATGCCCGGGAAAGGGGTGATTGCTGCCACGATCTCGGTCGAAACAGTTGGCAAGACCTTCGATGTCGAGGCAATGCCCCAGGACGCAGGAGGCGGGGATTTTGTGCCGCGTACCCGTGTGGACGCCTATATGGGCGGCACGCCTGTCACGGCGCCGGTGTATGACCGTGATACCATCCCCACAGGTGGCCGGGTCGACGGTCCGGCACTGATCATCGAATCCACAGCCACAACCATCGTCGAACCCGGATGGCAGGCGCAGATGACCGAGATTGGTGATCTGGTGCTGCGCCGCGTTGTTGCCCGCCCGGAACGGGTGGCCATCGGGACAAGCAGCGATCCGGTCATGCTGGAGGTGTTCAACAACCTGTTCATGTCGATTGCCGAGCAGATGGGTTACACGCTGCAGAACACGGCGCTATCGGTCAATGTTAAGGAACGGCTGGATTTCTCCTGTGCGATTTTCGATTCTGGGGGGTCGCTGATTGCCAATGCCCCGCATATGCCGGTGCATCTTGGCTCGATGGGGGAATCGGTGCGGGCGGTGCTGCGTGACAATGAAGGCGACATCAACCCAGGTGACGCCTATGTATTGAACAACCCTTATAATGGCGGCACCCATCTTCCCGACATCACTGTCATAACGCCCGTGTTTGAGGGCGGTGAAATCCTGTTCTTTGTCGCCTGCCGTGGTCATCACCCCGATGTTGGCGGAAAAACACCCGGGTCCGCTCCGCCGGATTCCGCTCATATTGATGAGGAAGGTGTGCTGATTGACAATTTCAAGCTGGTTGATGCGGGCGCCTACCGCGAAGCCGAGATGCGGGCCATTCTTGATGGCGCTCTGTATCCGGCGCGCAATACGGACCAGAATATCGCGGATCTGCGCGCGCAGCTGGCGGCCAATGAAAAGGGGGTCCAGGAACTGCAGAAGATGATCCGCCATTTCGGGCTGGATACGGTGCTGGCCTATATGGGGCATGTGCAGGACAATGCCGAGGAATCGGTGCGGCGCGTCATTGACGTGCTGAAGGATGGCAGCTTTATCTACAAGATGGATAATGGCCAGCAGGTCAGTGTCAGCATTTCGATCGATAGTGAGGCGCGTGCTGCGACTGTCGATTTCACCGGTACCAGCCCACAGGGTCAGAATAATTTCAACGCGCCAGCTGCGGTATGTCGGGCTGCTGTTTTGTATGTTTTCAGAACCTTGGTAGATGATGATATTCCAATGAATGAAGGCTGTTTAAAGCCGATCACCATCATTCTGCCTGATGATTGCATGCTGCAGGCGCAATATCCGGCTGCCGTGATTGCGGGTAATGTCGAGACCTCGCAGATTGTCACCGATACGCTTTACGGTGCGCTTGGCGTCATGGCCGCGGCACAGGGTACGATGAACAATTTCATCTATGGGAACGATACCCACCAATATTATGAAACGCTCTGCGGTGGATCGGGTGCAGGGCCGGATTTTGACGGGTGCGACGCGGTCCACACCCACATGACCAATAGTCGCCTGACAGACCCTGAAGTCCTGGAATGGCGATACCCGGTGTTATTGGAGAGTTTTGAAATTCGTGACGGGTCTGGCGGTGCCGGCAAGTACCGGGGCGGACATGGGGTGCGTCGCCGGACGCGGTTCCTCGAGCCAATGGAGGCTGTGATCCTGGCCAATCATCGCATTGTGCCGCCTTATGGCATGGCGGGCGGCAATGATGGTGCGGTCGGACGCAACTGGGTAGAGCGGGTTGATGGCAGCCGCGAAGATTTGACGGCTACCGATCTGCGGCAGATGGCTCCTGGTGACGTGTTTGTTATCGAAACGCCCGGAGGTGGCGGTTTTGGCACACCGGAGAAATAGGCCAATGGCTGCCGATGATCGACAGGCAAATTCCAGAGAACAGCGCGGGTCGCCTGGGCGCGAGAGAATTGTGTCGTCGGCGCATTTGGTATCTGATCAGGCAGCCGAGTTGAGTGAAGTGGAATATGGTCTGATCGTTGCCAGCAACGCCTTTGGGGTATGGACGGTGCGGGGCACCGCTGCCGCGCAGGCGGAATTTCCGGAGGTGGCTGATCTGGGTGTTATCGATATCTTGTCGCTTCATTCGGTAAATCACCGTGGGCGTCCGAAACGGCTTGCGGATATCTGCTTCAAGCTGAATGTGGAAGACACGCATATCGTGAATTATGCGGTCAAGAAGCTGATCAAGGCAGGTCTTGTCACCGGTCAGAAGCAGGGTAAAGAAGTGTCCTATTCAACAACCGAAAAGGGCCAGGCCCTGATCGCCCGGTATCGTGAGATTCGCGAGGCCTGCCTTGTCGATGCCTTTTCTGCGCTTGGCGAAATCGATGCTGACAGCCTGTCGGACCTGGCGCGTCAGCTGCGAGTCTTGTCGGGTCTTTATGGGCAGGCGGCACGAAGCGCCACAAATATGTAGCTGGCGAAATGGACGCCTAGCTGAAAGGAAGCACCTGTCATGAAGGCTGTCTGGTATGAGACCAATGGTGCCGCTGCGGATGTTCTGGTGCATGGGAACATGGCGCATGAAAGGCCGACTCATGGTGATGTTCTGGTCCGGCTGCACGCGTCCGGCGTCAATCCTTCGGATGTGAAGGCACGTGCCGGGTCGCGGCCGATGGGCTTTGATCGCGTGATCCCGCATAGTGACGGCGCCGGTATCGTCGAAGCGGTTGGCAGTGGGGTTGATCCGTCTTTGGTCGGCACGCGCGTTTTTGTGCGCAACGGCCAGTGGCAGCGCGCCTGTGGGACTGCTGCGGAATATGTGACCTTGCCCGCTGAATTTGTCCATGCATTACCCGATACGGCCAGCTTTGCGGTTGGTGCGGCGCTTGGCATCCCGGCACTGACGGCGGCACATGCTGTCTTAAAGGACGGCCCGGTGGACGGGCAAACCGTACTTGTGCATGGCGGGGGTGGCACCGTGGCACGCCTTGCCATCCAGATCGCCACCGACAGTGGCGCGCGCGTCATCGCCACAACCGGCGATAGCAGCAAAACGGACTGGATCAGAGATGCCGGCGCAATCGCGGTGTTGGATTATCGCGACCCTGATCTCGTCAGTGCGGTGGCAGCGGCGGCCGGATCTGGCGGGGTCAGCCGTATTATCGATGGTGAATGCGGCAGGAACCTTGCCACCAGCATCGATATCATCTGCATCAAGGGCACCATTGTCGGATATGGCTCGGCGCTGACACCAGCGCCCGAACTGGCATTTTTAAAGATGATGTTCAAGGAAGTGACCCTGACCTCGATCCTTATCTATCTACTGGCTGACGCGGCCGCCGATGCCTATGCAGCAATCATTGCCGATATGGTGGAACGCGGCGTTCTGGATGTGGCAGTGGCGACAACGCTGCCTTTGGCCGAGGCTGCACAGGCGCACCGGTTGGTTGAGGCTGGTGATCGCCGCGGCGCGGTGATCCTGACGATTGACTGATTCATCTGCATGCCGCTGATTGGCCTGGTGGCTAAACGGCGACTTGTATATTCGGTTGTCTCCGGCTACATCTTTGGCTGTCTGAGGTTCGAGGATTCATGAAGTAATGTCGCGTGATATGTCCCCATCGAAAGCGTCCCCGCTGCGTGTTGCCATTGCCGGGCTTGGTGTTGTTGGCAGCGAGGTTGCCCGCCAGCTGATCCATCGCGCCGGCGATCTGAAGGCACCTGCGCCGCGTGGCTTTGACATTGTTGCTGTCAGCGCGCGAAACCGTGATACGGACCGCGGTTTCGCTTTGGATGATATCGCATGGCATGATAACGCCGCCGAACTGGCGATGCGGGATGATGTCGATATCATTGTCGAAATGATTGGTGGGCATGAGGGGGTCGCGCTGGAGCTGGTACAGACAGCCCTGTCGCGCGGCATCCATGTGGTGACGGCCAACAAGGCATTGCTGGCACATCATGGCACTGCATTGGCAAGACTGGCCGAGGATAGCGGCGCGGCACTGCTGTTTGAGGCAGCGATCGCTGGCGGAATTCCTGCGGTGAAGGCCCTTCGTGAAGGGTTGGCGGGCAACCGCTTTTCGCGCGTTTCCGGCATTCTGAATGGCACTTGCAACTATATTCTGACGCGCATGGAACGGACCGGCGAGGCATTTGGCGATGTGCTGGCGGATGCGCAGGCGCTTGGTTATGCCGAGGCGGAACCATCGCTGGATGTGGATGGCATTGATGCGGCCCACAAGCTGACGCTTCTGGCGGCCATTGCCTTTGGCCAGACACCTGATTTTAGCCGGGTCGCTATTTCTGGCATTCGCGATGTGTCATCCGTTGATTTTGATTATGCAGCACAGCTTGGCTTCCGGATTAAGCTTGTTGGCGTGGCCGAACCAGGGCGCATGCCGCGCATGCAGACCTGCCTTCTACCCATCAGTACACAGCTTGCCAAGGTGGATGGCGTTCTGAACGCTGTGGCCTATGATGCCGATCCTGTTGGATCGATCGTTCTGACGGGCCCAGGGGCCGGTGCCGGCCCAACATCATCGGCTGTGCTGTCTGACCTGATTGATATTGCCAATAACCGGGTCACACAGACTTTTGGTCGACCGCTGGACCAGCTTGCCGATGGCAGCAAGGTGGAAAATGCCGGCGGGCCGGATACACCCCATTATGTGCGCCTGATGGTGCTGGACCGTCCTGGCGTTCTGGCCGATATAACCTCTATCCTGCAGACGCATGGTATTTCGGTTGAATCGCTGCTGCAACAGGGGCGGGCACCGGAAGATGTCGTGGCGCTGGTCATGACAACACATGAGGTGGCCGGCGTAAAATTGGCCGAAGCGCTTGGCGAGATTGAAGGTCTAAGCTGCGTGCAGGCCGCGCCGGTATCCATGCCGGTGCTGAATGGCGATCTGGAGGTCTGATTGGCAGCAACAGAGGCGTTTCTGGGGGTTGCCCGTTCGGTAACAAACGCCCGATGGCAAGCGGCCAAAACGCAGCTTGATGGCGCCAACCTGGATCGGGCTGCCGCGGCGATTGCGGAACAGTTTCCCGATATGCCACTTCCGGTAACCCGGATACTGGCAGGGCGTGAAACGGAAAATATGCCCCTGGCGCATTATCTGGACCCGAAACTGCGCGAACTGCTGCCTGATCCATCACGGTTTAAGGATATGGATCGCGCCGCCATCCGGCTTGCCGATGCGGTAGAGGCCGGTACGCCTGTCGGGGTATTTGGTGATTATGACGTGGACGGCGCAGCTGCCGCCGCTTTGCTGGTCAATGTGCTTGGCGCGCTTGGATTGGCGGTTGATGTCCATATTCCCGATAGAATGCGTGAAGGCTATGGCCCCAATGCGGCAGCGCTTGCCGCTTTACAGGCGCGCGGGGCGGAACTCATCCTTACGGTAGATTGCGGCATTGCCGCGCATGAGCCGATTGCAGCCGTTGCCGATACAGGCATGGATGTGATCGTGATTGACCACCATCTGGCCGGGCCGGAATTGCCGCGCGCCCATAGTGTGATTAACCCGAACAGGCTGGATGAGGATCAGGCTTACGGGCACCTGTGCGCCGCCGGGGTGACTTTCATTGTTCTTGTCGCGCTTCTGCGTGAGTTGCGTCACCGCAGCTTTTTCACTACCGAGAAGGCGGCTCCTGATCTGCGCAGCCAGCTGGATCTGGTCGGGTTGGCGACTGTATGTGATGTGGTGCCGCTTACGGGGCTGAACCGGGCATTTGTAATGCAGGGGTTAAAGGTGCTGGCTGGCCGCAGCAATCCGGGGCTGGCGGCGCTGGCGGATGCCGCGCGCCTGAACCGGCCACCGACATCCCATACATTCGGTTTTTTGCTGGGCCCGCGAATCAATGCTGGCGGGCGGATTGGCCAGTCTGACCTCGGGGTCAGGCTGTTGTCGACATCGGATGGTTATGAAGCGGCTGGGCTGGCAGCGAATCTGGATGAGTTGAATACAAGGCGTCGTGCCATCGAAGCGGAAATACGCGCACATGCAATGGATATGGCAGCAGAACAGGCCGAAAGCCCGGTTATTTTGGTAGGGCATGAAAGCTGGCATGAGGGGGTTATCGGCATTGTAGCGGGGCGTCTTCGCGAAGCCTTTGGTAAACCGGCCTGTGTGGTGGCGTTCAATCCGGATGGTGATACGCCGGGCAAGGGGTCTGGCCGGTCGATTCCCGGCTTTCGCCTGGGCAGTGCGATCATCGCGGCGCATCAGGTGGGCATTCTGGCTGGCGGCGGCGGTCATGACATGGCTGCAGGGTTTTCTATTGACCGCACTGCCATGCCTGCTTTTGCGTCGTTTTTGTCCGAACGGCTCGTCGCAGAAATAGGGGATGACATCCCGCAACCTGTTCATGCGGTAGCTGGCATGCTCAGCACCGCTGGCGCGCAACCCGAACTGGCAGACTGGCTGGACCGTATTGGCCCGTTTGGAAGTGGTAATCCGGAGCCGCGTTTTGCCCTTCCGGACTGCAGGATTGTGCATGCACGGGCGATTGGGGCAGATGGTGCCCATGTGTCCTGCCGGCTGGATGATGGTAGCGGCAATATGCTGGGTGCCATCGCCTTTCAGGCAGGTGGCAATGTTCTTGGCGATGCGTTGATGAAGGCGCGTGACGGCCAGAAACTGCATGTACTCGGCCGGATACGGCGCGATCATTTTCGGGGGGGACGGGCAATGCAACTGGAAATAGATGATGTTGCGCCTGCACAATTTTGATGTGTATGCAGCAGCCCGCCATTTTCCATTCCGGCCGGCGAAAAACCGTCTTGATTTGCGACGCCATTTTGACTAAACATCAGCCGTTGGCTTGATGTCCCGTTCGTCTAGGGGTCTAGGACACCGCCCTTTCACGGCGGCAACACGAGTTCGAATCTCGTACGGGATGCCAACTTTCTGATCACGCAGTCGCGTCATCATGCCTCTTGCCACCCCGGCGAGGGGCTTTTTTGTGCGCGCCTCCCTGATTTTGTCAGCAATGCCTGTTTGATATCGGGCCAGATCTGTTGTTTCATCAAGTCTGGCCATGGATGGTTGCGCGCGCCTTGGCGTCGGCCAGAAGCGTCGCGCAGGGCAGCGTCCCAACTCCATGCCGCAGGGACCGCGCAAAGAGTGTTTTCAAGATGAACAAGGCACAGGTAATTCATGCGATGGGGCCCCCCGATGTCATGATGTGGCAGGAATGGCCGTTGCCAGATCCGGCCGCCGGTGAGGTGCGTCTTCGGCATACAGCTATTGGTGTGAATTACGCGGACACCTATCACCGAGGGGGTATTTCGCACCCTTGGCCCGTATCGCCGCCGCCGGTGGTGATCGGGTTTGAAGGTGTCGGCATTGTCGAGGGCGTTGGTGAAGGCGTCACCGATTTCGCTACGGGTGATCGTGTTGCTTATGGCATACCGCCACTTGGCAGCTATTCCGAGTCACGCAATTATCCGGCTGACAAGTTACTTCATCTACCTGCCACGCTGGATGACCGGCAGGTGGCAGCGCTTCTTATGAAGGGAATGACCGCCCATTACCTGTTGCATCGCACCTATAAGGTGCAACCGGGTGACGTGATCCTTGTCCACGCTGCGGCGGGTGGTATGGGGCTTATCCTGTGCCAGTGGGCACGCGCGCTTGGCGCCATTACGGTCGGCACTGTGTCGACCCCGGAAAAAGCCGAGCTTGCGCGGGTTGCAGGGTGCCATTATCCGGTTGTCCGCTCGGAACAGAGTTTTGTGGATGAGGTCATGCGCGTTTCTGACGGCGCGGGATGCGCCGTTGTCTATGAAGCGATCGGCAAGGATACACTCCAGCAGTCTCTCGATAGCCTGCGCCCGATGGGTGTCTGTGCCGCCTATGGCCATGTATCCGGACCACCTGACCCTGTCGACATCATCCAGGATCTGGGGCGGCGTGGCTCATTGTTTATTACGCGTCCTGCGATCATGCATTATGTTGCCAAAAGGTCTGATCTTGAATGGACAGCGAAAGACCTGTTTGCGGCGATAGGCAACGGCATTCTGGATGCCAACATCAATTATGAATATGCATTGAAGGATGCGGTAACCGCACATCGCGCCATTGAATCAGGGACCACGTCAGGGGCGACGGTACTGATCCCCTGATGATGTTTGATTTTGGTCACGGACCAGCGGCGGATGTTGCATCATCACGATAGCGTTGCGCGCGCACCGGCGGCAATTATCGGCGGCGCAGCGTTCAGCGTATCGCGGGCAAAGCCGGCAGCTGACTGGTACCCGGCCATAAAGGCTGCCCGTTCCTGCATGGGGATGACATCCTCAATATCTTCAAAAATACCGGCACACCGGTCATGCACGAGATTCAGCAGCCCAAAGGGACCGGCGCCACGATTGCGGAGCACGATTTCAGAGACAGACGCGCATAGGGCGTCATCATAGTGTTTTAACGCTGCGGCGCTGACGCCATGCTGGACAAACATCGCGCCAAGGATCCGGGCATCGATGATTGCCTGGCTGGCCCCGTTGGATCCGGTGGGATACATCGGATGTGCGGCATCACCCATCAATGCGACCGGACCGTCAACCCAGCTGGCCACAGGATCACGATCAATCATCGGGTTTTCATAGGCGACGTCGGCGCCGCGGATCAAGGCTGGCACATCGAGCCAGTCATAGGTCCAGCCTTCAAAATGATGGATGAAGTCATCGATTTCGACCTGTTTATACCAACCGCTGCGCGCGCTGGCATCCGGATCATCGATTGTCACCTCGGCAATCCAGTTGATCATGGCAAGGCCCGTTTCAGGGTCCGCTGGCGAAATGGGGTAGATCACCATGCGCTGCCGGTGCGTACCAAGCCCGATGAAGGACGATCCGGTGCGCAGTGGTTTTGCCATGGTCGTGCCCCGCCACATCAACGCGCCACCCCAGTGGATAGGGGGCTGGTCAGGATGCATCTGCGCGCGGATAGCCGAATGGATGCCATCGGCACCAATCAGTACAGATCCGGTTTCCCTTACGGGTCCGTCCGGTGTGTCAATCGACACCGCGACCTTTCCATCTTGCAGGATTTCATAACCGGTCACACGCGCGCTCAGCCGGATATGGCCATCACCCGCGCGGGCACGGAACCGTTCATAAAGTGCCATTTGGAACTGGCCGCGATGCGCTGCATATTGCGGCCAGCGATAGCCGGCATAGGTGCCGCGCGGCTCGGCATAGATATCGCGGCCATTCAGTCCAACAAGGGCCCATTCCTGCGCAGGCAGGCCAAAGGCGTTCAGGTCGTCTTCTGTAAAGCCGAGCGCCATCAATTCGCGGATGGCATTTGGCTGCAGATTGATGCCAACACCAAGCGGCTGCATATCCGCTGCCTGCTCGACCACAAGGCACGGGACGCCGATCTGGTGCAGCGTCAATGCTGTTGCAAAACCGCCAATGCCGCCACCAGCTATGATGACCTGATTGGACCTCGCTCTTTGAAACCTCTGTTACTGACCATCTTGTCCGGCCTGGCTCATCGCGCCAGCGAACCTTAATATGGGGTAGCAGAAAAAATCTTGCTGATGAATGGTCCTTTTGTCTGGTGTCAGCAAGGTCTAGGCTGTCGCTGTCCAGACCTTGAAATTTTGCAATCCGTGGAGAGTGCGTATGCTGCCCCAGCCAATCCTGCGCCATGTTGCCGATCTGACCATAAAACTCGACCCCATAGTCGAAATGGGGCAGGGGCAGGGCGGCACGCGCAGAATTATTCCCATCATTGGCGGCCAGGTCAGCGGCCCGGCATTTTCGGGCGAGATCATGAATGTTGGTGCAGATTGGCAAACGATTTTTACATCAGGCCTTGCTGAACTCGACACGCGATATGCGTTCAGGACAGATGATGGCGCCGTTATTGAAATTCGAAATTTCGGTTGCCGTCACGGTCCTGCGGATGTGATGGAAAAGGTTGCCGCGGGTGAGGATGTTGATCCGTCACAATATTACATGCGCACGCATGCGCGCCTCGAAACCGGGCATCCCGACTATCAATGGGTCAACAACACCCTTTTTGTCGGGGTTGGCGGCCGGTTGAAATCAAGCGTGATGCTGTCACTCTATGCCCTCGATTGATCACAGTCAGCAAGCTTGTGGTTTTTGCCAGTTGAACAGGCATTGCGGGTGGCGAGCGCACAAGATTGACATAGCCGGCTTGAAATAGCGGGATTGACATGGCTTCCGCGCATTGATGGGCCGAACAGGTGTAAAAACGCGTTGCGGCGGGGCGTCGAATCAGCCAGCGTTTTAACCGGTCACATCGCAGAACCCGCAAAAGAGATCACATGCAGGACGACGCCTATCAAGCGGCCGCATCAGCAAATGATTTGCCGGACCATGCCAGACGCGATGAATGGCTTTATGCGCCAGATCTGCCGATCGGAAACAACCCCTTATTCGAATGGCCGCTCAATGCCCGTCGCATCATCGCTTACCATCGTGATTCCTGGCTGACCCTGTCGGAAGTGTCCCTTTTCTTCGGCGCCGCGATCGCCACCTGGCTCATATTGCGCGGCCCACTGAATGGTGCAACCGATTTGTTTGCCGCCTGGATGTTCTATGTCTGGGGGGTGAATCTCGGGCTCGTTTTTGTGGTTGCAGGCGGATTTCATTTGTTTTTCTACAGCTTTCGTGTGCAGGGCACGGCGCTGAAATATGTGCCTCAATTCGGGCATCGTGGTGGCGCCCGTTTTACCTTTGGCAACCAGCTTCGTGATAATATGTTCTGGTCGCTCGCCAGCGGCGTTACCGTCTGGACAGCCTATTTGGTCGGGTTGTTGTGGGCGCATGCAAATGGGTGGACGCCTGCGGTAACCTTTGCAGATTCACCGGCAATATTCATCCTCGTGGCGCTGTTCACAGGGCTCTGGATTGCATTTCATTTTTACTGGGGGCACCGCTTTTTGCATCTCGGTCCGCTATACCGGCATGTGCATGCGCTGCATCATCGCAATGTAAATATTGGCCCATGGTCCGGCATTTCGATGCATCCTGTCGAACATGTGATTTATTTCAGCTCGATGCTGATTCATCTGGTGGTGCCGTCACATCCGGTGCTCATCATCTTCCATGGCTACATGCTGTCGCTGTCTGCCATTTTTGGCCATACCGGTTTTCATGAAATGATCATCGGCAACCGGCCGCGCATGGCTGTCGGGCATTTTCATCATCAGCTTCATCACCGCTATTTTGAGTGTAATTATGGCAGTGTGGATTTTCCGCTGGATGTTTGGTTTGGAACGTTTCATGACGGCACGCGTGCGGCGCGCCAACGTTTGAAATCCCGGCTGGGGCCGCCCAAGACCGAAAAAGAGAGGTAACGCAAAATGCGCAAGGAACGCGGGCAGTCAACGAGTGCTGGCCCTGTTGATGTCGACAATGGGGATAGTGGCGCGGTTATGCCAGCGCAGCTAATGGCGAGATGCCCGGCATGTGGTCAGCCAGAGGCGCTGGTCTGGGTGCATGGGCACGGGCAGTGCGCACATTGTCATATGAATGTCATGCCTTGTTGTGACGGGGCTGTGTGCGATCCAACCTGATCACGCAATCGGGGCGCACACCAGCGCGACAACTGCCCGCAGCATTCGCTTTCATCTTGAAACTGCCGGCCAACAGGATATAACCCGATATACGGCCTGCTCGCAGGCGTCATTCAATTGGGGGTCTGTCATGAACGCAAATATTGGCCTGATACTGGTAATCGGCTTTCCACTCGCACTCTGCGCTGTCCTTTGGGTTTTCGGCAAGGTGTCCGTACGCCCGGAATAGGGGTATCGCCGGTCTATCGCCCGGCCATTTTCATTTCTGATTAAGCGTTATCCGGTTGTTGCAGGGCCTTGACGGCAGCGTCAAAGGCCAGGGTCACACATTTGTGCCGTCCCTTTATGCTGCGCACCGGCTGGAACATTTCCATTTTTTGGTGGATCGCGGCATTGTCATCGCCGGCAAGCCATGCCGCAAAGGCGCTGTGCAGCGCAGCAGTCTCGGCAGCTGTAAGCCCGTTTGCGATGTTCAGGAACAAGCCTGCACCCGCCTCACACAATGCGCAGCCCCGCACTTGTGCGCCGGCTGTTGTGATTGCCAGCCTGTCGGTTCTGTGATGGTGGGCCTGCAGCGTCATATGCACGCGGTCACCGCATGTCGGGTTTGACACCAATGCCGTGTGCGTCGGCTGTGCGACGAGCGCGCCGTCGCGCATCGTTTTGGCAAGGGCCAGTATCTGTTGCTGGTATAGCGCGTCCATGAACGGTGACTACCAGTCCGCCGGTTGCCGGGTCAATGCGGCCTTGTCATCTGCGGCAAAAAGGACCGTCCTTAGCCCGCATTTACCAACAGAACGGCGACGCCGCCGATCGCGGCGACATAGGTCAGGATAACCATCCAGTGGATACCGTTATAGACGTTTTCTTCCGGCACATTCGCCGGGCGTTCCTTTTGTGACGCCATGGCATCATTCCCCCAAAAAGATATAGCAGGCCCGTCAATTCGAACCATTTTCGATTTTTTACAGGCAAGCCGAACGGATTACAACCGGCATCGGGCACATACAAAGACGCAGTTACAGGATCGCGGCAGAAAGAACGTTATTTTCTCGGTAATTGGCGTTGAAGTGCCCAAGGCTTGTCTCTAATATCCGAGGGATTGGGGAGGGCGGTTTGAACCGATTTGGCCGAAGCCTGTTATTGTTTGTCATTCTGTTTGCAGGATGGCTTTTGATGTCAGGTCATTATACACCGCTGCTGGTGTCGCTTGGTATCGCCAGCTGTGCGCTTGCCACACTGCTTGCGCATCTGATCGGTGCTTCTGATGATGAAGGTTTGCCGCTGCATGTTTTTGCCCGGCTGCCGGCCTACCTGCTATGGCTCCTGCGTGAAATTGTGACCGCAAATATCGCGACAGCGCGGATTATCCTGTCGGGGTCGGCGCGGCCTGTGCTTTTCACGACAAAGGCAACGCAAACAACTGCTGCCGGTGTGGCGACCTATGCCAATTCAATTACCCTGACGCCCGGTACTGTCACCATTGAAATGGACCCGACTGATCGGGACTCGGCCACTCTGGCGGGGGAGCGGCCGGCCAGTCATGATTTTCTGGTACATGCGCTTGATCCGATTTTTCTTGAGGATGTGGAAAGCGGTGATATGGACCGGCGTGTCAGCGCCCTTGAAGGTGAGGCATCATGATGTTTGCGGCCGGACTAGCGGCATGTGCGGTTGCGCTTGTGCTGGCATTGGTGCGGGCCATGCGCGGACCGACCCCTTTTGACCGTCTGCTGGCAGTAAACGCGATTGGCACAACAGTGATCCTTGGAATTGCGCTTCATGGCTATGTGCTTGGGCGCCCGGAATTTCTGGATATCTCGATCCTCTATGCGGTGATCAATTTCATCGGAACCTTTGCGGTGTTGAAGTTGTTCACCACCGGAGGGCTTGGGGATCGTGGTGGGCGCGCCAAGCCGGATCTTGATGATCAAGCCAACCGGGGCGGGGGCGTGTGATGGCGATGCTCGTTGATGTGTTATCAGGCTTGTTTATTGCCCTCGGCGTGATTGCGCTGTTGATTGGCAGTCTTGGTCTGGTGCGGCTCCCTGACTTGTTCAGTCGCACCCATGCCGTCGGGATGATGGATACCGCTGGCGTCGGTTTTATCATTCTGGGGTTGATTGTGCATGAGGGGCTGACACTCATCAGCTTCAAATTGGCGCTGGTTGGTATCTTTCTATTCTTTACCAGTCCTATTTCGACGCATGCCGTGGCGCAGGGCGCCTTCCGCAGTGGTTTACGGCCTGTGCTGCATGACCCGCAGGATAAGGCCGGGTCCAGCAAGCACGAAACCGGCAAGCGCGATGGTGATGCACCATGAGTGTTTTTATAACAAACCTGTTGTTATTGCTGTTCCTTGTATTCCTGCTGGTGCTGGTAATCATGACGCGCCGTCTGTTTGCAGTGGTTGTGCTGGCGGGTGCGTATTCCCTCGTTTCAGCGGCCATGTTTGTCAATCTGGATGCGGTCGATGTTGCCTTTACCGAAGCCGCTGTCGGGGCCGGTATATCTACTGTTTTGTTCCTCGCCACAATGGCCTATCTGCCAGGGCGCGAAAAGGTGCTGCCACAGTCCGGACGTTTTGGTAACGCGATGGTGGCCGGCATCATCTGTGTTTTCGCTGGTGCGCTTTTGGTCGCCGCGGCAGTTGAATTGCCGGCGGTAGGCGATCCGAATGCGCCGGCGCATATCCATGTTGCGCCGCGTTACCTCGCCGAGAGTGACTCCTTTCTGCATATCTCCAACGTTGTGACCACTGTTCTTGCCTCTTATCGCGGGTTCGACACCCTTGGCGAAACCGTTGTGGTATTCACCGCCGGGCTTGGCGTCCTCGTATTATTGTCAGGCTTTACGCGTACACGCCGTGCCGCACAGGACCGCGCGGACGTGCAGGAGAACAGCGATGCGTGACAATCCGGTCCTGCGCACCTGCGCCAAAATCCTGTTCGCGCCAATCATCGTCTTTGGCCTCTATGTGCAGTTCCACGGGGATTACAGTCCGGGGGGCGGGTTTCAGGCCGGCGTGATTATCGCCGCCGCCTTTATTCTGCATGCGTTGATTTTTGGTCTTGAAGCAGGGCGCAGGCTGGTACCGCAATGGCTGAATTTGGCGTTGCTGGCGGCCGGGGTTTTGCTCTATGGCGGGGTTGGTGTCGCCGGTATGGCAATGGGTGGATTATATCTAGATTACAATGTGTTACTGCCCGATCCTTCAGCTGGACAGCATGTGGGAATTATCCTTGTGGAATTTGGAGTCGGCCTTACCGTGACGGCCGTCATGCTGGCGCTGTTTCATGCATTTGCCGGATTTATTCCTGAACGGTTTGGCGATGCGGCAACTGATGATGCAGACCATCCGCGGGGCGAGTCATGATTGATCCGGTCAGCATTATCACCGATAGCTGGAACTATCTGATCGTCATTTGTCTGATGATGGGCGGTCTTTTCATTGTCATTTCGCAGAACAATTTGGTCAAAAAGCTTGTCGGTTTGGCGATCTTCCAGACATCTGTTTTTCTGTTTTACATCACCGTTGGCAAAATGGCGGGGGGCACAGCCCCTATCCTGATTGACTCTGCCGATGTGGCCTATTCAAACCCGTTGCCGCATGTCCTGATCCTGACCGCGATTGTGGTAGGTGTCGCGACAACGGCCCTTGGGCTGGCACTCGTGCTGCGGATCCATGCGGCTTTTGGCAGTATCGAGGATGATGAGGTTCTGGCAATAAAGGCTGAAGCTGCCCTGCCACGGGTCACACGCGCGCCGTCTGAACAAGACAGCGAGGCCAGATCATGAGCCTTACTGCCATCATTGCCAATCTGCCGGCACTGGTTGTCGTTGTGCCTTTATTGCTGGCACCGGTTGCGGCATTGATACCCGTATCGGGTGCCGCCTGGGTTATTGCGGTGATTGGCACAGGTGGTGCCCTGGTTTCTGCCTGGATGCTGCAGGGCGCCGTTACCGGTGGTGCCAGCTTCAGCTATCATCTTGGCAGCTGGCCGCCGCCATGGGGCATTGAATTTGTAGTGGATGCGGCTTCGGCCTTGACTGTCTTGATCATGGCGGCGCTCAGCTTTGTCGCCACATTGTTTGCGCGACGTGCGTTGCCGGCGGAAATCAATGAAAAGGATGCTGGCAAGGCCTATTCGGCCTGGCTGCTGGCATCGGGCGGACTGGCCGGGCTGGTCATGACTGGCGATGCGTTCAACCTGTTCGTATTTTTGGAAATTTCTGCGCTGTCGTCGATTATCCTGATTGCGCTTGGTGCCGGTACCGACAGGCGGGCACTTGTCGCTGCCTATAATTATTTGATCATTGGTGCCGTCGGAGCGACCTTCTATGTCATTGGTGTTGGTTTCATCTATGCCGTCACCGGTACTTTGAACATGGCTGATCTGGCGGAACGGATACCGCAGGTGCAGCAGGACACAGTCATTATCGTCGGCTTTGGCTTCATGGTGGCCGGTATTCTGGTCAAGGCGGCCGTTTTCCCGGTGCATATATGGTTGCCAGCGGCCTATGCCTATGCCCCGTCTGCGGTGTCGGCCATGCTTGCAGCAATTGCCACCAAGGCGGCGCTCTATATCCTTGCGCGGATTCTGTTTACCGTTTTTGCTGGCGTTCCCGATGTTACGGCACTGGCACTGGAATGGGTGCTGGTTCCTCTGGCCATTGCCGGCATCTTTATCGGCACGATCCTTGCCATCTATGAAAATGACATAAAGAAGCTGCTTGCCTTCAGTTCTGTCGCGCAGATTGGGTATATCGCGCTTGCCTTTGGCATTGCCAGCAGCGCAGGCATTGCCGCCGGTTTTATCCATATTGGAAACCATGCGATCATCAAGGGTGGCATGTTCCTTGCTGTTGGCGGATATTTTCTCGCATTGCGTAACCGGGTCAGCCTGTCTGGCATGACGGGCCTTGGCCGCCGCATGCCAATTACAACAACAGGGTTTCTGATCTGTGGTCTCAGCCTGATCGGCCTGCCCTTGACCGCGGGTTTCATCTCAAAACTCTATCTTGTCAAAGCGTTGATCGCAGAAGACATGATCCTGGTGATGATCCTTGTGCTGGTCAGCAGCGCATTGTCGGTTGCCTATCTGTGGAAGATTGTTGAGGTCCTCTGGCAACGCCCTGAAGGAGACGAGGTCCCGTTGCATGGTGGTGAAAGCCCGGCGCTTTATCTGCCCCTGTGGATTCTCGCCATCGCCAATCTTTGGCTGGGCATGGCACCGGCGCCGCTGGTCGATGCCGCCAACCGGGCGGCAATGCATCTGGCAGGGGGGATTTCGTGATGTTCATGTCACCTGAAACCGCGCTCCTGACCGGTATTTTTGCGCCGCTGGTCGTGGCGCTTCTGACACCATTTCTGGCGGTACGTAACAACTGGCGTGATGCGGCCGGGCCAATCGGCGGGGTCATCACATTCGTTGCTGCCCTGCATGTTGCCAATGACGTGCTGGCGGGCGGCACGCCGTCATGGACAGCAGCGGAGATCGCGCCCGGCATTGAACTTGGCTTTTCGGTAACGGCGCTTGGGGCAATTTTTGGGCTTGTTGCATCCGGCCTCTGGATTTTGGCGGCCATCTATTCGGTTGGCTATATGCGTGGCAATCATGAAAAGCACCAGACGCGCTTTGCCGCCTTCTATGCGGTGGCAGTCCATGCAGCCATGGCCATTGCATGGTCCGGCAATCTGCTGGTGCTGTTTATTTTTTATGAAATCCTGACATTTTCTACATTCCCGCTCGTGGCGCATAAGGAAAGCAAGGCCGCACGCGACGCCGGCAGGCTTTATTTGAGCATTCTTGTCGGTACATCGGTGGTGCTTTTGCTGCCGGCCGTCATCTATGTCTGGGTGATGACCGGCCGTCTGGATTTCGTCCCTGGCGGTATTCTCGAAGGGACCATTCCATCGTCGGTTGCGCCGTGGTTGCTGGCGGCTTTTGCTTTCGGTGTCGGCAAGGCAGCGATCATGCCGCTTCACCGCTGGTTGCCGGCGGCGATGGTGGCGCCGACGCCTGTTTCAGCGCTGCTTCATGCTGTCGCTGTGGTCAAGGCCGGCGTCTTCACCTTGCTGATGGTATCGGTTTACATCTTTGGCATTGACTATCTGGCGGATACGGGGGCCTCGGTTTGGCTGGTCTGGGCCACTTGTTTTACCATTCTGGCGTCAAGCTGTGTGGCTATCACCAAGGATGACCTGAAAGCGCGGCTGGCCTATTCAACGATCAGTCAGTTGTCCTATGTGGTTCTTGGCGCGGCAATTGCGACAAAAATGGCTGCCGAAGGTGCAGCACTTCACATCGCCATGCATGCGGTTGGTAAGATCACCCTGTTCTTTGTCGCAGGCGCGATCTATGTCCAGGCGCATATCACCAAGATTTCACAGCTTGACGGGCAGGGGCCCGAAATGAAGCTTGTCTTCGCTGCCTTCTTTATTGGCGCACTTTCCATCATCGGTATCCCGCCCGCAGGCGGCAGCTGGTCAAAATTCATGCTGATGGTGGGGGCAGCAGATGCCGGTATGGTGATGGTGCTGATTGTGCTCGGCATTTCATCACTGCTGAACATCTATTACCTTCTCGACCCGGTGGCCCGCGCCTTTTTCAAGCCAAAAGTCAAAGAATTCAAGATCGACTGGCATCCGCTGACCGTATGGCCGCCTGTCGCGACAGCGGTGCTCTGTATCGCACTGTTTTTCTTCGCTGACCCGATATTGGGGCTGGCACAGGCAATGGTGACAGGATGAGCGCGAACAGCAAAGAAGCGCAGAAACTGGCGCGTATGGGAATCTGGGCGACAAGGGTGTTGCTGGCAATCGGCGCCGTGCTGGTGGTGCTGGAGTTTATGATCCACCGTCATGGCGAGATTGCGCTGGAAGACCTGCCACTATTCCCGGCGATCTATGCCTTTTTCATCTGTATCTTCATCGTGGTCGGCGGGATCCTGCTGCGAAAGATCGCAATGAAACCAGAGGATTACTATGATGATGAGTGATTTTCTGACCATGCTGCCCCCAGGCGCACTGATGATGATTGTGGCGGCCGGGCTGGTGCTGGTGCCGCATCACGCGCGCCAGGTGGTAATGCTGCTGGGCATTGCCGGATCGGCCTTCAGCCTGACAGCCGGCGCTGGTCAGCATCTGACCATTGGGCTTCTCGGGTTCGAGATGATGCTTTATCGGGCCGATCATCTCAGCCTTCCTTTTGCCATTGTGTTTCATATCGCAGCTGGTTTGAACGTTTTCTATGGTTGGCATGAAAAACGCGCTACCGATCATGTCGCAGGCCTTGCCTATGCCGGGGCGGCCATTGCCGCGCTTCACGCCGGCGATCTGATCACGCTCTTCATATGGTGGGAGGCGACGGCGATCACCTCGGTGTTCCTGATCCTTGCTTCTGGCACCCAGCGCGCCCGTCATGCTGCCATGCGCTACCTGATCATTCAGGTGGCGTCAGGTGTGTTGCTCCTTGCTGGCGCGGCCATGCTGTACAGCGAAGCCGGATCACTTGCATTCACCGCTATGACCCTCGAATCCACTGCAAGCTGGCTGATCTTCATCGCCTTTGGAATTAAGGCGGCGTTCCCGTTGCTGAATGGCTGGTTGCAGGATGCCTATCCAGAGGCAACTGTCGTCGGGACGGTCGTTCTGTCTGCTTTCACAACAAAGCTTGCGATCTATGCTCTGGCCCGTGGTTTTGCCGGGACAGAGCTTTTGATCGTCATTGGCTGTCTGATGACAGCTTTCCCGGTCTTTTTTGCGGTCATCGAGAACGACATGCGGCGGGTGCTTGCCTATAGTCTCAATAACCAGCTTGGCTTCATGGTGGTTGCGATCGGCATCGGCACCGATCTTGCGATCAATGGGGCGGTGGCGCATGCCTTTGCTCATATTATCTATAAAGGCCTGCTGTTCATGAGCATGGGCGCGGTCCTTTATCGGGTTGGCACGGTCAAGGCGTCAGAGCTTGGCGGCCTCTACAAATCGATGCCGCTGACGATGGTGTTCTGTGTCATCGGGGCGATGTCGATCTCAGCTTTTCCGCTATTCAGCGGTTTTGCGGCGAAGTCGCTGATTATGTCGGCGCTTGGCTATAAAGGTCTTATCGTGGCCTATCTTGTGTTGCTGGCAGCGTCGGCAGGTGTGTTGCACCATTCCGGTATCAAAATCCCCTATTTCGCCTTCTTCGGACATGATGGCGGACATAAGGTAAAGGAAGCGCCCTTTGGTATGTTGGTGGCAATGGCCGGCGCCAGTGCGCTTTGTATTGGCATTGGCAGCTTTCCCACCATCTTTTATCAGATCCTGCCATACAGCATTGACTATAATCCCTATGATGCCAGTCATGTGCTGGGGCAGATGGAACTGCTGATCTTCTCGATACTGGCTTTCACCTTCCTGATGCGGTTCGGATTTTATCCGCCGGAACTGAAATCGACGGTGCTGAACACCGACTGGCTGTATCGCCGTGTCGCGGTCTGGTTTGGCAGGCCAATAATGGTGGCGGTTATGACCTTCTGGAACGGTGCCATGCGTATCATCGCCGGTTGCCGCGACGCCATCTGGCAGGCCGTTGAACGGTTTGCGCATGCCCCGATTACCGGGCCAACCGTGCCGGGGCGTGCCGTGATGGTGCAGACCGCATTACTGGCGGCGCTTCTGGCGATTGGGTATCTTGTCGCGGGCTAGTCACAAGCTGCTGGCCTCTGCGGTCCTGTTTGCAATTATGGCATTCAGCAGTCTTGGCGCCTCTGCCCATGCCGAGCGGCCTGTATTCGATACCGCAGAGATCCTTATTGATCGTGGTGACGGTCATAAAATTAAGGTGACCGTCGAGGTGGCGTCCACACCGATACAACAGCAATATGGCCTGATGTTCGTCACTGCGCTTGATGATGGCGAAGGGATGTTGTTTGTGTTCGCAGCAAATGCGATGCGTAGCTTCTGGATGAAAAATACACTTATCCCGCTGGATATGATGTTTTTTGATGATCAGGGGCAATTTGTTAACGCCGTCGAAAATGTTCCGCCAAAGACGTTGGATTCGCGTCGATCCGCTGCGCCAGCCCGTTATGTGCTTGAAATGAAAGGCGGCAGTGTGGCCAGACTCGGGATCAAATCTACGGCGCGGCTGCTCTTGCCTGCGGGGTTGAGGACAGATTGACAGGAAAATCCGCATCTTCTGCATTTTGTGCGTTTAATCGGCTTGCCAATTGGCAGCGTACGCAATAAAACCAGCGCGTCGGAGTGTAGCGCAGCCTGGTAGCGCATCTGGTTTGGGACCAGAGGGCCGGGGGTTCGAATCCCTCCACTCCGACCATTCCTCTTTATGACTGACGCATACTGACCGCAGTTGTCTGCTGACAATGGGGTATGGTCAGGTGCGGCAAGGCAGGGGCTTGACCGCAGCCGGCAAGAATTGGATATATAGGGGGCCGTTAAGGGTCGGGGGAACGAAATGGTACGCGCACGCATTTACAAGCCATGCAAGACAGCTATGCAATCCGGCCGCAAGGCTGCGGTGACACGTGGCAATGGCTGGGTTCTTGAATATCCGCGCAGCACCGCTGTCAGGCCCGACAGACTTATGGGATGGCAGTCGTCAGCCGATACTGGCCGTCAGGTACGTGTCCGGTTCCCTGACAAGCAAAGTGCGATCGATTACGCAGAAGCGAACGGCATTGCCTATCAAGTCAGCGAGCCTAAATCCCGCCGGGTAAAGCCAAAAGCCTATGCTGATAATTTTGCCTTTACGCGGAATGGTGCCTGGACGCATTGACCATTGACCATTGACCATTGTCACGTCAGCCCTGCAGCGCCCGTTGCATATAGACGATATCAAGCCGGCGTCCAAACTTGAAGCCGATCTCCTGCGCTGTACCAATATGGCGAAAACCCACTGCGTTATGCAGCCCGACCGAGGCTGCATTTGCTGAATCGCCAATCACCGCCATCATCTGATAAAAGCCACGTGCCGTTGCCGCATCAATGAGGGCGGTCAGCAGCTGTCGGCCGATACCTTTGCCGAGGCAATCCTTATCCAGATAGACGCTGTCCTCAACGGTCTGGTCATAGGCTGCCCGCGGTTTGTGAGGGCCGGCATAGGCATAGCCAACAACGACGCCATCATATCTTTCGGCGATCAATACGGGATAATCTTTTGCTATTAACGCCATCATCCGGCTTTCCATATCACCGATAGATGGCGGATCAATTTCAAAACTGGCGGTGCCGTGCAGCACATGATGGCGATAGATTGCAGTCATGGCCGCAATATCACTTGGGTTCGGTTGGCCGGATGCATCGGTGGCCAGAGTGCGAATGATGGTTTTCATGTGCGCAGGATAGCTGGCGTCTTGCTGGACGGCAAATTGTGAAACAGGGGGCAGGCTCGAAGGTAAAGGGGCCGTTTTCTGTGGCTGGACTTTACAGGCCAAATCAGGCACAAAACGCGTCATGTGGGCCTGTGTTGCTACGCTGGTGCCCACCTGCCACGGCTAATGGTTCCGTAGCTCAACTGGATAGAGCAGCTGACTTCTAATCAGCAGGTTGGGGGTTCGAGTCCTCCCGGAATCGCCATGCTGTCTTGCGGTGATACGCCTGCATTTCTGTGAAAAACACACATCTTCCATATTGTCGATCGGTTTGCGAGGCGGCCGTTCGCCCCGTCCTTTAACACTCCTATGTCTGCACAACACGCCTGTTTGCGTGACAGGATCGGGACAAAGGCATGAAAAACCCTCATGTCATGAGGGACATGCGGAACCAGGTGACTATTTTTGGTTTCCAAAGTGACATCAAATGAAATTTACTTTGCTTCTAAAACGGGACGAGGTGAACAAGATGTATATGCGCGGCGCACGGGTGACATTTACCAACGAGATGATGAAGAATTCCGTGGTGAGTTTCATGTCGCAAAAAATTGATCTGACGGAAGGCATGATCATTTCCTTTCGGGCTCATCTAAGCGAAAATCAAATCATCCATATTATGGTGTTTCCTGATGAACAGACGGCCGATGGCTTTAGCCGTGTGGCAAAAGGCTATGCTGATCAAATCAAGGAGATGGGGGCGAAAATGGAAATTATGAAAGGCGATATTTCACATTTTGGTGTTGCCGGCGATGTAACCCTCGATCAGCTGCGGTCTCTGGGATGAAAGGGAGGCACGCTACATGACTGATACGAAACCAGCATTGGTTAATTTTACCGTTGAAACCTTTCCCAATGAGCGCGACATGGAATTTCATCTAGTGCAGACCGAAAAGCGTTTCGACGTTTTTCAGCCACGGTTGAAGGCCGCCGGTCTCAAGAAGATCACATCCACCAAGATTTGGAACCGGGAAGGCAAGGCTATGGTGGGATGGGTGTTCGAGTATGAAAATGCCGAGGCGTATAAGGCCTGTCAGCCCATTTGGAAAGAAATCGAACAGGAAATAGACGTGGATGACGGCACGCCTGTCATAAGGCAGGCCTTTAGGGGCATCGTTCTGAGCCAGACTACCTTATAAGCTGCACACAGAACGCCTTTGCAACGCCTGTAATCCGCAGTGGCAGGGCATCATTTTGAAAAACCGTCATTCATTCCTTTGAATATTCCCTTCAGGCGTTTTGAGACATGGCTGGAAGGCGTCTCAGGCGCAAAGGCGGTATTGTTCGGTTTCAAATGTGGTGCAAGCAGAAATACCCCGCCTGTAGCGATGGCGACCAGGCAGATGATGATCATCAGGTTCTTCATCATATTGCCAGCATCGACATCAGCAAAAAGCCCCCGGCGACCAAAGTAATCCAGTAGACAGGCTTTGGTACTTTTTTGGTCTGCGCCACTTTGCTGTAGACGAGCAATGCGCCAAGAAGGGCGAGTGGCGCAATGTAATGCATGATAATATCCATAGTTCCCGCCCTTCATCTTGACCGCAGCGGCATCTTTGCGAATACCACCCGTGTCATAAACGCAATGCGATAATTGCTTGCGCTCAAGCCTAAGCCGACAACAGTATCCTCATCAACCCTGGCCTGGTTGCCGCAAAAGCCCCCGGCTTAGGTTTGTGGCTGGCGCAATCATGCCCTTATTCCACCAGTCCCCCGGTCAAAGGGATCATATGCCGGTCTATTTGGTTATATTCCTGCAGCATATGGCGCATTCCATCGAGGGTCTGTACACCGCGTTTGGCATCTTCTTCCAGCTTGCCTGCATATCGCAGAACAATGCTGAATAATTTGTCATCCTTGGCAATAAAGAAGCGTTTCAGGGTCAGGGTCACTGTACGGTCTGATGCCGCGCGCGCTTTACTGTGTTCCTGTATAAAGCGATCTAAATATGCCGGCTTTGGCTTGAACCTTACAATTGCCAGTTTTTCATCACGCATCATCAATTATTGTCCGTATGGTTCCGGGGGACCAGGCCCTGCCTGCCTGAACAGCGGTCTTCACGCCGTTGTGCCTTCGCCTACGAGGGCCCGTTACATGCGCCTGACTCTGCGGTCTTTACAGCATGATCGCATCCGTTTCACACCTGCACTGAAAGCCGTCGCCAGTTGCAATCATTGTTATTTGCGCCGCTTGCCATCACTATCAAATGTGTTTATGCGACAAACGCCTTTGGGAATAGCAGGTAACGTAATGGCAAAATTGATGAATGTGACGGTTCAGACCTTCAAGACTGAAAATGAACTGGAACTCAGCATTTCGCGGTGGCGCGAAGTTCAGGATAATTTCATGCCACATTTCAAGGATGCGGGTCTGAGCCGTTATCCGACGTCCAGAGTAATGAATCGTGATGGCCAATTTCAACTTGTGCATGTGTTCGAGTACAGGGACCAGGACGCTTTTGATGCCTGCATTCCGATCTGGAAACAGATTGAAATGAAATGGCGCGAGAAGATTGAAAATGTAACAACAGCGTATCGTGGTGCCCTGATCGAGCAGCATATTTTTGAGTGACCTTTTTTGACATGCAACGTTTGCTGACCATCTGCCGGTTTTATACAAGACAGGTTAATCTCATCGCCTTTGTGCTTGGCCTTGGCTTTGCCCTTCTATTTGCCATCACAGCCAACCCCGGAGAGATCGCATTCGATCTTTTTGCATTATTTTACGGGGGGATTGTCGGTTTTGCGGTGGCCGGTTTTCTGATGATCCCGGTGTTCTTGATCCTCAAATTCTGCGGCGGTGATGTCCGGCCGGAAGACACAACAAGTGCGCTTGAAAGCATCCTGTTCAGGCGCCCAAAAAGAAAGAGCGGCCCTAAATAACGATGGGGCGGCCGATAGTCGCATGGCCAGTCCCATCCATGCGTCATTTCTTTTTGTCAGTGAATTCAACTATCTATAAATCGATTGTTTTTTAGATATTTAATAGCAGGAATGCCCATATAGGTAAGGGGGCCTTCAAGGCTGAACCCCAGCTTGGTGAGAACATTGGCTGATGCCGTGTTTTCCGGCATGACAAGCCCGACCAGCGTTGGAAGTCGCAATATCCGCTCACCATAATTCAGGACCGCCGCTCCCGCTTCGGTTGCCAGTCCCTGGCCCCAGCTGGACCGCGCATAGCGATAGCCGAAATCAACGCCGTAATCTTCATCGATGAAACCGCATAAACCGATGAGCGTGCCATCCGCCTTTGCTTTGACAGCAAAGCGGCCATACCCGTTTTTTTCATAGGACTGCAACATGGCGTCGATATAATCGGCGACCTGTTGCCGTGTCATGATCTTGTTGTCAATGAAGCGACGGACCGCACTGTCAGCCTCGATAGTGGCCAGCGCATCCAGATCCTGATGGGTCAGTGGTTCTATGGACAACCGTTCCGTTTCCAGATGCATGACCGCTCCATCCCATCATTGCCTGTCTTTCATAATGGCATGAATTTTGCTGCTGCCTAAATATGAAAATCATGCCGTTGAATATGTATCCTCGCCCGGTCCGGATCACAGCGATTGCGATCAGTTTCCTGTTCCTGTCGGTTGATTTCGTTGCTGCTGAAACGGACGGCGTTTCCACCATCGACAATATCTGTCTTGCCGAGGCACGGCGTGCAGAAGATCAGCATGGCATTCCACGGGGGGTGCTGCAGAGCATCACGCGTGTGGAAGCAGGTCGCAAGACCGTGACCGGTGAGTATATGCCATGGCCTTGGACATTGAACGACAAGGGCGAGGGCCTTTTCTTTGATACAAAACAGGCTGCTGTAGATTATCTGCAAGCGGCGGTATCCGCTGATGATCACAGTGTTGATGCAGGCTGTATGCAGGTGAATACCAAATGGCACATGGACGGGTTTTTTGAACTGGCGGATATGCTGGACCCTGTACAGAATGCCGATTACGCCGCCAGTTTTCTGATTGATCTTCATGCAGCCCATCAAAGCTGGGATGGCGCGGTTAAACATTACCACTCATCCGACCCGGCAAAACATGTGCAATATCACGCGCGTGTGCTGGCTGAATTGGAAACCTATCTTGCGGCGCATAATACCCCGCTGGAGACCACCGACCCGGTGGTCGAACTGGCAGATACGCCAATGGCAGTCAACGCGGCATCTGCGGGCGCCGAACCGGAATATGGCTCGGCCGAATACGCACCCGATCTCGCCATAGGCGCGCCATCCGGCGACCGGCCCAATAATTCCGCCGCGGTCGTGCCTGCCAGCGATGAGCCGGCATCTGACGGGTCTACAGGCGATATTGCAGTGGCTGTTTCAGATACCGTCATCGATGTGCCCACGCAGGAAGATGCAGACAGATTATTGCGTGAACGGCAGCCGCATCTGGCACCTCAGTGGCAGAAGGTAGAACAGTTTCGCGCGATGCTGGCCCGCGAGGCAAGTTGACACGCCGCCATTGCTGTTTCATGCCGCAGTCACCAATTCACCAGAGTTGAATATTATCTGATACCGGCACGAACATCACCGCGACACCTCCATGATCAGCCTTGTCTCGCATCCCGATTATGATATCCCGTTGCCCGACGGGCACCGATTTCCCGCAACGAAATTCAGCCGTCTTGTCAGCCGGTTGCATGCGGACGGGATTGTGGGGAAGTTTGTGCCCCTGCAACCAGAACCGGTTGATCCCATGGCTTTGTCGTTGACACAGGATGCTGGCTATATTGATGCCATTGCAAAAGGCACGTTGGACCGGGAATCCCAGCGGGTGCTGGGTCTGACATGGAGCCAGGTTCTCGCAAACCGTTCATTCCTTGCCGTAAATGGAACGCTGTTGGCGGCACGGCATGCGCTGGCCCATGGCATGGCTTGCCACGCGGCGGGTGGCACGCATCACGCCCACCATGCACATGGCGCAGGCTTTTGTGTTTTCAATGATCTGGCCTACACGGCCGCGCGTCTGCGCGAAGAGGGTGCTGTGCGGCGGGTGTTAATCCTTGATTGCGATGTGCATCAGGGCGATGGCACTGCGCGGATTTTGGCGCAGCATCCGGACATCTTTACCTGTTCGGTTCACTGCCGTGCGAACTATCCTGCACGCAAAGCCACAAGTGATCTGGATGTCGAGATAGACAAGGGAGCGGACGATAGTGGCTATCTTGCAATTCTCGCAGATACGCTGTCACGGCTTGACCGCTTGTGCCCTGATCCGGATCTGGTTCTGTATGACGCAGGGGTGGATATCCATGAAGGCGACAGGCTGGGACTCTTGAATGTTACCTATGGTGGTATTCGCGCGCGTGACTTGATGGTGCTGCAGCATTTTCGGGGCAGGGGCGCGCCGGTCGCAACGGTAATTGGCGGCGGTTATGGCGCCGATCTTGATGAAGTTGCCTACCGACATTCGCTGGTATTTCATGCCGCGCTTGCCGTGGCTCATGACCGGGCCTGACACCAGGCCGGCCGGCAGGTTTTCACACCATTACCACATCATCGCGTGTGCTGCGGACGATCGCCAGCAGGGTTTCGATATCAGCCGGTTCAATGCCAATCATATGCGTGGCGGCATCAAGATGGGCCAACAACCTGTCAAAATGGTCATCCGTAATGGCCAGTCCGGCGTGTGCTTCACGGATATCACGGCCCTGATAGATGTTCGGCCCACCGGTAACAACCCCGAGGAAATCGGCCATATGCTCGCGCAGCACGTCAATATCAATATCCTTGAAAAAAGGTGCCAGTTCCGGGTCGGCCAACAGGCGGTCATAAATAAGTTCTGACAGGCCAGTGGTCATGCGGCTGCCATATTTCATATAGAGAGACGGTTGCATTCCTTCATGCCCGATCAGACCGTATGCGACACCTCCATAGTGACCGCGTTAAGACACTAATACCAGATGACGGTCCAGATGGATCAATCAGCCCAGACAACATGTTTCATGCGTATTGTGACGCGCAATCATCAGAATAGACGAACACGCGAATAGGCGCGTATCGCACCGCCTAGAGACCTAGCGATTGATAGCTTTGCGCGATGCGCCGGACAGCGACCATCATCGCCGCTGTCCGTAAATCTACGGCCGCTTCTTTGCCGTTCCAGACATCGCTGATGACCTGATAGCTATTCCGCATCGTATCTTCCAACCCTGAGCGGACAAGGTCAATTTCGGCCCCGCCGCGCATGGCCTTGTCGATCAAATCGGCAGGAAAGGTTTTTCCCGTCATGGATTCCATCCCTTCGACAAGCGCGCGAAAGCGATTTTCTTCTGCGCGGCGCTGCATCCGTCCGAAACGGATACGGCTTAGATTCTTGATCCATTCGAAATAGCTTACCGTTACACCACCTGCATTTGCATAAAGATCGGGGATGATCACGATGCCACGATCGCGCAACAGGATGTCCGCCTCTGCAGACACCGGGCCATTAGCCGCCTCGACGATCAGCGGCGTCTTGATCCGTGCGGCATTTGCCTTGGTGATTACGCGTTCCATTGCGGCCGGGATCAGGATATCGGCGTCTGCCTCCAGCATTTCCATGCCGGAGAGGCGAAAGCCGGCATAGCCTTGCATGCCACCGGTTTCGACCATGTGTTTGCGCAATGCGGCAATATCGATCCCAGCTGGATCAACAACCGCCCCGTCGCGTTCCAATATGTGGGTGACAATTGCGCCATCCTCCTGCGCCAGAAATAGCGCGGCGTGATAGCCGACATTGCCCAAACCCTGGACGATTACACGCTTGCCAGCCAGCCCGGGTGCCAGTCCGGTCTTGGCGACATCATCTGGATGATCAAAAAAGGCGCGCAGGGCATATTCTACCCCGCGCCCGGTGGCTTCAGTTCGTCCGGCGATACCACCCTTTGATACCGGCTTGCCGGTCACGCAGGCCCATGCGTTCAACTCGGCCGGGTTCAGGCGTTTATATTCATCGGCCATCCAGGCCATTTCGCGCTCACCCGTACCGACATCGGGCGCCGGAACATTTTGCGAGGGATGGATCAAATCGCGTTTGGCCAGTTCCTGGGTCAAACGACGCGTGATCCGTTCCATTTCACTGTCGGTCCAGTCTCGCGGATCGACGATGAGCCCGCCCTTTGACCCGCCAAACGGCACCTCGACAAGGGCACATTTATAACTCATGAGCGCGGCCAGCGCTTCAACCTCGTCCTGATTGACATCGGGCGCGAAACGGATGCCGCCCTTCACCGGTTCAAAATGTTCGGAATGAACTGAACGGTAACCGGTAAAAGTATGTAGCGTACCGCGGAGCCTAACGCCGAAGCGCACCACATAGGTGGAATTGGCCACCATGATTTTGGTGGCCAGATCGTCACCAATGATGTCAGCCGCCTCAATCTCGTTCAGACATGCGACCGCATTCTTGAAATTGCTCTCGATAGATCTCAGAAACGCATCACCTGCCATACTGGTTTTGGTCGGCCGGCCAGGCCACCTCCTGAAAAGGCACGCAGATCATCTGGAATGTCGTGACCAGCATGGCAGGTTGCATTTGCGGTTGCCGCCCTATTGTGCATCCTCGGATTTGGCTCTGATGGTGTCGCGCACGATTGTTTTCACAAGGGAAAGACTCATCAACGCCATCACCAAAGAGAAGGGCAGGGCACCAATGATCATGGCGTTGTTGATGGCTGCCAGACCGCCGGTGCGCAGCAGGACCCCGATCACAAGTGTCAGCGCCAAACCCCACACGATGATGTGAGACGCGCTCTTTTGCGATGCGTCACCAGCAGCAGCGATGGTGTTGATAATCAGAACCGCGGAGTCTGCCGATGTCACAAGGAATGTCAGCAGCAGGATCACAATGATCACCGACATGCCGGTTGCCATCATGCCCGGCAGCATCACGTTGATGGTCTCAAATAATTGCGACGAAAGGCCTGCATCCAGAATCTGGCGGTTGGCAACATCCGTCAGTTCCAGATGAATTGCCGTACCGCCCACAAAGGCAAACCAAACAAAACACATCAGTGACGGCACAATCATTGCGCCCAGCACATATTCCCGCAGCGATCTGCCGCGCGAAATCCGTGCAAGGAACAGGCCAACAAAAGGTGCAAAGGCGATCCACCAGGCCCAGTAGAAAATCGTCCAGCCGCCCTGCCAGTTGGCGAGCGCAGTTCCCTTTTCGGTGCCATCATCGGCCCATACGGTCAGTGACATCGGCACCAGCGCCACAAGATAATCCCACAATCCCACAAAGAGCGTTTTGAAGACAAACACGGTTGCGCCGAAAAGCATGAAAAATCCCAACAGGAACAACGACAGGCCCATATTGATATTGGACAGCCATTTGATCCCGCGTCCGACGCCGGACAGGGCGGACAGGGTCGACGCCCCCATGACGACAACAAGCGCCAGAAGCATCGCCCAGATCGTGGGATTGCCGCTGTCATCCATGATCCAGCTGATACCGGTGATGTTGTAAATCCCGGATGAAAATTGTGAAACGCCATAGCCGATGGTGACAGACACGCCCAAAATGGTGGCGATGACCGAGACAATATCCACTGCGTGGCCAAGCGGCCCGGCAAGGGCCTTGCCAAATAGCGGCGTAAGCCCCGAGCGGATGGTCAATGGCAGGCCGCGTGAATAGCTGAAAAAAGCAAGCGTCAACCCGACCAGCGCATAGCAGGCCCATGCCGAAAAACCCCAATGCAGGAATGACCACTGATAGGCAGCGCGTACATTGCCCGCAGTTTCACCGACCGTCAGGCCAGTGATGACATTGGGATTGGTGCCGAAGTGAAAGATCGGTTCGGCAGTCGCATAGGTGAGCATGCCGATGCCAATGCCTGCGCCAAACATCATGGAAAACCATGAAAATCGCGAAAATTCTGGCGATTCGTTCGCTTTGCCGAGTTTTATGCGGCCCGATTTTGGCCAGAGGGCCAGACCGACGCAGACAACAATATAGAAAAAGACAACATACATGTACCAATGGCCAAAATAGGCCAACAACCAGTTGTTTATTGTTCTGAGGACATCGCTTGCAATTCCCGGAAAAACAGCGACCCAGAGGATGAACGCGCCAATAAAGATTTTCGACCCAGCGGCTACAAAGGCGTTGAAACCCGCATAAAACCCATCCCTATTCGTGTGGATGGACAAGTTGGTAAGGGGAGGTGTGAGAGGCATAACCAGCTCCTGAGATGTATTCGGGATGCCGCCGCGGGGGCGCGCAGCCGAAACCCTGACAGGTTGATGTTCGCTTGTCCGGCACTGTGACGGTGGCTCACTCAAAAGTGAAATCGCGTCATTGGTAAGGCAACACATAACCGGCCGGTGCCGTTATGGATCAAAATCTCCAAAAACTTGAAATCATTACCTATTTTTATGGACTGAAGGTCACTCAGGCCGGAGTCGTGCGATTCTCTGATCGCGGACATATGTCCGATAGGGGCCTGTCGCCCTGGCTGTTTTCGGGCAGATGTAAGCTGGCTTGGGTAATAATTATCGTAAATCGCCGTCGGTTTTGAAGCAAACTGCATTTTTTGCCTGCCGGTTTGTCACTTTTTGTCTATTTGGTAAACAAATCACTTTCGTTTTTGAGCCCAGTGTAGTTATCTGACGGCGGTTTAGGAAAACGCGAGATTTTCCAGACTTTAATCGTAATCATCACAACATAGCAGGGATGAATAAGATGAAAAAAATCGTCTATGCAGTCGCTGGTCTTGCTGCAGCTACAATGGTTAGCTCGGCTCAGGCTGGCACTCTGGAAGATGTGCAGGCACGTGGCGTGCTGAACTGCATCGTTTCAACGGGTACGCCCGGATTCTCAAATCCGGATGACAATGGCAACTGGCAGGGCTTTGACGTCGACTTCTGTCGTGCGACAGCAGCCGCCGTACTGGGCGACGCCGACAAGGTGCGCTATGTATCGACCACGGGTGCCAACCGGTTCACAATGCTGAACTCGGGTGAAGGCGACATGCTGTATCGTGTGACCACGGTAACCTTCCGTCGTGACGTCGACGTCAAGCTGACGTTCCTTGGCGTTAACTACTATGACGGTCAGGGCTTTATGGTTGCCAAGGACACAGTTGATTCCGCCCTTGAGTTGGATGGAGCCTCAGTTTGTGTTCAGGTTGGTACAACAACCGAACTGAACCTCGCTGACTATTTCCGTTCAAACGGCATGACCTACGAAGCTATTCCGGCCAATTCATCGGATGAAACACGTGAAGGTCTTGAGTCTGGTCGTTGTGACGTGATGACAACTGACGCATCTGCACTGGCTGCTCAGCGTTCTGCGCTGTCAGATCCAAGCAACTGGGTCATTCTTCCTGAGATCATCTCCAAAGAGCCGCTTGGGCCAGCTGTTCGCCAGGGCGACGATGCCTGGGCCGACCTGGTACGCTGGGTGCTGTATGGCGTGATCGCTGCTGAAGAAATGGGCATCACATCTGCCAACGTCGACAGCTTCGACGCCAGTGTGAAGAACCCACAGCTGAAGCGTATGCTTGGTCTCGACGATACTGATCTGGGTGCAATGCTCGGCCTCGACAAAGAGTGGCTGAAGCGCGCTATCAAGCAGGTTGGTAACTACGGCGAAATCTTCGAGCGTCACATTGGTGTGAACACACCTGTTGGCCTCGAGCGTGGTGTCAATGCTCAGTGGACAGAAGGCGGCCTGATTTACGCGCCACCGTTCAACTAGGTTGTACTGAAGATAAATATGGCATCGCGGAGTTACTCCGCGGTGCCTGCTTCTTTATTCATAGACTGCTACCCATTGTGGCTGTCATTTAAACGAAAACAACGCCGGCTATAGCAATCATGTCAGCAAACACTCAGTCGCAGGGCGGTCGCGGACTCCTCAGACGCATCCTCTATAACCGTGAAATCAGATCTGTTATTACGCAAATCGCCGTCATTCTTCTGGTATTGGTACTTTTTTTCGAAATTGGTACAAACCTGTTGGCCAATCTCGCCGCCATCGGCAAAGAGATTTCCTTCGATTTCATTTCGCTGCCGGCCAGCTATGACATCACGTTCCAGCCCTTTGTTGATTATGACCCGTCAAAATCGCATTTCTGGGCTGCCATGGTGGGGCTGTCCAACACATTGCTTGTTGCGGTCAGCGGGATCATTCTTGCCACCATTCTTGGCTTTATGCTCGGGGTGATGCGTCTTTCGAACAATTTTCTCGTCAGCCGGATTTCGCAAGTCTTCATCGAATTTAACAGGAATGTGCCTGTATTGCTGCATATCCTGTTTCTCTACGGCGTGATCATCCATATCCTGCCGAAACCAAAGCAATCCATCTCGATCCTCGACACCGCCTTTATCAGTAACCGCGGTATGTATGTGCCAAAGCCACTGCTGAGCGATGGTGCAGGCATCGTATTTCTGTCTGTTTTCGTCGCGATCGGCGCAATCTTCGCGTTGTCACGCTGGGCCCGCACACGCCAACGGGAAACAGGACAGATTTTCCCGGTCTTCTGGTCATCTGTCGCGCTGTTCTTCATCATCCCGACGCTGACATTTTTTGCGATGGGCAGCCCGATCGGCCTGGAATTTCCAGTTCTGAAAGGGTTTAACTTTAAAGGTGGTGTATCGCTGAAGCCCGAATATCTGGCACTTTGGCTGGCACTTTCCTATTACACAGCCTGTTTCATTGCGGAAATCGTCCGTGGCGGCATTCTGGCAATTCACAAGGGGCAGCGCGAGGCCGCTTATGCCCTTGGCCTGACGCCCAACCGGACATTGCAGCTGGCAATCATTCCGCAGGCGCTGCCACTGATCATCCCGCCTCTGACCAGTAACTACCTGAACCTGACAAAGAACTCGTCGCTGGCGGTCGCCATCGGCTATTTCGATATCGTCGCTACAATCGGCACAATTTCGCTGATGCAGACCGGCAAGGAAGTCGAGACAATGGTTATTGTGCTCAGCATCTATCTTTGTCTTTCGCTCATTATTTCCGGGGCGATGAACCTTCTGAACTACAGACTGAAAATCAAGGTGCGCTGACATGCTGAAAGAAAAGTCATACGCCCGTGGGACGCACCCGGACCTGCCGCCGCCAAGCTCGGAGGTGGGTATTGTTGGCTGGTGCCGGAAGAACCTGTTCTCAACACCTGCAAATTCGATTTTTACGATATTGGCTCTGTATGTGCTGTACAGCATCGTTCCCGGTCTAATTCAGTGGGCCTTTATCGACGCCGTCTATGTCGCTGAAAACCGTGAGGAATGCTGGAAACTGATGGAAACGCCAGCCTCGGCGGCATGCTGGGCTTTCACATCTGTCCGGCTGAACCAGCTGCTGTATGGCTTTTACCCGGAAACGGAAATCTGGCGGGTCAATCTGTCCTTTGTATTGCTGTTTGTTGCGATTACGCCGGTGCTGTTTGACAAGGTGCCGTTCAGAAAGCCGCTGTTCATTTTCACTACGCTGTATCCGTTTATTGCCGGCTGGCTGATTTTTGGCTGGTTTGTGCTGCCACCTGTGGCATCACAGGATATTGGCGGTCTCGCGCTGACACTGATTATCGGCATCACCGGTATTGCGTTTTCGTTGCCACTCGGCATTTTGCTGGCGCTAGGCAGGACGTCCAACCTGCCTGTTATCAAGATCCTGTCAGTTCTGTTTATCGAGTTTATCCGCGGGGTGCCGCTGATCGCGTTGCTGTTCATCGCATCAACAATGCTGAACTATTTCATGCCGCCCGGCACCACGTTCGACTTGCTTGTGCGTGTTCTGATCATGGTCACGCTGTTTGCGTCTGCCTATATGGCCGAGGTAATTCGCGGCGGTATTGCCGGCATTCCAAAAGGCCAGGTCGAGGCAGCGAATGCAGCCGGCCTGTCCTACTGGAAGACAATGTATCTGATCGTGATGCCACAGGTGCTGAAGATTTCGATCCCCGGGATCGTCAACACCTTCATCGGATTGTTCAAGGACACAACGCTTGTCCTGATCATCGGCATGTTTGATCTGCTGGGTATGGGCAAAGCTGCCCTGACCAATCTGAACTGGGCTGGATTGCACAGGGAGATGTATCTGTTTGTGGCGGTCGTCTTTTTCTTCTGCTGCTACGGCATGAGCCTTTATTCCGGCTATCTCGAGCGCAAGCTCGACACCGAGAACAAATTCCAGAAAAAATAGGTTTCCAGGAACACACCATGGCAAAAAAACCAAATGGCGAAAATGTCATCCGCATTGAGGGGATGCACAAATGGTTCGGCAGCTTCCATGCGCTGAAAGACATCGATCTTGAGGTCGCGCAGGGCGAGAAGATCGTTATTTGCGGCCCGTCAGGGTCAGGCAAGTCAACGCTGATCCGCTGCATCAACCGGCTGGAAGAACACCAGCAGGGCCTCATCAATGTGCATGGCACCGATCTGACGAGCGATCTCAAGGACATTGAGACAATCCGGTCCGATGTCGGGATGGTGTTTCAGAGCTTCAACCTGTTTCCGCATTTGAGCATCCTTGAGAACTGTGTTCTGGCGCCGATCTGGGTACGCCGGATGCCACGAAAGGAAGCCGAGGAAATTGCAATGGACCTGCTGGAAAGGGTCAAGATCCCCGAGCAGGCGCTGAAATATCCGGGCCAGCTTTCCGGTGGACAGCAGCAGCGTGTGGCGATTGCGCGCGCGCTCTGCATGCGTCCAAAGATCATGTTGTTCGACGAGCCGACATCGGCCCTTGATCCTGAAATGATCAAGGAGGTTCTGGATGTGATGATCGAGCTTGCCGAAGATGGCATGACCATGCTGGTGGTAACACACGAGATGGGTTTTGCCCGCAAGGTTGCCAACCGCGTGATCTTTATGGATGGCGGCGAGATCATCGAAGAAAATGATCCAGAAACATTCTTCAACAAGCCGAAGAATGACCGGACAAAACTCTTTCTCAGTCAGATCCTCGATCACTGATCAGGCATTGGCAGACGAAAACAGAAAAAGGCGGCTGCGGCCGCCTTTTTTAATTCTTGTGGCAGGTTCAGTCTGCGCCAGTGTCAATTGGTGCATCGCTTGCACCCCATTCGGTCCATGAACCGTCATAAACGCTGACATCATCATTGCCGACAAGGCTTAAGCCAAGTGCCAGGACACAGGCAGTCACACCTGACCCACAGCTTGTGATTGCCGGTTGGCCCGTATCTATGCCGGCATCCTCAAAGCGCTGTCGCAGCTTGTCTGGCGGCAGGAACATCCCTTTGTCATCCAACAATTCGTTAAAGGGCAGGTTTTTCGACCCTGGAATATGCCCGGCGCGCAGCCCTGCGCGCGGTTCAGGCATCTTGCCGGCAAAGCGGGCGGCCGCACGCGCATCAATGATCTGTTCTGACAAACCGTCTCCCAGCAGGCTGACAATGGCAGTGAAATCAATCACGCCGGCACCAGAAGAGGGCCTTGTGACGAAATTTCCCGCCTGACGGCTGCCTTCATTACCGGCGACCAACGGACCTTCAATCGCACGCCAGGCCGCTAGCCCGCCATCCAGAACAGATACATTGTCATGCCCAAACATACGCATCATCCACCAGCCGCGCGCCGCCGGCTTGATATCTGAATCATCATAAAACACCACATGGCTGTCGCTGTTTACACCGAGAGCGCGCATGGCGACGGTAAAATCATCAGTCGACGGCAGCATATGGGGCAGGGTGGCATCGGGGTCGGCAATGGCATTGATGTCAAAGCGCATCGCCCCGGGGATATGTGCCGCGCTGAATTCCGTCTCCGGATCACGATCTACAGTCGGCAGATGGTAATTCGCATCGAACAACAGGACATTGTCGAGATTGTTGCGAAGCCAGTCTGCAGTCACAAGCGGTGATGTCATGCTATGCCTCCAGCCATGCCGGAACTGGCAGGTCCTTAGATCTGAGGAATTCCGGATTCCAGATTTTTGACTGATAGCGCTGTCCGCTGTCACACAGAATGGTCACGATTGTATGTCCCGGGCCCATTTCCCGTGCCAAAGCCACTGCGCCAGCGACATTGATGGCGGTCGATCCCCCCATAAACAACCCTTCATCACGCATCAGATCATAGATCAGCGGCAAGGCATCGGCGTCGGACAGTCGGAAAGCGGTGTCGATCGGCGCTTCTGCCAGATTGGCGGTAATGCGGCCCTGGCCAATACCTTCGGACACAGAATTACCTTCGGCTTTCAATTCGCCATGCATGTAATGGTGCCATAATGCGGACCCTTCAGGATCCGCCAATGCAATCCTTATGTCGGGATTTTTGGATTTCAGATATTTGCCAACGCCGGCAATGGTGCCACCTGAACCAACAGCACAGGTAAATCCGTCTATCCGGCCATTTGTCTGGTCCCAGATTTCCGGCCCTGTTGTTTGGAAATGCCCCTGTAGATTGTCGGTATTGTCGAACTGGTTGGCCCAGATCACGCCGGCTTCGTGCGTTTCTGCCAATTCTTTTGCCAACTGTTCGGAATACCGTACGTAATTGCCGGGATCCTTATAGGGTTTTGCCGGTACCAGCCGCAAATCCGCGCCAAATACCCGTAGCACGTCCTTTTTTTCCTGACTTTGTGTTTCGGGCATGACGATCACCGAACGATAGCCCTTGGCGTTACCGACCATGGTCAGGCCAATACCGGTATTGCCGGCTGTTCCTTCAACGATCAAACCGCCCGGTGCCAGCCGGCCGTCTGCCTCGGCTTGTTCAATGATGGCAAGCGCTGCACGGTCTTTCACCGAGCCGCCAGGATTCATGAATTCGGCCTTGCCATAGATGTCGCATCCCGTTGCTTCGGACACGGCCCGGAGGCGGACCAGCGGGGTGTTCCCGATGGCATCCAACAACTCTTGCCCACCAGTATTGTGCTGCATTGTATTGGCTTTCCCTTTGGCTTGCATCGACATCGGATTGTGCCTCTGTAGATGGCGCTTCTTTATGCGAATTGCCAGTGCCTGACTGGATTCTGACTGTCCCCTGAATACAGGAATTCAGACCGGGTTTCATCACTCTTTGCGTCTTGGCAGATTGTATGGCTGGTGTAATAGTGCAGCCAGAAAGGCACCCTCATGGCGCGCATTACCCTATTCCGGCATGCCAAGGCCGAGACATCGTCATCTCAACAAGATGATTTTTCACGTGTTTTGAACGCGCGTGGCCGACGCAATGCTGACAGGATGGGGCTGTTTATTGCGGAAAATGCGCTTGTGCCCGAACTGGTCATTGTATCTGGCGCAGCGCGCACCCGCCAAACCCATGAAATTGCCGCACTCCATTGGCCAGAAACCCCGGTGATCTGGTCGGACAGCATCTATGAGGCCAGTGCAAATACCATTATGGCAGCGATAGAGGCCCATGGCGGCGATAAAAGTCATGTGATGGTTATCGGCCACAATCCGGGCCTGACAGTTTTGCTGATGCACATGATTGATGCCTCTGCGACACACACCAATCCAGTCTATTTCCCGACAAGTTGTGTGGCGGATATCGGTTTTGATGCTGACACCATCAACAAGATCGATCCAGAAGCCGGGCGTCTGTGCAATTTTGTGCGTGTACGCGAGTTGCCAGACTAGCCCATGGTAAAGAGATCCTGTTTGGCTTCAGACACACTGCTTTCAGGCTTGACGGTTATGTTTTAACGTATTAAGACGCTATTACATTGAAACATACCTACCCAAACCCGGTAAAGCAAAGAGGCGGCACAATGCTGTCACAGGATGAAACGCGACCAAATCGATAAGGCACATGAGACCGATCTCTATGAGGCGATCCTGCAATTGCAGACGGTCGAGGAGGTGGAGAGCTTTTTTCTCGATTTGTGCACACCAGCCGAACGCGAAGGGCTGATTGATCGGTGGCGGGTCGCGCAAATGCTGGTGCAAAAATTACCTTATCGGCAAATTGCTGCCGAGACGGCTGTCAGCACAGCCACAATTGTGCGCGTGGCGCGCTTTCTGAATGGCGGCAATGACGGTTACCGGACCATCATGCGCCGCATGGGCAAAATTTGATCACCTACCGATCGCGGAGCAAGACACATGCTATCAAAATCTAGCCGCGGCGATGGCCGTCTGAAGATCGCCATCCAGAAAAATGGCCGGCTATCGGAAAAAAGTTTTGCTTTGCTGGAAAAAGCCGGCATTTCCCTGCAGAAGAGCAAAGACCAGCTGTTATGCCGCGCACGAAATTTTCCGTTGGACATTTTTTTGGTGCGCGATGATGACATTCCGGCCTTCCTGGAAAAGGAAGTGTGTCAGCTGGGCATTCTGGGACAGAACACGCTATTGGAAACCAAGGCATTGGATCCGCAGCAGTTTGACGGGCTTGAAGAAGTGATGCCGCTCGGTTTCGGGCGTTGTCGTTTGTCGCTCGCTGTTCCGAACGACATGCCATATGATGGCGTTCAATCGCTTGCTGGCCTGACCATTGCTACATCATATCGTGGCCTTTTATCCGCCTTTCTGGCGGAAAAGGGCGTGAATGCCAGCATTGTGACAATGGAAGGCGCCGTCGAGGTGGCACCCCGCACGCATCTTGCCGATGCCATCTGTGATCTTGTTTCCACCGGCAATACGTTGATTTCAAACGGTCTCCGTGAAGAAGATATTATCCTGGAGTCACAGGCCGTGATTGTGCGGAACAATGTTATGGATACGGTTTCTGCCGGGTTGTGCGACAAGCTGCTTGCCCGCCTCACAGCTGTCCTGCGCGCGGAAAACAGCCGCTACATCATGCTCAATTCACCGATAGCCGCGCTGGAGGATATTAAATCCCTTCTGCCCGGATCACATGCGCCAACAGTCATGCCCCTGCAAGGGCGTGAAGATATGGTGGCTGTACATGCTGTATGTGATGAAGAGGTGTTCTGGTCCACTATGGAAGATCTCAAAACCCGGGGCGCAAGCTCCATCCTTGTTGTGCCCATCGAAAAAATGCTCGATTGAGGCCCCGATCACAAAAAGCCTGACCTGACGGAACCAGATATTATGGCATCAGAAAACAACTCCAAGGACATATCAGCCAACGGCATGGCAGGGCGCGCCCGTCCCGATATTGTGGCGATGAAAGGGTATGCGTCCGCGCGGACGCTGGTAGCTGAGGAAGGCGAAACCATCTTCCTTGATGCAAATGAATGCAGCTTCGAACCCTTTGTCGGTGCGGAGGGTCTCGCCCGCTATCCGATGCAGCAACCGGCAGCACTGGTGCGGGCGTTTTGTGATGTGCTGGATGTGTCCTCGCGTAATCTGACGCTGACCCGGGGCGCAGATGAAGCGATTGACTGCCTGGTACGCGCCTTCTGTGTACCTGCAGTCGACAATATTCTGATCTGCCCGCCAACCTTCGCGATGTATACACAATCCGCCATGCTGCAGGGGATTGAGACACGCGTCGCACCGCTGGATGAGTCATTTGATCTTGACGTGAAGAGAGCGGTTCAAGAATCTGATAATAATACAAAAATCATCTTTATTTGCTCGCCTAACAATCCGACCGGCAACTGCATGTCGCGTGATCGGATCATTGCCTTGTGTGACGCATTTGCGGGGCAGGCGCTGGTGGTCGTCGATGAAACCTATATCGATTATGCCGTCGCACCCAGCCTGCTCGATGCGATGGAAACACATGCCAATTTGGTGATCCTGCGGACGCTGTCAAAATCACATGCGGCGGCAGGTGTCCGTCTCGGTGCAGCTGTGGCGCGCCAGGACGTGACGGCGTTAATGGGCAAGGTGCTTGCCCCATATCCGATACCGCAGCCTGTCATACAGGCGGCAATGGCGATCATGTCACCTGATAATCTGAAACGGCTGGCGGCAAAACGCGACGACATTCTGGTCCGTCGAGATGTGTTTGCCGCTGCGGTGCGCGCGCTGGACGATGTGATTTCGGTATTTCCGTCAGATGCGAATTATCTGTTGGTCAAGGTGGCCGACGCAGACGCGCTATGCGCTCGCGCCCGTGCTTCCGGGATCATCCTGCGTAATCAGTCGCATCAGCCGGGTCTTGCCGGATGTGTGCGCATCTCGATAGGCAGCGATGATGACATGGCCCGTCTGCTGGCCTGTATGAAGGGTGAAACGCTGGCCGCACGCCGCAATGACAGGGTAGCCAGCAAGGTGCGACGCACCAGCGAGACGGCAATTTCTGTGGCGGTCAATCTTGATCAGAAAGGTCCTGTTTCCATCCATACCGGCGTTGGTTTCTATGACCATATGCTTGACCAGATTGCCAAACATGCCGGGTTTGCTTTGTCCCTTGAATGTGATGGTGATCTGCACATAGACCCGCATCATACGATTGAGGATTGTGCCATTGCGCTTGGCGCCGCTTTGCGTGAGGCGCTTGGTGACAAGCGCGGGATCGGGCGTTATGGCTTTTGCCTGCCCATGGACGAAGCCCTTGTGACGGTTGCTCTGGACCTAAGCGGCCGCTATTTCCTCGATTTCAAGGCGGATTTCCCGGCCGATCATGTTGGTGATCTGCCAACCGACATGATCGAGCATATTTTCCGATCATTAGCGGAAAACATGCAGGCTAACCTGCATATCAACGTTACGGGTGATAACGCCCATCACATGGTGGAGGCCTGTTTCAAGGGCTTTGCGCGCGCACTGCGTCAGGCCATAAGACAGGATGGTGCCGATCTGCCAAGCACCAAAGGCATGCTCTAGAGGTGTTATTCGATGATTGCCATTATTGATAGTGGCGGGGCGAATATCGCTTCCGTGACATTTGCCCTTGAACGCTGCGGCGCGACAGGCACGCTGACAACTGATCCTGAACTGATCGCATCGGCGGACAAAGTCATTCTGCCGGGGGTTGGTGCGGCGCCCGTCGCCATGGCGCAACTGCAAAAATCCGGGCTGGTCGATTGTATCCGCGGGCTGACCCAACCTGTGCTCGGCATCTGTCTTGGCATGCAGCTGCTGTTTGAACGGTCTGAGGAAGGCAATACAGCATTGCTGGGGTTGATACCGGGGAAAGTTGGTGCCTTTCAGCCCGCACCAGGGTTGAGCATTCCCCATATGGGGTGGAACCGGCTTCTGCCAACGGCTGACGCAGCAGCAAATCCATTATTGAACGGCATTGACGATGGCGCGCATGTCTATTTCGTCCATAGCTATTTTGCGCCCGTATCTGGCGATACTGTTGCCGCATGCAGATATGGTGCGGATTTCACTGCTCTTGTGGCGCATGGCAACTTTATGGGGGCGCAGTTCCATCCCGAGCGTTCCGGGCCGATTGGCGCACGTATCCTTCAGAACTTCCTTGAAATCTAATAAAGGGATATTTCCCAGACATGATCATCTATCCCGCAATTGACCTGATTGATGGCGCTGTTGTGCGGTTGCACAAGGGCAATTTCACACAGAAAACAACCTATGGCACTGATCCTGTTGCTGTTGCCCGCGCCTATGCTGAGGCTGGGGCACACTGGTTGCATCTTGTGGACCTGGACGGGGCAAAGGACCCTGCCAATCGGCAGACGCGCGTGATCGCGGATATCATATCCGGATCAGGTCTGAAGGTGCAGACAGGTGGCGGCATTCGCGCGCGACAGGATGTTGAGGCGTTGCTGGAGGCTGGCGCGAGCCGTGTTGTTATCGGCTCGCTGGCCGTGCGTAATCCGGACATTGTGGCCGCAATGATCCGTGATTTTGGTGCCGAATCCATTTGCCTTGCCGCAGATGTTATCCGCCAGGATGATGCGTTCATGATTGCCGTGTCCGGCTGGCAAGAGGCAAGTCATCTCAGCCTTGATGCGTTTATTTTGGGGTTTCTGGAGGCCGGTCTGCGGCATGTGCTGTGTACAGATATCGACCGGGACGGGACAATGACCGGTCCGAACCGCGTGCTTTATGCTGATGTCAAACAGATGTTTCCCAGTATTCAACTGCAGGCATCTGGCGGCGTGAGCGACATTGCCGATCTGGATGGGCTCGGCACCGATGGTGTGATTATTGGTAAGGCGCTTTATGAAGGGGCGCTTGATCTGTCGGCGGCACTCGCAATTGGAGGGGATCAGACATGCTGACCAAACGGATCATCGCTTGCCTTGATGTGCGCGACGGCCGGGTCGTGAAGGGTGTCCAGTTCCGCAACCATCGTGACATGGGAGATATTCTCGAACTTGCCAAACGATATGCAGATGAAGGCGTTGACGAGCTTGTCTTCTATGATATCACCGCCAGCAGTGATGGCCGGGTTGTCGATAAAAGCTGGGTTAACAAGGTCGCCCGCCAGATCAATATTCCGTTCTGCGTCGCAGGCGGCATCCGGACGGTTGCCGATGCCAAAGCCATCCTGAATGACGGTGCTGACAAGATTTCTGTCAATTCACCAGCGCTGGAAAACCCGGCATTTATCACCACGCTGGCCGAGGCATTCGGGACTCAATGCGTTGTTGTTGGCATTGATAGCCGTTGTGAAACAGATGCAAGCGGCCACAATAATTATGTTGTTTATCAATATACTGGGGATGAAAGCAAAACCATTTCATCAAAGCGCAATACCATTGCCTGGGCGCAGGAAGCCGAACGTCGTGGTGCCGGTGAAATTGTTTTGAACTGTATGAATAATGACGGGGTAAAGCGCGGCTATGATCTTGCACAGCTCTCGCTCATCCGGGATGCAGTGGGCATTCCGGTGATCGCATCTGGTGGTGCAGGCGATTACGCCCATTTCGCCGCATTGTTTGAAACCACCGGCATTGATGGCGGGCTGGCAGCGTCGGTATTCCACAGCGGGCAAATACCTGTTCCAGAGCTGAAGCGCTATCTTCGGGACCGCGATATCGAAGTGAGGATCTGAGATCATGGCACAGAATTCCAAAGGCGGGGTCCAAATTGTCGCTACAAACCTGGATCAGATTGACTGGGAGAAGGGCGAAGGTCTGGTGCCCGCCATCATTCAGGATATCGATAATGGCCAGGTACTGATGCTTGGTTATATGAACCGGGATGCGCTTGCCGCAACGTTGGAAACGGGCAACACAACTTTTTTCAGCCGGTCAAAACAGCGTTTGTGGATGAAGGGCGAAACCACTGGCAACAGGCTGATATTCATTGATGGCTGGATTGATTGTGATCGCGATACGCTGTTGCTTCGCGCGCAACCCGTCGGACCGGCCTGTCATACGGGTGACCGGACCTGCTTTGTTGATGAGATGCCGCAAGGAGCGGGGTTTATCGGTACGCTGAACCGTCTTGTCCACCAGCGGCATACGGAAATGCCGGCGGGCAGCTATACCACATCGCTGTTTGAATCGGGTAAAGCACGCATTGCGCAGAAAGTGGGAGAAGAGGGCGTCGAGCTTGCGTTGGCGCGGATGAAGGATGATCGCGCCGAAATCGCGAATGAGGCGGCGGATCTTTTGTATCACATGCTGGTCTTGCTTGCCGATGCGGATATGGACCTTGGTGATGTGACCAAGGTATTGGCCAAACGCCACAGTGCCTGATCCACAGGGCCTCATCCAAAGTGCCTGATGTCTGGGTCGTCCTGCGCCGTCGCAGAAAGCCGGCGCCATGCGGCTGCGCATTACGCACTAAACAAAATTTTCAGGGTGTCGTTATCATCGGTGACGACGTGACGATAATGTATTCCTCCCTCTAACCTGATTCGTCATTGCCCGTTTGTGTTTGCGTGACGAATGCCCCCGCCGGCTCTGCCGGTGGGGGTTCTTTTATTCCACCCAGCCGGGCCTGACGCGCCGCAGATCATCCTTCATCATCTCGCTGAACACATCTGCCAGATCGTTGCCTCGTGCGCGTTTCTTTTTCAAATCAGGATCGAGTGGAATGGTGATGTCCCCATCACCGCTCATCTTTGGTGTCCCGTAGATCTGATATTTGCTGACCAGTTCCTCTAATGCGGCCAGCAGTTCCTTTTGCTGTTGTTCTTCATCCATAGGCAACCTCCAGATTTTCTTTTCAGCGCACACTATGCCCGCATATGTCTGTTGCAGGCTTTTATGCTGACAGCGAAGGGCATTGTGCGTCAATGCATCCGTCAGGATTGATGGATCCCGGATGTTTGACCATCAAAACAGAAAGCCATACCCTGACAGTCGTTACCGCTACGCAAAGGATCAGAGCATGGATGATACCACTTCCGAACAGCAGTTCCTTGGTGCGCCAGAAAGTGACAGATTGCTGGCTTTCAGCATGGCACTGGCTACTGAATTATGGGTGACGCGTGCCCGCTTGCACCGCATGGAAACGCGCCTGCAGGATGCCGGCATCGTCAGTGAGGGGGAACTGGATGCGCCTCCTGATGATGCGATGCGTGCCGCAATGCAACCCGAACTGGACCGTTTTGTTGAAAGCCTGATGAACACACTCAAGGGCGCTCAGGCATCTGTGCCTGCAAGCGAAGATATTCTTCAGCGGTTCACGTGATCCGCCGCCCATCTCGTTGGCGGGTAAACAAACAGGGAAGGACGAGAAATGAAAGAACAGGATTTTGTAGCCGGTCAAGATTTCCTGCTTGCTGTAAAGAAACATTGGACCACGCAGATGTATCCGGCAGTGAAACAGTTGCATGCAGACATCGCCAGCGATGCGGACAAAACGGGCGAGGTTGCAAAACATCTCGAGCCAGAGACAGATTATCGCCTGTTTGCCTGGTTTGAACGTCATTTGCAGAAAATGAAATATAGCGGCGGTTTTGGTCTTGCACCATATCACCGTGAACGCGCCGATTCATTGCTTTCCAGCCTGTCCAACCCGTTGGAAGCGGAAACGCTGCAGCTTGATGACCGGTTTGACCAACCCGATTACTACACTGCCGTTGACATCCACCAGCATCCGGGCGGTGTCTGGTCTGAACAGGTATCCGGTTTGATTTACGAGCGCGGCGCGCGTAGCACGACCCCGATGCTGAATGCGGCGCATCGCGACCTGCATGACCGGTTTACCGAGTCGATCCGTGATGATGACAGGCTGAATGTGCCTGCGCCTGCCATCCTCGATATGGGATGCGGTTTTGGCAAATCGACTCGCCCGTTCTGGGGTATGTTTCCTGATAGCCATATTACCGGGGTTGATCTGGCAGCACCCTGTCTGCGTGTGGCTGCGTCCGAGGCCGCCCGGGACGGACGCCAACAGCTTGTGTTCCGGCAGGCGGATGCGCGCGAGACCGGATGTGCAGACGAATCCGTTGACCTCGTCACATCAACGATGCTTTTGCACGAAATGCCAGATTCCGCCCGCCGTGAGATGTTTGCAGAAAGTTGGCGCGTTTTGCGCCCCGGCGGCTGCGCCGTTCATCTTGATTTCTGGTTGCTGCCAACGGTTTTTGACCGCTTCATCATGGAAGGCCATAGCAAGCGCAACAATGAACCTTTCATGAAAGCGCTGTTTGACAGTGATCTGGAAGGCGATTTACGCGCGGCAGGCTTTGTCGATATTGAAATCGATGCGTTTTGTGAGGCAGATGGCATTGACCCGCTCGACAGTCCGTTCTGGCGTTTCCCGTGGACGCGGATCGCAATGACCAAGCCGGCCAGCTGACGGGATCAGCCAGTTTGCTCGGCTAAAACCCCGTCGAAAAAGGCGGACAGGGCCTCACCATCTGTCAATGGCAGAATATGGGCCACATACTGGTCTGGACGCACGATCACCATGCAGCCTTGTCGCCGGTCAATGCCGCGCATATCGAAAATATCAGCCTTGTTCTTGAAATCCGGACAGAATGCCTTTTCGCTGTCGATTAAGCCAAACCGCCCCTTTGGCGGACGCAGCAATGCTGGCATTTCACTCAGATCCAGTGATCGAAAATCACTTTGGACGATGCCGCGCACATCAATAACGGCATCGATATCCTCATCCGCGCGGGCATGCCGCAACAAGGGTGAGGCCGGGGCGGTGTAGAGCCAATCACATAATTGTCCCAGTTGGCTGTCAGCTGCTGTCGGATGCGGCGCGTCTGCAAACAGGAATAGCCGCCAGCGTCCGTCAGCCCGTATGGTATGGCCGAGATGCATCGGCTTGGCGTCTGCCAACCGGATGACCGGTGCCGAATGCAGGCGCATTCCGATATCAAAACCGGTGGCAAGATGCTGATGATCTGGCGCGCCTGTCAGGGCCGAAGGTGCGTAACGCACGGAAACGCCGGCGGTATAGCGACCATGTTCTACAAAATATTCCTGAAATTTTGGTGTATCACCTGTGCCACTGGACTGGGCGGCAAGTATTTTTGTCCATTCCTGGTCGAAGGCAATTAACTGGCGGGCAACGGCCGCGCGTTCCGTTGAATAGCTGCGCAGTAGCGCGGGGTCAGCGCGTCCCTGCAGCACAGCCGCCAGCTTCCATCCCAGATTGAAACTGTCACCCATGGATACATTCATACCCTGACCCGCCTTGGGACTATGGGTATGGCAGGCGTCGCCAGCGATGAAAACCGAGGGTAGAGGGGATTCCGGATTATCGCCGGCATTGTCAAACCGATCGGTCAGCCTCTGGCCAATTTCATATACTGACCACCAGATCGTATCCTTCACGTCAAAACGATAAGGGTGAAAAATCTGCTGTGCGGCCGAAATCAACTGTTCCAGTGTGATGTTCCGATTGCGTGCGCGCTCGCCTTCACCAAGCGTTTCCAGCTCCACATAGATGCGGGCCATATAGCCGCCTTCACGCGGGATGATCAGCAGCGCGCCACGGCCGGCAGCCTGTATAAGCGTTTTCTGTCTAATGTCGGGAAAATCCGTAACGACAAGGACATCCATGACTCCCCACGCTTTGTTGGCAGAATCCCCCTTCAATTCAAGCCCCATTGTGGCGCGGACAGCACTTCGTGCGCCATCACACCCGACAAGATACCGGGCCCGAACAGTTTCTTCACGCGGCGGCGCATCTGCAGGGCTATGGGTGATTATGGCCGTTACCGGATGGGTCCCATCCTCAGCCACATCCACCCGGTCCAGCTGCCGATCGTAATCCGGAACGAGGCGATGTGCAGACCGACGCATCACATCAAGATACATGTCATGAACGCGCGCCTGGTTCAGGATGACGTGCGGCATTTCGGACAGACCGTCCTCGACATCCTGAATGCGTCCGGTCCGGACAATCTGATCCGTATGGTCCGGATCACTCTTCCAGAATGTGGTTTCATTCACCCAATAGGCCTCGCGCATAACCGTATGGGCAAAGCCGAATGCCTCGAACATTTCCATGGAACGGCACGACACACCATCGGCCTGCCCCTTTTCCATGGGGCCGGCTTTTGCTTCGATCAGCCTTGTGGTGATATCGGGAAAAGCCGATAGCTGGGCTGCCAGTGTCAATCCTGCCGGCCCGCTGCCAACAATAAGCACATCGACCTCTGCTGGCATCCCGTCTGTCTGCGCGGCATCAGTGGCGGGGGCTATGGTCGGATCGCCAGGACGGAATCCGTTAAGGTGAAATTGCATGGCTGCCTACCATCCCAGAACCTAAAATAGGATGTTAACAGGGTTGCAACAGGGCGCAAATATATTGGGCGCCACGATAGCGGTTCTGCAGTCAGGATCCGGACTGGTGCTGAAGATCTGCCAGAACATCCACCCCCTGCATTTTCCAGAAATGCAGAAGATCGATGAATATCCAGTTTTCGGCCAGCTTGTCCCCTTCACGCCGATAAAGGTCTATGACCCTGAATTCTCCCGGCTGACCCGTAGCCTGTCTGCCCATGAAATCACCAGTCAGCGTTGCCGTGAAATTCGGCCAGCCAAAAAACCCGCCATAATGTCCTTCTGCCATACGGCAGATATGACCTGTCTGCGATCTGTCGGAAAAGGCCGCGCGGAAGGGACCGGCATGCTGTTTTGCATAACGCTCGATGGTAAAGGTTGATCCAATTCCGGCCGGTCCCCACCACAGCATGTTTTCATGCCAGCTGCGCCGCAATTCGTCTTCCAGCGCCATGCCACTGTTCCACTGTCCCAGATCACTGATCATGGCGTTGATCGCAGCAAGTGTCCTTGTGCCGTCTTCGGGCGGTTGCGTCTCAAACAGCAACCCGTCATGCGTCAATGGTCCGGGCTGGACCAGATGTTCTCCCGTTTGAGGCGGGAAGGGGGACGGGCCAGCCTGCATCATCAGATGCGGGATATCAAAATACATCGCGGTTTCCGTTATGACGCCATTTTCGACACGATGAAAATCAGCGTAGCGCAGCATGACGATCTTGCCTGTCGGCTGGATACCGAGCCATGGCTTATCAAACAGGCCCATAAGATGTCCCATGGATGCAACCCACCTGCCACCATGTGCTTCGATCGAATTGCTGCCGGCAATAAAGATATCCATGCGGCGCTGCAGTGATGTCAGCGACTGACGTAACGGATCCCAGAATTCCCGGGCGAGGCTGGCAGCCCCGACAATGACATTGAAAGGGTGAAAACCCCGCCAGACATGATCCGCAGAAACAGCGGCGTGCAGCACTGGTTCGGTCGCGCCGGCAGGCGCTGAATCCAGCGCGTTGTAAAACGCAAGGACAACATTTTTTTCTGATTGATATTCAGTCATTTAGATTTCTTTTTTAATCAATAATTGAAGGCTTGGCACCAATTTGCATGCGTATGCAAAATCAGCTTGCCAATCCGCCAAACCCTTGTCTACACTTTTCGGATTATGGTCTACCAATCCGAGATTTCCCAGTCCGGTGGCAGGGTCCGGTGGCAGGCTGAAGCGGCGCTATGCCCCCGGGGTAGCATCTTCAAATGAGGGAGTGAATCTGATGTATATGAGAACAGTAATCGCGGCCGGCACTCTGGCCGTTATGTCGAGCGCAGCACATGCCGGATGTGGCATTGGCTCCGGTTCGGTAAAACTTCTTGCCAATGATTTTCCGGCCACACAGGCCATTGCAGCAGCGGCAACAGCATGTGACGGTGGCGGTGCCAGCGTTTCGGCCAACCTTAACAAGGATCACAAAGATCTGATCGTGCCTGGTTTCACGGCCAGCCCGCCAGAATTTACCACTGCACACGTGACCAACAGCACGCTTGTTGCCGTGATGAATGACGGTCTTGCCATGCCGCTTGACGATTTGATCGCCAAGCATGGTGGCGACATCCAGAACATGCAGAAAGTCACAATTGACGGCAAGGTGATGGCAGTCGCCTTCATGGCAAATGCGCAGCATCTGTTCTATCGCAAGGATGTGCTCGACGCGGCAGGCGTGGGCGTACCAGCCACATATGAAGATGTTCTGGCCGCTGCAAAAGCGATCAAGGACAAAGGCATCATGGAATACCCGCTTGGCGGTACCTACAAGGCCGGTTGGAACCTTGGAGAAGAATTCGTCAATATGTATCTCGGCCATGGCGGCGCGTTCTTCAAGGCAGGCACTGCCGAGGCGTCAGTCAATAATGCCAAGGGTGTTGCGACGCTCAACATGATGAAGGCGCTGACAGCCTACATGAACCCGGATTACCTGACGCATGATTCCAACGCCGTTCAGGCTGAATGGGAAGCCGGCAATATCGCGATGACCAACCTCTGGGGTTCACGCGCCGGTGCCGTTACCGACGGTGAGGGTTCGACTGCAGACATTGAGGGCAGCACCATGTTTGCGGCTGCTCCGACAGTGGCGGGTGGCTCGATACCGGCAACAACACTGTGGTGGGATGGCTTCGCTATTGCGAAGAATGCGTCTGCTGCAGATGCCGAGGCCAGCTTCCTGGCCATGGTCAGTGGTACATCGGCAGACATGGCAGCCGCCAATGCAGATGCCGCGAACTGGCTGATCGCCGGCGCCAAGCCGCGGGCCATCGGTGTTGGTGTGGTTGACTCGGCTTCTGGTGGGGCTGCGCCCTATCCGATGCTGCCATGGATGGGCACATTGCACGGCGCTCTCGGCGCTGAGATTGCCGACTTCCTGCAGGGCAATGAAAGTGCCGAGCAGACACTGGCTGATGTCGAAGCTGCCTACACAGCAGCTGCCAAGGAAAAGGGTTTCCTCTAGGCCCTGACAATGCGGGCAGGGAGCGCATGGCGTTCCCTGCCATTTTTTTCTTCATTTTTTCAACACGAGACAGGCGACATGCCGCACCGTACCTTTCTGACCTTTATCTGGCCTTCGGCATTGGCGATGCTTCTGTTTATCGCTTTGCCCGTGGTTTCGGTTGGAATTCAGTCGCTGCATATCGAACATGAACAGATTGTTCAGACGGTCAAGAATTGTGGGCCGTTCGGGTGCAAAGAAGTCGAGATTGTTGATGCCGAGGCCATCGCGCAACTGCAGGCGGAAGAGCCACTTGGCCGCTTCAATGGTCTTGGTACCTACACAAATCGCAATCACCTTGCCTTTGACGAGATTGCCACTGCCTGGCAGGCCGGTGGCGGGATTGGCAGTTTTATCGGTGCGTTGTTGAATCTGCCTTTTTACAAGGCACTCGCCTTTACGCTGACCTATACATTCATAGTGACGCCTTTGGTGTTGCTGCTCGGCTTTTTTATCGCGTTGGCGGTGAACAGGTTGCCCGCCCTGATGAAGGGGCCGACGATCTTTTTATCATTGCTACCAATGATCGTGACGCCGCTGATCGGATCGCTGATCCTGTTCTGGATGATTGATGCCAAAGGCGTTATCGGCGGCACCCTACAACTGATTTTTGATAACCCCGACCTGTCACTGAAAGCGTCGCCGACACTGACCTGGGTTACACTTATCGTCTATGGAGTCTGGCACTCAGCGCCCTTCGCCTTTGTCGTGTTCTATGCCGGTCTGCAGACCGTGCCAAAGGATACGCTGGAAAGTGCGATGATCGACGGGGCCACGCGCTGGCAGCAGGTACGGCATGTGATTGTGCCGCATCTGGCACCGCTGGTGGTGTTCATCGCACTCATCCAGCTTATGGATAATTTCCGCGTGTTCGAACCAATCGTCGGTTTCAACGCCGAAGCCAATGCCACCTCGTTGTCCTGGATCATCTATAATGATCTGCGCGGCCGCGACGGCACGATGCTGTTCAGTTCGGCGGCAGCAACCTCAATGCTGACAATCATAGGGGTCTGCATTCTACTGGCCCCTGTGGTGATGCGCACCTGGCGCGACAACCGCCGGCGGGCTTAGGGGAGGGCATATCCAGTGACACGATCCCCCCTATGGCTGTCCGGCCTCAGTATCGGCTTTCTAGTGTTGTGGCTCGCTGTTGCCGCGGTCCCGTTTCTGTGGACTCTGTGGGGCAGCTTCAAGGTTGAGGCCGATTTTTTCTCGAAACAGGATTGGCGCTTTGCGTTACAGGGTATCCGTACCATGGCCGAAACAGGTGCCGCCTTTACCGGCGCCGGCTATGAGGGTGCCTGGGTGAAAGAGGAATTCTGGCGGGCGACGATCAACACCGCCATCATCACCTGTTCGGTGGTGGCGATCTCGCTGACGCTTGGCACGCTTGGCGGCTATGCGCTGGCGCGTTCAGGGTTCCGTTATGCCTTCTGGATCCTTATCATCGCGCTGGTCTTTCGCGCGATGCCGCATATCACGCTTGTTTCCGGTTACCTGCTTCCCTTTTTTGAGTTGAATATCTGGGGCCATCTTTCCACAACCATCATTGTGATGGTCGCGATCAATCAGCCTTTCACTTTGTGGATGCTGCACAGCTTCTTCCTCAATATTCCAAAGGATCTGGATGAAAGCGCGATGGTCGATGGCTGCACGCGCTTCCAGGCCTTTCGCTATGTAATCATCCCGGTCATGTGGCCAGGGGTGATCACCACCGGCCTTTTCAGCTTTTTGCTGGCCTATAACGACTTTGCGCTGACCGCACTGCTTTTGACTGAGGAGAACCAGACAATGGTGCCAAAAATCTCCGGGTTCCTTGGCAACGCGCAAGAACAGGGCAATGTGATGTATGCGGTGTCCGCAGTGGTATCGGCGACAGCGCCTTTGTTCGTGCTGGTGATGTTCTTCCAGCGGCAGATTGTCAGCGGGCTGACCGCCGGCGCGGTCAAAGGATAGGGGGCGCAAAATGGCGCAGATTAAACTCAAAAACCTGACAAAGCGGTGGGGCGATTTTGTTGCTGTCGAAAATTTCGACCTCGATATCGCGGATGAGGAGTTTCTTGTCCTTCTTGGCCCATCAGGATGCGGCAAGACCACCACAATGCGCATGATTGCCGGCCTTGAAGAGATCACCAGCGGCGATGTCGAGATTGACGGCCGCATCGTCAATGATCTTGAGCCAAAGGACAGGGATATCGCCATGGTGTTCCAGTCTTACGGCCTCTACCCCAACATGAATGTCTATGAGAATATTCGCTTCCCGCTAAAGGTGCGCAATGTTGATTCCGCGACGCATGACGCGAGGGTGCGCCGTGCCAGCGCCATGGTAGAGCTTGACGAGTTCCTGCATCGCCGTCCGGCAGCGCTGTCCGGCGGTCAACGGCAGCGTGTGGCTTTGGCCCGCGCCATTGTGCGTGAACCAAATGTCTTCCTGATGGATGAACCGCTATCGAACCTTGACGCAAAATTACGCGTGTCGACGCGCGCGCAGATCAAGCATCTGCATCACGAATTAAAGGTCACAACAATTTATGTCACGCACGATCAGATTGAGGCGATGACACTCGCTGACCGTGTGGTTGTGATGAATAAGGGTGTTGTGCAGCAGGTTGGCAGCCCAACCGAAATCTATGACCGACCGGCGAATGTATTTGTAGCCGGCTTCATCGGTAACCCGGCTATGAATCTTGTCGAAGGCAAGGTAAAAGACGGCACCTTTACTGCCGAGAATATCAGCGTGCCCGGCATTGGCGGTGCAGATGGCCCGTTGACGCTCGGCTTTCGGGCCGAGGATGCAATGCTGACTGGTACCGCGCGAACCAAGAAGGCTGCCGGCATGGTCAGTGCCGACGTTTATGCGCTGGAATTGCTTGGCGATGCCACGATGCTCACGGTACGCGCCGGAAGTGGCATGGTGGCAGTGAAAGCTGCCAAGGATTATCGCGCAGCGATCGGAGATCAGGTTCAGATCACTTTGCCGCGGGAGGCCTGCCATCTGTTTGACAGTGCCAGCGGTGCGCGCATCGATGGAGACGGATAATGGCGGGCGCACGACCTGAACAAGCGGCGCTGAGTCGCAATACGGACATGACAAAAACCGCTGAGACGCAGCGAATCATCGAAGGCATGGTTGACGGGCTGAACGATCACCGGATTGACGATATTGGTGCCTTTTTCGCAGACGGGTTCCGCTGGATGGGCAATGCCGGATGCGGCACCAAGACGGGGCTGAAAGCCTTTCAGGATAACTGGCAACGTCCCTTTCAGGCGGCATTTTCTGATAAGGTGTGCATTGACGAGGCGCGTCTTTATATGGGCGAGTGGGCGGCTGCTTTTGGCCGTCAGGAAGCTGTGCATTCTGGCGAATTCATGGGCATTGCGGCATCCGGCAAGAAAGTTGAGATCCGCTATATGGATTTCTGGAAAGTGGTCGATGGCAAGATTGTCGACAACTGGGTGATGGTTGATTTTCCACATGTGATGGCGCAACTGGGCGTCGATATTTTCAATGGTGAAGGTTGGGAAGCCTTTGACCGCGGTGACCGGCAACCGCCGCAGCCCTAAGACAGCAAAACTGGAGTATTTTTATGGCCATCCGTTATCTGAAAAGCGGCAAACCGCAGGTAGAAAGATCCGAAGATGATGCAAAGGTTCGCGCTGTTGTAGAAGCGGCACTTGCCGATATAGAGGCGCGCGGCGATGCGGCTGTGCGTGAACTTGCCGAGAAATTCGATAATTTTTCGCCAGCAAGCTATCGCCTGAGCCAGGACGAGATTGATGCGCTGATTGCCGAAGTATCACCGCGCGATATGGATGACATTCGCTTTGCCCAGGATCAGGTGCGCAAATTTGCCGAAATCCAGCGCGCATCTATGCAGGATGTCGAGGTTGAAACGATGCCGGGTGTGATCCTTGGTCACCGGAATATCCCGGTTCAGTCGGTTGGATGCTATGTGCCGGCCGGCAAATTTCCGATGGTGGCATCGGCACATATGTCCGTCCTGACAGCGTCTGTCGCTGGCGTGCCGCGGATTGTCGCGACAACGCCGCCATTTGAAGGCCGGCCAAACGCTGCTGTTGTGGCGGCCATGCATCTGGGCGGCGCTCATGAAATCTATGTCCTTGGCGGCATTCAGGCCGTCGGTGCCATGGCCATTGGCACCGAAAGCATTGAGCCTGTTCATATGCTTGTCGGCCCCGGCAATGCCTTTGTGGCTGAGGCCAAGCGCCAGCTCTTTGGGCGGGTTGGAATCGATTTGTTTGCCGGCCCCACCGAAACGATGGTGATTGCTGATGACACAGTTGATGCCGAACTCTGCGCAACAGATCTGCTGGGTCAGGCCGAGCATGGCTATAATTCGCCCGCTGTGCTGCTGACAAATTCGGAAACGCTTGCCCGCGACACCCTCGCGGAGATCGACCGCATTCTGGGCATTCTGCCCACCGCCGATACAGCCGCGGTCAGCTGGCGTGATTATGGCGAGGTGATCGTCTGTGACAGCTATGACGAGATGCTGCTGATGGCTGATGACATCTCCTCAGAACATGTGCAGGTGATGACCGACCGTGATGACTGGTTTCTGGAACATATGACCTGCTATGGCGCGCTATTCCTTGGTGCCCGCACAAATGTCGCCAATGGTGACAAGGTCATTGGCACCAACCATACACTGCCCACGAAAAAGGCCGGGCGCTATACCGGCGGGCTGTGGGTTGGCAAATTCCTGAAAACCCACAGCTACCAGAAAGTGCTGACAGACGAGGCAGCAGCCGAGATTGGTGCCTATTGTTCACGCCTCTGCATGCTCGAAGGCTTCGTCGGACATGCCGAACAGGCCAATATCAGGGTACGTCGCTATGGCGGTAGAAACGTTCCCTATGGGGCGGCGGCGGAATGAGCCTTTCACCGCCTGTAAAAACCAGCGCGAGGGGTATCTCATGACGCTGCCAACCACCCCATCTTTTCGTCTGGATGGACGACATGCGCTCGTCATAGGCGGTACGTCGGGTATCGGGCTTGGCTGCGCGGTTGCACTGGCCGAAGCAGGCGCAAAGGTCACGATCATGGCCCGCGGCGCGGAACAGCTGGAAGCGGTTGTTGGCGAAATGACCGCGGCCGGCTTTGCGGTGACACCGATTGTTGGTGATATTACCGACACCAAGGCCGTAAAGGGGATCATTGAAACAGAACGGCCAATCGACATTCTGGTCAATAGTGCGGGTCTTGCGCGCCATACCCGTGCCATTGACACTGATCCGGATGATTTTGATGCCGTTATGGGGGTCAATCTGCGCGGCGCATTTTTCGCGTCTGTCTATGCGGCCCAGGCGATGATCGCGGATGGCCGCAAAGGATCGATCATCAATATTTCCAGCCAGATGGCAGTGGTTGGCGGCATCGACAGATCTGTTTATGCCGCATCAAAACATGCCGTTGAGGGATTTACCAAATCCATGGCCATCGAACTTGGCCCCCATGCCATCCGGGTCAACACAATTTGCCCGACCTTTGTCCGGACACCACTGACTGAACAGACATTTTCACGACCGGAGCGGGTCAAGTGGATCAAGGAAAAAATCAAACTGAACCGGGTTGGAGAGGTGGAAGATATCATGGGCGCCGTGCAGTTTCTTGCCTCGGACGCATCCAGCCTGATCACTGGAAGTGCATTGATCATTGACGGGGGTTGGACAGCAGACTGATGCCACGTGATACCGCCACTTCGCTTGATGTTGCACGCCTTGCCGGCGTTAGCCAGTCGGCTGTGAGCAGGGTCTTTACGCCTGGTGCATCTGTATCGCAGCACACGTCAGACAAGGTCCGTGAAGCGGCGACCAAACTGGGCTATCGACCGAATTCTCTGGCCCGGGCAATGGTGTCGGGGCGCACCCGCATCATTGGTCTGGTTGTTGCCTATCTGGATAATCAGTTCTATCCGGACGCGCTGGAAAAATTATCGGCGCGATTGCAGGGCCGTGGCTATCATGTCCTGGTTTTCCTCACAACGCGCACGCAAGGCGATATTACAAATGTAATTGAAGAGATTCTGGACTATCAGGTGGATGGAATTATTGCCGCGTCGGTGGCGTTATCATCCGACCTGTCTGACAGATGTCGCATGGCCGGTGTGCCGCTTGTCCTGTTCAACCGTAGTCAGGATGATGCGGCCTTTTCTTCCGTGACCTCCAATAATTATGCCGGTGGCCAAAAGGTGGCCGAGTTGCTGATTGCCGGCGGGCATCAACGCATTGCCTATATTGCCGGCTGGGAAGGCGCGTCAACGCAGCGCGACCGCGAGGCAGGCTTCACCGCCACACTGTCAGATGCCGGCATAAATCTCTATGCGCGCGCGGTTGGCGATTTCCGCACCGACAGAGCCCGACAGGCTACCCTGTCCCTGTTTTCTTCGGACGAGGTGCCGGACGCGATTTTCGTTGCCAATGATCATATGGCTTTTTCGGTTCTCGACACGCTGCGCTATGAATTGGGCCTTCGTGTCCCCGAGGATGTATCCGTCATAGGTTATGACGACGTGCTGGCGGCATCATGGCCAAGCTATGATTTGACCACCGTGCGACAGTCTGCAGACCAGATGGTTGACCAGACAGTCGAGATTTTGATGCAACAGATTAATGATGGCGATATCACGGCGCGCCGCGTGCAAGTTGACGGCCCGCTTGTAATCCGCGGGTCTACACGCCAACCGGATGTGGTGAAAGGATGACATGATGAAAGGTTTCGACGGAAAATGGACAGATTTTCCCGATTTCATTCTGGGTATCACCCGTGAAATCTGGGAAGACCGGGGCATTGCAACGCTGCAGCATTATTACACGCCTGATATTCCCGTGCGCTCGCCCGGTTCCATGGTTGTTGGAAATGAGGATGTGATCGCGGCGACCATGGCAACGCTGGCAGAATTCCCCGACAGGCGGCTTCTTGGTGAGGATGTAATCTGGTCAGGGACACCTGAGGAGGGGATGTTGAGTTCCCACCGCATTCTGTCTACCGCGACCCATCTTGGTGATGGTGTCTATGGCGCAGCAACCGGCAAGACCCTTGTTTACCGGATCATTGCTGACTGTCATGCCATCAACAACCAGATCAATGATGAATGGCTGATCCGTGATCAGGGCGCAATTGTTCGCCAGCTTGGCTGGGATCCGAAAGCCTATGCGGCGGATCTGATTGAGCGTGAGGGCGGCGTTGCGGATTGCATTAGGCCATTCACTCCGGACATCAATATCAAGGGCCCTTACCTTGGCAGAGGTAACGACAATGCGTGGGGTGCCCGTTATGCAGATATTCTGCAACGCATTATGGACGCTGATCTGGCCGCCATACCGGCGGAATATGATCCGGCGTGCCATCTTGAATTGCCGGGCGGTGTAACAACCCATGGCCACGATGCAGCTGACCGGTTCTGGATGGGGCTGCGGGCCAGTTTTCCCGATGCTGCCTTTGTAATCGAGCATCAGATCGGTCGTGAGGATCCGGATATGGCGCCGCGCGCTGCGCTGCGTTGGGGGCTTTATGGGACACATAGTGGCTGGGGAAGCTTTGGCGCGCCATCCGGTGCGAAAGTCTATGTTATGGGCGCCAGTCATGCCGAATTTGGTCCACGGGGCTTGCGTCGTGAATATGTACTGTTTGACGAAACGGCTGTCTGGAAACAGATCGTCATGAAAACAGGAGGATAAAAATGACTTCTATTTTGACCAGCCATGTTGGCTCCTTGCCGCGCACTCAAGAGGTTGTGGATTTCATCTTTGCGCGTGAAAACAACGAAGCCTATGACGAGGCAGCCTTTGACAGCTGTATGCGGAATGCCTGTGCAGAAACGGTACGTCGACAGACTGACGCTGGTATCGACATTGTTTCGGACGGAGAAACGTCAAAAATTTCCTACGCCACTTACGTAAAGGACCGCTATACCGGGTTTTCGGGTGACAGTCCGCGCAATGCGCCTGGGGATTTGAAACTGTTCCCCACTTTTCTGGAACGTTTGGCACAGGCCGGCGGCACGCCGCAATATGCCCGCCCGATGTGTACAGGTGATGTGCGATCTAAAGGGCAGGGGGAACTGCAAAAGGATATTGCCAACCTGCAGGCCGGTATGGCCAAGAACGGCGCGTCACGCGGCTTTATGAATGCGGCGTCACCTGGTGTGATTTCGCTTTTCCTTCAGAACCAGCATTACAAAACGCGCGAGGCATATCTTGCGGCCCTTGCCGATGCCATGAAAGAAGAATACGAGACCATCGTCGGCGCCGGCCTCGACCTGCAACTGGACTGTCCGGACCTCGCATTATCTCGCCACATGCTGTTTGCCGATCTGGATGATGACGCCTTTGTCGCTGTTGCCAACCAGCATGTCGCCGCTTTGAACCATGCTTTGCGTGACATCGATCCGGCGCGCGTGCGTGTGCATATCTGCTGGGGTAATTATGAAGGCCCGCATGTATGTGACATCGAAATGGACAAGGTTTTCGAGACACTGATGGGCACGCGTGCGCGCTATATTTTGTTCGAGACATCAAACCCGCGCCATGCCCATGAATGGACAGTGTTCCGTGACCGGGCAGCTGAAATCCCCGACGATAAGGTGTTGGTGCCCGGGGTTGTGGATACCACGACCAATTTTGTCGAACACCCGGAACTTGTCGCGCAGCGGATTGACCGTTTTGTAAATATTGTTGGCGCAGAGCGGGTAATTGCTGGCTCTGATTGCGGCTTTGGCACCTTTGCGGGGTTTGGCGCTGTTGACCCGGAAATCGCCTGGGCCAAACTGGCCAGCCTGTCGGCCGGTGCCCGTATTGCAAGCGAGCGGCTCTAGCTGCGTGGGTGCGCACCCTCTAATCCTGTTGCCCGGAATGATGTGTGATGCAAGGCTTTTTGCTCCCCAGCAAGAGGCCATGATCGCTGCGCATGACATCATCTGTCCGCAAACAGGTGGGGCAGACAATATGGCGGCGCTGGCAGGTCAGATTTTGCAGGATGCGCCACCGCTATTCGCCCTTGGCGGTTTGTCGATGGGGGGGATTCTGGCAATGGAAATCATGCGGCAGGCACCAGATCGCGTCAGCCACCTTGCCCTAATGGACACCAACCCCTTTGCCGAGGCAGACAATATTAAGCAACGGCGCGGCCCCCAGATGGCTGCAGCGGCCGAGGGCCGGCTCGAAGCGGTTATGCGTGACGAGATGAAGCCAAACTATTTCACGCACCGCGAGGACAGCGATCACCTGAAACAGATGTGTATGGCAATGGCACTGTCTCTCGGGCCTGCGGTGTTTATCAATCAATCTTTGGCGTTGCGGGATCGTCCGGACTATTGCGATGTATTACGCGATGTGACCTGCCCCACACTGATCCTGTGTGGTCGTCACGATGCTTTATGTCCGGTTGAAAGACACGACGCGATGAAAGAGATGATTCCGCATGCACGGCTGTTAATCATCGAAGATGCGGGGCATCTGCCGAGCATTGAAACCCCGAAACAGGTAACGTCTGCATTGCAGCTATTGCTGGCCGCGGGCGAAGCCAAAACTGCGAAATGATAATGGCAACGCCCATAACGGCACGCAGCCAATCATGCGTTAACGGCGATCATCTGCCACGCTGGTTGTATGACGCCGCCTAGCGATTATCTAGTCAGGGCACGGCGCGGCCCATGGCATCTTTTTTGTTCTCCTGTCTCATAGATTGGTAACGCAAATGAACACCACCACGAACAACGACCAGTCTTTCCGGAAATTCAGCTTTGGCACACAGGTCAGGAAATCCCCTTTTTCTGACGCCGCGCTTCGCTGGGGTGCGCAAGGTTTCTCGGTATATAATCATATGTATATTCCGCGAGATTTTGGCGATCCTGTTCAGAATTTCTGGAACCTCGTCAATGAGGCGATACTCTGCGATGTCGCGGTCGAACGACAGGTTGAAATCACCGGGCCGGACGCCGCAAGATTTACCCAGTTTCTGAGTTGTCGTGACCTGTCCACATGTGAGGTCGGGCAATGTAAATATGTCCTGATAACAGATCAGGATGGTGGCATTATCAATGACCCGATCCTTCTGAAACTGGCCGAAGACCATTTCTGGCTGTCGATTGCGGATAGTGATGTTTTGCTGTGGGCACGCGGCGTGGCCGCAACGGCGGGTATGGATGTGCAGATCTGTGAGCCAGATGTGTCACCATTGCAGCTTCAGGGTCCGAAATCGAAAGACATTTTGCGGGCAGCCTTTGGTGATGCACCAACAGAACTGGCCTATTACCGTTTCATGGAATATGATTGGAATGGCGTTCCGCTTATCATTTCGCGAACAGGCTGGTCGAGCGAACTTGGCTATGAAATTTTCCTGAGGGATGGCAGCAAGGGTGACGCCTTATGGGAACATCTGATGGCAGTTGGTGGCCCGATGGGACTGCACCCTGGTCATACATCCAGTATTCGCCGGATTGAAGCTGCAATGCTTTCCTATCACGCTGATATGACGTTAGAAAACAACCCGTTCGAATTGGGTATGGATAGGTTGGTTGATCTTGATATGACGGCAGATTTTGTTAGCAAAGCTGCCTTGAAACGGATCAAGGCAGCGGGCGTGTCTCAATATCAGGTTGGCATCACGATCGACGGGCCACCCATTGACGGGTCAAATGACGAAAACTGGCTTATACGCTCCCATGACGCCATCATTGGCAAAATAACATCAGCCGTTTATTCGCCGCGCCTTGAACAGAATATAGCGCTGGCGCTTGTCGCGGCAGACCATGCGCAGATTGGCACCAAAGTCTCGGTCGATATGGCAGGTGATCTAAGACAGGCCGAAATTGTACCAAAGCCTTTCTTTGACCCGAAAAAGACGCGCGCCGTCAACGGGTGAGAATGGCTGCTGATCTGCAGCGTTAAACAGGATGCCAGGCATGCAAAATCTACGTGGAATCATCTTCATGCTGCTGGCGATGGCGGGATTTGCGGTAGAGGACAGCTTTATCAAGGTCCTGTCTGCCAGTTTTCCGGTCTCACAAATCCTCATCATCATTGGTTTTGGTGGGTGTTTCCTGTTCACCGGCATAGCTGTGTGTCTTCGGCATAGGCTTTTTGCCGCAGAAGTTCTTTCCTGGCCATTCATCATCCGTTTTTTCTCGGACACGTTTTCGGCGCTGTTCTTTATCTCGGCCATTGCGATTATCCCATTGTCTACCGCCTCGACCATTCTGCAGGCGCTACCGATTGTTGTGACGATGGGCGCGGCTTTGTTTCTAGGTCAAAAAGTCGGCTGGCGGCGATGGTCCGCGATCAGCATCGGGTTTGTAGGTGTCGTTATTGTGGTCCGGCCTGGCCTTGATGGCTTTGAGCCTGCATCCATTCTGGCGCTGATCGGGGTGTTGTTCCTGGCATCACGCGATCTGGCCACGCGCGTCATGGATGCCCGGCTTTCGACCCTGACGGTCACTGCCTATGCCTTTCTGGCCACCGCCCTCGGTGGGGTTTTGGCGCTTCCGTTTCTCGCGCCTCCAGCCATGCCGAACTTGTTTGAATGGAGCCTGTTCGGGCTTGCTGTGGTTCTTGGCGGGCTTGCCTATGCGGCGATTGTCATTGCAACGCGGTCTGGCGATATTGCCGCCGTTGCGCCATTTCGCTATTCGCGCCTGCTGTTCGCGATGCTGATCGCCGTTATTTTCCTTGGCGAAAGGCCCGATGCGCTGACCCTGACCGGCGCCGGGCTGATTGTGGCGTCGGGCATTTATGCCTTTTGGCGCGAGCGCATCAGGGCACGGATGGAAGCAACCGGTCAAAGCGCATAAAGGTCGCGGAATTTATTATCCAGATAGGCCAGAAGCGGCTTTTCAGAAGCCGCCATGCCAGCGGCGTTTTCAATCGTTTCCACGGGTTCGTAAAGCCCGCCATATTGCTGTACATGTGTCCGCAACCAGCCGGTCGCCTTGCTGGTATCACCGCGCGCCAGATCACTGTCCAGTTCAGGCAGCGCGTCACGCATTGCCGCATGCAGACAGCCTGCATAGACATTGCCAAGTGAATAGGTCGGGAAATAGCCAATCAGCCCGACAGACCAATGGACATCCTGCAACATGCCGTCGGATGGCTTGTCAACGGCATACCCGAAATCTGCCAGGAACCTGTCATTCCACGCGGCTTCCAGATCGTCGACCTGCAGATCGCCAGACATCAGCGCGCGCTCAAGGTCAAACCGCAGCATAATGTGTAGATTATACTGCAACTCGTCAGCCTCGGTGCGGATAAAGCCATTATTTACCCGATTGACCACCTGATAAAAATGATCTGCGTCCTGCACGCCAAAATCCCCAAATAGATCCCGCATCCGTCCGAATAACCAGCCGGTAAAGGCACGGCTGCGGCCGATCTGGTTTTCATAAATCCGGCTCTGGCTTTCATGCACACCAAGGGACACGCCGCTTCCCAACGGAGTCAGGTAATGAACGCGGTCAATGCCCTGCTCATAGGCGGCATGACCAACTTCATGAATGGTTGAATAAAGACAATTGAAAGGATCAGACGGGTTGGTGCGGGTCGTAATCCGAACATCCAGCCCCGATCCAGATGAAAAAGGGTGGACCGCCCGGTCAATCCGGCCGCATTCCATGTCATATCCAAAGGCCAACGCCAGTTCTCTTGATAATTGCAGCTGGACTTCCTCATCAAACCTGCCGGCAAGCGGCGAGGGCGCATCAGCGGCAAGCACTGCCTCGCGAAGCGCCACCAGGCCCGGCCGCATTGCGTCAAACATCGCGGCAATTTTGGCGCCAGACGTGTTTGGCTCGAAATTATCAAGCAGCGCGTCATAGAGATCACCACCATCGGAAAGCGCCTGCGCCTCTTCAGTACGCAGGGCGATGACAGTCTTTAGAATGGGCAGAAAGCCCGCTACATCTTCGTCCTTTCGCGCGTTGGCCCAAATACCCTGTGCGCGTGACGTCGTGCTGGCAATTTCGGCTGCCAGACGTTCCGGTACTTTCAGCATTTTTTCGTGCGTGCGCCGGATATGGCGCAAATTGGCAATGGCAACCGGGTCTGTTGTCTCCGCGCGGTTAAGCCAGTCAGTGACCCGTGGGTCGGTTTTGCGGGCATGAATGATCTTTGACATGGCGCTATGCTCGTCGGCACGCTGCTCGGCTGATCCGGCGGACATCATGGTTTCCTGATCCCAACCCAGCCGACCCTCAACAGCTCTCAATGCCTCAGTATCACGCTGAAAAGCCATCAATTCATCATAGGCACTGGAATTCGCAATCATCGGTCAGCCTTTTCTTTCAGGAGATTTGTTGGAAGCACCGCAGAATAACGCAAATACCAGCCAGTTACCAATATCTGGTCAACCGGCCATTCCCGAAATCTTTAGGGGGGTTCAACCATTGGGGCTTTGCCGGTAGAACAGAAGAGGAGGGTTACGTTTTTGGGACATGCTGAGATGAATATAACGGTGGCCATTATCGGACTCGGGATCATGGGACGGCGCATGCTGGAACATATGGACCGGCATGATGCTTTCACGCCTGTTGCTTTATGGGACCCGGACCCTGTTGCCTGTCAGGCTGCCCAGCAACTATGCCCGCAAGCCGTCATTGCCAGCGGCCCTGAGGCTGCGATCGATGCGGCCGCGCTCATCTACCTTGCCTGCCCGCCGGTTCCCCGACATAACCTGACTCTTGCAGCAGCTGCGGCCGGCAAGGCGGTCTTTCTCGAAAAGCCGCTTGGCGTTGATGTTGCAGCCAGTGAGGCGATGGTTGCCGCGCTACAGCATGCGGGTGTGCCGGCAGCGGTGAATTTCACACAGGCAGCTGGGGCGGTACTTGCCGATATTTCTCAAACGGCCGAGGCCGGGGGGCTTGGTGATATTGTTGGTGTGGATATGGTCGTCACCTATGCCAACTGGCCCCGTGCGTGGCAACAACAGGCAGACTGGCTGCGCTTTCGTGCCGAAGGTGGCATGACCCGTGAAGTGATCTCGCATTTTCTATTCTTCAGCGAGCGGCTTCTGGGGCCACTTTCCGTCAGCTTTGCGCACCCGAGCTATCCAGAGGACACCCAGCTGTGTGAAACCCATCTGCTGGCGCGCCTCGTGTCAGCGCGCGGGCAGCCGGTGAGCATCATGGCGTCGGTTGGCGGGGCGCAGCCAGATCGTCAGGAAGTCACCATTAAGGGCAGCCATGTCAGCCGGCGTGTTGCGGAATTTTCAATCGATATGGAATCCGATGGCGGTCCTTTTACAACCATCGAACAGCCAGTTGCTGACCCGCGGGCCGTCGCCCTGAAAGCACAGCTGGACCAGTTGGCGCTATGCGTCGCCGGTAAGCCACATCGACTGGCTACGCTGGATGAATCCTTGCGGGTACAACGGCTTGTTGAACAGATGTTGGCATCATGATGAATGGTTTGGTGCACATTTTTAATTTATACAAAACATATGGTTGCAGTATATGGTGAATGTTAATCCTGAACGATTTCTGCAGTCACTTCATGATTTGCGCGCCTTTGGCGCCAGCGGCGTGGGCAAAGGCGTGGTGCGGCCTGCCTATACGCCAGACGAATTGGCAGCGCGCGATTGGGTTGGCCAGCAAATGCATGAAGCTGGTCTCGATGTCCAGATGGATGCCATGGGCAACCAGTTTGGCATTGCGTCGGGCGGCGGATTGTTGCTCGGGTCCCATACGGACAGTCAACCTGAAGGCGGGTGGCTTGATGGGGCTCTTGGTGTCATGGCCGGTTTGGAAATTGCCCGTGCCGCGCGCGAATGCGACGGCCCGCCAATTTCAGTGGTAAATTTTCAGGATGAGGAGGGACGATTTGGCGTGACGACCGGCAGCGCCGTCTGGAGCGGCAGTTTGCCGGCAGATGTGGCGGACAGCTTGCAGGACAAGTCTGGCAAGTCATTGCGCGATGTCCGCACGGCTCTTGGTTCGCGTGTCAGTGGTCCGGTGGACCCAGCCCAATTTCATAGCTATATCGAAATGCATATCGAGCAGGGCCCCTACCTCGACAATGCAGGTGAAAAGATCGGCGTTGTGAGCGATATTGTGGGGATCCGGGATATGACCGTTACCCTGACTGGTGAGCAGAATCATGCTGGCACCACCCCGATGGCGCACCGGCGTGATGCATTTCAGGGCTTGTCCGCATTCAATGGCCTGGTGCAAGAGCGGTTTCGCAATGTGGTGCAGCCATCGACTGTCTGGACCATCGGTCATGCCAGCCTCAGCCCGAATGCGTCTTCAATCGTACCTGGACGCGTTCGATTCTCGATGCAATGGCGGGATCCCTCTGCCGACAGACTGGACCGGATGGAAAATATCATTCGGCAGACACTGGATGAGATTGCCACCACGCATGATCTGCAGCTGGCATGTTCTGACATGCTGGGTCTGCCGCCTGTGGCGATGGCGCACAAGGTGGTTGATGCGCTGGCTGCCGCTGCCGAGACGCATGCCCCCGGCAAATGGCGGCATATGCCATCCGGTGCTTTGCATGATGCGACAAATATGGCAGGCCTGATGCCGGTCGGCATGCTGTTCGTGCCATCCATTAACGGCAAGTCGCATTGTTTTGAGGAAGATACCAATCCGGATGACCTCGTCACAGGCCTGTCTGTGCTTGCAGATGCAACCATGCGCTACCTTGCACGCCGTTGACGGCACGGGATGAAAGCAGAGATGCCTTTCCGCCCATTCTGATAGATTTGAAAATCGATAGCTGATGCCCCCAAGACATACACGACCCGCTGACCACAATGAGATCGAAAATCTTGTTCAGGCTGCCTTTGGCAAAGACGAGGCGCTGGAAATCCTGCCGCTTGTCGACGGGCTTCTCAACACACCAACAGACCCGCCTGTTCTCTCGCTGGTATCAACAGATCATGACCGGATTGATGGATTTATCGCCTTCAGCCCGGTATTTCCTGAATCAGGATGCGGTATCAGCGGATATATTCTCGCCCCGTTGGCGGTATCACCAGCCTGCCAGCAGCAAGGGATAGGCAGCCTGCTGGTCAAATACGGTCTCACATTGCTTGGTGAGAATAATGCTGATCTTGTGCTGGTCTATGGCGACCCCCGGTATTACGGACGGTTCGGCTTTGAAAGCCCTGTTGGAGACATCTTCCGTCCACCTTTTACAATGGCCTATCCGTCGGCATGGCAGGGGGTGATGCTTGACGGTGCGAACCGGCCCGATACGCCGGTCAGTTTTGAGCCAGTGCCCGCTCTACAAAATCCAGCATTGTGGTAGCGGCTTACCGGATAGCGGCAGCCGGCACGCCCGTCCTGAAAATGCGGCCGGACACGGAAGTGAATCTTGCCGCAACATTTGAAATTCTTGTAGTTCATCGCGGGCATGGGCAAAATCGTTACCTCTGCCGCATGCTTTTTGTGAATTGGTGAAGCCTATGCTTGAACTTTATTATTTTCCAACCGCCACTTGTGGATACAAGGCACGTTTGACACTTGCAGAAAAGGGCGTGGAATGCACACACAGAGTGCTCGATCGTGACGCTGGTGATCTGTTGACCCCCGCATATCTGGCACTGAACCCGAATGCTGTGGTGCCGACACTCTTACATGACGGGCAGGTGGTAATCGAATCTTCCATTATCATGGTTTATATCGACGAAGCCTTTGAAGGACCGGCGCTCCGGTCTGACCATCCGCTTGAACGGGCCCGGTGTGCCGCATGGCTTAAAAAAGCAGATGATGCCTATCTGCCAGCCCTTGGTGCTGTGACATACGGGGTGTTTCGCCGCAATGAAGTTCTGCAGCAATCACCGGCGGAGCTGGAGGCCTATTACGCCGCCATCCCCGATCCGCGCCGACGCGCGCAGCGCCGGTCCGTGGTAGAAGAGGGGATATATTCGCGGGAAGTCACAGATGGGCTTGGGACATTGCACAAAATGGTTGGTGATGCGGATGCAGCCCTTCGTGACGGGCCTTATCTTTCCGGCGAGACCTATGGCCTCGCGGATGCCGCCCTGACACCTTTTGTTTCAAGACTGGCGGAATTCGGTTTTGAATGGATGTGGGACGGGATGCCCCACCTTGATGCGTGGTGGCATAAAATCAAGGATCGCGAATCCTTTAGCACTGTGTTCGAAGCCTTCCCCAACCCGGCACGGCGTCGGGCAATGAAGCAAGCCGGTCAAGACGTGCGCGAGGATGCGATCAGAATTCTGTCTGGGCACTGACCAGTGCAAAAGCGAATTAAGTGGCTGCGCGCGTCTTGGAATTTTAGAAGTAAGGATTAGATAACACGCTCTACCGATGGATCAGCAATGGCCTTTGCTGTTTTCCTTTTGGGTTCTTCTTGACGTCGCATAAGACTGTTTCGCCGATCCGGGCGCATCATAACACCAATACGCATTACAAAAGGTCTGACATTTGTCCTACTTCAGCCTTGCTCAAGTAAAAAATGACTGGTTTTCAAATGTCCGTGGCGACATGTTGGCGGGCCTTGTCGTTGCTCTGGCCCTGATACCCGAAGCGATCGCCTTTTCGATCATCGCAGGTGTTGATCCAAAGGTCGGGCTATATGCCTCATTTTCCATTGCCGTGATCAGCGCTTTTGCGGGTGGCAGGCCCGGTATGATTTCGGCCGCAACAGCTGCAACCGCCGTACTGATGGTCACCTTGGTCAAAACACATGGGTTGCAATATCTGCTGGCCACCACTGTGTTGGCCGGCTTTTTCCAGATCATTGCCGGATTTCTTCGCTTGGGAAGCCTTATGCGGTTTGTTTCAAAGTCAGTGCTGACTGGCTTTGTAAATGCGCTGGCAATTCTGATTTTTCTTGCCCAACTGCCTGAATTGATCGGCGTGCCGCATCTTACATACGGCATGTTGATCCTCGGGCTTTTGATCATCTACCTCTTGCCGCGCATAACCAACATCATTCCCTCGCCATTGGTCTGCATCCTTGTGCTGACCTTTATCGTGCAGGGTTTTGAATTGGATCTGCGCATGGTCGGGGATATGGGGACGTTGCCAGACAGCTTGCCAATCTTCCTGCTTCCGGATGTCCCGCTAAATTTTGAAACTCTTGAAATCATCGCCCCAACAGCTTTTGCAATCGCTGTTGTTGGTCTCCTGGAATCTCTGATGACAGCGTCGATTGTTGACGAATTGACTGATACCTCCAGCGACAAGAATCGGGAATGTCTGGGCCAGGGTCTGTCAAACTTCGTAACCGGGTTCATCGGCGGGATGGCTGGCTGTGCGATGATTGGCCAGTCTGTTATCAACATCAAATCCGGGGGCAGGGGCAGGCTGTCGACTTTCTGCGCCGGTGTGTTTCTGCTGGCATTATGTGTCGGTCTTGGCCCGTGGGTTGAGCAAATCCCGATGGCGGCCCTTGTTGCCATTATGATTATGGTTTCGATTGGCACATTCAGCTGGCAATCCATGGCAGATTTGCGCAGGCACCCGCGCAGCTCATCAGTCGTGATGCTCGCCACTGTTGTGACAGTTGTCACAACCCATAATCTGGCATTTGGTGTTCTGGTTGGTGTGCTTTTGTCCGGCATTTTCTTTGCCGGGAAAATTGCCCAGATTTTCCGCCTGACCTCTACAGCCAGCTCAGACGGCCGTTACAGGACCTATGTCGTAGAGGGGCAGGTATTTTTTGCATCCGCTGACAAGTTCCTGCAATCTTTCGACTTCAAGGAAGCGTTGGAAAAAGTGACTATTGATCTGTCCAAAGCACATATCTGGGATATTTCCAGCGTTTCAGCCCTGGACACTGTCGTGATGAAGTTCAGGCGTGAAGGTGCTGAGGTGGAGATCATCGGACTGAATGAAGCCAGTGAGACCATACTCGACGAACTGGCGCTCCACGATAAACCCGGCGGAATTGAAAAACTGATGTCTAACTGAGGACCGCGAAGTCATGCCAAAGATGCTTGCGTTTATTGACGGCTCAATTTACAGCGACAGCGTTTGTGACCACGTCATTTGGGCCGCTTCTGGCGATGCGTTTGATGTCTCACTCTTCAATGTGATTGAAGGGGTTTCCAATAGAGAGGGCCCCTCAAATTTTTCTGGCAATCTGGGGGCAGAGGCCAAGAATAAACTATTGCTCGAGCTTTCAGAACTGGATCAAAAACGGGCAAAGCTGGCGCAGAAGAAAGCACGCCTTGTGCTTGATTTAGCGAAAGAAAAATTAGTTGAATCTGGAATATCCAATGTTGACACTCACCTGCGGAACGGTGATTTCGTCGATACCGTGACCGAATTCCAGGATGGTGCAGACATTATTATTATCGGCAAGCGGGGTGAGGCTGCCGATTTTGCGAAGATGCATCTCGGATCAAATCTGGAGCGATTAATCAGATCAACAAACAGGCCTGTTCTGGTCGCGGCACGCGCGTTCAAGCCCATAAACAGAATTCTGGTGGCGTTTGACGGCGGGCGCAGTTCCTACGGCGCCATAGAATATATCGCTTCGAATAAGGGATATGCCGATCTTGAATGTCATATTGTTATTGCTGGCAAGGATGGCAGTCGCGGCCACAAACAGGCCACGCATGCCGAGAATCTGCTGAGAAAGGCGGGGATTCGCTATCAGGTCTTTTTTGAACGGGGCGAGCCTGAGAAAGTGATCAGCGACCATGTCGAACGGCACAGCATTGATCTGCTTGTCATGGGGGCTTACGGGCATTCCCGCATTCGCAACCTGATGATTGGTTCAACAACCACGCAAATGATACGGTCCTGTCTGGTGCCTGTTTTGCTGTTCCGCTAGGCCTTACGGCCTATGCGCTGCCGTTCGATGTTGTGCGGATGAACAAAATACTGTGTGCCGCCAGCACCGGACCAGGCCCATTCGCTGAATGGCAAAATGCGAAAGTGCAGAAAAACACCCAGGCCTGAGCAAATCATTGAATCCAAAAGCGGCGCACCCCAAAAGCGGCGCAACTTAAAGTCGGCAAGGCTAATGATTTTACCTCAGCAGAGGCGCAGGGACTGACCCCATCTGTTGCGCGAGCATCGTCAGGATAATGGTGGTGAAGATGAGGGCGCGCACAGGGCCTCCCATAATGGTAGCTGATAGCGCCGGGATCAATTAAGCTACTGCAAGTACTACACTTAAATGAATAAATGGCGGAGAGGGTGGGATTCTCCGCCCGACACTCAATTTGACCAGTAATTCCCTGTATGTCTATATTAGCAGGGTGAATTTCTGGGTACAAACTGGGTACAATCGTATAAATGCC
>JBMHCS010000014.1:0-101625 GCA_049889795.1 Puniceispirillaceae bacterium (SeqCode) | reverse complement strand
CAAGCCTTTAGCTTGATTGCTTTCAACCAAACCCTTCCTGACTGCAAAACTCAGGACATTGGAGATGCTTGCAACGTAATTGATGATAGTAGCATTGGCAGAAGATTTTTTATCTGCCATCAACTCAGCGAAGTCGTAGATTGTCACCGCATTGATTGCTTTAACATCCAAATTACCTATCAATTCAATGAAGGTATTGATGTGTGCTAGAAATGCTTTTTTGCCCTTCAATCTAGACCAATCTTTTGTTTCGGCCCATGAGAACGCCAGCGATTTAATGCTGTTTCCAGAAGCATCCAACTCACCCAAAAGCCGCCTTACCTCTTTAATGCTGCTTGCTCTGGTTTCTTTGTCAGGTCTGGGAAATTGAGGAGAGGACCTTTGGCGGCCCCGAATTATTTTGCTCAAATCAACTTTTCCAATGTGGGAAATGTCATAATTATCAGAGGATAGAAGCTGACGAAGAATTTGAGTTAACTGTTCTGGCCCAGCCGTATCTAGGTCAAATTCTTTCTCTCGCTTAAGATTTGTTGCCAATTGTATCACCTCATTTCTGAGGCTCTGGCTGTCCAATTTTCTTTTGGCATCACAAATCATTTGTTTGAGTTGCATAGCCAGTTCTGGCAAGCGCTTCTCCGCTTCGCCCCGGTCTGTCGTTCCGGTGCTGCGTTTTATTTGACCAGTGAGAATATGGCGCAACTCTTCAGGAACGGTCATGCAAACATAGAGTTTGCCCTTCACTGGCCGGATGGTAGCTTTGTATTCCTTCAATTCAACCTACCAAATAGTGTCCAAAATAGTGTCAATTAAGATATCCAAAGGCTGCCATAATTGTTACTGGCAGTCAAATAATTGGAATATGTAGATAGAGAAAAGAAATGGCGGAGGGGAAGGGATTCGAACCCCCGAAAGGAATTTCTTCCTTTAACGATTTAGCAAACCGCCGCCTTCAGCCACTCGGCCACCCCTCCGCCGGGGCCGGACACTTCCAGATGCCGGGGCATCTGTCGGACCGGTGAAGATACACGGCGTATGCAAGGCGAATTCCTAGCTTTGAAAGTGCGGCCTGTCAAACCGGAAATTGTCAAATCGACAAGACAGGTCAGCCCGCCCCTGGCCGGGCGCAGCAGCCCGGGCGGCAGGCGGCGTCAGCCGTCCAGTTTGGCGCGCAGCAGCTGGTTAACCATGCCAGGGTTGGCCTGCCCCTTGGAGGCTTTCATCACCTGCCCGACAAAAAAGCCGAACAGCTTGTCCTTGCCGCCACGATATTCCGCAACCTTGTCGACATTCGCGGCAATCACCTCGTCGATCATCGACTCGATCGCGCCACTGTCAGATACTTGCTGCAGGCCCTTTTCCGCGACGATTGCAGCGGCATCCTGGCCAGTCTCAAACATTGCGGCAAACACATCCTTGGCAATTTTTCCGGAAATGGTGCCATCCTCGATCAGCCCTACCAACCCGCCAAGCGCCTCCGGCGCCACCTTGCACGCATCCAGCGTCTGTCCAGACTTGTTCAGCGCGCCGAACAGTTCCACCGTCATCCAGTTGGCAACCAGCTTGCGGTCACGCCCGGCGCTGGCCGCCTCATAATAGGCGGCTGTCTCGCGTTCCTCGGTGATCACCGCCGCGTCATAGGGCGACAGGCCATATTCATGTGTCAGACGGTCCCTGATGGCATCCGGCAATTCTGGCAGCGCCGCCTTCAGGGCGGCCACCTCGTCTGCGTCAATCACCAGGGGCAACAGATCGGGATCGGGAAAATAGCGATAATCATGCGCATCTTCTTTTGACCGCATCGCCCGCGTGGTGCCGGTGCCGGTGTCGAACAGCCGCGTTTCCTGGTCAATCTCGCCGCCATCCTCGATAATTTCAATCTGGCGGGTCACTTCATAATCGATCGCCTGCTGGATAAAGCGCATTGAATTCAGATTCTTGGTTTCGGTACGCGTACCGAATTCCGCGCCCGGCCGCCGCACAGACACATTCACATCGGCACGCAGCGAGCCCTCCTCCATATTGCCATCGCAGGTGCCGAGATAGCGCAGGATCGACCGCAGCTTGCGCACATAGGCCGCCGCCTCGGCAGCGGAGCGCATATCCGGCTTGGACACGATCTCCATCAATGCCACCCCAGTGCGGTTGAGATCGATATAGCTTTTGGACGGGTGCTGGTCATGCATCGACTTGCCGGCATCCTGTTCCAGATGCAGCCGCTCAATCCCGATCTCGCGCGTTGTGCCATCGGGCATGTCGAGGCGCAGCACACCCTCACCCACGATGGGCTGCTTATACTGGCTGATCTGATAACCCTGTGGCAGATCGGCGTAAAAATAGTTCTTCCGGTCGAACACGCTGACCAGATTGATCTCGGCATTCAGCCCCAGACCGGTCCGTACCGCCTGGTCAACACATTCCTGGTTGATCACCGGCAGCATGCCAGGCATGGCCGCATCAACAAGGCTGACATTGGCGTTCGGCGCGGCACCAAAAGCGGTGGGCGCACCGGAAAACAGCTTGGCACTGGACTGAACCTGTGCATGCACTTCAAGCCCGATCACCACTTCCCATTCGCCGGTGCGGCCTTCGACAAGATCACTCATGATGCTCCTCCTGCGCGGCGCGCTGGCAATGCGGAAAAGCCGGCGGCATCCTCGATCACACGTCCGACACTGTAAAGTGTGGCCTCGTCAAAGGCGCGTCCCAGCACCTGCAGCCCCAGCGGCAGGCCGTCGGCATTCAGCCCGGCCGGCACCGACATCCCCGGCAATCCGGCCAGATTTGCCGGTACGGTGAAGATGTCATTCAGGAAATTCGTTACCGGATCGTCAACTTTGCGGCCGACGGGAAAAGCCGCCGTCGGTGTCGCCGGGGTCAGAATGGCATCGACCGACTGGAAGGCCGTGTCGAAATCATTCTTGATCAGGCGGCGCACGCGCTGCGCCTTCAGATAATAGGCATCATAATAACCGGCGGATAATACATAGGTGCCAATCATGATGCGCCGCTGCACCTCTTCGCCAAATCCGGCGGCCCGGGTCGCCCCATACATATCATCCAGCGAATCCGCCTCAACGCGCAAACCATACCGCACGCCGTCATAGCGCGCGAGATTGGAAGACGCCTCTGCCGGCGCGATGATGTAATAGGCAGGCAACGCGTATTTTGTATGCGGCAGGGAAATCTCGACCAGTTCGGCACCGGCATCACGCAGCCATGCCTGTCCCCGTTCCCACAGCGCAACCACCTCGCTATCCATACCATCCATCACATATTCGGACGGCACACCTATTTTCATGCCCTTCACGCCCTTGTCGAGCGCGGCTGTCAGGTCGGGCATTGCCTCGTCTGCAGAGGTGGAATCACGCGGATCATGGCTTGCCATCGACTGCATCATCAGCGCGTTATCGGCCACCGTGCGGCTGAACGGCCCCGCCTGGTCCAGCGAACTGGCAAAGGCCACGATGCCCCAACGCGAACAGCGGCCATAGGTCGGCTTCAGCCCGACAACACCGCAGAACGCGGCAGGCTGGCGAATAGACCCGCCAGTATCGGTGCCGGTGGCCAGCAAGGCTGAATGCGCCGCCACCGCGGCCGCCGACCCGCCAGAGGACCCGCCCGGCACCAGATCGGCGCCATCTGCGGCCTGCCACGGATTAACCGCCGGCCCAAAGGCGCTTGTTTCATTGCCGGACCCCATGGCGAATTCATCACAATTCAGCTTGCCAAGCATAACGCCGCCGGCATTCCACAGATTGGCTGTGACCGTACTTTCATAGGTGGGTGTAAACCCGTCCAGAATCCGCGAACAGGCGGTGCTGGGGATTCCGGCTGTGCAGAACAGATCCTTGACACCGACCGGAATGCCTTCAATCAGACCTGCCGAGCCATCGGCAATGCGGGCATCGGACTGCGCCGCCATCTGCAGCGCATGGTCGGCTGTCACCGCCACATAATTGTTCAATGCGACGGTTTCCTCAATCGCGCCAATATAGGCGCTTGTCAGTTCGACAGCGGACAGGTCACGCTTGTCCAGCGCAGCGCGGGCCTCGGTGGCCGTCAGGGACAGGATATCAGACATTATTCCACCACCTTCGGGACAACAAAGAACCCGCTTGCCGTTTCCGGCACATTGGCCAGCACCTCATCGACCCGGTTACCATCCGTGACCGTATCGGCGCGGCGTGGCAGCCCGTGACCGGTTACACTTGCCAGCGGTTCCACATTTTCTGTATCCACCTCATCCAGTTCGGCAATCCAGTCGAGGATGCCATTCAGCTCGCCGGCAAGCTGTTCTTGCCGATCTTCAGGAACATGGATGCGGGCGAGCCGTGCAATTTTGGCAACGGTGGTCTTGTCAACCGACATGGCGCTGTGCTTTGTGCTGTTATGAAAAAATGATGTCATGGAAGTATCACCGCATATGGCGATCTGCAAGCTTAACGACATGAAAACGGCGCTTTTGGCGGGGCAAAGGCTGCTGGGGCTGGATGTTGGCAAAAAGACCATCGGCCTTGCCATCTCGGATGGCAACCTTGCGGTGGCCAGCCCGCTAAAGATCCTGTGGCGACGCAAATTTACCGCTGATACCGAAGAGATGTTTGCCCTCTGCGCGGCAGAAGGGGTTGGCGGATTGATCATTGGCTGGCCTGTCAATATGGATGGCAGTGAGGGACCGCGCTGCGATTCCACCCGCGATTTCGCACATGCGCTGTTGCGGCTTCACGATCTGCCGATTGCCTTTATGGATGAACGGCTGTCCACACAGGCAGTTGAATCCGCGATGCTGAGCGCGGATATGACCCGCGCCCGCCGAGCCGAACGGCGCGATGCGCTGGCCGCCGCCTGGATTTTACAGTCTGCACTTGACCGCATTGATCATGCGGCGGGCTGACGGACGGCACGCCGATACGATATCGCTGGACGGACACCACGGTCCTTGTTAATAAGCTGGCTTCATGACAGGACAGTCAAAGACGGGCGCGCCAGAGATGGACAAGACGCCAGCTGACGCGCCGGAAGCCGGTTCCGGAACCCCTGTTTCCCTTTCACATCGCCATCTTCTCGGGATCGAGGGCCTGTCCCCGATCGAGATCATGGCGCTGATTGACCGCGGCAACATGTTTGCCGATCTGATCCAATCCGATACGGCCCCGCCACCGCCCTATTCCGACAGGCTGCGTGGCCGCACCATTATCAATCTCTTCTTTGAAAATTCGACCCGCACGCGCGTGTCATTCGAACTGGCGGCAAAACATCTTGGCGGGTCGGTTTTGAATATCAATGTGGCGGGATCTTCGGTGAAAAAGGGCGAAACGCTGCTGGACACCGCCACCACGCTGAACGCCATGCATCCGCATATTCTGGTGGTACGGCATCATTGTTCTGGCGCCGCCAGACTGCTCAGCCAGCATGTTGATGCTGCGGTGATCAATGCCGGTGACGGGCGTCATGAACATCCGACACAGGCCTTGCTGGACGCGCTGACAATAAAGCGTCGGGTGGGACGGATCCAGGGGCTGAAAATTGCCATTTGTGGCGATATCGCGAACAGCCGCGTGGCCCGGTCCAACATCCATCTGCTTGCCACCTTGGGTGCCGAGATTCGCCTTGTCTGTCCACCGACACTTCTGCCAGCCGCCATCGACATGATGGGGGTAGAGATTTTCACCGATCTCGAGGCTGGCATCCGCGATGCGGACATCGTGATGATGCTGCGCCTGCAAACAGAGCGGATGGAAGGCACCGAAACCCCGTCACAGCGGGAATATTTCAATCTGTTCGGGCTGGACCGCACAAAACTGATGCGCGCGGCACCGCATGCGCTGATCATGCATCCCGGGCCAATGAACCGCGGCGTGGAAATTGACTCAGCCACTGCAGATGATGTCGAAAAAAGCCTGATCCGCACACAGGTGGAAATTGGCGTCGCAGCCCGCATGGCCTGCCTCGAGGCACTGGCGACAACCGGCGGGCCTGGAAAATGACGCGTATTCTGTTCACCAATGCACGCATTCTCGACCCGGCGCAGGCGCTGGACACAACCGGACATGTCCTGATCGAAGATGGCGTGATCCTGGCTGCCGGCGCCGGCGACCTGGCCGCATCAGGGGCAACAGAGACAATCGACTGCAAGGGGACCTGCCTCGCCCCGGGCCTTGTGGATATGCGCGTACAGAGCGCGGATCCCGGCACCGAGCATCTGGAAGATCTGCACACTCTTTTGCACGCAGCGGTGTCTGGTGGCATCTCGACAATTGTCGCGCTGCCTGATGCCAAGCCGGTCATTGATGATGCCAGCATGATTGACAGCCTGTCCTTGCGCGCAACGCGCATCGGCGGGGCGCGGTTGCGGCTTTACGGGGCTGCCACCCTTAAACTTCAGGGCAAGGCCATGGCCGAACTCGGCATGATGGCGGATGCCGGGGCTGTGGGGTTTTCCAACGGTACAGGCTGCATCATGGATGCGATGGTGATGCGCCGTCTTCTGGCTTATAGCGCGATGCTGGACCGCCCTTTTGTGCAGCATTGCGAAGATCACCATCTGACCGCTGCCGGCGAAATGAATGAAAGCGAGACATCGACCCGGCTGGGGCTGATCGGTGCGCCGGCCGAGGCAGAAGCCATGATTATCGATCGTGACCTGCATCTTGTCCGCATGACGGGGGCCCGCTATCACGTTGCGCATGTATCGACACGCGCAGCCATCGATTCCCTGCGCCGTGCAAAAGATGAAGGCCTGCCAGTGACGGCTGATACGGCACCGCCTTATTTCCTGCTGAATGAAATGGCGGTCAGCACCTATGATACGGCATTCAAGCTGCTGCCACCTCTGCGCTCGGAAGATGACCGTCAGGCGATTATCGCCGCGCTGGCGGATGGCACCATTGACGCCATTGCATCTGACCATGTGCCGGTCGATGGTGATGCCAAGGCCCAGCCATTCGGGCCGTCGCAACCAGGGGCATCCGGGGTTGATACTTTGCTGGCCCTGACCCTGTCCCTTGTTCATCAGGGGCATCTGACCATGCTGCGGGCACTTGAACTGCTAAGTCTTGCACCGGCAACCATTCTCGATCTTGATGGTGGTGCGCTGATTCCGGGCGCGGCCGCTGATCTGGTCCTTTTTGATCCCGATGGCAGCCGCATTGTGCGCGGGGCTGATTTTGCCTCATCATCGCGCATCACACCCTTTGAAGGGATGCCGGTTCAGGGCCGCGTTCTGGCCACCTGGGTCAATGGCGTGCCGGTATTCGAGGCATAAGCGTCATGGATATCCTTCTGTTGCCCCTACCGATCCTGATCCTTGCCTATCTCGCCGGCTCCATCCCCTTTGGTCTTGTTGTGACACGCCTCGCGGGCGCCGGCGACATCCGGCAGATTGGCAGCGGCAATATCGGGGCGACAAATGTGCTGCGCACCGGCAACAAATTGCTGGCGGCCCTGACGCTGGTCGGGGATGCCGGAAAAGGCGCCGCGGTGGTGGTTGCAATTACCCTTGCCGGCGGAACGCCGCTGCTGATTGCCATTGCTGGTGTGGCAAGCGTTGTCGGCCATTGCTTTCCGCTCTGGTTGAAATTTAAGGGCGGCAAGGGCATCGCGACCAATGTCGCCGTATTCGCCGCTTTTGATATCCGGCTTGGTTTTGCCTTTGCTGTATTATGGCTGGGAACAGCAGCGGTTACGCGCTATTCGTCATTGGCGGCGCTGGTTGCCACCCTTGGCTGTAGCATAACCGCCTTCTGGCTGGGCATCGACATCCAGATTGCCATCGCCGTGCTGGTGATGAGCGCACTCAGCTGGGCACGCCACCACCAAAATATAGGCCGGCTGCTGACAGGTGCCGAAACCCGCATCGGCGACAAATAGGTTTTATCGACCATCCCTTCTGCCGATCCTGACGGATTAATCTTTCGTCTTAATCAATTATTCAGACTCTTTGCCTATAACATCTTCATGGACAGGGATGAACAGATTGCCAGCCTGCGGCTGATTCGCACGCCGAATATCGGCCCCATGACATTCAGCCTGCTGTTGCAGCGCTATGGCAGTGCCAGGGCCGCGCTGGATGCTGTACCCGAACTGGCCAAACGCGGCGGTCGCAGCCTGAAACCGGCCAGCCGCGCCGTGGCGACGGCCGAGATCGACGCTGTCGAAGCCGCCGGCGCAACGCTGCTGTTCAAGGGCGGCGCGGATTATCCGAAAGCCCTCGAACGGTTTGATGATGCCCCGCCTGTGCTGTCAGCACGCGGCACAACGGCCCTGCTGTCATCACCATCCATCGCCGTCGTTGGCGCGCGCAACGCGTCGATCAATGCGATCAGACTGGCGCAAACGCTGGCGGAGCAACTGGCAACAAACGGCTTTGTGGTGGTGTCGGGTCTGGCACGCGGAATCGACACCGCGGCGCATAATGGCGCGCTGGCCCGCGGCACCGTTGCAGTGATTGCTGGCGGTATCGACATCCAGTATCCGCCAGAGAACGCCGACCTGCATGACGCTATCGCGGAAACCGGGCTGCTGCTTGCCGAAATGCCCCCTGGCACACAGCCAACACCGTGCCATTTCCCCATTCGCAACCGCATTATCGCCAGCCTTGCGCTCGGTGTTCTTGTGATCGAGGCCGCACAGCGCTCAGGGTCGCTTATTACGGCACGTGAAGCGGCGGAGCGCGGCGGTGAAGTGATGGCGGTGCCCGGATCACCGCTGGACGGCCGGACTACAGGATGCAACCACCTGATCCGTGAAGGGGCGACGCTGGTGCGTGACATTGACGATATTCTGGAATGTCTTGCACGGCCACCGGTAGCCCGCCTGCCGACCGCGAAAGAGTGGCGCGATGCCCGCCTGTCACCCGGTACAGAACAGGAAATTGAGGCAAGCCGCACCCGAATCCTTGCGGCCCTTGGCGCCGAGGCGACCGACATTGACGAAATCGTTCGCTGGTGTGACGAACCGGCGGCGACTGTGCTTGTCGCAATCCTCGAACTGGAACTTGCCGGCCGCATCAGCCGCCATCACGGCAACCGGATTTGCCGCATCGCGGATGCTGACACTTCAGACTGAATTTCAGCCCCCGGCTTTGACAAATCATAAATTCCATACTATCTGCGGTGTTCTCAGCGTCAGGACCGTCCATGAAACTCGTCATCGTCGAATCGCCGGCAAAGGCAAAAACCATCAATCGTTACCTTGGTGACGACTATACCGTGCTGGCTTCATACGGGCATGTTTGTGACCTGCCGAGCAAGGACGGATCGGTTGATCCAGATGCCAACTTTGCCATGAAATGGCAGGTATCGAACGGATCGGAAAAACGTCTGAGCGACATCACACGCGCCTTGCGCGGTGCCGACAGGCTGATACTGGCGACAGACCCTGACCGCGAAGGCGAGGCCATCAGCTGGCATGTGCTGGAACTGTTGCAGGACCGGGGGTTGATCAAAGACAAGCCGGTCGAGCGGGTGGTTTTCAATGAGGTGACATCAAGCGCCATCCTGGCCGCGATGGAACAGCCACGCCAGCTCGATATGGAACTGATCGACGCTTATCGCGCGCGGCGGGCCCTGGATTATCTGGTCGGATTTTCGATCTCGCCGGTTCTGTGGCGGAAATTGCCAGGCGCACGATCCGCCGGCCGCGTACAGTCTGTTGCCCTGCGGCTGGTCTGCGAGCGCGAGGCAGAGATTGAGGCCTTTGTTGCTCAGGAATATTGGACGGTCGAAGCCGAGCTCGGCAAGGCCGATGGCCGGAATTTTACTGCCCGGCTGACGCATCTCGACGGCAAGAAACTGGCCAAGCATGATCTGTCCGACGAGGCGATGGCCATCGCCGCAACGGCCAAGATTGAGGCCGAGGCGCTGCGCGTTGCCGATATCCAGACCAAACGCGTCCGCGAGAATCCGAAACCGCCTTTCACCACCTCTACCCTGCAGCAGGAAGCATCACGAAAGCTCGGCTTTTCAGCCAGCCGGACCATGCAGGTGGCGCAGAAGCTGTATGAGGGAATCAATATCGGGTCGGAAACAACCGGCCTGATCACCTATATGCGAACCGATGGGGTGCAGTTGGGCAGCGAGGCGATCGGCGCTGTGCGCAACGAAATTGGCCAGCGCTTTGGCAATCAGTATCTGCCATCAACACCGCGCGCCTATCGCACCGCCGCCGCCAATGCACAAGAAGCCCATGAGGCGATCCGCCCCACCGATGTAAAGCGCGCACCCGACAAGCTGCGCAGCTATCTCGATCACGACCAGACACGGCTTTATGATTTGATCTGGAAACGCACCATCGCCAGCCAGATGGAATCTGCCGAACTGGACCAGACCAGCATCGATATCACAAACCGGTCGGGCAATGTGATGATGCGGGCCAGCGGCCGTGTGGTTGTCTTTGACGGCTATCGATCCGTCTATCAGGAAGGCCGCGATTCGACCAGCGACGCCGCCGAGACAGACCGCAAGGATGACAGCCGCATCCTGCCGGGCGTTGACAGGGATGAGGCGCTGGCCACCCGCAAGGTCACACCGGAACAGCATTTCACCCAACCGCCCCCGCGCTTTACAGATGCCAGCATCGTCAAGGCGATGGAAGAGTTGGGTATTGGCCGCCCATCCACCTATGCCTCTACCATCAAGACGTTGCTGGATCGCAGCTATGTGATCAAGGATCGCGGCAAATTCATGCCCGAAGATCGCGGACGCCTTGTCACAACTTTCCTGACCAATTTCTTCTCGCGCTATGTGGAATATGATTTCACCGCAAAGCTGGAAGGCCAGCTTGATTCTGTGTCTGACGGCAAACTGGGCTGGACCGATCTGCTGGCGCAATTCTGGCGTGACTTCAAGGCCGTCATCGACAGCACCACGGATCTGACACGCACCAGCGTGATCGATGTTCTGGATGCCGAACTTGGGCCGCATTTCTTCAAGAAGGACGATGACGGTGCTTTGATCCGCACCTGCCCGAATTGCAGCGGTGGCCGGCTCGGCATGAAGCTTGGCAAGTTCGGCGCTTTTATTGGCTGCTCCAACTATCCGGAATGTAAATTTACGCGCCAGCTGATCACCGATGGCGATGCCGAAGGCACCGATGCCGGCGTTGTTGGCGATCGCGAGCTTGGCACCGACCCGGCAACATCGCTGCCGGTCTTTGTGCGCAATGGACCATATGGCCCTTATGTTCAGCTTGGTGATCCGGAAACAAAAAAGCCCAAACGCGCCTCGCTGCCCAAGGACAAACCGGCCGGCAATATCGATCTGGATACGGCGCTGGCACTGCTGTCATTACCGCGGGACGTTGGCCCGCATCCGGAAACGGGCGACATGATCCAGGCGGGACTGGGCCGCTACGGGCCTTATCTGAAATATCAGGGCAGTTTCACCAGCCTGGCCGCCGATGATGATCTGCTGACGGTCGGGTTAAACCGGGCTGTTGATCTGCTGGCCGAATCCGCAAAGAAAAAAGGCCGGCTGCTCGGCGAACATCCGTCTGGAGGCGAGGTGCATCTGAAGGCAGGGCGTTTTGGCCCCTATGTCGAACATAATAAACTTCGCGCAACGCTGCCGCGGGGCACCGAGATGTCCGAATTGACACTCGAGGAAGGCATAGCGCTTCTGGCGGCGAAAGCTGCCAAACCTGCGGCCAAGAAAAAGGCCGGGAAAAAAGCAGCTTCCAAAAAGACCCGTGCCAAAGCTGCGGCCAAAACCGGGGCCAAGAAATCAGCCACAAAGGCCGCCAAGAAAGCAGCCCCGTGACGCGCCGCACCGGTCCTGAACCGGATGTGGGGGCCCTGCCCGCCGACAAAGAGATCGTCGATTTTCTGGAAAATTGCAGCACCCCGCCAAGCGTGAAAGAGGTTGCACGGGCATTCAACCTGCCGCAGGAACTGCGTGCCCCGCTACGCCGCCGTCTGAAACATCTTGCTGACAAGGGTGCCATTGCTCGCCAACCCGGCCGGCGCGTGGCCAGTGCGGATGCCATGCCCGAAGTCACCATCGTCACCATTACCAAGATTGACCGAGACGGCAGCCTGCTGGCTGTGCCGTCAGATGGCACCATTTCACCACCCCCGTCTATTCGCATTCATGCCGACCGGCGGCGCGGCCGTGCCCCTGCCCCCGGCCAACAGGCGCTGGTTCGACTGACGCGTATCAGCGGCATCCGCTATGAAGGCCGGGTCATTCGCGTCCTTGAACGAGAAACAAAAAGGCTGTTTGGCACCGTTATCGCTGGCCGTGGCGGCTGGGTGCTGCAGGCAGCCACCCGCGGCAGCCGTGATACCATCCAGCTGGACAGCAAGAATGACATCACGGTCGCGGCAGGCGATCTTGTCGAGGCAGAGATGTTACCGCGCCGCGGCTATATGGGTAAAATGGCGCGGGCTATCGATAATATGGGGCCAGCAGATGCCCCCGGTGCCTTTAGTGCGCTGGCGCTGGCGGAATTTGACATCCGCCATGTCTTTGAGAGCGATGCCCTCGCCGAAACCGAAGGCATGACCGTCCCCGACACGGATGGCCGGACCGACCTGCGGGACATTCCCTTTGTTACCATCGATGGTGCTGATGCACGCGATTTTGACGATGCAGTCTGGGCAGAACCCGATGGCGATGGCTGGCATATTCTGGTGGCTATTGCCGATGTGGCGCATTATGTGCGCCCGGGATCAGCACTAGAGCGCGAAGCCCGCCTGCGAGGCAATTCGGTGTATCTGCCTGACCGCGTCGTGCCGATGCTGCCCGAAGCCCTGTCAAATGATCTCTGTTCCCTGCGGCCGGATGAAACACGTGCCGCCATGGTCGCTGAAATCTGGATTGATGCCGGCGGCGAAATGCAGGATAGCCGCTTCCACAGGGCATTGATCCGGTCATCGGCGCGGTTGACCTATGACGCTGTCCAGGCGGTTCATGATGGGACGGCGACGGCTGCAGATATCGGGATTGCCGCGGTAATTTATGACAATCTTGCGGGGGCATGGCAGGCATTGGGAATCGCCCGCGCCAAGCGTGAACCGCTGGCCCTTAATCTGAAGGAACGCCGCGTTGTTCTGGATGATGACGGGATCCCTGTCGCTATTTCGAAACGCGCGCAAAGCGAATCTCAGCGCCTGATTGAGGATTTCATGATTGCGGCTAATGTCGCAGCCGCCAAAACGCTGATCAAGGCCGGCCGGCCTTGTGTTTTTCGTGTGCATGACATGCCTGACCCCGAAAAAACCGAAGGGTTGCGTGATCTGGCGCAGGCAGTCGGCGCAAAATTAGCGCGCGGACAGGTGCTGCGCCCGCACCATTTCAACAGCATCCTCGCCCATGTGCGCGACAGTGACGACGAAACCATGGTCAATGAAGCCGTGCTGCGCAGCCAGTCCAAGGCTGTCTACTCTGTCGAGAATATTGGCCATTTCGGTCTGGCGCTGCAGCATTACGCGCATTTCACCTCACCGATCCGGCGCTATTCAGACCTGCTTGTTCATCGGGCACTGGTCGATGTTGTCACCACAGAAAAGGCCAATGACGGTCTTGGCGCTGCCGATCTTGCATCGCTGGCCGAAGATTGTACGCACATCTCTGAGACAGAGACACGTGCCGCCGGTGCAGAAAGGCGCACCATTGACCGGTTTGCCGCGGCCCTGTTCGCGGGCGAAACCGGAAATGTGGTGTCTGGTGTCATTGCCGGCCTTACCGGCGCGGGTGCCTTTGTATCGCTGAATGACGGGTCAGCCGACGGGTTTTTGCCGATCCGGTCTTTCCCCGACGATTATTATGTGCTGGCTGAGAATGGCATGGAGATCATTGGACGGCATAGCCGGGCCAAATTTCGTGTCGGCGACCGGCTGGATGTCCTTGTCGTCGAGGTGACCCCCGTCAATGGTGGCATTTTGCTGGCTTATGTTGATGGCGGTGGCAAACGCACAAAAGGCAAAAATCCCGGGCAGGATAAGCCCGGCAGGTTCAAAAAGCCGGCAAAGGGCAAAGGTGCCAAGGCCCGCAAGACGAGAAAAGCAAGACGCCGGCCATGATCTGCGCTTGACAAATCCCGGCGTCTCGCCCATTTTCCGGCAAGTTTCAGTTATCGCGTAGCCCTGTCCAGCAGGTGCCGCGCCAAGGAGCCTTTACCATGGCAAAGCCAGCAACCCTGCAGATCCGTTTGGTGAGCACTGCCGATACCGGTTATTTCTACGTCACCAAGAAGAATCCGCGCACCAAGCCGGAAAAGCTGGAAGTGCGTAAATACGACCCCAAAGCCCGCAAGCACGTGCTGTTTCGCGAAGCCAAAATCAAGTAGCAACACCGGACGGCCAGCCGCATGATCGGGCTGACTTTTGACGGCAATCTGCTAACCGCCGCCACCCTCACGGATGGCGGCGAAATTTTTGCGCAGGCAGAACAACCAGCACCGGGTAATGACTACCGCGAATGGCTGCTCTCTGTATCCGCATTGATCAAAAGCCTTGGCGAATCCCTGTCACCTGCGGACAGGCTGGGGGTCGCATTGCCTGCCATCATCCATGATGGCGCTGTTTCCTTTTCCCCCTATTCGGTACTTGGCACCGCCAATATTCGCCGTGACCTACAATCGGCGCTTGGCATGCCTGTCAGTATTTTTGGCATTGGCGGCTGTCTGGTTGCCGATTCCTGCCGCATGGGCGCTGCACAGGATGCAGATCTGGCGGTCGGGATGTGGATTGGCAACAGCTGTCATGGCGGGTTGGCGCTTGCCGGAACGCTGATCACCGGCGCACATGGGGCAGCGGCTAACTGGCCACATTTGCAATTGCCCGCCCCCTTGCCGCAGGAACTTGACGGGCGCAAATGCTGGTGCGGGCGCAGCGGATGCCTCGAGACGTTCCTGTCGGTATCCGGCCTTGAAGGTGATTATGAGCGGGTGACGGGCGAATGGCGGGATGCGGGCGAGATCGCTGCCGCAGCAGTCAAGGGCGACATCGTCGCTGACAGCATCCTTCAGGCTTTTGAGGACAGGCTTGGCCGCGCCACCGCCACATTGATCAGCCTGATCGACCCGGATGTGATTGTACTGGGCGGCGCCGGATTACAGCTTGACCGCCTGCAGGAACGCATCCCGCGCAAATGGCCCGGCTATGTACAGATCGACAGGTCCGCAACGCGCCTCGCAACCGCCAAAGGCGGAGTCATGCCGGTGATACGGGGCGCTGCCTTTCTGGCGGCAGAAGAGACCAACTAACTGACAGGCCAGCTATGGCCGGCCTCATCTCAGCCAGCGGCCCTCAGCTGCATTGCGGCGCGTTTACCGTTTCTGCCGAGGTCAGTTCGGCCATGATGCTGAAATCGCCATAGTTGATTTCATATTCACGCACCAACCCGTTGCGCTGCATGGCGAACTGGATTTCATATCGCGGTTCGGCCGTTGTCGCCGATGGTTGGAAATAGGCGATGTTGATCTGGTAATACCCGTCATCACCCAACTGGCCGAGATCGCTGGCCGGCGCATCACGCCAGCCACCAAAGACCGTGCTGGTCTGCATCAGGGCATTGTCCGGCTCATTGCCGGTAAACAGGGTGGCACCCAGGATTTTCTGCCCCGACTCGGCATTTTCCAGCAGCTGATGCACATGGCGGATCGGCAGCAGGGTTTCGCTTGGCAGTGTCAGCGGTGCGTCGGGCTCCATGCTGAAAAAGGCATTGCCCGAATAATCGCCGCCAAGCTCGACAAACCCGCCAAATTCACGACGCCCATCCATGGTGGATTCTTCGAGAATATCGAAGCTGTACATATTCCCATTATCCGATTCCCATGATTCGAAATGCGACAGCAGATTGTCTGCCGCACCATCCTCGCCAAAGAACTGGATCATGTAATCTTCAACTGACCGCCAGCCGTCACATTCGCGTTCAACCGAAAAGACGGATCGCCCGTTCACATTGGTGATGAACGCCCCCTGCGCACGGTCCCCCAACTTTAATTCGTAAAAGGCCCGGTGACCGACGATTTTTGACGTCGCCGCCTCAGCCATTGATGTTGCAAAGATTGTGATGGCACCTAGCGCGCCGACCGCCAAAACAGCCAGCCGTCGCGCAGAAATTACGTTGATTGCTTTTGTTTTCATATGTAAGCGGTAATTTGATTTTTGCCCCAAATCAATGCCATTGCCTTTCGGTTTCGGCAGAGGTGCATTATATCTGCCTGACGCTAGTTAGAGAATGTTGATTTCATGGGCAAAAGCCAGTCGCAATACAAATCGTCGCACCACCCCGATCTGATCACCACAAATGAGGGTTTGGCGACCATTCTGCAGACATTCGAATCTGCGCCATTTCTGGCCATTGATACCGAATTCATGCGCGAACATACCTATTACGCGCAGCTATGCCTGATACAGATCAGCAATGGGGACCGCGCTGTTGCCATTGATCCGCTTGCAGAGGGCATCGATCTTGCGCCGCTATGGGCTTTATTGGCCCGCACCGATATCGTGAAAATATTCCACGCGGCGCATCAGGACCTTGAAATTTTCTTCAAGGAAATGGGCAGCTTGCCGCTGCCCTTATTCGACAGCCAGATTGCGGCGATGGTTCTGGGCCATGGCGACCAGGTGGGTTATGACCGGCTTGTTCGTGCCGTCCTGAACATCGAAATCGACAAATCATCACGCTTTACGGACTGGTCGCGCCGCCCGCTCAGCGACCGGCAGATCAGCTATGCCCTTGATGATGTCATCCATCTTGCCGCGATGTATCCGATGCTGGCGGAGCAGCTGGAAACAAAAGGCCGCACCGGTTGGCTTGCGGACGAAAATGCCAGGCTCGAAGACCCGGCCACATACCAGACAACGCCCGATGATGCCTGGAAACGGATAAAGGTCCGCACGATGCGCCCTGCGCCGTTCCGGCGGATGATGCATCTGGCCGCCTGGCGTGAAAGCGAAGCACAAAAGCGGGATCTGCCACGCAACCGCATCATGCGCGACGAGACGATTCTCGATCTGGCAGGCACCAACCCCGGCAAACCAGACGATTTCAGCCGTATCCGTAATTTTCCGGGCGGCGCGAATGGCAAGCTGGTGGCACCGGTGATGAAGGTACTGAAATCTGTTGCCGAAATGCCTGAAAGCACGCTTCCCGAGGCCAAGACCGAATCCCGCACCGCCCGCCCGCCGGTTGCGGTTATGGAACTGCTGCGGGTCCTGCTGAAACACATCACCGACTCCGAAGGGGTTGCGCCACGCCTGATCGCATCGGCGGACGAGCTGGAACAGCTGGCACTGGACGACAATGCACCGATCAGGGCCCTGTTGGGCTGGCGTTATGAGATCTTTGGCAAGCCGGCCCTGCAGCTAAAACATGGCCGCACTGCCATGGCGGTGGATGGCCGCCGCATCCGCCTGATCGATCTGGAAAGCTGACAGGTTTTCATCAGCGTGACTGGATCAGATGGTGCTGTTGAAACTGCCACCATCAATCAGGATATTCTGCCCCGTCAGATAGCCGGAATGGGCACTGCACATCCATGCACAGGCAAAACCGAATTCGCCAATTTCACCCAGCCGGCCGGTCGGGTTGCGATTTTCAAGCATGGTGCGGATTTCAGCAGGCGACTTGTTTTCCGTTTTCGCCATATTGGCAATCAGCATTTCAATCCGGTCGGTATTGAATTGGCCGGGCAGCAAGCCGTTGACGGTGACATTATGGCGTGCAACCTGCCGTGACAGCCCGGCGCAGAATCCGGTCAGCGCCGCCCGCGCGCCATTGGACAGGCCCAGCTGGGGAATCGGGGATTTCACCGAGCCCGAGGTGATATTGACGATCCGTCCAAATTTATGTTCGATCATCGGATCAACAACCGCCTTGATCAGGTCAAAAGCGGCAAGCATGTTAGCGTCCAGCGCGGCGATCCAAGTCTCGCGGGTCCAGTCGCGAAAATCACCTGGCGGCGGCCCGCCTGCATTATTGACCAGAATATCCACATGACCGGCTGCATCCAAAACAGACGCCCGCCCCGCGTCAGTGGTAATATCACACGCCACCTCTTCCACGTTGACGCCGTGACGGTCGCGAATGGTTTGCGCGGCACTGGCCAGGGTTTCGGCTGTGCGTGCGCACATGACCAGATTCACACCGGTGGCAGCCAGCGCATCTGCGCAGCCAAAGCCAAGCCCCTTGCTGGACGCACAGACAATGGCCTTTTTACCGGCAATACCAAAATCAAGCATGTGTCATATCTCCTGCCTGTTGTTGCGTCCGGCATGGTCTGCCGGATCAATTCCCGTCATCGTCTTCTACCGGCAGACGGGCCTGCCTGCCAAGCGTACCGCTGGCAAAATTCTCCATGATCTCGCGGGCCAAATTCATCGTCAGCGACCGTCTTTGCGCCAGCGATTCCCTGTCCATGGCAGCTGCAATGGTCTGCACCGCGACAAAACTGCGTTCAATCCGCGCCACCATGTAGTCCAGCACTGCAGGCATGACTGCAAGCTGCCTGTCCGCAAAGTACTTTTCCATTAGCGCGCGTAACAGCGCATCATCCGGCGGATCGAGCCGCACCAGATTGACCGACCGCATGCGCGAGGCAAGATCAGGCAGGCGCCAGCCCATCTGGGCGACCGGCATATGGCTGAGAATCAGCATCGAGCCGCCCGCCGCTGACAGCGCATTGAACTGGTGAAACAGGGCTTCTTCATCCGCAGCCTCACCTGCCTGCGGATGGTCGAGGATGAAGTGCGCTTGCTGTCTTGCATCGGCATCAGCCCCGCCGGCGGCGCCCGCCATACTGGCCTTGCTGGCGGATTGCCAGACAGCGGCAAGATGGCTTTTCCCACTGGCGGGCGGTCCGACGATGTTCAGAACCGGATAGGGGCCGGGCCAGTCCGGCCACCGGTCGATCCATGCGGCAGCCAGCCGGTTGCAATCACCAAGGATGAAATCCTCGCGTCCCCGAGCGGTCAAGAAGTGCAGATCGAGCGGAAGTTGTTGCATTGCGGCAGCTGTCCTAACGCGGCTCAAGAACAAAACCGCCATCGTCGCGCTGACGCAGACGCAGGCGTTGTGCCGCCAGCCCATTTTCAACAGCGGCATTGTCACCGACAACGGTAAGCGTGACCAGACCGCCGGAAATATCCAGCTTATGCACAACATAGCTGTCAATCACAGCCAGCGAGTCAAAGGCGGCCAGCCGCTCAACCCACTGGGCAAGGGACGCCACGGGCACGCTGACCGTCAGGCTACGGGTATTGTCGCCGCGAATGATATTGGCAGCGTGCCATCCACTTTCCAGCTCTTGCAGAATCGTCTGCCGCGCGCGTTTCAGCTGCGTTGACAGATCATCCGAAACAGCAGTGTTGACCATTTTGCCCACCACCGTCATCTGGGCGGCATTCGCTGTAAATAGCTGGCCATACACTGCCAGAATTTGCTGCGACCCGCGATAGTCAAGGCGCGCCGTGACCAGCATGATCTGGTCGGCACCCGCCACTGTTGCGGCCCGGCGCAACACGACCGGATCCGCAACCGCAAGATCGGCCGCACGCAGGCTGCGTTCATTCAGGATGGTTGGCTCCAGAAGAATGAAATCCACCAGCCCGTCTGCCTCAGAAACCGCCTGCCGCCACCCTGTCAGCCATTCATTGTCACGCTGCCAGGCCCTGGCACCGTCCGGGGCCAGCCAGACCGGCAGCACCAGTATGCGCGGGCTGCGCAACTCGGCCCAGACAAAGCCGGAGATGCGAAAGGCATCGCGCAGCGCACCGGCCACAAAACAAAAATCAAGCGTGGCGATATACCGCCCGGCAAGCGTGTTTTCCGACGCAATATGGAAGAAATCGACAAACCGGTCAGGTTCATGCGCCTCGATAAAGGCGTCAACGATCGCAGGGTCTCGCAAAAGCCGCGACAGCACCCGCGCAAAGGCCGTTTCCGTGGCACGACGCATCCCGTTGATCTGCGCGGCTTCAGCGGTTTCCGCGCGTTCATCAACACTGATTCCGGACGCCCCGAACTGGGATGATGCGCACGCATCATAGGCCTGCGCCGGCACCACGCCCGCGCTGAGCGTGAAAAGCCCCAGCATCACCAGACCAATGCGGGCAGCAATAGGGGCATTTTTCGGAAAGTAGGGGGTTATACGCATGCTAGGGACGCTCTATGATAGCCACGGATCACCATTCCTTTTTACACCAGTTTCACCCGGGCTTGCCAGCATGTCAGACACCGAACCATCGCAAAAACCCCTCAGCTATCGCGATGCGGGCGTCGACATCGATGCCGGAGATGCCCTTGTCCGCGCCATAGGACCGCATGCTGCGCGCACACGCCGCCCTGGCGCTGATGGCGGGCTTGGTGGATTTGGCGGGCTGTTTGACCCGCGTGCTGCCGGGTTCACTGACCCTGTTCTTGTCGCTGCCACAGACGGCGTCGGCACCAAACTGGAACTGGCGCGCCAGATTGGTGACTATCGCGGCCTTGGCATTGACCTTGTCGCCATGTGTGTGAACGACCTGATGGCGCAAGGGGCGATTCCTCTGTTTTTCCTGGATTACTTTGCAACCGGAAAACTGGATCCAGACATTGCCGAGGATGTCGTTGCCGGCATTGCCGACGGATGTGTGGCCTGTGAATGTGCGCTGATCGGTGGCGAAACCGCCGAAATGCCGGGCGTCTATCCGTCCGGCGGCTTTGACCTCGCCGGCTTTGCCGTCGGCGCGGCAGAACGCGGCACCCTGTTATCTGCTGACATGCCGTCTGCCGGGGATGTTGCCATTGCCCTGCCTTCGTCAGGCGTTCATTCAAACGGATATTCGCTGGTGCGTCGGGTGATTGAGGTGACCGGTGCGCCGCTTGATGCGCCCTTTGCCGACGGCATGCCGCCACTTGGCGACGCGCTGATTGCGGCAACGCGGATTTATCATCATGGCACACGGGCGGCGCATGCCGCTGGCACTGTCAGCGGGGTCTGCCATGTGACCGGCGGCGGGCTTGTCGAGAATCCGCCGCGTATCTTTGCCGATGATCTGGCCCTGCATCTCGATTGCAGCAGCTGGCAATTGCCACCGATTTTCAGATGGCTGCGCGACAAAGGCCAGATCGAGATGATGGAGATGCTGCGCACGTTTAATTGCGGTGTTGGGATGCTGGTGCTTGTCCGCGCCACGGATGCCGATCAGGTTCTGCAGGCGCTGCAATCCGGACCGGAGCCAGATGCGTGGATTGCCGGCACGCTGGCACCCCGCGGTGACGGCCCTGCCATGGTCTTTGACCGGCTGGACAGTCTGGACAGCCCCCTGTGACAGCAACGATGGCTGGCGATGGCACTGGCGATGGCACTGGGACTGGGACTGGAGCCAAAACCGGAAACCCAATGCGTATCGCCATTCTGATATCGGGACGGGGCAGCAACATGCTGCAGCTGGCCCGCCATATCGACCAGAATGACCTGGCTTGCGAAATCGTGCTGGTTGCCGCAAACCAGGATTGCGCCGGGCTTGCCGGGGCCGCAGAGCACAATTTGCCGACGGCCTGCGTCGATCGCGCGGCTTTTGATGACCGTGCCGCACAGGAAACAGCCCTTGGCGATCACATTGAAGCGGCGGGGGCCGACTGGATATTCCTTGCTGGCTATATGGCAGTATTGTCAGCCGGGTTTGTCACACGCTTTGCCGGACGCATCATCAATATCCACCCGTCATTGCTGCCCGCCCACAAGGGGCTTCATACCCACCAGCGGGTGCTGGATGCCGGTGATACCCGTCATGGGGCCAGCGTCCATATTGTGACACCGGCACTGGATGATGGGCCGCTGATCCTGCAGGCGGGCCTCCAGCTGCAATTTGCGGAAACAGCCGAAAGCCTTGCCGCGCGCGTTCTTGTACTTGAACATGCGCTTTATCCCTTTGTACTCGAGACGCTTGTCAGCGGTCATCTGGCAGTAAAGGACGGCATCGTCCAGTGGCGAGAGGGCGAGACGGCGCTGCATGAAAGCGCCGCCGAAATAAGCGCGGTACTGAACGGGTGCGTGATCTGGCCATAACCATCGATGATCTTTATCAGCATGGTTGATTTTGGCGGCACCATCCGCCATAAAAACGGGATCGGGGATCGCCCCGAAAACAGATTGCCATCCGCCTTCATTGCGGGGCCGGCAATGTGACGCATTCACAGGCAGGGGGAGCCAGGGATTATGGATACCAGCGATTTCGACAAGCAGGCGCACCAGCATCTGTCGATCTATCACAATGTGATGAACGGCACGAAAATCGTTATTATTCTGATTATTCTGACACTTGTCGTGATGGCAGCTACACTTCTGTAACGAAGCGACTCGCGCTGGTCATGTCCTTTATGACGTGATGCCATGACGTGATGCGCCGGACGCGACATCAAAGACATGCAGAACGAAAAAGGCGGGGATAACCCCGCCTTTTTACATGATCATACCCGTCGCTCTGCCGGCGGTCTTTTTAGCTACCCACCAGCCAGAATCTTTACCCGGCGATTTCGCAGCCGGCGAAGAAATAGGCAATCTCGACGGCTGCTGTTTCAGGCGCATCCGACCCATGTACGGAATTGGCCTCGATTGATTCCGCAAAATCCTTACGGATGGTGCCGTCGGCGGCATCTGCAGGGTTTGTGGCGCCCATGACTTCACGGTTCTTGGCAATGGCGTTCTCGCCTTCCAGCACCTGAAGGACAACCGGCCCCGATGTCATAAAGGCAACAAGGTCATTATAAAATGGGCGCTCGGCATGAACTGCATAAAAGGCACGTGCTTCGGCCTCGCTCAGCTGCTTGCGCTTTTGGGCAACGATGCGCAGGCCTGCAGCCTCGAAACGGGCATTGATCTGGCCGGTCAGGTTGCGGCGTGTGGCATCCGGCTTGATGATGGAAAAGGTTCTCTCGAGAGCCATTGTCTGTCCCTTTGATAAAAGTTTTGACGCTTGGCGGCAGCGGGCCATAATCGGCCCCCGCCCCACGGGTCTTCAGTCGCCGCTTTAATAGGGAATGCGCCGCCCCGTTACAAGCGCAAATTACCTGCGTGAATCACAGGCGCCGCTGGTTTTTGCATGCAGCATGAGGATTAGGCACGCTGTTCCCATTTGCCATCATCATCCTGGGCAAAATAGCGCATCTCGGCACCATCCTCTTGCCGCCAGCTCTCCCACTGGCCGCGGGCCTGCCCGACCTGTGCCTCTGACCGGCCATCGAAAATATTGAACACACGCGCAAAACGCGACATGTCATCGCGTTCTGCCCCATGCAGCAGGAACAGGAAATCGGCCGTCACCGTGTTGTCGGTACTATCCGACGATATCCAGACAGGGGCTTTGTCCCGTCCTGGCGCATCATCCAGACCATGCGTTATCCAGCTGTCCGGGTCCTGTACCCACAGCGCGTCGTCAATGGCCTCGGCTGCAGGCCGCGGACATTGCACAAGCACAGTTTTTCCAGCCAGCAGGCTTTTCTGCACCAGCATGACAAGCGCGCTTTCAACATCCGATTGGGTCAGATGATAGAAATCGATCTGCGACATCGGCGTCCGGCCCCGCGTCAGCTGTCGTCGCGGCTGACCGGCTGCCAGGAATCGATCATCTGACAAAGCAGGCGCACGCCATAGCCGGTTCCACCCTTGGGCACGGTTGGTGTTGCCTTGTCGGACCAGGCCTTGCCGGCAATATCGAGATGCGCCCATGGCGTGGCTTCAACAAAGCGTTCCAGAAAACAGGCCGCGGTGATTGACCCGCCCGCCGGACCACCAATATTTTTCATATCCGCAATATGTGATTTGAGCTGCTGATGATACGCCTTGCCCATCGGCATGCGCCAGACCGGCTCGCCCGTATCCGTCCCGGCGGCAAACAGCTGGTCGCACAGATCGGTGCTGTTGGAGAACATGCCGGCATATTCCTTGCCAAGCGCGACAATCATGGCCCCGGTCAGCGTGGCAAGATTGATCATCGCCTGCGGTTTGAATCCTGTTTCCGTGTAATGCAGCGCATCGGCAAGCACAAGGCGCCCCTCGGCATCTGTATTGATGACCTCGATGGTCTTTCCCGACATCGCCGTGACAACATCGCCAGGGCGCTGCGCATTGCCGTCCGGCATGTTTTCGACAAGACCGATAACGCCAACTACATTGCGCGCCACTTTACGGCCAGCCACCGCCATCATCGTCCCAGTCACGGCGGCGGCACCGCCCATATCCATTTTCATCTCTTCCATGCCTTTGGCCGGCTTCAGCGAAATGCCGCCCGTGTCAAAACAGACACCTTTGCCAACAAGCGCAATTGGCGCTTCATCGCCGCCACCCCGCCAATGCATTGCCACAAGGTAGGAATCGCGCCGGCTGCCCTGACCGACACCAAGCAGCGCGCCCATGCCAAGCTTTTCCATTTCGGCTTCATCAAGCACCGAAATTTCCAGCCCCAGATCGGCCAGCGGCTTGCAGCGCGCCATAAATTCAGCTGGATAAAGCTTGTTTGCCGGCTCGAAGACCAGATCGCGTGCCATGGCAATGCCCGCCATCAGGGCATGCCTGTCCTGCATCAGCGGGTGATCCGCATCGACCGCTGTTGAAACAAGGTCAATCTTCACTGTGCTTTCATTGCTGCCGGTCTCGGTAAAGTATCTATCAAAATGGTAAGCGGCCATCTGCATCCCGAGAACGAGATCTGCCAAAACCGCGTCCTGCAGACCATGATCCGGCATCACTGCCCGTTTCACCTGCAACGCGCCAACGGCAGCGAACATCTTGCCGCCGGTGGTTTCCGCTTCCAGACCTGGGTCAAGGCTGTCCCCAGTTCCCACAAGCACTACCGTGCGCGTCTCAAGGTTCAAGGTTACCGACTTGCCGGCCTCGCCGGTAAATCTGGCCGTCGACATGGCAGAAATCACCGCCGCAGCAAGATCCTTGTCCAGCTTTGGTATCAGCGCTCCCTTGCTGCCGACAAGGCAGATCAGAGCGTGATCGCCCTCTGGCGGGGTTGCGGTAAGGGTCAGATCGAGTTTGGTCGCCATGTTATTTTCCTGTTGGTCCTGTGCCCGGATTTTCTGCCCGGTGATGCATGGTCATTGATGAAACGCATTGATGTGTCAGCTGTCAAATCGCATCATGTCGCCCGGCGGCATGAAAGCATCCTCAACAGCCTTGTCATCGTTTGCTTTTGTTGATTTCCATATGGTAATGATGGCTGCTCATCCACAAGGGGCTGACATGCAGTTTGATCGTTATCTGCTGGCACAACTCATTCGCACGACCATTGCGGTGACGATAACACTGGTCGGCATTGTATGGTTGTTCCAGACGATCCGGATATTGGAGCTTGTTGTCAGCCGGAATGGCCCTTTGCCTGACTTTATTGCCATGTCAGTCTCGGTTATCCCGCTCTGGCTGACCATTGCCTTCCCGATCAGCGCCTTTATTGCCGTTACCTGGGTGTTTCAGCGCGCCATTGCGGACCGTGAATTGCTGGTCATGCAGGCATCTGGCCGCAGCGCCTTCCAGCTGGCGCGTGCGCCGCTGGCGCTGGCGATAGGTGTTTCTGCGATCCTCGCCCTGAATTCGACTCTTCTGCTGCCCTTTTCCTTTGGTATTTACAAGGAAACACAGTTCAAACTGCGGAATAGCATCCCCGCCGTCATGCTGCGCGAGGGTGTGTTCATTGATGTGGTCGATGGCATGACCATGCTGATTGGGCAGAAGGCAGAGAGTGGTCTGGCCAGCGATATCTTCATTCATGATGAACGCGCAGCGGACAAGGTCATCACCATCACGGCGAAATTCGGAAAATTCATTGAAAAGGATGGCGCGCCAGCGGTGATTTTGCAGGACGGCATGCGGAATGAGGTCAATCAGAATGGTGAAGCCAGCGCGTCGCTTCTGTTCGACACCCATTCGGTAACCATCGTCTCGGAACAGCAAACGACCCAGGCGCGCTTTAGCCTCGACATGAATGAAGACAGTATCAGCAATCTTCTCGACCCGTCGTCGGCGCCCTCGCCCGATTACATCGACCAACGGCGTGCCGAAGGCCATTACCGGATTATGTCACCACTCTTGGGGTTTGTGCTGGTAATGGTGGCTACCTGCAGTGTTCTGTGTGGCCAGATCCGGCGTGATACCCTCTCCCGGCGGACGATGCTGAATGTTGGGGCCGCCATGGTTACGATTGCCATGCTTGTATCCAGCAGATCACTTGCGACGTCGATACCGGCCGCGATCCCGTTGATGTATGCCAGCCTTTTGGTGCCGGCGCTGATACTGCTCTGCATGCTGGTGATGCCTTCACTGCGGATGCGCGTGGCGGATCGTGAGCCTGCGGAGATGACAGCATGAACAGGATAATGCTGTTTTCCATTCTGTTTCGCTATTTTGGCCGGCGGTACCTGATATGGTTTGGCATCAGTCTGGCAGTGTTGATGACGGTCATCTCGCTCATCCAGTCAATCGAACTGATTCGGCGGTTAAGCGGACGCGAGGTCCAGACCAGTGATTTTAGCGTCACGAACATGGCGTTGCTGAATATTCCCGCCGTGATCGAACTCTGCCTTCCCTTTGCCCTGCAAGCAGGATCAATGCTGTGTTTCGACTATTGGAACCGTACCAATGAATTTGTCGTGTCACGCGGCTTTGGGCGGTCCATCTGGTCGGTGCTGAACCCTGTGATCTGCTGCGCATGTCTGATCGGCGCCTTCTATGTAACCGTCATCAACCCTGTCGGGTCCGTGACAGCGCAGCAATATGAAGCCAAAATGAATGCCGCTTTTGGCAACCAGCAGCAAAAACTGTCCATTTCGGTTGATGGTATCTGGCTCCGCGACAGTCAGCAGGACAGTGCGTTGATTATTCATGGCGAGACACTGGATGTAGAAACTGCAACCATTCATCAGCCCATGATTTATGTTTTTGACACTGACAAGGTGCTCGACAGGCGGATACGCGCCGCCTCCATCAGCCTCACAGACAAGGGGTGGCTGCTTGAAGATGTGAGCATTTGGAATACGTTGGGCGAGCGGATTGACGACGCCGCGATGCTGATGCCGACAGAATTACGCTCGCTCGACCTGGAACGTTCCAGCGCGCCACCAAGTACCATCGCCTTTTTCGCCTTGCCGGCATTTATCGCTGTACTGGATCGCGCCGGCCTGCCGAGCGTTGATCATCGGATACATTTTCACCGTACCGCGGCCATTCCGTTATTGCTGATCGGGATTGCAATGATTGCGGCAAGGTTTACCCTGACCAACATCACCCGTGGTCGCCGTGCCCGGTTGTTTACACGCGGTGTCGTGATCGCTGTATCCATTTTCCTGTTCAGTCATTTCATGATTGTGTTAGGTGCAACAATGCGTCTTCCTGCCTATGTTGCCGGCTGGGCCCCTGCCTGCATTGTGGCCTTGGCTGGTGCTATTATGCTGGCCCGAATGGATGAAGCCTGAAAGATAGTGATGATATCAACACTGAAAAAATTCCTGGTGCTGCTGTGGCTCGTGCTGCCTGTTTCCGCCATGGCACAGATTGGCATCGTGGCCACGGTGAACGGCAAACCAATCACCAATTACGATGTCGAACAGCGGCTCCTGTTTCTGCAATATGCAACGAATATTGCGATCACCGATGCCAATCGCGAACGGCTGACCAATGATGCGTTGCAGCTGCTGATCGATGATATGCTAAAGACCGATGCAGCCGAAGACGCAATACCTGATCTTGGTGCCCTGATCCTGCCGCAGGTTCGCGACCTGATTGATCAGAATTTTGGTACTGACACAAAAAGTGGAAGCCGTGTGATCAGCGATCTCGGCATTGATCCGATCACGGTGCAGATCAAATATCTGGGTGATCTGGCCTGGTCGAACTATATCAGCACCAAATTCGCCAGCCGCTTTGAAAAGGTGGACAGCCAGGTCGATGACGAGCTGGAACGGATGCGGATCAATGCCAGCAAACCACAGTTGCAACTTGGCGAGATCATCCTTGTGCCGGGGCCGGCCCGCACCATTGAACAGACAGTTGAACTTGCCGAGGAAATGGTCGCAGCCATTCGCAAAGGGGCAAATTTTGCCGAAATCGCGCGCCAATATTCAGCAAGTGGCAGCGCCTCGCGCGGTGGCGATATTGGCTGGATCATTGTGGACAAACTTGCCGCCCCGTTTCGTGAGGCGCTGGCAGATGTTGAAAATGGTGACGTAAGCGCGCCTGTCCTTGTGGATGGCACCGTCTATATTTTCCGCCGCATCGCCGAGCGCAAGGACGGGCTGGCCGATGCCTCGCAGTCACGTGTCTGGCTGGCGCGTGCCTTGTTGCCACTGGAACCAGACGCCAGTGAGGCGGACAGGCTGGAAATTGCAGCGCGGTTACGGCGCGACACGGCAAACGCAAAAAGCTGTGACGATATTCTGGCACTGAATGAACGCTATGGCACCGGCGCGCAGGGGAATCTCGATAACATCCTGATTGCGGATCTGGCACCGCAGATGCGTAAATTGCTGCTGTCGCTGACAGCAGATAAACCGTCAGAACCTTTGGCATTTGCCGAAGGCATTGTGACGCTGATGCTGTGTCGTGTGGAAAGGCCGCAACTCCAGCTGCCGCCACGTGACGACATTCGCCAGATGCTGATTGACCGGGCCTTCGGGTCACTGGCTGAGCGTCAACTTCTGCGTGAAAGACGCACCGCCATTATCGAGTATCCGGGACAGTCATGAACGTGAACAGCAGCGCTGAAAGACTGACGGCGCCTGTTATTGTCACGCCGGGCGAACCGGCGGGTATCGGTGCCGAGATTACCCTGAAATCTTGTGCCGGCCCCCTGCGTGCTGCGGACCTGCCTGTCTGTTTTATGGAAGACCCGGACCGGATGTCACAGCTGGCAGGCCAGCTGGGCCTCGATATTTCAATAACCAGAATATCGGCGCCGGAAGACGCGATGCACCTGCCTGCGGATACGCTGGGCATTCTGCCTGTCAGCTGGGCGGCACCCCCGCAGCCGGGCAGCACAGACCCTAGAAACGCACCGGCGGTTATTGATGCCATCCGTGCCGCAACCGCGTTCGCACAGCAAGGGCGCGCCAGCGCGATTGTGACCAGCCCGATCCATAAAGCCGTGCTGATTGAGGCTGGCTTTGAACATCCTGGCCATACCGAATTTCTGGGCAGTCTGGCACCTGAACGTGACGGGGGGCCTGTCATGATGCTCGCCTGTGACGCGCTACGTGTGGTGCCTGTGACGGTCCATATTGCCCTTCGCGATGTTGCCGGGACACTGAACAGCGCCGACATTATTGCCAAAGGGCGCCTTCTTGCCGAATCCCTGCGCGACTTCTTCGGGGTCGATAACCCCCGAATTGCAGTCTGCGGCCTGAATCCGCATGCGGGCGAAAACGGCCAGTTCGGTGATGAGGATAGCCGCATCATCGCGCCTGCCATTGCCACGCTACAGGATGACGGCATTAATGCCTTCGGCCCGCTCTCGGCAGACACGTTATTTCATGCGGAAGCACGCAAAACCTATGATGCCGTGCTGGGGATGTATCATGATCAGGTACTGATCCCGATCAAGACACTGGATTTTGACGGCGGGGTGAATGTGACGCTTGGCCTTGATTTCATCCGCACGTCACCAGATCACGGTACAGCCCTTGATATCGCCGGCACAGGCATCGCACGGCCCGACAGCATGACGTCGGCTATCCGCCTGGCTGCAAATATGGCCCGCCGCAAGGCTGGCGCATCATGACATCGCAGGATGCGTCCAACATCGCGATCGACGCCTTGCCGCCCTTGTCTGCCATGGTGCGCGCGCTTGATATGCGTGCCCGCAAGTCACTGGGCCAGAATTTCCTGTTTGATCTGAACCTGACCCGACGCATAGCCCGCAGTGCCGGCACCCTGAATGGCACCACCATCGAGGTTGGCCCAGGCCCGGGCGGCCTGACCCGTGCCCTTCTGCTGGAAGGGGCTGAACAGGTCATCGCCATCGAAAAGGATTTTCGGGCGCGCTCTGTCCTGGATAGTTTGCTAACCGCGGCCAACGGGCGGTTGCAGCTGGTAGAGGGTGATGCGCTGAAGACACCTCTATGGGAGATGGGCGAAGCGCCGCGCAGGATCATCGCCAATCTGCCCTATAATATTGCGACCAGCCTGCTGATTCAGTGGCTGGAACATGCGCCTGCCTTTGAATCCCTGACATTGATGTTCCAGCGCGAAGTGGCCGAGCGGATCACCGCTGCCCCCGGTGACAGCGCCTATGGGCGTCTTAGCATCCTGACGGGCTGGCATGCGGATGCACAAATTCTGTTCGATATCCCGCCAGAAGCATTTGTGCCGGCGCCAAAGATCATTTCTTCGGTTGTGCAGATCCGTCCCCTGCCGGCGCCGCGTTTTGACTGCAGCCAGGCGGCCCTTGAAACCGTGACCCGTCTTGCCTTTGGCCAGCGCCGGAAAATGCTGCGGGCCTCATTAAAATCGGTAGGCGGTGCGCCCATGCTGGAGGCGGCAGGCATTGACCCGCAGTCGCGCCCGCAAGATCTCGATATTGCCGCTTTCTGCCGCCTTGCCAACAGCATCGGCGTGTAGCTTTCAGCCTTCGTGCGTCAGGTCCCTTACAAAGCCTGTCAGCCCTGTCTGGCGTTCACGGCGCAGCCGCTCGGCGGCCAGAATTGTTTTGACCTCGGTCACGGCAGTTTCCAAATCATCATTGATCACGATATAGGCATATTCGGCATAATGGCTGATTTCATCCGATGCTTTTTCCATACGCGCGCGCACTACATCCGCGCTGTCCTGTCCACGCGTTGTCAGCCGTTCATGCAGCACCGCACGTGACGGCGGCAGAATAAACACCGACACAAGATCAGATGCAGCGGCGGCGGCAATCTGCTGGGTGCCCTGCCAGTCAATGTCAAACAGGACATCGTCACCGGCTTCCAGCTTGCTCATGACATCTGCCTTCGGGGTGCCATATGAATTGCCAAATACGGTGGCATATTCCAGAAAGGAATCATCGGCGATCATCAGATCGAACCGTTCCTGATCGACAAAATGATAATCCCGGCCGTCTACCTCATTCTGGCGTGGCAAGCGGGTCGTGGCTGATACAGACAAGGTCATATGACTGTCATCGGCAAGCAGACGGCGCGCAATGGAACTCTTGCCGGCCCCAGAGGGTGATGACAACACAAGCATCAATCCGCGACGTGACATTTTTTGCGAATCTGTTGCAGGCCGGCTCTCAGTCATCTGGTACGTTCCTTCCTTGCCCGTTTGTCAGTTGCCGTCCGCGGCACGCTGGCTTTTGCGGTATAGTCTTACATTCCGGTTATGCACGTCCAGCGTTCTTGCAAAGCGCAAACCACCCTTGCCATCTGATACAAAATACAGATTTTCGGTATTGGCTGGGTTTAAGGCCGCCTCGATTGATTCAAGGCTCGGATTACAGATTGGTGTCGCCGGCAAACCGGAAATGACATAGGTGTTCCAGCGGGTCTCGCGCTTTAGATCGGATTTTCGGATCACCCGCCCGTCGGCCCCGTCCACACCATACAGAACTGTCGGGTCAGACTGCAACCGCATGCCCTTTTTCAACCGATTGACAAAAACGCCTGCCACTTCGCGCCGTTCCGCACGCCGGGCGGTTTCCAACTCGATCACCGACGCCAGGATCAGGGCCTCTTCCGGGCTGTCGAAGGGCAGCCCCTCGGCGCGGTCAATCCAGACTTCAAGCAACGATATCTCACGCTTTTCCTGCATGCGCTGCAAAAAGACATTGCGGGATGTACCATGGGTAAAGAAATAGGTTTCCGGCAGGATACTGCCTTCCGGCACCTTGATGGTGATATCGCCATCAAAATGCGGATTATCACGAATCTGACGGATGATCTCAATCGATCGCATCCCTTCAATGACGGTGATCCGCCTCTGGTAACTGCGACCCGTATCGATAATCTTCATAACCTGCGCAAGGCTGGCGCGGGCCGGTATTGCATATTCGCCTTCTTTTGGGACGAATTCGCTGCCGGCGAGAATACGCGCGGCGTCATAGTGGTAAAGTTCGTGGATCACACCGGCCCGCTTCAGCGTCCAGCGGATGGTGGCATGGCCATCACCGGCAGAAATCAACACCATCTGCTCGGTGTCATTCGGGCCTTCGGCATTTATGATGTATCTGTCGACCGCCAGATAGCCACCGGCGATGCCGCCGGCAAAGACCGCAATGACCAACACCGACCGGATGATGTACCGGACGGCAATGCGCAACATCAGGTCACCTTGCCAACAATCAGCGACGCGTTGGTACCGCCAAAGCCAAAGCTGTTCGACATGGCGTTTCGAACCTCACGGTTGCGCGTCTTTAACGGTACCAAATCAAAATCGGCAACCGCCTCTTCCGGCGATTCAAGGTTCAGCGTTGGCGGCAGATCACCTGTCTGGACAGCCTTTACGGAATAGATCGCTTCAATGGCGCCTGCGGCCCCCAGCAGATGGCCGGTAGCGCTTTTTGTCGACGACATAGACACATTGCTGACCGCATCACCCAGAAGACGCCGCACGGCCCCGGCCTCGATCAGATCACCAAGCGGGGTAGAGGTGCCATGGGCGTTTACATAATCGATGTCATTCGCCGTCAGGCCAGCACGTTTCAGCGCGGCCTGCATGGCGCGGAACCCGCCGTCACCATCTTCGGCCGGCGCGGTGATATGATAGGCATCACCCGACATGCCATAGCCTTTGATTTCGGCATAGATGGTCGCGCCACGTGCTTTGGCGTGTTCGAGTTCTTCCAGCACGACAATGCCCGCACCCTCGCCCATGACAAAGCCGTCGCGGCCCGTATCCCAGGGGCGCGACCCTCTCTGCGGGTCGTCATTATAGCCGGTAGACAGCGCGCGCGCAGCCGCAAAACCGGCCATGCCAATGCGGCAGACAGCCGCTTCCGCACCGCCTGCGACCATGACATCCGCATCATCAAGCGCCACCATACGCGCCGCATCCCCGATGGCATGCGCCCCTGTCGAACAGGCCGTCACAACCGAATGATTTGGCCCGCGAAACCCGTATTTGATCGATACATGACCCGAAATCAGATTGATCAGCGCCGATGGAATAAAAAACGGGCTGATACGGCGCGTGCCGCGCTCATTCATCAGCTGGTCCGTGGTCACGATGGTTTCAAGGCCGCCAATGCCAGACCCGATCATCACGCCGGTCCGGTTCTGCGCCTCGACATCATCAGGCATCCAGCCTGAATCCTCGACCGCAAGCTGGGCGGCAACAAGACCTAACTGGATAAATCTGTCCTGACGGCGTTGTTCACGCGGGTCAATAAAGGAATCAAGGTTCAGCCCGCCCTCTTCATCCGGGCCGGGCACCTGGCCGGCTATCTGGCAGGCAATATCGTCAATTTCAAAACCGGTAATACGGCCAATGCCGCTTTTTCCGGCAAGGATCTGTTTCCAGTTGTGATCAACACCAACACCCAGCGGCGTGACCATGCCCAATCCGGTAACAACGACTCGACGCACCTTCTGCTCCCGATCCAGTGAACCCTATGCCAAAAATACGCCAGCCCCCGCTATACGTCCACCATATAGGTGACATGCGGGGGCCGGAAACAACGTCTGGCGCTGTTTTAGGCTGCGTTTTCCTCAAGGAAGGATACAGCGTCCTTTACAGTCAGAATACGCTCGGCAGCGTCATCAGGGATTTCGACGCCAAACTCTTCTTCAAAGGCCATGACAAGCTCGACCGTGTCGAGACTGTCAGCGCCAAGATCATCGATAAAGCTCGCTCCGTCGACAACTTTGTCACCGTCAACGCCAAGATGTTCTACGACGATAGTCCGTACACGATCTGAGATATCGCTCATGATTGACCCCTTTAATTAAGGTTGGTTTTGCCCATCCCCCCGACATCTAACAGTCAGTTTGACAGGGTTGAAAAATTGAGGTTGGCGGCAGATAACACAGTTTTTTGCGGTGCGCCACCCTTAATCCTCTGTTTTCTCGGCACCGCCCCATTGCGGCGCCAGCCACGGTCACAGCATTGCCATCCCGCCATTTACATGCAATGTACCGCCCGTGATATAGCCTGCCTCTTTGCTGGCAAGAAAGGCCGTGCTGGCGGCAATCTCGTCCGCCTCACCGAGACGGCCCATGGGAACGCGGCCCAGCAGGCCTTCTTTCTGCCCGTCATCCAGAACATCCGTCATCGGCGTGGCGATAAAGCCTGGCGCAATCACATTCACCGTGATGCCGCGGCTGGCGACTTCTGCAGCAAGGGCCTTGCTAAAACCGATCATACCCGCCTTGGATGCGGCGTAATTCGCCTGACCGGGATTGCCCGTAACGCCGACAATAGACGAGATTGAAATAATCCGGCCAAAACGGGCCTTCATCATCGCCCGCAGACAGGCCCGCGTGATCATCATGCTGGCCGTCATATTGACATCCAACACATCATCCCATTCCTCGTCCTTCATCCGCATCATCAGATTGTCACGGGTAATGCCGGCATTATTCACGAGGATGGATATCGCTGCGCCCGCCGCCTCGGCCGCCTTTTCGGCAAGGCCGGCAGCCTCGTCGCGGCTGGAAAGGTTGGCGGTCACGACATGTGCATTCGTGCCAAGCTCATCAGCAAGGGCAGCCAGCCGTTCGGCGCGCGTGCCATGCAAAACGACGGTTGCACCCTGCTGGTGAAGCGCTCGCGCGATGGCGGCACCGATGCCGCCGCTGGCACCTGTGATCAACGCGGTGTTTCCGGTCAGATCAAACATTCACTTACCCCTTTTTCAATTCGGCAGCCTGAGAACTGCACAGGCGGATTTCTATCATGGTCAGATTTCAATCATGGTGCGATATAATCATGACCGACCCTTATCATCACAGGGCGCCCAGCACCGTATCAAGGTCATCGGCTGTTTCCAAATTCACAATTGCAACATCATCCAGCGTGCGCTTAACGAGTCCGGACAACACCTTGCCTGTGCCAATCTCGACAAAACAAGTCACCCCGGCAGCATGCACCGCACCCAGCGTTTCGCGCCAGCGCACGCGGCCCGTGACCTGTGTTACCAGATTGTCACGCAGCCTGTCCGCAGCCTGTTCCGGCCCGGCAGTGACATTGCAATAGACCGGTACAGACGCATCCGACATGGACGCATCCGCGAGGGCCGCCGCCATCTCTTCCGCAGCCGGCTGCATCAGCGTGCAATGGAACGGCGCGCTGACCGGCAGCTTGATCGCCCGGCGTATTCCGGCGTCCTTGGCGATTTCAATAGCGGCATCAACAGCAGCGACGGCGCCGCTGACAACAATCTGCCCAGGCGCATTGTCATTGGCCAGCTGGATCGGGCCGGCGCCGGATGCCTTTTCGATGATGGTGTCAATGACGGCTTCTTCGGCGTTGAGGATCGCGGCCATCGCGCCCTCACCCGCCGGCACCGCGCCCTGCATGCTGTCGCCGCGGCGGCGTAACAACCGTGCCGCATCCATGATTGAAAGCGTGCCGGCAGCTGCCAGCGCCGAATATTCACCAAGCGAGTGGCCGGCAACACATCCGGCAAGATCGGCAACGGTTTTGCCGGTCGCTTTCTGCAGAACGGCAAGCGCTGCCATGGAACTTGCAAACAGCGCCGGTTGCGCATTCCGGGTCAACCGCAGATCATCCTCCGGACCCTCTTTCATGAGCGCGAACAGATCTTCGCCAAGCGCATCATTCACCTCATCGAAGACAGCACGTGCTTCGGGGAAGGATGTTGCAAGGCTGACGCCCATCCCCACAGCTTGTGAACCCTGTCCGGGAAACTGGAAAAGAGGTTTTGCGCACATCGGAATATCCCTCAATTGTGGCCGTGACATCAGCGGCCAGAGCTATTTCATATTCATCTGACGGGTGTCAATGCCGCCGGATTTTGGCAGAATTATGGACCACATTACGGATCGCATTATGGACCGCCTGAAGGCGCCCTGCGAAACATGCGCTGTTTACGGCATAGACACCAGCCATTTGCAACCGCGCATTTGATGCTTGCAAAGCTGGCGGCATGGTGTAGGTTGCGCAGCGTTGACGTCCCCGCCGCCTTTCGGGTCGGCCGGCGACAACATACATCACTGAAACAATCCTTGCCGGGAAACCGGTTGGTCTGAGGCAACGGCCCCAGACAATGAGCCAGAAGGAGACAGCCAATGCGCTTGTATGAAAGCGTATTCATCGCGCGTCAGGATATTTCAACCACTCAGGTTGAAAGCATGGCCGATGAATTTGCCGGAATCATTACCAATGCCGGCGGTACCATCCATAAACGTGAATATTGGGGCCTGCGCTCGCTTGCCTACCGGATCAAAAAGAACCGGAAAGGCCATTATATCATGTTCAATTTCGAGACTGACGGCCCGACTCTTAAAGAGTATGAGCGGATCATGGGTCTGAATGAAGACGTGCTGCGGTTTCTGAATATTCGCATCGAAGAGGTCGAAGAAGGCCCGTCGATCATTATGCAGAACAAGGGTGAGCGCGGCGACCGTGGTGATCGCGGCGACCGTGGTGATCGTGGTGATCGTGGATCTCGCGGCCCGCGCGCCGCATCCGGCGATAGCGCCCCTGCTGCGGGCAAACCCGAAGCAGCCGAGGCCGAAACCGCATCCGAGAGCAGCGACAAAGCTGAAGCTGCAAGCAGCGAGGAATAGATCATGACCCAGCTTGAAATCAAACGCGAAGCCGTGCGTAAGCCGTTTGGCCGCCGTCGCAAGTCCTGCCCTTTCTCTGGTCCAAACGCCCAGACGATTGACTATAAGGACACCAAACTGCTTGCCCGCTACACATCCGAGCGCGGCAAAATCGTGCCATCACGCATTTCTGCCGTCTCGGCGAAAAAGCAGCGTGAACTGGCGGTTGCCATCAAACGTGCGCGGTTCCTCGCGCTCATGCCTTACGTTACTTCGTAACCGGCGCCGTACAGCAAGGAGACCAGATATCATGGAAATCATTCTTCTGGAACGCGTTGAGAAGCTTGGCCAGATGGGCGATGTGGTGAAGGTAAAGCCGGGTTATGCCCGCAACTTCCTCCTGCCACAGGGAAAGGCCCTGCGTGCCAACAAAGCCAATCTCGAACGGTTTGAAACCGAGAAGACGCAGCGCGAAGCCGATAACCTGTCACGTCGTTCTGACGCCGAGACAGAAGCCGGCAAGATGGACGGCCTCGCCGTCAGCATGGTGCGTGCCGCATCCGAAATGGGCCAGCTGTTCGGCTCGGTCACATCGCGCGACATCGCCAACGCCGTCACCGAGGCCGGGTTTACCCTTGGCCGCTCGCAGGTGATCATGGAAACCGCGATCAAGACGCTCGGCCTGCATGACATTCGCGTCCGTCTGCATCCCGAAGTCACCGTGACAGTCATTGTCAATGTGGCGCGCTCTCTCGACGAGGCGGAAACACAGCTGAAGACAGGTGTTGCCGTCACCGGCATGATCGATGATGACGATGATGATGATGATGATTATCGTGCCAGCGACGCCGCGGATGCCGAAGCGGCAGCCCCTGCCGAGGCCGCAGCATCAGACGACGCAGCATCCGACGACGCATCAGATACCGCAGGTGATGATGCCGCATCCGAGGATAATGCTGACAGCTGAGGCAGCCTCAGCTTAGAAACAGGAAAAGCCGGGGGTCTGTCCCCGGCTTTTTTGTTGCCAGCGTCACCGAACCAGGCATCCAAAAGTTATCCACAGGCCAGACCTGCCACAAAACTGACTTATCCACGAAGTTAACATGGCTGTGCATCGCACCAATTCTGCTAGGGTTGAGGCATGGCTGAAGAAACCAGTAATATCGAAACTTTCCCGAACGCAGTCGATCCCCTTGCCGGTGCGACGCCGCGCCAGATGCCCAGCAATCTGCCAGCCGAGCAGAACCTGCTGGGTGCGCTGCTGTTGGATAATGGTGTCATGGAAAGGATCGATGACCGGCTGCGGGCCGATCATTTCTACGATCCGCTGCATGGTCGGATCTTTGCAACAATGCTGCGTCTGATCGATCGGGGCCAGCTGGCGAACCCGGTAACGCTGAAAAGCTTTTTCAGCAGCGCGGATGATGGCGGCGGTGACAATATTGAGGAATATCTGGGGGAACTGGCCGACGGTGTCATCAGCCTGTCACAGGCCCCGGACTATGCGCTGACGATTTATGAAACGCATTTGCGGCGGGAATTGATCCGTATTGGCGACGATGTCATCCATGACGCCAGCCATCCGGCGGTGGATCTTCCCGCCTCGACCCTGATCGAGACTGCCGAATCGAAACTATTCCAGCTTGCCGAAACCGGCGAGGCCGGTGCCGGGCTGCGTAATTTTGAAAGCGTCGTCGCCGCAACCGTCAATCAGGCGGATATTGCCCGCAAATCCGAAGGCAAACTGTCCGGCGCAAGCACCGGCCTGACAGATCTGAACAATCTTCTGGGCGGATTGCACAAATCCGATCTGCTCATCTTGGCTGGCCGACCAGCCATGGGTAAATCGGCACTGGCAACAACGATTGCCTTTCACATCGCCACCACAACGCGCACAGGTGAGACAGCGTCACCGGTGGCATTTTTCTCGCTGGAGATGTCGGCCGAACAGCTTGGCACCCGCATAATGAGCGAGCGAGCGCAGATCGATTCCAGCAGCATCCGGCAAGGCCAACTCACACCCGATGATTTTGATCGGCTGGTCGAAGTCAGCAACACGCTGTCTGTCGCGCCGTTCTTTATTGATGATACCCCGTCTCTTTCGGTATCGCAGGTCGCAAGCCGCGCCCGCAGGCTGAAACGGACATCGGGTCTGGGGCTGATTGTTGTTGATTACCTGCAGTTGCTGACCCCGCAGCTTGGCATACGCGCCGAAAACAGGGTGCAGGAAATATCCAATATCAGCCGGTCGCTGAAAGCGATTGCAAAGGAGCTGGATGTCCCTGTTCTGGCGCTTTCGCAATTGTCGCGTGCGGTTGAACAGCGCGAGGACAAGCGCCCGAATCTGGCCGATCTGCGCGAATCAGGATCCATCGAGCAGGACGCCGATGTGGTGCTGTTCATCTATCGCGAGGAATATTACCTCGGTAAGAAGGAACCAGAGCGCGACCCGCGTGAAAGCGAAGAACAGTTCAACGCAAAGAACGAAACCTTCATGGCACGTTTGCAGGCTGCAGAAAACAAGGCCGAGGTTATTGTCGGAAAGCAAAGGCACGGGCCAACCGGGTCGATCAATGTGCATTTTGAAAAGCGTTTCACCCATTTCAGCGACCTGACCGAAACAAGCACCCTGCCCGAAGGGTATTAGTAGCCGGGGACCACCATGTCCGATTCTGCACCCCAGAATCCCAGCCAGATGCCACGTTGCGCCATTCCGCCCGCCAGCCTGTCCGCATTCGGGCCAGCAGACAGCGTCATCACCGTCAGCCCGCAGGCGGTGGTAGCCAATTGGCGGTATCTTGAGTCCCTGTCCGGACCAGAAACCGACACGGCCGCAGTGGTCAAGGCAAATGGCTATGGGCTGGGTGCAACGCAGCTGGCACCCCATCTGGCAGCCGCCGGATGCAAGACCTTCTTTGTCATGTCACTCGCCGAGGCACGCAGCCTGCGTGCCGCGCTGTCACGCCATGATCATGACACCAGCGACATCCTGGTGCTGGGGGGCTGTCACCGCGGGCAGGAAGGCGACTTCATTGCGCATGACATAACGCCCGTGATCAATAATGCCGAACAGCTGGACCGGCTTGCCGCCACAGGCAGAGCACGCCAGCAGCCCGTTCCGGCTGCGCTGCATGTTGATACCGGCATGACACGCCTTGGGCTGGATGCGGATGAAACGGCATCGCTTGTCAGCAGGCTGGCAGATGGGCGGGATGCCTTTGACGGGTTGGCGCCCCGCTTGCTGATGAGCCATCTCCGCGCCGCCGAGGATCTGTCCGATCCGGCAAATGCGGCACAACACGCCGCCTTCAGCCAGCTGGCCGGCCAGTTTCCCGACCTTCCAGCCAGTCTTGCCAATAGTGGCGGCACTTTGCAGGGGCCTGCCTATCATTTCCAGATGACGCGCCCGGGAATCGCGCTCTATGGCCTGCATCCCGCAGGGGCTGGCATGGACAGCACGCAGGTTGCGCAGGCGGCAAGCCTGTCCCCGACGATCAGATGGGATGCACGTATCCTGCAGATCAGAGCGGCCAGGGCCGGCGATGCGGTCGGCTATAATGGCACGCATGTTTTGACCCGTGATTCCCGCGTTGCGACCCTTGGCGTTGGTTATGCAGACGGTTATCAGCGGCGCCTTGGCAACCGCGCCCGGGTGATGATTGGCGACACCAGCGCACCGGTGATCGGCCGCGTATCGATGGATAGCATCACCGTTGATGTGACCGATATTGCGGCAACGACTTTGGAACAGGCAGATTACGCAACGGTGCTTGGTCCGGGCTATGACCTGGCGCGCATGGCGCAGGATGCCGATACCATCGGCTATGAAATCCTGACCCGACTTGGCCAACGCCCGCAATGGCGGTATTTGCCGGCTGACGGATAGCGCATACAGGCTGGCCACCTGCCATTTTCGGTGGTCAAGCCGTGTTATTCGGGGCATAAATTGACGCGGCATTATGCGCCTCGCAGGCGCCATGGCACAGTCAGGACGAGAATGATCGCATTTCTGCAGAATATTGGCCGCACCAGCCTTGCTTTCCTGGCGGCCATTGGCCGGCTGGCCATCTTTACGGCTGCCGCAGTGCGATGGACATTCCAGCCCCCGTTCTATCCACGCCAGCTGCTGCGCCAGATTATTGATATTGGCTATTTTTCACTTCCCGTGGTCGGGCTGACGACGCTGTTTTCCGGCATGGTGCTGGCCCTGCAATCTTATACCGGCTTTGCCCGCTTTTCCGCCGAGGATACGGTTGCGACCGTTGTTGTGCTGTCTGTTACGCGCGAACTGGGCCCGGTTCTGGCCGGCCTGATGGTCGCAGGCAGAATTGGCGCTTCCATGGCAGCCGAAATTGGCACCATGCGCGTAACCGACCAGATTGACGCGCTCGATACGCTGTCCACGCGTCCGATGCAGTATCTGGTCGCCCCGCGGCTGCTGGCAGGCACCATTTGCCTTCCCTTTCTGGTCCTGGTCGGCGACCTTATTGGCGTGTTTGGCGGCTATCTCGTCGGGGTTTACCGGCTTGGCTTCAACCCGTCCGTCTATCTGGCGCGGACCATCGAATTTCTGGAAGTTTCAGATGTCACGCTGGGCCTGGTGAAAGCAGCCGTCTTTGGGTTCCTGATTGCGCTGATGGGATGTTATCACGGCTATCATTCGGGGCGCGGTGCCGAAGGTGTGGGACGTGCAACCACCAACGCTGTGGTGTCTTCTTCTATTTTGATCCTGATCGCCAACTATATCGTGACCGCCCTGTTTTTCGGCTAGGATGACAGCATGATGACCCCGACATCCCCGCCGCAACCAAAGATCGAGATGCAGAATGTCGCCAAGGCTTTTGGTGACAATCAGGTATTGCGCGATGTGTCGCTGTCGGTGGCTGCCGAGGAATCTCTTGCAATCATCGGCACGTCGGGCTGCGGAAAATCTGTCACGCTCAAATGCCTGCTGGGGTTGCTGCGTGCGGATTCGGGATCGATTCGCGTTGACGGACAGGAACTGATCCATGCCAACCGCGCTGATCTTGAATCCATGCGTCGCCGCTTTGGTATGACCTTCCAATTTGGCGCGCTGTTTGATTCCCTGCCGATCTGGGAAAATGTCACCTTCAGGTTACGCCAGCGCCAACGCCTGTCAAAAACGGAATCGCGTGACATTGCGGCCGAGACCATCACCCAGCTGGGGCTTGCCGCACATGTGGTCGACCAGTATCCGGCAGAATTGTCAGGCGGCATGCAAAAGCGTGTGGCGCTGGCACGCGCCATTGCCGACAAACCTGAAGTGCTGTTATTCGACGAGCCGACATCCGGCCTTGACCCGATTACCGGCGGCGTGATCGACCGGCTGATAATCGATTCCGTGCGCCGCCTTGGTGCCACCGCCATTACCATCAGCCACGATATGGCTTCGGTACGCCGCATCGCCGACAAGGTCGCCATGGTGCATAACGGCACCATCATCTGGTGCGGCCCGGCAAGCGAGATGGATGATACCGGCATTGCAGAAGTCGACCAGTTTGTTCACGGCCATGCCGACGGGCCGCTGACACGCGCGGCTAAGGCCGAGGCGCGCGCAGGCTGATGGCAAAAGCAAGCGTTTCATATATCTGTCAGGAATGCGGCGGCGCCCATCGCAAATGGAACGGCAGATGTGATCACTGCGGGGCGTGGAACACGCTGGTAGAAGAACGCGTTGAAGCCGTATCCGGCCCCAGCCGGAAAGCTGGTGGCAAGCGCATTGATATGCAGCCCCTCGCACAGTCGGATTCCGTTGCCCCGCCGCCGCGCATGCAGACCGGGATTGCCGAATTTGATCGTGTTGCGGGCGGCGGGCTGGTGCGTGGCTCGGCGACGCTGATTGGCGGCGACCCGGGCATTGGCAAATCGACATTACTGTTACAGCTTGTCTGCAAGCTGGCAGCCAGCGGCCACCGGACCGCCTACATCTCCGGTGAGGAATCAGCCGATCAGGTGCGCATGCGGGCGCGCCGGCTGGGGCTTGGTGATGCACCGGTTGATCTGGCGACTACCACCAATGCCGGTGATGTTGCCGCATCACTGGGCGGGCCGTCTGGCCCTGAGATTGTAGTGATCGATTCCATCCAAACGATGTATCTGTCCAGCCTTGATTCCGCGCCCGGCACGGTCAGCCAGGTGCGCGCCACCGCACAAGAACTGATCCGTGCTGCCAAGGTGCATGATGTTGCATTACTGGTCGTCGGCCATGTGACCAAGGATGGCGCGATTGCCGGACCGCGTGTGCTGGAACATATGGTCGATACTGTCCTGTATTTTGAAGGAGACAGATCACATCATTTCCGCATCCTGCGCGGCGTCAAGAACCGGTTTGGTGCCACCGATGAAATTGGCGTGTTTGAGATGGTCGAAACCGGCCTGACCGAAGTGCCCAACCCGTCGGAACTGTTTCTGGCTGACCGGCGTGACGATGTGACAGGTGCCGTTGTTTTTGCCGGCATTGAAGGAAGCCGTCCGGTACTTGTCGAGATAGAAGCGCTTGTCGCGCCATCAACGCTGGCATCGCCGCGCCGTAATGTTGTCGGCTGGGACAGCAGCAGACTAGCGATGCTGACCGCAGTACTTGAGGCGCGATGCGGTGTACCGCTTTCCGGACGAGATATTTTTCTGAATGTCGCCGGCGGCCTGAAGATCGCGGAAACAGCCGCCGATCTGGCCGTTGCCGCCGCGTTACTGTCCTCGGTGACCGGACGTCCTGCACCACCCCGCAGCGTCTTTTTTGGTGAAGTGGCCCTGTCAGCAGAACTGCGGCAGGTGGCGCAGGCAGATGCCCGCCTGAAAGAAGCTGCCAAGCTGGGGTTCGACACGGCCGTCATGCCGCGCCCCCGCAAAAAGCTGGCCACCCCGTCCGGACTGTCACTGGCGCAACCGGCCACCCTTGCCGAGTTGATCGAGATCATGGGCGGTGTATGATGATAGTCCCGACCCGCAGACCACCGCATCGTAGCGGGATACAATCATGACCTTCGACATTGCTGCACTGAACATTATCGATTTTGCCGCGCTGATCATCCTGGTGATTTCCGGCATCCTTGCAACGCTTCGCGGCATGACGCGCGAGATCATGGGGCTGGCCGGCTGGCCAATCTCTATCCTTGTTGCGCGCATCTGCGCACCCTACCTTGCCCCGGTCCTCGAAGATCTGATTCAGATCAAGGGGCTGACAGATATACTGGCATGGGGCATCCCCTTTGTTGCGGCTGTGATCCTCTGGTTTGTGTTTTCAAGCCTTGTTTCACCCGGCCTGAGCAAGGCCGGGCTTGGCAGCCTTGACCGCTGGCTGGGCTTTCTGTTTGGCGGCTTGCGTGGCTATGTAATCGTGCTGGTGGCATATGCTGGTGCCGTTGTGGTGGCTGAGGGAGAAACAAACCTTCCCGATATTGTGACCGATGCCGAAATCACGCCTGCACTGCGTGGCAGCGCGCATTTATTTGCCGGGGTCCTGCCCGGGGATATGCGCGAAATGCTGATCGAAAATCTGCCACCCCCTGCCGAGGAGGTTGAGGCCATCCAGAACCGGGTTGAGGAGGTTGGCGAGACCATCAGTGAGGGCACCGATAGCAGCGATGCGGACACAACGGATACCGATACGGGTGCCGGCACGGCACTCGACCTGCGCAGTGATGAAGGCGGCAATTAAATGCTGCAGCCTTCCCCGATAATTCCAGTTAACCGGTCGTTTCAAAAGCGGATCGTCCACTGACAGCTAAGGTGAAAGTGACAAATATGGGTGTGGGTTCAACCAATCCTTTCGACATGTCCGCGCATGACGGGTTTCATGAAGAATGCGGGGTGTTCGGGGTGTTCGGCAATGACGAGGCCAGTATTCTGACCGCGCTTGGTCTGCATGCCCTGCAGCATCGCGGACAGGAAGCTGCCGGCATTGTGACATTTGATGGCCGGTTATTTCATGCCCATCGCGCGCTTGGCCATGTTGGCGACAATTTTGGGGCGGATTCCCCGCAGATGAAACAGCTGACCGGGCATGTTGCCATCGGCCATAATCGCTATTCCACCAGCGGCAATGTCAATCCGATCATGGAAATCCAGCCCTTTTCATCGCGGCTTGCCTTTGGCGGGTTTGCGCTGGCACATAATGGCAATCTGACAAATGCAAGCCGGCTGCGCAGCTCGCTGATCGAAACCGGCAGCCTGTTTCAGTCATCATCCGATACCGAGGTAATCGTTCATCTTGTGGCGCGGTCACACCAGGACAGCGTTACCGACCGGCTGATAGATGCCCTGAAACAGATTGAAGGGGCCTATTCGCTTGTCTGTGTTGCAGATGACATGCTGATCGGCGTGCGTGACCCGTTTGGTGTACGCCCCTTAATCCTCGGCCAGCGTGATGACACATGGCTTCTGGCCTCCGAATCCTGTGCGCTGGATATTGTCGGGGCAACAGCAATACGTGAACTGGCCCCCGGTGAAATGGTGATTATCGACCGCAATGGTGTCCAAAGCCTGTCCCCATTCACAGCCATGCCGTCGCGGTTCTGTATTTTCGAATACATCTATTTTTCGCGGCCTGACTCGGTGGTCGAGGGGCGCGGCGTCTACCACGCCCGCAAGGCGATCGGCAGCGAGCTGGCCCATGAGGCCCACATTGACGCCGATTTGGTGATTCCGGTGCCCGATTCTGGTGTACCAGCGGCCCTTGGCTATGCCGAGGCATCGGGCATCCCCTTTGATCTGGGAATCATCCGCAACCATTATGTCGGGCGGACATTCATCCAGCCAAACCAGAAGGACCGAACGGATTCAGTAAAGCTGAAACATAATGCCAACCCGGCAGCTGTCGCTGGCAAGCGGATCGTACTTGTCGATGATTCCATTGTACGCGGCACCACGTCGCGCAAAATCGTATCGATGATGCGCCGCGCCGGTGCGGCAGAGGTTCATATGCGGATCGCCAGCCCGCCAACCACACATCCCTGCTTTTACGGCGTCGATACCCCAAGTCAGGACCAGTTGATTGCCGCGCAAATGACAATTGACGAAATCTCCAGCGAAATTGGCGCTGACAGCCTGTCCTTTATTTCTGTGGACGGCCTGCATCGTGCGGTCATTGGTGCAGACCGCAGCAGCGCATCACCACAATTCTGCGATGCGTGCTTTACGGGCGACTATCCGATCCGGCTGGCAGCCGGGCTAAGTGCAAACAAAGTATCCCATGGGAGCGGCGGCTGATGACATCATCCCGGACATTCGATCTTTCCGGCAGGCTGGTTCTTGTTACCGGCGCCACCCGCGGCATTGGCCGCGCAGTTGCCATTGGCGCGGCTGCTGCCGGTGCCGAGCTGATTATCACCGGCCGGACCACCGGCGCCCTTGAAGACGTTGACGATGCCATTCGGCAGGCAGGCGGCACAGCCACCATTGTCGAGATGGATATGAAGGATTATCCGGCGATGCCGCGTCTGGCCGCGGTTATTCACGAACGCTGGGGGCGGCTTGACGGGTTTGTGGCCAATGCCGCCATTCTGGCGCCGCTGACCCCGGTCACCCATCTGACGCCTGTAAACTGGGATGAATCTGTCGCCGTCAATCTGACCGGGCAATGGCATATGATTCGCGCGCTTGACCCGCTGTTGCGGGCGGCCCCATCCGGGCGCGCCATTCTTGTCAGCTCTGGCGCTTCAACCGGCAGCCGGCCATTCTGGGGCCCCTATGCAGCCACCAAGGCCGCGCTGGAGGCCGTTGGCCGGTCATGGGCCGGCGAGAGTGAACAGACCAATCTGCGGATCAACATGATAAACCCGGGCGGCACGGCGACCGAAATGCGCGCATCAGCCTTTCCGGGAGAGGATCCGAAAACCCTGCCTGCGGCCGAAGATATCGTGCCTGCCTTTCTCGAACTTCTGTCAGATGATTGCAGCTATCACGGTGACATGGTCGATGCGCGCCGCCTTTGCGGTCTGACCAGCTAGCTGACGCCTTGTGAAAGATACCGTGCGGCAGCCACACCGGCGCGCTGGTCGCGCGCAAGTGGCACAGGCCTGTTCAATATCCGGGCGGCCAGCATCTCGCCCAGCAGCGGGGCCAGCGTAAAGCCGCGTGCGCCCAACCCGCCAAACATCCAGATATTGTCAGCAATGCCTCCTGTCACCGGCCGCCGATCGGCAAGGCTGGCGCGATGGCTTGTCCGCAAACCCAGCCCGTCATGACGCGTCCCGTCAAACAAATCCGCGATCCCAGCAGGTAACAGCGCAAAATTATGCGCATGTGCAATCATGGCATCTTCTGGCTGTTCCAGATCACGCGAGAAGGTGGCGCCGATTTCATGCAGCCCGTCCCAAGACGGGGTCAGATACCCCCCAAAGCTGACACCGGTCGCCAGAGCCGCGCTGGCGGATGTTGCAGGCACATGGCTGACCTGACCGCGGGTCACCTCGACCGGCATGTCATGGCCGACAAGATGCAGCAGATCCACCACCTGTGACCCGCCTGCCAGAACCACCGCATCTGCCTGCAGCTGCCGGCCGTCAACGGCACCCAGCACCAGCTGCCTGGCTTCAATAGTGATGCTAGCAACGTCGAACGCACCACGGAATTCAGTCCCTGCTGCCAGTGCCTTTACCAATATCGAAGGCCGGATTGTCCGGCCATATTCGTAAAAGATTCCCTGGCCGGTTTCGGCATCAAAGGGAGGTTTGGCATCCCGCAGCAGGCTTGCTGGCCAGCGCTGCTGTCGAAAGATCGCATGTCGGGCGGCCATACGGTCAGGGGCATCAAGGGCCAGCACCCCGGCGGCCAGCGTTGCGCCTGCAGCATCGGAACAGCGGGACGCCCATGACAGGCATGCCGCCGAAAGACGGCTCATTGCATTATGGTCAACCGTCAGGCGCGGACTCTGCAGGGCCGCACGATTGCCGGAGGCGGCACTGGCCAGCCCTGCCGCGGCATCCAGCAATATTGGCGTTGCGCCGCGGCGCGACAACCCGGCAGCCAGCGCTGCACCGGCGATCCCTGCCCCGATGATGGCGATGCGCCTTGGCGGTGCGGCCCTGGATGGCGCATGCGACATGGCCGACCCTTGCCGTACACCGCGGATCATGTCGCGTTTGCGTCCATAGCCCGGGGATTTTGCCACTGAAAATCCTGCAGCCGCCAACCCGCGCCGCACGTCACCGGCGGCTGTAAAGCTGGCAAAACTGCCCCCAACTGCTGTCAGCCGGCCGACTTGGGACAGGATATCTGTTGTCCAGGCCGACGGGTTGCGTGCCGGTGCGAACCCGTCAAGAAACCAGCAATCCACAGCAATATCGAGGGTCGGCAGAATAGCGCCCATATCCCCGTAATGTAGATGCAGTGTCAGCCGCCCCCCGCACAGCACAACAAGGTGATAGCCCGGCCAGCGCGGCGGTAATGCCTGCCGCAACTGGCAGGCCACATCCGCCAGTTCGGGAAAGGCCACATGCGCAGCGGCCATCATCTCGGCATCCAGTGGCTGGGCCTCAAAAGATACATAGTCGATCTGGCAATGCGGGTGGTTCTGCATTTCGGCCATCATTGCCAGCAGATTCAGCCCGGTGCCAAAACCGGTTTCGCCAATTGTCAGATGCGATTCTGCTTCCATCCTGGCGGGCAGGTCATTCCCGTCAAGAAAGACGTGCCGTGTTTCGGCCCACCCGTCATCAGCATTGTAATAGCTGTCTGCAAACTGCGTCGCATGCGGCACACCATCGCGCATGTCGATCTGCGCAAGGGGCAAATCATAATCAGCATGCAGATGCGGGGATGTCCGTGCCATGGGGTGACGAGCTCAATACTCATGTGGCAGCAACACAGCAAAAACGCTGGCGCCAAATATCAGAAATTTTATTCAGCTTCTTGCGAAACTTGCAATGTTGGATACCATTAAGGATATCCGACAGTACAGGACCGAGTCACAAGAATCCGGATAGATATTGTTTGCCAACAGACTGATGTGGTGACAGCCATGTTTGACTCGATTGCGTTTTCAATTATCCGTAGTTTTATTGACCGAGGTGCCTTGCAGATCACGCTGGGCAATAGCCCGCCCGTCACCCTCGAAGGGCGCCAGCACGGCCCGCATGCCAGCATTACCATAAGCAACCGCAAAATCCTCTGGCGGCTCGTTACCGTGCCCGACCTTGCCTTTGGCGAGGCCTATATGGACGGGCATCTGACCGTGCCGGAAAATGGGCTGGAGCCGCTTATCGACCTGCTGATGACGAACAGCAACAGCTGGGCGACACACTGGACCGGGCGCGCCACCCTGCAGATTGTAAATGCACTGGCATGGTTGCGGCATCTGAACCCGCGTGGCCGGTCACGCCGCAATGTAGCGCATCATTATGATTTGTCAGATGCCTTGTTTGACAGCTTTCTGGACCCGTGGCGGCAATATTCATGCGCCTATTTTCATAGCGAAGAAGATACGCTTGAAACCGCACAGATCACAAAGCTTGCCCGGCTGGCCGCAAAGCTGGATCTGAAGCCAGATGACCGGGTCCTTGATATCGGATGCGGCTGGGGCGGGCTTGCCATGGCCATCGCAGGCTGCGCCAAAGAGGCACGGGTGACCGGCATCACACTGTCCGATCATCAGTTCAGCCATGCCTGTGACATGGTCGCCGCCGCCGGGCTGGACAGTCGGATCGAATTTCACCTGCGTGACTACCGGGACCAGACAGGTCATTTTGACAAGATTGTATCTGTTGGCATGCTGGAACATGTCGGCCCGCAGGGATATGACAGCTATTTCAAAAAGATCCGGTCCCTTCTTGCCGATGACGGAATTGCCGTCATCCATACCATCGGCGTGCAGCACCAACCCGGACCGGTCAATCGCTGGATTACAAAATATATCTTTCCGGGCGGCTTTCTGCCTTCCATAGGACAGATGATCCACCATACCGAGAAACGCGGCCTGAAGGTGCTGGACATGGAAGTGATGCGCGGCCATTACGCCGAAACATTGCGGCTCTGGCGCCTACGCTTTCTTGACCGCAGGGGTGCGATGCGGCGTCTTTATGACGCGCGTTTTGTTCGGATGTGGGAATTCTATCTTGTCGGATGCGAATATTTTTTCAGGCGCCAGCATGGTATGGTGCTGCAACTGCAACTTGCGAAAGACCAGATGGCCGCACCGATGAGCCGGCATTACATCCGGGACCGCGAAAATAAATTCAAGGACAGGCTGTGGACGCTGCACCCTTCTGGAAACTGAAATCCCTTGTCGAAATGACGGCAGAAGAATGGGAATCCCTATGTGACCGCTGCGGTAAATGCTGCGTACTCAAAATTGAAGATATGGATGATGGCACGGTGCATTATACCGATATTGCCTGCAAACTTCTGGATTGCGGGACAGCCAACTGCATGGATTATGAAAACCGCCGCGAGACTGTTCCCGATTGCATCAGCCTGACGCCGGACAATCTGTCATCCCTGCAATGGATGCCGGACAGCTGTGCCTATCGCCGCCTGCATGAAGGGCAGGATCTGCCTGCATGGCATCCGCTGGTAACAGGCCATGCCGACAGCACCCGCATGGCCGGCCATTCAGTGGCCAGTCGCGTATTCCCGGAAAGCGCTGTCGAAGCGGGCGATATTATTGATCATATCACCGAATGGTGACCTACAAGGACTGTCACAAATGAATCGTACCTGGTGGATAATGCTGATCCTGTTAACCCTTCTGGCCACATTGACAATTTTCAATAGCGAGATGGGCGGGCCGCGCAAGACATGGCACCTGTGCAAAGAGTCACTAGTGACACAGGTGTTCACTGGCGCCTGCACCCTGCGGTTTGAGGGGGAAACCACAGGATCATAACCGATGGAGACATCAGGCCCCGAACAGCCGTTTCCATTCCTCGGGGGTGAGTTCACGAAGGTCTGCATTGAACTCGGCACCGGCCTGCATACCCTTTGCAACGGCCGGGCGTTCAATCATTCTTTTGCGCCAGGCCACAACATTCGGATAATCCTCGATCACCACGTTCTGGCGCTTGTATGAGCGCGTCCACGGGAAAATGGCGATATCAGCAATCGAATAGTCACCGGCCACATAATCACGCCCCTCCAGCTGGCGTTCCAGCACGCCATAGAGGCGGTTCGCCTCATTGCTGTAACGGGTCATCGCATAGTCGATCTTCTCTTTCGCATAGAAATTAAAGTGATGCGCCTGACCGAACATGGGGCCAACGCCCCCCATCTGCCACATCAACCATTCAAGCACGGTTTTGCGCGCCGCACCGCCGGCCGGCAATAATTTGCCGGTTTTTTCAGCCAAATAGATCAGAATGGCGCCAGATTCAAAAACACTGGTCGGCTGTCCATCAAATCCGTCACGGTCAATGATGGCGGGGATCCGGTTGTTGGGGCTGAACGCCAGGAATTCGGGTTTGAACTGGTCCCCTTCACCGATATTGATGCGGTGGATTTCATAGGGGAGACCAAGTTCTTCAAGCGCGATGGAGACTTTATGTCCATTCGGCGTTGGCGCGAAATACAGTTCTATCATGGGGAGGCTTTCGGGTATGCGGATTATGCGGCAGGGCCGCCGGCAGTACGGCGCGCCCTTCTCTTGCTATATAAGGCGTTTCATCCCATCTTCCAAGGCAGCGGGCGACCGCTGTTTTCGAGCCGGAGCCAGAGCGGGAGAACGCAGATGATTTTCAAACCCATGCAACATAAGGCTGCCGGCCTTTCATACAACCCGCTAAAGGCGATTGTTGCGCCACGCCCTATCGGATGGATTGCCTCGCGCGGCAATGACAACAGCATCAATCTGGCTCCGTACAGTTTTTTCAATGCGCTGTCCGAAGACCCAGCGATGGTCATGTTTTCGGTCCAGACTGACAGCCCCGACCACCATAAGGACAGCCTTCGCAATGTTGAGGAAACCGGCGAGTTTGTCGTCAATATCGTTGGTGAAGCACAGTTTGATGCGATGAATATCTCGTCGGGCAATTTTGCCTATGGCGATAATGAATTTATTCACGCCGGGCTGGATATGGTGGAAAGCGACAGCATTTCCGTACCCCGTGTCGGCAATGTGCCGGCTGCGCTGGAATGTGTGCATTACGAAACGCTGCACCTGCCGCGTAACGCACAGGGCGGCGGCTATATTGTTGTCATCGGCACCGTGACCAGCATCTATATTGATGATTCGGTGATTCACGATGGAAAGGTTGATTACGCCACTTTCATGCCCATCAGCCGGTTGGGATACCGCGATTACGGACGCAGCAGCGATATTTTTCAGAAGAACCGTCCAGGCCAGGAATAGCACGGCAACCACGCCCTGTTATTGGCCATCACTGGCGGGGCCGCATGTGGCTAGCGAATCGTACAGCTGGACACGCGTCCACTGATATAACCATGCAGGTCCGACTTGCTGAATTCCAGAAGCAGCAGCCAGTCTTCTGCCGGGATAACCGCCTCAAAGGGCAGCGTCCCTTTCGTGATCTTCTGGCCATTCAGAAAGGCCATCCGCACACTGACCGGCAGTTTCGGGTCGAACCACGGAATTTCTCGTGCTGATTTCGTGTCGGCTTGGCCCTCTACAAAAAGATTCAGGCCGCCGTCAAACAGGGTCAGCTGCGATTCCGGCCCACCATAGACGGGTGTAGCAACGGCAATCTGGTGGGTGCCGAGTTCACGGCAATTACCGGGCACGCCAAGATCCTGAATGACCTGCATGATCTGCGCCGGCGCCACACCACGGGCAATTTTCTTGGTAACAAGCGCTTTCAGTTCGGCATCGTTATCTTCCACAAGGCCTTCCACCTTGTTCTTTGCCTTGGCCTCGGCAAGCTGTAATTCAAGGCGCTGAATCTGCGTGCTGAGTTCGCTGATCTGCTCGTTATTTTCATAGAGTGCGCGTTCTGCCTCAGCCTTCAGGCTCGCGGTCTCGGCATGTCCCCATGCCCAGCCAAGCCACAAGACACCGCCGACCACCGCGATACGGGCCAGCAATGACACATAGCTGCGCATCTCGCGGCGGCGGTATCGCTCTCTTGTCTCGAAAAAATCCATGCGTTTCGTTTCAGGCCGTTCCGTGAGGCAGCGCAGGATTGCACCGCCACAAGGATGAATATAACACATCCGGCAAAAGGCAATGCCTGCTTTGCCATATCGTGCCAATCATCTTGAAGAACGACACCCTGTTGATGCAGGATAACGCTATGCCAGTATCCCCAATGCCCCGCAACCGCCGGTCATCATCACGCCGCAACATAGACCAGAGCCGCGCATGGCAACGCATGCTCAGCGGCCGACGCCTCGACCTGCTCGACCCGTCACCGATCGATGTGGAAATTCTCGATATCGCCCATGGACTTGCACGGGTCAGCCGCTGGAATGGCCAGACAAAGGGCATATACCCTCTGTCAGTAGCGCAGCACTCATTGATGGTAGAGAAAATCATGTCACAGAATGCGCCAAAACTGGAACGTCGCTGGCGCCTTGCCGCGCTGTTACATGATGCGCCGGAATATGTGATTGGCGACATGATCTCCCCCTTCAAATATGCGCTTGGCGGCATTTACCGTGATATTGAATCCCGTCTAGAAGCCGCCATCCATATTCGTTTTGGCCTTCCTGCCACGCTGCCGGAAGCCGTAAAACGCGCCATAAAACGCGCTGACGGCATGGCGGCCTGGCTTGAGGCGACGCAACTTGCCGGCTTTACCGATGAGGAGGCGACAAAAATCATCGGCAAGCCGCCGGGCACCCCCGTACAGATGCGGATCAGGCCCAGAAGTGCAGAAGAGGCCGCAGAAACCTTTCTCAAACGATTTGCTGTTCTAGGTGGTCATACCGGCTGAGGGATGTGGCGTCGGCCTTCGTGTGCCGCGTTAATTGACGCTGCTGACCGTGCGCGACAGGTTCGGTTTTGTCGCAGACCCGTCCTTATCGTCCCGTGTGCTCTTAAAACCGGTCGGCTCGGGTGATGACGGGTCATTCTTGCTGTCCTCGACATGGACCGAGTTCAACAAAGCCCCGGCACGCTGGACAAGACTGAGTGCATCATCAAGCACCGCCACCGCGCGCGTGGTATTCACATCATCCAGCCCGGCGTTGCGCTCAAACAACTCCCAGGTGAGGCTGTTCAGCTGGTCATTGACCCTGACAAGCTTGTTCCTGCCACGCTGGCGTAAGACACGTATCCTGGATGTCCGGTTCTGGGCCATCTGGGCTCTCCCATTAATTAGATGGCGGTAATATACAGAAATTTAATAATTGGCCCAAAGCATCCTTTACGGTTCGCCGCGAGAAAGTTGAATCGCGCTGTTCCGGCGGTTCTGTTTCTTGATCTTGCGGGCTCTGACGAGCGCTTTGGCCTGACCAAGGGTCATGCAGTCCGGACAGACGCATTTGCCAGCAAGATCAAAGGTCTGCCTCATATTTGGCAGTTCCATGCACCAGCAATGCTCCTTGCCCGGCGGCGTGCCGCAATTGAAGGATGTTCCGCATTCATCACAGACCAGCTTGTTCATGTCAGGCTCCGCGTGTTGGCTGATAAAGCCTGCGCCCGGTTAATCGATCATGCAAGTATTGCCGTGTCACCGCTGCGCGGACCGGCCGAACCCGCCACAATCTTTCTGTCGCTTTCCGGCACGGCTGTGCTATCAATCTGCCAATGCGAGCATGGTGGAATTGGTAGACACACAAGACTTAAAATCTTGAGACCGAATGGTCGTGGGGGTTCGAGTCCCCCTGCTCGTACCAACCGCACCCGAGACAGACGATCGGGTCAGTTTGGACGGTGATTTATATCCAGACCAAGCTGCTGAATCGCCAAATCGGGCAGCATCAGGAATCCGATCATGCTGGATAGCGGCACGGCGGACGGCGGATCCATTGCAATCTTCAATCGCCCGCCGGCCTTCAGCGTCGCATCCAATGGTGGCAGCATCCAACTGGCATTTTCCGGAAAGGTGCTGCGTATCGATTCGGTAAGCATCAGACGCATCATGGACCGCATATCCTCGGCCGCAACACCATCTTCCTCGGCCGTCATCTCGAGGATAATATCGCCGATACCCGTATCGTGATACACCAGCCCTGCACTGCGCAGATTGGCGGCGCTTGTTATGCCAAGCAGCGCGGTACTGCTGGAATCGGGGTCCTGAAGTTGCGGGACAAGTTGCGCATACAGGCTGCTATTGATGCCGACTTCAATATCCAGCTCAAAGCTGCCGAGGCCGCGCATGTCGCCACCCATGACATAAAATATTTCCAGTTCCGGCCCGACAATACGCGTGCCGGCAACGAGTTGCATATCCATCACAAGTGCCTCGACACCGCGTGCCCGGAGCCGCTCAAGGAATTCAGTATATTCGGCATCCGACCCCATCGGCATAAGGCTGAGCCCGTTAATGGTCACCCCGCCGCGTGTCATGACCACTGTTCCATCGTCAAGGGCGCCAAACCGGAACGGTTCGCTCGCCATCTCGTCAATCGTCATGACCGTATCTTCGTCGGCCAGGCTGACATTGCGCAAACGTACAAAACCGCCCTCGCCAAAAATCTTCGAGATATCATTCAGCGCCTCGTCATTGGAGGCCGCGCCCACATTCAATTCGCGGACAACAAGGTCGCCGACAAACATCGTCTCTTCGGCGAATTCGACATTGCGGGCAGTTAAATCGCGGATCAGCCAGTCATCACTTCCCGGCGTGCCTTCAGCACTGATTACCAGCTGCTCGGCAAACAATATGGCATCGCCATATTCTTCGACGGTCACATCAAAAAGCTGGCCGGACCCGGTCGTAACATCCATCTGCCCGTCTTCAAAGGTCAGCGTTAACCCGTCCTGTAGCTGAAGCGATGTCGCCGCTGCCGCCTGATGGCTCGCTGTGGCCAGCATCACCGCCATAGCGGCATGGACCAGTAGAAAACGTGATACGGCCATGCGGACCCGCACTACGAGTTTCTTGATCATGCTATATCTCCTGAGGATCCTGTGACCATCTGCCATGACAGATGCTGTTGAAAGAGATGTGCGCGCTGGTTATGTCTGTGACAGGTTAAATCACGCAACGCAAAATTGACAGTGTACCCGTTCGGCAATCTGCCAGTTTGACAGCCTGTCCAGGTGACATCCTGTCTGGTTGATTGGTCACCATCACGGAACCTCGACTGTAACGGACCCCCGACATGTTTTTCTTTCCCCTGTTTGATGACAATCCGTCGCGCCGCACGCCTTATATTGCATGGCTGATCATCGCCATCTGTGTGCTGGTTTTTGCCTGGCAGCTCTCGCTTGGCCCGCAGGGTGAGCAATATGCTTTTTACAGCTACGGGTTTGTGCCGGCCCATGTCAGCGGTGCAGCGCCCTTGCCGGCACAGCTTGTGGTGCTTCCAGCCTGGGCAACCGCAATCAGTTCCATGTTTCTGCATGGCGGCTTGATGCATATCGGCGGGAACATGCTGTATTTGTGGATCTTCGGCGACAATATCGAAGATTCGATGGGGCCGCTGAAATTCATCATTTTCTACATTCTGTGCGGCATGGCGGCGGCAGGCGCACAATTCGCCATTGATCCTGCCTCGCGAATCCCGATGGTCGGCGCATCTGGCGGCATTGCCGGGATCCTGGGGGCCTATCTCATCCTGCATCCAAAGGCGGCTATCCGGACGCTGCTGGTCATTCTGGTCTTCATCCGGTTTATCAATCTGCCCGCATGGCTGGTGCTTGGCGTCTGGATTGGCGGCCAGTTTGTCGCTGTACCAAACGCGCTGGCCAATGATGGTGGCGGTGTTGCCTATTTCGCACATATTGGTGGCTTTATAGCCGGCATGGTTCTGGTGCCGTTTTTCAAACATCGCGACATTCCGCTGTTTGGTGCTGATGATACGCCGCCCGCACGCTGGGACGGGCAACCGGTTCCCTTTGCAACCATCCGTGCGCAGGCCAGCGCCAAATATCGCGGACGGCGCAATGCACTGGGATCGCGCGTGGTATCACCTGACCACAACGCGCCGCCGCATCAGGCCGCGACAGGTCAGGAAGACAGTGCCGATCAGGAAAACGGCTATAAAAGCGGCCCTTGGACCGGCACGCGCCGCAAATCTGGCGGGTCGGTGCCGCGGCATCGCCGCGAAACCCGCAATTAAGCGTGCATCATTTTTTTGCAACAGGGGCAATGCCCCTCACCCGCTATGATCAGGTGCCATGATAAAGGCGTCTGCCCCCATCGCCTGAACGCCCTCTGCCAGCGCCGTCGCTGCCGCATGCGTAACATCCGCATCCAGTCCGCTGACAACGGCAGCGGTACCAAACTGGCCCGGCTTGAACCAGGGATAGCTGCCAATGCTGACCCCGGCATGATCTGCCTGAACCGTCTGCATCAAGCTGGCGATTGTGCCCTCGCCAATAGCGCATTGCACGGTCAGACGCGTCATCGCCACACCGCCCGGCAGGCTGTCACGCAGCCCTTCAAACATGGCCTGCAGAATGGAAGGTACGCCGGCAAATACATGGACGTTCTCGACAATAAACCCGGGGGCGGCGCTCAGCGGATTGTCGATCAACGTGGCCCCTTCGGGAATATCCGCCATTTTCTGCCGCGCCGCATTGAACTCGATCTCGGTATTTTCGTAATGCGCCAGCAGCCGCGCCTCAGCCTCGGGATGACGAATCACCTTGCGGCCAAAGGCAGCGGCGATGGATTCAGTTGTAATATCGTCATGTGTCGGGCCAATTCCACCGCTGGTAAATACAAGGTCAACAGCGGCAGACATGGTTCTGACCGTATCAATGATGACCTCGCGCACATCTGCAATGACCCGCGCCTCGCGCAGTTGAATCCCCTGCGCATTCAGCTGTTCAGCCAGCCAGCCAATATTCTTGTCCTTGGTACGGCCCGACAGAATTTCATCTCCGATAATGATAATGGCTGCAGTGGGGTTGGCGCGGGATATGCTCGACATGCTGGCTCTCTTTGAAACACTGAAAAAATGAAATCTGTGCTGCGGTCATGTCGCCGCCGCTATCACAGGGACATAAAGGTTCTGGCGTTGCGGTCAAGGGGTCGCAGCGATATCTCCGCGCTTGGCAAGATGCATAATTAAGGATAGTGCTAAGCGCTGTACAACAGGAATTCGGCAAGAGGACGATGCGAACAGAACCGGTGATACTTCATGGTGAAGAGGGCTTTGCGGGTATGCGCGCGGCCGGCAGGCTTGCCGCCTCGGTGCTGGATATGATTGGCCAGCATGTCACCGCCGGCGTGACCACAGAGGCGCTGGATCAGATCTGCCATGACCATATTCTGGCACATGGCGCGGTGCCGGCCCCCCTGAATTACAAAGGCTTTCCCAAATCGACCTGTATTTCACTGAACCATGTGGTCTGCCACGGTATTCCCGGGCCAAAAACGCTGCGGGATGGCGACATTCTGAATATTGATGTCACAGTCATTCTGGATGGCTGGTATGGCGATACCTCGCGGATGTATTTTGTCGGTGCGCCCTCGGTGAAGGCCAACCGTCTGACCGAGGTCACCTATGATTGCCTGATGCGCGGGATAGATGCCGCACGGCCGGGCAACACGCTCGGCGATATTGGTCATGCCATTCAGGAACATGCCGAATCGAACCGTTTCTCGGTGGTTCGCGATTTTACCGGGCACGGGCTTGGACAGACATTCCATTGTGCGCCGACTATATTGCATTATGGCAACCCCGGCGCAGGCATGCGGCTTGAGCCAGGGATGATTTTTACCATCGAACCCATGATCAATGCCGGCCGGCATGAAACCAAGATCCTTGGCGATGGCTGGACGGCGGTCACCCGTGACAGGTCTTTGTCGGCACAATTCGAACATTCGATCGGTATCACCGATGGTGCACCGGAAATTTTCACACTGTCGCCAGCTGGTTTCACCGCACCGCCCTATGATTAATTGCCGATGACCGGCTTTCCCGACGCATTTCAAATTCCGCATGCGCCGAATACGGCAACCTGACGCCCGGATCTAACTGAAGCCCGGGTTAACCTGTGGCCCGGGTTAAACTGAAGTTCGGATTAATCTAAAATTAGTCTTTTTCGGCTACCCAATAGGGTATGGCTGATCAAACCGACCCAAAAGGCCCCCGGCCCGCAACGCCCCGCCCAGACAAGCAGCACCCCGCCCAACGGCCGCCATCTGACCATATATCCGGACATCCCGCCCGGATGCGCGCAAAAATCATGGATAAGGGGGCAGACACGCTCAGCGAGCTGGAACTGCTGGAGATGATTCTCTATGCCGGCAGTCCGCGGCGGGACACCAAGCCGCTTGCCAAGGATCTGATCCGGCATTTCTGGTCGCTGTCGGCGGTGCTACGCGCACCGCAACGACAGCTGATCGCCGTGGATGGTGTTGGTGAGGCGGCGATATCCGCCATCCGCATTGTCGAGGCAGCAGGCCTGCATCTCAGCCATTCAGACATCAGCAACCGCCCGATCCTGACCAGCTGGAGTGCGGTGCAGCATTATTGTGTAACCCTGTTGGGGCATGAACCTGTCGAACATTTCATCATGCTCTGCCTTGATAATCGCAATCGGCTTATTGCCGAGGAAATGCTGTCACGCGGTACCGTAGACCAGACACCAGTTTATGTGCGCGAAGTCATCAACAGCGCGCTAAAACATCACGCCAAGGCTGTCATTCTGGTCCACAACCATCCCAGCGGCGAACGCGAGCCCTCGCGCGCCGATATCGATATGACAGCAGAGTTGAAAGCCGCGCTGGCATTGGTCACGGTGACGCTGCATGACCATATGATTGTTGCTGGACAGGATGTGGTCAGCTTTAAGAGCCTTGGGCTGCTATAAACCAGCCTAACGCCCGGCCATTGACCCGGCCTAACGCCCCGCCTAACGCCCGCCCTAACGCTTGACCTTTGGCCCGTCTTTTGACGCTGGCCGCTTGCCGCCCTTGGCTTTGGCATTGCGCCTGACCCTGGCTTTACCCTGCCCGCCACCAGCCCCGTTGCCACCAGCACCATTGCCACCAGCACCGCTGATGCTGTTCTGCAGTTTATCTCCTGCCTTGCGGGTCAGTTCACCAGCGCGGTAGCTGGCCTTCATAAGGCCGGGGCGCGCCTGTTGCATGGCCTTGCCGGCAACCTCGCCTGCCTTGCGCTGCACATGCGGATTCCGTGCGGCAGTCATCAGAGCCTTAACAATCAATCGGCGGAACAGCATTGGACATTCCCGTCATGCATGGCATCTGCCCCGAAAGGGCGCCCGTTGCGGAAAAAATGCCAGAAAACCCCAAAGATGTCCCCCCTCAAGGTCTGGTATTTTCATGCCGCCGATGCTACAACCGCTAGCGTCCAGTGACAAAGGAAATCACCCTTATGATCCCTCGATATTCGCGGCCGGAGATGACGTCTATCTGGTCAGAGGAAAGCAAGTTTCAAATCTGGTTTGAGATTGAGGCACATGCCTGTGATGCGCAGGCCCGCCTGGGGGTCATCCCTGCCGAGGCTGCCGCCGCGGTATGGGAACGCGGCGCCTTTGACATAGACCGCATTAACGAGATCGAGCGCGAAACCAAACATGATGTGATCGCCTTTCTGACCAACCTTGCCGAGCATGTTGGCGAGGAAGCCCGGTTCGTGCATCAGGGCATGACATCATCCGACGTGCTGGACACCACATTGGCGGTGCAGATGGCGCGGGCCAGCGATCTGTTGCTGCAAGGGATTGACCGCCTGCTGGCAGCGCTGAAAACACGCGCCGAGGAACACCGCTACACGCCCACGATTGGGCGCAGCCACGGCATTCATGCCGAGCCGACAACCTTTGGGTTGAAGCTGGCTACCTTTTATGCCGAGTTTGTTCGCTGCCGGACACGGCTGGTCAATGCGCGCGCCGAAATCGCGACCTGCGCGATTTCCGGCGCGATTGGCACCTTTGCCCTTATCGACCCGTCGGTTGAGGCGCATGTCGCCGAAAAGATGGGCCTGACCCCGGAACCTGTATCAACACAGGTGATCCCGCGTGACCGGCACGCCATGTTCTTTGCCACACTTGGCGTCATCGCCAGTTCGGTAGAACGTCTGGCAACCGAAATCCGGCATCTGCAGCGCACCGAGCTGCGCGAAGCAGAAGAGTATTTTTCGGCGGGCCAGAAGGGATCATCGGCCATGCCGCACAAGCGGAACCCGGTGCTGACGGAAAACTTGACTGGCCTGGCGCGGGTCGTGCGCGCCGCCGTGACACCGGCGCTGGAAAATGTAGCGCTGTGGCATGAACGCGATATTTCACATTCATCTGTTGAACGTGTGTTCGGTCCGGACGCCACCATCACCCTTGATTTCGCGCTGCAGCGGCTGGCCGGTGTGGTTGAGGCGCTGGTTGTCTATCCTGATTCAATGCAAGCCAATCTTGACCAGCTTGGCGGTCTTGTTCATTCGCAGCAGTTGCTGCTGGCGCTGACACAGCAAGGTGTCAGCCGCGAGGATGCTTACCGCATGGTCCAGCGCAATGCGATGGAAAGCTGGAAGACAGGCACCAGCTATCGCGATCTGCTCAAGGCAGATGCAGATGTCATGGCCAGCCTTGGCGCAGACGGTATTGATGCCCTGTTCAATCTGGACCAGCATTTTCGTCATGTCGACACGATCTTTGACCGTGTCTTCGGGGCGGCGTCATAGGAATGGATGTCATGGAACGCACCGCGCTTTATGAAGGCAAGGCAAAGATCATCTATCCGGGCCCGGATGATGAAACGCTGGTGCAGTTTTTCAAAGATGATGCCACGGCTTTCAACGCCCAGAAGAAAGACGTCATTTCCGGCAAGGGGCTGCTAAACAACATCATCAGCGAATATGTGATGGGGGTTCTTGGTGATGCGGGGATCACCACCCACTTCATCCGCCGGCTGAATGACCGCGAACAGTTGATTCGCCGGCTGGACATCGTCCCGGTTGAAGTGGTTGTCCGCAATGTCGCCGCCGGATCCATTTGCCCGCGCCTTGGACTGACCGAAGGGGCGCCCCTGCCCACGACGCTGGTGGAATTCTGCCTCAAGGATGATGCGCTGGGCGACCCGATCATCGCGCGCGAACATATTCTGACATTCGGTTGGGCCAGCGCCGCCGAATTTGATCTGATTGTCGCCGAGACTCACAAGATCAACGATCTGCTGACCAAGATGTTTGCCGCCATTGATCTGCGGCTGATTGACTTCAAGCTGGAATTTGGCCGCACCGATGACGGCACCGTCATGTTGGCTGATGAAATCAGCCCCGACAATTGTCGGCTGTGGCAGGTTGGCACCGATGAAAAAATGGACAAGGACAGGTTTCGCCGAGATCTTGGTGGCCTGACCGAAGCCTATTCCGAAATCGCAAGACGCCTTGGCCTTTCACTACCGGCGCTGTGATGCGCGCCCAACCGCCATGGTGGCTTCACTTCTCAATCTGACCGGGACAGACACATGCAGGTTATCGTCAATATTTCACTGAAACACGGGGTTTTGGACCCGCAGGGGCGTGCCATTGGCCGGTCTCTTTCCGATCTTGGTTTTGACGAGGTATCGGATGTGCGGGTTGGCAAACGGATTATGCTGGAAATCGACGAAGCCGACGAGGCGCGTGCGCGCCAGCGCGTTGCCCGCATGTGCGAGACGCTGCTGGCCAATACCGTCATCGAAGATTACGAGATTGAGATTGCCGAAGGAGACAGCGAATGAGCCTCAGCGCGCTGCGTGTGGCTGTCATCGTCTTTCCCGGATCGAATTGCGACCGCGATATGATGGTGGCCATTGAAAGGCTGGCTGGCCGTCGCCCGTCACTGGTCTGGCACAAGGAAACGACACTTGATCCGGTTGATCTGGCCATCATTCCCGGCGGCTTTTCCTATGGTGACTATCTGCGATGTGGCGCCTTGGCTGCCCGCGCGCCAATCATGGAATCGGTGCTGGACCACGCCGCCCGCGGCGGCGCGGTGATGGGGGTCTGTAACGGCTTTCAGATTCTGCTGGAAACAGGCCTCCTGCCTGGCGTCCTTGTGGAAAATGCCGGGCTGAAATATGTCTGCCGCAACACCGCGATTGAAGTGGTTGACGGCACCGCATCACCCTTTACGTCGGGACTGACTGCGGGCCAGAAAATGATCATCCCAGTGGCGCATAATGAAGGCAATTACTTTGCATCCGATGATGATCTGCAACGGTTGGAAGATAACGGCCAGATTGCCTTTCGGTACGCCGAGAGCGACATTATCGGCCCAGCCAACCCCAACGGCGCTGCCCGCGATATTGCCGGAATTCTTTCGGCGAACGGACGGGTGATCGGCATGATGCCACATCCCGAACGGGCCATTTCAGCAGCACTTGGCAGCGCCGATGGCGCCACCATGCTGACAGCCGCGCTCGAGGCGCTGGCAGCATGACTCAAAAGGCAGATAGGGCGATGGACGAACCGCGTATGGAATTTGAAAATGCGGCTGCAATGGGTCTTTCACGCGATGAATGGGACCTTATCCTCACCAGGCTGGGGCGCACGCCCAACCTGTGCGAGCTTGGTATTTTTTCGGCCATGTGGTCGGAACATTGCTCTTACAAATCGTCAAAGCGCTGGCTGAAGACGCTGCCGGTGGACGGACCACAGGTCATTGAGGGGCCAGGCGAAAATGCCGGTGCTATCGATATTGGCGACGGCCTTGCAGCGATTTTCAAGATCGAAAGTCACAATCACCCCTCCTTTATCGAGCCTTATCAGGGCGCGGCCACCGGCGTTGGCGGCATTCTGCGCGACGTCTTCACCATGGGAGCGCGGCCGGTAGCATTGTTGAACGCCCTGCGCTTTGGTGCGCCCGACCATGAAAAGACACGCCACCTTCTGGGCGGTGTTGTGTCCGGCATCGGCGGTTATGGCAATTGCATCGGCATCCCGACGATCGGCGGCGAGGTTAATTTTGACCCCTCCTTTAATGGTAATATCCTTGTCAATGCCATGGCCATCGGCCTTGCCAACAGCGACCGGATTTTTCGGTCAGCGGCGACCGGTCCGGGCAACCCGGTGATCTATGTCGGCGCAAAAACCGGACGTGACGGTATTCATGGGGCCACCATGGCGTCGGCCGAATTTTCTGACGAAACCGAATCTAAACGCCCCACTGTGCAGGTTGGCGACCCCTTTACCGGCAAGCTGCTGATGGAAGCCTGTCTCGAGCTGATGGCGTCTGACTCTGTGCTGGCCATTCAGGATATGGGGGCAGCAGGGCTGACATCCTCATCGGTGGAAATGGCCTCTAAGGGTGGTCTGGGCATGGAGATGGACCTTGATCTGGTGCCCGCACGTGAGGCGGCCATGAGCGCCTATGAGCTGATGCTTTCGGAAAGCCAGGAACGCATGCTGATGGTGCTGAAACCTGACGCCACGGAAACGGCGCGGCAGATTTTTGAGAAATGGGACCTCGATTTCATGCCGATTGGCAAAGTGACGGAAACCGGCCGGCTGGTGTTGCTGAAGGATGGCGGTGTCGCCTGTGACATTCCGCTGGCCCCGCTGGTGAATGACGCACCCGAATATGACCGCCCGCAGGCAGACAGCCCGTCACATCCGGTCCTGAACAGTCCCAGCATTACCGATGATACACCCGTCAGTGCTGTTTTGCGCCGCCTGCTGGCGAGCGCCGATCTTGGCAGCCGGCGCTGGATCTATGAGCAATATGACAGTCAGGTCATGGCAGACACCATTTCCGGCCCTGGCGGCGATGCCGGGCTGATCCGGGTCCACGGCACCCGCCGCGGCCTTGCCGCCAGCACCGATTGTACGCCGCGCTATGTCGAAGCGCATCCGCATACGGGCGGGGCGCAAGCGGTTGCTGAAGCATGGCGCAACCTGTCGGCCATTGGTGCGCGCGGACTGGCCATCACCAACAATCTGAATTTTGGCAATCCGGAAAAGCCCGAGATCATGGCGCAGATGGCGCAATCGGTTCTGGGCATGGGGGATGCGGCGCGTGCGCTGGACACCCCTGTCGTATCAGGCAATGTCTCGCTCTATAACGAAACCGATGGCAAAGCCATATTGCCCTGTCCGGTGGTGGGGATGGTTGGCACCATTGACGATTTTGATACCGCGATCTGCATGGCACTGCCACGGACGGGTCTGGCGCTTGTCGTGATCGGACAGGATGCGGCATGTGATGATGGCTGGCTGGGTGTCAGCCTCTATGCCCGCATGATGGCGGATGCGCCAGCCGCCGCACCGCCGCCCGTTGATCTTGCCGCCGAACGTCGCCACGGTGATTTCGTGCAGGCCCTGATTGCCGACGGCCATGTTGTTGCCGCGCATGATATCAGCGATGGCGGGCTGGCCGTTGCGGTTGCCGAGATGTGTATTGCCGGGCGCACTGGCGCCAGCATCACCTGTCCAGCTGGCGGAAACCGTCATGGCTGGGCCTTTGGCGAGGATCAGGGCCGCTATGTGCTGGCTGTTGAGGATGGCGATGCGGTCATCGCCGCTGCTGACAAGGCAGGAATACCGGCAATCACAATCGGCAGCAGCAATGCTTCCGGTGAATTGCAATTCGCTGACAGCGATGCCATATCTGTGACAGAGATGGAAGATCTCGTCGAGACGACCATTCCGGACCTGATGGCAGGGCCGGGCACAATCGGAGACTGATGCCATGCCCATGCAGGCAGCCGAAATTGAAACGCTGATCAAAGACGCCTTTCCTGACGCCACCGTGGTGATTGAGGATTTGCGCGGCGATGGCGACCATTATGCCTGCCGCGTAATTTCCGAGGCCTTTGCCGGCAAAAGCCGCGTGCAACAGCACCAGATGGTTTACAAGGCGCTTGGCGGACGCATGGGGGGCGAGCTGCATGCGCTGGCCCTTCAGACCTCGGCCCCGCCGGCAGGCTGAACCGACCAACTGCAGATACAGGACAGACCCGGCGCATCCTGACGCGCCTGCCTTCTTAAGGAGAAACCACATGCTTGACGACGCAACCAAGGATCGTATCGAACAGGATATCAAGAGCGAGGATGTTGTTCTTTATATGAAGGGCACACCTGTCTTTCCACAATGCGGCTTTTCGGCTGCGGTGGTTGGCGTGCTGACGCATCTGAACGTCCCGTTCCGCGGCATCAATGTGCTGGATGACATGGCCATTCGCGAGGGCATCAAGGCCTTTTCCGACTGGCCCACGATCCCGCAGCTCTATGTGAAGGGTGAATTTGTCGGTGGCTGCGATATCGTGCGCGAAATGTACGAGACCGGCGAGCTGACAGAAATGTTCCAGACTCGCGGCATCGACGCCCAACCGGGCGCCTGAGCCTGCATCGCTGCTGGTCAGGTCTGCCCGTCGGACAGATTCTCCGGCAACGGGGTATCGGTGGCCAGCGGGTTATGGGCGGCGTCAACCGCATCCTGTGAATCGAATGTACGCTGCGCCACCACCTCTGCGACGCGGATATGGTACCAGCTGTAGAATTCCTGACGGCCCATCTGCTGGGCGGCCAGATGCTCTATATTGATCCGCCAGTTCCGGATGGATTCGCGATCCCGCCAATAGGACACGGTGATACCGATCCCATCTTCACCGCGCACTGATTCCAGCCCCAGAAACCCGGGTTGCTGCTGCGCAAGTTCGACCATGCGTTCTGACGTCAGGCTGTACATATCCTCATCTGACAGCGTGCGTTGCGCTGTAAAGATCACCGCAAAATAACGCTCCGGCCAGCCCGCCTTCGACGGCGCGGGGACACGCATATCCTGTTCACTCTGGGTCATTTATCTGCCTGCATCATTCATCTCTCTTATCGCAGCATAGCCCGGTTTCACCAAAAAAAACCAATTTGCCAGCACATGAACCCGGCCACCCTCTTTCAGGCTCGGTTAGAAAACACCATACAAAAAAAGGCGGCCATGCGGCCGCCCTTTGGGATATCTTTGGTGCGCGGATTAGCGCGAGTAATATTCGACCACCAGGTTCGGTTCCATCTGCACCGGATAGGGCACTTCGTCGAGGCCCGGGATGCGGACGAATTTTGCGGTGAATTTATTATGGTCCGCTTCGACATATTCCGGAACATCACGCTCTGCCGAACCGATGGCTTCCAGAACGGCCGGAATGTTCTTGGCCTTTTCCTTCAGCGCGATCTCGTCACCAGGACGCAGCAGGACCGACGCGATGTTGCAGCGCTTGCCGTTCAGCATCACATGGCCGTGATTGATGATCTGGCGTGCGGCAAAGACGGTTGGGACCATCTTCGAACGGTAGAGGACCGCATCGAGGCGGGTCTCGAGAATACCGACAAGATTCTGGCCGGTATCACCCTTCAGACGGGTCGCCTTCTGGTAATATTTCTTAAACTGCTTTTCGCCAATATTGCCGTAATAGCCCTTCAGCTTTTGCTTGGCCATCAGCTGCACACCGAAATCGGTCGGCTTTTTGCGCCGCTGACCATGCTGGCCAGGGCCGTATTCACGGCTGTTGAGGGGTGACTTGGGACGTCCCCACAGATTGACACCCAGACGGCGGTCAATCTTGTGCTTGGCGGAATGCCGCTTGTGATCAGACTTTGCCATAATTGGCTCCTCATTCTGTCTGCAGGCGCGCTGGTCGCGCTGCCTTTTTTGTGGCCCGGTAGGGTTTCGGCCTTGCGGCCAAACCGGCATCACACCCCGCTGGTGCAATCCACGTTCCCGGGAATGGCCGGAAACTAGGCATCAGCGGGCCTTCTGTCAACCAGATTTGTTGCGATTCCGCGTCTTCGTCAGCGCCTGGATCACCCCGTGCAGCGTACTGATTTCCTGACTGGTCGGGTTGGCGCGGGCAAAAAGGGCGCGCAGGTTGCGCTTTACCGCCGGCGCCATTTCCGGAGAAATGAAAAAACCGCCCTTATCAAGCTCGGTTTCAAGGCGTTGATGGAACCGGTCGCGTTCCTGAATGGTCGCTGCCGCATCATCCGCTGCTGGTGTGGCACCGCCATCCGTAGCGGTTGCCGCAACACGCCATTCCCATGCCATCATCAGCACGGCCTGCGCCAGATTCAGCGACGGATAATCGGGGTTCAGATCGGCCGTTACCAGATAATCGGCGCGGACCACATCATCATTATCAAGCCCCGACTGCTCGGGCCCAAACATCAGGCCCGCCTTGCCAGCATGCGCCAGAATATCTGGAATGACCCCGCGCGGATCGGTGCTGCGCACCGGCATGTCGCGCCGCCGCGCGGATAATGCCGCAAGAAAGGTCAGATCATGCGCGGCGTCGGCAACACTGTCATATGTCGTGGCGGCCTCTATGATGCTGGATCCACCAGCCGCCATGGGAAGCGCCGCCGGGTTTGGCCAGCCATCACGTGGCGCAACCAGCCGCAAATCCGTCAGCCCGCAATTCATCATCGCGCGCGCGGCAGCGCCGATATTCTCGCCAAGCTGCGGACGTACCAGGATAATGACCGGAGGTGTCGTTATGCCCATGGCCTCAGCTGGCCCCATTTGGGCCCGCTACACCATCACGCTGTAATTTCCAGATCATCCCGTCACCCAGCGCAACCACCGAGGCGTCAATGATATTGGTGGACAGGCCGACCGTGCGCCAGACAGTACCATCGGGCGTCCCAAATTCGATCATCACGCGGGTGATGGCACCGGTCCCGGACTGGCCGTCACGCGAATCCAGAATACGGACCTTGTAATCCACCAGCTCTACATCCTCCAGCGTCGGATAGGCCGTCATCAGCGCCTTGCGCAATGCGGTATCCACCGCATTGACCGGCCCGTTTCCAACCGCAACCTCGTGATAGCTGTTGCTGCCGACGGTTATTGTCGCCGTGGCTTCGGATTCAACAACCAACTGTCCCCGCACATTGAAACGGCGCTCATCCATGACCCGGAACCGGCCGATGCTAAAATAATCCGGCACCTCACCAAGCGCGCGGCGGGCCAGCAATTCAAAGCTGGCTTCGGCTGAATCAAAGGCCCAGCCTTCATATTCACGTTCCTTGACCTGTGCAATCAGCTTGTCGAGCCGCTGATCCTGCGCATCAATGTTGATACCGAACTCGGCAAACCGCGCCAGCATGTTGGATTTACCAGCCTGATCGGACACCAGATACTGGCGGGAATTCCCCACCTTTTCCGGCGGAATATGCTCATAGGTGCGTGGGTCTTTTTGCGCGGCAGAGGCATGAAGCCCGCCCTTATGCGCAAAAGCTGCCTCACCCACATAAGGGGCCTGCAGATTCGGCGCGCGGTTCAGCCGATCATCCAGCATGCGTGACAGCGCCATCAGACGCGGCAAATTTTCTTCGGGGATATTCGTCTCATATCCCATCTTCAGTATCAGAGTCGGGATAATCGAAATCAGGTCGGCATTGCCGCAGCGCTCGCCAATTCCGTTGATCGTGCCCTGAATCTGACGGGCGCCGGCGCGCACCGCCGCCAGCGTATTCGCCACTGCAAGGCCGGCATCATTATGCGTGTGGATCCCAAGACGGGCATCCGGCAAGGCAGCGCGCACGGCGCTCACAATCTCGAATACCTCATCGGGCAGCGTGCCACCATTCGTGTCGCACAGCACAACCCATGCGGCGCCGCCATCATGCGCGGCGCGCGCGCATTCGATCGCATATGCGGGGTTGTTCTTGTACCCATCGAAGAAATGTTCGCAGTCAAACATCGATTCCCGGCCACGGTCCCGCGCTGCTGCCACAGACTGGCGGATCATCTCAAGATTTTCCTCAAGACTGGTCTTCAGGGCAGTCTCGACATGAAAGTCCCAGGTCTTGCCCACAAGGCAGGTTGCCGGCACCTGCGCATCCAAAACCGCATTCAGCCCCGGATCATTGGCCGCGCTGCGCCCGCCGCGACGGGTCATGCCGAATGCCACCATGCTGGCATTTTTCAGCGCGGGCGGGTTGCCGAAAAACGCGTCATCAGTGGGGTTTGCCCCGGGCCAGCCGCCCTCGACATAATCGATACCGATCTCATCCAGCGCATGGGAAATGGCAATCTTGTCGGCATGCGAAAAATCCACACCGCGCGTCTGGCCACCGTCACGCAACGTGGTATCAAACAACCAGATCCTGTTATCCGTCATAAACCGGTCCCCCGACTGCCCCATGCCGGCAGCCCCTTTTGGCGCTTGTTCCATGATGGCTTAACAAAAATGATGCCAACTGGCTAGGTGCGCCGCCAGATCGTGCCTTCCGGCCCGTCTTCCAGGGTAATGCCCTGCGCCGCCAGCGCGTCACGAATGGCATCCGCGCGTGCAAAATCACGATCGGCACGCGCCGCCTTGCGGGCCGCAATCTGCGCCACGATAGCGGCTTCATCCAGCCCCCCATCAACATCGCCTGCGCCATCCCCGCGCGCCCATTCGTCAGCGCCGCGCTCCAGCAGACCGAGTAACCCGGCACTTGATCGCAACGCTATTGCCGCATCACTGTCGCCCTTGTTGGCCGCGCCGGCCAACTCATGCAGGCGCGCCATGGCTGCAGGCGTGTTCAAATCATCTGAAAGTGCCACCAGAAACGCGTCATCGATGGCCGCAGGATCAGCTTTTGCCGCGCCGGCTGCGCGATACAGCCTGTCGAGAACGTTGCGCGCCTCGGCAAAGGCATCATCGCCAAGTGCCACGGGCGCGCGATAGTGCGCGGCCAGCAGCGCGGCACGCACCGTTTCACCGCGATGTGCTGCAATCGCCTCATGCGCCCGGATCATATTGCCAAGCGATTTTGACATCTTCTCGTCGCCCATGGTTACAAAGCCGTTATGCATCCAGACAGCGGCCATGATCTTGGAGTCATGCGCGCAGCAGGATTGGGCGATCTCGTTCTCGTGATGCGGAAATACAAGGTCCAGCCCGCCGGCGTGAATATCAAAAGTTGGCCCGAGATAGTGCTTTGCCATGGCCGAACATTCGATATGCCAGCCCGGCCGCCCTTTGCGACTGTCAAAGGGATTGTCCCAGCCCGGCTGGTCATCGCTGCTTGGCTTCCACAGCACAAAATCGGCGGCATCGCGCTTATAGGGGGCCACCTCGACACGGGCACCGGCAATCATGTCATCCATGCTGCGTCGTGACAGGGCACCATAGGACGGCATTGTCGCCACGCTGAACAGCACATGCCCCTCGGCAACATAGGCATGTCCCTTTTCAATCAGCGTCGCAATCATCGCAATCATGCCGTCGATGAAGTCTGTGGCGCGCGGCTCATGGTCGGGCGGCAACGCGCCAAGCGCCGCAATATCCTGATGGAAGCAACGGATCGTATCCTCGCACAGCCCGCCAATATCAATCTGGCGTTCAGCGGCGCGCGCGATGATCTTGTCATCCACATCGGTGATATTGCGCACATAGGTAACCTTGTCGAATCTGTGGCGCAGCAACCGCACCAGCACATCGAACACCACGATCGGACGCGCATTGCCAACATGGATGCGGTCATAGACGGTGGGGCCGCATGCATAGATGCGGATATTTTCGGGATCAAGCGGTGTGAAGGCAGCCTTTTCGCGGGTCAGGGTATTATACAGCGTGATGTCGGTCATGCTGTCTCTCCGCGCAGACGGGCCTCGATACGCGCGCGTCCCATAAAGGACAGCAGCGGCGCGATCTCCGGTCCCTTGTCGCGGCCGGTCAGCGCCAGACGAAGCGGCATGAACAGGCCCCGTCCCTTTGCGCCGGTCTCGGCAGCAACCGCCTTGGTCCAGTCGCTCCAGATATCTGCAGACAGATCACCATCGGGCAACAGATCCGCCGCCGCAGTGGTAACCTCGGCTGCCGTAATCTGCGGGGCCAGCGGCGCGGTACATACGGACCACCAATCACCTGCCTCGGCCAGCGTCGCCAAATTATCCCGGACTGCCAGCCAGAATTCGCTGCCGCCGCCTACGCCGGCCGCGTCCAGTTCTGCGGCCACATCTGCGAAATCCAGCTGCTGGATGACCCGTGTATTAACCTGCGCCAACTCGGCAGGATCGAACTTTGCCGTTGCACGGCCGAAACGCGACAGGTCAAACCCGGCAATAATCTCGTCCAGTGCCGCCTGTGCCACAACCGGATCAGAGGTGCCGATCCGCGCCAGCAGGCTGGCGATCGCCTCTGCCCGCATACCATCACCGCGCAGCTGGCCGATAGACAGGCTGCCAAGCCGCTTTGACAGGCCTTCACCATCCGCGCCAGCCAGCAATGCCACATGCCCCATGGCAGGGGCCTGTACGCCAAGCGCCTCAAACAGCTGGATTTGCGCGGCCGAATTGGTCACATGATCCTCGCCGCGAATGATGTGGGTGATGCCATGGTCGATATCATCGACAACCGACGCCATGGTATAAATCACCCGGCCATCCTCGCGAAACAGAACCGGATCAGACAGGCTGGACATGTGATAGGCCACCTCACCGCGCACCATGTCATGCCACGCCACCTCGGCATCTTCCAGCAGGAACCGGTAATGCGGCCGCCGCCCGTCTGCTTCAAGATCAGCCTTTTGCGCATCGGTCAATTTCAACGCGGCGCGGTCATAAACAGGCGGGCGCCCCGCTGACAGCTGTGCCTTGCGCTTCAAGCCCAGCTCCTCGGGGGTTTCATAACAGGCATAGGCACGCCCGTCGGCCAGCAGCTTCTGCAGCGCGTCATCATAGCGTGCAAGGCGCGCCGACTGCCGGTCTTCGCTATCCCACTGCATACCCATCCATTGCAGATCTTCACGGATCGACGCCTCAAAGGCTGCCGTCGACCGGTCTGTATCGGTATCATCGATGCGCAGCATGAAATGCCCGCCCTGACGCCGCGCAAACAGGAAATTCACCAGCGCTGTACGCAGATTGCCGACATGCAGATTGCCCGTTGGGCTGGGCGCAAAGCGGACCTTGATATCAGTCATTCAGGCATCCTTTCCGGATAGCTGCAGCGGATTGAAACCCGAGGTCAACGGCAGACGCCGCTCGCGACCAAAGGCAAGCGCGGTAATTTTCGGGCCAGGCGCCGCCTGGAACCGCTTATATTCGGCGCGAAACAGCAATTGCGAGGCGCGCGCCACCTCTTCGGCGTCATAGCCGCGGGCCACGATGGTTTCCACATCCACCATTTCCTCGCAAAGGGCCCTCATGATGGCGTCCAGCCGGTCATAGGGTGGCAGTGAATCCGTATCTTTCTGATCAGGACGCAATTCTGCCGATGGCGGCTTTTCAATGATCCGTGTCGGGATAATTTCGCCTGACGGGCCGGCACCGCCGCGCGGCATGTTTTCGTTGCGCCAGCGGCACAGATCAAAGACCTGCACCTTCCACACATCCTTGATCGGGGCAAAGCCACCACACATGTCGCCATAGAGGGTGGAATAACCGGCGGCATATTCCGATTTATTGCCCGTTGCCAGAACCATCGGTCCTGATTTGTTTGAAATGCCCATCAAGATCATGCCACGCAGGCGCGACTGGATATTTTCCTCGGCGATGCCGGGGTCAGTGCCCGCAAACTGTTCCGCCAGCATGCCATCCATCGCCTGCATCGCAGGTGCAATTGAAATCTCGTCCAGCCGGATGCCAAGCCGTTCTGCAAGGTCAGCTGCATCATCCAGGCTGTCCCGGCTTGTATAGGCCGACGGCATCATCACCGCATGCACCTCATCAGGGCCAAGCGCATCCACTGCCAGCGCAGCCACAATGGCGGAATCGATACCGCCGGACAGGCCAAGCACCACCCCCGGAAAACCGTTCTTGTTTACATAGTCGCGCAGGCCCAGCATCAGCGCACGCCATATTTCGCCCATCCCTTCATCCGGTGGCGCCATCGCACCGGTCAGGGTCAGCGCACCAAAATCGTCCTTCATCTGAAGGGTGGTCACCGCTTCTGAAAAGCTGGGCAAATGCGCTGCCAGGCTGCCATCGGCATTCAGCGCAAAGGAGGCACCATCATAAACAACCTCGTCCTGTCCGCCGACCAGCGCCACATAAATCAACGGCAGGCCGGATTCCGTTACCCGTGCCACAGCGTTGGAAATACGCTTGTCCCGCTTGCCAATCTCGAACGGCGACCCATTGATTGACACAATCATCTCGGCGCCAGACTCGGCAAGGCATTCGACAACATCCGGGCTCCAGATATCCTCGCAGATGGGCAGTCCCAGCCGCCATCCCCGTACCATGACCGGCCCCGGCATCTGTCCGGGGGTAAAATTCCGGCCATCGTCAAAGACGCTGTAGGTTGGCAGCCCAACCTTGTCGCGGCAGGCCTTGATCTCGCCGTCATCCAGCACAAACACGCTGTTATAGACCTTGCCGTCACGGGCGCTGGGGGCGCCGACAATAATTGCCGGGCCGCCATCAGTCGTCAGGGCGGCAAGCTGGTCCAGCCCGGCCGCAATCTCGGCCATGAAATCACTCCGCAACACCAGATCGTCGCATTGATAGCCGGACAGATACATTTCTGGCGCCACAATGATCTGGGCCCCGCTTGCCTGCGCCTGCGCGCGCGCATCAACCAACCGCGCGACATTGGCGGGGATGTTGCCCATATGCGGGTTCAACTGCGCCAGCGCAATGGCATTCGCCTTTGCCTTTGTCATGATGTCCGCTCCCTACTTGCGCAGAAGAAATTCTCGGCCAGCCTTCACACGCGGCACGCCGTCATAGGAAATGATATCTGCAGTCGCATAGGTTTCCGACCACTTCTCTGGCAGGTAGGAACCCGTACCAATCACATCAACCGGCGCACGGGCAAATGAAAAGATCCGGCATTTGTCGGGACCAAATCCACTAGAAGCCACAATCCTGACCTTTTCAAACCCGTTGGCGTCCAGCGTTTCGCGAAGATACCAGATCGCCGCCACACTGACCCCAGTCCCCATCAGATGCTTGAGTTCGGCCTCGGTGCGATAGCCGCGTGTGGCATAAGGCACGTGCCGGTCAAGAACTGCATAGGATTCAGCTGTATCCAGACCCTCAACAAAACGCCCGCCATGCGTATCGACACGCACCGCAAGACTTCCATCAGCCGCCAGATCGGGAAACCGGTTGGCAACGGCCAAAGCATCCGTGATTTCCTGGCCAAAATAATCCACCAGAACGGTCAGCGGTGCATCGGGGATGGTTTCATGAAACAGTTCTGCCGCCCGCAATGTCGAACCGGCATAGCCAATCAGCGCATGCGGCATCGTGCCGGCACCGGCCTCCTTGCCGAAAAAGGGTGCGGCTGCATCCGTTGATGATCCAACGAACCCGATGGCACCCGTCTTGGCAGTGGCTTTCCTTGACCCGACCGATGCGCCATATGCCATCAATTCTGCCATGTCCGAGCCAGCACAATGTCGCGCATCCATCGCCAGAAATGCGACAGCTGGCAGTTCAACACACATGTTGTAGGCGTTATAGGCGGCCACGCAGGATGCACCCAGACGCTGCAGGAAAATGGTTTCCAGATCAGCAAGTGCAGATAATGGCCCGCGCAGAAAGCACAGCACCTCGCCAGACCCGACCCAGGCCCCTTCTGCATGCGGCTCGTCAATGGTGACCTCGGCCTTGCGATGGGCGCACATCGATTGCAACCATGTCACCGCCAGACGCCCGGCATATGTGACAGGCCGGCGCATGAAGACCGCATATTCTACAATAGCATCACCATGCGCCGTCACAATCTGGCGGGTGTGTCTGAAATAGGTATCTGTCAGGGCAGGTTGCCTGTCAGGCGACGGCCCCAAACTGTTTGATTCAGCCATGCTGATATCTTTCCGTTGGCGAAGTGGCGTCAGGGAATGGCGGCGGTCAGAGGCAGGGTCAGACCGCCTCAGACAATGGCATGCCCCCGTCCCGGCGTTGTTTCAGAAGATCGGCAATCAGGAACGCCAGTTCCAGTGCCTGCGCTCCGTTCAACCGCGGGTCACAATGCGTGTGATAGCGATCTCCCAGACGGGCTTCGGTCACATCGACAACACCACCAACACATTCAGTGACGTTCTGGCCAGTCATCTCGAAATGCACGCCGCCCGGATAGGTGCCAACCTCGTCATGCGCATCAAAAAAGCCCTTTACCTCGGCCATCACATCATTCACGCGCCGGGTCTTGTAGCCGCTACTCGCCTTGATCGTGTTCCCATGCATGGGGTCACAACACCACACCACGCTGGCCCCGCTGGCCTTTACCGCCTTCAACAATGGCGGCAAACCGCTGCGCACCGTTTCAGCGCCCATCCGCGCGATCAGCGTCAAACGCCCGGGTTCATTATCCGGGTTCAATGTTTCGATCAGCCGGACAAGTTCGTCCGGATCGAGGCTGGGGCCACATTTCAGACCGATCGGGTTACCGATACCGCGCATATATTCAACATGCGCGCCATCCGGTTGACGGGTCCTGTCACCGATCCAGACCATATGGGCCGAGGTGGCGTACCAGTCCTTCTCATCGGTGATGGTATCGCGGCGTGTCAGCGCCTCTTCGTAATTCAGCAACAGCGCTTCATGCGATGTATATAACTCGGTTTCGGCAAGCGGCCGCGCAGTTTCAGGCGTGATGCCGCAGGCCCGCATGAAATCAAGGCTTTCAGTGATCCGTCCGGCAAGTTCGGCAAACCGCTCGGCCTGGGGTGTCCCGTCAAGGAATTCAACAACCCAGCTATGAACCTTGCCAAGATCGGCAAGACCGCCCTGTGCAAAAGCACGCAGCAGGTTCAGCGTCGCCGCCGACTGTTCATACACGCGCAACAGGCGTTTTGGATCCGGAATACGGTCCTTGGCGGTGAACTCCATCGCGTTGATCATATCACCGCGATAGCTTGGCAGCTCGACACCATCGATGGATTCAATGTCTGATGAACGCGGCTTGGCAAACTGCCCGGCAAGGCGGCCCACCTTGACCACCGGCATAGAGGCGCCAAAGGTCAGCACCACAGCCATTTGCAACAGAACCTTGAAGGAATCGCGGATATTGTCAGCGGAAAACTCAGCAAAGCTTTCAGCGCAGTCGCCGCCTTGCAACAGAAAGGCGCGGCCCGATGCGACCTCGCCCAACTTGTGCTTCAAGCTTTGCGCCTCGCCGGCAAACACCAGCGGCGGCTGGTTGGAGAGCTTGTCCTCAACTTTTGCGAGAACCGCATCATCGGGATAATTCGGCACCTGCTTGATCGGCCGTTTGCGCCAGCTGTCGGGCTGCCATGTCATGGGACACCATCCATGTCGTGCGATACATTCGTTCCAGCATCGCTTTGATAAAAAATAAGGCAGGCGCAACACCTGCCGCCAATGCCCCGTATAATGCGGTAATTCCGATATTTTTCAAGTTTTTTGCATGTTTTGCCAGCAACCATATGCGCCCGGCATCCCCGCCAGCAACACATCGCCCCGCGGCGTCAGTCGCGCGGCGTGCGCATGGTAACAAACTCCTCGGCCGCTGTCGGGTGAATGCCGATTGTCGCATCAAAATCCGCCTTGGTGGCACCAGCCACCACGGCAACACCGATCCCTTGCATGATTTCACCCGCATCCGGACCAACCATATGCGCCGCAACCACCCTGTCGCTGGCCGTGTCAACGATCAGCTTCATGAACGTTTTTTCCGAACGGCCCGAAAGGCTGTTCTTCATTGCATTGAATTTACTGGTAAAAACCGTAATGTCGCCAAACTTGTCGCGCGCTTCCTCCTCACCCGGGCCGACCGACCCGATTGGTGGCTGGGTAAATACGGCCGACGGCACATTGCCATGTGTAACCGTCCGCGGACGCCCGCCAAACATCGTATCGGCAAATGCATGTCCCTCGGCAATGGCAACCGGCGTCAGGTTGATCCTGTTGGTGACGTCACCAACAGCAAAGACCGAAGGCACGCTGGTCGCCGACTGGGCATCCACCGGAATTTCACCAGCCGGCCCCAGATCGATACCCAACGCAGGCAGATCGAGCCCGGCGGTATTGGGCACGCGCCCGGTTGCCGCCATGATCTGATCCGCCGCAATGACGCTTCCATCACTCAGCGTGACGGCATGCCCGTCCGCGCCCGGGGCAACGCTGCTGATCGTGGTACCGGCATGCAGGGTTATACCGCGTCCCGCCAGCGCGGTGGCGATTTCACTGCGCACATCCGGATCAAATCCGCGCAACGGCAACGCGCCACGATAAACGAGGTGGGTATCCACTCCAAATCCGTTGAAAATACTGGCAAATTCAAGAGCAATATAACCAGCGCCATAAATCACGATACGCTGCGGCTTTTCAGGCAGATCGAGCGCTTCATTCGATGTAATGGCGCAGTCGACGAGCCCCGGCACGTCGGGAATATGCGGCGTGCCGCCGGTTGCGATCAGAATATGGCCTGCTGTCAGATTGCGGTCACCAACCGAAACGCTGTTCGGTCCGGTCAATCGTGCCCATCCCTCAATCAACTCTGCGCCGGCATTTTTCAACAGATTGCGATAAATGCCTTCGAGCCGGTCAAGCTCTGCATTCTTGGCGGTGATCAAATGCGACCAGTCATGTCCGCCAATATCGACCTGCCAGCCATAGCCGGCAGCATCTGCTGCATCCGCTGAAAAGCTTGACCCGTACATCAACAGCTTTTTTGGAACGCAGCCACGAATGACACAGGTACCGCCGGGACGGTCACCCTCAATGACGGCCACTTTTGCACCGTGCGCGGCTGACATGCGCGCCGCGCGTACACCGCCTGATCCCGCGCCAATCACAATCAGGTCGTAGTCATATGTCATTGCTGATTCTCTTCTGGCTGGTCAGGCTGGGCTTGTTGTTATTCAGGGCCGGCTGGCGGGTCTGCATTTCAGTGCCATAACCCCGTTGGTGACCCACAATCCTAACCTAGTGCGCATGCGGCAGGATGCAACCTGTCTCTTCCGGCTATTCCGCACGGCGCCGGCTTCAACTATCGGCTATGGGCAGCGGCTATTGGCAGCGGCGCATGCGGAAGATATGCCAAATTCAGCAGATAGAGTGGCCTGCGGATAGAGTGCGCTGCCGGGTCGGTCTCAGGCGATCTCGCGCTCATCTTCAAGCGGCGCCCCCGGAAGACCGATGCCACGCTTTGCAAGCGCCGCCGCAGCGACATGCGCGAATTCTGCCAGACCGCTGGCGACACTATCCTCGGTGGCATCGGTAAGATCGACAAAGCGGTAGATGGTAATGGTCGCCTCTCCCGAACAGACCCCATAGGGATGCATGCTGTTGGCGATTGTGTCCTCTAGCAGCAGCATCGTGGTAAAAGCAGCACGTAGCGGCCCGCTGCCATCACGCGCGGTTGTCGCAAAGACAACGGCCTGTCCCGGCGCATCAAGGCATTCCAACTGCACGATGGGGCCAGCATCCGTATCCACCATCCACCGGCGTTTGGACATCCCCTTTACCGGAAAGGGCAGAGATGCTGGCGGTGACGCCACAAGATTTTCCATAATCGCATGGATGGATTCCGGTGTGGCGACGGTGATTGACGGTGGCATTTGGCGCCTCATTGAGCGAACAGATCGTTGAATTTTCACGAGTGTGTTAGCATGCGTTAACTATCTGTTTAGCATTATTTTTCAAAACGACTGCGCATCCTGCGAAAGGATGACCCGATCGATAGGGGCACGGCAAAAGCCTCTTCCAACGCTAATTGGTTGTCGGTTCATTTGCTGGGCGATATGGTCAATCACCCACCCGTCGGGATAATCGCAACGCACCACCATTGACCGGACCACGACACACGCATGACACAGCAGATTTCAAACGGACAGCTTTTATGGACCCCGGCAGATGACGCGGCAGCAAGCGGCCAGTTGGCCAATTTTGCCACGGCCTTGAAGGACCGGCACGGTTTTGACTGGCAGGGGGACTTCCAGGCATTATGGCGCTGGTCCGTTGAGCATGATCTCGCCTTCTGGGATTTGGTCTGGGACTGGCATGGTGTCATCGGCGAAAAGGGCCAACGCCTGATTGAAAATGACGGGGCAATGCCAGGCGCGTGTTTCTTTCCCGATGCGCAGATCAACTATGCCGAAAACATGCTTGCCGACGCCGATGACCGGCTGGCCATCTCTGCGCATTGTGAGGATGGGCGTCATGTTCAGCTGACACGGGCCGAACTGAAAGCACAGGTCATGCAGCTTGCCGGCTGGATGCAGGCAGCGGGCATTGGCAAGGGTGACCGGGTGGCCGCCTATATTCCGAACATTCCAGAAGCCATCATCGCCATGCTGGCCACTGCCACGCTCGGCGGCATTTTTTCGAGCTGCTCACCCGATTTCGGGTTCGGCGGCGTATCAGACAGGTTTGGCCAGATTGAACCGAAACTGCTGATCGCCTGTGACGGCTATCACTATGCCGGCAAGTCATTCGACCGGATGGCAACCCTGCGCGATCTCGCCGCCGCCCTGCCCTCGGTGACGCATATGCTGGTCATCCCTTTTCTTGATCCGGCGCCGGACCTGTCCGGCCTGCCGCAGCCCGCACTGTTTGATACCGCTCTGCAATCGGCGACGCCGGCGGACAGCTTCACACCGGTTAATTTCAATGATCCGCTCTATATCCTTTATTCCAGCGGCACGACGGGCGCACCGAAATGCATTGTGCATGGCGTGGGCGGGGTCATCCTGAAACATATTACAGAAATGCGCCTGCACAGCGATATGGGCGGCGATGACCGGATGCTGTTTTTCACGACCTGCGGCTGGATGATGTGGAACTGGATGGTGTCCGGCCTGATGATCGGGATGCCGCTGGTCACCTATGAGGGCAACCCGTTTCATCCCGGGCCGCAGCGTTTATGGGATATCACCGAGGCTGAACAGCTGACCCATCTTGGCGTATCGGCCAAATATATCGATGCCATTCGCAATGCCGGATACCGCCCCGCAGACAGCAATGATCTGTCACATCTGCGCTGCCTGATGTCGACAGGATCCCCGCTTTCAAGTGACGGCTTTGGCTTTGTCTATGAGGCGATCCGTGACGATGTACAGCTCTGCTCGATGTCGGGTGGCACCGATATCATGGGCTGCTTCGTCCTTGGCTGTCCGGTACAGCCGGTCTATGCCGGCGAAATTCAAGCCCGCGCGCTGGGCCTGGCAGTTGAAATTCTGGATGATGACGGACAGCCTGTAATCGATGAACAGGGCGAATTATGCTGCACGCGGCCATTTCCCTCAATGCCCGTCAAATTCTGGAATGACACGGATGATACGAAATACAAAGCCGCCTATTTCGAACATTATCCGGGGCTGTGGCGGCATGGTGACTGGGCCACATTGACCCCGCGCGGCGGCACCATCATTCACGGGCGGTCAGACGCCACGCTGAACCCCGGTGGCGTGCGCATTGGCACCGCCGAAATCTATCGTCAGGTTGAATCCTTTGACGCGGTTGTTGAGGCGCTGGTGGTCGGCCAGAACTGGGACAATGATGTGCGGGTGATCCTTTTTGTAAGGCTGGCAGAGGGCGTCACCTTTGATGATGATCTGGCTGACGCCATTAAACAGCGGGTGCGCAGCGGCGCAACGCCGCGCCATGTGCCGCGCCACATCATTGCCGTGCCCGATATTCCGCGCACACGTTCGGGCAAGATCACCGAGCTGGCTGTACGTGACATCATCCACGGGCGTGCGGTCAAGAATACAGAAGCGCTGGCCAATGCCGACGCGCTCGACTTCTTCCGGGATTTGCCGCAGCTGGCACAATAGGCACCAGCGATCAACCAGGCGCCTGGCCAGGTGTCGGGTGGCTAGCTGTGCTGCCGGATGAGAGTTTGTACCGCGCTGCTATTTGCATATTGCTTGCGCATCCGGCGATAGCGCGGCACCGACATGATCAACTGCGTTGTTTCGGATTGTTTCCTGGCAGCATCATCATCGAGTTCGTCAAGATGCGCCGCGTCACAGCAATGCACAAGATAGGTATGGGCTGCGCCAACCCTGTCGGCCTTTGCCTGAAAGCGTGCCTTTGACCCCACCGGCCATTTTTCCCGCAAAATCGTGATCACGGCGAAATTGGCGCCATCGCCCGGCTGGTCTGCCGCAAGCTGTGATCCAATGGCTGTCATCGCCGACTTGAAATCGGGATCATCCTGCAGCGCCTCGCCGCGGTCCTGATCAAGCCAGTGACCCAGCAAATTCACCCGGTCATCTGCATCCAGCCCCATCAGCTTTGGATGCGCGCCGCCATCATGGCTGGCTGGATCAATATCAACAATGTCGGTTTCGCCAATGAGGCGGATAATCGTCCTGGACATATGACCATCCTTTATCGCTGCACCCTGCGGGGCCTGCTTTGTCTCAGCCTTTTAGGGCAGCCGGGCCGGTCTTGGCAACCGCTTCATGCCGTATCCGTACTGTTGATCGTCTGCCGGTCCCGCGCGCGTACAAATTCACGCCATGCGATGAAAACACAGCTGGCAATCACCACAGTGGCGCCAATCAGCTCGACCGGTGCCATCACCTCGTCAAATAAAAGATAGGCAACAAAGGCGGCCATCGGGATCTGTAAATATCGCATTGAGGAAATCACCACCGCCTCGGCAAAGCGGAAGGCCGAGGTGATGCAGAGTTGCAGTCCCGCGGCCATGACACCCAGCAGCAGCAACAGATGCAGCACATCCGGTGACAGAGCAAACAAGGTTGCATCCCCGTCCATAACAACCATGGTGACAGCCAGTAATGTCAGCATGATGCTGCCGACGCCATTATACCAGACCGCCACGCTGAACGGGTGGTCAACCTTGCCGAGCCGGCGCAGGAAAATCGACAATCCGGCCCCTGCCAACGCCCCCATAAGGCCGAATATGACATTGCCGGAAAAGCCGCTGCCAAATGGATTGGTCAACAGGACAATGCCCAGCATGCCTGTGACCACCGCGCTCCACCGGAAGATGCCGATGCGTTCGCCAAGCAGAAAGGGCGACAGGATCGTCACAAAAATGACCGATGTTTGCAAAAGCGCGGTCGCCTGACCAAGCGGCAACAGACGGATGGACGTGAACCAGCACGCCATGGCCGCGCAGCCAAAGACAATGCGAATGGCAAGGGTCCATTTCGCATTGATCTGCAGGAACTGGGACCGGCGCGCCGCAACAGCCGCCCCGGTCAATACCGGCATCGAAAACAAGAACCGGTACATCAACAGGCTTACAAGCGCGATCTCTGTCCCGATCGCCTTGACGATGAGACCGGTCACGACACCAAAGCAGATCGCCAGCAGGGTCAGGAAAATGCCGATGAAGCCGCGTGGCATGAATAATGAAGGCCTTTCTTTGAAAAGCGGGCCGGGGCAAGCGGGCCGGCGCATAAGCCTAGCGGGGATCAGTATTTAATTCTACCGCGGACCGGCGGCGAACCTCTTTACATCAGGCGATTAATGCCCATCTGCCATAAAGGCCGAAATGGCCATCGGGGGACGGATTTCAAACTGGCTGTTATACGGCCTGATCTGGAGACACACGCACATGCCTGTCCGCACCTTTTTGTCCGCAGCCCTTCTTGCCACTGTCAGCATGGCTGCCAGCCTACCCGCTGCTGCCGATGTCATTGAAGAGAGAAAAGCCAATTTCAAGGCAAATAATATGTCCATGCGCGCCATGGGTGCGGCGCTTGGCGCCAATGACTTTGCCGTGATCACCGCCGAAGCACAGAAAATCGCCGACTGGGCAGCGGTGATGCCGGATTATTTTCCAGAAAGCAGCAGCAGTGGCAATACCAGCGCCAAAGCTGCCATCTGGGAAGATTTTGATGCTTTCATGGCATCCGCAAAGGCCAATCATGAGGCGGCCCTTATGCTTATTGCAGCCGCCGAGGCAGAGGACATGACAGCGACCAAGAATGCGCTTGGCCAGCTTGGCGGCAGCTGCAAGGCCTGTCACCAGCAATTCAAAGGCTGGTAGGAAAAGCGCCCGTCCAGACGCTGAGAGTCACGGGCCAGTCTTTTTTGCAGCCAGTCTTTTTTGGAGCCAGTCTTTTTGGAGCCAGTCTCTTTTGGGGCCGCCTTTAAAAGACTGCCTTCGCGGAACAGCACTCAATACCAGGCCGGCCGCAATAGTGGCAGGCTGTGCGTTGCGGCCTGCAACCCAACCATCAACGCAAGGCCCAATATCAGCCGCGCTGTGGTGATTCTGCCGTCGGCGCCGCTGATCTGCGCGGGCGGTTCGCTGGCACGGCCACTGACCATGGCCGCTGTCAGGGGTGTCTTCTTGTAGAATTTGTAAACCAGAATGGCGCCAAGATGCAGCAGCACCAAAGGAATCAGAACGATTTTTCCACGGTGGTGCCACTCAGCGATCTTGCCGCTGAGATCGGGCACCAGATGGGCCAGCGGTCCATCATACAGGATGCCATCACTGGACCAGGGACCAGACGCCGCCATATAGAGCGTGACACCAAGAAGCGCCAGCACTGACCATGACGCCAGCGGACTGTGGCCTGCCCTGCGCGGGCCAGCCCCGTTGGACTGGCGCATCCAGGCCAGTGTGCGCCGCGGACCCGCCAGAAAATTGGCAAAGCGCGCATTATGTCCGCCAATAAATCCCCAGATAATGCGGAACAGGACAAGAGCAAGCACGGTCAGCCCGGCGCGCTCATGCACATCCATACGGTCATTTTCGACACTGATGACAGCCACCAGCACCGCTATTGCCAACCCCCAATGGAAAATGCGCAATGGCAGATCCCAGACAAAATGCCGGTCATCTGTATGTTGTTCCGGCATGATCTGATCGCTCCCCTCACGATGTTGCTGTGCGCCTCTTTGGTTGCATAGCCTGTTCCTGCCACCTTTGAAACCTGCACCACGCATCACAATAGCGTGAAACCTGCCGGCCGTGAACGGCAGCGGCTATGAAAAAGCGGCGGACAGGGTGCGGGCACCCGCCTTGCGTGACGGCTGTCAGCTGATATCCTGCGCGGATGAATGACATGCAGCACAGGCTCTTTACCGATGCCGGACATGGCGAGGGCGGCGCATTAGAGGCCCTGGGGCGACGTGACGCCGATATTGCCCGGATCCTTGAGACATATGGCCCGCCGCCTGACCGGTCGCTGCCAGCCAGCTTTGATACGCTGGCGCGCGCCATTGTCGGCCAGCAGGTATCACGCGCGGCGGCCAGCTCCATATGGGCCCGCATGGAAGAGGCCGGCTTCACCGATGCGACTGTCTGCACAACCAGCACGCCCGATCTGCTGATGCATGCCGGCCTGTCGCGGCGCAAGGCCGAATATCTGATCGGGATCGCCGAGGAGATTATCAGCGGCCGGCTGGATATCGCTGCTCTGGCAGACCTGCCGGGACCAGAGGTCCAGAAACGGCTTGTTACCATCCGCGGTGTTGGCGCCTGGACAGCTGATAATTTTCGCCTTTTCGCACTTGCTGATATGGATGCCTGGCCGGTCAAAGATGTGGCATTGCAAGAAGCCATGCGCATTCTGAAGTCCCTGAACCAGCGTCCAGACCATGATGCGATGGAAGTGCTTGGTGAAGGCTGGCGCCCCTATCGCGGTGCCGGCGCGCTTGTGCTGTGGCACCTCTATGCCATTGAGGTGCGCAATGCCAGCGTCGCCGATATCTGAAGGCCTATCGCGACGTCTGCACTACACGGCACATCATCCAAACAGATCGCCCTGCGCGCCGCCATTACGGCCGGGTGACGAACGTTTATCCGCTTCTTCACTGGCGATAGCCGCATCATCCAGAGGGGTCACCAGCCCGGGGTGATCTTCTGACACACGACCGACATCGGGGCTGACCCGATACCAGTTAAAGGCGCTTGCCGGCGCACCAACGCACAGCGTACGGGCCTGCTCCATATCCCCGGCAAGCCACTTTGACCACGCCGCTTTCGGCAATACCAGCGGCTGGCGATGATGCACTGATGCCAAGGCACCATCTGCCGCACTGGTCATAATTACAAACCTGTCGCTATTTCCCCGGCGCAACAGCAGGCCGGCAAAGCCCATTACCCCGCCATCGGACAGCTGGACATGCCAGGGCGTTTTCGGTGCTGACCATTCATACCAGCCGCTGGCCGGCACAATGCAGCGGCTTGTTCCGAAACTGTCGCGAAACGTGGGTTTTTCGGTCACCGTTTCCATACGCGCATTAATCAGAAAGCTGCGCCCCTCGGCAGCCGGCGGCAATCCCCAACTGACCAGCCGTGCCTCTGCCTGCAGGCCATTCTGCACAATAACCGGTGCCGATTGTGATGGTGCAAGATTCCAGCGCGGCTGCAAATTATCCAGTACCGTTACACCGAACAGCCGCATCAACTCCTCGGGTGATGCCGTGCTTGTAAAACGTCCACACATAATGTCCCGGCCTTTCGCCTGTTGCAGCCCCCCTATGATGATGCGACAGCAGCCATGGTGATTCCAGCCCCCAAACAGGCATTTTCACAAATGGCAGCCGCCGGCTGGCAAGATACGTCATGGCCCGTTTTCATTTTGTGTCGGGCTTTATTTCGCGTTACACCCGCAGCCCATGGCAAGACGTGACCCGTTCGCCGGATCACGGTATAGCAGAAAGGCGCGCCAGAAATTGATTCCCGGGGATTGGGCGGAACGTAAGATGCAAAAGGCACCCTGCCTTCCATTGTCAGATGAAAGCATCGCCCGCGCGGCTGATCTGTTGCGCGGTGGGGGGCTTGTCGCATTTCCCACCGAAACCGTCTATGGCTTGGGGGGTGATGCCCGCAATGCAGCGGCCGTTGCCGGTATCTTTGCCGCCAAGGGCAGACCCGCTTTTAACCCGCTGATCAGCCATGTGGCTTCCGCATCCGAGGCATTTGCACTTGGCATTGAAACACCCGCTGCACGCCGTCTTGCCGATGCGTTCTGGCCGGGGCCGATGACGCTGATCCTGCAACGCGCGCCAAACTGTCCGATTGCCAGCCTGACCAGTGCCGGGCTCGAGCGCATTGCCCTTCGCGTGCCGGCACATGAAGGTGCGCGCCGGTTGCTGCAAGAATTTGGCGGGCCTGTGGCCGCGCCCAGCGCCAACCCGTCAGGCCGGATCAGCCCCAGCCGCGCTGCCCACGTCATGGCAGGCCTTGGCGAAGCGATTGATATGGTGCTGGATGGCGGGCCCTGCAGTAGCGGCGTTGAATCGACGGTGATTGACACCAGCGGCACACAGGCCGTGATCCTGCGCCCAGGCGGGGTTACCCGTGACGCCATAACGCGCTGTCTTGCTGCTGGCGGCCTGTCATTGATGCCCGCCACACCGGATGGGGCAAACCCAGATCGCCCAGATCGACCTGTCAGCCCGGGCCAGCTGGAAAGCCATTACGCGCCCGATGCCGGTCTGAAAATGAATGTCACCGCGATCGAGGATGATATGGAGCTGATCGGCTTTGGCCCGATCGCCGGTGCCGGCAGGCTGCGGCTGACGCTCAGTGCCAGCGGCGATGATTCAGAGGCGGCAGCCAATCTGTTCGACATGCTGCATGCTGCCGACGGCACCGGCGCCGGGATGATAGGCGTTGCGCCTGTCCCCGATAGCGGGCTCGGCGAGGCCATCAATGACCGGTTGCGCCGCGCCGCAGCACCGCGCAAGTGACCGCAAACACGATAATTGGCAACCCGCCCGCCCCGTGTGGCAATGCTGCAGTTGCGGCCCGGCGCGCCAGCGCGTTATTCTCACTCTTTATTCATTCCGGAGCCGTTCTGCCATGTCTGAAACCCTGATTGCGCAACTTGCCGAGATCGTTGGCGATTCTGGTCTGCGCACAGATGACTCGGAAACACAGTCTTTTCTGACCGACTGGCATGGGCAATATCATGGCAAGGCCATGGCGGTTGTTCTGCCGGAAACAACGGCGCAGGTATCCGCCATCATGGCCCTATGCGATGCAGAGGATGTCGTTGTGGTGCCGCAAGGTGGCAATACCGGCTTTATGGGTGGGGCCACCCCTGATGCAAACGGCAGGACCATCCTTTTGTCACTGCGCCGGATGAACCGCATCCGCGAAATTGACCCCCTGAATATGTCAATGACAGTCGAGGCCGGATGCATCTTGCAGACGCTGCATGATGCAACCGAAAAACAGGGGCTTTATTTCCCCTTAAACCTTGCCGCCAAGGGAAGTTGCACGATTGGCGGCAATCTTGGCACGAATGCGGGCGGGTTGAATGTCGTGCGCTATGGCACCACGCGCGAACTGACGCTGGGGTTGGAGGTCGTGCTGATGGGCGGGCGCGTCCTGAACATGCTGAGCGGCCTGCGCAAGGACAATACTGGCTATGATCTGCGGAATCTGTTTGTCGGGTCGGAAGGCACGCTGGGCGTGATCACAGCAGCAACAATGAAATTATTTCCCTTGCCGGTAGCGCGCGCCACCGCTTTTGCAGAGGTGCGGGATGTTGCGGCAGCGGTGGAACTGTTGCATCGGCTGCAGGCCGCATCGGGTGGCGGCGTCGAGGCGTTTGAATTGATTCCGGCCGATATCCTGCATGTATTGTACAAGCATTTTCCCGATATCCCGCAGCCGCTGGCGACCCGCGGCAAAATGAATGTGCTGATGGAAATCGCCAGCACCAACCCCGCCAGCGGCATCGCCGACGCAACCGGACAGCCGCCCCTGCGCAGCCTTATGGAAGAGACGCTTGGCACGGCGCTGGAAGATGGTCTTGTCATCGATGCCACGATTGCTGCCAGCGAAGCACAGCGGGACGCCTTGTGGGAGGTACGGGAAACCGCGCCGGAGTCGCACAAATTGTCGGCCGGTGTAGCGCGGTCGGACATCTCATTGCCGCAATCGGCATTGGCATCATTCTATGACGAGATGGTGGATGGTATCCGCGCCATAGACCCGAACATCTGGATTTGCGGATATGGCCATATCGGCGATGGCAACCTGCATTTCAATCTGATTGCTGATGAAAGAAGCAATGCCGCATTTGAAGGAAAGAAGGCCGACCTTTATGCGCTTCTCTATGACAAAGTCGCCAAATATAACGGGTCGATCAGTGCCGAACATGGAATCGGCCAGACAAAGCGGGCCCAGCTTGCACAGGTCAAACCGCCAGAGGTGCTTGCCGTGATGCATGCCATCAAAGCATCTGTCGACCCGAAAAATTTGATGAATCCGGGTAAGATACTCTGAAAGGAAACCATTCCGAGGAGATGGTGTCATGCCGAAAACCGCGACCATTGAGGATGTGCTGCATTTCTGGTTTGAGGAAATCACACCCGAACACTGGTTCAAGAAAGATGACGCGTTTGATGAATCCATTCGGACGCGGTTTGAACCAACCATCGTCGCCGCCCTGTCTGCCCGGCTTGATTCCTGGGCCGACAGCGCAGAAGGCTGCCTTGCCCTGATCCTTGTGCTGGACCAGTTCACGCGCAATATCTATCGCGATACGCCGCGGGCTTTCAGTGGTGACGAAATGGCACTGGCGCTGAGCCTGCGTTGTGTCGACCGTGACTTTATCGCACATGATAATGGTGCATGGCGGCATTTCATGCTGATGCCAATGATGCATAGCGAAGATATCACCATACAGGACCAGTCACTGCCTTTATTCGAGAGTTTGACCAATCCGCGCACCTATGAATATGCAGTCAAGCACCGCGATATCGTCGCACGCTTTGGCCGCTTTCCCCACCGCAACGCCATCCTCGGCAGGCCATCCAGCGAAGAAGAACGCGAATTCCTGACACAACCGGGATCCTCGTTCTGAACACCAGACCCCGTTTTTCTAGATCAACGCCGGTGGTTTGATGTCCTAAAGGCGGTCCACTGCGGCAAGCGCCTCGTCGGGCCTGACCTCGGCAATCGAATCACGATGAATCCATCCGGCACGCGCACCGACAGGCGCAGACATATCCGGGTTGGTATCGCGCCCCATAACCATCAAGGTGGGGACTCCTGCCCGCGCTGCCAGAAAAACCGGGCCGGTATCATTGCCGACAACGCCGCCACTCCTGGCGAACAGGCAGGCCAATTGTGCAAGGTTTGTCTGGCCAATCAGATCAATGCAGTCGGGCGCGTCATCCAGCACCGCATCACCGGCACCGCGGTCAGCCACTGTGCCAACAATCACCACATCCCGCCCCTGCGCCATGGCCAGATTGGCAAGCGCCGCAAAACTTCCGGCTGGCCAGCGTTTGCTTGGTTTAGCTGGTGAACAGCCTGGCACAAGGACAAGTGTACGCGCCAGTCTTGGGCCCTCAATTCCCATTGATGCCAGCATGCCGGGCAATTCTACAGCCGCCAGCCAGTCAAGATCGGGGATGGCACCAGCCACACCACCAGCCATTTCGGCGGCCAGTGTCATTCGCCGCACATTATTCACACCGCTCAGATCCGGCAGCCTGTCGCTGGCGCCAGGTGCCGTGCCCACCCATCGCAGATCATGCGGGGCAAGAAAACGCTGATAGGTTGCGGTCCGGTTGCTGCACTGCAAATCAACCACCTGCGACCAGCCACGGCGTAACAGGGTGCGGATACGAAACATCTGAAGCAGATTGCCGACGGCAGCACGATGATCAATCACCACCTCGTCAAACCAGGGCATGGCGGCAAACAGCCCCCCAAATGGACGGGTTGTCAGGACGGCAATATGTGCCTGCGGAAAGCCGGCACGCAAACTGGCATAGGCATCCATACCCTGGATGATATCGCCAAGCGCACCATGCTTGATTACAAGAAGGTTTTGGGATGGCACAGTCTGCAATCCTTTTGGCATCTGGTCGTCTGGCATCAGCCCTTTCGGCATCTGCCCTACTGGCATCAGAAATGCGTTCGTGGGCTATATCGGCAAGGCGGATAAGACGGTAAAGGATAAGGTGTTGTCTCTGCCGATGGCTAGAATAGAATAGCGACAGCCATCCGCCAACCCGTCTGCAGCAGAAAGTCCAAATTCGATGTCACCTGCCGAACATGACCCTTCTGCGTCTGCTGGCAAACACAACGGCACAATGCGGTATCATCTGTTGCTGCCACATAAGGAAAAATTCTCGCCAGCCAATGCCGGGGCGGTGGCAACCATCGCAGCCGATCTTGTGCGCAGCAGCAAAACACCTCAGGCAATTCGGATTTTCGGCACAGCTGTGGATACGCCGTTTCAGGATTGCAACTTCAGCCCGCTTGCCATTCGCCGTCGTTGGTGGCATGGCGGCAATATTGGCCTTGCCGAGGCCTATCTGCACCAGCTTGACGAAATGGCACTACCGGATCTGGTCGAGGTTCATGGCCGCTGTCATGTCGCTCACCACATTAAGGCCAGACGCCCTGATCTGCGAGTTGCGCTCTATCTGCATAACGACCCGCGTGAGATGAAGGGGGCTGTTACCGCTGCCGAGCGGCGCGACCTGCTGGACAAGATGTCAGCCGTGATCTGTGTCAGCAACTATATACGCCAGTGCTTTCTTGACGGTGTCGATGCATCTGCCGCATTGGCCGCAAAAACACATGTCGTCCATAACGGCGTCGAAAGGCTGCAAAAAAAACAGGGACGCAAAAAACCGGTGATCCTGTTCGTGGGGCGCATGGTGGCAGAAAAAGGTGTGCTGGAACTGGCCGAAGCGGCGGCGCGAATCCTGCCAAACTATCCCGAATGGCAGCTGTGCCTTGCCGGGGCCAAAGGGTTTGAGATTGCCGAAAAAAGCCCCTATGAAAAGCAGGTTGAAGTGGCGCTTGTCAGGCTTGGCGACCAGGCACAGATGACCGGATTCTTACCCTATGCAGACATCCGCGCCCTTCAGGATGAAGCAGCCATTATTGCCTGCCCGTCAATCTGGCAGGACCCGATGCCAAAAGTTGTACTCGAAGCCCTTGCCGCCGGCAGCGCGCTTCTGGCGTCCCGCCGCGGCGGCATTCCCGAGGCTGCGGAAGGGCGCGCACATATTGTCGATGAGCCGAATGTCGACACACTGGCATCTGCCATTGAGAAACTGATTGCGGATGATTCCTATCGTCAGAGCCTGCAACAGGCCGCATGGGCAGATTTCCCTTTTACCGCAAGGCAGATGGCAGCAGATGCGGACTCCGCCAGACGTGCTGCCCTAAGCGCGCCTGTGGAACGCCAGAAACATGGACTTGGCGGCTAAAACAGGTTAGCTGTAGAACGTTATACCGGTGAGTGAGAATGGTGATGTTTGTGACGTGGCTGAAAGGCACAATGTTCCTGCTGGCGGGTTTGCTGCTGCTGGCCGCGCCGGCCCATGCTGAGGACGAAATCGGCTTTGAGGCAGATGCTGTTTCCATAAGTCAGGAAGATGGCAGCATGCTGGCCACCGGCAATGTCGTCATGGCACAGGCGGGCATGACCCTCTATGCGGATGAGGTGCGCTATAATCGTGAGGAGGATGTTGCCGTCGCTACTGGCAATGTGCGCTTCATTGATAATGATGGTGCGATCCATGCCGCCGATGTGATGACACTCGATACCGAATTTACCCATATTGTCGCCGAGACATTGCGCTCGAAATATACCGATGGGTCCTTTTTCATCGCTGACAGCGGTGATATCGTATCCGGTGCCACATCCGTCTTTGATTCATCGCGGTTCAGCCCCTGTAACTGTGATTTTGAGAATGGTGAAACCCCCATATGGGATTTGCGGGCAACATCAACGCGCCATAACGCTGAGACCCAGACCATCATCCACTCGAATGTACGCATGTACATCCTGAATCTGCCCATCGGCTATTTGCCTTATCTGGCGCACCCCGACTGGACGGTGCGCCGCCGGACCGGGTTTCTGGCCCCCTCCTTTGGCATAAGCTCTGATCTGGGCTTTACCAGTTCCATCCCCTATTTCGTGGTGATAGACGATACGCGTGACGTTGAATTCACTGGCTATCGGTTCCAGCATCGTGGAGCAGCGCTGAAAACGAGATATCGTCAGCGGTGGGACAACTCGGATTTGAATGCCGTGTTATATGCCGGCTCGCTTAATACCTTTAAGAAAAACCGCGAAAATGTGGCCGCTATAGATGCGCTGTTCAACACGCGGCTGGGTGACGGTTGGGATGTAAAATTGCGGGCACGCCGGGCCAGCCAGGACACCTTCATGCGGCGCTATAATTTCAATTCGGATACGTGGCTCAAATCATCAGCCACAGCCGAGCGCATCAAACCGGATCGCTACTATTTTGTCGAAGCAAGCGATGCACAGAGCCTGTCCGCCGGTACCGCAGCGGATCATCAGACTACGATCCTTCCTTATGTGTTCTATGAGGATGTCAAGCCGGGGTTCAGAAACAGCCAGACCCTGAAAACCGAAATCAGTGCCATTCAACTGGATAATGATGAAGGGCATGACATGTCACGCTGGGTTGGCAATATCGAACTGACCGATCAGGTGGGTACGGGCAATCTGAAGACTGAATTGCGCACAGCTTTGATCGGCAGCTATTATTCGATCCAGCAAAAACCGACATCAGCAACAACGAAAACTGATGATATCGGACGCATCGTCCCGGCTGCCTCGGTAAATTTCCGTTACCCGCTGGCGGTATTTTCAAACAGCGGCAATGCGGTGATCGAACCACGCCTGCAACTGGCATATATCGGTGGCAAGGACCGCACAGGCGAGATTCCGAACAGGGATTCGGCAGATTACCGGATCGACCCAGCCAATCTGTTCTTGCTCAATCGCTTCCAGGGCTATGACTATCTGCGCCCGGGCGGGCGAGCGGACATGGGGGTTTCAATCCAGGCCAACAACACGCTGCTGCAACGTGTGACAGGATTTATCGGGGTCAGCCGACGCCTTTCAGGCAAGCCATCTTCCGGCCTTGCCGTCAATGAGAGCAGCAATCTGTCAGATTATGTTGCATCATTTTCCGCACGGCCATTCGACAGGATTGCCTTTTCATGGTCAGGCCGGATGGCGCCTAATGATTTCAAACTCAACGAATCCAAAACGAGTGTTTCCGGCGATATCTCGCGCCTTAGCTATTCCCTTGATCATATGCAACTGGCCAAACCCTATTTTTCATCAGCCGCACATGATCTTGAAGAACTGACGGCATCCTTCAGCTATACGATCGGAAATGGGTGGAGCGCTGTCGGCAAACAGGTCTGGGACCTGTCCAATGGCAAGACTGTCAGGGACAGCTCTACAGCGGCGCTGAAATGGACCGGCGGTTTGCAGGATTGCCTGAGCATCGATTTTGGGTATGACCGCGATCTGAACGCTGACCGGGACATCAAGGCAGATAACAAATTCACCTTTACGATGAATTTCAAATATCTTGGGGCGATCTCCAAAGACACCTTCAAAAGCACGTTTCTGAATTCCAATTAAGCTGACGCCTATTGAAACAGCGCCCAGACGACGACGGCTATCGTCAACAGGATCAGCCCCCGGGTGAGAAGCTGCTGCTGCGGTATGGCGCGCTGCATCAGGGCACCAGCCGCACACCAGGCGGTATGAAACACAAGCTGCACCAGCGCGAATGTCAGCGGCACCAATAGCAGCTGCATGGTCGGCGTGCCCAGTTCCGGCGCAAACTGTGTCCAGGCAAGCAGCGTCATGACCCAGGCCTTGGGATTGAGCGGGTGAACAATCACCCCCTGCTTGAAACGGAACTGATGGTTCTGTGCGGCGCTGCCACCGCTACTGTTCCAGGACTGTGCTGCCAGCCATACCATATAGCCTGCACTGGCAAATTTCAGACCCTGCAACAGCATTGGCTGCCCGGTCAGAAAAATCCCCAGCCCTATGCCAAATACAATATTCAGGCAGAGCTTGCCACTGACCAGCCCGAGAATAAAACCTGTACAAGGCAACACGCCATGACGCGCACCACCAATCATCACCAGCAGATTTGCCGGTCCGGGGGTGCCAACCATCAACAGAACGAAAATCAGAAGGTTGAGATACGACTCAATCATCAGCAATCAGGCGTTTGCCAAGAAAATGCACATCATCCGCCTGATAGCCTAGCCCGTCATAAAAGGCGAGGACAGCGGCATTGTCCTTGCGCACGCAGAAACTGACCTTTGGACACCCTTGTGCAATGAGGAACGCTTCCGCCTGTGCCATGATATGAGCCCCAAAGCCGGACCGGCGCCATGCCGCGGCAACTGCCAGATAATTGATTGTTCCGCGATGCCCGTCATACCCGATCATCACCGCAGCAACGATATCGCCAGACGGGTCTTCCGCGACCCAGAACGCCCCGTTGCGGTCGGCAAGCTTGCGCTGGATATCCTTGTGCGGATCATTCCACGGCCTTGTCAGACCACAATCTGTCCATAAGCTGACGACGGCATCTGCATCACCGGATACAAAATCCCGCAAAGCTGGAAAACTGCTATCTATCATGACTGTCTTGCCGTTGTGGCGGCTGTCATCTCATAGGTAATCCAGCCGGTGCGCGTCGACAAACTGTCATAGAGGCCGCGGGCACGATAGTTGTTATCCTGCGTAATCCATCTTGTGACGGGCCAGCCGCGCGCCGCTGCAATACCGTCCAGATGCTGCAAAAGCGCCGCACCGATGCTCTGGCCGCGTTGCGCAGGATCGACAAACAGATCGTCAAGAAACCCAACTTCGGTGCCGCGCAATGGCGATGGCATCGCGCGAAAATGTGCCAGGCCGGCAAGCCCACCACCGTGCGCAACCGCAACGATTCCCTCACAGACATGTGACGGATCCAGCAGCCAGCCAAAGAGTGTTTGTAATTTTGTGGCGTCAGTATCCACCTGGTAGAAAGCTGCATAGCCGCGGTAAAGCGCTTCCCATTGCAGCCTGTCTTCATTGCCGATGGGGCGGATCTGCATATATGCCTCTTTGAATGACGTGTTAGATGACGTGCCTTATGTCGCCATCACTGCCTATTAATATGCCAATGGCTGGCCAATAGCTGGCGCGCCGGGACATTTTTCCGCCATTTCGGATTGCCTCAGCCCACCTTGCAGACGCTGCCATGGCCGGCGCATCACTGTCAAGGAACCGCCATAAGCGATGACTCTGAACACTGCCCCGGGCCCGTAATTCAGCGCGGTAGAAGAGAATCAGAGTAGAAGGGGACCGGCGACAGGAACAGCCGCCGGTGCCTGCCCGTCAGCAATCAGACATTTCGCCTGACGCACACATTTCATCACGGTTGCCGAGATAATTGCCTTCGCCATCAAATACCGAGTTCGGGTCATCGAACAGCGCCGCCACTTCCTCATCAACCCCCTCTACGGCATCCAAAGCGGCTTCCAGCGCCGTTTGTGCAGCCGCCTGCTCAGCCGCGGTAGAGGCCGTCGCAAGGGCATTATCGAGCGCAACGGATTCCGTGGCGCTCAGCCCGGCCGCGATACCTGATTCAATGCCTTCTAGTCGGGACGCAAGCGCTTCTTAAAGATTGCCGGCATCTTCCAGCAGATCCTCGACATCCATATCAACAGCATTGGCCACCACATGCGCTTTGACGATATCCATCCGCGCTTTCCGGCTCTTGCCCTGCAGGTCGGACAGGGGAATAAACATGATTTCGCCATCCATCACGACGAAAAGGCTGCTGCCAGACACACCGGCTGTCTCGCCATCTTCAGCGGCCTTTTTGATCAGCCGCTCACGTTCTTCAGGTGAGGCCCCCTGATACATGGTGCCATCAGGGCCAAGCACTTCGCCCTTCTTGAATGTTAATGCTGTTGCTGGTGCTGCTGTGAACATTAACGCGCAAGACGCAGCCGCCAGGGCGCAAGCAATAGGAGTCATATTTCCCTCCTTCAGTGATGCGGTGGGAATATTTTATTTTCATCTAAATTAAAACTTTTTTATTGCACTTTATGACCTGGCTGAAAGCCGCGATCACGACCCTGTTTACGAACGCGGCATATCCAAGAACAGCTGCCGCCCGCCCGTCAGCCTGCACCCGCCAGCCTGCACCCGCCAGCCTGCAATGGCACTCACTCGACCGTAGCGAAAGGACGGTGTAGGTGGGTATTTTCTCCAACTGACCTAACCTTCAACTTCACACTCACGTGTCGCTCTCCTGCCCTCCATGGCAATTATTACTCTGATTATCAGTTATTCCTCTATCAAACTATCTCTGAGCATAGAGAGAAAGGGATGACCTTTAATGCCATTGCAGAGTGGTTGAACAAGGAAGGATACCTGACCGTGCGTGGAAGGACGTTCAGAGGTGCTCACGTCCATTCAATTCTGAAAAAGAGATTAGCAAAGGAAAAGTTTCTGAATCGAGACTATCCTCCAGTCTGGTCAGACTTCAGCATAGAGGTGGTGGATAAGACTATTCTGATGAATGATTTTGGGGTTCCGAATAGGAAGAAATAAAGATGAGTTTTTTTACCCAATGCGTCTATACGTTGTTTGGGTTGATGTATGTCCATACCTCTGTTCCTTTTAGAGGTGTTTTGTAACCATAATTTAATAATTAAGGTTACTAAAGGAAAATTATCCAGACATTCCTAGTGCAGCACGTGCGTTTTGATTTTCTTCGTCAGTGCCTGCTAGTTCCCACCCATTAGTTAACATTCGCGTCATATATTGCTTGTTGTAGAGAAAACAAACAATAAATTGCCAAAGACCAAATGTTACAAAAGTGAACAGCAAATGGAGTGCACCTACTCCTAACTCACCTCTAAAAAGAGGTACAAACCAACCAAAAAATAGATAAGTCTAACTGAAACCATAAAGTCCAGTTTTCATCATCCCACTTTCTTTATGTTTAATTGGACTTTATGTTTAATTGGAATTCCAGTTGCCATAATACCAGCGTCTTTCTGTTGCCGTTAATTGATGCATGTGAATAAAACGTGTTTTTAGTTTTGTGTCTAATGAAATAAAGATTTTAATCAGAGCAGTCAGAATGCACTGGTCGGTAATTGGTCGAAGGTGAACCAGTAAATTTATATGATCTCAGAACCACATCCTCACAGAACCACCTACCTAGTCATTCTGTAATAGATATTTATATAATAAAATCAATAATTTACTCTACAGTGATGTTCGTGTGGGGTTAGGTGGTAAGTTGATTCAGGTCTTTTTTTTGTGCGTTTTGTTCCTGTCTCCCTAACTTCCTTGCGATAGCACCCCTACTCTTCACCACTGAATGTTCAACTGTAATCGTTTGAGCATTGTTACCTTCAACGATCTGGTATCCAGCAGATTTATCATTTTCATCCAAATACTGGACACCATCATCAACCAATCTCAACCGAAACATTATATCCAAATGATGGTCGTTGGTTTCTTTACTCAAAAACACCTCTATCCGATCAACAATACCTTCAAGATACTCTTTCTTTTCTTGGTCGGTGTATTCAACAAGTTCATCAACTTTGTCGGCATACTTCTCAACCCAATCCAACCATTTCTGTTCTTTTCCAAGTTCAAGGATTCTCAATCTTGTCTGTTCTATTTCATCCTTCTTCTTCACTGACTCTTCATTCAGATTAGTGATGATCTTGGAATAGACTGCAGCATCGTATTTTTGGAGAAGATTATTGGTTTCCACATCAGCAATAGAAGATTGGATGCGTCCAAGTTCCCCTCTCAATCTTTGAGATTTGGTTTTCTGGTTTTTGAGTTCTGACTTGAGTTCTTCGTCTGTAGCAAACTTGGATTGCAAAACCTCTGTTTTGAATCCTTCTTTCAAGGTTGATGACTTGGCAACAGTGTTTACTACTGCGTTCCAAACAAACTCATCTGTTATTGGAATATTCAGACTACGGTTCATATTGCAACCGTAATCACCAATCTGTCCTCGTTTGTATCTGGTGTCTTGGGTTGGTTTAGACTTCTTCCAGTTACGCATTTTGTTGGGGCAGAAATATAATCTCTCGTTTCGTGTCTCGTGGATTCTTCCACTCATTTGAGAACCACATTCACCACAATACATAAGGTTTCGGAGCAGATAGAATCTCTTGGTGCGATTGTTCTGTCCTTTTCTTTCAAATATCTTCTGTCTGCGTTCTTGAACTCTGTTCCATAAGGTTTCATCAACAAGAGGTGGGCAAACAACCGATACAGTTTCACCACTCTTTTTGTCGGTGTAGGTGTAATAACCAATGTGATGTGTATTTTGCATCAGACGATTGATTGAACCAGTGTTGAATAATCCACCTCTTCTGGCAGTTATCCCTTCCTTATCTAGTAATCTTTTGATGTCTGCGATGGGTTTCCCATCGTTGAACCACTTATATATTTTTTTGACTGTCTTACTTTCCTCTGGATGGATTGAAAGTTTTCCATCAACAATCTCATAACCATAAGGTGGTGGAGCACCATACCAACCACCGTTTCTCACCTTGTTTAGTTTCCCCAACCTACTGCGTTCTGCACGAATGGCATTATCGTATTCTGCAACACCATCAAGCAGAGACTTCATTAACTTATCGGTTGGATTGTTGAGATCGTAAGTTCCGTCTTTGGTGTAAAGCATCACACCATTTTTCATTATCGCATTTTTGATAATGAACTGCGTTTGATCGTTTCTTGAAAGTCTGTCGTTGTTGTAGACAAATAGGTGTTTGATGTTTCCACCCTCAATCTCTTGCAACAACTCAATCATCTTTGGTCGGTTGAGCAAATCCTCGTGATGAGATGAGGCAGCACCTTCGTTCCAAAGTTTGGTTTTCATACCAAGTTCTTTGGATTTTTTCACACCAAGTTGTTTTTGAGTTTCAAGACTAGTTCCGTCCTCTTGTGAGGCACTACTGACTCTAGTGTAGATATGTAAGGTTTCAGTCATAAGAATAACTTACCACATTACCAAATATTACGCATGTGTATTATTTACAGGGAAGTTCAATCAACTTTCATTACGATTTGGGGGAGCGGTAATCATCAAGGTGTCTCTTTTACACCTATAGATTAGAAAACCGTTGTCAGTTTTAGGGGGTAGGTGTTGTTATTACATCTGTTCTGGACTACCCAAAATCATCAAAAACCATAAAAATAAAAACATAATAAAAGCAGTGGTTTAGAAGAATCCTAATTCCAATTCAAATGAAGGGTAATAACAACACCTTGTTTTGAGGTGAATCTACAGGTTCACCATAGACTGCAAGGTGTTTCTTCGTTTCCGCTGTGAAGTAATCTCCTGCATCTTTCTGTCACGAACCATCTTTAGTCCTTCATTTAGTAGTGCATTGATTGAAGTTGTTCCCCCATCCAATTCCTTTACCTTCAAACAATCCATCCAAAGGTCGTAGTCAATTCTTGCGGCGTAATCATGTGTCACTTTCATTGTGATGTTTCTCCTTCCCCATAGATCTCTTTTCTGAGTTCATCTTCCATTGCATCAATGGACTCCTTAGTCATTTCCGCTGTCATCGAGTTTGGGTTCTCAAAAACATCATCATCATTTTCTTTGTGTATCCATCCACCACCAAGTTCTCGTCTAATGGTCACGCACTCCTTCCCCACATCCATCCTCAGTCTTTGTGAGGTGAAGGTGACATCATCAAGTGCATCCATCATTAACAGGAAGAGTTCTTTGCGTTGTTCGTCTGATGCATATGCAGGTATTTGGATTGAACGCACCAGTTCAGTTGATTCTATAATTTCTGTATCTTCTGTCACATCATGTAACAGGTCGTATATAAATCTTTGCATTACCTAATCCCCTATTATTGGTTCATAGGTATTTAGGTGCGAGATACTATCAAATTGAAATAATGAGACTTTTATTCTAAGGTTTCTATATGGCAATTGTTTATATTTTAACTAATGAAAGTATGTCGGATATCGTCAAGATTGGCATGACCGACAATCTGCCCAGGAGACTTAGGGAACTGGATAATACTTCAACGCCACTTCCTTTTGAGTGTTTTTACGCAGTTCAGGTAGATGATGCGAGAGCAATTGAAAACCTTCTTCATGAAGCGTTTGACGACAAGAAAGTTCGTAAGAACCGTGAGTTCTTTTACTGCACTCCAGAACAAGCAAAATCAGCATTAAAAATTGCAGAGAAGATGGGGGGAAAAGATGTAACTCCCAAAGAGGTGGTTTTTGAGACTGAGCAAGATAAGCAAGCACTGGACAACGCAAAGAAACGCAAAGGAAGAGTGGATTACTTTGGTATTCTTGGAATCAATGCAGGCGAAATTCTCAACTTCTCAAAAGATAGTTCCATTACTTGTGAGGTTGGTGATAACGGGCAGGTTCTTTTCAGAGATGAGATGACGACTCTATCTGGTTCTGCATTAACTATTGTTTCTGAGATGGGTTATGACTGGCAACAGGTCAGAGGTGCAGGATATTGGTGTTACAAAGGCACCACACTGTTAGACTTATACCAGCAGGCACAGGAGGAGTAGATGATTAAACACATTCCAAAAAGACTTAAAAATCCATACTACTTCGCTTTATTTGGTTTTATTTTGGGGCAGATAATTCCACTTATTTCCTCTCTTATCTCAGGAAAAGAAGTTCAAATTGGTTGTGGGTTTCTCGGAAACTACACCAATAACTGTCATTCAATTATTCCAACCAATGAATATGAGTGGGGCGGTTTCACAGCGAGAACAATAATCTGGGTTTTAGGGGCACTTATTATTTATTGGTGGGAGATTGGTAGAAAAGGTGCATCAGACAAAACCTAAGAAACCAAGTTTCTTTATCAAATTTAATGTCCTCTATCTGGGCGGACTGTTTTTTACTCTTCTTTTTCTCGGTAGCATCATGTTCCGAGCAAGACTTGAGTGGAATACTGGTTGGATGTGGGCAACTAAATATCTCAATGGAAATTACATTGCAGCGATTTATTTGATTGTCTTGTTGGTATCACTAATAAGTTATGCATACGCACTCTGGAGAACTTGGCAACTTACTAAGTCTAACACCATCATTAATAAACGAAGAGTATTGGCATTTGGATGGTTAATAGGTGCACCACTTATTGTAGTGTCCAATCCGTTGTTTTTTATATCTGCAATGCGATTGATAACTGACAGACTGTTCATACCGTGAGCAGGACACTATTCCTCTCTGAACACCCTCTGACTTCATTTTGATATGAACCCACACCAGAACAGTCAAAGCGCACTGGTCGGTGATTGGTCGAGGTTTAATCAACTAACTGTTAAAAACTGATAAATTGAGATACTGTTTGGTATGTCCAAGCAGTTTGATGAGT
>JBMHCS010000013.1:0-129207 GCA_049889795.1 Puniceispirillaceae bacterium (SeqCode) | reverse complement strand
GCAATACTGGAGGCATGGCCCAACACAGGTTTCAATCAGCGACATTTGTGATTTAAGTGGATCATCAAAGCCAGGTGTGTACCGCGAGTTTGGCAGTGATGATGGACTGAAAGCAGCAGCATTGCTGGCCTATAAGGCCATGGCAATCGATCCATTCCTAGCGCGACTGAATGGCGGCCAAACGCTAGCCGAAACACTAAATTCGCTTATCGATTTCATAATGCAGGATAGGCAGCCCCAAAATATTCCAGATGGCTGCCTTTTCGTTCTGATGAAAGCACAGCGACACTGCTTTGGGCCAAAAACCCAACAGTGCCTCGAGGACGTAAGGACAGAGTTTTTATCGAGCTTTGCGACCTGGATAGACGCATCTAAAACAGCAGGTGTATTCCGGAAAGATATCCCAACTAATGCTGCTGTTCACCAAATCGAAGCTTTGCATGCAGGCGCTTCAAGCTTGCAACGAGACGATGAATCTCCTGAGGAAGTTAAACTAATGCTCACTTTCGGTCTGGCGGCAATTTCTGGTGAGAATGCGATTCTGATCTGAACGGGTTCAGCTTTCCGGGTTGCTGGAGCTGGTCGCAAGATTCTGAGAGATTTGATGAATTGCATGCAACCTCGATCAGTTCAATTACCCCAAAACACTGATCGTTGAATCACCTTGGAATTTGAAGATTGATGTTTCAGGGTGAATCTTTGCCAACGTATTCCGCTATCATTTCGGCGTATAGATGGCCAAAGGAGTATATATTTTGGACTGTGAAGTCGTAATAGTCGGAGGTGGGCCGTTTGGGTTAATGCTTGCGATAGAGCTTGGTCGCCGCAATGTAACGACTTCGCTTTATGACGCTAAAAATGGCACGGCGTATAATCCGCAGGCTAACGCAACTCAAGCTCGCACGATGGAATATTTTCGAAGGCTTGGTATTGCCGATGAAATTCGTACCCTTGGAATGCCTGCGAACTACCCTACCGACATTGCCTATTTTACAAGATATGGTCATCACGAACTGGGGCGCTTCGAATTACCCGCATCCAGCAAGGCAAATGCCCTTGTGCGGTCAAATCAGGGCTCATGGACAGCTTCGGAAGCTCCGCATCGAATTAGTCAGAAATTTGTTGAGCCAGTACTACGCCGTCTTGCGGAAGCCTACGACTCAGTCACGATCAATTTTGGCTGGAGAATGACGGAATTCAAGGAAGGTGCCAGCAGCGTCTCAGCTGTTTTTGAACAATCTGAAACTGGTGTGACCCATAAAATTAATGCTACCTATTTAATTGGTGCAGATGGCGCGCGAAGTATGGTGCGCAAACAACTTGGCTATTCACTACTCGGCGAATATGGCGAAGAACGGCATTTTTTTGGCGGCAGAATGTATGCCGTATATTTGCGATGCCCAGAATTCTATGAGGTCGTCGGCAAGCAACCTGCGTGGATGAACTGGACATTTAATGACGATAGAAGGGCTTTGATGGCAGCTGTGGATGGCAAGGGCGAATTTGCCTTTCACACGCAGCTGAGAAGCGACGAGGATGAGGCAACAATAACAGATGAGCGTGCAGCAGATCTGTTCCGTGAGGCATGTGGCGTCAACATTGATTGTGAAGTTTTGTCCCATATGGGCTGGACAGCCGGTCATTCTCTTGTCGCTGACCATTTTATTTCGGACCGCGTGGTCATTGGTGGCGATGCGGCGCACCTTTTTACGCCAGCTGGAGGGCTCGGGTACAACACAGCAGTCGAAGATGCAGTGAACTTGGGTTGGAAGCTTGCGGCTGTTCTCAAAGGCCAAGGTGGCCGTGGCTTAATTGAAAGCTATGAGTTTGAGCGCCAAAAAGTGGCATTTCGAAACACTAGCTATGCACGAGGCTTTGCGGACTCGGTTGGCAATTTCGTTCCAAAAGACAATCTGGAGGACAACACTGAAAACGGCGAGTTGCTTAGGACCGCCGCTGGTGAATATTTAGTGGAACATGCAAAACGCGAATTCAACATTCCCGGGATTACGTTTGGTGCCCGTTATGACGGATCACCGGTTCTCCCGAAAACGGATGAAGCTCTGCCCCTAGACCAGGCTAATTTTTATCAAGCATCTGGTATTCCAGGTGGAAGACCACCCCACTGGTGGCTTAATGATGATGATTCGCTTTTTGACCATTTTGGCGCTGAATGGACTTTGTTGAGCTTTGATGAAGAGAGTGAAGCCAAGGCGGCAATCCTTGAAGAAGCTGCAAGACGAGAAATTGCTGTTTTAGATTTAGTCTTGAACAATCATGACATTCGCGAACTTTATGGCGCGGGAATGGTTCTGGTCCGGCCTGACCAGATTATTGGCTGGCGTGGCTCCGAATGTGCAAACCCTGTTGAATTATGGCAGCTGCTCATGGGTCAGCCTTAGTAGTGCTTGCTATCTGCAGCCATTAGGGCGTCTTGTTTGGAGAGATGATATTTATGTCATCGCTGATCTCAAAGCGCATCAGATCTTCTGCAATGATAATCGAGCCATCATAGAATTCTTCTGCTCTGGCTTTGATATCTTCAAGCTTTATGGTCGGGAATCCGGGGCGAGAGGGTGTCACTATGTGAATAAGTGCTGCGATCTTGGGTCTAGCAACAGAGAATATCTCTCCAGCCTGTTGTGGCGTGGTGTGGTGCTGGAGGATGCTTGCTATCTCAGGAAATTTCAGGAGTGACTCATCCGCCGCACCAACTGAGTGAAAAAACAGATCGGCATCAGCGGCAATCTTTGCCACTAAGCGGTCATTGTTTGAATCGCCCCCAATTACGACTGACCGTCCAGCATAGTCGATCCGATATCCCCAATTGGGCTTAATCATTTTTCCGTGAAATGTTTCAAAAGACGTCACTTTGAGGCCATTCTCATTAAAGAGAACTCCACACTCCGAATGCGAAGCCACCTCTATATGTGTTCCCTCCAAGGGTAGTTTCTGGTCTGCAACCCTCATCCGTATGTCGTCTGCAAAAGCTATGCGGTGGCCGTCTATTAGCGCCTGTACCCCAATTGGTCCAGCAACTTTGAGAGGTTTGCTTCGTCCACCACCAGCCGGCAACCAAGAACCAAGCCAAAAATCTGCAAAGCCAACTGTGTGATCCGAATGATAATGTGTGAAAAACAACCTATCGATCTGCGCTGGCGCTGTACCCGCCTGCACAAGGCGTTGCGCGACGCCTCTGCCGGTATCGAACAACAAAAAGAAATTGGCTGCCTCGACTAGAATGCTCTGGCTACAGCGTAACGGATTATATACTGGAGTGCCGGTACCAAGTGTGGTCACGACGAGATCAGAATTTGAGTCCCTTGGTTGAGATATCGACATTTGCTTGGTTGAATTCTATTCCTGTGTGTCAGAAGCAACGTAGCTGTATTAGAACAAAATTTTTAGAAGGCTGGCAAATCAAGGTTTGTGATCCTCGGTCTTTGCGCCGCGGGTCGTGGGCAGAGTTCTGAATTTCAAGCTTCGTGGATCTTGCCTCGTGGACACAGAAGCGGTGTTACTGGAGCAGATTGCGGGATCTGGATCGAATTGGATGGAGGGGGGAGCCTATGCATTAAATTCAGTCCAGTTGAAGTGTGAATTAGGTCGCTTGCCACTATGCTAGTCCATAGGGGAAAAGCCGCAAAAATGATCTGATTTGATGGGGTATGGCGGAGGGACGGGGATTCGAACCCCGGAGGGGCTTTCACCCCAACACGCTTTCCAGGCGTGCGCCTTAAACCGCTCGGCCACCCCTCCTGCTTATCATGGATGGTGTTGCCACCCGTCAATTAGCCGCAACCTATCAGGGTGCTATAGCGAGATCAATCATACAGTTGAAGCGAAGTTTAGGTTCGCTCAATTGCGCAGTAACTAAAATGCCAAATCGCCTTTGGAACGTTTTTGCGTTTTGTGTCTACGAAAATTCCTTGGGGCGATTTTTATTGAATGGTGGCACGGCAACGGTCACACTACATCTATGATCAGTAGCGGATTTCGCATCGTTGGATATTTATTTGGCCTAATGGCAATTTATGCGATTTGGCTCGACCTGTCTCAGTCGCGTGCCAGCATTGTATTCGGTGAATTCTGGAATAGCCATCACAGCACGTCATTATTGATATCTGAAGCCGTACTCAGCCGTTATGTTGACCCTTGCGGACTCATTGTCAGCCTCGGCTGTGAGCCATTTCTCTGGCACCCGGTTGTGTCAACCTTGCTACTTTGGCCAGCGGCGCTCGTGCTGCTACTGCTTATGGGGATTTTCTGTGGTATAGCCCGTGTAATGCAACGGCGTAGTCGCAGGGGCGACGGGCGAGGCCTTAAACGAAACCTAATGAGATAAAGTTCCGTAGCTGTATATGCTAATTGGTTGGTCGCGGTTTCGTTCGAATAAAAATATTACGCTGCTAGGCTAGTGATTGCCCATTAGACTAGTTATCGCCCATTTTCAGCGCCTCAAAAAAGGCGTTCTGCGGAATATCCACTTTGCCGAACTGCCGCATCTTCTTTTTACCTTCCTTCTGCTTTTCCAGAAGCTTCTTCTTGCGGGTGATATCACCCCCATAGCATTTGGCTGTTACATCCTTGCGCAGCGCAGAAATTGTCTCACGCGCAATAACTTTTCCACCTATCGCAGCCTGTAGCGCCACTTTGAACATCTGGCGCGGCACCAGATCCTTGAGTCGAATGCAGATTGCTCGTCCACGCGCCTCGGCCTGTTCGCGATGCACGATCATGGACAGCGCGTCGACCGGATCGCCATTCACAAGGATGGACACCTTTACGAGGTCACCTGTCTTGTAGGAATCAATGGCGTAATCGAAGCTGGCATAGCCGCGCGTCACCGATTTCAACCGGTCATAGAAATCAAACACTACTTCATTCAGCGGCAGCCGGTAGACAACCATCGCCCGGTTGCCGGCATAGGTCAGATCGATCTGCTCACCACGCCGTTCCGTGCACAGGGTCAGCACCGCACCCAGATATTCATCCGGCGTCATGATGGTGGCCTTGATCCAGGGCTCTTCGATCTCGGCGATCTTGGTCACTTCCGGCATATCCGCCGGATTATGCAGATTGAAGCTGGCACCATCCGTCATCGTCATCTGATATACGACCGATGGCGCTGTAGAGATCAGGTCAAGGTTAAATTCGCGTTCCAGCCGGTCGCGGATCACCTCCATATGCAGTAGCCCTAGAAAGCCGCAGCGAAAGCCAAAGCCGAGCGCCGCCGATGTTTCCGCCTCAAAAGAGAAGGAAGCGTCATTCAGTGACAGCTTTTCCAGAGCCTCGCGCAGCCCTGAGAAATCATTGGTGTCGACGGGAAACAGCCCACAAAAAACGACCGGCACCGATGGCTTGAAACCCGGAAGTGGTGCCTCGCAGGGGCGGCGTTCGTCGGTGATGGTATCGCCGACGCGAGCGTCGGATACCGTCTTTACCCCTGCATTGATAAAGCCGATCTCGCCCGGACCAAGCCCATCCACCGGTGTCGGTTTCGGTGAAAACACTCCCACACGTTCGACGACATGCGTGGCACCCGTATCCATCATCCGGATTTTCATGCCCTTTTTCAGCACACCATTCCGCACCCTCACCAGCGTCATCACCCCGAGATAGGCATCATACCAGCTGTCGACGAGCAGCGCGGTCAGCGGGGCGTCGGCATCACCGGCGGGGGGCGGCATACGAGTAACAACCGCTTCCAGAATTTCGGAAATGCCTTCGCCTGTCTTGGCCGATGCAGGGACCGCATCATCTGCAGGAAGGCCGATTACCTCTTCGATCTGCGCTTGCACACGTGCCGGTTCGGCAGCCGGCAGATCGATCTTATTAAGTACCGGCACAATCTCGTGATCCGCCTCGACGGCCTGATAGACATTAGCAAGTGTCTGTGCCTCGACCCCCTGGCTAGCATCTACCACTAGCAGTGACCCTTCACAGGCTGACAGGGAGCGCGACACCTCATAGCCGAAATCGACATGGCCGGGCGTGTCCATCAGGTTCAGCACATACTCTTTGCCGTCCTTGGCCGTATAGTTCAGCCGCACGGTCTGCGCCTTGATGGTGATGCCGCGTTCGCGCTCGATATCCATATTGTCGAGCACCTGGTCGGTCATTTCACGGTCGCTCAATCCGCCGCACATCTGAATCAGGCGATCGGCGATAGTCGATTTGCCGTGATCAATATGCGCGATGATCGAAAAGTTGCGAATCTGGTCTGAAGCGGTCATCTAGGGTCCGGGTGCTGCTCAATCTGTCGTCAACGGGTTGTGTACTGTCATCAGCTTATAGCGTGAAACAGCCGGATTGACGATGCCGTGTTGTGCCCCCCTTTTGTCGCAGCGGCAAGAATTTTCCGCTAGCGGCACGCGATATGCAGTGATCTTGACCTGTTTGGAATAATTCTTTTTTACAATCGCAGCTTCGCGTATAGTTTGGCCTCAGGAAAAGGCCCGAAGTGGCCATATCCGGACCAACTGAAATATCAAAAATGAAAAGGACCTGAAACCTATGACCAGCCCGGATCATGCTACCGGCACCGCCATGAATGGCGGCGGCGCAGGGCATGAAAAATACCGTCCCTATGCTGGCCCCGATCTGCCCGATCGGACCTGGCCCAGCATGCGTATTGAAACAGCGCCTGTCTGGTGTTCTGTTGACCTACGTGACGGTAACCAGGCGCTAATCGAGCCGATGGACAGCGCTCGCAAGATGCGTATGTTCAAGCTGCTGGTCGATATGGGCTTCAAGGAAATCGAGGTGGGGTTCCCCTCGGCGTCCGAAACAGATTTCAGTTTTCTGCGGGAACTGATCGAAGGCGGCCATGTGCCGGATGATGTCACCATTCAGGTACTCACCCAGGCGCGTGAACATCTGATCGACCGCACGATTGAAAGCCTTGATGGCGCACCGAACGCTATTCTGCATCTTTATAATTCAACCTCGACGCTGCAACGCCGCGTGGTCTTCAAGGCCGACCGTGATGGCGTGAAACAGATCGCTGTGGACGGGGCGAAGATGGTGGCTGACCGCATTGCCAAATGCGGTGCAGACAATCTGCGGCTGCAATATTCACCAGAAAGCTTTACCGGCACCGAACTTGATTACGCGCTCGAGGTCTGCGAGGCCGTGATGGATGTCTGGCAGCCGACCGCCGCTAACCCCACCATCATCAATCTGCCGGCGACAGTCGAGATGTCGACGCCGAATATCTATGCCGACCAGATCGAATGGATGCATCGCAATTTCAGCAAGCGGGATAGAGTGATCCTGTCGCTGCATCCGCATAATGACCGCGGCTGTGCCGTGGCAGCGACCGAACTTGGTCTGATGGCGGGTGCCGACCGCGTGGAAGGCACGCTGTTCGGCAATGGCGAGCGCACCGGCAATGTTGATATCGTTACGCTGGGGCTGAACATGTTTACCCAGGGTGTCGACCCGACCCTGACCTTCTCGGACATCAACGCGCTGGTCGAGGCGGCGGAATTCTGCAACCAGCTGCCTGTCCATGAACGCCACCCCTATGCCGGCAAGCTGGTGCATACAGCCTTTTCGGGCAGCCATCAGGACGCCATCCGCAAAGGTATGGATGCCATCCGTGATGCCAATGCCAATGTCTGGGAGGTGCCCTATCTTCCCATCGACCCGGGCGATATCGGACGCACTTTTGAAGCCATCATCCGGGTTAATTCGCAGTCCGGCAAGGCGGGGTCGGCCTATCTGCTGGAAGCAGACCATCATGTCCGCCTGCCGCGCGGCGCCGAGATTGAGTTTTCCGGCATTGTCCAGGATGAGGCGGACAAGACCGGCAAGGAAATCACCAGCAAGCGGATCTGGGAACTGGCCGAAGCGCATTTCATCCACCAGACTGGCCGCTTTGAGCTTCTGGCCTTCGACGTCAGCAAGGCGACGGCCGACGGATCGAGCGAGCGTGTGGTCGCGAAAGTCCGCCATAACGGCCCGGATGGCAAAGGCGATGTCGATGTCAGCGCCACAGGCAACGGCCCGATCTCGGCCTTTGTCGAGGCTATGCGGACTGCGTTCGACCTTGAATTCCGGCTTGCCGATTTCGGGCAGAACACGCGCTCAGCGACCTCCAAGGCCGAAGCCGCCGCCTATGTCGAGCTTGTGAAGGATGTAGATGGCAAAGCCGTCTCGGTCTATGGAGTTGGGATTGACACCTCAATCACCATGGCGCCGATCCGCGCTGTGGTCTCGGCTCTCAACAAACTCTAGTCGGATGGGCATCCAAACAGTCATTAGGGCCGCGCTGTTCAGTGCGGCCCTTTCCATGTCCGCCGCCGCTGGTGCGATGAAGATTGAGCGTATTGGCCCAACACTGGCGCATCCCTGGGGCATGGATTTCCTCGACCAAGACACAGTGCTTGTCACCATGCGCGGCGGCGGGTTGATGCGTATCGACCTTGGGACCGGCACGGCAACGGAGATCACCGGGGTTCCGGCTGTGTTCAACCGGCGGCAGGGCGGGTTGCTGGATGTTGCAGTAGCTGATGGCCAGATCTATCTCTGCTATTCCGCGATTCTGGACAGCGGGTCATCCACCGCCATAGATCGCGCGACCCTTGCCGGCAACGCCCTTATTCGCCGGCAGACCATTTTTACCGGCAATAATCCAACCCGCTCCGGGTATCATTTCGGCTGCCGATTGCAGGTCACCGGCGGGATGATCTATGCCAGCCTTGGCGACCGCGGCACACGCGACAATGCGCAGGACCCGGCCGCCCATGCCGGCAGCCTGATCCGGATCAATCGTGACGGTTCCATCCCTGATACCAATCCCGAAAAGGCGGGATGGGCACCCGAGATCTTCACCATCGGCCACCGCAACCCGCAAGGCATGGCGATACATCCGCGCACCGGCGATATCTGGACACATGAACATGGGCCGCGCGGTGGCGACGAAATCAACATCATCCGCCCGGCCCATCACGGCGGGGCAAATTTCGGCTGGCCGACGGTCAGCCATGGCCGCGAATATGCCACCGGCCTGCGCGTCAGCAAGCATGACAGTCTGCCGGGCTATGTCGATCCGGCCTGGGTGTGGATCCCGTCCATCGCGCCGTCCGGCATGGGTTTTTACTCCGATGCGGCGGATGGCAATGATGCAACATTGATGTTTCCTGAATTCAAGGGGAATCTTCTGGTTGGATCGCTGAAGTTCCGGCGGCTCTATTTGATAAAACTTGACGGCAATACTGGCCTACCAAGATCCGAGCACATCATCCTTGACGGGCAGATCGGCCGTATCCGCGATGTGGCCGTGGTACCGCACGGACCACATGCCGGCGCTATCCTGCTACTGAGTGACGAGGTAAAGGGTGGGCTCTACGTGATGAAACAATAGCACGCCACTCCCTCAGCCTTTCAGGACAATCTAATCAAGCCCAAAAAAACCGATCTTACTGCCCTATATGCCGGTTGAATTTTATGGGACATGGAAACAAGAGGTCATCCATAAGTATCACCCCCGAAGTGTGGCACCACAATTCTTACCGACAATTTTCACGATCTCGGCGGAGATGGATTCAATCTCCTCCTCAGTCAGGGTCGCCTTGGTCGGGGTCAGGGTGATGGTCACGGCCACCGACTTTTTACCCGCGCCGATATTCGCCCCTTCATAGAGGTCAAAGACCCTCATATCGGACAGCAGCGGCCCGGCGCCGGACTTCACCGCTTTCAGAATATCTCCGGCGGACACACCCATATCGACGATGAAGGCAAAGTCGCGCGTTACCGGCTGGTAGACCGACAGGCTGAGAAGCTGTTTTGCCGGCCCCTTGAATCTTGGCATCGGCACATCATCGGTATGAATTTCAAAGCCGACCACCCGGCTGCGCAGCCCATAGGCCTCGGCGATTTCGGGATGGAGTTCGCCAAAGCTTGCCAGCACGGTGCGACCCTGGATCAGCTGGCCGCGGCGGCCCGGATGAAACCATCCCGGCCCTTCGGCTTTTACCTGCACGCCGGCAAGCTTCACGCCAAGTGCGGCAAGCGCTGCCTCGGCATCCGCACGCGCGTCAAACACATCAATGGTGCGGGCGCTGCCATGCCATTCACGTGGTGCCGTCCCGCCATGGCGCATGCCTGTTGCAGCGGTACGCTGGTCTTCCGGCGCATCGCCAAGAAAAATGGGGCCAACTTCGAACATCGCGGCATCTGCCTCGCCGCGATCCTGATTGCGCGCCGCCGCCGACAGCAGGTTTGGCAGGATCGACGGCCGCATCACCGACAGATCGGCGCTGATCGGATTCACCAGGTTCAGATTATCGGCGCCGCCATCAAAACGCTGCGCGTCATCTTCGGACAGGAACGAAAAGGTTACCGCTTCCATCAGGCCACGTGTGGCAAGGGCGCGCCGCAACCGGAACAGGCGCGCCTGTGCCGGCGACAGCGACGGTTTTGCCACCACATCCGTGCGCGGCAGATGGTCCATCGGCAGATGATCAAACCCGCGGATACGGGCAATTTCCTCAACCAGATCGGCAGCGCCGTCAATATCACCGCGCCAGGATGGCGGCGCGACGTCAAAACCGCCATCAACAGCGGTTACGGTAAAGCCAAGCGCATCGAGAATACGGTGCTGTTCGGCTGCTTCAATGACCATGCCGGACAGGCTTTCGACCTTGTCGGCCGCAAGGAAAATGCTGCGCTTCCAGTCAACGCCCGGCCCCATAGTGACAGGCACTGACGCCGTGCCACCACAGATGTTGGTCACCATCCGTGCGACATGACCAGCGGCCCAGCGCGGGCTTTCCGAATCCAGCCCCCGTTCAAACCGGTAGCGCGCATCGGAATTGAGATTCAGCTTGCGCCCGGTGGTCGCCACCGAAATCGGATCGAACACGGCGATTTCGAGGAACATGGCGGTTGTATCATCACTGACACCGGTGCGTTCTCCCCCCATCACACCGGCAAGATCATCAACCCCTTCGGCATCACCAATGGTGATCATGCCGGCTTCCATTTCGTAGGTCTTTTCGTTCAGCGCGGCAAAAGGCTCACCGCCATCTGCCTGCCGCACCACCAGCTCGCCGCCATGGATTTTGTCCATGTCATAGGCGTGGAGCGGGCGTCCCAGATCAAACATCACATAGTTGGTGATATCGACAAGCGCACTGATCGGGCGCTGGCCAATGGCGGTCAGGCGGCGCGCCATCCAGTCCGGGCTCGGCCCGTTGGTAACGCCGCGAAAGGCGATGCCGGTGATCAGCGGGCACAGATGCGCGGCCCCGTCCAGATCGAGTCGCCAGGTGACCGGGCTGTCAAAGCTGCCTTCATGCGCGCTGGTATCCAGCGGCTTCAGTGTACCATAGCCTGCTGCCGCCAGATCGCGGGCGACACCGCGCACGCCAAGGCAATCAGCGCGATTCGGGGTGATCGCGATTTCGATGACCGGATCATCAAGACCGGCATAGGCGGCAAAGTCCGCCCCGACCGGCGCATCGGCCCGCATTTCAATAATGCCGTCATGCTCGTCAGAGATCATCATCTCGCGTTCCGAACACAGCATGCCGTTGGAATCCTGGCCGCGGATATTGCCAGCCTTCAGCACCAGATCGATCCCCGGCACATAGGTGCCGGCCGCCGCAAACACACCTTTCATGCCGGCGCGGGCATTAGGGGCGCCGCAGACAACCTGCACCGGCTCGCCGCTGCCGGTATTCACCATGCAGACACGCAACCGGTCAGCATCGGGGTGCTGTTCGGCCGAAATCACTTCAGCGATGGTAAAGGGCGCCAGGCCAGCGCGGTCGTCAAAGCTTTCTACCTCGAGTCCCAGCATCGGCAGGGCGTCGAGAATCTCGTCAAGTGAACGATCCGTCTCGAGATGATCAAACAGCCAGTCACGGGTGAATTTCATCAGACACTCCCCCCGACAAGGCCGGCATGGATCGATGGTGCGTCAAACGGCAGGAAACCGTAATGGCGCATCCAGCGCAGATCACTGTCATAGAATGTGCGCAGATCCGGAATGCCATATTTCAGCATCGCAATCCGCTCAATCCCCATACCGAAGGCAAAGCCCTGATATTTCTCCGGATCATAGCCACAATTCGCCAATACCCGCGGATTGACCATGCCGGAGCCAAGAATTTCCAGCCAGTCATCACCTGCCCCGATCTTTAGCCCGCCGCCATCACGCGTGCAGCCGATATCAACCTCGGCCGACGGCTCGGTAAAGGGAAAATAGCTGGGACGAAAACGCACTGGCAGATCATCCACACCGAAAAAGGCGCGACAGAAATCAATCAGGCATCCTTTCAGATGGCCCATATGGATGCCGTCGCCGATCACCAGCCCCTCGCACTGATGGAACATCGGCGAATGGGTCGCATCATGGTCAGACCGGTAGGTGCGGCCCGGCACGATAATGCGGATCGGCGGTTCGGTGGCTTCCATGGTCCGGATCTGCACGGGCGATGTATGGGTGCGCAATACCTTGCGGCGGCCCTCTTCATCCGGCGGCAGATAAAAGGTGTCATGCTCCTGGCGGGCCGGATGCTCTTCCGGAATATTCAGGGCGGTAAAATTATAGAAGTCGGATTCGATATCCGGACCCTCGGCAACGGTGAAGCCCATCTCGGCAAAGATGGCGACCACTTCCTCAATGGTGCGTGACAGCGGGTGCAGCCGGGCCTCTGTTTCCGGGCGCGATGGCAGGCTGACATCCACAGCTTCGGCGGCAAGGCGCGCATCCAGCGCGGCACGCGACAAGTCTGCCTGACGCGCCTCGATCGCGGCGGCAATGCTGTCCTTGACCAGATTCAGCGCCTGGCCAGCGGCCTTGCGCGCGTCCGGGTCCATCCCGCCAAGTTCGCGCATCATCAGCGATACCCGGCCTTTCTTGCCAAGCTCGCTGACCCGCAGGGCGTCCAGCGCATCCAGCGTGTCCGCCCCATCAATACGGGCGATGATTTCCGATTTCAGCGCGTCCAAATCCTGCATGGTCCGGTTCCTGCTGTTCCAAAAGATAAAGGCTGCTGCCCCGTGCCTGCGGCGGTGTCCCGCCTGCCACGTTCAGAGCAACAGCCTTGAAGATGTTATGGGTGGGTAGAGCTTTACCCGGCGGCTGCGCGTGAACGTTCTACCAGCGCACCAAAGGCCGCAGGCTCGTTCACCGCGAGGTCGGCCAGCATCTTGCGGTCAACCTCGATACCCGCCTTGATCAGCCCGCCCATCATCTGTGAATAGGTCATGCCATGCATGCGGGCAGCCGCATTGATCCGCTGGATCCACAGGGCGCGGAACTCGCGCTTGCGGGTGCGGCGGTCGCGATAGGCATATTGACGTGCCTTGTCGACGGCTTGTGTTGCGGTGCGGAAGGTGTTCTTCCGGCGCCCGTAATACCCTTTTGCAGCCTTGATCACCTTGGCGTGGCGTGCGTGGGTAGTCGTACCTCTTTTAACTCGTGCCATTGTCTGGTCCCCTTATGCGTATGGCAGAAATTTCTTCACGATCCGGGCATCCGCATCGCAGAGAATCATTGTGCCGCGCGCCTTGCGCTTCATTTTCTGGGGACGGCGGCGCAGATTGTGGCTCAGGAACGCTGCCGAGCCACGGACCTTGCCGCTGGCGGTCAGGCGGAAGCGTTTCTTCGCTCCGCTCTTGGTCTTCATCTTGGGCATTTCAACCTCACTGTTCAAAAGGTGGCCACCATGCCCCGCGCGGGGGGCGCCGCATCAGCGGCGGTGGCGGTCTGCCGGCCGGGCATGCCCCTGATGAACCATATGGTCTTCAGGCCCGGACGCGACGGGTTACCGCGCGAGACCGTGGTTATAGGGCCACGCGCAGTGGGAATCAAGCGGATTTCGGGGAAAAATGCGGCCCCTAGCGCGGGGCCAGCACCATCACCATCTGGCGGCCTTCCATCTTTGGCATGGCCTCCACCTTGGCGATTTCGTCAGTCTCGTCCCGTACCCGGCTCAGCACATTGGCGCCAAGCTCCTGATGGGCCATCTCACGGCCACGGAAACGCAGTGTCACCTTGACCTTGTCACCGCCTGACAGGAACTTGTTCACATTGCGCATCTTGACCTGATAATCATGTTCATCAATGTTCGGGCGGAACTTGATTTCCTTGACTTCAATGGTCTTCTGCTTCTTGCGTGCCTCATTGGCGCGCTTTTGCGCTTCATATTTGAATTTGCCGTAATCGAGGATCTTGCAAACCGGCGGTTCGGCATTGGGCTGAACCTCTACAAGGTCGAGGCCGAAATCGGCCGCCTTATCCATCGCGTCACGCGTATCGAGTACGCCGAGCTGGTTTCCATCCGGATCGATGCATCGTACCTTCGGCGATCTGATTGCGCCGTTGATACGCGGGCCGTCCTGTGCGGGCGGCACGTTACTGTGGGGACGAGCTATTTAACTTCTCCTGTGTCTATTGTGCGCTCTCGAAACCATCGACAGCCTTCTTCGCAATAAGAAACGCCGCCATGTTGAGCACTTTACTAACAAAAACGGCTCAATCTGGCTAGTCTCTTGGGAAATTGTTGCAATTTGTTCATTCCGCCGCGATATCGACACCGCGCGCCATGTCCGGTGGCAGGCTTTCGCCGCGCAATTGGTCCAGCGCCTCTGACATATCGATCACCTGCTGGTCATTTGATCCAAGGCGGCGCAACGCCACGGTGCCGGCCTCTTCCTCGCGGCCACCGACAGCCAGGATGAAAGGCACCTTGCTGACACTGTGTTCGCGCACCTTATAGCTGATCTTCTCGTTACGCAGATCGGTTTCCACACGCAGGCCGCGCGCAGCTGCAGCATCAGCCACTTTCTGCGCATAATCATTCGCACTGTCGGTAATCGAGGCTACAACCACCTGCACCGGCGCCAGCCATGGCGGCATGCGGCCGGCGAACTGTTCGATAATGATGCCGATCCAGCGTTCCATGGACCCCAGAATGGCGCGATGCAGCATCACCGGACGGCGGCGGCTACCATCTTCGGCAACATATTCGGCGTCCAATCGCTCGGGCAGCACAAAATCCACCTGCAGGGTGCCGCACTGCCAGTCACGCCCAATGGCATCCCGCAGGACGAATTCCAGCTTTGGCCCGTAAAAGGCCCCTTCACCAGGGTTCAGCGTGGTGTCCAGCCCGGCGGCCTCGGTGGCGTCGGTCAATGCGCTTTCGGCGCGGTCCCATACATCATCCTCACCAGCGCGCACCTCGGGCCGGTCGGAAAATTTCACCCGCACCTCTTCAAAGCCGAAATCAGCATAAATGGACTGCAGCAAGGCGCAGAATTTGACCGATTCAGCGGTAATCTGGTCCTCGGTGCAGAAAATATGCGCATCATCCTGGGTAAAGGCCCGCACCCGCATAATGCCGTGCAGGGCGCCCGACGGCTCGTTTCGGTGACAGGACCCGAATTCGGCCATACGCAGCGGCAGATCGCGATAGGATTTGATCCCCTGGCGAAAAATCTGCACATGGCAGGGGCAGTTCATCGGCTTCAGCGCCAATGTGCGGTCATCCTCGGCATCGGCGGTGAACATGTTCTCGCGAAACTTGTCCCAATGGCCCGACGCCTCCCACAGCGCGCGGTCAACCAGCTGCGGGGTCTTCACCTCGTCATACCCATCGCTTTCCAGCCGGCGCCGCACATAGGCCTCGATCTCGCGATACATGGTCCAGCCCTTGGGATGCCAGAACACCGATCCGACCGCCTCTTCCTGCAGATGGAAGAAATTCAGCTGCTTGCCGAGCTTGCGGTGGTCCCGCTTCTCCGCCTCTTCCAGCATATGCAGATAGGCGTTCAATTCCTTTTCTGTGCGCCAGGCCGTGCCATAGATCCGTTGCAGCATCGGCCGGCTGGAATCCCCACGCCAATAGGCACCGGCAAGGCTCATCAGCTTGAAGGCATGCCCCATGCGCCCGGTTGACGCCAGATGCGGCCCCCGGCACAGATCGATGAAATCACCCTGCTGGTAAAATGTGACCGTCTCGTTCGCGGGGATCGCCTCGACAAGTTCAATCTTGAAGGGTTCGTTCCGCTCACGGTAAAAGGCGACCGCCTCGTCACGGCTCCAGACATTGCGGATGATCGGCTCGTCACGATCCACAATGTCATGCATGCGCTTTTCGATGGCGGCCAGGTCATCCTCGCCAAAGGCGGTCTCGCGATAGAAATCATAATAAAAGCCGTTTTCGATCGACGGCCCGATAGTGACCTGCGTTTCGGGATAGAGTTCCAGAACCGCCTCGGCCATCACATGCGCCGCATCATGGCGGATGGTTGCCAGAATGGCGTCATCCTTGCTGGTGACCAGAGACAGCGCCGCATCGGTCTCGATAGCGCGGCCAATATCCCACTCATCACCATCAACCACCGCCAGCATGGCTGCCTTGGCAAGGCCGGGCCCGATATCGGCAGCAACCTGCGCCGGGGTTACCGGCGCGTCATAGCTGCGTTTCGACCCGTCTGGAAGTGTTACCGTCGGCATGAAAATCAATCCCTGTTAAAGCCTGACAAGGCGTTCAAGGCGGCAAAGTAGCTTCTGGCTTTGATAAACTCAAGGGGCGAGCAGGCTGGCGGGCGTTATTGTTCCTGCTGGCCGGCATATTTACCCTTCAGAAGACGCCGGTAGACCTTCAGCGTCGACGCGCACATCTGCGCGACGGAAAAGCGCGCCTTGATATGGGCGCGTGTCGCAGCGGCCATGTTCTGGCGGGCAGCGGGCGTCATGTCCAGCGCCTCGGACAGGCACGCGGCGAGACTGTCTGCATCGACCTCCTTGGCCAGCCAGCCGGTCTTGCCATGGATGATGGATTCCGATGCGCCGCCATGGTCAAAGGCCACCGCCAGCCGGCCCATCGCCTGCGCTTCGAGTGCCACACGCCCAAAGGGTTCGGGCGTCACCGAAGGCATTACCACAATATCGGCTGCCATCAGGGCCGCCGGCATATCATCGACTGATGGTGTCAGGCGGAACCGGCCTTCCAGACCCAGCTTCATGCCGGTTTCGGTCAGGCGCTCGACAAAGGCCCGTTTGCCATCGGCTGCGCCAAGCAGAACACAATGGAACTGCCGGTCAGCGATTTTCGCCAAGGCCCGCAGCAATACCTCTTGCCCTTTCCACGCCGTTGCGCGGGCCGGCAGCATGATCACCGGCTGGTCCTCGGGAAGCGAGATACTGTCGATAAAGCGGACAATGCGGGCCTGCGGCACGGCGGCCGGATCAAATACGTCGATATCAACGCCGCGCTGGATCACTGAAAGCCGGTCATCCACATCATCGAACTGCGCCTTGATCTGCGATTCCACATAATGCGAGATCGCAATCACATGGTCGGCCGCCAGCAATCGCCCGTTAAAATAGCGTTTGATCATATTATGCGCCTGAAAGCGGCCATGGACCGTGCTGACATTTGGCAGGCCCAGATTGCGCGCCGCCGGTAGCGACACCAGTGCCGGCATGCGCGATCTCACATGCACAAGATCCGCCTGTTCACTTTTCAGCAGCGCACGCAGGCGGCTTCTTGTGCCGGACCAGCTGAAGGGATTCTTGCTGCCGATGGGCAGCGTGTGATGCGTGGCACCGATCCGCTGCAAATGCCTGACCATGGGCCCGCCGCCCGAAACCACAATGGCGCGCCCGCCCGCATCTATGATGGCCTGCGCCATTTCCAATGTGCCGCGTTCTACCCCGCCGCGCACAAGCTTGGGAAGCACCTGGACAATCACCGGCGCCGCTTTGTCGCGGCAATGCGATTTGACGAAGGGAACAATCGGATTGCTGAGGGTCGATCTGGGTGACGTCATGGAATAGGCATGTCCGAAAAAGGCTGTTACGCTGGTCTGGTCTTAGCGCATATAACGATCACAAGAAAGGCTGCACCGCAGTCTTCAGACAAATTTCGGTCTTCAGGCAATTTTCGGGCTTCGGGCAATTTTCGGGCTTTAGGCAATTTTCGGGCTTCACACAATTTTCAGGCTTTATAGAATTTCAGGCCGTGCTGTTACCCGAACACCCGCCCGCACAGGAACGCGACATGTCACAAGCTGATTTTTTGACTTTAGCCAACGCGTCACGCATCGCCTACCGCCAGTTGGATGCTGCCGATGCTGATGCCGATACCGATGCTGGCACTGCCGGGCCCGGCATTGTCTTCCTGATCGGCCACGGATCGGATATGGAGGGGACAAAGGCGCTGGCCTGCGAAGACTGGGCCCGACGGAACGGACGCGCCTGCCTGCGGTTTGATTATTCCGGCCATGGCCTGTCCAGCGGTGATTTCCTTGATGGCAATATTTCCAGCTGGACCACGGATTGCCTTGCCGTTCTGGATGCGCTGACCACCGGGCCGCAGATTCTGGTCGGCTCTTCACTTGGCGGCTGGCTAATGTTGAATGTGGCACTGGCGCGCCCGGACCGCGTCGCCGGATTGATCGGAATCGCTGCCGCGCCGGACTTTACCGAAGACCTGTTATGGGCCGCATTCACCGACGACCAGCGGCGCCAGATCGAGGCGGACGGCGTGATCGCCCTTCCCAACCCCTATGCGGATGAGCCGGTGATTTATCCCTGGCACCTGATCACGGACGGGCGCCACAACCTGCGGCTTCGGGGCGGGCTGGATATTACCTGTCCGGTGCATCTTCTGCATGGCATGCAGGATGAAGAGGTGTCATGGCAGACAGCCACCGCAACCGCTGCCGCGCTGGCCAGTGATGATGTCGAGATAACGCTGGTCAAAGATGCCGGCCACCGCTTTTCCGAGCCGGACCAGATCGCGCGGCTTGACGCAGCGCTGGACAGGATGGCCGCAAAGACGGGCTAGAAATCAAGATCGGTGTAATGCGGGGCGGCAGTAATGCCGACGACACCATCATTCAGCAGATCACGAAAGGCGGGCCGTGACTTGATCTTGGCGTACCAGTTCTTTGCCTCGGGATGCCGCGACCAGTCGATATCCCCAAAAAAGTCGGTAACCGACAAATGCGCTGCGGCCGACAGATCGGCAAGCGACATTGCCTTGCCGGCAAGCCAGTTGCCCTGTTCTGCCAGCCAGTCGATATAATCCAGATGCATATTCAGATTCGACAGCGCCGCACGCATCACTTCGGATGACGGGTTGCCTGCATTCGCAACCCGTTTGACATAGCGCTCATTCAATAGCGGGTTGCCGACTTCGGCCACAAATTTGGTCTCGAACCAATAGGTAAGACGGCGGATTTCCGCACGCTCTGCCGCGCTGCCCCAGATCAGGCTTGTTGCCGTATCCTCTGTCTCTTCCAGAAATTCGGCAATCACCAGACTGCCGGCCAGCACGATGCCATCTTCGGTAACAAGTACCGGCACGTCGCCGGCCGGATTCATGGCCAGAAACTCGTCATGCCGCTCCCACGGTGACTCCAGCTTTGGCATAAATACAAGGCCGCGTTCAGCAAGCATCAGACGCGCCGTTCGGGACGCCGCGTAAAGAGGGTGGTGATGGAGGGTCCTCATGAAGACATTCCTGCTACATTATCTTGGCGTCCGGGACGGTGTGATGGTACCGGCAGGCACCATGAAAATCCATAGGCAGATTGCCCCTATGCCCTTGGCGACGCCGCACGCACCGGCAGCGGCCCGGATGGCAGCGATGCCAGCGCGCCTTTTTCAAGTTCAAAAAACTGCAGCCGTTCAGGCTCTATGAAACCGGGCCAATCGATGCCATAGGGCACTGCCGGCACAAAGCCGAATTTTGGATAGTAATCCACCTCGCCGGATACAAGGATCAGTCTCCAGGGGCCGGCGGCCGCCCGCCGCAACGACTCCTCGATCAGCTGCCTGCCATATCCCCTGCCGCGCAGGCCCGGGCGCACGGCCAGCGGTCCCAGAAGAAGGATTGCCTCATCGCCAAGCTGCACTTCCCAATAACGCAGCGATCCGACAGGTTCATTGCCATCTCGGATGACAAGGCACATCTCGGGCACTGGCGGACCGGGGCGCAGTTGCCATACCGAACGGCTATGGCGCGCCGGGCCAAATGCCTCGGCCATCAGCGTCTCGATGGCCGGACGATCAGCATCGCTCTGAAGAGAAATCTCGGGCATCTGGTCGACTTAGCCGAAATAACCGGGCCAGACAATACGCATTGACGGCCATGCCGGCGGCGGATGCGGTCAGGCTGACGTGTCAGCACCCGCCTGCGCGGCATCATCTTCGGCAAGAGGCATCTCCAGCCGGTCCACGATTTCGGTTGGAACCACCTGCCAGAAATTGCCAATTTCGACATCCCATTCATTCAGCAGGCGTGCCGCAAGCGCCGAATCCGTGGCCGCGGCATGCGCCTCGACCAGTGATTTCAGCTGGGCTTCCCAATGGGCTGTGCCGATCCGCATGACCTCAAGGCTGGCCGGGTTCACCCGCGCCGGGAACAGATTTTCCGGGTCGTAGATAAAGGCCATACCCCCGGTCATGCCGGCGCCGAAATTTTCGCCCACATCGCCAAGAATGACAACGCGCCCGCCCGTCATATATTCACAGGCATTCGTTCCGGCCCCTTCGACAACCGCGGTGGCGCCGGAATTCCGGACACATAGCCGCTCGCCTGCCTGGCCGGCAGCAAACATCTGCCCCGAGGTGGCACCATAAAGGACCGTATTGCCGATGATGGTGTTCTCATGCGCCACAAATGCCGCCGATGCCGAAGGCCGCACGATAATCGTACCGCCTGACAGGCCCTTGCCGACATAGTCATTGGCATCGCCAATCACTTCCAGCCGCAGCCCCTGTGTTGCAAACGCCCCCAGTGACTGGCCAGCGGTGCCCCGCAGACGGACCGAGATATGGTTTTCACGCAGACCGGTCATGCCGAATTTGCGCACAATATGCGAGGACAGGCGCGTACCGATGGCGCGCTGGGTATTCTCGACATTATAGGACAGCTGCATTTTCGAGCCGAACTGCAGCGCGGTTGCCGCATCGCGGACCATCAATGCATCCAGCGTATCCGGAACCGGCTCACGATCACGCTCGCGCGGGCTTCCTGATTCGCCATCCCGCTCTGCCTGTACCAGGATCGGGTTCAGGTCGAGATCATCCAGCGCGGCATCACCACGGCTGACCTGGGTCAGCAGATCAGTGCGGCCGATCACCTCTTCCAACGCGCTGAAACCAAGGCCTGCGAGAATCTCGCGGACTTCCTCGGCAAGATGCGTAAAGAGCTGCACCACCTTTTCGGGTGTACCCTCAAATTTGGCGCGCAGATCGTCGCGCTGCGTGCAGACACCGACGGGGCAGGTGTTGGAATGGCACTGGCGCACCATGATGCATCCCATGGCAATCAGCGCCGATGTCCCAATCCCGTATTCATCCGCCCCAAGCATCGCCGCCATGACAATATCGCGGCCCGTTTTCAGGCCGCCATCGGTCCGCAAAACGACCTTGTCGCGCAGATCGTTCATGCACAGCACCTGATGCACTTCGGACAGACCCATTTCCCATGGCAGGCCGGCATGTTTGATCGATGATTGCGGGCTGGCCCCGGTGCCACCACCATGGCCGGACACCAGAATGGCATCAGCCTTTGCCTTGGCCACGCCGGCGGCAATCGTGCCAATGCCGGTAGATGCCACAAGCTTTACACAGACTTTTGCATCCGGGTTGATCTGCTTGAGGTCATAGATCAGCTGCGCCAGATCCTCGATTGAGTAAATATCATGATGCGGCGGTGGCGAGATCAGCGTTACACCGGGGGTCGAATGGCGCAGCCGCGCAATCAGGCTGTCAACCTTGATGCCCGGCAATTGCCCGCCCTCGCCCGGCTTGGCGCCCTGCGCCACCTTGATTTCGATTTCCTTGCAGTTGTTCAGATATTCCGCGGTGACGCCAAAGCGACCAGACGCAATCTGCTTGATCGCACTAGAAGGGTTGTCACCATTTTCACGCAACTGGAATCGTGCCGGGTCTTCACCGCCCTCGCCTGAATCCGACTTTGCGCCAATCCGGTTCATGGCAATCGACAACGTCTCATGCGCTTCGGGGCTGAGCGCGCCAAGTGAAATGCCGGGCGACACAAGCCGCTTGCGAATGCGGGTGATGGATTCAACATCTTCAAGCTTCACGGCGTCACGGCCCGTCTTGAAATCCATGAGGTCGCGCAGATTGACCGGCCCCTGGCCACCGACAAGCGCTGAATATTTCTTCCAGCTTTCATAAGAGCCTGTGTCACAGGCATGCTGCATCGCATGGATCAGCTGGCCATCAAACGCATGGCGCTCACCCAACCGGCGATAACGGAAAAAGCCACCAACCGGCAGAATCGCATCTGCTGCCGCAAAGGCTTTGCGGTGCATGTCGGTGACGCGTGTCGCGATACCAGTCAGGCCAAGGCCGGAAATGCGTGATGACATCGGCGGGAAATATTGCGCCACAAGCGAACGCGACAGGCCGAGTGCCTCAAAATTATAGCCGCCGCGATAGGATGCGATGATCGAAATGCCCATTTTTGACATGATCTTCAACAGCCCGTCCTCAACCGCCTTGCGGTAGTTGGCAACGGCCTCGGGCAGTGTCAGCCCGGTCAGCAGCCCGCGATCATGCCGCTCGGCGATGGCTTCTTCGGCCACATAGGCGTTGATGGTGGTCGCGCCCACCCCGATCAGCACGGCGAAATGGTGGACGTCCATACATTCGCCAGACGCCACATTGACCGACGCAAAGGTACGCAGCTGCTGGCGCACCAGATGCGAATGCACCGCACCGGTGGCGAGGATCATCGGGATTGGTCCGCGTGTTTCCGACACGCCGCGATCCGACAGCATGACATGTTCGCACCCCGAACGGACGGCCTCTTCGGCTTCATTCGCGATCCGGTCAAGCGCCGCCGTAAAATCATCCGGCCCGTCGACATCGAAGGTACAGTCAATGACAGCCGCCTTGTCGCCAAGATACCCCAGAAGCGCATCCCATTCGGGCACTGTCAGCACAGGCGAATTCAGCAGCAGATGGTCACATTGTTCCGGCGCCTCGTCGAGGATGTTGCCCAGATTGCCAAGGCGCGTGCGCAGCGTCATCACATGGCGTTCGCGCAAGCTGTCGATAGGCGGGTTTGTGACCTGCGAGAAATTCTGCCGGAAGAAATGATGCAGCCCGCGATACCGGTTCGAAAGCACGGCCAGCGGCGTGTCATCGCCCATCGACCCGACGGCCTCTTTGCCAGTATCGGCCATCGGATGCAGGATCAGTTCCAGATCCTCCATCGTCCATCCCGCCATCAGCTGGCGGCGGCGCGCTTCCTGCACATCCATCCGGACACTTGTCTTGCCGCCATTTTTCGCCAGCAGCGATTCCATCTGCTGGGCGCGACCGGTCCATTTACCCCAGTCACGCTTTGCGGCCAGCTCGGACTTCAGCTCGTCATTCGAGAACATCATGCCCCGCTTCAGATCAATGCCCATCATCTGGCCCGGGCCGATGCGCCCGCGTGCGGTAATCCGTTCCTCGGGCACCACAACCATGCCGGTTTCGGATCCGGCAATCACCAGACCGTCATTTGTCACGACATAGCGCATCGGGCGCAGCCCGTTCCGGTCAAGGCCGGCAATCACCCAGTTATTGGCATAGGCGGCAATGGCCGCCGGACCGTCCCACGGCTCCATCACCGAATTACAATAGGCATAAAGCTTGGCAAGATCGCTATCGCCGCTGACATCTACGGCAGCCGGGATCATCATGGTCTTCACCATGGGCAGCGTCCGCCCGCCATGTCCCATCAACTCGAACACCGCATCAAGCGCCGCCGAATCCGAGCTGCCCTTGGCCACAACGGGCTTCAGCTCTTCAACGGCATCACCAAACAGGTCGGACGCCATACGGTCTTCGTGGCAGGTCATCCAGTTCTGGTTGCCGCGAATGGTGTTGATCTCGCCATTATGCGCCAGCACGCGGAACGGCTGCGCCAGCTTCCATGTCGGCATGGTGTTGGTTGAATAACGCTGGTGGTAGATCGCAAAAGACGACGTAAAACGCGGGTCCAGCAAATCGGGGAAAAAGGCGGTTACCTGTTCGGCAAGGAACATGCCTTTATAGATGATCGAACGGCTGGACATCGAACAGATATAGAAGTCGGTGATCAGTTCGGCGATGACCGCCTTTTCGATACGGCGACGCACAACATAGAGCTGGCGTTCGGCCTCTTCCTCTTCCATATCAGCCGGCATCGAGAACATGATCTGCTCGATCTCCGGACGGGTGGCATTCGCCTTGTCGCCAAGCGAATGGATGTCGACCGGCACCTGCCGCCAGCCATAGATGGTATGGCCGACCGCCAGCACTTCCTGTTCCACAATGCAGCGGCACCGTTCCTGTGCTGCCAGATCGGTGCGCGGCAGAAAGACCATGCCGACGCCAAGCCGCCCACCATCATCATTATGACCGGTGCGGCCAATATGCTCGATGAAAAAGTCACGCGGGATTTCAATATGAATGCCGGCGCCATCACCGGTCATGCCGTCTGCATCAACCGCCCCGCGGTGCCAGATCGCCTGCAATGCCTCGATCGCGGCATCGACAACGGCGCGGGTTGGCTTGCCGTCACGCGCCGCAACAAAACCGACACCACAAGCATCATGTTCCATCTCGGGCGCATAGACGCCAGCTGCGGCCAGTTTCGCCTCGTTTGCACGGCGGCGGGACAGGTAGGTTTCGCTATCAAAGCGTTGCGTGTCAGACATATTCAGGATCCTCGCAAAAAGGTCAGGCGCCGGCAGTGGCGGCCCGCGGCGCATCCGACTGCGCCGTGATATAGGAATGGATGGCATCTGCCGCATCGCGGCCATCGCGCACACCCCAGACGACCAGAGAGGCACCGCGCACAATATCGCCAGCTGCGAATACGCCCGGCAGGCTGGTCATCATGGTCTGCCAGTCAATGCCAATGGTGCCCCATCTGGACACTTCCAGTTCCGGTGCGTCAAACATCACCGGCAATGCTTCCGGATCAAAGCCCAGCGCCTTGATCACCAGATCGGCCGCAATCTCGTGCGATGACCCGTCAATGATCTGCGGCACCTGGCGGCCGGTGGCGTCAGGCTGTCCGAGGTGGATTTTCTGGGCCTGCACAGCCCGCACCTGATCATCACCCAGAAATGCCTGCGGTGCTGACAGCCATTTGAAAACGACGCCCTCTTCCTCGGCATTGGCCACTTCGCGCTGTGAGCCGGGCATGTTGGCGCGGTCGCGGCGATAGAGGCAGGTCACGGATTTTGCGTTCTGGCGAATGGCGGTACGTACACAATCCATGGCCGTGTCACCACCGCCGACCACAACAACATTGCGCCCCTCGGCATTCAGCTCGCCATTGTCAAAGGCAGCCACGTCATCCCCGAGGCTCTTGCGGTTAGAGGCCGTCAGATAGTCGAGCGCCGGCACCACACCATCCAGCCCGACGCCGGGAACGGAAATGTCACGCGCCTTATAGACGCCTGTGGCGATCAGCACGGCATCATGGGCGCTGCGGATTTCGTCAAAGGCGATGTCGGTGCCGATATCGACATTCAACCGGAAGGTAACGCCGCCATCTGCCAGCAGCTGGTGGCGGCGCGCCACCACATGCTTTTCCAGCTTAAAGCCCGGAATACCATAGATCAGCAGCCCGCCGACACGGTCATACCGGTCATAGATGGTTACCTGATAGCCGTGCTGGCGTAGCATTTCGGCAGCGGCAAGCCCGGCCGGCCCGGCCCCGATGATGCCCACCGATTCGGCGCGTTCATAAGCCGGTTTTGGCGGCTGCACCCACCCATTTTCGAAAGCTGTCTCGGTAATATGTTTTTCAACCGCACCGATGGTGACCGATTCGAACCCTTTTTCAATGACGCAACTGCCCTCGCACAGACGGTCCTGCGGGCAGATTCGGCCACAAATTTCGGGCATATTGTTGGTCTGGGCAGACAGGCGATAAGCCTCTTCCATCCGCCCCTCGGCAGTCAGCATCAGCCAGTCCGGGATATTATTGTGAAGCGGGCAGTTGATCTGGCAGAAGGGCACCCCACACTGCGAACAGCGCGACGCCTGTGTTTCCGCCGTGCCCTTATCGAACTCGTCATAGATTTCGGCAAAGTCACCGACGCGCGCATCAGCCTCGCGCTTTGCGGGCATTTCCTTATCCGTGGTCACAAAGGACAGCATTTTGTTCGACATCATTTCCCTCGCTTCGCCTCGATAATGTTCACCGTTGTGAACAGAGGCAAAAAAAGACGCGGGACATATGCCGCAACCGCTGTCAGTCGAACAGCGATCAGGGATATGAAAGCACCACGTCGTAAATAGTCAGCAATCATTACCCTTTTTATCTGAAAAAAGCAAGCCTGCTGGAATTTCAGTGGTTCTCTATCGCTGGACAGAATAAATTTAGTACCGTTTCGGTTCTTTCTGCCTGCCTGCCTGCCTGCCGGGCGGGCCGCGCAGGCGTTGCTTCAGGCAATGACTGTTGATTTGACCTGATGCAGGATTTCCGGCAAGCAATGACAGCGTTTCCCATCCGGCCAGACGGGCCGGCGCTGTTCCAGAGGGGCCTGCATGCCGTTTTTTCTGCTGATTCTTGTATCTGTGATCCAGGGGCTGACCGAATTTCTGCCTGTGTCCTCTTCGGGCCATTTGGCGCTGATACCTGTTTTGACGGACCAACCCTATCAGGGACGCACCATAGATGTGGCAGCGCATGTCGGCACGCTGGGGGCAGTGATGTGGTATCTGCGCACCGACCTGATCGCCATGCTGCGCGCCGTGCTGCCGCGCGGTGATGCGGGCCAGCGGCGCCTGATTGCCAGTCTTGTGGTGGCGACCCTGCCGGTGATCATCATCGGGTTTCTTGTCAACAGCATCGACCCGGCCTTTCTCACCGACCCGATGACACTTGCCATCTCCAATCTCGTCTTTGCCGGCTTGCTGTGGCATGCCGACCGGATCGGGGCGCTGGGCCGCAAGCTTGCGGATATGCGTTTTGGCATGGCCCTTATGATCGGTCTTGCCCAATGTTTGGCGCTGATCCCCGGCGCATCACGGTCGGGGGTGACGATGACCGCGGCACGCTATTTCGGCTTTGACCGGCTGGCGGCAGCGCGTTTCTCGCTGCTGCTGTCCATCCCGGCGATCGGTGGGGCCGGCCTGTTGAAAGGGCTGGATATCGCGGCGGCCGGCGATGCGGCGCTGGGGTTTGATGCCGGTATCGTGGCCATCCTGTCTTTCATCTTCGCGACGCTGGCGATTGACTGGATGATGCGGTTGCTGGCGCGCACCGGTTTTGCCATTTTTGTATGGTACCGGATCGCGCTGGGCCTGCTGCTGGCCGCGCTGCAGGCCGGCATGATCTGACCGTCAGCCGGGGCGCGAAAAGGCACCGCCGGGGCGATAGGATGCCAGATATCCGGGAATAATGCTGGCAACCGGGGTCGGTGTGATCCCCAGCGCGGCGAATCCGGGCACCCCGTCCGTCGTCACATTGTCGACGGCCAGCAGACGCACCTGATCGCGTGTCAGGGGCGGGTTCGGCAACAGGCCGGTAAACAGCGCACCAAGTGACATCATTGCCAACGGCACCGGCACCAGCATGCGCCGCCGGTTGATGGCCGCCAATGTCACATCCATCAATTCGCGGAAGGTAAAGATGTCCGGTCCGCCAAGTTCAAAAATACTGCCGCGTATCTTTTGGCCGCGGGCCATTTTTGCGGGTTTGGTGATCCCCAAACCGATCGCCACCGCAGCCACAACATCGCCCACATAGACTGGCTGCATCCGCATTGTCCCGCCGCCAGGCAGGGGCAGTGCCGGCGCGATCATTGCCAGGCTTGCAAAGCGGTTGAAGAAGCCGTCACGCGGGCCAAACACGATGGAAGGCCGCAGGATCACCGCATCCGGAAATGCGGCCTGCAATGCCGCTTCACCGGCGCCCTTGCTGCGCGCATACTGGCTGTTGGAACCGGTATCTGCCCCGATGGCGGACAGATGCACCACATCCTCAACCCCATGCCGCGCCGCCAGCTGGCCGATCCGGCCGGGCAATTCCGCCTGAAGCGGATCAAAGCGCTGGCTGCCCCCTTCAAACAGAATACCAACAAGATTGACCACCGCATCCGCCGGGGCAATCACCCCTTCAAGGTCGGCATCGGACAGCGCATTGCCGGATACCACCGACACCTGCCCGACAACGCCCATGGGTTTCAGGAATTTCGCCCGCTCGGCATTGCGGCACAGAACCACGACGCGCCAACCAGCGCGCGCCAGCATTTCAACAACCGCCCGCCCGACAAAGCCAGACCCGCCAATCACTGCTGCCGTCTTTTCCATAGCTGCCCTCTTTTCCTGCTGCCGGTCATTCAACCGCCCCCTAAATACCGATAACAGCCGGCATTCGTCCAGTGCCGAATGCGCTCTGGGCGCAGGCGGGCACCATAAATCCGTCTTTTTGCGGATTCAGTTGACATGGACGCCATCGCGGGTATTCTGCGCGCCGTTCCGAGTGAACGGACCATGTCGGCCTCTGGGCCTTCATCGCCCCTGTGCCCAGGTGGCGGAATTGGTAGACGCGCTGGCTTCAGGTGCCAGTGGCCATTAGGCCGTGGAAGTTCGAGTCTTCTCCTGGGCACCATTATCCTTCACAAATGATGTGCTAACACGCTGTCATCGAAGCATCATTGTTGTTTCGATGAAAATGTGGGCAGACCATATGGTAGGCCATTTCAGCACGTATATTTACCAGAAGCGTGGCTTTTACGACTTGTCCCGGCGTGTGCCGAAGGACGTACAGCCATTGCATGGTAAGCAGCGCATCGTGCTTGCGCCGGACAAATGGCTTCCTGCCAACTTCCGCCAGGACATCGTCATCCATGGCTTCAGACATGCCATGCGTGACCGCCTGAGAGCCGTCAACTGCCCATCAGAGATGATTGACCAGATAGGTGGGTGGTCATCGGGAAAAGTCGGGGAAGGTTATGGCGAGAGATACGCTACAGCCGATGTCACCCGTTTTCTGCGTCTTCTAGGTCCAACATCAGATTTTTAGTATTTTCTGAGCCGCACTTTGGGCAGGACTTTTCGTAATGCATAGAATCTGGAGGCGGAGCAAGTGTATTGAAGCTAAGCACAACTGACCGTGCAAACGCTTCGTTGCAATCATTACACCGACGAAATTCTGATTCTAACATAGTCATTTTATCATTATGCTTTCGGCGTCCTGCTACACTCTACCATATGGTCTACCCACAACTCCATGCCTCACCTTAACTGCCTCTACCATCCCAACACCTACCCCGTGCATGGGCCATGGGGGGGTGTACGTATTATGATGGTGGGCGTTAAGGCTTTCGCGAGGCACCTGCATCTGAAAATGACAAGGGCGTCTGCGAAGGTCACCTTGAGTGATCAACCGGCTATTGCCTGCCTCACTGATACACGCAATCATAATCAGAGGAATATGGTGGTGAATTGGGCCTTTATTCAGGTGGTGCGGTGTTTGGGATGATGAGAGTCGTTATTGCATTTGTATGGGCGTTGGCTGTTTCGTCGCCAGCTTGGGCTGGCAATTCGGATGACAAGAATGGCGCTGGTCACACCGCCCAAGCCGGAACAGTGAACTTTATCGTTCCAAACGATGTGATGACTGCCTTCCAGAATGCCGCGCCATCTGTGAAGGCAAAGCATTGCAGTGCTAAAAATGACTATCCCTACCAAGAACTTGCGAATCTTGCCCAACAGCCGCCAAAGCGACTATTGGGCTATAATAGCAGAATGGATAATCGCAAAGATGTTCCAGGGGCGGTGGAAACAGACCTCTTCGTCTTGCGGCTCACCGAGACATTCACTGACTCTTGGGTCAGTGGTTCTGATGAAAAGCGCCAAAAAGTTCTGGACGCCTTATATGCTTGGGCCAAAGCTGATGCTCTTACGCTAACCAAACCTTGCGCGAAAGATGGCTACTTACTGGATAGCTGTACTGAATGGACGCAAGATGATGGGCAGGACCTGTCAGACTCAAAGGACCACTCGACGGTCCAAATGCACATGATGCATATTGCCTACGGGTATTATTTCACTCTTGCAGATTATAAGGCTGATGACCCAAAGCACGCAGTGATTCAAAACTGGATCAACACCTTTTTCAAATGGAACAAAAGACCAACCGATGTCTATATCGGTCTCGATTTAGGATGGTACTGGCCAGCCATTTTACAAGGCGCCCTTGAAAACGAATCAGAGCTTTCAGAATGGCATCCCAAAAAATTGCTCACCAAAGCAGTGCGGGAATTGGACAAAGTCGTTTTGGAAGACGGCTCCATCAAAGATCGGACGACACGCGGCAACAAAAGCTTATGGTACCATCACACGGGGTTGATTGAGACCATTGTCACACTCGAGATGGCCCGCAACTATAATGTGGAAATCCCTGAGTCTCTTGAACAGCGAATTGAAAAAGCTGGCGAGATATTTATTCGCGGGTTTGAAGACCACAGCTACATGGATAAATGGGCCAGCAAGGCACACAATTCGGTGTTTAATCCTGGCGAGCAGGATTTTAGAGATAATCTCGACATTCCCAATGGTAACGCCTGGTTTTATATTTTTTCATATCGCTATCCGAACGCAGACTTTACCCGGCAGCTTGATAAAATACTGAATCAGTATCCCAGAAACGGCCGTCAAGATGGATATATAGGGTTTGGTTTGGGATGCATTTATGCGGCTGCAAAAGAAGTGGGGCGATAAACATACAGCCTTTTCTGCCCTGCCTGCCTAGCGATGTTCATATACATGTTGATCCATTCAAATCCTGCAGCCAGCTGGTTCGTCTCTAGGGGCATTCAACACCCCTCATGGACACAGCAGAACGAGACGCTGCCCGTCATCTTGGTACACAGACTGATGCGCACTCTGGCACCGGGGTCATGCTGCCGCAGGTTGGCGCCTGTACTGCGAACCATCACTTCTCCTGGGCACCATTATCCCCAAGATCCGTGCATGAAAGCCGTGATGTCCACAGGCCTCAATCTGTGCTGGAATGCACGGGAAGCCTGATAGATAAATGCACCCGGGGGACAATCATTGACACATGCAATCACCGGCATCATCCCGGTCATGATCACGCCCTTCGATGATGACGGCACGATCGACTGGGGCGGTCTGGAACAGCTGATTGAATGGTATATTGCGCATGGCGCCCAAGCGTTGTTCGCGGTCTGCCAGTCGTCGGAAATGCAATTTCTGAGCCTTGCAGAAAGACGCGACCTCGCCACCTTTACCGTCAAACAGGTGAACGGCCGCATCCCCGTGCTTGCTTCCGGCCATATCGCTGACGATCCATCCGGGCAGGCGCGCGAACTGGCCATCATGGCTGATACTGGGGTCGATTGTCTTGTCATGGTCAGCAACCGGCTGGATCCGGAAGATGCAGGCGGCGATCAATTGCGCCGCGCCATCGATGCGTTGACGCGTGCCTTACCGGCCACGCTTCCGCTGGGCATGTATGAATGTCCGGCCCCCTATCGCCGGCTGTTGACCAATGAAGAGATCCAGTTTCTCTGCGATGATCCGCGCTTTGTGTTCCTGAAGGATGTGTCATGTGATTTGACGGTGGTGCGACGCCGGGTTCAACGCGCACGGGGCAGCGCGCTGGCCATTAATAATGCCAATGCGGCGATTGCGCATCAGGCGCTGCAATCCGGCAGCGCTGGATTCTGCGGTGTATTCACGAATTTCCATCCCGATCTCTACAGGTGGCTGCAGGATGACGGCCCACACCATCCGGAACTGGCCAGCGAACTGGCGATATTCCTCGCGATGGCAGCGCTCAGCGAACCGATGGGATATCCAAAGCTGGCGAAACTCCATCACAAGCAGCTTGGCACCTTCAAGAGTGATTACGCGCGCGCCGTGAGTGACGACATCCGCCAGACCTATTGGGCGCTGGACGCTGTGATGGACAAGATATCCCAGGGCACTGCGCTGTGGCGCCAGCGGATTTCAGCGCTGAGCCGGCAGGTTTGACCGGCGTCACATTGCGTCGCGCATCACATCGCGTCGAGCGTATGGACCAACCCGTTGGTAATATGCTCTTCAAGACGACGCGCCGCCGCCTCGCCGTCACGGGCAAGGGCGGCATCAAAAATATCTTTATGTTCCTGTGCCGCTTCATCGCCGCGATAGGTCAGAACCAGCATCTGATACCGCAGATATTTCCAGAACAGCACCGCGTGAAGCTCGAGCATATTCTTGGAATTACAGGCGCGAATCAGCGCCAGATGGAATTCCCAGTCATGACGTTTCCACAGTTCCTTTTCCGTCTCGTCCCCGCTTTTCATCCGGCGTTCCATGAGATGCAGCTTATGATGGGCGGCAACCAGATCGCCTTCCCAGTCGGCATCACCATTCTCAACCGATTCCCTGAGCGCATGACATTCAAGCAGAATGCGAAGGTTGGAAATTTCACTCAGATCATCTTTTGACACGGGGGTGACAAAAAACCCACGCTGTTCCTCAGCGGATACAAAGCCGTCGCTTGCCAACCGGTTCAGCGCTTCGCGCAGCGTGGAAACGCTGGCAGCATAGTTTGTTTTCAGCCCCTCCAGCTTAAGCTTTGTTCCAGGGGCCAGCTTGCCAAAAATAATATCATGCTTGATGCGCTCGTAAGTCGAGTGACCCACAGTGCTCTGTTGTCCCTTATTCAGAAAACGCAGTTTGCCATGGTCAGTATGCATCAGGTCAGTAACCGTTTCGGTGGGGTTTTCATTACATTCAAGGGCACAGAATAGGCATATTTCAAAAGAATCTCAATTCAATCATATTTTCATTGAATTTTAAAAATATATGATATTTATTTTAATAACCGATGATTAGGGTGTGGTGATTGTCACACCGAAAATGACATCGGACGCGGCAGCGATTCATGCGAAATGAATGGACGACCATGTGGGGATAGTTTTGGGGTCGACGTCAGAAAACCAGACCAAGACAGCAAAGCCCTTGCGCCTTGCCATCGCCGGGCTTGGCCTTGTCGGGTTTCGTCACGCCAAGGCCATTAGCCAGGTCGACGGCGTGACCTTATGTGCTGTCGCTGATCCAAGCGCGGAAAGCAAGGATCAGGCAGCGGCCGAAGATCTGCTGCATTTCGATACGCTTGACGCGCTGATCGGGGCTGTTCAGCCGGACGGCATCATTCTGGCGACACCAACGACACTTCATGCGGCACAGGGCCGGCTGTGCATCGATGCCGGCATCCCCGTTCTGATTGAAAAGCCGCTTGCAGACAATCTGGCCGAAGGCGAGGCCCTTGTAGAGCATGCCGAGGCAGCCAATGTGGCGGTGCTGGTCGGACACCACCGCCGCTTCAATCCGATTATCCAGACAGCGCATGCCATGATCAGCGAGGGCCGGATCGGTACGGTTAAATCTGTTCATGCGACCTGCTGGTTTTATAAGCCTGACAGCTATTTCGATATTGCGCCCTGGCGCAAACGCGAAGGCGCCGGCCCTGTATCAGTCAATCTTGCCCATGACATCGACCTGATCCGGCATCTGTGTGGCGAGATCACCCGCGTGCAGGCGCAGGCAAACCCGTCCTCGCGCGGCTATGAGAATGAAGATGTCGCGGCAGCTTTATTCACCTTTGCCAATGGCGGCATTGGCACCGTATCGGTGTCCGACAGCATTGTTGCGCCATGGAGCTGGGAATTCACATCACGCGAATATCCCGTCTACCCCTTTACCGGGCAGAGCGCCTATCAGATCGGCGGCACAGAAGGATCGCTGTCAGTCCCTGATCTGGCGCTTTGGACCCATGATCAGACACGCGACTGGTGGTCGCCAATGTCGGCCAATATTGTCGAATGTGACAGGTCCGACCCCCTGATCAACCAGATCGACCATTTCGCCAGCGTGATTCGCGGCGAGACCACGCCTCAAGTTTCCGGGCGCGAAGGCTTGCGCACCCTGGCCGTTATCGAAGCAATCCAGATTGCCGCGAAGACCGGCCAAACAATCCAACTGGCTGACAGATCCGGCCATCAAGAGTTGGCGGAATTCTCGCGGGATTCTGAGAATGATGAAGCAAACAAGCCAGACATAACTAACGCGGCGCCATGACAGGCGTCGTATCATCAACCTTACGGAGGAGAAAACGATGATCAACAAAATGAACCGTCGCACGGCCATGTCCGCGTTTGTTGCGGTTGGCATGTTCGCTGCAGGTGCAGCACCTGCCGCAGCAGCAGACATGACCTTTACCCTTGCCACTTCAGGTTCCGAGACCGACCAGCGTTCAGTCGCCATGGCCGAGGTGTTCGCACCGATGGTAGCAGGGTTTGCTGATTACAAGCCGGGCTATAATGGTTCCATGTTCGCACAGGGTACCGAGCTCGACGCCATCAGCCGTGGCAACCTGACCATGTCGATTGCTTCGGCACAGGAACTGGCTCAGTTCTTCCCGGAGTTTTCAATCTTCGCAACCGGCTATGTCCATCAGGATGCGGCCCATCAGGTGCGTGTCTTTAACAACCCGCTGATGGACCCGTTCAAGAAAAAGGTGGAAGACGAGCTTGGCGTAAAGCTGCTGTCGGTCATGTATCTTGGCCGTCGCCACGTCAATCTGCGCTTCTCGCGTGACGAGAAGAATGTCATGACTCCGGCAGATCTGGCGGGTGTGAACCTGCGGATGCCTGGCACCGATGCCTGGCAGTTCCTCGGCAAGGCACTTGGTGCAGCGCCGACACCGATGGCCTTTACCGAAGTCTACACCGCCCTGTCTTCTGGTGCGGTTGACGGTCAGGACAACCCGCTGCCAACCGTTGTAGACGCCAAGTTCTACGAGGTAACCAAGCAGATCGCCCTGACATCACACCTTGTCGACCTGAACTACATCGCCTTCTCAAAGAAGACCTGGGACAGCCTGTCTGCAGACCAGAAGATGGCCGTTCAGCGTGCCGCGGATGCCGCTGCCGCCTATGGCCGCCTGAAGCAGCTTGATAAAGAAAACAATCTGGCTGACTTTATCCGTAGCAACGGCGTTGAAATCTACACCCCGGATCTGGATGCGTTCCGCACCCATGTTCAGGCCCAGTATGTTGGCAGCGAGTTCGCCGCCAGCTGGCCTGAAGGTGTTCTGGAGAAGATCAACGCTCTGGGCAACTAAAGTGACCTGAAGCACGCGGGGGACCCATATGTTTGAGACAATCCTTAAACGGATCTCCCGCGTCGCAGAATTCATCGCCGCCATGATACTGGCGGCGATTTTTATCATTTTCCTGCTACAGATTTTTACCCGTTACGCGCCGAAAATTGCCTGGCTGATGCCGATCCCGCCCATCCATGACTGGATGATGTCGCTCGAACCGATCGGCTGGACGGTCAATCTGATTTCACTTCTGTGGGTCTGGCTGATCTTTTTTGGCTGCGCCTTCTTTGTCCGGGAAAGCGACCATGTCGCCTTTGACGTCTTTTTCCAGGCCATGGCTCGCTCATGGCAGCGCTATTTCGCGCTGGCGACCGCGCTGATCATGATTGCGGCCATGCTTTATTCCTTTGGCCCCACCTGGGATGCGATTTTCGGCAGCCGTCTGATGGAGCTGAAAAAGATCCAGACACTGCGCATTCCTGTCACCGGCGACAAGATCCCGATCAAATGGCTGTTCGCATCCTATATCCTGCTGATGATTGTGATCACGCTGCGCTATCTGTGGCGCGCATCTATCCTGGCCAGAAAGGGTCTCCCCAACGCGGCAGACGCCCAGCCGGCAGCGGGCGGCAAGGATGGGGAGAACGCGTCATGAGCCTGGAGCTTATTCTCGGCCTTCTCGCCCTGTTCGGCACCGCCGCCATCGGCACGCCGGTCGCCTATTCCATTATTGTCGGGGTGGTCGTCTATCTCGGCGTTGCGGGCCAGGACATTGCGATTGCCGGTGAAACCATGGTGCAGCGCCTTTATGACGGGTTTCTGCTGCTGGCGGTGCCGCTGTTCATCGTATCCGCCAATATCATGAATGCCGGCTCAATTTCCGACCGGTTGCTGCATTTCTGCGTGGCGCTTGTCGGGCGGTTTCGTGGCGGACTTGGTCATGTGAATGTGGTGGCAAGCCTGATCTTTTCCGGCATGTCCGGCTCGGCGGTGGCGGACGCTGCCGGCATTGGCAAGATCATTATCGATATGATGGTCAAGAGCGGGCGCTACACCCGCGGCTATGCCGCTGCCATTACGGCGGCAACGGCAACCATCGGCCCGATCATCCCGCCCTCTATCCCGATGGTGCTGTACGCCCTTGTTTCAAACGCGTCGATCGGCAGCCTGTTTCTGGCCGGAATTGTGCCCGGCCTGGTGATGGGTGTTGTCCTAATGGGGATGAATGCCTGGATATCGCACCGCCGCGATTTCGGTCAGGAAGACGCGGTGCCGCTGCGTGAACTGCCACGCGTCACAGCCAAGGCGACGCCGGCCCTGCTGATGCCGGTAATCCTGCTGACAGGCATCTATTCCGGCGTCACCACACCGACCGAGGCGGCTGCCGTTGCCGCCCTCTATGCGCTGGTTGTGGCGGCAGGGCTGTATCGCGCATTAAAGCTGCGGACACTCTATGAGGTGTTCGTCGAAAGCGCGCGGTCGGCGGCGTCCGTCGGACTTGTGATTGGCGCGTCTATGATCCTGACCTATGTCGTAATTCAGGAGAATATTCCGCAGACGATTTCGACCCTGTTGGCGGGGGCCGATATCAGCCCGCTGATGTTCCTGTTCCTGGTGAATATTCTGGTCCTGCTTCTGGGATGCGTTCTGGATGCCACCGTGATCATTCTGGTGATCGTGCCGCTCTTCATTCCGACCTGTAACGCTTTGGGGATTGATCTTGTCCATTTTGGGGTTCTGATTGTCGTGAACGCCATGATCGGCCTGATCACGCCGCCTTACGGCATTCTGCTGTTTGTCATCAGTGCGGTGACCAAAATCCCGCTGACAGAAATTATTCGCGAAATCTGGGCCTTCCTGGCGGTGTTACTGATCGCCTTGCTGGCCATGATCATGTTCCCCGATCTGGTTCTGTGGCTGCCGCGCAGCCTGGGATATTAGGACGATGCAACCTGCGCAATCAGGCCAGACATCTGTCGCGCAAAACGCCGCACCGGCCCCGCTAATGACTGTGGGGCTGATCGGCACCGGCCGGATCAGTGATATCTATCTGCGCACATGCGCGTCATTCCCTGAGATCAGCATCGCCGCCTGTGGCAGCCTCGATCTTGAGGAAAGCAGGACAAAGGCCGCGCAATATGACATTGCAAAGGTGGCACACCCTGAAGATATCCTCGCCGATGACAGCATTGACTGCATCCTGAACCTGACGATTCCAGCGGTCCATGCAGAAGTGAGCATGGCCGCGCTGACAGCTGGCAAGCATGTCTATTCGGAAAAGCCGTTCGCGACCACGCTTCAAGATGGGCAACGCATCCTCGATCTTGCCGCCGCAAAGGGGCTGATGGTTGGCAATGCCCCCGACACCTTTCTCGGCGGACGCTGGCAGACCGCACGCAAACTTGTCGATAGCGGCGTGATTGGCAAACCGGTCGGTTGCATGGCGCATGTCGGAACGCATGGAGTCGAACGGCATAATCCCAATCCCGATTTCTACTATCAGCCGGGCGGCGGACCGCTGCTGGATCTTGGCCCCTATTACCTGACCGCCATGGTGTTTCTAATGGGGCCGATCAGGCGGGTCAGCGGCATGGCAAGCCGGTCTTTTGACAAGCGGCAGATCGAAACCGGCCCTCGGAACGGGGAATGGATGAATGTCGAGGTCGATACCCATTCCCTGTCGATGATGGAATTCGCCTCTGGCGCGATCGGCAACATGACCATCAGTTTTGACATATGGGACAGTGAAGCCCCGCGCTTCGAGATCTATGGCACTGAAGGAACGATCTGCATTCCGGACCCGGACCCGGTGCATGGCGCGAATAATTTCCACGGGCCCGTCTGGTATCGCACGCGCCAGACAAGCCGCTGGGAATTCCAGCCACGCCCTAGCGACAGGCCCGCCGCCTGGCTGGAAGCCGAAAACACCCATGGTTTCAATACCAACAGCCGCGGCCTTGGCCTGCTGGAGATGGTCCATGCGCTGCATGACGGCCGGGCACCGCGCGCCAGCGGCGCGCTGGCACAGCATGTCCTCGAGGTCATGCTGGCCATCGAGGACTCACCCAAACAGGGCGGCTTTATCGATATCAGCAGCCGCTGCGCCAGCCCCCCTCTTCTTCCAGAAATCTTTCCGGGCCGACCAAGATGACCATCCAGAAACTTGATATCGCCGAACCGTTCTTTTCCGTGTCGATGGTCAGTGACGCGGCCAGCCTGACCATCACCGGCCGCACAATCGTTCTGAATCTGGCCGCTGGCCCGATCCGCATTCGCGAACAGACGCTGGCAAGCCTGCAATCTGTCATCCTTCGTGACACGGACATCGAGGCCGTGCAGCACGCCATCCTCGTCGAGCGGTTTGATGATTATCCTGACGAGGCCGCCCTGATGGAAGAGGTGCGCCAGACATGGCCGTCAGCTTTTGACGTGCGCGGTGAGGAACGGCTGCGCGGCATCGGCCATTACATGTCCCCCAAAATCTGGATCGGGCAGGTCGGGGTGACGATGTATCACGCAGCAACCGTGCCGCTGAATGTCGGGCTTCACCGCGACCACGCCTTCTGCCCAGTTCCCGGCTTTCGCGAGGTGCATACGCAGATTGTCGGCTTCGGCAAGATGCAGCAATGCCGCGAACGCGACATCGACACCCTCTATCTTGAAGAACCGATGGCGCCTGGCACCACGCACCGGCCAATGTATGACGATCAGGGCATCTATCCCTGGCATCAGTTCGAAACCATCACGCCATCGATTTTCATGGCGGTCGAGATGCTGCCCGATGGCGCGTCGCCGCCACAACTCTAGGACGCCCCCTATGGCCCTTCTTCCCGGCAGTTTCGATTTTGACGGACCCTTTCCTCCCCAGACCCGCCGCCTGCGGCTGGGGGTTGTTGGCGGCGGGCGGATTTCCCAGACACAGGCGATGGCCGCCCGCATGACGGACCGCTGGGATATTGTCGCAGGCGCGTTTTCATCCGATCCGGCAAAGGCGCAGCAGCGCGGTGAAGCGTGGCATGTCGCGGCAGACCGTTCCTATGCCGATTTTCACGCCATGGCGGCCACCGAAGCCATGCGTGCGGACGGCATTGACGCGGTGATGATCACCACCCCGAACCATGCGCATTTTTCAGCCGCCGCGGCATTTCTGGAAGCCGGCATCGATGTCATCTGCGACAAGCCGCTGACAAATGATCTCGCCGAGGCAGAACAGCTGGAAAGACTCGCGACAGACAAGGGGCTGGTGTTCGCCGTCTGCTACACCATGTCCTGCTATCCGATGATTCGCCAGGCACGCGAAATTGTCGCCGCCGGCATGCTGGGCCGGATCAACCAGATCCATGTCGAATTCATGCAGGACTGGATGACGCCCGACAATGCCGCCGATGCACCACATGTGAAATGGCGTCTCGATCCAAACAAATCCGGTCCCACCAGCTGTGTGGGGGATATCGGAACCCATGCGGCCCATCTGGCCCAGTTTGTCAGCGGGTTAGCAATGACCGATCTGCGCGCAGATTTTCATGTATGCGGCGCACCAAAGCCGCTTGAGGACACCGCCTTCATGACGGTCAGATATGATGGCGACGTGCCGGGGACATTGATGGCCACACGTCAGGCCCCGGGCAATCGCGGCGGGCTGCGCTTGCGTATTTTCGGCAGCCTTGGCGGGCTGGAATGGGACATGGAAGCGTGCGACCGGCTCCGGCTCAATATCTTTGGTCAGCCCGACCAGATTCTCACACGCGGACATGGCCATGGGGTGTCGCCGCGAACCGAGAGGTTCGTGCGGACCGGCAGAGGCTTTCCGGAAGGTCTGATCGAGGCCTGGGCAAATCTTTACACCGAATTTGCCCTTGCTGTCGGCGCCCGACGGGACCGGCTGGCGCAGCCGGATGACTGGCTGGGATATCCCCGCATCAACGATGGTGTGAAAGGTGTGCGATTTATCGAGGCCGCCGTCCGTTCAAACGCGGCTGGCGGTTCCTGGATGCGCATCTGAGCGCTGCAGGCAGGGCGCTGCGGGGCGCTACAGGGCGTTACAGGGTGCTGCAAGGCAGGCAGACGAACAGCAAAGCAGGAGAACATCAGATGAAAACGTCGACAGCCACCGTTTCAATCGCAGGCGATCTTGGCGAAAAGCTCGCCGCGATCGCCAAGGCGGGCTTTGACGGGATCGAGATTTTCGAACAGGACTTTATCAGCTTTGACCTGAGCCCTGCGGATGTTCGCAAGATGGTGGCTGATCACGGGCTGGAAATCACATTGTTTCAGCCGTTCCGTGACTTTGAGGGTCTGCCTGAAGGCCCCCTGCGACAGCGTGCCTTTTCGCGGGCACGCCATAAATTCGACCTGATGTGTGAACTTGGCACCGATCTGATGTTGGTCTGCTCGTCAGTACACCCGGCCGGGCTTGGCGGGATCGATCGCTGTGCCGATGACTTTCAGGAACTTGGCGAGATCGCAAACAGCTATGATGTGCGGGTCGGGTATGAAGCGCTGGCATGGGGGCGGTTCATCAATGACCATCGCGATGCCTGGGAGGTGGTGCGCCGCGCCGACCACGAGAATGTCGGCCTGATCCTGGACAGTTTCCACACGCTTGGCCGCAAGCTCGACCCGGACAGCATCCGCACCATTCCGGGTGACCGGATCTTCTTTGTGCAGCTGGCTGACGCGCCGGCCATCGAGATGGATCTTCTCTATTGGTCGCGTCATTTCCGCAACATGCCCGGCGAAGGCGATCTCGATCTGCCGGGGTTCATGGATGCGCTGTATGCCACCGGATATGACGGGCCGCTGTCGCTGGAGATCTTTAATGATGAATTTCGGCGCGGGGATGCCGAGATGGTGGCCCGCGACGGACACAGATCGCTGATCAATCTGATGGATGACCTTCGCCGTCGGTCAGACCGGCCCGCACCATCCTTGCCTGTATTGCCGGAACGCGTCGATGTGGCGGGCGTCCAATATGTCGAGCTGGCATGCAAGCCCGACGACATGAAGGGGATCGAGTCTCTCCTGACCCAACTGGGGATGGTGAAGAGCGGGACGCATAAATCCAAAGCGGTTGTGCGGTTCCAGACCGGCAATGTGAATATTCTGGTGAATTCCGATCCGGCTGGCCGCTCATTTGCGCTGGCAAGTGATCATGGCGCGGTCGTCAGCGAAATTGCCCTCATCACACCCGATGCGACGGCCGCCCATAAAAGAGCGGTGGCATTGGGGGCGACGCCTGTCACCCTGCCCCATCAGGCTGGCGAGCAGAATATCCCCACAGTCCGCGGCGTTGCCGAAAGCCTGATCCGGTTTCTTGATCCCGGAATGGACATCTGGGCCACAGACTTTGACAGGCCGGACAGCAGCGGCCCCGCTGACATTAAGGGCGTCCATCGCATCGACCATATCGCCCAGACCATGGGATATGACGAAATGCTGAGCTGGACCCAGTTCTATACAAGCATTTTTTCCATGGCCAAATCGCCCATGGTCGATGTGATCGATCCGGAAGGCATCATCCGGAGCCAAGCGGTAACGGGCCGCGATGGCGGTCTGCGCCTCACCCTGAATGGCAGCGAGGCGCGGCGGACAAGCGCCCACAGATTTGTGGCCGACGGGGCCGGCGCAACGGTACAGCATCTGGCATTTGCAGTGAATGACGCGACCGAAATGGCCACGCATCTTCACCAGAACGGCTTTTCCATCCTGCCACAGACTGAAAATTACTATGCGGACCTTGCCGCGCGGTTTGATCTGCCGGACGCCTTCATTGCCAAATTGAAAGACCTTCACATCCTTTATGACGAGGATGAAACCGGCGGCTTTCTGCATTTCTACAGCACCGTATTCGGCAATGGGCTGTTTTTTGAATTTGTTGAACGGCGCGATCAATATGACGGGTTTGGCGCGCCTAATGCGCCGTTCCGTCTGGCGGCGCAACGTCGATTGGCATCTGCCGGGAGATAACACCCCGCGGCAGATGTGCCGTCATGCGCCTCCGCCCGGCCCGACAGGCCCCATATTCCGCGCCTTGTTGAATTCCCGCAGGCGGGCAAAGACATCGACGCCGATCTGATCATACATATGCAGCAGATCGACCATCACCCAGTTTTCACGGATCAACCCGCCTTCCAGCCGCCAGAAATCGAGACTGCGCATGGTGATTTCCTTGCCGACTGGCGGAATGCCCAGCCACCCATCATGGCTGATGGTCTGGATCATATCAGGCCAACCGGTGACCGCCGCATAATCATTATCCCCGAAGAAATGATAGGTGATCTCGTCAATTTTGCTGCCACGGTCAGGCATGCCGTTCAGGAACGGGATCTGATGCCAGTTGCGGAACCCTGCGATGCCGCGCCCGGTGCCGATACCCGCCGGGCCATACCAGTTCATCCGCGGATGCCAGAAACGCGGCATCTCCATCACCTCTGCCCCCCCTTGCGATGGGTGACGCTTCATATGCTCCAGCATATCGATGATCAGTTGACGGCTGGCCTCGGATCGGTCTTCATCCCGCGCCGCACGGATCAGCCCGTCACCCGATGCCGGACCGGGGATACAGAATTCACGTCCCAGTGACGGCACCATCGGCCAGGCACCAGCCTGCATCATTACTTCCGGGATATCCCAGAGCGCCTGATATTCGGTAACCGTGCCATCCTCGAACCGGTAAAATTCATGAAAGCGCATATGCGCCAGATGCCCGGTCGGGGGAATATCCAGAAAGGGCGCGGTAAAGGTGCCGATAAAATGGCCACCGCAGCCGACCCAATCGATACCGGCATCATCGCTGCCGGCCATCACCAGCCAGTCACGCCGTTCGACATCGGGCCATGCGGCCTTCAGCGGCGCGAGCGCCCCATCATAGAAAGCCTGTGGCCCGGTCATGTCGCCAAACGGGTGGGCCAGCCGGAACAGGGCGTCCGGTGCCGCCAGCCTGTCAAGGGCAGCGCGCATGGCGGCTTCGTCCCCGTCATACTGGGCCGCGCGAAGGGCATCAAGACAGGCACGCTTGGCTGTGTGACGGTCACTCATTCTGCCACCGCGCAACGGCGCAGCGCCTGCCGTCCTTCCTCATCCCGGCGGCGAATGCCCGCATGATTCAGCAGCCTGTCTGCAGCCTGTTTGAACGCTGGTGCCGTTCGTGCGGCATTATCAGTGAAAATCATCCGGTCCACCTGTAAGCCCGATCATGAAATCATAGAGGCCGGCGCCCTTCTGGTCGACCGCGTCCCTGATGGCCAGATGTATACTGTTCGGGTGCTGACGGTCCAGCATCACCATTTTCTGCCCGTCAGAGAAATTTGCCGATGTCAGTTTGACCGGAATATCCTCGAGAATCTGTTTCAACCGCGCGACATTGGAATCAAACCATTCTTGTTCGAGATCTTCCTCACCTGCCGGGAAAATATACCGGTGATCCGACAGCTGTTTGATATGCAGGACACGCTCGGCGATTTCCTGAAGCTTTGAATAGCCGCCAATGATATTCACCGCATCACGCACATCGCGGTTAAACCCGGTGCCATCGGCGCGCGGCATGGGTTGTGGCGGGCGGGCATAAAGCGGCTGCACTGGCGGGGCTGCGGGCATATTGCGCCCCGTTGCGCAGGCCACCACATGCGCCATGACATTGAACGGACCGGAATCCTGCAGCATCGCCGCCGAGATAGATTGGCGCGTGGTCGGTTGCGCGAGACCCGCTGCGATCAGGCTGTCCCTGGCGGATGGCAACCCGTCCGGCCGGTCCTTTGCCATCACATAATCTTCCTGTTTGTCCAGCCCAAGCTGATGAAGCGCCTGTTTGACAAGCGCCGGGCTGGCGCTGGCAGGCACACGGCCATGCCGCCCCGCCAGATAATCGGCAATGCCGGGATAAAGGCTGTCATATATGGGGCGGCCTTCCAGCTTGTGCCATAGCGACAGCGCTGCCTGGCCAGTGGTGTTGGCGGCATAGGGCGTGACCTGTGTCGGCTGGCCAAGGTCCCGCAAAATATCGGCCTGCATCCGGTAGATCGCGATCTGGATCTGGTCCCAATCGGCATGGCTGTCAGCTGTGCCGAGAAGCCGCCCCAGATTATCAACAAGCCCCGGAATGGATTTCAGCGTTGCTGATGCCCCGCCCGGGGTGCGCGCCGCATACATCGCATTGACGAGATCCGCATTATAGGAGGATTCAAATTCGCGATAGCGGAAGCGCAGGCCATAGAGCGAATACATGCTGGCCTTGATGGCATCGATATTGAGTTTTGGTGTTTTTGAACTGACCCGCTCATCCGGATAGTTTTTGATGAGGTCCACCATCTTGTTCATGCTTGGCTGCGCGGTCGATCCGGCCAGTGCCGGATGTTGCACATCCATGGTGATATCCCTGTCCTGTTCGATGGCGGCCAGTGTTGCCGCCATATAGCAGGCGGGTGCCTCGCCATAGGTCGAATGTGCGTGGATGGTCACATCCTGATCCGGAAAGCGCCGATAGAGGGCTGAAACAAGCTCATAGACGAAATAGGGGTTGAGCCTGCCACTTGCCGATTTCAGATAGAAGCCGGTATGGCCAAGCGCCACCAGCTCAACGGCAAAGGCAAGACATCTGGCAACCGTGACGTTGGGGTTGTCCTCAATACAGATCGTCCCCTGCGCGATAATATCATGGCCGGCAGCCTGCGCCTCGGCAACGGCCCGGGCGACGCCGGCCAGACAGCGCGCATCATTCAGCCCATGGAAATTCTGCAGGACATTCATCCCCATGGCCGCATATTCAAAGACCAGCGCCCGCACCACATCATAGGGTTGCGGTTCATAGCCGAAGAGAAAATCACCGCGAATCAGGGCCGACTGCCGCGCGCCAAGATCCCTGAAGTGGGAAATCAGCTTTTCGACTTCATCCCATTCATCACGGCCCTTCTTGGCAAACAGGTCAAAAAATGTGCCGCCACCTGTCTGGATGGCGTGCGTGCCCGTGAGATGCGCGGTCGGGTAGGAATCGATAATGTCCTGCGCAGACGGGTTGGTGCCGAACAAAGACTGCACGGCATCGCGCAACACATCCTGAAATTTGATCTGAGGCATGGGGCATTTTTTAGCCCGACATGACGCAGAATGCAAAGCCACTATCGGTATTTTTCCCGATATTGCGGCCCCTTCCACACGGCTAGGCCGTCCAACACTGCCAACCAGGGGGCCGGATGCACCCAACGCGCCCCGACCGCATTATGTATCCTGCCTTGCTAGCTGTGGTTCCAGTCATCCGGATCGTCCGATTTGTTTGGAGACAGGCCAAGAATATCGCCAGCTGTGGAACAACCAAGGCCGAGAACCGTGCGATTGGCATAGTTGAAATAAGCCGTGACCTGATTGATCTCTAGGATCTCGCCATCCGAATAGCCGGCATGACGCAGCTTGTGGGCAATGGATTCCTGCATGCCGCCCGGGTCCCGGGTGATCTGGCGCGCATATTCCATCGCCGTCTTCTGGGCATCATCCAATGGCGCGGCATCGATATTGCGCGTTTCAATGGCGTGTCGGATGGCGGCCGATCTGGCATCATCCGCCAGAAGACGTTGCAGCCCGGCAAAATGATGCTCGACACAATAGTCACAGTCATTCAAACGGCTGACCCAGACGCCCAGCGTTTCCAGAAACCATTTCGGGATGCTGTTGCCGGTATGGTGCAGCACATATTTATACATCGTCATATGTGCTTCCATCGAATGCGGGCGCAGCGAATGCAGCATCATGATGTTGTCTACATTATTGTCAGGCCCCTTCACGCGGTCATACAGCATCTTTACCTTGCCATCCGCATCATCATAGGAAATCACATTTATCCAGCTCATCTCATATCCTTGATCTGTTACGAGCCCCTGCTCAGGGCCTCTGTTTCTATGCGATGCACGCCCGTCCGAACGACCAGCGCATAAAGCCATCTATAAGAGGGTAACCCGCAACAGACCTGACCAGCAATCCATCATGACGTGCGAATATGCCGTGCGAACATGACGTGCGAATATGCTGTGCGAACATCATCACATTCAGGGTGCGGTATGGCGATATGCATGCAAGGCACGGGCCCGTTGCCCGCCGAGAAGCCTAGACGTTTTGCAGACGCCAGGTTGCCGGCAGGGCGCGCTTTACCACCCGTTGGGCATTCGGGATATCATTCCCCTGCGCCCTGGCAACCGCATCCTTATACGCCATGCCCTGATCCAGCCACCGCTGGATCAACCGTTGCACAAGAACATCCTCTGGCACGTCGAGCCAGAGGCTGGCATCCCACTTCGCAGCCAGCGCGCGCCACCCCTGCTCGTCAAAAAGCAGGTAATTGCCCTCAAATATCAGGATCGACACCCCGTCCGGGATGCTGCCGCCAGCCACAACCACACTGTCACTGTCACGGTCAAAGGTGGGGTATTGCCAGACCGTGCGGGCCTTCAACCCATCAACTAGATCACCAAATCCGGTCATGTCGAAGGTTTCCGGCGCCCCTTTGACCGGCAACAGGCCGCGCGCTTCCAGTGTTTCATTATCAAGGTGAAAACCGTCCATCGGCACAACGCGGCTTGTGGCGCCAATCATTGTCTGCAGCGCCGCCGCAACACTGGATTTGCCGCTGCCCGGGGCCCCCGCTATGGCGACGGCGACGATCCCGTCCTTTCGGGGCAATGCCTGTATCTGTGTCGCCAGATCATTCAGACCGATAACTGGCACATCCGCGCCATGCGACATGTTCCCGCTATGGCCCCCTAATGAAGAATCAACATGTGATGGAGAATCGACATGTGATGAAGACTCAACATCTGATCGCGAATCGGCCTGCGATCCAGAATTGGCTGGTGATTCGGCTGCCATTTCAACACCTCATGAACCTGCAACGCCAGATATCGGCTGCATAAAATTTACGATAGCAACTTGCCCAAAACTTTACACGCGTTAATATTATGTCAAATTTATAGGCCCCTGTTACCAGCTAGATTAGCTCTGAGATCACGATGACACCGAAGAAAATCAGAAATATGGACGAGTTTGCGTCTCTCAGCGGCATCTCGCGTCCGACCATATCGAAATATTTTAATGACCCGAACAGCGTCAGGCCCTCGACACGCGACAGGATTGAATTGGCGCTGAAGAAATATGACTACCGCCCGAATATCTTTGCCATGAACCAGAATCGGCGGCTGACCAAAAATATCGGGATTGTCGTCCCCTATCTTGCCGACCCGTTTTTTGCCGAAATTGCCCGCGTTATCGAATGGCGCTGCATTGAAGCCGGCTTCACCCCGACGCTGTTTTCGTCCCATGGCGAACAGGAACAGGAAAACGCCATTCTCGATACGCTGCGATCCCTCAAGCCGGCGGGTGTGCTTCTCGCGCCGCTGGGCCGGGCATCCGACAGGTCGCATATCGAGAAATTCTGCCGCAATGTGCCGACCATCCTCTTTGACAGTAATATTGAGGGAATCGGCGCGGCATTTGTCGGATCGGACAATTTCAGCTTTGTGTCGCAGACCGTCGAGTATCTGAGCCGCACCGGCAGCGCCCCCTGTTTCTTCGAAATGCGCGACCCGGCCAACCCCAATGCCAACAAACGCTCGCACGCCTATTTGCAGATGATGGACCAGCTGGGGCTGGAGCCACATCTGGTCAAGATCGATGGCGCTGGCTGGGGGTTTGAAGAGATTGGCCGCGCAGGCGCACTGAACATTCTGAGCCAGAAGCTGCTGCCGACAGAAACGGTCCTGTGCAGCAATGACCGCCTTGCCATCGGGTTCCTGTCAGCCTGTCATGAACTAGGGATCCGGGTTGGACGCGGACAGGATTGTGAGATTCGCCTCGCCTCGCATGACGACCACCCCTACTCTCGATTCACCTGCCCGTCACTGACCACCGCTGCGCATGACTACCAGGCCGTAGCCGACCATTCGGTCGAGACATTATTCCGGCTGATCGAAGCGGGCGGACGGCTTGAAACGCGCGAAGAAACCCAATTCACAGCCCGACTTATCATGCGCGCATCGGCGTAGACGCCGCCATAAAATGCCAAAAAAATGGGACTGAATATTTACGCGCGTCAAAAATATATTGACGCGAGAAAATATTTTGGTGTTGAATTTGAGGGCATAAAGTTCAGGAGGAGGAATTCCATGCAACTCAGAAAACTGGTCTGCACGGCAGCTGCTGCGACGCTGATGGCGTCAGGCGTTGCTCACGCAGAAACACTGACCATCGCAACGGTCAACAATGGTGACATGATCCGTATGCAGGGTCTCACCGACGACTTCACAGCCAAGACCGGCCATAAGGTCGAGTGGGTCACACTGGAAGAAAACGTTCTTCGCCAGCGTGTTACTACAGACATCACCACCAAGGGTGGTGCTTTTGACATCATGACAATCGGCATGTACGAGACCCCAATCTGGGGCAAGAACGGCTGGCTGGTTGCTCTTGATGATCTCAGCGCCGGTTACAATGTCGATGATCTGCTGCCAGCAATGGCAGGTGGCCTTAGCCATGACGGCACGCTGTTCGCAGCACCGTTCTATGGTGAAAGCTCGATGATCATGTACCGCACGGACCTGATGGCAAAAGCTGGGCTGGAAATGCCTGATGCACCATCATGGAGCTTCATCGCGAAAGCAGCCCGTGAAATGACCGACCGTAGCAATGACATCAACGGCATCTGCCTGCGTGGTAAGGCCGGTTGGGGTGAAGGCGGCGCTTTCATCACTGCGATGTCCAACTCGTTCGGCGCACGCTGGTTCGATGAAGAGTGGAACGCACAGTTTGACACACGTGAGTGGTCAGACACGCTGAACTTCTTCGTCAACATGATGAACGATGCCGGTCCTGCCGGTTTTGCGACCAACGGCTTTAACGAGAACCTGTCTCTGTTCCAGCAGGGCAAGTGCGGCATGTGGATCGACGCCACAGTTGCGGCCTCTTTCGTGACTAACCCGAAAGATTCAACCGTAGCAGACAAGGTCGGCTTTGCGCTGGCGCCTGACAATGGCATGGGCGTCCGTTCAAACTGGCTCTGGGCATGGGCACTGGCTATTCCAGCCGGCACCCAGAAGGAAGCTGCTGCCAAGCAGTTCATCGAGTGGGCCACATCCAACAGCTACATCGAGCTTGTCGCCTCTAAAGAGGGCTGGGCCAACGTACCTCCAGGTGCACGGACCTCGCTGTACAAGAACGCAAACTACAAGGATATCCCGTTTGCGAAGATGACACTGGACTCGATCCTTTCGGCCGATCCGAACAACTCGACCGTTGATCCGAGCCCATATGTCGGCATCCAGTTCGCCGCTATTCCGGAGTTTGCCGGTATCGCGACGGAAGTCAGCCAGGAATTCTCGGCTGCCTATGCCGGCCAGCAGACTGTTGCCGAGGCCCTTGCCAAGGCGCAGGCCCTGACCAACGACGCCATGGAAGCCGCAGGCTACCGCTAGGCATATAATGTTCCGGAGGCGTCCTTGGATGCCTCCGGGATTTCTTCATCGTAATTTGTTATTTTATCCGCCCTGCCGCCCGTCACTTTACCGCCGGCGATAAAGGAAACACCCCGTGGCTACCCAGCATTCGCAATCTGTTGCCAGAGTTATGATGGCCCCCGCAGTCATCCTGCTCTTGGGCTGGATGCTGGTTCCCCTGGTGATGACGCTGTATTTTTCCTTCAAGAAATATCTGCCCCTGCGCGGCGGTGATCTTGGTTGGGTTGGTTTTGAAAACTACGCCCGTTTCGTTTCATCCAGTTCGTTCTGGCCGGCGGTTGCCACCACATTGATCATCGTTGGTGGCGTCCTTGTCATCACGGTCATTCTGGGTATTGCGCTTGCGCTTCTGCTGGATCAGCCGATCTGGGGACAGGGCATTGTCCGCATTCTCGTGATTGCCCCCTTCTTTGTCATGCCAACCGTATCCGGGCTGGTCTGGAAGAATATGTTCATGGATCCGGTAAACGGCTTTTTTGCGCATTTATGGCGGCTCTTCGGGGCCGAGCCCATACAATGGCTAAGTCACGCCTCGATGCCGTCGCTTGTGATGATCGTCAGTTGGCAGTGGCTGCCATTCGCAACCCTGATCTTGCTTACCGCCATCCAGTCCCTCGACACGGAACAGCTTGAAGCTGCAGAGATGGACGGCGCGCGACCGCTGGGCCGGTTCTGGTTTATCACCCTGCCGCATTTGGCACGCGCCATTACGGTGGTGATCCTGATCCAGACCATCTTTCTGCTGTCGATCTTTGCCGAGATTTTTGTCACAACCGCGGGCGCCTTCGGCACCAAGACACTGACCTATCTGATTTTCCAGCGCGTTCTGGAAAGCCAGAATGTCGGCCTTGGCTCTGCCGGCGGTGTCTATGCCATCATTCTTGCCAATATTGTCGCGATCTTCCTGCTGCGCGTCATTGGCAAGAATCTGGACGCGTAGGAAGGCAGGATCATGGCCCGTGCAGCAACAACCCGCCATAAGATCGTCACCACGGTCATCGCCTGGCTTGTGGCCCTGCTGATCTTCTTTCCGATCCTGTGGATCTTCGTTCTGTCCCTGAAGACAGAAGGCGATGCGATCAAGACACCTTTCGAAATCCTAACAGCCACCTGGACCCTTGAAAGCTATGCGGTGGTTCAGGATCGATCGGACTATTTCAAGCATTTCACCAATTCGGTGATTGTCGCCATCGGATCAACGCTGCTTGGCATTCTCGTCGCGGTGCCGGCGGCCTGGTCGATGGCCTTTGTGCCGTCAAAACGGACCCGCGGCATCCTGATGTGGATGCTGTCGACCAAGATGCTGCCGGCTGTTGGCGTGCTGTATCCGATCTATCTGCTGTTTATCCAGCTTGGACTGCTGGACAGCCGGACCGGTCTGGTGATTGTGCTGATGCTGATCAACCTGCCGATCATTGTGTGGATGCTCTATACATATTTCCGGGAGATTCCCGCCGAAATTCTAGAGGCGGCGCGCATGGACGGGGCGGGCATGCGCTCGGAACTTCTGTATGTGCTGACGCCGATGGCCATTCCGGGCATCGCCTCGACCATTCTGCTGAACGTCATACTGGCCTGGAACGAGGCGTTCTGGACGCTGAACCTTACGGCGGCCAAGGCCGCGCCGCTGACCGCGTTCATTGCCAGCTATTCCAGCCCGGAAGGCCTGTTCTATGCCAAACTCAGCGCGGCATCGGTAATGGCGATTGCGCCGATACTCATTATGGGCTGGTTCAGCCAGAAGCAGCTTGTACGCGGCCTGACATTCGGCGCGGTGAAATAGGGGGCGCAGATGAAACAGATACAACTCAAACAGGTGTCAAAGAGCTTTGGTGACATCGAGGTAATCCCGGCACTGGACCTCGAGATCGAAGATGGCGAATTTGTTGTCTTTGTCGGCCCGTCAGGCTGTGGCAAGTCGACCCTGCTGCGGCTGATTGCCGGCCTTGAGGACGTTACATCCGGCCAGGTTGTCATTAATGGTGAGGATGCAACCGCCATCCCGCCGGCACGGCGCGGCCTTGCCATGGTGTTCCAGTCCTATGCGCTCTACCCGCATATGTCGGTACGCAAGAACATCGCCTTTCCGCTGCGCATGGCCGGGCTCAGCAAGGCAGAACAGGATCGGCGCGTCGAAGAGGCGGCCAAGGTGCTGAACCTGACCGACTATCTGGACCGGCGTCCGGGTCAGCTGTCCGGCGGGCAGCGTCAGCGCGTGGCCATTGGCCGGGCCATTGTCCGCGAACCAACCGCCTTTCTGTTTGACGAGCCACTGTCCAATCTGGATGCAGCGCTGCGTGTCGGCATGCGGCTGGAAATCAGCGAACTGCACAAACGTCTTGCCACAACCATGATCTATGTCACGCATGACCAGGTCGAGGCCATGACCATGGCCGACAAGATTGTCGTGCTGCAAAATGGGGTCATTGAACAGGTCGGCAGCCCGCTGGAACTCTATCGCAACCCGCAGAACATCTTCGTCGCCGGCTTTATCGGCTCGCCGAAGATGAATCTCCTGCAAGGTGCCGAGGCAGCAGTGCATAAGGCGCATACCATCGGCATCCGGCCCGAACATATCGCAATTTCGGACAAGAAAGGCACCTGGGAGGGCGTTGTCGGCCTGTCCGAGCATCTTGGCTCGGACACCTTTTTCCATATCACCTGCCCTGCCTTTAAATCGGCCGTGACCGTGCGTGCCAGCGGCGAGCTGGACCTGTCCTATGGCAGCAGCGTCTTTCTGACACCGGATCCGGCACATCTGCACCGGTTCGATGAAAAGGGGTTGCGCATCACATGACCCGGCTTGCTGGCAAATCCGCCCTGATCACCGGCGCGGCGCGTGGCATTGGCTGCCATTTCGCCAGCAGATTTGCGGCTGAAGGCGCACGTGTCGCCCTTGGGGATATAGACATCGACCGCGCCCGCAGCGCTGCGGCGGAAATCGGCGATGCGGCCATAGCCATCGAAATGGATGTCACCAGCCAGGATAGTATCGACGGGGCTGTTGCTGCCGCTGGCGATGCCTTCGACGGGATTGATATTCTGGTCAATAATGCTGCGGTCTTCACCGCCGCGCCGATTGCCGACATTTCCCGCGACGATTACCAGACTGTTTTTGCCATTAATGTGGCTGGCACGTTATTCACCATGCAGGCTGTGGCAAAGCAGATGATGACACGCGGCAAGGGCGGGAAAATCATCAATATGGCAAGCCAGGCCGGCCGCCGCGGTGAACCGCTAGTCGCCGTATATTGCGCAACCAAGGCGGCCGTGATCAGCCTGACGCAATCGGCAGGCCTGAACCTGATCGAACACGGCATAAATGTGAACGCCATTGCACCCGGGGTTGTCGATGGCGAGCATTGGGACGGCGTCGATGCGTTTTTTGCACATTATGAAAACAAGGCACCGGGCGCGAAGAAACGTGAAGTTGGCGCCAATGTACCCTTTGGGCGCATGGGCCGCCCGGAAGATCTGGCCGGCATGGCGGTCTTTCTGGCAAGTGACGAATCCGACTATGTGGTTGCCCAGACATATAATGTGGATGGCGGCCAATGGATGAGCTAATGGAACCGGCCGGCAAGGACATCCGCGCAACCGCGCTCTGCGACGCCTCTCTTGACAGGCTGGGGGACCATATTTCGGTGCCATCCTATGAGCGCGAACACATCACGCCCGGGATTGTCCATATCGGCATCGGCAATTTTCACCGCGCACATCTTGCCTGGTATGTGCATCGCCTGATGCAGCAGGGCGGGGCGCGCGACTGGGGTATTATCGGGGCCGGCATAATGGCGGGCGACCGGACAATGCGCCAGAATTTGCTGGCGCAGGATTGTCTGACAACCCTGATTGAGCTTGACCCACATGGTGGCCGGTCCGCAGAGGTGATTGGCCCCATCATCGATTACGTCCCGGTTGAGGCTGACAACGCGTCGCTGGTGCGCGCCATTGCCGACCCACAGATCAAGATTGTGTCGCTGACCGTTACCGAAGGCGGCTATTTTATCGACCCGGCAACCGGCGGGTTTGACGCGTCCCATCCAGACATCTGTCATGATGTCGAACATCAGACACAACCGCGCACTGTTTTCGGCGCCATCGTCGCCGGATTGCGCCAGCGGCGCGACAATGGTGCTGGTCCGGTCACATGTCTTTGCTGTGACAATTTGCAAGGCAATGGCGCTATCCTGAAACAGACCGTTGGCGGGTTGGCGCGCATTTGTGATCCGGCACTTGCAGACTGGATCGAAACAGCTTGTTCCTTTCCCAATTCAATGGTCGATTGCATCGTGCCGGCTACCGGCCCGCTGGAACGCCAGTTGGCGGCATCCCTTGGAATCGGCGATGCGGTGCCCGTCACGCACGAGAATTTCCGGCAATGGGTTATCGAGGATAACTTCTCCGCCGGCCGGCCGGATTGGGACGGCGTCGGTGCCGAATTTTCCGATCAGGTTCATGAACATGAAACCCGTAAAATCCGCATCCTCAATGGCGGACACCAGATCATCGCCAATTTCGGCGAGTTGCTGGGGCTGGAAACCATCGCGCAGACAATGGAAACGCCGCTGATCCGGTCGCTGTTTCTGAGCGTGCAGCGCACCGATATCCTGCCGCATGTCCCGCATCTGCCCGGCATGACGTCAATGGAATATCTGGATGTGGTGGACAGACGATTTGCCAACCCGGCGATTGCCGATACGGTGCGCCGGGTCGCTTTTGACGGAGCGGCGCGGCATCCGGGATTCCTGATGCCATCCATCCGCGACGGCCTGTCATCCGGAGCACCGGTCGACGGGTTGGCGCTTGTCGAGGCCCTGTGGGCACGGATGTGCGCCGGAACACGCGAGGATGGCAGCGTGATTGCAGCCAATGATCCGCAATGGGACATGCTGAACAAGCAAGCGCTATTGGCCCGGCAATCCGCAGAGGCGTGGCTGCAAATGCCGCAGATCTATGGCGATCTTGCAAGTCATTCCCGCTTTGCCGACGCTTTTGCGCGATGGCTGACCGAGATTTACAGCCGCGGCGTCGAAGCGACTGTCATGACCTATCTTGACCAGACATAACGGCAGCGCACGCAGAATAACCCGTCAGGAAACACACAGCGCCGGATAGCCTGCACGCAATTGATGCAAATGATCTGTCCGATCAACGGAACGGGCCGCAGATGATTGCCGGCATAGGGCGTTTCGCGACATCCACTCTGTTCGGATGCTGTGTCTTGCAACAAATCTAGGGGCCAACTGTTAAACATGCCTATGGTGTCGCGCGTCTAAATTGCGGCCTTTCGTAAATTTTTCATACCCTTGTTCACTGCTGATTGTTAGCCTTTGGCTGGTCGCCGGAAGAAAAGATGAGTGTATGACAGACGGAGAACCGACCCTTGCCGCAGCGCATGAAACAGCCAATACCGGCAGGATGGACGGGCGGACGCCATGACGGACGTAATGACAGAATTTGACTATATCATTGTAGGGGCCGGATCTGCCGGGTCCGCCCTTGCCGCACGTTTAAGTGAAGATCGGAACATGCGTGTTCTTGTTCTCGAGGCAGGTCCCTGGGGAAAGCATCCGTGGCTTCATATTCCCATCGGCTATGGCAAGGTGTTTTATGACCGGCGTTTCAACTGGAAATATAATACCGAACCGCAGACCAAGCTGAATAACCGGTCCATCTACTGGCCGCGCGGCAAGGTTCTGGGCGGATCCTCTGCCATCAATGCGATGGTCTATGTGCGCGGGCACCCCGGCGATTTTGCAGAATGGGAAGAGGTTGCCCCGGGCTGGGGCTGGGATGATGTTGAGCCGATGTTCCGGCGCATGGAAAACTGGCAGGGGGCACCTGACCAGAAACGTGGCCGCAACGGCCCGCTGGGGGTTACGGATGTCACCTCCATGGTACATCCGCTCAGCCGCGCCTATCTGGAAGCAGCGGAACAGGCCGGCATTGCAACCAACCCCGACTATAATGCCGGCGACATGAACGGGGCTGCCCTGTTCCAGATCACGACAAAAAACGGCCTTCGCGCATCGGCAGCACAGGCCTATCTGAAGCCGGCGGCAAAACGACCAAACCTGAAAATTGTCGCGCGCGCGCATGTAACCCGTGTGGTGCTGGATGGCCGCATCGCCACCGGTGTTGACTATCTGCTGGACGGGCGCCAGATGACCGCGACGGCCCGCCGCGAGGTCATTCTGTGTGGCGGCGCAATCAACACACCCCAGCTGCTGCAGCTTTCCGGCATTGGTCCGGCGGCCCTGCTGCAGAAACACGGTATACCGGTTGTGAAAGATGCCCCGCATGTGGGCCGCAACCTTGCCGATCATCTTGGCTTTGAACTTGTCTATGCCTCAAAAGTGCCAACGCTCAATCAGGTGCTGCGCCCGTGGTGGGGCAAGGTGAAGGTGGGCCTTGAATTCATGCTGCGCCGGACGGGTCCGCTGACCATGAGCCTCAATCAGGGGGGCGGCTTTGTCTGGCTGGGCGATCCTGACGGGCCACCTGATCTGCAGCTCTATTTCATGCCGATGAGCTATACCCGCGCGCCGGCAGGGGTGCGCCCCCTGATGAACCCCGACCCGTTTCCCGCCTACAAGATCGGCTTCAATCCGTGCAAGCCACGCAGCCGCGGTTATCTGGAAATCCAGTCACCTGACCCGATGCAGGCCCCGCGGATGGATGCAAATTATCTGTCCGATGAACGGGACTGGCAGGAGATGATTGCCGGCACAAGGCTGGTGCGCGACATCGCCCGCATGCCGGCACTTGCCGACATCAGCGACGGGGAAATGGCACCGGCACCAGAGATGGAAAGCGATGAAGATATCATGGATGTCATCCGCGACCATTGCTGGACAGTGTTCCATCAATGCGGCACCTGCCGGATGGGACGGGATGCCAGCAGCGCCGTCGTTAATGAAAGGCTGGCCGTGCATGGCATCGACCGGCTGCGGATTGCGGATGCCTCGATCTTTCCGACCATTCCAACCGGGAACACCAATGCACCGGCAATTATGGTTGGCGAGAAGGCTGCCAGCATCATCAGGGGTGAGACGTAACAGGGACGCGTATAGATGAAACTGAAATCCATCGAGACATTCTGTAATCAATATGTCGGCTTTGTGCGGGTAACCGCTGAAGATGGCAGCACCGGTTGGGGCCAGGTCTCGACCTATCACAGCGATATCACCTGCATGGTTCTTCACCGGCAGGTTGCGTGCTGGATGCTGGGCCGGGATACAACCGACCTCGATGATCTGCTGGATTTTGTGACCGAACGTGAACATAAATTCCCCGGCTCATATCTGCGACGGGCCATGGCAGGCGTGGATACAGCCATCTGGGACCTGCGCGGCAAATTGGCCGGCAAGCCGGTCGCCAGCCTGCTGGGCGGAACGCCGGGTCCCGTGCGTGCCTATGCCAGCTCGATGAAGCGGGACATCACCCCGGCCGATGAAGCTGACCGGCTGAAAGCCCTGCGGGATGCGCATGGATTTGATGCCTTCAAGGTGCGGGCGGGTGCCGAGGTCGGGCGCAATCAGGATGAATGGCCCGGCAGGACCGAAGAGATCATTGCGACCATGCGCCGTGAAATGGGTGATGGTGTTGACCTGTTGATTGACGGGAACAGCTGCTATACCCCGCAGCGCGCCATCGAAGTGGGGCATATGCTGCAGGAACATGGCTTTTGCCATTTTGAGGAACCGTGCCCCTATTGGGAACTGGAACAGACAAAACAGGTCACAAACGCCCTGTCACTGGATGTCACTGGCGGTGAACAGGATTGCGACATTCCCACATGGAAGCGGATGATTGACATGCGGGCGGTGGATATCGTCCAGCCGGATATCCTGTATCTTGGCGGCATCAACCGTACATTGCGCATCTGCCGGATGGCCGAACAGGCCGGCCTGCCGGTAACGCCACATTGTGCCAACCTGTCACTGGTGACATTGTTTACCATGCATCTGTTGCGGGCGATCCCCAATGCCGGAAAATATCTGGAATTCTCCATCGAGGGGGCAGATTACTACCCCTGGCAGGAAGGGCTCTATGTCGAAACGCCCTATCAGATTGAAAATGGTCACGCCACGGTGTCGGACAGGCCGGGCTGGGGGATCGAGATTGACCCGGAATGGCTGGCCCGTTCCACATATCAGTCCAGTACCGTCTAGCGGACGCTGCGCCGGATGGTCATATCATGCGTGACTGTGCTGGCAGCAAGATTGACAAATACCGGCAATCAGGTCACTTCTTCGCGTCATGTTGAAACTGCAGGACATCACCTTTGCGATTGACGGCAAGCCCTTGCTGGTTGAGGCGTCAGCGGTCATTCCAGCGGGCCACAAGGTTGGTATTGTCGGGCGCAACGGTACCGGCAAAACCACCCTGTTCCGCCTGATCCGCAACGAATGGTCACTTGATTCCGGCACTATTGACTATCCGGCGCATTACCGCGTCGGCGGTGTGGAACAGGAAGCCCCGGCCAATAATGTCAGCCTGCTGGATACAGTGCTGGCAGCTGATATCGAATATGATGCGCTGCAGGCCGAGGCAGAGACGGCAACAGACCCGATGCGGATCGCCGAAATCCACACGCGCCTGTCGGATATCAATGCCCATTCCGCGGAATCACGCGCCGCCACCATTCTGGCCGGGCTGGGATTTGACCGCCATGCACAGGCCCGGCCCTGTGCCGAATTTTCTGGCGGATGGCGTATGCGGGTTGCGCTTGGTGCGGTGCTGTTCGCGCAACCCGATCTGTTGCTATTGGACGAACCAACCAACTATCTCGATCTGGAAGGCGCTGTCTGGCTGGAAGGCTTTCTGGCCAGATACAGCCATACAGTGCTTGTCATCTCGCATGATCGCGGGCTGCTGAATCGGTCCGTCACCGGGATCCTGCATTTGCATGATATGAAGCTGCGCTACCATACAGGCGGCTATGACCAGTTTGACGCGGAACGCCGCCTGCGCCTGGAACAGCAGATGGCGACAAAGAAAAAGCAGGATGCGCAGCGCGCGCATATCCAGTCCTTTGTTGACCGGTTTCGCTATAAGGCATCCAAGGCCCGTCAGGCACAGTCGCGGCTGAAACAGCTGGAAAAAATGCAACCTATTGCAGCTTTGTCCGAAAGTGCTGTCGCGGCTTTTCAATTCCCTTCACCCGACCCCCTGCCGCCTCCCCTGATGGTCATTGAAAAGGCGGTGGTCGGCTATGATGGCGAGGCGGTGCTGCGCAATATCGATCTGCGGCTGGATCAGGATGACCGTATCGCCCTGCTGGGCATGAATGGTGAGGGCAAGTCCACCCTGTCCAAGCTGATTGCCGACAGGCTGGCCCCGATGGAAGGTGATATCCGCAAATCCGGCAAACTGCGTATCGGGTTTTTTGCACAGCACCAGCTGGACGAGCTGGTGGCAGGTGAAACACCGCTTCAGCATATGGCACGCCTGCGGCCGGATGCATTGCCAACCGCATTGCGTGCGCGGCTGGGGGCAGCCGGCATTGGCGCCGATATTGTGGAAAACCCGGTCGAGCGGCTGTCAGGGGGGCAAAAGGCAAGGCTTCTCATGGCGATGGCGGCAATTGATGCGCCGCATATCCTGATCCTTGATGAGCCGACCAACCACCTGGATATCGAAAGCCGGGAAGCGCTGATCCACGCGCTGAACGACTATCAGGGCGCTGTCATTCTGGTCAGCCATGATCCGCATCTTGTGGAAACCATCGCCGATCAGCTGTGGATTGTCCGCAACGGCGCGGTACAGCCTTTTGATGGCGATATGAATGATTATCGTAAATTGCTGTTGCAGCAGCAGGGGGGCAAGGGGCGCACCGCCACATCACAGGATGCCGGCGCAGAAACAATAACAGCCAAGACATCCGACAATGGCGCCGCGCGCCCGGCACGCGCCCTGTCCGGCAAGGAACGTCGGGCCAATACCGCCACTGTGCGCAGCGCCATCACCCGTAATGAAAAGGAATTGGCGTCCCTAAACCAGCAGAAGGCGACGCTGGAAGCGGCAATGGCGGCGCCCGGTTTCTTTGACGCGGCCAACAGCACGGAATCGGCCGAGGCCGGACGCCGGCTGGCGACCCTGAATGACGCAATTAACGCGGCAGAAGACGCATGGCTGACGCTGCAGGAGGAGCTGGAGGCAGCCCTCCCGGAATAAACCCGTCAGTCCGGGCAGCCTGCCAGCAAGCCGTCGCGCACCTCCAGCCAGCTTTGCCGGTAAAGAAACAACATCTCGCCATCCCCACCCTCTGGCGCGCCACGCTGCTGCGCCGCCGCCAGACCGGCCGCAAAACATCTGTCGCCAATCTTGTCTGATCGTGCCAGCGCGGCAATGGCATCCGGATATAGCACCACGCCAAGCACGGCGTAATCACGTCCCGGGTCAATCTCGGTGCCAATCATTGATTGCATCACCACAATCTCGCCAACACAGCAGGTGGCACAATGATCCAGTTCCTGATAGGGCAGCCAGTCCGCATAGAGCGGTGGGTCGGCCATCTGCAGCATGGCTTGTCTTTTTGCATCGTCATCCGCGTCCTGAAGCAACAGGGCGTTAGACATGGTCCGCCAGTCCGTTTCATCCAGCGGATTGACCAGCCGGAAAGGCGTGGCGCTGCGGCGGTAGACACCATTTCCATTTTCGGAAAACCGGTCCCATCGGGCAAAGCGGTCATTGCAGCGGTCACCTGCAGACTGCACAAAGCCTGATGCGATAGACCCGTTGCGGGTTTCCACCAGCACCAGCAAATAGGAAAACCAGCCGCTGCCGCCATAATTTATCTCGATAGACAGCGGCCAGTTTGCCGTGACGGCATCGGGAAAATTGCCACCGGTATAGTGAATACGCATGCGGTACTCGTCGTTCTGCACCTCTGCCAGCGGATAATCCACACCTCGCGGATCGGTTTGGGCTGTGGTGCTGAATGACGCGACATCGGCAAGGCAGTCCGCCGCCGACACAGCTTTATCCTCGCGCAATATGGTCTGGATACAGTCAGGGGACGGCACAAGGGGTGCGGATGCCAGATCAGACGCAACAGCGCCACCCGTCGGAAACCAGAGGCCGGCACATATGGCGATACAGCATAAGGCGTCCAGCGGCCTGATCATCCGGGCCCTCTTCAACAGGGTCGGGATGCGATTAGCCTTCCCACCCATTTTGGCGGTTTGGGGGCAGGCGGTATCCCGCGGGCCCGATTGAAATTTATGCACGGATATCATGCGCGGATATTATGGCCACTCAACCCTGACCATCGCTTCATTGCGGCGCAGGAAAAATGGTGTGAATGGCCCGTTATAGGTGGCCTTCATGGGGGTTGCCAGAATACGGACAGCGTCAGCCTGCAATGCGGCTGAAAGCCGGCCCCAGTATTTTGCAAAATTGCGGTCTGTTGCCCGTCCGGAATAGCGGATGACTGCATAATGCCCGCCTTCTATGGTGCGGATTGTCACCTTTGGGTTTGTTGGCACGGGTGCGGTTTCGGCGGTGAAGCGCGCCGGCAGATAGAATTGCATGACATTGCCCCCTGCCCCCGCCGACTGCGTTACAGGTGCTGTCATTTCAATTTCTGTCGACTGGGTAACCGGAACGGCCATCTCGATCTTGCTGGCCGCCTTATTGTCACCGGAAATATAGCCAAAAAGGCGCTGAAACCCGCGGCCGTCATCATCATAGACAGTTTCGACAACCAGCCGGTCCTGATAGCGCCGCACCTCATAGAGCGCGGTGCTATGCACAATTGTGAAACCTGCCTCTTCATAGGCCATGGATTTTGACGCAGGGACCATCAGCATACATCCAGCACAGACAAGGATCAGCATGTTCAGAAACCGCTGGGGTAATCGTGGCATTGCCTTCGGCTCCGATATAAGAACGCTATGAGAAACGCGTTATTGAAGTGTGCAACAGGGCGCGCCATTCCGCCAGACCCTAAGCGTTCTGACACAAGCTGGCATCAGGCAAGCGAGAGCAGGATGATGCCCGCCGCCACCACGGCAGCCGCGCATAGCCGGGTCCTGACCGGACCTTCACCGAACCAATACACACCAATCAAGGCTGCAAAAATCACCGATGTTTCACGCAGCGCCGACACTAGGCCCAGCGGGGCCTTGGTCTTGGCGTATAGGGCCAGCGCATAGGCCAGCGCCGATAACAGCCCGCCGGCAAATGCCAATATCAACTGCCGGTTTGACTGGGCCTTGACCCGTTGCATGCGTGGCAGCAGGATATAGAAAACGGCCAGCCCCTCACCAATGAACAGCCAGATGATATATGTCACTGCCTGATCGGCAAGCCGGACGCCTACGCCATCGATGAGGGTGTAGAGGGCAATGGCACTGCCAGTCAGCACCGCCACCGTCAGGGCAGGCAATGCGGGGGCAGTCCCCTTTCGCCCCAGCCCGATGAACAGGATGCCGCCCGAAATACATAAAAGCCCGGCCCAGGCGGTGAGCGGCAGCATCTCGTCAAGCCATATTAAGGCAGGCAGGGCCACCAGTAACGGCGCGATGCCCCGCGCCACCGGATAGACAAGCGACAGATCTCCAAGCCGGTATCCGGTATTTAGCAAATAGTAATAGCCCCAATGGGTGACGGTCGAGGCGGCGATATAGGGCCACAGAGACGGGTCGGGCAATGGCACCAAAGGCGCGACCAGAATAGCGGGAAGCGTATGTCCCAACGCCACAAAACCAAGGGAAATGGTGCGGTCTGTCGCGCCCTTGACCACAGCGTTCCAGACCGCATGCATAAGGGCGGCAAACAGTACAATAAGAAAAATATCTGCAGACATGCCGCTAATCTGCCATGGCAAGGGGACAGAACAAAGCTTTCAATAACGCCGCGGCCTGATAGCGGGGACGCCAATGGCACCCATATTATTGTTTGGGGTTTTGAGGCTTTTATGATCCTCTTGTGTGGTGCCATTGATATGTGGATTGCACGGGCGGGCGCATGTCCATCCGGGCGGGGCGCGGCAGGACTGGCCACCGGTCACACGAACCGCAAACGGGAGACGATCATGTCAGCATACGCCGTAGTGATGTTTATCGCAGGGCTTGGCATACCGGTACTGGCCGCATTGAATGCGGCACTTGGCCGGCATCTTGAGGCACCGTTCGGCGCCGCCACCATTCTGTTTTTCATTGCCCTTGGCTGCTGTCTGATTGTATCGACCATGCAAGGCGGGTTTTCGCTGACGCGGGCGATGGACGCCCCAAAACATTTGTTCCTCGCCGGCTGTCTTGTTGCCTTCTATATCGTCAGCATCACCTATGTCGCGCCCCGCTTTGGCCTGGGGAACGCGATTTTTTTCGTTCTGTTCGGCCAGTTGTTCAGCGCTGCGGTGATCGATCATTTCGGCATTTTCGGCGCGCCGGAAACGCGGCTCAGCCCGTTGCGCGCATCCGGCCTTGTCGTGATGGGCATCGGCTTGTGGCTGACGCAGATCGCCACCAGTAAATAGCGCCTGCGCCGTCAGCGTGACCCCGACCGGCCATGGCCAAACGGGATTACGGTGATGTTGGCACCAATCTCGATCGTCATCAGATCCTCGGCCACCAGCACCATGCCGCCATATTCTGATGCCACCCCGGCCGTTACCGCATTGATCGGCACCGGGTCAGGGGGCAACAGCACAATATGCGTCAGCATCGCCAGCTTTGGGCGTGTTTGCGCAAAGACCCGGCCCACCTCTTCGGGGGTTGCATGATGGTCCAGCGCCACCCGGATCCCCGGATATTGCGCCATTGTTTCTTCACGTGCTGCCGCCACCTCATGCACGAACACATCTGCACCCTGCGCCTGTGCGATCAGGTTTTCATTATACCGCGTGTCATGGCTATGCACAAAAACATAGCCTGCATATTCCACCCGAAAGGCATAGGCCGGTTTAATGAATTCACCATGATCGACCTCAATGGCAATGATGCGCAGCCCGCCCTCGTCATAAACCGGTCCTTCGGCATATTCATGGGCGATGATCCGCATATGGTCCGGGTCGATTTCATTATCATCCGTGCGGATCTTGCGATCTGGCCGGGCGATGATATTGCCCCCCTCCTCGATATCCTCAACCCCGGGCGGGCCGAACACATCCAGAGGGCATTTCCGGTTGGCATAGGGTTGCGGGATCGTGCCCGTCATCAACAGGTCAAAAAGACCGGCATAGTGGTCGGAATGGAAATGCGACAGAAACACCTTGTCAACAGCACCAAGCGGAATACCAAGCTGCGCCATGCGGATGACCGTGCCGCGCCCGCAATCCAGCAATACACGCTGCGATCCGGCTTCGATAATGGTGGCCGTGCCAAAGGCATTGATATCCGGATTGGGAATACCTGTTCCAAGGAGAATGACCCGCAGAATATCGTCAGTCTGTTCCATGATCTGTCCCCGCTGATTTTGGCTGCCATTATGAATAATTCTGTCAGAACAGGAAAGGGCCACCCGCATCGCGGGTGGCCCGAAAGGGAATCCAAAGCGTGTCAGACGATCTTTAGAGCGCCTTGTCGGTGATCATATGTGTCCAAGCGCCGTCCGGCTTTTTGGTAATCACCGGGTCGGAACCGCCTTTCAGCAGCGTCGCAACCGTGCGATCAAAATCGGCCGGGTCGAGCGTACCGTTTGAACCCGCCGTAAGCTTGGCAATCTCGCCCATCATCCGGCGCTGGTGCTTTTCCGTCTGGGCACCGGTGGCATCATTGTCGAGAATGATCTCAGCGGCGTCATTCGGGTTGGCCTCAGCCCATTTCCAGCCTTTCATCGAGGCGCGTACAAAACGTACCAGCTGGTCCTGGAACGCTGCATCCTGCAGGCGGTCCTCAAGCACATAGATGCCATCTTCAAGTGTGGCGACACCCTGGTCCTGATATTTGAAGACAACAAGCTCATCCGGCGAGATGCCGGCATCAATCACCTGCCAGTATTCGTTATAGGTCATGGTCGAGATGCAGTCGGCCTGCTTTTGCAGCAGCGGGTCAACATTGAAGCCCTGCTTCAGGACAGTCACACCATTTGCACCGCCATCTGTCGGAATGCCAAGCTGGCTCATCCATGACAGGAACGGATACTCGTTTCCAAAGAACCAGACGCCGATTGTTTTGCCACGGAAATCTTCTGGCGACGTAATGCCCGTTTCCTTGCGGCATGTCAGCTGCAGGCCCGATGACTTGAATGGCTGGGCAATATTGACCAGCGGAACACCCTTTTCCCGCGCTGCCAGCGCAGATGGCATCCAGTTCAGCATCAGGTCTGCGCCACCACCGGCAAGCACCTGCGGCGGTGCAATGTCAGGGCCGCCCGGCTTGATGGTGACATCCAGCCCTTCTTCCTTGTAGTAACCCTTGTCGAGGGCAACGTAATAACCGGCAAACTGTGCCTGCGTCACCCACTGCAGCTGAAGCGTAAGCTTGTCAGCCGCCTGTGCAGCCGTTGCCGAAACGGCAAGAGCCAGCAATGAAGCTAATAGTTTTTTCATGTCATTCTCCCTGTAAGGTTTATGATTGTTTCCGACGGTTGGAGGGGTGCCAGAAAGTTACCTGCCGTTCCAGCAGGCCGAGAAGGCCATAGCTTAGCGATCCGGCGAGCGCCGCAACCACAATTTCCGCCCAGACCATATCGAGGTTCATGCGTCCAACCTCGGTGGAAATGCGGAAGCCAAGACCCACAATCGGGGTGCCGAAGAACTCGGCTACGATGGCACCAATCAGCGCCAGCGTCGAGTTGATCTTCAATGCATTGAAGATAAAGGGGGCCGCTGTCGGAAGCCGAAGCTTTATCAACAGCTGAAAATAGGATGCGGCATAGGTGCGCAGCAGATCGCGCTCCATCGCCTGTGTCGCCTGCAATCCGGCAACCGTATTGACCAGCATCGGGAAAAAGGTCATGACAACGACCACCGCTGCCTTGGACTGCCAGTCAAAGCCGAACCACATTACCATCACCGGCGCGATACCGATGATAGGCAGGGCGGACACAAAATTGCCAACGGGCAACAGCCCGCGCTGCAGAAAGGGTACGCGATCAATCAGGATTGCGAGGATGAAGGCGCTGCCACAGCCCATGATATAGCCGGTCAGGGCGGCCTTGATGAATGTCTGTTGGAAATCCGCCCACAGCACGCTGGTCGAATTGAAAAACCGCACAGCGATCTGTTCTGGCGATGGCAGCAATACCATCGGAATTTCAAACCCGACCGTCAGCAGCTGCCAGACAAAAATAATCCAGATCCCAAAGAATACCGGAACGCCCAGCGACAGGGCCGCCGCCACACCTGCTGCCTGCGTGCGCGCCATCATCGCGCGTTCAACCGCCAACCAGCTGAACAGCCAGCTGGCCACCAGCAATGCCCAGAAATCGGCACCCATGCCAGCATCCAGCACCATCAACAGCGTCGCCATACCAACCAGCCCGGCGCCAAGATCAATCTGATAATACGGCATCACACTGGCAAAGCGCCGCGCTGCGGCCAGCAGCAGCACAAGGCTTGCCGCCAGAATCGCGCTGTCCGGCGTTCCTGATAACAGCCCCGCTGCCAGGGCATAAAGTGCCGCCAGCCCGCCAAGGCCCGACAGGATGGTCTGGAACCGGGTCATCGTGACAGCCCCATGCGGCGCAAGGTGAAATGGCTGACAACACCAACCAGCATAACCAGCACGGCCGCCATACAGGCCGCCGAGATCAGCGCCGACCATATCTGGATGGTCTGGCCATAATAGGACCCTGCCAACAGCCGCGCGCCAAGCCCGGCCACGGCCCCGGTCGGCAATTCACCGACGATCGCCCCGACAAGGCTGATCGCGACCGCCACTTTCATCGATGCAAACAGGAACGGCACCGAAGCCGGCAGCCGCAATTTCCAGAACATCTGCAGGCGCGATGCCTTATAGGTGCGCATCAGATCAATATGCATCGGGTCAGGACTGCGCAGCCCCTTGACCATGCCCACCACGACAGGGAAAAAGCTGAGATAGGTGGAAATGAGGGCTTTTGGCACCAGTCCCGAAAGCCCGACCGAATTCAGCACCACGATAATCATCGGCGCAATGGCAAGGATCGGGATCGTCTGGCTGGTGATGATCCAGGGCATCAGCGATTTGTCCATCGCCCGGTTTTCGACAATCGAGACAGCCAGCCCGATCCCTAAAATGGTACCCATCAGAAAGCCGAGCATTGTCGAGGACAATGTGACCCCGCCATGAAAGATGAGGGACCGCTTGGAGGTAATTTTCTTTTCGACCGTTGTTTTCCAGATTTCAGTCACAATCTGGTGCGGTGCCGGCAGGATGGGGCGGTCATGCGCCATCGTATCACGCACCAGGTCACGCATCTGCCATTCAACACCGGTCTTTTCATACTGGTCGATCTGCCATGGCGCATTCAGATAAACGGCAAAGCCGTACCATATGACCATGATGGCGGCGACCACCGTGGCAATGGGAAACACCCGTGACAGCACACCCATCACCGCAGGCCTTCCTTTCGCCGGACCGGCATTGTGGCCGATAGTGGCACGCGCCGCCTATTCATAGGAATGCCCCTCGCGCAGACCTGTCCGCACCCGCTGGGCGATTTCAAGGAATTTCTTGGACTCGCGGATATCGAGCGGGCGATCGGCGGGCAGATCGGATTCAATGATATCTGTCACACGCCCCGGGCGCGGGGACATCACCACAATCTTGTTTGAAAGATACACAGCCTCGGGAATCGAATGGGTGACAAAACAGATGGTCTTGCCAGTCTTGTTCCAGAGTTGCAAAAGCTGTTCGTTCAGGTGATCGCGCACAATCTCGTCGAGCGCACCGAACGGTTCATCCATCAACAGCAGATCAGCATCAAAGGCCAGCGCCCGCGCGATCGAGGCGCGTTGCTGCATGCCGCCGGACAACTGCCACGGGAATTTCCGTCCAAACCCGTCAAGGCCGACCAGTTCCAGCGTGCGGGCCACACGCGCCGCCTTTTCTGCGGCGCTGAGCCCCATAATCTCCAGCGGCAGGCCGACATTGCGTTCAATCGTGCGCCAGGCCAGCAATGCCGGTGCCTGAAACACATAGCCATAGGCACGCTGCAGGCGCGCCTGCTCGGGTGTCATGCCATTGACCGTAATGCCGCCTGATGTCGGGTTTTCGAGATCGGCAATGACCCGCAACAGCGTGGTCTTGCCGCATCCCGATGGCCCGATAAAGGAGACAAAATCCCCTTTTTCGATGGTTAGATCGACATCTTTGAGCGCATGTACCGGGCCATCATTGGAATCAAACGTAAGACACAGCTTGTTCGCACTGATGACCTGATCCCGGCCGGACCCTTTACTGCCTTTTGAATCGCTCATCAGACTCCTGCCGGCATGTTGGCCGGATCGCGAATAACCGCACGCGGGGCCGTCAGTGCCTTCCATTTTGACAGCGCCTTATTTGGTGCGGCAAAGGGTTCACGCGGCACAAACTTGCCATGCCCTTCGCGTGTTTTGACCTCGTCTTCCTGAATGGCAACATAACCACGGGTCATGGTAAACCGCGGCAGGCCCTTCACCTTGAAGCCTTCGAACACATTGTAATCAATGGCTGATTGCTGTTTGGTGTGGGTGATTGTCTTTTCACGGGCAGGATCAATCACAACGATATCGGCGTCCGCCCCTTCGAGGATCGCCCCTTTGCGCGGATAGAGGTTCAGCGCCTTGGCGATATTGGTCGATGTTGCGGCGACAAATTCATTCATTGTCAGACGGCCGGTCTCGACCCCATAGGTCCAGAGGAGCGGCATCCGGTCTTCAAGGCCGCCTGTGCCGTTCGGGATCTTGGTGAAATCACCCACACCATAGCGCTTCTGCTCGGTGGTAAAGGCACAATGGTCGGTGGCCACAACCTGCAGGCTGCCGGCCTGCAGCCCGGCCCACAGGCTGTCCTGATGCAGCTTGTTGCGGAAGGGCGGTGACATCACACGCTGCGCCGCATGGTCCCAGTTCGGATGGGCATATTCGCTCTCATCCAGCAGCAGGTGCTGGATCAGCGGCTCGCCAAAGACACGCATGCCTTTCTGGCGGGCACGGCGGATCGCCTCATGCGACTGCTCGCAGGATACATGCACGACATAGAGCGGCACCCCGGCCATGTCGGCGATCATAATGGCGCGGTTGGTGGCCTCGCCCTCGACTTCGGGCGGGCGCGAATAGGCATGCCCTTCCGGCCCGTTATTGCCGTCTTCCATCAGCTTTGCCTGCAGCTGCGCCACCACATCACCATTTTCGGCATGGACAAGCGGCATCGCACCCAGCTCGGCACAGCGCTGGAAGCTGGCATACATCTCGTCATCATCCACCATCAGCGCGCCCTTATAGGCCATGAAATGCTTGAAGGTGTTGATGCCCTTGGAGACCACTTCCGGCATCTCGTTAAAAACCTGCTCACCCCACCAGGTGATGGCCATATGGAAGGAATAGTCCGTTGTCGCACGGGTCGATTTATTGTCCCATGCCTGAATGGCTGTCAGCAATGACTGGTCAGGGGCCGGCAGGCAGAAATCAACCACCATAGTGGTGCCGCCAGACAGGGCAGCGCGTGTGCCCGATTCAAAATCATCACTTGAATAGGTGCCCATGAAAGGCATTTCGAGATGGGTATGCGGGTCGATCCCGCCCGGCATCACATAGCATCCGGTGGCATCCAGCGTTTCATTACCGCTCAACCCGCTGCCGATCTTTGTGATCTTGCCATCCTCGACAAGCACATCGGCCTTGTAGGTGCGATCTGCGGTGACGATGGTGCCGTCCCTGATTACCGTGCTCATGTTCTATCTCCCTGTTCAATCATCGACAATGCCGGCGGTTTCAACGACGGCATGGAACAGCACGTCCGCGCCAGCGGTCGCCCAGTCCTTGGTTATATCTTCGGCCTCGTTATGCGACAGCCCGTCAACACAAGGGCACATAACCATCGCCGTTGGCGCGACGCGGTTGATCCAGCATGCATCATGACCGGCACCAGAAACAATATCGCGATGCGAATACCCAAGCCGTTCTGCCGCACGGCGCACCGCACCGACGCAGCCATCGTCAAACTCGACCGGATCGAATTTGCCGGCCTGCTCGATCTCCATCTCCAGCCCGATCTCTTTGCAGATTTCGGCTGCGCCCGCCCGCAGGCGGGCTTCCATATCGTCGATCACCTCTTGTTTGGGATGACGGAAGTCAATGGTGAAGACCACCTTGCCCGGGATAATATTCCGCGAGTTGGGATAGACATCGCAATGGCCAACCGCACCCACCGCCAGCGGGGCATGTGACCAGGCGATCTCGTCCACCAGCTGTGTGATACGGGCCATGCCAAGACCCGCATTGACGCGTTTCGGCATGGGGGTTGATCCGGTATGGGCTTCCTTGCCGGTCAGCGTAACCTGCAGCCAGTTCAGGCCCTGGCCATGGGTGACAACACCAATATCGATATTCTCATCCTCAAGGATTGGCCCCTGTTCGATATGCAGTTCAAAAAAGGCCGCCAGCTTGCGCGCGCCGACCTCTTCATCGCCAATCCAGCCAATCCGCTCGAGTTCGCCGCCAACCGTCTTGCCGGCAGCATCGGTGCGGCCATAGGCCCAATCCAGCGTATGGACACCGGCAAACACACCTGATGCCATCATCGGCGGTGAAAACCGCGTGCCTTCTTCATTTGTCCAGTTCACCACCTCGATCGGGTGGCGGGTCTTGATTCCGGTTTCGTTCAGCGTTCGGATAATCTCAAGACCGGCCAGCACGCCCAGAACCCCGTCATATTTGCCGCCTGTCGGCTGCGTATCAAGATGGCTGCCGACCATGACCGGCGGCAAAGACGGATCGGTGCCCTCGCGACGAGCAAACATGGTGCCCATCTTGTCGAGCCCCATGACCATCCCTTCGGCCTCGCACCAGCTCTGATAGAGCCGGCGGCCCTCGGCATCCTCATCGGTCAATGTCTGGCGATTATTGCCGCCGGCAATGCCGGGCCCGATCTGCGCCATCTCCATCAATGAATCCCACAGCCGGTCACCATTGATGCGGAAATTCTTGCCACGTTGGTCCATCATCCCGGTATTCATGTCAGATGCCATAATATTAACCTCTCCCTTCGGATGCCGGACTAGAGCGTCCGCAATACCTCTCCAACCGTTCCGATCAGCTCGTCAATCTGTTCGCGGGTGATGATCAGCGGTGGTGACAGCGCGATGATGTCGCCTGTTGTGCGGATCATGTAGCCCTTCTCGAATGCTTTCAGAAAGGCCGAGAATGCCCGCTTGGTAGGCTGGCCCTCAATCGGCTGCAGCTCGATCGCCCCGATCAGACCGATATTCCGGATATCGATGACATAGGGGTGGTCGGCCAGGCTGTGCAGACTGTCTTCCCAATATTGCGCCAAATCGGTGGCGCGGGTCAGCAACCCTTCCTCGGCATAGGTGTCCAGCGTGCCAAGCGCGGCCGCCGCCGCGACCGGATTGCCGGAATAGGTATAGCCGTGGAAAAACTCGATCAGCTCTTCCGGCCCGTTCATGAAGGCATCATGGATTTCGTCACGGACAAACACCGCCCCCATCGGAATGACCCCGCTGGTCAGTCCCTTGGCAGTGGTGATGATATCGGGTTTTACATCAAAATAATCAGCCGCAAAGGGCGTGCCCAGCCGCCCATAGCCGGTGATGACCTCGTCAAAGATCAACAGGAATCCATGCTTGTCACAAATTTCGCGGAGCCGCTTCAAATAGCCCTTTGGCGGGATCAGCACGCCGGTAGACCCGGCCACCGGCTCGACAATGACAGCTGCGATGGTCGAGGGGTCATGCAGAGTTGCAATCCGCTCCAGCTCGTCTGCCAGCTCTGCGCCGTGATCCGGTTCGCCGCGTGAAAAGGCGTTGCGCTTCAGATCATGCGTATGCGGCATATGGTCAACGCCCGACAACAGGGTGCCGAACATCTTGCGGTTGGCGACAATTCCACCCACCGAGATGCCGCCAAAATTGACGCCGTGATAGCCGCGCTCGCGCCCGATGAGCCGTGTCCGGCTGGCCTCGCCACGCACCCGCTGATAGGCAATCGCCATCTTCAGCGCGGTCTCTACCGATTCCGATCCGGAATTGGTGTAGAAACAGTAATTCATGCCGTCAGGCGTGATATCGACCAGCCTGTTGGCCAGTTCAAACGCCTTGGGATGGCCCATCTGGAAGGCCGGCGCATAATCCAGCTGCGCCACCTGATCCTGCACCGCCTTCACAATTTTCGGCCGCGCATGGCCAGCATTTACGCACCACAGTCCGGCCGTGCCGTCCAGCACCTTGCGACCATCGGCCGTGTCATAATGCATGTCCTTGGCACTGACCAGCATGCGCGGGCTAGCCTTGAAATGGCGGTTCGCCGTAAACGGCATCCAGAAGGCACGTAAATCATTCGGTTGCGGGGTCGCGCTGTCAGGCATGGTGGCACTCTCCATCAGTATCAACGCACATTGCCTTTTCCAGACAGATGGCGTCACTGACCAGACGGTCAGGTCGCAGTCCGGATGAACCCCCGACCACAAAAATATGAAATAACATTTTTACCGTTTGGTCAAATCTCTTAGAATGTTGAAACCAAGAAAAAGACAGGCGGAAAAGCAGGCCGAATGCGGGGAAACAAGATGCAAGAGACGATGGCTGCCAAGACGCCGGCGAAACAGCCGCGCAACAAGACACGCATTCAAAAGGAAAATGAAAAGCGTATCCTGCTGGCCGCCCTTGAGGTGTTTTCGCAGACCGGCTTTCACGGTGCGACGCTGGATAAGATTGCCAGCGCTGCCGAAATGTCCAAACCCAATCTCTTATATTACTTCAAGAATAAAGAAGAAATTCACATCGCCCTTCTGACCGGCCTGCTGGATGTCTGGCTGGCCCCGTTGCGCGCGATCCGCGCTGATGGCGATCCGGCAACGGAAATTGGCAGCTATATCCGACGTAAGCTGGAATCATCGCGCGAATATCCGCGCGAGTCGCGGCTGTTCGCCAACGAAATTCTGGCGGGCGCACCGCATATCGGTGATTTTCTGCAAAGCGAACTGCGGCAGCTTGTCGATGAAAAAGCCGACATCCTGCAAAGCTGGATTGACGATGGTCGCCTGGCCCCCTGTAACCCGCGGCATCTGCTGTTTGCCATCTGGTCAACCACTCAGCATTACGCCGATTTCAGCGTTCAGGTGCGGCATGTGCTGCGCCTCGCGCCGGGTGACAAAAGCTATTATGACGAAGCGGCGCAGATGCTGGACACGCTGTTCCTTGGCCGGCTTGTCGCGCCGGGGGCCGACACCTGACGCGGCATCTTTTTGGCACCATCTGTCATGACGCCGCCCGTTATTTCTGCGGGGCCTATTTCTCGACGAAGGATTTTTCCAGAACGAAATCACCGGGTGTGTTGCTGCTGCCTTCCACACAGCCGAGTTTGTCTTCGAAATAGCGCTTGAATTCCAAATTCATCTCCATCGACCCGCAGATCATGGCGCTGTCCTGATCCTTGTCGAAAGGCGGGACACCCAGCTTGTCATAAACCGTGCCATCAAAAATGGCGTTGGTGATGCGGCCGGTATTCTTGAATTCCTCGCGCGTCACTGACGGGTAGAACAGGAACTTGCCCTGGGTCACCTCACCCCAGACGGGGTGATCATTCAGATTTTCCAGCATATCCATGAACGCCAGCTCTTTCACTTCGCGCGTGCTCCAGAGCAGGATGACCTTTTCATATTTTTGATAGGTTTCCAGACCCCTGACCAGGCTCATGAAAGGGGCAACGCCAGTGCCGGTTGCCAGCATGTAGAGATTCCTGCCGGATTTCAGATTATCCATGACCAGCGTGCCCACGGCCTTGGTGTTGGTAATCACCTCGTCCCCGACCTGCATATGTTGCAGGCGGCTGGTCAGCGGCCCGTCAGGCACCTTGATCGAGAACCATTCCATATAGTCCTCATAATTCGGAGACGCGACCGAATAGGCCCGCAATAACGGCTTGCCCTCTGCCTCCAGCCCGATCATCAGAAATTCACCATCACGGAACCGGGTCCCGCTGCTTCGTGTCGTCCTGAAATGAAACAGCCTGTCCGTATAGTGTTTTACCTCAAGGACAGTTTCTTTGACGATTGCCATTCCGTTTATTCCTTTTGCCCGGTTGGACAGTTCTGTGGCGTTCGGCAGTGCCAGCCTGCCGGATCCTGTGCGGTGCGGGGCCAAGCCCCCCTTATTTGAAATACCGATGGGGAGTCATCGGCCGTGATGCATGTGGCATGCGGGTCCCGGAAACGTTTTTACGCAAGTGTCGTTACATAAGTGCCGTTGCATACCTGTTGTTACATAAGCGCCGTTAGACAGGGGGTAAGGGCTGCATCCTGGATAGGACAAACCGCCCTTGCACCGTCATCACCACAACCCCTATTTCCGTGTAACCCTGCCTTGGGCCTGCGTCAGGATGCGATCGAATAGCCACCATTATAGGTGCCGCTCTTCCTGCGCACATCTGAATGTTCGACAATACGCTCGCGCGCTACGCCGCGGAATTCCTCGATTGAGGCATAATCCTTACGCTCCAGATAGTCGTTCAGGTCCCGCGTCAGCTCCTTGATCAGTTCAACACCGACGCCGCCGCTGCCCTTTTCTTCCATTGCAGCGGTGCAGACCTGCATATTGCCAGCACCATGCACAACAAAATTAAAGGCTTCACGGAACCCTCTGATGCCGCCAATGCCGGAAATCGCATGATCTGGATAGGCCTTTGAGATATCCGACACGCGCTGCAGCGCCTGATGCAGGATCGCAAGGCCACCCAGACCACCAGATGTCACAAGCCCGTCGACCTCAACCTCGAATTTCATTGTCTCCGGGTCCATCAATGGCAGTGACGGAAAGGTATTGCACAGCGAAATAGCAGCCGCACCTGCCTCGTAAGCCGCCCCGGCCGCATCCACAAGTTTGGATGTCGACGGCGTCAGCTTGACCCAGATCGGCACGCTAACCGCGCTTGTCACCGCTGCCAGAATGGATCTGATGATGTCCTCGTCATTGGCGATGTTCGCGCCCATATCCTTGCGGTCCATATGGGGGCAGGACATGTTCAACTCGATCGCGTCACATCCCGCATCAACAACTGCCGACGCCAGCTTGCGCCAATTATCCATTTCCTCTTCGCTGCCTGCACCCGCCATGATCGAGGCGATCAGCATGCGGTCGGGATAGGCCGCCTTAATCTCTTTCAGGTCAGGAAGCCACATTTCCAGCGGCTGGTCGGATATCAGTTCCCAGTTCCATGACGAGTGTGACACCGTATCGGTGCGTTTCATGCGCGACACATAAGGTGTCTGATCGCTTGATCGCTGGAAAATGGTACGCGGGCCAGCCACATTCTCGACGGGATGCAGACCGATGGTCTTGGTGACAACACCGCCCCAACCCGCCTCAAAGGCCTTCATGATTTTGCGTTTGCTTTCCGTGGGTGGTGCAGACGCCAGAATGAATGGGTTTACAAACTCAAGTCCCGTGAATGTCGTCGCAAGTCTATTCGTCATGATATACCCGCCTCGTGTCGGTTGAATCCTTCATTCGCATTTTAATAATGCCGGATAAAGACGCCTTGTCCATATTTTTTTACCAAATGATAAAATTTTTGCCTTGGCGATTTCCCGGGCCGTTCCAGCTGCCGCTTTCGTTCGGCGCCGGTTTTTGACACACTGTCCGCCTTGTCATCTTAACGTGAGGGACGCCCGCCATGCAGCGAACAGCCGAAATCCGAAAAATGATTGCCGCGGTTGAGGACACCCACCGCGAAGCAGGACAGAATTTGGAGACGCCAAGTCGCAAATGCGTTGTCGCGGCAGTGATCGCCAACCCCTTCGCCGGCCAACCGGATGGCGATCTGGATGTCTTGAAAGATATCGGGGCCGATATTTCGGCACGGCTGGTGACGCGCGGCTTGCAGGCGCTGGACGCCGGACCGGATGATATCCAGTCCTATGGCAAGGGCGCCATCGTCGGTGTTGATGGTGAGATTGAACATGCTGCGGCGTTGATTCACCCCCGCTTTGGCGCACCGGTGCGCGGCGCGCTGGGCGATGCCAGCGAGATCATCACCTCTACGAAAAAGATGGGAGGACCCGGCGCAACGCTGACGGTGCCCTTGACCAGCAAAAAGAGCATCTGGGATTTCGACCATATGGATGCCGCCGAAATCACCATTCCGGATGCGCCGCATGCCAACGAGATCGTGGTAATCCTGGCCCTTGCCATGGGCGGGCGGCCGCGCAAACGCATCAAGCCTGATTAACCGCACCCGCTGCTGCCGCGCCATTCCACTCTATGGCTGGCCGTATGGCTGGCTGTATGGCTCGCCGCGCCCATGGGGGCCCAGTCGCTTTTATTAGAAATCGCTTTTTTCATTAGAAAAAGGTAATCTAATGTCCCGAGGCGAGGTGCGCGCAAGACACGGCATGGGCAAAAAGACAGCGGAAATGGAAACCATCAGGCGCCTGTTCGTCGCCTATCGCCGCCAGGGCATCGCCCCGAAAAGTGCGATCAGGCTGATCGCTGCCTCGCTCAACCGTACATTGACATATGTGGAAAGCGTTGTGCAAAAGGACAGCCCATCCGGCTAGACCAATCAGGCCCGCACCACCTAGCTGCCCGCTTTTATTATATCTGACGGCATGACAGGCACCCTGCTTTCGTGATAGATATCTGATGGTCTAAGCCTTTCCGCATATGCCCCCATATTGTTCTGCAACACCGTGTTCTGAAAGAGATCAATGGCACCTATTTTGTCCATTCGCGACCTTCGCAAATCCTATGGTGATGGCGCCGAAGCGCTGAAAGGCATTTCGCTCGATATTGAGGAAGGCGAGGTTATCGCGCTCCTCGGTCCTAATGGTGCGGGCAAGACGACGCTGATTTCCACCATCTGCGGATTGGTGCGCGCTTCCAGCGGCAGTGTCACTGTGAACGGATTTGATATCGTCGATGACTATCGCAAGGCCAGGGCGCTGATCGGGCTGGTGCCGCAGGAAATCATGCTGGAGAGCTTTCAGAAGGTGAAAGATGCCTTGCATCATTCGCGCGGCCTGTTCAACAAACCGCGCGACCCTGCCATCATCGAATCCTTGCTGAAGAAACTATCCCTGTGGGACAAGCGGGATGCGCAGAACATGACGCTTTCCGGCGGGATGCGGCGCCGGGTGATGATCGGCAAGGCGCTCAGCCACCAGCCGCGCATCCTGTTCCTTGACGAGCCAACCGCAGGCGTCGATGTCGAGTTGCGCAAGGAAATGTGGGATATTGTCAGCGAGTTGAAGGCGGATGGTGTGACCATCATCCTGACCACGCATTATATCGAGGAGGCGGAAGCCATCGCCGAACGTGTCGGGGTGATCAATGGCGGCGAATTGCTGCTTGTCGAGGACAAGGCCACGCTGATGCGCAAGATGGGATCAAAAACCCTGCGCATTGATCTGCAAGAGGCGATTACGGCGATACCTGACGCGCTGACCCCTTATGACCTGACGCTGGAGCCGGGTGGCGAAACCCTGTTCTATACTTATGATTCCACCGAACAGCGGACCGGCATCACGCGGCTTCTTGCCGATGTCAATGCCAGCGGCCTGCGGATCCGCGATGTTGCGACATCGCAGAGCTCGCTGGAAGATATCTTCGTCAACATGGTTCGGGACTGAACGAATGAACCTGCATGCGATAAAAGCCATCTATATATTCGAAATGGCGCGGACATTCCGGACCCTGTTACAGAGCATCGTCTCGCCGGTCATCTCCACCTGTCTCTATTTTGTGGTTTTCGGCACGGCCATCGGTTCACGGATCCAGGAGGTGGACGGGGTGGCCTATGGCTCGTTCATCGTACCCGGCCTAATCATGCTGTCCGTCCTGATGCAAAGCCTGACCAATGCGTCCTTCGGCATCTATTTTCCAAAATTCATGGGCACCATCTATGAATTGATGTCGGCGCCTGTATCCCCATTCGAGGCGGTGATCGGCTATGTTGGTGCAGCGGCCACAAAATCGCTGATGATCGGGTTGATCATCCTTGGCACGGCGCATCTGTTTGTCCCGATCCAGATCCTGCATCCGGTATGGATGATCGGCTTTCTTGTGCTGACCTGTGTGTCCTTTGCGATGTTCGGATTCATCATCGGCATCTGGGCAAAGAATTTCGAACAGTTGAACCTGATACCGATGCTGATCATCACCCCGCTGGTATTTCTGGGCGGCAGCTTCTATTCCATCGATATGCTGCCGCCGCTGTGGCAGAAGATCACCCTGTTCAACCCGGTCGTGTATCTGATTTCAGGATTTCGCTGGGCCTTTTTCGGAACTGCGGATGTTGCGGTTGCAGTCAGCCTTGGCGCCATCTGCGGCTTTATGTTTGTCTGCCTTGCCGTGATCTGGTGGATTTTCAAGACCGGCTATCGTCTGAAGTCATAGACCGGACTGGTCATCCGGCCGGATCTTCTGATAAATGTAGCGTGACAGCGGTGTGATCCGATACCCTCACAGCCGATGGACCGTGCTGCAGATTTGCAGGACGGATATGTGCCAAAGCCCAAGAGAGAGTGCCAGATGAACCTGCAGCAAATGGAACAGAACATCGTCAGGCGCGGCACGCTGGTGCCCTGCAAGACAGCCTTTATCGACGCGCACACCCCCGGCAGCGACCAGAAGGAAAATTTCACCATCATCGGCGGCGGTGTATCCGAAAGCGCTGACCAGCATGTCCATATTGCTGAAAAGATCGGGTTCAATATCGGCGCGGCAGGCCAGCCGCCAAAATGCCATAACAGCCTGCATACACATCGCACAGCCGAGGTGTTCTTCGTGCAATCCGGGCGCTGGCGGTTTTTCTGGGGACGCTGGGGGGATGCCGGCGCGGTTGTTCTCGAGGAAGGCGATATCTTCAACATCCCTACCGGCATGTTTCGCGGGTTCGAGAATATCGGTACCGATTACGGGATGATCATGGCCATCCTTGGCGGCGACGATGCGGGTGGCGGCGTGACCTGGGCACCGCAGGTCATCGAAAGCGCGGCCGCGCACGGGCTTGTGCTTGGGGAAAACGGCCAGCTCTATGACAGCAAGAATGGCGAAACCCTGCCCAAGGGAACCGGCCCGATGCCGGTGATGGCTGATGATCAGTTGCAGTTGATGGCCGAACCCTCATCCGCAGAAGTCGTGCCGCATTATGTGGCGCGCTATTGGGACATGATGGCGCTGGCCGGCGGCCAGCCCTGCAAGGTTATCGGGCCGGATGCGATGTTGCGCGACCGGCCGGGATTCGAGGTGGATTTCATCACGCGTGGATCGGTTGAGGAAAGTGCCTATCACTGCCACCAGCCCGAGGTGCTGATGCCGGTCAGGGGCCATTGGAAACTGGATTGGGACGGCGGAAGCACCGTGCTGAATTCCGGGGATACCTGTCTGGTGCCGGCTGGCCTGTCTCGTGCCATCACACCATCCATGACGGGCGAGGCCAGTATGTACCGCATCCGCAATACCGATGACCCGGCCGGCCCGACAATGGAACGCCACTAGACCAAGGGCCAGGTCTGCCCGGGCAACCCGCAACCGCACCACCGACAGAACCGACCGATGAGGTATTGAGATCATGGCCGACAAGACCCTTCCACCGGCTTTGCTGGAGCTGCTCCGCACGGTAGACACACCCACCGTCTGCAATGCGATCGAGGTGGCCCAGGGCAAACGCGGCTTCAACCGGTTTACACGTGGCACCATGTTCCATTGCAAACCGGGGGCGCCAGCGATTGTCGGCTTTGCACGAACCGCGAAAATTTCCGGTCTTGCCCCGCCGCAGGAACCGCCAGAAGTCATTCGTGAACGCCGCATGGCCTATTTTCATGCGATGGCAGCTGGGCCGTCACCTTCGGCGGCCATTGTCGAAGATGTTGATTATCCAAATTGCATCGCCGGATGGTGGGGCGAGGTGCATGTCGCCGTCCATAAGGGGCTGGGCCTTACCGGCGCCGTCACCAACGGCGTCATGCGTGACCTGGATGTGATGGATGACGGGTTTCCGGTTCTGGCCGGATCCATTGGCCCCAGCCATGGGTTTGTGCATGCGGTCGAGATCGGCACGCCGGTGACCATCAAAGGCATGCGTGTGATGCAGGGCGAATTGATCCATGCCGACCGTCATGGCGCGCTGGTCATCCCGGCCGATATCATCCCGGTGTTGCAACAATCCATAGAAACGGTCATCGCCAGCGAAGCCATTGTGCTGGGGCCGGCACGCGCACCCGGATTCGATATCCACAAGCTCGAGGAAGCCTGGGCCAAATTCGAAAAATCCAGAACCTGATATCAATAAAAAGGCAGCAGCGAGGCCGCCAGCTACAGATCATAGTTGGCGACACGCGTCCAAGTATTTAAGTTAATGCTTATTATGATGGATGGCGCAGTCACCCACACAAAGACATTACAGCGCGCACGCGGCACCGTTGATGTCGGCTTTGCTGCGGATGCGCTGGCGCGGCTATATCAGGCGGGTGCGGCCAAAGCCCTGCTGCCCCGCAGCTATGGCCCTGCGCACGAGGTTGTGCTGGTCAATACGGCCGGTGGTATCACCGGCGGCGATCATTATGATTATCGCTGTGTGGCAGATGCCAGCAATATGGTCGTAACAACACAGGCAGCAGAGCGCGCCTATCGCAGCAGCACCGCCGATATTGCCAACGTAGATGTGGCGCTGCAGGCCAAATGCGGGGCCAGGCTGCACTGGCTGCCACAGGAAACCATTTTGTTTGACGGCAGTCGTCTTGCCCGCCGGATTGATGTTGATCTCGACGCAGACAGCGAGTGCCTGTTGCTGGAATCGCTGGTATTCGGCAGGCATGAAATGGGCGAAATCCTGCAGCATTGTCACTTCACTGACCATTGGCATATTCGTCGGCAGGGGCAGTTGGTCCATGCCGAGGCCTTGCAGTTGACCGAAGATATCGCGGCGCGTCTGGGCGCGACAGCTGGCGCCGCGCATGCCCAGATGATGGCCACCCTGGTCTATGTTGGCCCACGGCTGGAGATCATGCGGGCCAATATCCAGCCGGCCTTGTCACAGCCCGGCCTGCGAACAGCGCTGTCCGTCTGGCAGGGCAAGCTGGTGCTGCGGCTGCTTGCCGACGAGACCATGACCGGCAAAGCCGGCCTTTCACAGATTTTAGGTGCAATGCGCGGGCAACAGGTGCCCCGAGTTTGGCAATCATGAGGTAAGGACATGAAACTCACACCAAGAGAAAAGGACAAGCTGCTCGTCAGTGTTGCGGCCATGGTTGCGCGCGAACGGCTGACACGTGGCGTGAAGCTTAATCACCCCGAGGCCATCGCGCTGATTACCGATTTTGTTGTTGAGGGTGCGCGTGACGGCAAATCTGTGGCTGACCTGATGGAAGCCGGGGCGCATGTAATTACGGCTGACCAGTGTATGGACGGCATTGCCGACATGATCCACGACGTGCAGGTAGAAGCGACCTTTCCCGATGGCACCAAGCTGGTCACGGTCCACCACCCGATCCGCAAGGGAGGCACGTCATGAGCCCCGGCAAGACGGTTCAGGGCAAAATGATCCCGGGCAAAATAATCCCGGGCGAAGTGATCCCGGCTGATGGCGAAATCACCCTCAATGAAGGGGCCGAGACAGTCAGTCTTACAGTTGCCAATACCGGCGACCGGCCTGTCCAGGTTGGCAGCCATTACCATTTTGCAGAAACCAACCCCGCACTTGAATTCGACCGGAAAGCGGCCCGCGGCATGCGTCTTGATATCGCCGCCGGCACCGCTGTGCGGTTCGAGCCCGGCCAACGCCGCGAGGTGCCGCTGGTACCATTGCGCGGTGCGCGGCGCGTCTTTGGGTTCAATCAGCAGATCATGGGAGGCCTTTGATGCCAACACGGATTTCGCGCGCTGCCTATGCCGATATGTATGGCCCGACCACGGGCGACCGCCTGCGTCTTGCTGACACCGATCTGATCATCGAAGTGGAAAAAGATTTCACCACCTATGGCGAGGAAGTGAAATTTGGTGGCGGCAAAGTGATCCGCGATGGTATGGGCCAGTCACAGGCCAGCCGCGCCAAAGGGGCGGTTGATACGGTGATCATCAATGCGCTGGTGGTGGATGCATCCGGCATCTACAAGGCCGATATCGGGCTGAAGGACGGTGTGATCTGCGGCATTGGCAAAGCCGGCAACCCGGACACCCAGCCGGGAGTGGATATCATCATCGGGCCCGGCACCGAGGCCATCGCCGCCGAAGGCCATATTCTGACGGCAGGCGGTTTTGACAGCCATATCCATTTCATTTGCCCGCAGCAGATCGACGACGCGCTGCATTCCGGGCTGACCACGATGCTGGGCGGCGGCACCGGGCCGGCGCATGGCACGCTGGCCACCACCTGCACCCCCGGACCCTGGCATATCGGGCGGATGCTGCAGGCAGCGGACGGCTTTGCCATGAATCTTGCTTTTGCCGGCAAGGGCAATGCGGCGATGCCGGGGGCCCTTGAGGAACAGGTGCGCGGCGGCGCATGTGCGCTCAAGCTGCATGAGGACTGGGGCACCACCCCGGCGACCATCGACAACTGCCTGTCGGTGGCGGATGATCTGGATGTTCAGGTGATGATCCATACCGACACGCTGAATGAAAGCGGCTTTGTCGAACATACAGTGGCCGCCATGAAGGAACGGGTCATCCACGCCTTTCACACCGAGGGCGCCGGCGGTGGGCATGCGCCGGATATTATCAAGATCTGCGGTGAACAGCATGTTCTGCCGTCATCGACCAACCCGACACGGCCCTATACCGTCAATACGCTGGAAGAGCATCTGGATATGCTGATGGTCTGCCATCATCTGGACAAATCGATCCCGGAAGATGTTGCCTTTGCCGAAAGCCGCATCCGCCGGGAAACCATCGCCGCCGAGGATATCCTGCATGATTTGGGGGCGTTTTCGATCATCGCGTCGGACAGCCAGGCGATGGGGCGGGTCGGCGAGGTCATCATTCGCACCTGGCAGACAGCGCACAAGATGAAAGTGCAGCGTGGACGCCTGCCTGGCGAAACCGGCGACAATGACAATATGCGGGTGAAACGCTATATCGCGAAATATACCATCAACCCGGCCATTGCCCATGGCATCGCGGACCATATCGGGTCGATCACCATTGGCAAACGCGCGGATCTGGTGTTGTGGAATCCGGCATTTTTTGGTGTCAAACCCGAGATGGTCCTGATCGGGGGCAGCATCGCATGTGCGCAGATGGGTGACCCGAATGCCTCTATCCCGACACCGCAACCTGTCTATACGCGGCCCATGTTCGCTGCCTTTGGCCGGTCGGTGGAACGATCGGCTGTGAGTTTTGTCAGCGCCGCCGCGCAGGATGACAATATCGCCGACAAGCTGGGACTGGCCAAGACAACGGTACCGGTCGCGCATACGCGGATCATATCAAAGGCCGATATGGTGCATAATGATTACTGCCCGCAGATTGAGGTCGATCCGGAAACCTACGAAGTGCGCGCCGATGGCGAATTGCTGACATGCGAGCCAGCGGAAGAACTGCCCCTGGCCCAGCGCTATTTCATGTTCTGAGGACCGGGCGATGCATCTTGCACAGCAAATTGAACCGCATATTCACGCCGACACCGCCACCGATACGGTCACGCTGGATTATGAGTCGCGCTTTCTGCGTCGCAAGCGTCTGGTCACCGATAATGGCGAGGCCTTCCTGGTCGAACTTGCGGAAACCTGTTCAATCGATGAGGGACAGGGTTTCCGGCTGGATGATGGGCGGGTGATCGCGGTGCGTGCGGCGGCTGAACAGCTGCTGCAGGTGCGGCACGACAATCTGGTGCGCATTGCCTGGCATATCGGCAATCGCCATACACCCTGCCAGATGGCCGCCGACCATCTGCTGATCCGCCAGGACAATGTATTACAGGCCATGCTGGAACAGCTGGGCGCCATCGTCACCGTGGTAACGGCCCCTTTTACGCCGGAAGGCGGGGCCTATGGGCATGGCCGCACCCATGGCCATACGCACTGAAATGACCGATCGCCAGCACAGATCTGCCCTGACATTGCAGAACTGGTTCTCACCCGCCTTTCCCGTCGGTGCCTTCAGCTATTCCGGCGGGCTGGAAACCGCAATTGCGCGCGGTGATGTGCATGATCGTGACAGTCTGACAGACTGGCTGGCGGTCACCGTGCCATACGGGGCCAGCTTTACGGATGCGATGTTTCTGCGCGCCGCCATGGCGGGTGCCGATGTCAATGATCTGTGCTGCGCCATGTGTACCGGGGCCGAACGCTATCAGGAGACGATGGAACTTGGCGCCGCCTTTGCAAAGGTGCTGGCCGCAACAGATGCCATAACACTGCCTGATGGCCTTGCCTATCCGGTGGCCATCGGAATGGCAGCCGGGCGACGGGGGCTGGATACCAGGATGACCCTTGCTGCCTTCCTGCAGGCGGCTTGCCTCAACCAGATTTCGGTTGCCGTGCGCACTGTGCCCATCGGGCAGATTGACGGACAGACCTGTCTTGCGGCCTTGATGCCTGTGATTGAACAGACCGTGGACCGCGCCCTGACAACAGATATCGCCGCGATCGGCAGTTTCACGCCAGCTGCTGATCTATGCGCGCTTGAACATGAAACCGCACAGCAACGGATCTATCGCACATGAATACAGACATCGCCGCCGCCAAACTAAAACACGGGCCGCTGCGTGTTGGCATCGGCGGACCGGTCGGTGCCGGCAAGACAAGCATGACCGAGGCATTGTGCCATGCGCTGTCACCACATATTTCGATGGCGGTGATCACAAATGATATCTACACCCGCGAGGATGCCGATTTCCTGGTCCGCGCGCAGGCGTTGCCGGCAGCGCGTATCCGCGGCGTGGAAACGGGCGGGTGTCCGCATACTGCCATCCGCGAGGACGCTTCGGTCAATCTGGCGGCGATTGAGGATCTGAAGACGGCCTTTCCCGATCTTGATCTGATCCTGATCGAATCAGGCGGCGACAATCTGGCCGCGACCTTCAGCCCTGAACTTGTTGATCTGACAATCTATATCATCGATGTATGCATGGGGGCTGATATTCCGCGCAAGAAGGGACCGGCGCTGCTGAAATCAGACATGCTGGTGGTCAACAAGATCGAGCTGGCCCCGCATGTCGATGTTGATCTCGACCAGATGCGTGCAGATACCGCCGCCGGACGCGGGACACGCCCCTTCATTTTCGGGTCGATGCGCAAACAGGCAGGCATTGACGCGCTGGTCAGCTTTCTGCAGGAGGCTGGCGGTCTGTCCCTTGCAGGTCGGCAGTCAGCCTGACCGGATCAGGCCGCGCTGGCAGCTGGGCGGCGTTCTTCCCTGATCGGCAGATGGACCAGCGTCGACAGCACGCCTGTACCGACCCCGACCCACCATACGATGGTGTAGGACCCGAACTGGTCATAGAAGGTGCCGCCAAGCCAGACCCCGAAAAAGGATCCAAGCTGGTGTGACAGAAACACCAGGCCATATAGCGTGCCCATATAGCGTAGCCCGTACAAATAGGCGACCAGCCCCGATGTCAGCGGCACCGTCGCCAGCCACAGCGACCCCATGATGACCGAAAATACCAGCACCGTTGTTGGCGTCACCGGCATCAGGATAAACCAGGCGGCAATCAGCGTGCGCCCGGCATAGATCATCGCCAGCAGGCTTTTCTTGCGATACCGGTCACCCAGCGCCCCGGCGACAATGGTGCCGACAATATTGAACATGCCGATCACACCGATGGACAACGCGCCGAGCTCGGCTGTCGTATCCACACCAAGACGCGCCAATAGGCTGTCCGGCCGGATCGTCGCGCAAATCTCGGTGACAAGTGCCGGGAAATGCGCGGTCACAAAGGCAAGCTGGAACCCGCAGCTGAAGAAACCGATGAAAATCATCAGATAATTCGGGTCCCTGACAGCACGCGACAGAATGGTGCCAAGGCTTTCCTCAATTTCGGTCTTGGTGGCCCGCGCCTGCGTTTTCATAAAGGGAAGGCACAGCAGACACAGCATGATCATGCCGGCAAAAACCATGAACACTGATGACCAATGCATCACATTCAGCAGGGCCTGGGCCAGTGGCGGGCCAACAACCTGGCCGAAACTGCCAGCGGCCGTCGTCAACCCCAGCGCCAGAGATCGATTCTTGTCAGACGCTGCCCGGCCAACAACACCCAACACGACACCAAAGCCAGTACCAGCAATGCCAAAACCGACCATGATTTCGATCAGCTGGTGCCCCAATGCGGATGTTGTGTAGGCGCTGAACACCAGACCGGCGGCATAGAGCAATGTGCCGACAAAAATGGCGCGCCTGTCACCAAGGCGTTCAGCAACGGCCCCAAAAATCGGTGTCCCCAGCCCCCAGGCCAGATTCTGTATGGCGATGGCAAGCGAGAATTCGCTGCGGAACCAGTTCAGTTCCGCCGCAATCGGGATCTGAAACACCCCAAAGCTGGCGCGGATTGCAAAGCTGAGAAACAGCACGCAACCCGACGCGATCAGCACCGGCGTGAGAATGGAGCGGATGTTATTCATTCATCTGGCACATCGGCGATACAGTGCGGTCGAATCCACGGCCGCTGGGAACCGATAACAGTGTGTTGAATCGCCTCAAACGATATCACAGACCTCGTCAAATCCCAAACGCGGCGCCCGATCACGGATGTTGTCACCGTTGCCATAGCCAAGGCTGAGAAGGAAACTGGCGCGCCAGCTGCTATCGGCAAAGAACAGCTCGTTGACCTTTGCCGGGTTGAACCCCGACATTGGACCGCAATCCAGACCCAATGCGCGCGCTGCAAGAATCAGATAGCCGCCCTGCAGCCAGGTATTGTTGCTGGCCTGCATGCGCAGCTTGTCTTCACCCTGCGCTGCGAAACTGTCGGCATCCAGATGCGGTGCCAGCGTACCAAGATGCTTGTAGAATTCCATGTCATGCGCCACCACTGCGATCACCGGCGCTGTCTGTACCTTCGGCTTATTCCCGTCGCCGACGGCCTCCATGATCTTGGCCTTGGCCGCGTCCGAGGTCACAAACAGGATACGCATGGGGCATGTATTCGACGCGCTGGGCGCAAATTTTACCGTGTCATACAGCGTTTTCAGAAGCGTTTCCGGCACCGGCTTGTCTGAAAAGAAACGGTGGGTGCGCGCATCGTCAAACAGAGACGCGAGATAGTCGGGGCGTGTCATGGGGCGGACCTTTCAGGGCGATCAGGAATATGTCGCATTGTTGGACATGTTGGTGTCAGCACTGCTGGCTGTTACTGCGGGATTTGGGCAGGATTAAACAAAATTCAAGAGCCATGCGTTCCGCACTTGCGCCAAAGGATGGTAACAGCCAACATATTTCACGAACATGGTCGATCGTGGCATCGGTGCCAACAGGCACGGAACCGCGGTAACCTTAGTGGAGGAACAAATGAGAAAATTATTTGCAGTCGCCAGTGTAATGGCGATGACAGGCCTTGCGACAACTGCCCAGGCAGTCGTTAATCTTACAGCAGAGACGGCATCACCTGGCAGCGCGCCCGGCGTGTCCGTCCTTGCCCTTTCAGAAGCTGCGTCGAAAGCCAAGGTGGCCGATATTCAGGTGACGACCGGCCAGACCCTTACCAATTCCGTGCAGAATGTCGCCGAAGGCAAATCGGATATCGCCGCCGCGCCTTTTGTCCTTCCGTTCCTGATGTCGCGGGCGGTTGGTCCATACGCAAAGCTGGGCAAGGAAAAAGGTGCCGAACTGACAGCCAATCTTGGCGTTCTCTACACCTACCGGATCGCCTGTCAGGGCCTCTATGCCTATGACAGCAGCAACTTCCCCGGTTATGACGGCATCAAGGATGCCCGCATCTTCAACGGCCCGCCGCGCGGCGCAGCCCTGACCAACGCGCGTGACCTTGTGCGCCTTGTAACCGGCCTTGAAGAAAAGAAGGATTATACCGGCATTCAGGTGAACTGGGGACAGGCCGTAAAAACCATTCAGGATGGTTCGGCAGACGCCTTTGTGCTGCCCATGAGCTTTCCCGACTCACGTGTTGTTGCCGCCCTTTCATCGGGCGACATGACCATCTGGTCAATGCCTGTCGAGGCCTTTGACGGCGAACAGTTCGGCAAATTTACCAAGCGTCCGGGCACCGTTGCCGTGACCCTGCCGATTTCCGAAATGGGCTGGGGCGCTGGTGTCAGCGTGGTGTCAGAGGATGACAATTACCGTTGCCCCGGCACAGTTGGCGGCGAGATCGTCAACCTGTCTATGGATTTTGATACCGCCAAGGCGCTGACCAAGGCGTTCCTTGACGGGCTGGAGGATGTCTATCTTGCAAAGGCGCCCTTCATGCCGAATTCCTGGCATGGCGAGACTGATGTTGCGCTGACAGACATGTGCGGCCTGAATCCGCTGAAATACCACCCCGGTGCCGTTGCGGCCTGGGAAGAAGCCGGATACAGCATTCCGGATTGTGCAAAATAACGTCTCCTTTGACGCGCATGCGCCGGCCAACAGGCCGGCGCATGTCTTTTCTTTACGTTACGATGCTCTTGAGTGACCGGGGGACAGGCCATGTCAAAACCAAAACCGACAGATGACGTGACGCCTGATGCCGGCATGAAGCTGGTTTATTGGTTGACTGTGGCGATGGTATCCATCGGCCTGATCAACATGACACCCGGCATTCCCGGCTATGATGACCTTGCCGCATCCCTCACCGGCATCCAGGGGGCGACCTTCCGAAAATTTCCCTTTGAGTGGTTCTATCCCGGCTTTTTTGCACTGATGATGCTGATCGTCGCGCTGAAACATTCCATGTGGCGCAGCTGGGCCGACCGGTCGGTTTGGCGACGGCGATTTGGTCTGTTCATGGATCTGGCGCTGGTACTGATGGCCTGCACCATCTCGATGACCTACATTGTCGAGATCGAGGCTATCTGCCTGATTGACCAGATTACAGGTGACCGCGCGCGTCTGATTGCCGAAAGCCTCAAGGCTGAGCGCGAGCTTGCTGAATTGCTGGGCATGAACCCGCCAACGACGATTGACGATCCAAAATGCGTGAATACAACCGGTGGCTGGCTGGTGTTGCTGGTCGGGCTCGCGATCGTTGTCTTTCTGTCCTACAACGTCAAGGTGTGGGGCCTGCCACTGGTGCTGGTTGCCATCCTTATTGCGGCCTATACCATCGGGACCGTGCTGGTCTGGTATTTCCACGGACCGGAAGATATCAACAAATATCTGATGACAAAGCTGGCGGGCGAGCCGCGCATGCTGGCTGACGGACGGCCGCGCATCCATGATATTCTGGTCAATAACTCATCCGGCCTGCTTGGCAGGTTCATGGATATCATCCTGAATACGATCTTCCCCTATCTGGTACTTGGATCGCTGTTTGGCTCATCGGCCGGCGGACGGTCACTGATCAAGCTTGCCTTCCGCTGGACACGCAAGCTGCGCGGCGGCCCGGCCCATGCCGCCATTGTATCTTCGGCCATGTTTGGCACCATTTCTGGCGGCCCGATCGTGAATGTGCTGTCGACCGGCGTGCTGACCATTCCCATGATGCTGAAACGCGGCTTTTCCAAAGTGTTTGCCGGCGGTGTCGAGGCGGCAGCCTCATCCGGCGGGTCCATTATGCCACCGGTAATGGGGGTGGCGGCCTTTGTGGTCGCGGCGCTGACCACCGTTCCCTATTCCAGCGTGATTGTTGCTGCGGCGATACCGGCGCTGGCCTATTTCTTCTGCCTGTTCCTGTCAGTGTCATTCCAGGCGCGCAAACAGAACATAAAAGCCATTGGCCAGATGACAGAGGATATGCATCTGGACCGGCAGGACCTGCTGAATCTGATCATGATTTTTGGCCCGATCCTGCTGATCCTTGCGCTGTTGTTGACCAAGAAGGAAACCGTTGGATGCGGCGTCTTTGGCATGCTGATCGGCGCAGAAAGCATCGTTACCGACGCGGGGTGCAAAATCGTCAGCGGGTCCTGGCTGCAGGAACTGATCCGCAATGCCGCAGGTGACGCTGGCAGTGCCGGATGGTATGCGGTGATGCTGCTGATCGCCCTGCTGTTTGTTGACCCGGAAGTACGGGCAAGCCCGAAAAAGATCATTGATGCCTTGTCCAATGCCGGGATCCTGATCTCGACTCTCTATCTTATGTTTCTTGCCGTATCGATCATTGATTTCTGCCTGCAATTCACCGGCCTTCCGACCTTCCTGTCGCTGGATGTCCTTGGCTGGCTGCAATCACTTGGCCTTGGCAAGGGTGGATCGGTCTTGTTCCAGCTGTTGGCGCTGTTGCTGACCATGCTCATGGCAATCCTTCTTGGCATGGGCATGCCGGCGGTGCCGGCCTATATCAATGTGGCCCTGTTGCTGGGCCCGGTTCTGGCCGGATTGGGCATCGCCACCTTTACCGCACATATGTTCATCTTCTATTTTGCGGTTGCCAGCGCAATAACGCCGCCCGTTGCACTTGCTGCCTTTGCGGCTTCGAGCATTACCAAGGCAGAGCCGATGACAACCGCCTTTTCGGCGGTGAAATCGGGCATTGTGATTTTTATCGTGCCCTTCATCTTTGCCATGTATCCCGAAATTCTGCTGATCAGTGATGCGGTGATCGATGCCACAGCATCTGCCGCCGGGGAAATCACCTATCTGCCAGGATATGACGGCACGCTGGATCTGGCCGCCCTTGGCTGGGTCACCGCACGGCTGGTGGTGGCGCTCTATCTGATTTCCAGCGCGCTGGCAGGATATGATGCGCGCCAGCTCAGCTGGCTGGAAATCGGGCTGCGGTTATTGCTGGCCGTGCTTGTGCTGCTAAAGCTTCCGGCCTTCCAGATCGGTGCGCTGATCGCCGCACTGATGCTTGTTGCCTGGCATTATCTTAGCAGCCGGCGCACTGCCAGCGCCTGATATCCGGCATGCATGAAGGCCCCATTGGCGGTGGCCTGACCTGCTGCGCCGCAGTTTCCCATATGCGGCGAATTGCAGTTTTAAGCGAACCGGCTTGGTGATATACCAACCTGCTATTTTCTGGGCCGCAATCGTGCAGGCCCCGATATATGCAGGCCGGCCCGGCGGCCCGGTGACGGCCACGCACAGGAGACAGGCATGACCATAACACTTGCGCAATCACGCACCCTCATTGACGCTGCCCTCGCAAAAGGCCGCGCGCTGGATCTGAAACCGCTCAGCGTGGTGGTGCTGGACCCGCGGGCCGCCATGGTTGCGATGATGTCGGAAGATGGTGTCAGCCAGATGCGTGCCCGTATCGCTCATGGCAAGGCCAATGCTGCGATTGCGCTTGGCATGGGCACGCGCGCGCTGATGAACCGTGCCGAACAGCAGGCCTATTTCATTCAGGCGGTCAATGGAGTTGCGGGCGGCGATATAGTGCCGGTGCCGGGCGGCGTGCTGATTCAGGATCAAGCGGGCACGTTGCTGGGTGCCGTCGGCATTTCAGGCGATACGTCAGATAATGACGAGGCAGCCGCCATCGCCGGCATCGAAGCTGCAGGGCTGAACGCCGTCACAGGCTGATCGGCGTCAGACCGTCCCGGGCAGGACTGCCAGGCTAGCCAAGCACCGAGAAACTGCTCTCATCATTGATCGGGCGGCGGCGCGAATAAAAGCCGACATCGATATCTCGGCCGATATAGGGCAGACGATAATGCAACGGGGCGCTGTCATGATCCGCGCCCCCTTCGCAATAATCAATCAGCGCCGCCATCATCTTGCCCGCGATGGGGGCGTTCTTGTACTGGTTGCCGCTGGTGCCGCAGGCCATGTAATAGCCGCCAAGCGAAGATTTGTCATAGATCGGTATCCAGTCTGTCGAGGCATCATACAGATCCACAACCCCGCGCGCCTGTGACGGAATCCCGAGGCTTGGCACACGCTGGCCATAGCGCATCACCTGATTGTTCCACTGGTCGGTGAAATCACCATTATAGTCACGGTCATTCTCGGTCCACATATGCGGATCACATTCAGGATCTTCACTGCCGATCAAGATGTTGTTGCCATGTTCGGGACGGATGTAACAGGCGATATCGCTGTCCGACACCACCATGCCAAGATTGTCGAAATCAAATCCATCTGGTGCCGGCACATGCGCCACTTCCTGCCGCAACGGGCGGGTCTCGATCGTCATATCGTCAAGAACACCGGCAAGACCATTGATATGGGCCGATCCCGGGCCGGCAACATTAACGACAACGGGGGCATGGATTTCCTCGCCAGAGGCCAGTTTCACCCCTTTCACGCGGCCATTTTCCTGCAGAATCTCGACAACCTCGACCCCAAGGCGGAAGGCGGCACCATGCTGGCGCGCCGCATCGGCCATATTCTGTGAGGACAGCGCCGGATCGGCTACATATCCGCCATTCGGCCAGTAAAGCGCGCCGCCAATCCTGCCACCATTCGGCTTGCCGAACGCCGGATCATCAATGCGTTTGGGAGGTGCAAAACTGTCCAGCGCATAGATCGACAGACGCTGTTCAACCTGGGCGGCATCCCATTCCTCGACTGGGATACCCAGGTCGCGGCTATTCACCAGATGCTTGTCCAGAAAGCCGTTCGCCTCGGTGCGCATCACCATACAACCGCATTCCTTGAAGGTGGCCAGTGCGGCGTCAGCGCCCAGTCCCAGATAGTCTTCCCAGTCACGCCAGTAATGATAGCCTTCCCAGGCGAAGGCCGTGCCGTCAAAGGTGGAATAATGCATGCGGATAATGGCGCATGACCCGGCGGTTGACCCATGACCAATCTGGGCATTGCGATCAAGAGACAGGGTTTTCCATCCCGCCTTGGCCATTTCAAAGGCTGTGGCTGTTCCGATTACACCCGTGCCGATGATGATTGCATCTGGTTGCTGTGTCATAACCTGTTCCTTACCTCTGACGTCAAATGGCGATTTCAGGCACGCATCACCGCACCGGCCGGATCATAGGGCGATGGGGCAATGACTTTCACATCCCGCTCAACCCCTACGATATGGGCCGACAGATCGGTGCCAACTTCGGCCAGATCCGCATTGACCAGCGCCATGGCCAGCGACTTCTCAACCGTATGGCCATAGCCACCCGAAGTGATGAAGCCAACCTTGTTGCCTGCCGACCAGACAGGTTCATAACCGCCGGCATCGGCCCCGTCCGCCGCCACCTCAAGTGTCACAAGCCGCTGCGCAGGGCCGTTGCCATCACGTTCGGCGAGTGCTGCCTCGCGACCGATAAAGGCCTCTCTGTTCCAGTCGATCCAGCGGTCCATGCCGGTCATGCCGGGGGTATAGCCTTGCGTAAATTCGGTGGACCAGATGCCATAGCTTTTCTCAAGACGCAGCGAAAGCAAGGCATTGAACCCATATTCCACAATCCCCTGATCGGCACCCGCATCCAGCAACATCTGCCGCAAGGCGATATGATCACCCATGCGGCAGCTGATTTCATATCCGGCCTCGCCGGTGACTGACAGGCGGCCAATATGCGTGCGCGCCAGACCGATATCGAATGCGCCACATCCCATAAAGGGCAGATCACCGACAGCGCCGTCAGTCAGCTTTTCTATGACCGCCAGCGACTTCGGGCCTGACAGCGAAAATCCGGCAATTTCCTCACCCAGATCGCGAATGGTCACACCATCATCAAGATGGTCATTGAACCAGCGCATATGCCAGCTGCGCAGATAATAGGATCCCATGATCCACCACCGGCCATCGCCCCAGTTGAACAGCGTCAGATCGCCTTTCAACCGGCCATCATGACCAAGCGCGACGGCAAGACGCGCGCGTCCTGCTGCCGGCAGTCGGGTGGCAAAAATCTTGGCGAGCCAGGATTCGGCATGCGGACCGGACACCTCAAAGCGCGAAAAGCCTGTAATATCCAGAAGCCCGACATTTTCGCGCACTGCGCGGCATTCCGCGCCAACAATATCAAAGGCGTTCGAGCGTTTCAGCGACGGCGTCTCGGCAAAGCCCTGCGGCGCAAAATAAAGCGGCACCTCAAGGTCCCAGCTGCATCCCCATTGCGCGCCAGCCGCTGTCATCGCGGTATGCGCTGGCGCCATCTTCAAAGGGCGCCCCGCCGGCAATTGTTCATTCGGATAGGTCATCACGAACCGCCGGGAATAGAACTGTCCCGTGGTCTGCTTGATATATTCCTTGTTCTCGGCAAATGGGCCGTAGCGGGCCACATCCATGCCATAGACATCGGCCTCGGGCTCGCCATGGATCATCCATTCGGCCAGTGACTTGCCAACGCCGCCGCCCTGCAAGAAGCCAGCCATCACCGCACATGCCGACCAGTAATTGCGCTTGCCCGGCACAGGGCCGACAAGCGGGTTGCCATCGGGCGAGAAGGTGAACGCCCCGTTCACCCAGTTACGCACACCGGCATTTTGCAATACCGGATAACGCTCGAAACCCATGGTTAGTTCATTCTCAATACGATCAATATCCTCGTTCAGCAGCTCTATGCCATAATCCCAAGGCGCACCATCCATCATCCAGTGCTGGTGATTGATCTCATAGATTCCCAACAGCATGCCCTGCTGGTCCTGGCGCATATATGTAAAGCCCTCCAGATCAACAACCAGCGGCAACTCATGGTCAAGCGCTGCCACTTCGGGGATTGTCTCGGTCAGCAGATAATGATGGGCCAGCGGCGATACAGGCAGTTCGATTCCCGCCATCCGGCCAACCTGCTTTGCCCATAATCCGGCGGCATTGACAACATGTTCGCAGGAAATGGTGCCCTTTTCCGTCACCACATCCCATCCTTCCGACGTCTGGTTCAATTCCAGCACACGGTTATGTTCAATGACGGTGGCGCCATGCTTCTTTGCTGCGCCGGCATAGGCCAGAACCGTACCTGTGGTATCGACATAGCCTTCGCGGTCGGCCCACAGCCCACCAAGGATGCCATGAGTCGACAATACCGGACACATCTCGCCGGCTTCCTCCGGGGTCACAAGCCTGACATCTTCGATTCCAATGCTCTGATAGACGCGGTAGGCCGATTGCAGCCATTCCCAGCGGTCAGGCGTGCCGGCCAGCGTCAGGCCCCCGGTCATATGCATGCCGACCGACTGGCCGCTTTCCTCTTCAATTTTGCCGAGAAGGTCAATCGTGTAGGCCTGCAAAGCCGAAATGTTCGGATCGGCATTCAGCGCATGGACACCGCCCGCCGCATGCCAACTCGACCCCGCTGTCAGGACAGACCTTTCGATCAACGCAATATCCGACCAACCCATCTTTGACAGATGATAGATAATCGAGGCGCCCACAACGCCGCCACCAATGACGACCACACGATAATGCGATTTCATGTTACCCCCTCCCCGCTTGAAACATGTCTCTATCTTCTGTTGCAACACAGCAAGGGCCGTCGAATTTGCAAGGCAGCGACATCATCTGCAGGAATTGCGCCCTGCTGACAAAGTCGCCCCCTGCCAGAATGGCGCCCATACGCATCTTTATCTGGCATTTCAAAGCTTGTTTCCTGTAGGGTAAAAGGCGTGATGCAGGGGGCATGTGCGTCGGCCATCACGGTGTGAACGGCACCGTTTTTGACCCAGCCCAAACCCTTATTTCACATGATTTTTTAAGGTTGCCGAGAAGAGACCGCCGAAAATGGCCATTTCCATCCATAGTGACGATCTGCCTGCTGATATGGATCTTGGCACCAATGTTGCCATCGATACCGAGGCTATGGGCCTGAAGACACATCGGGACCGGCTATGTGTGGTGCAGCTTTCTGCTGGTGACGGCAACGCCCATCTCGTCAAAATCAATCATCCGCAGGCGCCATCACCGAATCTGGCCGCGCTTCTCGCCGATTCCGGCGTTACCAAACTGTTTCATTTCGCACGCTTTGATCTGGCCGCGCTGACCCATTATGTGGGGCCGGTCAATGGTCCGGTATATTGCACCAAAATCGCATCAAAGCTGGCGCGCACCTATACGGACCGCCATGGGTTGAGAGATTTGTGCAGCGAGCTTCTGGGAACCGATATTTCAAAGGCGCAGCAATCATCCGACTGGGGGCGCGCCGAACTGACCAAGGCGCAGGCGGAATATGCGGCCAGTGATGTGCTGTATCTGCATCAGATACGCGACCGGCTTGATGCCATGCTCGCCCGTGAAGGCCGCACGGAACTGGCGGCCGCCTGTTTCGATTTCCTGCATCATCGCGTCCGGCTGGATCTTGCCGGATTCGACGGTCTGGACATTTTCCATCACTAGGATCCTGCGACGTGGCTAACGAGAACGGCACCCGGAAAAGCGGCTTCAGTTTTGCGCCACGCGAACAGGATGTTGATGCGGGCAGACGGCCGGTGCGGGCCAGCATCCTGTTTATTTCACTTGGCCTCGCCCTGACATTTGTCACGGTGTTGTGGCTTGGTTTTTTCACGCAGCCAGCGGAAATCAAGCTTGAGGTAACCGACGTCAAGATTGCTGATACGGGCGATATAAAACTGACCGGTGCCATCTATAAGGGCCGCACCGAAAGCGGCGAAGCCTTCGAGGTCACGGCCAAAATCGCCAGCGAACGCAGTTCGGGTGCTGTCGACATGGAAGCGCCGACCGCACAGCTGTTCCGCAATGATGGTGATCTGATTGACCTGTCCTCACTGAACGGGGTGTATTTTCCCGACAGCAGCCGCATAGAGCTGGATGGCGATGTTGTCATGACCAGCCAGGATATGGAACTCACGCTTCTGGCGCTGTCACTATCCGCCGATCTTGCCGATGGCAGTATGATCAGCGACCAGCCGGTGCGCGTCGAACGCCGTAACGGGGTTGTTACCGCCAACGCGATGGAAGTCACCGGCAAGGGCAAACGCATTATTTTCAAGGGTGATGCCAGAATGACCCTGCAAGACAACAGACAGAACAGGTAAGCTGCCAAGGCAATGACAAAAAGGCGGCGCATGCCGTTGGAGGAATGAAGATGTACAGGGTTTTTGGACAGGGTTGCCAGTATCTGGTGCGCGGTTTTGCAGCGTTTGCACTGGCGGGTGTGCTTTCGTTTCCAGCACTGGCAGAGGACGATTCGACGCTGCGCATCGAGGCGGATGATCTGCTGGAATGGAACCAGGATGCCGGGGTCTATACCGCCTCTGGCAATGCGGTTGCCACTCAGGGCGACGCAAAGATCAGCGGTGATCTGCTGGTTGCAACCTATGATCCGGAATCCGAGGAACGCAGCATCGAAAAAATCACTGGCACCGGCAATGTGACTTTTGTCGATTCGCAGGGAAATGCCCGCGGCCAGAAAATTATCTATAATATCGATGGCAGCGGCTATCAGGTCACCGGGCCATCCGCACTGGTCGAAGGCAAGAATGGCATCATCTCGGCAGACAGCCAGATCACGCTGGTCACACGTGCCGATGACTCCCAGCATATGACCGCCACTGGAAATGCAGTCTATATCAATGCCGATAATGAACGCTTTTCGGGCGATCTCATTAACGCCTATTTCAATGCCGAAGGCACATTGCAGCGCATCGAAGGCGAAGGCAGTGTTGACGTCCGCACAAGCGAGGGCAACACCGCATCCGGCGACAGCCTCGTCTATCTGGCAGAAACTGAAAAAGCGACACTTGTTGGCGATGTGTCTGTATCGGATGGAAAGAGCACCATGCAGGGCGGCCGTGCTGAAGTCGATTTCATTTCGGGCAATAGCCGCCTCTTGTCCGACGAGAAGAACGGGCGTGTCCGCGGGGTGCTGATTACCAAATAGCCCGTCGGCAGCTGTCAGTCGGCCGCTATCAGTTGCTGACGAGAAGGCGCTAACGAGAAGGCGCAAACTAATTGTGACAGGGAAAGTTTTTCATCCTATAAGGAAGATGAAGCCCATGGGACCATCTGGCTGCATCATGCCGGTGCTGCGCATGACACTGGATGGCGATACGGGCTGAAAGCGGGCGCGGGAAGAACAAAGACCGAATGACAACTTCTGAATTCGAACAACGCGTCAGGCAGATGCAACGGCCACAACTTGTAAACCCGACCGAAGGTCTGGTGGCGAGTGGTATCGGCAAAAGTTTTAAGGGCAAGCGCGTCGTGCGCAACGTGTCGCTGCGCCTGCAACGCGGCGAGGCTGTCGGTCTTCTGGGGCCGAATGGTGCCGGCAAGACCACCACCTTTCATATTATGTCCGGACTGTTGCCCGCCGACGAGGGCAATGTTCAGCTTGACGGCAACGATATCACGACGATGCCCGTGTTCCGCCGTGCGCGGCTTGGCCTTGGATATCTGCCCCAGGAATCGAGCATCTTTCGGGGGCTGACCGTTGAACAGAATATCCGCGCAGTTCTCGAATCGACCGAGGGCAGCAAGGGCGACCATGACGCCATCCTTGATGATCTGATGGCCGAATTCTCAATCGCGCATCTGCGTAACACGGTATCGGTCAACCTGTCAGGCGGGGAACGCCGACGTCTTGAGATTGCCCGTGCGCTGGCCCTGCGCCCGACCTTTCTGCTTCTTGACGAACCGCTTGCCGGTATTGACCCGATTGCCCTGAACGATATCCGTAACCTGATTGGCCAGCTCAAGGAACATGGGCTTGGCGTTCTGATCACTGACCATAATGTGCGCGAAACGCTGGATATTGTTGACCGGACCTACATCATCTATGACGGTTCGGTGCTTATGGAAGGCACTCCGGATGAGGTGATCGGGCATCAGGCGGTGCGTGAAGTCTATCTGGGTGACCGCTTCAGCATCTGATAGCGCCAGCATCTGATAGCGTCAGCATCTGATATCAGTGACGAATAAACCTGCCTTGCCTGCACCGGATAGCGGCTTGACATGGTGAAGGCTTGGTTCTAGCGTGCGCGCCACCCTGCACAGGGATTTCATCGCCAGGCGGATTGGGGTGCCAACCGACGGCCCGGCGCATACCATTCGGGGAAACGACCGAAGATCATGAATGATACGACCATCGTGCCAGCATTGCTGGCGTGTCGACTGCCCGCTACCAGCAAAAAACAGATTCTGCAGGATCTGAGCGATCTGGTTGCGCGCCATGCCGACATCTGCCCGCGCACTGTCCTATCGGCGCTTGTCAGCCGGGAAAAACTGGGCACCACCGCCATTGGCAATGGCGTTGCCCTGCCACATGCCACAATCGAAACGCTCGACCGGTCGGTAACATTGGTGGCAAGCCTTGCCGCGCCTGTCGATTTTGATGCGCCGGATGGCCGGCCGGTTGATATTGTATGTGTTGTCCTGGGGGCTGGCGAAGGTCAAGGCGGCTATCTTGGCGCCATTCGCTTTGTCACAGACCGGTTGAAGCAGCATGCCAGTGAGATGCGCCGCGCAACCGATATCAGCCAGCTGCAGTCAATCTTCGCGCCATCGACCGACGAAGCAGCCGCGTAACCACGGCAAGATCTGTAACCTGATTGCCGGCGACCGCCGCTGCCCAAACAAAAAAGCGCCCGAGGGCGCTTTGTTTTTGTGGCCAAGCTTTTGTAGCAAGATTTTATCAGGAAGTTGGTGGAGCTAAGCGGGATCGAACCGCTGACCTCTACAATGCCATTGTAGCGCTCTCCCAGCTGAGCTATAGCCCCCCACTTTTACCCGACAAGCTGCAGCAATCGCTGCTGTCTGCGGGCCGTCCTGAAGCTGCCGGTAACCGGCAGGCCCCTTGTCTATCGCAGCCGATGGCGCACGGGCAAGCAAAAAATGCGTTCGGCCCCAACCGGCCGTGACTAGTCGTCGTCGCCGGTCGAAATGCCTGGAATGATTTCGTCTTCCTCGTCCAGATCATCCGCGATCAGGCCAGCGCTGTCATCGTTACTGACATCAATATCCGACTCATCAAACGTATCTTCATCCGTCTCGCCGGCCTCTGCGTTACCTGCTTGCGCGACCACTTCCTCTTCAGCAGCTTCGTCAACATCGTTCTCGGTTTCGACAGGATCCGATTCCGGCGTGGCCTTTGCGGCCTTCGACGCCGGCTTCGCAGCGGCGCGGCTACGACGGCTTCTGACAAGTGCTTCGGGATCAAATTCGGCGCCACAGCCAGGGCAGATGATCGGTGTCCGGTTGAAATCGTAAAATTTCATGCCACAGGACAGACAACCGCGTTTTAAACCGAGTTCAGCTTTGGGCATTTTCATTCACCTTGAAATAACGCTGGGCACCTTCGCAGATGTCCCTCGGAAAACTTACCAAGCGATTTGAAACAAATTCCGGCCCCTGTCAAAGCAAAATTCAGCCCGAACGGCCCGAAGGTCATTTTCTGCCGCCGCCGGGCGTGGCTTCATCATCCGGATGCAGCCCGATTGCCATGCGCCATATGACAATGCTAGTTATGCCGCGATCCTGCTGGTGGATGCCATTGCGTCTCGCACCATTGGCAAGGTTCGATAGTGCTGCGACATATATGATGTGCGACTTATATGGTAAGCGTCAGGTGTGATATAGGCACTGCCGCGGCTGGATTGCCACATTGGCGTGGTACCACGGGGATAGACATCAGGGGTCAGGGGCCAGATGACTGAAACAAACACGCTTTCAACCTCGGATGTTCTGGTATCGCACCAGCATGGGGGCTTGTCAGGCCAGTTTGCTGTGCCTGGCGACAAATCGATATCCCACCGGTCGCTGATTCTCGGCGGGCTGGCTATTGGCACCACACGGATTACCGGCCTGCTGGAAGGCGATGATGTCAAAGCCACCGGCAATGCAATGGGGGCCCTTGGCGTCACCATCACCCGCGAGGAGGATGGCAGCTGGGTGGTTGAGGGGGTTGGCACAGCCGGCCTGCAGTCGCCCACACAACCGCTGGATCTTGGCAATTCGGGAACGGGTGTCCGGTTGCTTATGGGCGTGGTTGCGGGATTGCCCATTACCGCAACATTCTGCGGCGATGAATCGCTCAGCATGCGGCCTATGGCGCGGGTGACAGACCCGCTGGCAGATATGGGCGCCCAAATTACAAGCCGTGAAGGCGGACGCCTGCCGGTTACGATAACAGGCGCGCGGGCGCCGCTGGCCGCCGCCCATACCAGCAAGGTGGCATCAGCGCAGATCAAGTCGGCCATCCTTCTGGCTGGCATAAATGCCCGCGGCACCAGCACCGTTACCGAACCGCATGCCTCGCGCGACCATACTGAATCCATGCTGCGCCATTTTGGGGCCACCGTGACACAGACCACCGCCGCCGATGGCAGCCATCATGTGGCCTTGCAAGGCGAGGCAATCCTGCAGGCCGCCGACATTGCTGTTCCCCGGGACCCCTCATCCGCAGCCTTTCCGATGGTTGCCGCCCTGCTGACCCCGGGCAGCGATATTACACTTCCCGGAATCGGCATGAACCCGCTGCGGACCGGGCTGATCACGACATTGCAGGAGATGGGCGGCGATATCACCCTGTCGCATGCGCGCCGCGAAGGGGGCGAGGCTGTCGCCGATATCCGGGTCAAACACAGCCAGCTTCATGGCATTGATGTCCCTGCCGACCGGGCCGCATCCATGATCGACGAATATCCAATCCTTGCGGTTGCAGCGACACAGGCCAAGGGGGTTACCCGCATGCAGGGTGTTGCTGAACTGCGCGTCAAGGAAACAGACCGAATCGCCGTTGTGGCCGATGGCATCGCCGCCGCCGGTGGCACCGTTCACTATGATGACGACAGCATGAGCGTCACCGGAAGCCAGATCGCAGGCGGTGTCACTATCGCATCGCAACATGACCACCGAATCGCCATGTCCTTTCTGACGCTGGGCATGGTCAGTGATGCGCCGATCACCGTGACCGGCTGCCAGACCATCAATACAAGCTTTCCGAGTTTCGCCGCGCTGATGAATGGATGCGGCGCGCAGATTGCCAGCGCCGGGGATCAACCATGATCATTGCGGTTGACGGGTCGGCAGCCAGTGGCAAGGGCACGTTGGCCAAACGTCTGGCACGGCATTTTGATCTGGCCCATCTTGATACAGGCGGGCTGTATCGCGCGCTGGCCCTGCATCTGATGCGCAGCGGCATCACCGCTGAAACAGCCGAAGAACACAGCGCCGCCGCACAGATCACATCGCTTGACCTCGATTTGATCAATAGCCCGGCAATCCGCGATGACAGCGTGGCCGGGATGGCATCCGTGATCGCGGCCATGCCGGCAGTGCGCGCCGGCTTTCTGGTCCTGCAGCGCGATTTTGCCAGCCACCCGCCAACCGGCCGTGGCGCGGTTCTGGATGGCCGTGATATCGGCAGTGTGGTGTTGCCGGATGCGCCAGTTAAATTTTTTGTCGATGCGGATATCGAGATACGCGCAGAGCGGCGCACCAATGAGTTGCAAGCCGCGGGAAAATCCGTTATGTTCCGCGACGTTCTTGCCGATATGCAGGCGCGAGATGCGCGTGATCGCGGGCGCAGTATTGCCCCCCTTCGCGCTGTTGAAGATGCAAAACTGATTGACACATCCACCTTGGATGCCGACCAGGTTCTTGCTTCTGCGCTGGCACATATCGATGCGGTGGGAACATAAACCGGGGCCATGGTGATCTGAACCACCGCGGCACCCTATTCAGACCTTGGACTGCTGGCGGCAATCAACCATTCGCCGTAAAAGACCCGGGAGAATTTCCAGACCGCCTTGGTGCGGCTGGCCGCAAGGCCGGAAATTGTGTTCAGACTTGCCGGCCCTCACCGCCAGCTGAGGAGTAATCGCACCGCCATCGGGCTTCCGTCGATGGGGATGCAGGGCGTAAACGGAGATTTTTTTGACATCCGAAACCATGAGTGCAGCAGCCGCTGCCACCGAAAACTTTGCCGATATGCTCGCCGAGAGCTTTGGCGCAAACACCAGCATTGAGGGCAGCGTTGTCCGCGGATTTGTTGTCAGCCTTGAAGGCGATGCCGCAATCATCGATGTTGGTCTGAAATCTGAAGGCCGTGTGCCGCTGAAAGAGCTTGCAGGCCCTGGCCAAGAGCCGAACGTCAATGTCGGCGACGAAATCGAAGTCTATGTCGAGCGCATGGAAGACAAGAACGGTCAGGCCGTTCTCAGCCGTGACAAGGCCCGCCGCGAAGAGGCATGGGGCCTGCTCGAAGCCTCGTTTGAAAAGCAGGAACGCGTGACTGGCGTGATCTTTGGCAAGGTCAAGGGTGGCTTCACCGTTGATTTGTCAGGTGCCACGGCCTTTCTGCCAGGCAGTCAGGTCGATATCCGCCCAGTGCGCGATCTTGGCCCGCTGATGGGAACACCGCAGCCATTCCAGATCCTGAAAATCGACCGTCGTCGCGGCAACATTGTCGTATCGCGCCGGGCCGTTCTGGAAGAGAGCCGCGCCGAAGCCCGCTCCGAACTTGTCTCGAACCTCCAGGAAGGCCAGGTCCTTCAGGGTGTGGTCAAGAACATCACCGATTACGGCGCATTCGTCGATCTGGGTGGTGTTGACGGTTTGTTGCATGTCACCGATATCGCGTGGCAGCGGATCAGCCATCCGTCAGAGGCACTGCAGATCGGTGAAACTGTCGAGGTACAGGTCATCCGCTTCAATCCGGAAACACAGCGTATCTCGCTTGGCATGAAGCAGCTGCAATCCGACCCTTGGGAGAGTGTCGAGGGCAAGTTCCCAATTGGGGCGAAGCTGGAAGGCCGCGTCACCAACATCACCGACTATGGTGCGTTCGTCGAGCTGGAAGCTGGCGTCGAGGGCCTGGTGCATGTGTCCGAGATGAGCTGGACCAAAAAGAATGTCCACCCTGGCAAGATCGTGTCCACCAGCCAGCAGGTCGAGGTCATGGTGCTTGATGTTGATATGTCAAAGCGCCGTATCTCGCTTGGTCTCAAGCAGTGCAGCGGCAACCCATGGGAAGAGTTCAGTGCCGCCAACCCTGCTGGCACCGAGATTGAGGGTGAGATCCGCAACATCACCGAGTTCGGGCTGTTTGTCGGCCTGACCGAGGAGATCGACGGTCTTGTCCATCTGTCTGACATCAGCTGGGAAGCCACTGGTGAAGCCGCACTTGAAGGCTTCAACAAAGGCGACATGGTGAAGGCGAAAATCCTTGAAGTCGATATCGACAAGGAGCGTATCTCGCTTGGCATCAAGCAGCTGACCGACGATCCGTATGCGGGCCAGATGGACAGCCATCGCAAAGGCGAGGTTGTGACCTGTACTGTGACTGCGACAAGCGACAATGGCATTGATGTCAGTGTTGGCGAATCGCTGACCGGCTTTATCCGTCGTACCGATCTGAGCCGTGACCGCGCCGAACAGCGTGCCGACCGGTTTGCCGTTGGCGAAAAGGTCGACGCCGTGATCACCAACGTCGACAAGAAAAGCCGCAAGCTGACCCTGTCAATCAAGGCGCGTGAAACCGCCGAAGAAAAGCAGGCTGTCGAGGAATATGGTTCGTCAGACAGCGGTGCAAGCCTGGGCGATATCCTGGGCGCGGCACTCGCCAAGCGCGAATCGGGCGACGACGCCTAAAGCACGCCTGTCCAAATCCGGGTGAATCGGCCAAGCCTTGGTCGATTCACCCATTCTTTTTGATCAGATTTTCTGGAATTCAGTGACCAAACAGTCATTTAACAGGGTTTTTGATTGCCTTGTGAGTTGACCTTCGCTTTTCGAATGGGCATGATTTTGGCTGTTGATAGCTGTACAAAGTGGGTGGGCCGGTGACACGTTCTGAACTAATCGCCAAGCTGGCTGCAAAAAATCCAGCCCTGTATCATCGGGATATTGAGCGGTTGGTCGCCACGATCCTTGATGAGATCGGAAACGCCCTTGAACGCGGTGATCGCGTGGAATTACGTGGCTTTGGTGCCTTTTCTGTACGCCATCGCGAAGCCCGCACCGGGCGCAACCCGCGGACCGGTGCAAGCGTTGAAGTCGCCGAAAAAAAAGTGCCGTTTTTCAAGATGGGTAAAGGCATGCGTGAGCGGTTGAACCGCTGATCGGATTGCAGTTATGCGCTTCCTCGGACGGCTGGCCTGGTCCATCATATCACTTCTGGCCGTCATGCTGGCGATGCTGTTCGCCACCTCCAACACACAGACTGTCGCGCTGCGCTTGTGGCCGCTTGAAGGCACATTCGACCTGCCTGTATGGATGATCGTCCTTGGCGCCGCAGGTGCTGGCGCCCTGTTCGGGGGCGGGTTTGTATGGTTGTCACTTGTGGCAGCAAAAGCACGCAACTGGCGATTGCAGCGCCGGCTCGGCAAGGCGGAACAACGCGCCGTCTCCGCCGAGGAACAGCTTGACGCCGTCACCTCCGAGACCGCACCATCGCCGTCACAGACCAGCATTTTACCATCACGCCAATGAACCCTTCCCCCTATCAACCGGCGTCACCCGTCAGCGTCAAGATCTGCGGCATTGCCAGCACGGCGGATTATGATGCCTGTAAGATGGCTGGCGCCGCCTTTGTCGGACTTGTTTTTTTTCCGCGCTCACCGCGGCATCTGTCGCTGCCGGCGGCAGCTGCCATTGCCGATGATGCAAAGGCAGGCGATGGCGGACCAGCCCGAGTAGCCCTGACCGTCGATATGGATGATGCAACGCTTGACGCCGTCGTGGCTGCCGCGCGACCGCATTATATCCAGCTGCATGGCAGCGAGACACCTGACCGCGCTGCCGCCATTCGGGACAGGCTGGGTCTGCCTTTGATTAAGGCCATCCGCGTTGCCAGCGCTGCCGATCTTGATGTCTGTGCCGCGTGGGACGGGATTGCTGACTGGCTGCTGTTCGATGCCAAAGGGGACCCTGACGGTCTTCCCGGTGGCACCGGCCATTCCTTTGACTGGTCTCTGCTGGCCGATCATGGCGGCAGCACACGCTGGATGCTGGCCGGCGGCCTGTCTGCCGACAATGTCAGCCGCGCGGTAGCCGTAACAGGCGCGCAGGCGCTGGATGTGTCTTCCGGTGTTGAAACGGCGCCCGGAAAAAAGGACGCAGCGCGCATTCAGGCATTTGTGCGACAGGCTCAGTTGCGCTAGATTTGCGTCCCACATCAATTATTTAGACAGTTGCCGGATGCGGCTGTCCGAGAGACAGGTCAGACAGTATGACAGACGTGAATTTAAACTCGCTTCGCAACCAGCCGGATGAACGCGGCCGGTTCGGGATGCATGGTGGACGCTTTGTTGCCGAGACGCTGATGCCTTTGATCCTGAAGGTAGAGGACGCCTATAAGAGCGCAACCACCGATGCCGATTTCCAGCGCGAGCTTGAATATTATCAGACCCATTATGTTGGACGCCCTAGCCCGCTTTATTTTGCCGAGCGCATGACCGCCCATTTCGGCGGTGCAAAACTTTATCTCAAGCGCGACGAGCTGAATCATACGGGCGCACACAAGATCAATAACGTGCTTGGCCAGGCGCTGCTTGCCAAGCGTATGGGCAAGACCAAGATCATTGCCGAAACAGGTGCCGGTCAGCATGGTGTCGCCACCGCGACCGCCTGCGCCCTGTTCGATATGGAATGTGAAGTCTTTATGGGTGAAGAGGATGTTCACCGCCAGAAGCCGAATGTGGATCGCATGCGACTGCTGGGCGCCAAAGTGCATCCGGTGACATCCGGTACCGGCACATTGAAAGATGCGATGAATGAGGCATTGCGCTATTGGGTCGCCAATGCGGAAACGCATTTCTATATCATCGGCACTGTTGCCGGCCCACACCCCTATCCGCAGATGGTACGTGACTTCCAGTCGGTTATCGGCAAGGAAGCAAAATCCCAGATGATGGCTGCTGAAGGCCGCCTTCCTGATACCATTGTCGCCTGCATTGGCGGGGGATCAAATGCGATGGGGCTGTTCCACCCGTTTCTTGATGATGAATCTGTCGATATCTACGGGGTTGAGGCTGCCGGAAAGGGCATTCCATCAGGGTTGCATGCAGCCTCGCTGACCGGTGGCACGCCGGGCGTCTTGCACGGGAACCGCACCTATCTGCTGCAGGATGATGACGGGCAGATTATCGATGCACACTCGATTTCCGCCGGTCTGGATTATCCCGGGATCGGGCCGGAACATGCCTGGCTGCATGATATGGAGCGGGTCAATTATGTCAGCGCCACCGATGAAGAGGCGCTGGTGGCATTCCACCTCTGTTCGCGTCTTGAGGGGATCATTCCGGCGCTGGAGCCGTCGCACGCGCTGGCATTTGTCAGCACGATGATCGGCGATATGGACAAGGATGATATTGTTATCCTGAATATGTGCGGACGTGGCGACAAGGATCTGGGTGCGGTATTGCCGAAACTGGACGAGCGGGGCCTGCTGTAAAGCGGCGCAGACAAACCTGCTGCGTGATGTGAAGACCAATTCCGTGGGGAGACAAACGGAACCATGACAGTTCGAATTTCAAATGCCTTTGCCAAGGCGCGGGCCGAAGAGCGCGGTATTCTTGGCGTGTTTGTCACTGCTGGCGACCCGGATGCCGATACGTCAGCCCGCATCCTTGACGCGCTTGTTGATGCCAATGTCGATATGGTCGAACTTGGCATGCCCTTTTCCGACCCGATGGCAGACGGGCCCGCGATTCAGGCCGCCTCGCTGCGGGCGCTGAAAAACGGCATGACGCTTGCCGGCACGCTGGAGATCGCTGCCGCATTCAGAAAGCGCCATCCTGACACCCCGCTGGTCCTGATGGGATATTACAATCCGATCTATATTTACGGCGTTGACCGTTTTCTCGATGCGGCCGTCGCTGCCGGCGTGGACGGGTTGATTGTTGTTGATCTGCCGCCGGAAGAAGATGATGAATTATGCATTCCTGCGCGGGAGGCTGGACTTGATTTTATCCGGCTTGTCACACCGACAAGTGATGCCGCCCGCCTGCCTGCCGTTGTCGGATCAGCCAGCGGCTTTGTCTATTATGTGGCGATTACCGGCATTACCGGCACGGCAAGTGCGGCTGGTGACAGCATCTCGACCGCCTATGAACGGATCTCGGCAGTAACAGACCTGCCTGTTGTCACGGGTTTCGGTATCCGCACGCCGCAACAGGCCCATGACGCCTCGTCCCGAAGCGATGGTGCCATTATTGGTTCGGCTGTGGTAGAGATCATTGCCAACACACTTGCCGATGATGGCAGCGGCACGCCTGAAACCGTGTCCAAAATTGCCGCATTTGTCGGCGATCTTGCCGACGGTGTTGCTGGCAAGGCTGGCTGAAGGCGCTGCAGCACACCAAGGCAACAGGTGAAAGGGGAAAAAGATGAACTGGATCACCAACGCAGTACTGCCGAAAATCAAGGCACTTGTGTCGACAAACGACGTCCCGGAAAATCTGTGGATCAAGTGCAAATCCTGCGGCCAGATGATTTTTCATCGGGAATTCGAACAGGCGCATAATTGCTGTTCAACCTGCGGCCATCACGCCCCCCTGCCCCCCGAAGCCCGCTTTGCGATGACATTTGATGATGGCAAATACGACATCATCCCCCTGACACCAGTCAGTGATGATCCTTTGAAATTCCGCGATAGCCGCCGCTATGCCGACCGTCTGAAAGATACGCGTGGCAAGACCGGACTGAATGACGCCATTGCCGTCGCCCATGGCCGGATTGGCGGACACCAGGCCGTAATGGCAGCCTTTGATTTCCGCTTTATGGGCGGCTCTATGGGGCGCATGGTCGGCAATGGAATCATTGCCGCTGCCGAAGCCGCGGTCGCGCGGAAGGCGGCATTGATCACCGTTCCCTCGACAGGCGGCGCGCGTATGCAGGAAGGCATCCTGTCACTGATGCAATTGCCCCGCACCATTCTGGCAGTAGAGAAAGTCCGCAAGGCCGGCCTGCCGCATATCGTTCTATTGGCCCACCCGACAACTGGTGGTGTTACCGCCTCATTCGCCATGCTTGGCGATTTGCAGATCGCCGAACCCGGCGCGATCATCGGCTTTGCCGGTCGGCGGGTTATTGAAGAAACTGTGCGTGAAAAGCTGCCCGAGAATTTCCAGACCGCCGAATATCTGCAAGATCATGGCATGGTTGATTCGGTTGTTGCCCGCGATGCGCAACCATCATTCCTTGCCCGTATTCTGGGCTTTCTGATGGAACGGGGCGGCAGCTCAAAGGCCGCCTGATGCCGGCTGGCGGATCGCCTGACACACCATTTGACGATGCCGAACGTGCCGTGCTGGCGCTTGACAGGCTGGCTGCCCTGCATCCAAAGCTGATTGATCTGGGGCTGGACCGGACCTTTGATCTTCTGGACCGGCTTGGCAATCCGCACCACAGCTTGCCGCCCGTCATCCATGTTGCCGGCACAAATGGCAAGGGATCCGTCATCGCGACCATGCGGGCGATGGCCGAGGCCGCCGGACTGAAGGTGCATGTCTATGTCTCGCCGCATCTGTGCCGCTTTAATGAACGGATCCGCCTTGCTGGCAAATTGATCGGCGACGGCGCACTGGCCGATCTTCTGGAAGAGGTCGAGGCCGCCAATGGCGACCAGCCGGTCACTTTTTTCGAGGTCACCACAGCAGCTGCCTTCCTGGCCTTTTCGCGGATCGAGGCAGATTTGCTGCTGCTGGAAACAGGGCTTGGCGGTGCGCTTGATTCAACCAATGTTCTGACCCGCCCGGCCGCCACGGTAATCACGCCGATCGCGCGCGATCACGAGCATTTTCTGGGACGTGACCTTGCCGGCATTGCAGGCCAGAAGGCGGGAATCATGCGCCCGGACACACCATGCCTGAGCGCAGCACAACAGGCTGAGGTTACCGCCGCTCTCGATAGCCATGCTGCAAGCATCGGCACTTCAGTCCACGCCATGGGACGTGAATTCGATTTTCATGAGGACCAGACCGGCGGGCTCGAGCTGACTTTTGAAAGCGCGCCTATGCACCAACCCCTGCGCCAGCGCGTCCAGCTATCGGCGCCGTCGCTGAAGGGCGCGCATCAACAACAGAATGCAGCGCTGGCGGCGGCCGCCCTGCATTATGCCCTGCCCCTGCTTGATATGGACCTTGCCGGTGCTGGCAGCGCACACGCCATCTGGCCGGGGCGCCTGCAACGCCTGGATGACGGGTCACTGACGCGGTTGATACCGCACCAGGCGCTGTGGGTTGACGGGGCGCATAATGCCCATGGCGCAGCGGCGCTGGCGGCAGCGCTTCCCACCCTGTCCGATGCGGATAGATGGCATTTCATCACCGGCGCGCTGAATACGCGCCCGGCCGAAGAGTTTCTTGAAAAAATCGCCCCGCTTGCGGCCTCGCTGCATTGTGTGTCCATTCCGGACCAGGCGGCAAGCCTGTCAGCCGAAGCGTTGACCAGCGCCGCTGCGCCCTTTTTTGACAAGGTGCGCCCTGCGGCATCAGTGGCTGCCGCGCTGTCTGCCATCGCAACAATGGACGCCGCCGGCACGCGAGCCGTTATGATTTGCGGGTCGCTCTATCTGGCCGGCCATTTATTGGCAGAAAACGGCACTTTGCCTGATTGATTGAATGATTGATTGACTGATTGCCCGACTGACTGACTGCATCATGGCCGCCAGGAAATCCGTGTCAGGGAGCCCGTGTCAGGAAATCCGTATTAGGGAGCCGGTATCAGGGACAGGCCAGACAGCGATCAGCTGATGTTGGAATCGATCCAGGCTTCCAACTGTGATTTTGGCACAGCGCCCACCTTTTCGGCGACAACCTCGCCACCCTTGAAAATGAGCAAAGTGGGGATACCGCGTACATTATATTGCTGCGGGGTGAGCGGGTTTTCATCGATATTCAGCTTAATAATCGAAATTGCATCGCCCTTATTGTCGCTGATTTCTTCCAAAGCAGGGCCGATCGCCTTGCACGGACCACACCATTCTGCCCAGAAATCCACCAGCACAGGCTTATCGGCCTGCAGGACGTCAGAGGAAAAATCGCTATCGGTCGTTTTTATCGTCGCCATTTTGGTTGGTCCCCGTTTTTTGGATGTGCCGGGACATGCTGCCCGGCGCAATATTATGAAAGTAGGCACAAGCCAGATAAGCGTCAAGCACCCGCCGCAGAAACAAGCGCCGTCAACGCATCTGCGCGCGCGGTTTCGGTAATTTCCTGAACAGCGGTGGCCTCGGTCCAGACAAGCCAGGTGACAATCTGGTGGTCCGGATAAATCTGTTCGAGCAACGCCGCATAAAGGGCCAGCTGACGGATATAGGATGGCGGCGCTGCCGGCGGCATGGGGCCGGTCTTGAAGTCGGCAATCAGGACACGGTCCGGGCCGACATGCAGCCGGTCAATCTGGCCCGCCACACCATTGCCGGCAACCACCCCGCTGACAGACACCTCGGCCAGCGCGTCACGCCCAAATAAAAGCGCCAGTTCAGGCATGGCCATGACCCGCATCACATCGCTGACAATCTGCTGCCCGGTATCTGCCGGCATATCCGCCGCAGCTGAAATCATCCTCTGCGCGGCATCTTGCTGCCTGTCCGGTGGCAGGGCGGGCAAGACCTCAAACAGACGGTGCGCCAGTCGCCCCCGTGCCAACGCCTGTGACGCGGCCAACAGCGCGGTGCCGGGCGCCGCTGCCGCCATCGTGCTGGCATCGGGCATGGACGGGCGCAACGGACGCGGTGGATGCGGTTCGGCAGGCGCAGCCTGTGCCAGCCATTCAGGTGCCGCAGATTCCACTGGCGGGGCTGGCGGGATGTTGTCAGCAATGGCATCGCTTACCGTCTCGACCGCACTGACAGATCGCAGGATACCATCCGCGTCAGCGGTGAAACCGTCCATTTCCGCAGCAGCGGCGGCAATGATCTGATAGGCGCTATCTTTCATGAAGCGGCGATATGGTGCCTCCCAGCCGCCAATGGCAAGCCCGTCGCGTGCGCGCGTCAGCGCCACATAGAGCAGCCTGTTTTCCTCTTTGCGTGCGGCGCTGTCAGCGTCATTCTTTGCATCACTGACAAAGGATGGCCGGCCGCCGGCTGAAGGCGCCCAATAGACAAAGCCACTTTCCTGATCGGCAATCAGACGGTCACGACTGCTGCTGGCGCGCAACATGTCAGGCAAGACAACCACCGGTGCCTCAAGCCCCTTGGCACCATGGATTGTCATGACCCTGATTTCATTGGTGGCGGCGGTATCCATATCACGCCGCACCTCGCCACCGCTGCCCCGCACCAGCGCCAGAAATTCGGTGAGTGACGCGCCGCCGCCATTGCCGAATTCCTGCGCGCGTGTCAGCAGATGATCCAGCGATTCATCCACCGCGCCACCCAGCCGGGCACGGAAATCCTGTCGCGATTCACCCAGCACGGTGCTGAAAAAGGAAAAGACGGACACATTGTCCGCCATGTCGCAAAAGCGCTTCAGGCGTGTGGCCATGTGGCCCAGCTGTGTCTCCGCCCCGACATGCGCCATGAGCCGGGCAAAGAGCGTGGCCTTGCCCCGCTGGCCGGCCAGATCAAAAAGGGTGTCCTCATCCATGCCGAACAGCGGCGATTTCAACACCGTTGCAAGCTGCAGATCGTCATCCGGTAACAATGCAACATCACCCAGTGCCAACAAATCCATGATCTCTATCTGGTCACACAGGGTCATCCGGTCAGCACCGGCCACCGGCAGGCCGGCGCGTTGCAGCGCTGCCAGAAGCAGCTGGTAATAACGATCCCGTTTACGCAGCAGGATCATCACATCGCCAGGCTGCATCACCTGGCCGGACGACAGGCGCCGCACCCCCATCCAACTTGCGATATGGGCCGCCACCTCATGCGCCGCCTGCGCCGCTGCATCCTGCGCTACGACAACCGGCGGCGGGGCAAACCCCGGCAGGGGCGCGGTGTCAGCCGCCACGCGTGTCACCGGCCAGATCTCGACAAAACCGCCTGCCTGCCGCCGTGCGGATCTGTGCGCCAGAAAGTCAGGCAAGCGGGGCGGATCGGTGATGCCCTCCAACCCCTCCATCACCCGGTTCACAAGATCAAGAACCGGTTGCGCCGTGCGGAACGAGACATCAAGCGCAACATCACGCAAGGGATGCCGCAACGCCGTTGCCCGCTCCTGCAGGTCCAGCCGGACCGACCCCATGACCACCGGATCAGCGCCTTGGAACGAATAGATGGATTGTTTGAAGTCACCGACGACAAACAGCGTGCGGCGCGTTTCAGGATCGTCTACCGGACTGTCAAAAAAGGCATCACTCAGGCGGCGCAGCAATTGCCATTGCGCCGGGCTGGTGTCCTGCGCCTCGTCAACCAGCATGTGGCGGATCGCACTATCCAGCTTCCAAGCGACCCAGTCAGCCGCGTCGCTGCGCGACAGCATGCGGTTGGTCAGCGCAATCAAATCGTCATAATCCAGCACGCCAAGGCGGGCTTTCAAGGCGGTGTAGGTCTGGTGAAAGGCATGTCCATAGGTGTAGAGCGCGGTCGTCAGATCACAGCAGCGCAGATTGATCCGCATCGTCACAAAGCTGGCAAGCGCATCCTGCACACCCTGCAACACCGCCAGAATATCCGGGAAGGCAGCGCGGATATCCTTGTTTGACAGGCTTCGTTCGGCCAGCGGTCTGCCGTCTGTGAACAAGGCCGTGACCAGCAGATCGATATGGAACCGCCTGCCAGCATCATCCTCGCCAAGCCATGTAGTGATCAGCGTGGCGCGATTCACATGCGTTTTGACATCGCTTGCGGCAAGTGCCATTGCCGCCTGGCGCAGCTGGTCCCTATCCAGCGCCGCAAGCGCCCGGTCCAGCAGGGCATCCACATCGCTATCCGCTGCAATGCCGCAATTATCGGAAAAATGCGTATCCAGAGCCTGCAAGATATCCGGCGCGCCAATCCGCCTTTCCGCCCGCATCAGGTTGGCAAGCAGTTCGTCGGCACTGCTCTCGCCTGTCTGCTCGGCAAGGGTGGCAATGGCGCGCGCCATCGCGGGCAATGGGCTTTGCATCAGCGTTTCGCGCACCTGTGCCTTCAGCCGTGCCTGTTCCAGCTCATCCGCCAATTCGGCATTTGGCACGATCCCGGCCTCAATCGGAAATCGGCGCAAGACGGACTGGCAAAAGGAGTGAACGGTTTCCATACGCGGCCCGTCATCACTGTCCAGTATTTCGGCAAAGAGGCTGCGCGCGCGTTGCAACACCAGCTGTGAAGGCACCGCAATCCCCATCTGCGCAAGATCGCTGCGCAGATCCTCGCTTGTCATCACCGTCCATGAGGCAAGCCGCACCGAAATCCGGTTGCGCATTTCCGCGGCAGCGGCGCGCGTATAGGTCACACACAAAATGCTCTCTGGCGGCGCGCCATCCAGCATCAGCCGCAAGACCCGGTCGGTGAGCAGCTTGGTCTTGCCCGTGCCGGCATTGGCCGAAACAAACACCGACACACCGGGATCAGAGGCGGCTGCCTGCTGGCCTGATGCCTGCCCGGCGATCTGCGGGTCGATATCATCGACCTTGCTGTCTGCCAGACGACCAACGGCCGGTGCCGGCCATTCTGTGCGGATCACCTCGTCGCTGGCGGATTCCACCGGCAGCCATTCTTCAACCCGGGCAAGGTGATCATAGCGCGCATAGGGCAACCGCGTTGCCGGATCCGGAAGGCTGGCATACCCCATGTCAGGGTCATCAAAGCTGGCAACCAGCGCCGCCAGATTGTCATGCGCGGCGGCAGCATCCCACCCATCCGGCATCACATCGACAATCAACCCTGCCTCGCCACGCCGGCCTGCCAGTTTCCAATATTGCATCGCCGCAATATCGTCACCGGCAATTGCATCGAACCCGCCATAAGCCGCAATCACAGCCTCGGTCAAAAGCTGGGTGCGGCGACCGGCCTCGACATCGGCCTGTTTTGGCACGCTGCCAGTCTTGTAATCCAGAATCGCCAGCCCGCCGTCAGCCAGCTGGTCAATCCGGTCCGCCCGCGCCCTGATTTCTGCCAGCCCAGCCGGCGCGGTAATCGCCAGCTTGCCATCAATTTCCACATGTGCATGGGCGAGATCAGCGCGCCGTCGCCGCTCGGTTTCGATAAACCAGGATGACAGCAGTTCAAATGCCGGCCACCAGAAAACGCGCACGCTGGGGATCTGCCAGAAAGGTTCAAAATATGTTCTGCCAAATTGGCGCAGCTGTGACAGCGCATCATCGGGCAGCGGGCCTGCCGGATATGCTTTGACGAACGCGGCCAACGCATCATGCACAATATTGCCGCGCAGCGCGGCATCCGGTGCGCGATCAATATCGTCCAGCGGCCGCAAATTCAGAATACGCTTTGCGTAGATGCTGTAAGGATCACTGATCCAGTCATCAATTTCAGTTGCCGAGAAACGGCGCGGGCGTGCCGCCACCGGTGGACAGGGGACTGGACGGCGGACAGGTGCCAGTGGTGGCAACGGGGCAAGCGCTGCCAGCCGTGAAGTCATCAGCGCGCCGCGATCCAGCGCATCGGTGATCTGCAGGGCAGCAAGAACCGCTTCCAGCCGTTGCAACCAGCGGCTTGGCGTCGTGACCGAATCCCCGTCACGCATCGCGCGGGTAACCATCACCTCTGGCGCGCAGACCGCCATCCAGACATCATGCGCGCTGAGCCCGGTACGCCAGTTATGCGGCTGCAAGCCAGCTGTCTGACGCATTTCGCCATTCATCCAGGGGTCAATTTCCGGGCGTGGCGGCCAGTTGCCTTCATTGAATCCGGCAATGATCAGCCGGTCAGCACTCTGCATGCGGGCTTCAACCGGACCAAGAATGGCAAGACGCGGATGCGCCTGCCAGCTGCCCCTGACGGTCTTGCCTTCCATCAGGCTTCTCAAAATCTGCGGAAAAGACATGTTATCCGCTTCGAACACAGCCCCCTCGGCAACCAGTGCCCGCAACAGATCAGCTGCCGCCCGGCCGTCATCACCATCCCAGATGACAGTTGCCCCATCCGCCTCGTCGATGCTGCCATCATCCTGAAGCCGGCGGGATGCCATACGTTCGGCCGCACGCCCAAGACAGGATGACAGATCGGCAAGCGTTGGCAGCGTGCCGTTCCAAACCGCGCTCAACTCGGCCAGCGGGGCGGCAATATGCTGGTTCACAAAATCATGCAAATCACTGTCTGGCGGCAAGCGGGACAGCAACCCGTCAAGGCCCGGGGGCGGGCGATACCCGCGCCAGACACAGCATTCGAGGTCGCGCACGCGCCTGCGGAATGTGGCCGGCGCCATGCCCCCTGCCACCATGGGATGTTTCAGGAACGCCAAAGCCGGCAGCGGGGCAAAATCTTCGGCAATCATGGTAACAAGCAGCATCAAAAAGCCGCCCGCACTGCATTCAGACAGTGGCCGGCCAGCAGAATCATCGGCATTGATCTGCCAACGCTGCAGGGCTGTAATCACCGCTTCGGCAAGCTGTCGGTCCGGGGTCACAAGCGCCGCGGTTTTTTCCGGCGTTTCCAGAACCTCGCGCATGGCAAGCGCAATGATATTCGCCTCAACCGCGCGGTTTGGCGCGGCAATCACCCGCAACCCCGCCAGCGCATCACGCCCCAGTTCAGGATGCGTGCTGCCAAGCTGGCGCCAGTCGGCGGTCAGGGCGGCAGGCTTGAATACCTCACGCATCAACGCCTGGCGTAACAAGGTTGATTGCGGCATGTCGGCACCATAGGGCCAGGGTTGGACATCACCCGGGGACAGCGCCAGACTGTCAAGCAACACCGACAATTGATGCTGCGGATGGCCGGCATCCTGGCGGATATCCTGCCAGTTATCCGCCGCCGCCGCATCAAGACCCGGCAGCACAACATGCCCGTTCGGCAGCGCCGCAACACAGCCGATCAATTCGCGCGTGGCAGCAAAGGTGCCGGTGGAACCAGCAATGACAATCAGATCCTGCGGGGGGGTATCGCGCCATACCGCGCTGCGCAGGCGCAGCAGGCGGTTGCGCCTGTCGGCACCATCAATTTCGCCGCTATCCTCGAGAATCTGCGGCCACCTGTCGATCAGAATGGTCAGCAATGCCAGAATATCCTGCCAATGGGCCGAAAATCTGTCGGGAAGAAGATCGCGCAGCTGTGCTGGTGCGGCATCAGCGTTGCGAAGCGCATCCAGCAACCGGCCAAGGGATTCTGCCAGCATCACTGTTTGCGGTGGTGTCGGCGCCACCCCTCCAAGCGCAAAGCCCCGCAGCAAACGCGCCAGAGTCAGCTGGCGTCGCAGGGGATTGATCGCTGGCGGGCACAGGCTGTCAATTTCAGGGATGACCAGTAATTCGGGGCTGTCCTCGGCAACATCGCCAAGCGGCTCGATGCGGGGCAACAACGTGGCCTTGCCCTTTTGAATTTCCAGAAACGCAGCACGTAACGCCTGTGCCGCGCGGCGAGACGGGACCATAATGGTGGCGCGCGCGAGTGTTTCCGCATCTCCGGCAAGCTGGCAGATACCATCAGCCAGCGTCGTGGCAAAGGGCATGCCCGCAGCGATATTATAGACAGCATGTCGGGATGGGGATGTCATACCCCCACTATAGAAGCAGACAGCCTGCCCGATAAGACCCCTGACAACAAATTCCTGTGAGGCCGGTCAGAGACACTGACCATATTGTCCGGCGGCCATGCGGGCCGGGTTTAGTCCTCTTGCCGGAATTGCCCGGCCAGCGCTTCCAGTAACGGTTGCCAGCGCGCGCCGCCATGCAGTTTGGCGCGGCGGCTGGTATCACTGTCACCGTCTGACAAGGCAATGGTCAATGCCGTTCGCGGCAAATAACCACCAAGACGCTGCGGCCATTCAACAAGCGACACCGCATCAATAAAGGCATCTTCAATACCCAGTTCCAGCGCCTCTTTCGCTGTATCAAGCCGATATAGGTCAAAATGCATGATCATCGGCATATTGTCCGGCTCATAGGTCTGGACAAGGGTAAAGGTCGGGCTGGGGATATCATCTTCCTGCGGGCACAGGGTGCTGATCACGGCACGTGCCAGAACGGATTTTCCAGCCCCCAGCATGCCTTCAAGTGCCACCACATCGCCTGCACGCAGCTGGGCAGAAAGCAAAAGACCCAGCCGCGCTGTTGCGGCCGGGTCCTGAAGATAGATCGTCAGATCGCGCATGCGACTAGTAACGATATTGCTCGCTCTTGAACGGGCCCTGTTCCTCGACGCCGATATAGGAAGCCTGGTCCGCGCTCAGCTGCGACAGGGTTGCGCCAACCTTTGCAAGATGAAGCGCGGCAACTTTTTCGTCCAGATGGCGCGGCAGCGTATAGACTTTACGCTCGTATTTATCGCCTTCGTTCCACAGTTCCATCTGCGCCAGCACCTGGTTGGTAAAGGATGCGGACATCACAAAAGACGGGTGTCCGGTCGCACAGCCAAGATTCACCAGACGGCCCTTTGCCAACATGATGATCCGCTTGCCATCGGGGAATTCCACCTCGTCAACCTGCGGCTTGATCTCGGACCAATTCATATTCTGCAGGGACGACACCTGAATTTCATTATCGAAATGCCCGATATTGCAGACGATGGCGCGGTCTTTCATGTCGCGCATATGGTCCATGGTGATGACATCACGGTTGCCGGTTGCAGTGACAAAAATATCTGCCTTTGGTGCAGCCTGTTCCATGGTGACGACTTCATAGCCCTCCATGGCCGCCTGCAATGCGCAGATCGGATCAACCTCTGTTACCATCACACGGGCGCCACCCTGACGCAGCGATGCTGCTGATCCCTTGCCAACATCGCCATACCCGGCGACCACGGCAACCTTGCCGGCCAGCATCACATCAGTGGCACGGCGGATACCATCCACAAGCGATTCGCGACACCCGTAGAGATTGTCGAATTTCGACTTTGTGACCGAGTCGTTTACGTTGATCGCCGGGAATGGCAGGCCGCCAGCCTCGGCAAGCTGATAAAGACGCAGCACACCTGTCGTGGTTTCTTCCGATACGCCTTTGATGGCGTCCCGCTGGCGGGTGAACCAGCCGGGGCTTGCTGCCAGCCGCTTTTGCAGCTGCGCCTTCAGAAATTCCTCTTCCTCACTCGTCGGGTTGGCCAGCACATCCTCGCCAGCCTCGGCACGGGCGCCAAGCAGGATATACATCGTGGCATCGCCGCCATCATCAAGGATCATATTGGCGGTGCCGCCATCGCCCCAGGTGAAGGTGCGGTCGACATATTCCCAATATTCAGCCAGCGTCTCGCCTTTCTTGGCAAATACCGGCACGCCTGCAGCGGCAATCGCGGCAGCGGCCTGATCCTGCGTCGAGTAAATGTTACACGAGGACCAGCGCACATCTGCGCCAAGGGCGACGAGGGTTTCGATCAGGACCGCCGTCTGCACTGTCATATGCAAACATCCGGCAACCCGCGCACCTTTCAGCGGCTTTGATGCGCCAAATTCGTCACGCAGCGCCATCAGGCCCGGCATTTCGGTTTCAGCAATAGACAGTTCCTTGCGCCCCCAATCGGCGAGCCCAAGGTCAGCTACGATATAATCTGTCGACATCGGTAATCCTGCAAATGTTCGGAGTGACGGGAGTAGGTATCAGATATGAACAGCAATTAAAACCTTCAACTTTACTGCCGCCTTCTGATGCCACATTGCGAGGCGGCGCAGACAGAAAATCAGCTTTCAGCCGAAATTTCCCGATGGGTGATAATCACCTGGTAACCCTGCGCCTGCAGCCAACCGCCGATCGTTTCCGCCGCCCATACTGACCGGTGCCGGCCACCCGTACAGCCAAATGCAATATTCAGCAATGGCCTGCCCTCTTCTGTCATGCGCACCAGCATGGTTCCCAGCATGGATCTGAAACTTTCGATCACCTGCTGCACCGCCATATCCGCCTGCAGAAAGGCATCGATGTCAGGATCACGCCCGGTAAAGCCGCGCAGCTCCGGTTCCCAATGCGGATTTCTGGCAAAGCGCATATCCAGCACCAGGTCAGTATGTTCGGGAAGACGCCGCCGGTAGGAAAAGCTGGTGATCTGCACTTTCGGTTTGAAATTTGCTGTCGGGTCGAGCGCAGATAATAGCTGAAGGCGCATCTCCGCCGGCTTCATCCCACTGCTGTCAATATGCAGGTCGGCCAGCGGTGACAACGCATCCATGTTCCGCAAATCCGCCTCTACCGCATCAGCAAGCGGCAGTCCTTCGGCCAGCGGGTGCTGGCGACGTGTTGCGTTAAAGCGCCGGCGCAAATCATCCTGGCTGGCGGTGAAATAGACGGCGGAAAATCGACTGCCGAATCTGTCGCGAAGATTGCGCACAAGTGTGGAAATCGCCTCTGTCGAGAATCCGGTGGTGCGGGCATCCAGCGCGATGGCCAGATTCCGCTGTTCGGTTTCCAGCACAAGCGCAACCAACTGGTCGATCAGGGCAATGGGCATATTATCCACCGCCATGAAACCGTTATCTTCCAGCACCTTCAAAGCCGTGGACAGGCCTGAACCCGACGCCCCGGTCAGAAGAATCAATCTGCAGTCACCTTCCAGCATATGTGCATCATAGCAGCAATTATCCGGCTTGCCGACAGCCCTTCAGCCTATGCGTTGGTGCGCGGCAAGGTCAGGGTGAAACAGGCCCCATTGCGGTTGGTGGCAACCAGGTCACCGCCATAGCCCTGGGCAATCTGCTGTGCAATCGACAGGCCAAGGCCCGAATGTTCGCCAAAGGCCTCACCTTCCGGTCGTTCCGAATAGAACCGGTTGAAAATTTCATTCAACCGGCCCTCGGGGATGCCAGGGCCCTGATCGCATACTTCAAGGCAGGCGCTGCCATCATCGGCAAGGCTGACAGCAAAATCGATGCTGGTGCCGGCCGGCGCAAAGGACACCGCATTGCCAAGCAGATTATCCAGTATCTGCACGATCCTGCCATCCTGAACCATCACCGGAACCTCGTCATCTCCGGCGACAAAGTGCAATTTATGCGTCTCGGTTGTCGGCTGGCGGGCAGCCACAAAGCTTTCCACCAGATCACGCAGATCGATGCGACGTGCCGATTCTGTTGCCATCTCATTATCAAGACGGCTGGCACGGGAAATATCGCTGATCAACCGGTCGAGCCGGACAACATCACGCAGGATGATCGTCATCAGTTGCTGTTGCTGTTTCGGATCGGATATACGGCTGATGGTCTCGGCGGCACTCCGCAGTGATGACAGGGGATTCTTCAGCTCATGCGCCACATCAGCGGCAAATCCTGCGGTTGCCGCCATCCGTCGCTGCAACTCGTCGGTCATATCGATCAGCGATTCTGACAACCTGCCGATCTCGTCACGGCGGCGCGGCAGGCGCTGCATACGCGCCGACAGATCACGACTGCGGCGCAAATTATCGGCTTCCGCAGCAAGATAGGTGATCGGGGTGGTGATGGACCGTGCCAGATAGACACTGAGCGCAATGGTGATCAGCGTGACAATTCCGAACAGCTGGATAAAGACCACATTGACCTCGGCGATCTCTTCCTCGATCTTGCCGCCACTGATGCTGACCAGCAGCGCCCCGCGGACCAGGCGCAGATCCTGGATTGGCACCGCCACCGACAGCACCAGCCTGCCCTGTCGGTCCTGACGCAGCTGCCGGGCCGGCTCGCCGGCAAGCGCCAGCAGCACTTCGTCATAATCATTCGCCGTTTGCTGACGCCCTTCGCGATAGACAGGCAATGTGCGATCACTGCCAATCATGCCGGCAGCACCGCGCATCAGGGCCTGAAAATAGCGTGAAGAGCGCTCCCAAAAACCAAGGGGTTGCCGGCGCCGCAACTCTACCTCGCCGCCAGCACCGCTGCGCGCCGTATCGGCAAGCAGCCAGCCATCAGGACGAAACACACGGGCACGCAGGTCTGTGCCATATCCGACAAGCGGCAAAAGATGATTCATCGTTTCCGGCGACAGGCGCCGACGGGCCAGCCCCCCGTCAATTTTGGACTGGGCCAGCGCCAGCGACCGTGCCAGCGTAAAGCCCTGTCTTTCAAGGGCGGTAAATTCCGAGCGGATCAGCGTGGTGCGATATTGATCGATCGAAAACAGACCCACAAAAAACAGCACGAGCGGAAACAGCATAATGGCCATGATGCGGGTGCTGAGCCGGCTCATCCGCAAGCGCAGCCGTACCAGAGGGCGGCCAATGATGCTGCGTTGCACCAGAGATCGCACCAACGGCCGCAGCCTGCCGGTTATCCTGCTGATCACTTTGTTGGTCACACTGTCACCCTACAGCTTGCCGGGCCGCCATCCGCTGACTGTACCGGTATGATGATCCGCTGTTGCGGGTGTCCGATCAGGACACCCGATATTTATAGCCGATACCATACAGCGTTTCGATATTGTCAAATTCCTTATCGTGGGCACGGATCTTGCGACGTAGCCTTTTGATGTGGCTGTCGATGGTCCGGTCATCCAGAAAAATGGATTCGCCATAGGCTGCGTCCATCAGCTGGTCGCGATTCTTTACCATTCCCGGGCGTGCCGCCAACGCCTGAAGAATCAGAAATTCCGTGACGGTCAGCTTGACCTCGCTCCCTTTCCAGCTGCACAGATGCCGGTCCGGATCCATCAGCAATTCCCCCTGCCGCACAATATGCGGGCTTTCCGGATCCAGATCGCCCTGGCTGGCGCGACGCAGGACGGCGCGAATACGCGCCAGCAACAGGCGTTGGGAGAACGGTTTTGTGATGTAGTCATCTGCACCCATGCCAAGGCCCAGTGCCTCATCCAGCTCATCATCCTTGCTGGTCAGGAAAATCACCGGAAGGCTGGAAGAGGCGCGGATCTTCTGCAGCAGTTCCATGCCGTCCATACGTGGCATCTTGATATCAAGGACCGCCAGCTCGACAGGGCGCTGTGCCAGCCCGCGAAGCGCGGTTTCGCCATCGTGGTAACTATCAATTTCGAACCCCTCTGCCTCCAGCGTCAGCGACACCGAGGTCAGGATGTTCTGATCATCATCGACAAGCGCAATCCGTGTTGCCATTTCAACCTCTCCCAATCATCCGTCTTTGCGGATGAACAAACAGGGCCTGCCCATATCATCCACCCAGACCGGCAGAATTGCCCTGAAAAAGGGCCAAGTTATGACAGCTTTTGGTCCGATTACGGCCAACGCGCCGCATTGCCGCCGCAATGATTACGGGCCTGCGCCTAATGGGCCTGCGTCTAATCGGCCTGCGTCTAATGGGCATCCGCCTAATGGGCATCCGCCCAGCTGTCGGCAATGCCGGCCTCGGCCACAAGCGGCACTGCGAGCGAGAGAACTGGCGCCGCCGCCGCCTCCATCACGCCGGTGATCACCGCAACCGCGTCATCAGCAAGATGTGCTTCGGTTTCAAAGATCAGTTCATCATGCACCTGAAGCAGCATCCTGGCGTCAATGCCGGCATCCTGCATCGCTGCTGGCAGACGCACCATGGCGCGTTTTATGATATCTGCCGCACTGCCCTGAATCGGTGCATTGATCGCCTGACGTTCGGCAAAACCGCGCTGCGCCTGATTGCTGCTGGCGATGCCATTAATATGAATCCGCCGGCCAAACAGGGTCTCGACATATCCCGTTTCACGTGACTCGGCCTTGATATTGTCCATATAGGTGCGGATGCCGGGGAAATTTTCGAAATAGGCCGCAATATAGTCGCGCGCCTCACCCTGCGAGATGCCCAGCTGGCGGGCAAGGCCAAAACCCGAAATGCCATAGATAATACCAAAATTGATCGCTTTTGCGCGTCGCCTTGTTTCGCCATCCATGGCATCCAGCGGAACGCCAAATACCTCGGAGGCCGTGCGCGCGTGGATATCCACGCCCTCTTGGAACGCATCGATCATCGCGCTTTCACCCGCGACATGGGCGACGAGGCGCAGTTCAATCTGTGAATAGTCCGCCGAAATCAGCTTGCAGCCGGGCGCTGCCACAAAAGCGGTTCGGATTTGCCTGCCTTCAGCTGTACGGATGGGAATATTCTGAACATTCGGATCGGACGATGACAGCCGCCCGGTAGAGGCCCCGACCATGGAAAAAGATGTATGCACCCGTCCGGTTTCAGGATGAATGCTCTCGACAAGTGCGTCCGCATAGGTGGATTTCAGCTTTGCAAGCTGCCGCCAATCCAACACCTTCTGGGCAATATCCACCCCTTCGGCGGCAAGCGTTTCCAGGATATCTGCCGACGTGGAATAGGCCCCTGTCTTTGATTTCTTGCCGCCCTTCAGCCCCATCCTGTCAAACAGGATTTCGCCAAGCTGTTTTGGGGATGCGATGTTGAATTCGCCACCGGCAAGATTGTGAATGTCACCCTGCAGCACCCCCATGCGCGTGGCAAAATCATTGGACATGCGCGCCAGAATGCCGGGATCGACCGCAATGCCGTGCTGTTCCATCTGTGCCAGCACCGGAATGAGCGGACGTTCCAGCCGTTCATAGACGGATGTGACCCCTTCGGTAGCAAGGCGCGGGCGCAATAGCTGCCAGAGGCGCAGGGTGATGTCTGCATCCTCCGCCGCATAGTCCAGCGCCGCCTCAGGCGCCAGTGACCCGAACGGCACCTGTTTGACACCCTTGCCGCAGACATCCTCGAATTTGATGGTGTCATGGTCCAGCCAGTGTCCGGCCAGATAATCCATCGAATGGCCGCCCACCCGGCCACCATCCAGAACATAGGACAGGCACATGGTATCATCGACCGGTGCCAGACGAATGCCGCCATTCAGCGGGCGCAGCAGCACATGGCTGTCATATTTAAGGTTATGGCCGATTTTCAGAACCGACGGGTCTTCAAATAACGGTTTCAGGATGCGCATGGCATCATCAAAGGGAATTTGCGGCGGCCGGGATTCGGCAGCCGCATCAAAATCCAGTCCGCTCTGCCCTTCGCTGGTTACCGGCCCCCCGCCATGACGCAGCGGAATATAACAGGCCTGGCCAGGGGCGAGCGCCATGGAAATGCCGACCAGTTCTGCCGCTGCTGCGTTCAGCGAACTGGTTTCGGTATCGACGGCAACATAACCCTGCTTATGCGCGCCAGCCACCCAGCTTTCCAATTGCCCGATCTCGGTGACCAGCTGGTAGGACAGCGCGGCAACCGGCGCGGGCGTCGGTGCCGATATCTGCGTTGCGCCATCACCGGCAGCGGGTTGCGGCGTCCCCGCCATCGACCGCACGGCCGGCGCAGCACGCAATGCCTCGCCATCCCCTGCCTCGCCGATGCGGACCAGCAACCGCCTGAAATCCTGCGCAACGAGAAAGGCTTTCAGCCGATCCATATCGCGCGGGGCGCGTTTCAGATCCGTCAGTGGCAGCGGCATGGGCGCGTCATCGCGCAACCGTACAAGATCGCGGCTGATACGCGCCTGATCGGCAAAATTAATCAGGTTCTCGCGCCGTTTCGGCTGTTTGATCCCGTCCGCCTCGGCCAGCAGCCTGTCCAGATCGCCATAGCTGTTGATCAGTTCGGCAGCGGTCTTCACCCCGATCCCGGGCACCCCCGGCACATTATCGGTTGAATCACCGGCCAGCGCCTGCACATCCACCACCTTGTCAGGGGTAACGCCAAACCGTTCCACCACTTCAGCATCGGCAATGCGCCGCTGTTTCATCGGGTCCAGCATGGTGACCCCGCCCCGCACAAGCTGCATCAGGTCCTTGTCTGACGATACGATCACCGTATCCAGACCCGCCGTTTCAGCAGCAGCGGCATAGGTTGCAATCAGGTCATCCGCCTCAAATCCGGCAAGTTCAAGCTGTGGCAGTGACAAGGCCTCTGTTGCGGCGCGCACCAGATCGAATTGCGGCACCAGTTCTTCCGGCGGCGCGCTGCGGTTGGCCTTATATTCGGCATAAATATCATTGCGAAAGGTTTTGCGGGCCGAATCAAACACAACGGCCACATGATCCGGTGCCAGATCATCGACAAGTTTCATCACCATGCCGGTAAAACCATAGACGGCATTGACGGGCGTACCGTCACCACGGGTCATTGGTGGCAGCGCATGAAAGGCACGGAAGATGTAGCCGGACCCATCAATCAGCACCAGCTGTTCACGCGCACTCATGATGCGGTAGCCGATTTACAGATGGCCGGTTTACAGATGGCCGGTTGTGGATGGCTGGATCTATTCATCTGCCTCATCCGAACGGCGCACATAGCGGCGCGAGCAATAGGGGCAGGTGACATCGCCATCCGTGCCCAGTGTCAGCCATACCTGCGGATGCCCCAGCGCACCACCACCGCCGTTACAGGCAACGCGGTCGCTGCTGGTCATGATGATCATTTCGTCAGCCTGCGGTGTGGCCATAGTCATTCTTTCGATCCCCTGAAAATATGCCTGCCCCGAAACACAATCTTGCGGACAGGTCTGTGACACCGCATCCATGGAACTGGAATTGCCCTGCGCGGCACAGGAAGCGGCCCGGCAGACGGACCCCGTAAACAGAATTTATCGCCAAGCGAGATGCGATGCAATTGCGTTTGCAGAATGTCACCATCGCTCGCTATATAGACATTATGGATGCGACGCGCCTTCCGGTTTTTGTGACTTGTGCTGACGTAATGCTGCTGCCGGCAACGGATGGGGGCATGCGGATGCTGCCCTGTGCCACCGACTGCACGGCCATGCCTTGTGACAAGAGGGTCGGATGAGCCTTTCTTTTGTCCGTCCCCCTGACAACGGCATCGCCATTTCTGCGCATGATCTGCAGAAAACCTATGACGGCAAGGTTCCGAAAACAGCCCTTCACGGCATGTCGCTGGATATTCCGGCGGGCAGTATCTTTGGCCTTCTGGGCCCGAATGGCGCTGGCAAATCAACCTTCATCAATATTCTGGCAGGTACGGTGATCAAGACCGGCGGGCAGGCCTGTGTCTGGGGCGCCGATATTGATGACAATCCGCGCCAGGCGCGGGCGAATATCGGGATTGTGCCGCAGGAACTAAATATCGACGCCTATTTCACCCCGCGGGAAACACTGGAAATGCAGGCTGGCCTGTTCGGTGTGCCACCATCCGAGCGCCGCAGCGATGCCATATTGGAGATGGTCGGTCTTGCCGATCAGGCGCATACCTATGCGCGGCGCCTTTCTGGCGGCATGCGCCGGCGCCTGCTGGTGGCCAAGGCCATGGTGCATGCGCCGCCGATCCTCGTGCTTGACGAGCCAACCGCCGGGGTTGATGTCGCGCTGCGCCAGCAGCTGTGGGACAATGTGAAAGGGCTGAATGCGGCCGGGGTGACAATCATCCTGACAACGCATTATCTGGAAGAGGCCGAAGCACTGTGTGACCGCATAGCGATCCTCAATCACGGACAGCTGATCACCAACAAGCCAACGCCCGAACTGATGGCATCGGCCAGCCGCAAGGACCTGCATCTCGGGGTGCGCGGCACATTGCCAGACCCGCTTCCCGATACGCTGCTGGCGCTGGGTGCACAGAGTAGCGGGAAGCGCAGCGGGCTGACGATCCGTTTTGACCCGCATCGCATCAATGCCGCCGAAATTATTGCCGCCGTCAATGATGCCGGGATCGCCGTCACCGATGTGACGACCGCAGAACCCGATCTTGAGGATGTATTTTTGGAAATGATCGGCGATCCCGCAGGCGGGTGACCTGGCGGCCAATGCCCGCTGCCCTTCCGGTTCTGTCCATTCCATTGATGCTATTGATTCTGGCGTTTCTGGCGGTTCTGCCTGATATCCCCCCGCCCCGCCGGTAAATTGCGGCAGGGGGACCAGTCAGCTACAGTGAGGGCGGGCAGGATCTTTTGGAGGCGGGGCAATGGCCAGCAAGCATGATCAGAGCATGATGGACAATCTCTATTGGTGGGGGGTGCCGACGCTGTTCCGCGCGCCGCATGCCGAACCGGACGGGGCTGATATCGCGCTGGTTGGCGTGCCCCATTCCACCGGCAATGGCACCACCGAGCGTGACCAGCATCTGGGCCCGCGGGCGGTGCGCAATGTATCCGCATTGCAGCGGCGTGCGCATGGCGGTTTTCAGCTGGACCCGTGGGAGGCCGCGCATATTGTCGATGCTGGCGATGTGCCCTTTCCGCGCGCCAATGACAATGAGGACTGTATCGCCCGCATTACCGATTTCTATCGCGATATCGATGCCAGCGGCGCGCGGCCGGTTTCGATTGGCGGGGACCATTCCATTACCGGCGGCATTATCCAGGGGCTGGGGCGCGGCAAGCTGGCCGGTGGCGAGAAAATCTGCTTTTTGCATCTGGACGCGCATACCGATGTGTTCACCACTGTCGACCATTTTCTGGGGGCCGAAAAATCGGCCGCACATTGGGGGGCCTACACCGCTGACCAGGGGTTGATTGACCCGTCAGGATCGATGCAAATCGGGTTGCGCGGCCATCCACGGACACTGGACTGGCTGCAGCCTTCCTATGATTACGGCTATAATGTTGTGACGATGGCCGAATACCGGGCCCGCGGTGCGGCCGATGTGATCGCGCAGGCGCGTGACGTGCTGGCCGGCCGGCCGGTCTATATCACCTTTGACCTGGACTGTCTGGACCCGTCTGTGGCCCCTGCTGTCTCGAATATCGAACCCGGGGTAACCGGCTTTTCAATGGATGAGGCGGTGGCATTGCTGCATGCCGCGCGCGGGATGAATATCATTGGCGGCGATGTCGTCTGCATGATGCCGACCAAGGACTCGCCCAATAATATTACCGCGATGGTTGGCGCCGCGATCATGTTCGAGATGATCTCGATGATTGCCGAAAACCTGAAAGGGGCCTGAGACCCGCCACCGGCATCATGACGGCACGCGGCCGCTGTCGGCCTGTCCGGGCGGATGAATGCTGGGCTATGGCCGGGCAAATGGCTGGGCAAATGGCTTGGCAAATAGCTTGGCAGCGGCAGCGCAAGCGCGTATAACGCTGGCTCAGGCGACATGCGTCAGCCACAGGCACCCGTAGCTCAGCTGGATAGAGCGCTGCCCTCCGAAGGCAGAGGTCAGAGGTTCGAATCCTCTCGGGTGCGCCATTTCCTAAATGAATATAATCAGATAGTTACCAGATTAGGGTATCAGTCTGTTTTCTAAAAAACGCAGTTTTGTCACAGATTTGACACAGTAGAGGTCAAATCAATGGGTTGTGTGCGCAAAAGAGGCGGGTCTTGGAGTGCTCAGGTTCGGGTCTCTGGTTGGAGAAGTTTTAATAGGACATTTCAAACCAAATCCGATGCTTTGAAGTGGATTAACAATCTCGAACTCAAACTTCGCTCCAGTGATGTTCCAGACACTGTGAACTCTCAAAAAACTACCTTTTCAAAACTACTTGAGAAGTATGCGAGTGAAATATCACCATCTCACAAAGGTGCTGGTGCCGAGATTTATCGATTGAAGTCCATCGCAAGGAGTTGGTTGGGACGCTTAGACGTTCGATATCTCAAAAAACACCAGTTCAACCAATATCGAGATGACAGATTAAAAACTTTGTCAGGCGGGAGTGTCTGCGCGGAACTCGCGCTAATGAAGAGAGTTCTGGAGACTGCAAAGAGAAGATGGGGAGTTGGGATTCCCTACAATCCCATCCTTGAGATTGAATTTCCAAGGGGTTCAAACCCAAGAAATAGACGGTTGCG
>JBMHCS010000012.1:0-409989 GCA_049889795.1 Puniceispirillaceae bacterium (SeqCode) | reverse complement strand
AGCGTTCGTTCTGAGCCAGGATCAAACTCTTAGGTTAGACTGGTTCAACGGATTTCTCCGTGAACATAGCCCGCCCAATTTAATCCATGTTCATCTACTTCACATTGAAGTAAGCGTTCAAAGATCCATCGGGCTGACTTTGTGTTTACAAAGGACGACACGTTCATAACGCACCGCCACCCGCGAATCTCTTCCAAATGCTCTTACATTTTCAAATAGCGACCGGCGGTTTCAGACGTTCCGAAATCTCCGGTAAGGCGCTGCCCGGCGGGACAACGAGCGCGGTTTATATGCCGGACCAATGCTGCTGTCCACCCCTAAAAACACGCTTTTTCATTTTTTTTCGAATTTGCCGGTTTTTGTTGGTCATCGCGGCGGTTGGCATATGTCTTGCCTGAGGGCCACGCTGACTTTTTACGGCTTTTTTCCGAGCCATTTATATAGCAGCTGCGTGGCGTTTTGGGGAGTCGTTTCTTCAGATTGCCTGACAATCCAACCATCCAATACGGAAATTTGCCGGCAAAGAAGCCATAATTCACTCTAAAGACTGGCTGCAAATTTCTGATTCGTATCAAATTTTCTTGCGCTCTATTGACCAATAAAGTTACTTCTTAAAATATAACGCTTCAATTGTTGCGGTGGCAGCGCCGCGACAGTTGTTGTTAATGGTTTATTTGGAATAGCCGGATGATTCGCAGTTTCGCCCGCATGACGCAGGGACAGTCGCTGGTAAGCAGCGCCGCCACCCGCATTGTCTCAGCACTTTCTGTACCGGCACTTATAACAGCTGTGCTGGCAGCGCCCCTTCTGGTGGCAGCAACAGGTGCAACACCGGGCCTGGCCATGGAACCGATTCGCACAACCGGAACCGCGTTGCCGCTGCCAAAGCCGGATTTCGCCCTGTCACTTCCCAGCGAGCCTGTGTTGATGACATTGCCCGTCGCGCGACCTGACCTGAATGACATTCTGCCGAAATCAACAGCAACCATAAGTGAAATGGTGGCGCTGCAGACCGGACAGGAATCAACACGCGAAGACACCTATAAGCTGAAAAGCGGTGAAGGGCTTGCTACATTGCTGAGCCGGGCCGGCTTTTCGAAGGATGATACGGCTGCCGCGATCACTGAAATTGTGGGGCGGGCCAGCCTTCGCGCATTACCGATCGGCCTTGAAGTGCGGGCAACCGAACACGGATTTGCCTTCACCACAAAGAATGGGCGTGACATCTACGCCATCCGCGACCCGGAACAGGGCTGGATTGCATTTACAGCCATTCGTCCGGTGGAACGCTATGTGGCCTATGCGCAGGGTGTGATCGAGGATTCGATCTACCGCGCGGCCAGCCAGAGTGACATTCCTGATGCCGCGCTTGCAGAATATATCCGCGTCATGGGCTTTTCCGTCGATTTCCAGCGCGAGGTGCGCGGCGGCGATGCGTTCGAACTTCTCTATGAACAGGCAGTTGATGGCATTACCGGCGCGCTGGTAGAAACCCGGCTTCACTATGCGGGCCTGATGCTGTCCGGCAAGCAGCTTGGCTATTACCGGTTTGATCATGACGGCTCGCGCGTTGGCTGGTATGACCGCGACGGAAATTCGGCGGCGCGCACATTGATCCGCACACCCATTTCTGGCGCCCGTCTGTCATCATCCTTTGGCATGCGCAAACATCCCATTAGCGGCTATAACCGTATGCATAAGGGCGTTGATTTTGCCGCCCGCACCGGCACCCCGATTATTGCGGCGGGAAGCGGGGTGATCACGAAATCCGGATGGCTCGGCTCTTACGGGCGCTATGTAAAGATCCGCCATAACAGCACCTACTCTACTGCCTATGCCCATATGTCGCGCATCGCCAATGGCATCACGCCAGGTACGCGAGTCGCACAGGGAGAGGTAATCGGTTATGTCGGCTCCAGCGGCCGATCCACAGGGCCACACCTGCATTACGAGATCATCGTGAATAACCGCAAGGTCAACCCGATGACTGTCAGCCTGCCAACCGGCGAAAAAATCCCACCAGAGCTGTTGGATGTATTCGAGGAACGTGTCGAACTTGTAGAGGCCGAGGTTGCGGCAACCGGATCACTGCATTTTGCTGCAATGGATCTGCTGCCATCTGATGTGGCCGCAGAATGACCGCCATATCACACTGATTTCAGGCTGACTGTCCAAGGCTGACTGTCCAGGGCTGACTGTCCAAGACGGAAGCTTGCAAGGCTGGATTGCCGCAAGACACATTATCCCAGGGTGAACCAACAAGGCCGGATACCGCTATGTCACAGCATTCCATGACCGTCGACTCTCTATGGCATTTTCCGGTGAAAGGCCTTGAAGGGGCCTGCCGTGACAGCGTGACCCTGCAGGCAGGCAGGCATTTTCCCGATGACCGGATATTTGCGGTTGGTAACGGCCATGCGCGTCATGAACAGTCGCCCCCGGGCATCTGGCACAAAAAGGCATTTTTCCTGCAGCAAATGCAATTCGAACAGCTCGCGGAACTGCACTGTGCCTTTGACGGTACCAAACTCAGCATCCACCATCGCGGCAGATGCGTCGTATCAGGCGATATGGACAGTGATGATGGCGTCGCCAAAATCGATTCCTTTTTTGCCAGTCTTGTTGGCCACCAGATCCCCGGCGCACCGCATTTGATGCGTGTTACCGACGGGTCTTATGCTGATACGAAGGATGCGTTGATTTCACTTGGCGGCACTGCCTCAGTTACCAGCTTTGGCACCGCCACCGGAACCCGCCCTGATCAGCGGCGGTTTCGCCTGAATGTCATGCTGCATACAGACACCCCCTTTGCCGAGAATGCGCTGGTCGGCAAAAAGGTACGTCTTGGCGATGCGGAATTACGTGTTGTCGCGCCTGTCGGGCGCTGCGCGGCGATTGATGTCGATCCGGAAACAGCTGTTCGCGGGCCGCATTACCTGCCGATCATGGAACAGGCTTTTGGCCATACTGATCTGGGTATTTTCGCAGAAGTCCTGACCGGCGGCCAGGTCAAGGCTGGTGATAAACTCGTCGTCCTCGACTAGCGCTACACCGACCAGCACCACATCATCGCAGGCCGTTTGATGACCCCCATAGGGACCAGTACCGGTTACCCTGTGGACGCGGAGTCCTGCTCTTCCTGAACCATTTCTGACAGTTTGGCTGGTGACAGGTCAACAACCTCTGCGGGGGCATCGCCGGCGGGTGTTTCGGGCTGCGGCGCATCTTCGGGCCGTGGTTGCGATTCAGCACGTGGCTGGCGTTCGGCAGCTTGCGCAGCGTGTTGTGCCTTACGTTCCTCGGCAGCGTCGATGGCCGCCTGATGCAGACGAAAATAATGATCGGCAAACTGCGTGTAGGCTTCCGCCGTAATGCGCTCGCCTGCGGCGGCAGCATCATGAGCCAGCGCCAGATATTTTTCATTTAGCTGCTGCGCGTTACCGCGCAGCTTCACATCTGGGCCATTGGATTCATATGAGGTGTTGCGGTTCGGCACATTTGGCTGTGCGTTTCCATTACCACGACGGCCACGACCGCGACCGCGCTTCGCATTCTGAGGTTGTCTCATATTACCTGTTTACCGGTTATTTCATTGCTATTTGCAGGTTGTGCGGACAAAAATTGTCCGGAAATCGGCCTGCAATTCAAACCGCCATATCTGGAGGTGTGGTGGACAATGGCAATCGCTCATGTCGAACCGCTTGAACAATAGCCACCCCTTATCCCCTTTTACAAGGGGAAATATCCCTGAAGCTGAAATTAGCCGCCAGAGGAAACGCTGGCAGCCGCATGACGCATTCCAAGACAGCGGACAATGCCCGCGAGATCTGCATGACTTTGGAAAACGGTCAGTCCGCAGTCAGCCGCAATGCCGGTAACTGCGGCCTGTTGCCCGGCCCCAATCTCGACAAAGGCCTGCCCGTCTGCAGCCAGACGACGCGCGATTGCGGGCAAGACATCCCGCCAGGACGCCAGCCCGTCTTCCCCGCCATCCAGCGCGCGCACAGGGTCAAATTTGGTGACCTCGGGTGCAAGCGTCGCAACTTCGCCGACAGGTATGTAGGGCGGGTTGCTGATCACCAGGTCAAAGGTGCCATAGACATCCAGATCATCAGCAAAGCTGGCAGTCTCGAAATCTGCGCGTTCAGCCAGCGCAAGCTGCGTTGCATTCTGCGCCGCGATACCGATAGCAGCGCTGCTGATATCAAGGCCAAGCCCGGTGGCATCTGGCAACTCAGACAGGCAGGCCAACAATAGACAGCCACTACCTGTTCCCAGATCGAGAAGGCGCGGCGCGGACATCAACCGGCCCGCATCAAGCGCCGCCGCAACCAGTGTTTCTGAATCAGGACGCGGGTCCAGCGTGTCGGGAGACAGCAGAAAGCGAAGGGACCAAAATTCGCGCCATCCCCTGATCCTGCTGACCGGCTCGCCAGCCAGACGCCGGTTGACAAGGCTGGCCACAGCATCTTCCAGATCATCATCCCAGTGCGGCAGCGTTTCATGCGGCAACACCGCATCGTCACGGCCAAGGGCTATCGCCAACAATATCCGCGCATCAAGCCGTGCAGTGTCAATGCCGGCGGCGTCAAGGCGCGCCGCTATACCGTTCAGAATGGTACGGGCATCCATTATCCGTGCCGGCCGCCAGCGCGGCGATGGCCGCCACGCGGTGTTATTCTGGGCGGCTCTGTCTGCGCAATGCGCTTCACGGGCAGATTATGTCGCCGCGTCATCGGACCCGCCCTCGGCAAGACGTTGCGCCTGATCTTCGGCAACCAGCGCCTCGATCACCTCGTCAAGCGCTTCGCCGGCGACTACTTTTTCCAACTTGTAAAGGGTCAGGTTGATCCGGTGATCTGTGACGCGACCCTGCGGAAAATTATAAGTCCTGATGCGCTCTGACCGGTCGCCAGATCCGACCTGCCCTTTGCGCGAGGCTGCACGCTCTGCCTGCACGCGTGCGCGTTCGGCATCATAGAGCCGGGCGCGCAGGATCTTCATCGCCTTGGCGCGATTCTTGTGCTGTGACTTCTCATCCTGCTGGCTGACAACAATGCCCGTCGGGATATGGGTGATCCGCACCGCCGAGTCGGTGGTGTTGACCGACTGTCCGCCAGGACCTGATGCCCGAAATACATCGATGCGTAGATCACTTTCCTGGATATCGATATCGACATCTTCGGCTTCTGGCAAAACAGCGACAGTGGCTGCCGAGGTATGAATGCGCCCTCCTGCCTCGGTCTCTGGCACCCGTTGCACGCGATGCACGCCCGATTCAAACTTCAGCCGGGCAAACACATCCGACCCGGCGATGGTGGCCGTGGCTTCCTTATATCCGCCGATCCCGGTCTCGGAAATTTCCATGATCTCGAAACGCCAGCCAAGGCGCGCGGCAAAACGCTGATACATGCTGAACAGATCGGCCGCAAACAATGCGGCCTCATCGCCGCCGGTACCGGCACGTACCTCAAGAATAGCGTTTCGCGCGTCATCCTTATCGCGTGGCAAGAGCAGCAATTGCAATGTCTTCTGCGCGTCAGGAAGCTGGGCATCAATATCCTCAATTTCCTGCTGTGCCATATCCGCCATTTCGGCATCATCACCGGCCTCTTCCACCAGCATTATGGCGGCCTCGCGTTCGCTTGTCAGGCGACGCACCAGCGCCACCTGATCACAGACGGGACGCAACTCGGCAAGCTCACGCGACAGTGCCGTCATTTCGGCAGGTGCCATGTCAGCCGCCTGCGACAGACGCTCCTCAACCTGGGCGCGGCGCGCCAGTACTTTATCCATGGACAGATCAAGACTCATCAGACTGCCTCTTCGGCCAGCTTGGCTGCCAATGCAGCTGTCAGCGCGTCCTGCGCCACCTCTTCCTGGACACCGGCACCGAGATCACGCAGTTGCACAGTGCCGCCGATCAACTCGTCACCGCCAATGATGACAGCATAGCGGATCCCGGCACGGTCTGCTTTCTTCAGGCGCTTGCCGATGGCTCCGCCGGTCGGAAGATCGGCCGGAATGCCGGCAGCGCGCAATGTTTCGGCAAGGGTGAATGCGGTGCTGTCAGCATTTTCCTCGGCAGACATGACCGCCACGCGGGGCACGTCGGCACTCACGGCACCTGCCAGCATTGATAACCGTTCAATGCCGGCCGCCCATCCAACGCCGGGCACGGATGGGCCGCCCAGCATCTCTGACAGGCCGTCATAACGGCCGCCGCCCAGAACCGTGCCCTGCGCACCCAGTGCGTCGGTGATGAACTCGAATGCGGTATGGCAATAATAATCGAGCCCGCGCACCAGCAGCGGATCAAACATCCAGTCAATATGGGCGGCGTCAAGGGCATCTGTCACAGCAGCAAAATGCGCCTTCGACATATCGTTCAGATGCGCGTCCAGCCGCGGGGCATCCGCCAGAATGGCGCGGTCAGCAGGATCCTTGGAATCAAGGATACGCAGCGGGTTTGTCTTCAGCCGTGCCTTGCTATCTTCGGACAAGGCATCGACATGGGATTCGAAATAGGTCACAAGTGCATGGCGATAGGCAGCACGGCTATCGGTATCGCCCAGCGAATTCAGATGCAGGACGCATTTGTCCAGCACACCGAGATCCGCCAGCACGCGCGCGCCACAGGCAATAATCTCGGCATCCGCCAGCCCGCTTGTCGGGCCTAGATATTCAATGCCAATCTGATGGAACTGCCGCATCCGTCCCTTTTGCGGGCGCTCATAACGGAACATGGGGCCTGCATAGAAAAATTTCAGCGGCAGGCTCTGCGTCAATCCGTTGGAGATCATTGCCCGCACAACGCCTGCGGTATTTTCCGGACGCAATGTGAAGGTCTCGCCACCACGATCAGTAAAATTATAGGTCTCTTTGGTGACCACATCACTGCTGTCGCCAAGGGGCCGCGAAAACACCTCGGCAAATTCAAAGATTGGCGTTGCCATCTCCTGAAATCCATAGAGGCCGGCCGCTCCGCGCGCTGTCGCAACCACTCTTTGATGGGCTGCCATCGCGTCGGGTAGAAGATCGGAGGTTCCCCTGGCGGGTTGCAGTCGGGACATGTTGATTGATCCTGTAGATGAATGCTGGCGGAATCTACTAGTCAGACGCTGCGGCTGCATCCGCCTTGATGGCGCGGGCGCGCTCTTCAACAAGGCCGACAACATGCTCGACGATATCGCCATCCGTCAAGCGATGATCGGCCAGTCCGGACACATAAACCTGATGCGTGCCGCGTCCGCCCCCAGTCAACCCAATATCTGTCTCACGCGCCTCGCCGGGGCCATTCACAACGCATCCGATAATCGACACTGTCATCGGCACATCAATATGGGACAGCCGCTCCTCGATCGTGGCGACAGTGCTGATCACGTCAAATTGCTGGCGCGCGCAGGACGGGCATGAAATGACTGTAACGCCACGCCGGCGCAAACCCAGAGACTTTAACATCTCATAGGCCACCCGCACCTCTTCAGCCGGATCGGCAGACAGCGATACGCGGATTGTGTCGCCAATGCCTGCCCAGAGCAACCCGCCAAGCCCGATCGACGATTTGACCGTGCCGGCACGCATGCCACCTGCCTCGGTAATGCCAATATGCAAGGGGCAATCAATTGCATCGGCAAGCTGTTGATAGGCGGCAACTGCCAGAAAGACATCCGACGCCTTCACCGAAATCTTGAATTCATGGAAGTCGTTATCCTGCAGGATCCGCGCGTGATCCAGCGCTGATTCCACCAATGCTTCGGGGCAGGGTTCGGCATATTTTTCCAGAAGGTGACGTTCCAGCGACCCGGCATTTACCCCGATCCGCATCGAACAACCATGATCACGTGCGGCGCGGATAACCTCACGCACACGCTCTTCATTCCCGATATTTCCAGGATTGATCCGCAAACAGGCCGCGCCAGCCTCTGCTGCCTCTATGGCGCGTCGATAATGGAAATGGATATCCGCAACAATCGGCACAGGGCTCTGTTGGCAGATCTCGCGCAGGGCAGCCGTGCTGCCCTCATCGGGGCATGACACGCGCACAATATCAGCGCCAGCCTCTGCCGCCTGATTGATCTGTTTTAGCGTGTCAGCAACATTCGTGGTCAGACTGTTGGTCATGGTTTGCACCGAAATCGGGGCATCACCACCAACCGGCACCGACCCCACCATGATCTGCCGGCAAACGCGCCGTTCAATGGTCCTGTATGGGCGATAGGCGTTGGCCACGGGGCTGTTCCTCTATTGCTGCACGCAAAAGGCGCATAGGTTGACGTTTCTATAGCCGGTTGGCAGCTGCCTTTCCAGCCAACAGTTGCGTCATGGGCCTAAAATATAGCGCATGGGCAGTACGGCCCTGCGCGCGGTTCAAATGCTGGAAACCAGAATGTGCCACGCAGAACGTGAAGATTGTCGTCGCTAGAGCTGGTTGCGCAGCCGCCCTGCATCCAGTGGCAGGTCGCGCAGAATTTCGCCCTTTTCACCGACGGACTTGGTCAGACCATCGCTAAAGACAAGCTCAATGCCACCCGCATTGCCAGTGCTCAGATACAGCCGCTCACGCCCATCAATCTTAAAGATATCACCGTCACGCATGAGGCGGGTCATCACCTCTTCGCCATTATTGCGGATGATTTCCACCCAGCTGGTACCGGTTGCGCGAATGGTGATTTCAGTGGCCAGATTGGGCTGCCCCGCATAGGCGACGCCGGAAAGGGATGAGTCACCATCCAGGCCCTGCGCGGGCGCAGTTGTGGCTGGCAAGGCTGGTGATGCATCTGCAACAGCCTGTGTGTCTTCGGCAGGCCCGGTGGAAGTTGTCGGCGCAGCAGGCGCGCCCTCATCAAGGGACGCCACCGCTGTAACCGGCGTCTGTGGCGACTGCGACGCTGCATCAGCGGGCGGGGTTGCCGCGCCAGCTGTCTGGTTCAAATCTGTTGGGGTGGCATTCGCCAGATCAGCACTTTCAGTATCGGCAGACAGACCAGCCCCGGGAATAGCGGGCGATTCTGTGGTCGCGGCCGTAGCGAGATCGGCAGTGTCGCCTTCAGGCTGTGTCGCCTCGGCATTATCTGCGGACGGGCTGGCAGACGCCAGATCGACACCAGCTTCACCATCCGTCTCACCATCAGTCTCGAGCGCCCCGGTGAATGCGTCGACATCGGCAACATCCAATCCGCTATCGGCTGAAATGATGGCTGCGGGCGTTCCCCCCTTGCTGGCGGCTTCTTCAACGACGCTCGTGGCGGCAACCACATCATCATTGCCGGTCAGGGCGATCAGGTCAGGCTTTCCCATCGCATACCAACCGCCATAGCCAACGATGGCAAACATCACAATGATCGAGGCCACCATTGCACCAGACCGTTGCGGGTGCTGGCTATCGATCGGGAATTTATATTGTATGGCTGCGTTTTCGCCATTCAACAATGCGCGATAGCGGTTGGTGAGCGCCACTTCGTCCAAGCCAACCGCCCGTGCATAGGAACGCAGATAGCCCGAGACATAGGTCGCGCCGGGCAACCGGTCAAAAGCCCCGGCCTCAAGATCTTTCAGATAATGTTTGGAGATGCGTAACAGCTGGCCGATTTCGGCAATCTGAATCCCTTGCGCGACGCGCGCAGCAGACAATTCAGCCCCGATTGCCTCGAAGCTGTCGTCCTGACGAATATCATCGCGGGAGGACGACTCCATTATTCCAGCCCAAGCACACTATGGTAATTTGCATCAACATTAGCCAATAACATCCAGAATGCAACAGCTTACTTTGCAATTTGCATGAGGCGCTATACAACCAGCCCGTAACATCACGCGCCATCATGCACCTGGTTCAGCCCTGTCTCTGGCCTATATTTGGTCAGTCTTCGGCATCAAGCCCGAAAGCTGAGTGCAGGCTGCGCACGGCAAGTTCGGTATATTCTGATGCAATCAGAACCGAAATCTTGATCTCGGACGTGGAAATCACCTCGATATTGATGCCGCGTTCGGCCAGCGTTTCAAACATGGTGCCGGCAACGCCAGGTTGCGAACGCATGGCCATGCCAACCACTGAAATCTTGGTCACATTTTCGGTGGCCACCAGATCTTGAAATCCAAGCGTCTCCTGACCGGCATTGATCAACTCCAGCGCCTTTGCCAGGTCTCCCCTGCCAAGCGAAAAGGTGATGTCAGCGCCCTGTCCCCCGACGGTGGCGCTTTGCACAATCATATCAACATTGATGTGGTTTTCCGACAATTCCCCAAAGATGGCAGCCGCTGTACCCGGCTTGTCGGGCAACCCCTGAATTGTGACCTTTGCCTCGTCTGGGCTGTAGGCGATTCCGCTGATTTTTTCCTGTTCCACGATTGCATCCTCATTCACGACAAGGGTCCCGGTGGCGTCACTGAAGCTGGAGCGCACCTGCAGATTTACGTTATGGCGCATGGCCATGGCAACGGACCGCGTCTGCAAAACCTTGGCCCCGAGGGATGCCATTTCCAGCATTTCCTCGAATGTGATGGCATCAAGTTTTTGCGCCTTGGGCGCGATCCGTGGATCGGTCGTATAGACCCCATCCACATCGGTATAAATATCACAGCGGTCAGCGCCAAGCGCAGCGGCCAATGCCACCGCAGACGTGTCAGACCCGCCACGGCCAAGGGTTGCAATACGGCCATCTGGCGCGATCCCCTGAAAGCCGGCAACGACCGCCACCTGCCCGGCCGCCAGACGTTCGCGCATCAAAGCCGTGTCGATTGCGTCAATGCGCGCCGCACCATGCACATCGTCGGTACGTACCGGCACCTGCCAGCCAAGCCATGACCGCGCATCTATCCCCAGATTCTGCAGGGCGATTGCCAACAGGCCCACCGTCACCTGCTCACCACTGGCAACAATCGTGTCATATTCACGCGCATCATGGATCGGACCGATATCGCGCGCCCATGACACAAGCTGGTTGGTGGTGCCGGCCATGGCCGACACAACAACAGCAACCTGATGGCCGGCATCAACCTCGTGCTGGACCCGTGTGGCAACATTACGAATGCGGTCCAGATCACCGACAGAGGTGCCGCCAAATTTTTGAACAATCAGCGCCATTTTTGCCCTATGGTTGTGAGCTTGATAAAAACGTGAGTGTCATAGCGGTAACCGCGAAACGGGGCAAGCCTGTGGATACAACGGCAGACGAAAAAGAAATTGGAAACTTCTCCGCCCTTTCCGACGGGTGGTGGGATATGACGGGTCCGATGCGGCCATTGCACGACTTCACGCCGGTCCGTATTGACTACATCCTCGACAGTATCCGCCGCATCGGCACAGGCCGGGACCGCACAGGAAAAGGCGAGATGCACGCTGGCAGTGGACCGGTCGCATTATCCGGGCTGCGCGTTCTCGACATTGGCTGTGGTGGTGGATTGCTGGCAGAACCCATGGCAAGGCTCGGTGCCGATGTGACCGGCATTGACGCCAGCGCGCCAGCGATTGAGGCTGCCTGTGCGCATGCCACGCTTGGCGGGCTGGACATTGATTATCACTGCAAGACAGCCGAGGCGCTGGCCGCTGAGGGCGCACAATTTGACGTGATTTATGCCTCTGAGGTCATCGAGCATGTCGCTGACCGGCAGCTCTTCGCCAACGCCATTGCGCACATGCTGGCCCCTGGCGGCACCGTCGTGATTACCACGATTAACCGTACCCTTGCCGCGCTGGCATTGGCCAAATTCATGCTGGAATATGTTGTTCGCATGGTACCGGCGGGCACGCATGACCCGTCTAAATTCGTGCGCCCTGGTGAATTGCGCGCCGAATTCGCCGCAGCCGGCATCGCCCTTGATGACATGACCGGCTTTGCACCGCGGCCGGCGCGACGGATCGGGGCAAAGGGCTTTATGCGGGTTGGCAGTCTGGCGATTAATTATGCGGCCAGCGGCACGCATGGCTGACGATCACCGCAACTGACAGCAACGGCCCGCAACGGTTAGCCAGTTAGACGTCAGTTATCTCTGGGAAGCCAGGGCATATCGATGACGGCAATGCCTTCTTCATCCAGCGCCTCGCGCTCTTCCACCGTTGCCTTGCCGTAAATCCCTTCGGCTTCCGCCTCACCATAATGGATTTTGCGGGCCTCTTCGGCAAAATTGTCGCCGACATCACGACATTCAGACCGAATTTTGGATTGCAGCTTCCGCATTTCATTGACCAGAACCTGCATATTGCGCGCTGCCTCGGGCGGCAGGCCAGCCACCGGAGCGGCGGCCGGCGGGGTTTGTTCTGTACCATCAGCAATGTTGGCATCGCCTTTGCTGGCGCGGGTTTTCGGGCTTGCAAGATTGGGGGCCATCAGGGCGCGGCGCACATGATCGCTGCCACAAACAGGACAGGACAGGAGGCCAGACTTGCTCTGCGACAAAAAGGCGGCAGAATCGCCAAACCAGCCTTCAAATTCATGCTCTGCGTCACAGACAAGCTGATATTTGATCACTATGCGATCCTGCCATGACAATGTTTGTATTTCTTGCCGGAACCACACGGGCAGGGCTCATTGCGTGACACCTTGCGGCGTGGCGCGGCATCCGCTGCAGCGGCTGGCGCCGTCGATGGACCAGCCGCATCTGACGGGCCACCGGCAGCCGGCTCTGGCTGGCGAATCTCGACATGTGCCAGCACCATTGTGACCGTTTCGCGCAGACCGGCCAGCAGCGATTCAAACATCGCAAATGCCTCGCGCTTATATTCATTCAGCGGATCTTTTTGCGCATAGGCCCGCAACGAGATCCCCTGCCGCAGCTGATCAAGGCTGAGAAGATGTTCCTTCCATTGCTGGTCTAGCACCTGCAGCAGAAGCGACTTTTCTGCCATGCGCATGGTTTCAGGGCCGATTCGTACAGCCTTTTCTGCCATATGCCGGTCGGCAAGGGCTGTCAGCCGCTCTTCAATTTCTGTCTCGGCAACGCCATCCTCTGCGAACCATTCCTCCGCCGGCACCTCGACACCAAGGATACGGGCTGTATCATCCTTCAGCGCTGCAGCGTCCCACTGATCGTTGAAACTGCCCTGCGGGATGGCCCGTTCAACAATCTGTGTAGCTGCCTCATGGCGCATTTCAGCCACGGTTTCCTGAACATCGCTCGCCGTCATGATTTCCTTGCGCTGGTCAAAGATGACGCTGCGCTGGTCATTCATCACATCATCGAATTTCAGCAGCTGTTTGCGAATTTCAAAATTGCGCGCCTCGACTTTCGACTGCGCTTTTTCGACGGCCTTGTTGATCCAGGGATGAACAATGGCCTCACCCTCTTCCAGACCCAGCTTTTGCAGCATGCCATCGAGCTTCTCAGAGCCAAAGATCCGCATCAGATCATCCTGCAGAGACAAGAAGAACTTCGATGCGCCCGGGTCGCCCTGACGACCTGTCCGGCCCCGCAGCTGATTATCAATCCGGCGTGATTCATGGCGTTCAGTGCCGATCACATAGAGGCCGCCAGCTGCCAGCGCCGCCGATTTGCGTTCGGCAACCTCTTCGGCAACCTTCTTGCGACCTGCGTCATCATCCTCGGGCAGCGCGTCAAGGCGCATATCCAGATTTCCGCCCAACTGAATATCCGTACCGCGGCCTGCCATGTTTGTGGCGATTGTCACCGCGCCCGGCACCCCGGCCTCGGCAATGATTTGCGCCTCTTCGGCATGGAAGCGTGCATTCAGAACCTGATGCGGCACTTTCAGCTTTTTCAATTGCGCTGAAAGGGCCTCGGATTTGTCGATGGTGACCGTGCCAACCAGCACTGGCTGTCCGCGTTCACGGCAGTCGGCAATCAGATCAATCACCGCCTGATCGCGTTCGGCACTGGTCCGATATACCTCGTCATCATGGTCGAGACGCTGGACGCCGACATTGGTCGGAATACTGGTAACATCCAGCTTGTAGATTTCCGAGAATTCACCAGCTTCCGTCAATGCCGTTCCGGTCATGCCCGACAGCTTGTCATACATACGGAAATAATTCTGGAACGTTACCGAAGCAACGGTCTGGTTTTCTGGCTGGATTTCCAGCCCCTCACGCGCCTCGATCGCCTGGTGCAGACCTTCGGAGAACCGGCGGCCTTCCATGGCGCGGCCGGTGAATTCATCAATGATGACCACCTGCCCATTCTTGACCATGTAATGGGTATCGCGCTGAAACAGCTTGTGCGCGCGCAATGCCTGGTTGACGTGATGCAGCAGCCCGACATTGTCGATATCATACAGCGTGCCGTCGCCCATCACCCCGGCATCACGCAACAATGCCTCGGCATGCTCGATGCCGGCTTCGCTCAGCGATACGGTGCGGCCTTTCTCGTCAAGATCATAATCCTCTGCCACAAGACCTGGGATAATCTTGTCGGCGACATGATACTGATCCGATTTGGTTTCAGCCTGGCCGGAAATGATAAGGGGTGTCCGCGCCTCGTCGATCAGGATGGAGTCAACCTCGTCGACGATCGCAAAATGGTGCCCGCGCTGGACCATGTCTTCGATGCGGAATTTCAGATTATCGCGCAGATAGTCAAAGCCGAATTCGTTATTCGTGCCATAGGTGACATCGGCACGATAGGCTTGGCGACGTTCGTCATCCGCCAGATCGCCGGTGATGCATCCAACGCTCATCCCCAGGCGTTCATAAACGCGCCCCATCCAGCCGGCATCCCGCGACGCCAGATAGTCATTGACGGTAACAACATGCACACCCTTGCCGGTCAGCGCATTCAAAAAGACAGCAAGCGTTGCGACAAGGGTCTTGCCTTCACCGGTCTTCATTTCAGAAATCTGGCCAGAATGGAGTGCGATGCCACCCATCAGCTGGACATCGTAATGCCGCTGGCCAAGCGCACGTTTTGCCGCCTCACGCACCCGCGCGAAGGCTGTTGGCAAAAGACTGTCGAGCGTTTCACCCTGATCGACCCGGGCGCTCAGATCGGCGAAAGATGCACGTAGCGCCTCATCACTCAGCGCCGCGCATTCATCTTCCAGCGCATTAACAGCCGCGACCTGCGACGCAAACTTTTTGACAGCGCGGTCATTATCCGAACCGAACAGATTTTTCGCCAAAGACCCAAACATCTGCTTCCCCACAATTCTGGCTGACACACCGCCCTTTAAATGGCCGAAAGTTGTTTCCTATCAGCATGTTTCGACATAGTGTCACGCTGCCAAAATGTCAATCAAAGCGCGCGATGCACGGCAAACTATGCGCCAGTTTTACGCCACGCAGCAGACTGTGATATCGCCTGACGCGACGGAACAGCGCAGCTGGTATGCAAAGCCGGTTGCAAAGGGTTGAATTCGACGGGGGCATCGGCAACACTGTCGCGCTGCCAGTCAGCCAGCCTGAAACCGGGCCTATGCATGGCAGCCGTCTGGCACGCATCGTCGATACCTGCTGCCGGCGTCTTTAATCATTGCGTCAGAGATTTCTGCACCCTATCGAGAGGACATTTCATGCGACAGCTTCTGGCAGCCTTTGCCACTGGCCTTTTTTTCTTCGCTGCCTCGGCCTATGGCCAGGACCGCATACCGGTTGCCACATTGAATGGTGAGACCATCTGGCTGGATGAAATTCTCGCCATTGCAGAAACCCTGCCGCCGGAATATCAGCAGGCGGGCCTACCCGGCCTTTATCCCCAGCTCATTGATGAGGTGGCCAATGCCCGGCTTTCCGCTGTTGCCGGTCGCGCTGCCGGTCTTGCAGATGATGATCGCGTTGCCGAGGCCATGGAGGCTGCCGCCAATCGCGTGCTCGGAGACACTTATATTTCGCGTGCGGTAGAAGCTGACATCACTGATGAGGCAATTGCCAACGCCTATGAGATTTTTGCTGCCGATACGGCGTCGCGTGAACAGGTGACGGCATCGCACATTCTGCTGGAAACCGAGGAAGAGGCGCGGGCTGTCATTGCTGCGCTGAATGACGGGGCAGATTTCGCTACCCTCGCCAAGGAAAAATCAACAGGGCCAAGCGGCCCGAATGGCGGCGCGCTGGGTGCCTTTGGTCGCGGCCAGATGGTGCCGGCCTTTGAAGCTGCCGCCTTTGAGATGACCGACGGCAGCCATTCGGCGGAGCCCGTGCAAACACAGTTTGGCTGGCATGTTATCAAAGTGGACAGCAAGAGCACCATGCCGGCGCCATCGATTGAAGAGATGCGCCCGCAACTTGTGCAGAACCTGCAACGCCAATCCTTTGCCCGCATTATAGAAACCCTGCGTTCTGGTGCGAGCATCGAAACCCGGCCATTTGAAGATGTTGTGGCGGATGCCCAGGCGCAGCAGCAAGCGACACCGAGTGATCAATGACGCCGTTCCGTCTTGTTCCTGAAACATTTCCCGACATGCCGGCTATTGCCGGCCTGTCACTGGGAACAGCGGGCACTGGTCTGAAATATACCGGACGCGACGACCTGATGCTGATGCGCTGCGCCGAGGGCAGCACGCTGGCAGCGGTGTTCACGCAGTCCGACACCGCCGCGGCCCCGGTCGAATGGTCGCGCGCACGGCTGGCCGAGGGCACGGCCATCTCGGCTATTCTGGTCAATGCCGGCAACGCCAACGCCTTTACCGGCGCGGCAGGCACGCGGACCGTTGCCGAATCCACCACGGCGCTGGCCAGCTGTCTTGGCTGCGCGCCCGAGGCTATCATGGTGGCCTCAACCGGTGTGATCGGCGAACCGCTGGATGCCGCTATTCTCGCGGCAAAGTTCGACATATTGGTCAAACAGGATTCTGCCTCATGGCAGGATGCTGCTGCCGCTATCATGACGACTGATACTTTTGCAAAAGGGGCCAGCGCCAGCTGCATGATCGGTGATCGGCCGGTCACCATCGCCGGCATTGCCAAGGGGTCGGGCATGATCGCCCCGAATATGGCGACCATGCTTGGTTTTGTGGCTACCGATGCGGCCCTGCCTGCACCCATCCTGCAAATTCTGCTGTCTGCCGCCACCCGTCGCAGCTTCAACGCCATTACGGTCGATAGTGATACATCAACGAATGACAGCGTGTTTCTTGTGGCGACGGCCGTCGCGGCGAATCACGCTCCAACCACCGTTGACGATCCGCTGTTGGATGATTTTGTCAAAGCGCTGGACAAGGTGATGCAGGATCTGGCCATCCAGATCGTGCGTGACGGTGAAGGCGCATCAAAACTGATCACAATTGATGTGGCTGGTGCCCCTGATGAAGACACGGCACACCGCATTGCGATGTCGATTGCCAATTCGCCTCTGGTGAAAACGGCGATCGCCGGTGAGGATGCGAATTGGGGCCGCATTGTCATGGCCATCGGGAAGGCGGGTGCCGCCATCGACCAGGCGCAGCTCTGCATCGATATCGGCGGCGTTGCTGTTGCCGCCAACGGCATGCGGGTTGATGGCTATGATGAGGCACCCGTTACCGCGCATATGACCGGCCAACATGTCGAGATCAGTGTGCGTGTCGGCTCAGGCAGCGGCACAGCGCGAGTCTGGACCTGTGATCTGACGCATGGCTATATCGAGATTAACGCTGACTACCGCAGCTGATGCCATCGCCATGTCACACGTCACATCTCCTGCCAAACCCATCATTCTTGTCAGCGCTGTCGCACTTGTTGATCGCGATGGGCGCGTATTGCTGGCACAGCGGCCACCGGGCCGGTCGATGGCCGGCCTGTGGGAGTTTCCCGGCGGCAAGATTGAATCCGGAGAAACACCCGAAGCCGCGCTGATCCGTGAACTGGATGAAGAGCTGGGCATCGACACAGCCGAGTCCTGTCTGGCACCGCTGACATTCGCCAGCCATGGCTATGATGAATTTCACCTGCTGATGATGGTGTTTGTGTGTCGCAAATGGTCAGGCACGCCACGTCCGATGGAAGGCGGAGAGCTGGCCTGGGTACGCGCCGCAAAACTGCGCGACTACGCGATGCCGCCAGCTGATTTACCGCTCATTCCGGTGCTGCAGGATCTGTTGATGTAGTCTTGCCGGTTTCGGGATCCTGCTCATCAACCCCGAGGCTGGCCGCCAGCCTGTGCGCTGCACTGCCTGGGCGCAGCGGCTGCTGCTGGCTGTCATGCGGCGCCCATCCTGTCAGAGTGATAATCTCGAAACTGGCTGGAATGCGACTATCGGCCCGCCCAAATCTGTCCTGATAGATTTCTGCGGCGCGCAGGAACAACCTGCGTGTGGTTGGCGCCTTGCGACGGCCACGCATGGCATTTGCCTCTCCCATGCCTCGCAGATCGGCCATCAACCGGAAGATATCCGGATAATCAATGGTCAGCCGGTCAGAATCGGCAACCGGAAGAGCCAGCCCGGCGCGCCCCAGAAGACCGCCGACATCGCGAATATCGGCCATCGGCACCGTTCGGGGGCCAGCGCCACCATAAATGTCCGTTTCGGCTTCGAGAAGCGCCGCGCGCAACTCGCCAAGCGTTGTACCCCCCAGCAAATTGACCAGCAACAGCCCATCAGGTTTCAACAGCCGCTTAAACTGTGTCATCAGGCCCGGAAGATCATCGACCCAGTGCAGCATCAGGCAGGAGAAGACTGCATCAAAGCCCTGCGATGCAAATGGCAACGCCTCGACATCCAGCACCACGGGCGGCCCCTCATTGCGCGCCCGCATCGCAAAAGCCGGCACAATATCCGCCTGAATCACAGTCCCCACTTTGCCAGTTTCGCGGATATGGCGAGTCAGCGTGCCATCATGGCACCCGACATCAAGGCAGAGCGGAAAATCACGGCGCATCAAATCCAGTCTGTCTGCCAGCCTGATGGCTGCCTCTGCCTTCAGAAAATCAAATTCGGCATAGCCTGCAGCCGCACGGGCCCGATGGCGACGCAATGCGGGAATATCGAAAAGCCGGGGGATATCGCCCGGCGTGGCTGAGCGCGGATCATTCATGGCCCGCGCACTCTCGTTGAGACGTACTCAAACCGCAAGAAGAAATCACCCATTCTCATCTCTGGATGCCGGCACATTAACCGCGCATTTACCTTGGCTATGCCATGGTTTCAGACCCGATGGATCAGTCCTCAGCGCGAAAGGGGTCGGTCATGTATGCTGTTCTGCGCCGCCTTTCCGCGCTTTTGCTGCCGCATCAATGTGTCAGTTGCCGCCAATTTGCCGAGACCACCGGTCTGTGTGCAACCTGTTGGGCGCACCTGTCCCCGGTAACGGCACCTTTTTGCAAGCAATGCGGCCTGCCGTTGGCCGAACAGTTGGTCGATGGTATCTGTGCCAGTTGCTGGGCAAAACCGCCTGGAATGACCCGCATCCGGGCGGCATTGCGTTATGATGATGCCGCGCGTGACCTGATCCTGAAGCTAAAACATGGAGACGGGTTGCAGCTTGTACCCTTTATCAGCCAGCTGATGGCCGCCAGATTTGTTGAGCTGGCTGCAGACAACCCGTTTGTTGTGCCGGTCCCGCTGCATCGTTGGCGCTATTGGCGACGACGTTTCAACCAGTCTGCCGAGTTGGCGCGTCATCTGTGCCAGCACTATAATACAGGCCTTTATGCGCCTGATCTGCTGATACGCCATCGCGCCACGAAGAGCCAGGGCGGGTTGTCACGGCAAGCGCGCAAACGCAATCTGACCGGCGCCTTTATTCCCTCGCCCATAGCGGCACAGAAACTGCGCGGCCATCCTGTTCTGCTGGTTGATGATGTAATGACAACCGGGGCCACATTGCATGCAGCCACCAGCTGTTTGCAGCGCGCCGGCGCTGGCGAGGTCCGTGCGTTAACCATCGCGCGTGTTATATGAAGGTTGCCGCCACGCCCGTTTTGCCGCTAAACACGCAGCATTATATAAGCCGACGGACAGCCACGAGACAGGACGGACCGCCATGACGCATAGCAGGAACGCTGCCGATATTGTGATCTATACCACGGCAATGTGCGGTTTTTGTGCACGCGCCATCCGTCTTTTGGACAGCAAGAAAATCGCCTACCGGGAAGTGGATGTGACCCTGCAGCCCGCACTCCGTCAAGAAATGCGCAGCCGTTCTGGCGGGCGCACCTCGGTGCCGCAGATCTTCGTCAATGACGCGCATCTTGGTGACTGTACCGAAATCTATGCGCTCGAAGCGGCGGGGAAGCTGGATTCCCTGCTGGCACCATAATGCCGGTGGCATCGTGAACGGAACGGACGCATGACTGACGCCGCCAACATGCCTCTACAGGTTGCAGCGCTGCAATATTGTGCTGCCGGCACCGCTGCCGAGACATTATCTTTCCTGCTTCCGATGATCACCCGGGCGGCCGCGGATGGGGCGCGCCTTGTCTGTTTGCCTGAAGCGGCAAGCTTTCTTGCTGCAAACCGGAGCAGCCTGCGCGCAGAAGCGGAAACCGAGGGTGACAGCCCGACCCTTGACCAGCTGTGCCATCATGCGGCGGGACACGGAATTGCGATCCTTGCCGGTTCATTGATGATGCGTCGGCGTGAAGATGATGTGCTGGTCAATCGTACGGTGCTGATCGATACCAATGGTGGTATCCGCGCGCATTATGACAAAATCCACATGTTTGATGCCAATGTTGGTGATGGGCACCGCTATCGCGAATCTGACAGCTTTGCCGCCGGTAACCGCATGGCGCTTGCTGAGATGGCCGGCATGACGATCGGGCTGTCCATCTGCTATGACCTGCGGTTTCCGGGCCTGTATCGCGGGCTTGCGCGTGCAGGTGCCAAGATGCTGAGCATTCCAGCCGCCTTTACCTTTCCCAGCGGAAAGGCACATTGGCATGTCCTGCTGCGCGCACGCGCAATCGAGACAGGCTGTTTTGTTGTCGCGCCAGCGCAATGTGGCACCCACGCTGATGGCAGGCGTACATATGGGCATGCCATGATTGTGTCGCCCTGGGGCGAAATACTTGCCGAGGTGCCTACCGACGACACGAATGCGGCGGCAGGCGCCAATGATGGCATCATTCATGCGACGCTGGATCCGGCGGCGGTCACAGCCGCCCGCAACGCAATCCCGTCACTGGCAAGCAATCCTGAATTTTCGTGACATTCTAAAGGCCGGTGTTCCTAGCCCGTGCTGCCATCGCCCATCGACAGGTATTTCGCTTCGCGATCCGCCATCAGCCCGTCGCCATTCATCGATGACAGCGTTTGCAGCTGCGCGGCACAGGCGTCGCCCAGATCGGCAATTGCCGCTTCCGGATCGCGGTGCGCACCGCCAAGGGGCTCGGGCACAATGGCGTCAACAACGCCAAGTTCCTTCATATGCGCCGACGTGATGCGCAGCGCCTCGGCAGCATCGCGGGCATGATCGCTGCTGCGCCAAAGAATGGAAGCACAGCCTTCCGGTGAGATCACCGAATAGATTGCATGCTCGAACATCACCACGCGGTTGCCAGTGGCAAGTGCAATCGCGCCACCGGAACCACCCTCGCCAATGATGCTGGCCACCATCGGGGTCGGCAGCCGCAAGCAGGCGCGGATTGCGGTGGCGATGGCCTCGGCCTGACCACGCTCTTCGGCACCACGCCCCGGATAGGCGCCTGCCGTATCAACAAAGCTCAACACCGGCAGGCCAAACCGTCCGGCAAGTTCCATCAGACGCGCTGCCTTGCGGTAGCCTTCGGGGCGTGCCATGCCGAAATTGCGCTTGATACGTTCTTCGGTACTGCTGCCCTTTTCCGTCCCCATGACCATGACAGCCTGACCGCGGAACCGCGCCATGCCGCCAATGACAGCATAGTCCTCGGCATAGTTCCGATCCCCGGAAAGCGGTGTGAAATCATCGAACAGCTGATTGATAATGGTGCTGACGCGCGGCCGGTCGGGATGGCGTGCCACCTGGACCTTTTCCCATGGGCCGAGTTTGTCATAGGTCTGTTTCAGCTCGCGCTCGATACGGCTCTGCAGCTTGCCTATCTCGTCGGCAATATTAATGCTGCCATCAGAACTCATATGGCGCAGCTCCTCGACCTTCCCCTCAAGGGCCGCAATCGGTTTTTCAAAATCCAGAAAATGTCGCATGTTCGCCTGCTCTTCCCTGTTCGGCCCATGGCACCGGACCATTTCGAAGTCTAATCCTGATGATTCCTGTCTGCAAGCGGGTGCGCCTGTGTGACAAGTCCAGCAAGCCTGTCCGGCCTTGTAGCGGTATAGATCTGCGTTGTCGATATATCAGCATGGCCCAATAACGTTTGAAGCCCTCGCAGATCAGCGCCGCGGTTCAGCATATGGGTGGCAAAACTATGTCGTAACACATGCGGGCTGACGCGTGCCGGATCGATGCCTGCTGTCTGCGCCAGACCCTTCAGCGCGGATGCGAATTGTTGGCGCGTGACGTGATGTTCGCCCGCCGGGAACAGATAGGCAGAGGTCGCACCACGCGCGGTTTCGTCCAGATGCGCCAGCCATCGCGTCACCGCACTGCGCGCCGGTGCTCCCAAAGCCACCATCCGTTCGCGCCCCCCCTTGCCACGTACAAGGATGGTTTCCAGTTCGCGGCGAAACTGGTCCGCTGGCAGCGCAACAAGTTCGGATACGCGCACACCTGTAGCATAGAGCAATTCCAGCATGGCTGTCATCTGGAACGCCTTTGATTCTGGCGCCAATGTTTGCGCGGCAGAAATCAGCGCGGTGATTTCACCTTCAGACAGGCTCTTTGGCAGGTTGCGGGGCTGTTTGGGGTTATCAATCCAGCGGCATGGATTGTCCGTCCGGCACTGTTCATCCACAAGCCAGGCCATCATCTGGCGCAGCGCGCTGAGCCGGCGTGCCACCGATCGCGGCGCCAGACCGTCCCTGTGCCAGGCTGCCAGGACCTTGCGCAGATCATCCGCGTCACAATTTTCCAGCCTGCGGCCATGCGCACCAAGATGCGCGGCTGCAGATTCCAGATCGCGGCGATAGGCATCGAGTGAATTGCGCGCAAGGCCCCGATCTGCGGACATGGCGTGCAGAAATGCGTTAATCAGCGGTGTCTCAAGCGGTGTTTCTGCCGTCAATTATCACTGTCCTGACTGCCAGCATCCCCTGCTTCGGTCTGCGAGGCATCTACGACGTCATCATTTGTCGTCGCCTCGGTCGCGGCGACAATATCGCCACTGGCAACACCCTCACCAGATGCTGTTGCGGCCATTTCAAGCAAGGGCAGGTTATCAATATCAATCGCCAGCGACGCATCCAGCAAATGGGCTGACAGAATGTCGTTGGCAACCGCATTGGCAACCGCGGTCTGGCCGATTGTCATCAAGGCTGCATGAATACGCGCAGCATCAGCCGGATGCAGCTGGCTCAGCCCCTGTGCGGACACAATCCGCTGGGCAATCAGTACCGTCTCGCCAACCCGCCTATCGTCTGCAGCCTGTTCAAGAGCACGCATCCAGACAGGCGAGATACTCACAAAACTGGCGGGCGCACGCGCGGCAGCACTATCAAGCGAGAGCCAGTTTACCGGCATTGCTGTCGCCGCGTCTGCGCCGACCCTGCGTTCAAACAGCGGCAGAAGATGCCAGATATCCAGCTGGTCCAACGCTGCACTATCCATCGGACCACCGGACATCATCGATGACACACCGGCAAGCGAGTCAAAGATTGCAGTGTCCAGTCCAGCCGGCATCACCGACCCGGCACCAAATAAATCGGTACCAGACGGGCCGGCATCAGCGCTGTTGCTGCCTGCGGCAAGCAGCAGCGCTATCTTGGCGGCAAGCGGTGCGCCGGCATCGGACAGCAACGTCTCCACCCCTTCAAAGCCAAGCGCTTCACGGGCAAGCTCGGCATAGAGTGGTGCCATCAGCATGCCTGCCCCTTCGGCTGCATCAACATCCATCGCGGCGGCAATCATCACCAGTCGGCTGGCTGTCTTTTCGTTGTCCAGCGCGCGCCAGAGCAGGGCACGGGTCAGCGCGGTCGGCATGCTTTCATGGCGTGCCAGCGCCAATGACATGTCACCTGCCTCGACAGCGGCCAGTCGCCATTGCTTGGCGACATCCTGATGCGTCAGGAAGCCGCCTTGTAACGCACGATAGGCACGGATCAACCGGGCTTCATCTTCCAGATGCAGCAGGCTGGTAACAGATTGCAGCGATGCGGCAGGCATCGCATCCAGCCCGCCAATTCCAATCGGATGGTGCGCTGCTTCCATCAATACGATGTGCAACGGCTCCAGCAGGGCCGGGTCAATCTCCGGCACATCAATGCCATCCAGCAAAAGATCGACAAGCGCTCTGAACACCGGATCATCCTGACCCATGGCCTGCAACAGATCAGCAGCAAACCGGGCACCCGTGGCATCTCCCTGGACCGCACTGCAAATGACCTTGGCCTTGTGCCAGAATGGCTCGAGTGTCTGGCCGGCAAAATACATCACGCTGCGGCAGGCCTCATCATCACGCATTTCAGATAATTGCGTCGTGACCTGCCATTTCTTCCATTCCAGCCAATCTGGATCGTTTGGCAGCCCGGAAACCAGCTTGCCAATATCCTGCGAGCGGCCGGCAGCACCCAGCCAGGCAAGCCGTGCCATGACAAAGGCCGAATCCTGCCCATCAATCTCGGCGGGGGGTTCGGCGCGTATCGCCATAACATCACCCGCCAGCGCGGCAAGGGCCGGCGATCCACCAGTGGCGTAATTCGCATCAGCAAGACCCATCAGCGCAGCAGCGGTTGTCCCGCGCCATATGACACGTGTCAGGCTGCTGTCGGCCGACGGCTCCGCGCCCACATCGGCAACACCGGTATAGGGGACAGATGTCCGCACAAGGCTAACGCGGCTTGTATCATCTTCCGTATCACGATCATCGGTGCTTGCAATTGAAGGGTCGGCAGCGCCATCTGCGGGCGTGCCCGCCAAAGGCGCGGTTTCCGCGGCTGTTTCGGCGCCGGTGACACCGCCATCCACACGCTGATCGGCACCCGCGTCTGTGTCGATCGTCACGTCACCCTGTGCCTGGGCATCCGGCGAAGGGGCCGCATTTGATTGTGTCTGGCTGGTATCGACTGTGATCAGCGAGACCGCCTCGTCAATCGAGGAAATGCTGCGCCCGTCCGTCTCTTCTTCCTCTTCCGCTGTGATGGTGGCGGACGTCTCTGTCGTGTTGTCTGTGACCACGGACAGCAAATCCACCTGCCCTGCATCATTGTCTGCGGCCTGCGCATCTGCGCTTTCTGCGGCTTGCCGCTCGGCATCAGAGGTTAGCGTCTCGACCGAGAATTCGGTTATGGTCACCTTTGCACCGCTGGAATTGGACTGTGCCTCTGCAACAGATGTGAATGTCGGCACAGGCAATGCCATGGCCGCAGCAGTTGCCAGCATGAGAGCGGCCATCCGGGGCTTGCCCGTTCCGCCGCAGATCTGCTGCATAGCTGTCCGGCTCAGGCGCGCCAGAAAAGATGTGGCAGGACCCTGACACGCGATACGCGGTAACAGGACATCATTATTTGGAAAGCGTTTCATCGGGAATGACCTTGTTCACGGCAACAGTGGGCGCAGGAATCTGCCACGCGGAGAGCGCGATCAGACCCGACGCGACAAGACCTGCTATGATGACGACAACGATACCTATACGATTCATATCAACTCCGCGCTCTGCCAGCGATCGGCCACAATCAGTCAAATGTTGCTGTACGGCATGATTATGTCTGTATTAGGGCAAAAAGACCATGCGCCTGTCTATGGTCAGGGGCAAACCGCTGCTGGCGGGGACGGTTTTGCTGTAAAATACCGCCTCTTATGCTAGTCAGAGGCGCGCATTAAGGGATATGACCATGAAGGCAGGTGACAGGATCAGGGGACGCCTCACCAGACCAATCACATTGATTGGGCTGATGGGCAGTGGCAAATCGCTTGTCGGGCGACAGCTTGCTACAACACTTGATCTTCCCTTTGCTGACAGCGACCAGGTGGTCGAAGCGATTGCAGGAATCAGCATTGCCGATATTTTCGATCTTGCCGGCGAGGCCAAGTTCCGTGAGATGGAACAGCGTGCCATCAGCGAGACAATAGAGTCCGGAATTGGGGTCCTGTCCGTTGGCGGCGGCGCCGTTTGTCACCCTGAAACAGCAGCCCTGTTAAAGGCACGCAGCCTGCTTGTCTGGTTGAAGGCCAGTCCCGAAACCTTGTTATCGCGCATTGGATCGACCGCAAGCCGGCCCTTGTTGCACGGAGACGACCCGCTTGCCGCATTGAAACATCTTGCCGAGACACGTGCAGATGACTATGCAATTGCCGATGTTATCATCACCACGGACGGGATGTCGGGCACAACAGCCACAAATGCCGTGCTGCGGGCCCTTGACAGTCATCTGGCGGTCACATAGGCCATAACATTATGCATACAGATTCCGTACTGACCGTCGGGCTGGGGGATCGCGCCTACGACATTATCGTTGGCAGCGACCTGCTGGACCGCGCTGACACGCTCGCCACGGTCCATTTGGCCGACCGCCATGTGATCATTGTAAGCGACCATAATGTTGCCGCGCATCATATGGATCGGCTGGCAATGGCCTGTGGCCGGGTTGCGCGGCGCTGTGACACGCTGACTGTTGCCGCCGGCGAGGCCAGCAAGAATATGACGGTCCTGTCAGATTTGCTTGAAGATATTCTGGCACTTGGTGTTGATCGTGGTATCATGCTCGTCGCGCTGGGCGGCGGTGTGGTAGGCGATCTGGTCGGCTTTGCCGCAGCCAGCCTGCTGCGTGGGGTCGACTTCATTCAGGTACCAAGCTCGCTTCTGGCTCAGGTGGACAGTTCCGTTGGCGGCAAGACCGGCGTCAACGCAGCAGCTGGCAAAAATCTGATTGGCGCCTTTCATCAGCCACGCCTCGTTCTGGCGGATACGGCGCTGCTGGACACATTGCCGGACCGCGAACTGCGCGCCGGTTATGCCGAAATCGTCAAATACGGGTTGCTCGGCGATTCTGACTTTTTTGAGTGGCTGGAAGCGCATGGTGTGGATGTACTGGCGCGCGCGCCAGAGGCGCTGTCCCATGCGATCCTGACCTCATGCGCGGCAAAGGCACGCATTGTTGAAGCGGATGAACGCGAATCCGGACAGCGTGCATTGTTGAATCTGGGCCATACATTCGGCCATGCCTTTGAAGCGGTGGCCGGCTATGACGGCAGCCTGCTGCATGGCGAGGCGGTTGCCGCCGGAATGGGGCTGGCTTTTGACCTTGCGACATATATGGATCTGTGCAGCGGACAGGACAGCGCCCGTGCAAAGGCGCATCTGGAGGCCAGCGGGCTGGCGTCCGGCCTTGCCGGCATTCCGGCTGGCAATGCCAGCACGCAGACGCTGGTCGCCTTGATGGGGCGCGACAAGAAAGTGCGTAACGGCACCATGCATTTCGTGCTGCCACGCCGTATCGGTGACAGTTTTGTCTGTGACAGCGTGACGATCGACGCGTTGCAGCATGTTCTGGAGGCCGGCCGATGATGACGGCGGACCTGTTATTGCTTGTCGGGATCATTATCCTTCTGATCATCGCATCGGCCTTTTTCTCAAGCGCCGAAACTGCGCTGACCGCTGCATCCGACGCCCGTATGCGCCAACTGGCAGGCAAGGGCAACCGGCGGGCAAGCCTTGTCGAACGCCTGCGCGATGACCGCGAAGGGCTGATTGGATCCATTCTGATCGGCAATAATGCGGTAAATGTGATTGCGTCTGCGCTGGCCACCTCTTTGTTTATCTCTTTGTTTGACGAGGCCGGTGTGCTGTGGGCCACCCTTGTCATGACGGTGGTGCTGGTCGTGTTTGCCGAGGTGATGCCAAAAACCTATGCGCTGACCTATTCCGACAAATATGCGCTTGCCATCGCGCCGATGGTGCGGGCGGTGGTTATCATCCTCAGCCCGCTGTCAATTGCGTTGCGCATGCTTGCCAACCGGCTGATTGGCAAACGTCAGACTGAAGATAGTGACCGTGAAGAAGAGCTGCGCGGTATGATCGAGCTTCATGGGGCTGATGGCGACGCGGATGACCGGGAAACGCAGGCAATGCTGTCATCGGTTCTGGACCTGAACGAAATATCAGTCGACCAGATCATGACCCATCGCGCCGGGGTAAATATGGTCAATGCCGGTGACGACCTAGAAGCCTTGCTGCGCCAGGTGCTGGAATCCCCGCATACCCGTCATCCTGTTTATTCGGGCAGTCCTGACAACATAATCGGCGTGCTTCATGTCAAGGATCTGCTGCGCGCGGTTGGCCAGAATGGTGGCAACATCGCCGGCAAGGGTGAGCACAAGCTGGTCCAGGATATTGCCAGTGAACCCTATTTCATTCCCGAGACAACGCTGCTTTTCGATCAGTTGCAGGCATTTCGTAACCGCCGCGAGCATTTTGCAGTGGTGGTCGATGAATATGGTGATCTGCGCGGCATTGTGACCCTGGAAGACATTCTTGAGGAAATCGTGGGCAATATCGATGACGAGCATGACATCGATCTGGCAGGTCTGACCGCCCAGCAGGACGGATCATGGATTGTTGATGGCGGGGTTACCATTCGCGACCTCAACCGGACCCTTGCCTGGCAACTGCCTGACGAGGACGCATCGACCATTGCCGGGCTGGTGCTGTTCGAAAGCCGTACCATTCCACGCCCCGGACAGGAATTCCGGTTTCACAATATACGTTTCAGGATCCTGAAACGTGAGGGCAACAAGCTCACGAGCCTTAGACTGTGGAGCACAAGACATGGCTAGACCCGACACACCTTATGGCGCAGATCATGCAACCGATCTGAGCCCGCCCGTCGCCCGCGAAGAGGTGCATAACCGGCGAATCAGCTGCAATGGTTTCGTGCGCGAAGACGGGCTCTACGACATTGAGGCAGAAATCACCGATAACAAGACCTACAGCTTTCCGACAAGCTTTCGCGGTGATGTCAGCCCTGACATGTTCATCCATCATATGAAGGTGCGCGTAACCATTAATACCGATCTTGAGGTTGTGGCTGCCGAAGCGGTAACGGTGGCAGGACCCTATGCGGTGTGTCCGACCGCCAATGATGTGTTTGATTCACTGGTTGGGCTGACCATCGGTCCGGGCTGGCGGCGGCGGGTTACCGCGGCGATAGGCGGCCGGCACGGCTGCACCCATATCACCGAATTGATGGGCACCATCGGCACCATTGCCTTTCAGACACGCTATGGCGAAGAGGCCCGCAAGCGGCGGGCACGGCTTGGCAATGACGGCCGCGAGACCAGTGCGGAACAGCAGGGGGGCAGCGGTGTGCTGGCAAATAGTTGCGTCGCATATGCTGTCGACTGACATATGTCAGACGGATCGCGCCTTCACGAAGACAGATTGAGTTGCAGCGCATGAACGCTGCTGGCAAGTTCATCCGCCAGCACCTTGTTCACCATGCGATGCGCGGCAACCCGGCTGGCACCTGCAAAGATATCGGCCTTCATATCAACCTCGAAATGTGTTTCCCCGCCCTCACGCCAACCGGCATGGCCAGCATGCTGGTGGCTGACATCGCGCACCTTTAGTTCCCGCGGATCAAACGCGGTTTTCAGTTTTGCTGCTATGGTGTCTGCCATTGCCATATGGTATCTCCATGGGCGGGGGTTTTGATTGCCTGCATATGTCAGGCCTATATGATGGACCATATTATGGCACGTCCCTCCAGACCAGAGGCAAAGATCCCCGGCATCACCGGGGATGCTGAAGAGCCCGTCTCGCACATGCGCATCTGTGCCGCCGAAGGCTGCCGTGCCGAAGCGCATTACCGTGCGCCGCGCTCGCGCGATGCGTTGCGTGACTATATCTGGTTCTGTCTCGAACATGTGCGCGCCTATAACCGGTCATGGAACTATTATGAGGGGCTTCAGGGTGCCGCTCTCGAGGCGGAAATCCGGCGGGCAACCACATGGGAACGGCCAAGCTGGAAATTTGCCACCGGCAAGCCGGTAGAAGAGATTTTCGATGATCCGCTGGGGCTGTTTGATACCGACCGGGAGCGCCGTGCAAACCATCGGACACTGACCCCGGAAGAAAGACGCGCCTGGAAAACGCTGCGCATGGAACCGGTAAGCGACCTTGATCAGGTCAAGCAGCAATATAAAGCGCTGGCCAAGGCTAACCATCCCGACATAAATGGGGGTGACGCGGCGGCAGAAGAACGTCTAAAAGAAATCAATCTTGCCTATGATCTGGTTCGCAGGTCATTGCAAAGCGCTGACGCACCCACCATTTCCTGACGGGGAAACGGCCACCACCGGCCCTTTGTGAAAGAAAGACCTGTTATGCCCAATGATCAATCCATGACGCAGATGTCGGCCCATCCGCTGACTGCACCTGATACAACAATCGATGTCCGCAGCGTATTTGGCCTGGATGTCGATATGACTGTGCCCGCTTTTTCCGAGGGGTCAGACTATGTGCCCGCCATCGACGAGGCCTACCAGTTTGATCATGATACAACGCTGGCTATTCTGGCCGGGTTTGGCCATAACCGCCGGGTGATGATTCAGGGATATCACGGCACCGGCAAATCCACCCATATCGAACAGGTGGCGGCGCGCCTGAACTGGCCTTGTATCCGGGTCAATCTGGATAGCCATATCAGCCGGATCGACCTGATCGGCAAAGACGCCATTGTGCTGCGTGATGGCAAACAGGTAACCGAATTCCGTGAAGGCATCCTGCCCTGGGCACTACAGAATCCTGTCGCCATTGTTTTTGACGAATATGATGCGGGTCGTGCAGATGTGATGTTTGTGATCCAGAGGGTCCTTGAGGTTGATGGCAAGCTGACCCTGCTTGATACAAACAGGGTGATCCATCCAAATCCGAGCTTCCGCCTGTTTGCCACCGCCAATACGGTCGGGCTGGGCGATACAACAGGCCTCTACCACGGCACGCAGCAGATCAACCAGGGCCAGATGGACCGGTGGTCGATTGTGTCGACATTGAATTATCTGCCGCATGAAGATGAGGTTGGCATCGTCGCCGCCAAACTGCCGGCCTATGACACCACCGAGGGGCGCGAACAGCTCGCCAATATGGTGCGCATGGCCGATCTGACGCGCAAGGGCTTCATGTCCGGCGATCTATCAACTGTAATGTCACCGCGGACGGTCATCACCTGGGCGGAAAACACACAGATCTTTGGTGATGTCACGACAGCATTCCGGCTGAGCTTTTTGAATAAATGTGATGAGGTTGAGCGCCCCACTGTAGCGGAATATTACCAGCGCTGTCTCGGCGTTGACCTGCCCGAAGCGCCAATCCGCCAGGCGGGCAACGGCTAGGCTGTTCCCATGGCGAATGATGATGCCAATCACCTGTTCCTGAAATCGACAGCCGCGACCATGCGGGCGCTGGCTGGCGGTGTCGAACATCAGGTCAGTTATGCCGGCACCGACACGCATGTCGGCAAGGCGGATGTGCGTCTTCCAGCCTTGCCCCCTCGCGCTTCGGCGCAGCAACGGGCCAGCCTGCGCGGTGCTGCTGATGGGGCCGCCTTGTGGCTGGCGCATCATGATCCGGCGACGCATCGCCGGCTTTGCCCGTCGCTGGATGGCGCACGCGGCATTTTTGAAGCGGCCGAGCGTGCGCGCGTCGAGGCGATTGGCGCCAATGAGCTGAAGGGGGTTGGTGTCAATCTGGAGGCCGCGCTGAACCAGCGCTATGAGAACCGCCAGATTGACGCGCCTGGACAAGCCGATGAGGCTGGTATTGCCGAAGTTGTAAGGCTGATGCTGCGCGAACAGCTGACTGGCGCGCCGCCACCACAAAATCTGTCGATGGTTATGGATTTATGGCGCCCATGGGTGAAGAGCCGGGCCGGTGAATTGCTCGATGCGCTTGGCGAATCCCTTGATGACCAGGAAAGCTTTGCCGAGCTGTCACGCCGGCTGATTGGTGCGCTGGAAACCGACCTTGGTGATTCTGCATCGGATCAGGATAATGCGGATGAAGATGGCGACGATGGCCAGGATGACGGCGATGCCGAGAGTGACGAGAATGGCGAGCAGTCGGCAGCTGGCGATGATCAGAGCGAAGGTGATGACAGCCAGTCAATGGAGGATGCCGGCGAAGGCGGGGCCAGCGATGACGCAGAAATGGTCGAGGCCGACGGTACCGAAGACGGCATGGCGGATGGCGAATCACCCCATTCGGACATGGATGGTCAACCCCAGGACCGTGGTAATACCAAAGATGCCTATCGCGTCTTTGACACCCGTTTTGACGAAATCGTCCCTGCTGCCGAACTCTGCGATGATGAGGAGCTGGACCGTCTGCGCCTGATGCTAGACAGGCATATGGAAAATGTCGTCAGCATTGTCGGCAAACTGGCCAACCGCCTGCAGCGCAAGTTGATGGCACATCAGAACCGGTCATGGGATTTCGACCTTGAAGAAGGCATTCTGGATGCCGGCAAGCTGCACCGGGTGGTTACCCAGCCGCTGAGTCCGCTTTCCTACAAGATGGAACAGGACACCAAATTCCGCGACACGGTGGTCACGCTACTGCTTGATAATTCCGGATCGATGCGGGGCCGCCCTATTACCATTGCGGCCGTGACGGCGGACATTCTTGCCCGGACGCTTGAACGCTGCGGTGTTAAGGTGGAAATTCTGGGCTTTACCACGCGCGCCTGGAAGGGCGGTCAGTCACGCGAAGCCTGGCAGCAGGCCGGCAAGCCGGCACAGCCGGGCCGCCTGAACGACCTGCGGCACATCATCTACAAGCCTGCGGATGCCCCATGGCGCCGTGCGCGCAAATCGCTCGGCCTGATGCTGCGCGAAGGTATCCTGAAGGAAAACATCGATGGCGAGGCGCTGCTCTGGGCGCATGAACGGCTGCTGGCGCGTACCGAGGATCGCAGAATCATGCTGGTGATCTCGGATGGCGCGCCTGTTGATGATTCGACGTTATCCGTGAATAGCGGCAGCTATCTCGAAAAGCACCTGCGTGAGGTGATCTCCTATATCGAGACCCGGTCACCTGTCGAGTTGCTGGCCATCGGTATTGGCCATGACGTCACCCGTTATTACCGCCGGGCAGTGACCATCACCGATGTCGAACAGCTTGGCGGCGCTGTGGTAGGACAATTGACCGACCTTTTTGACGAGGATGCCAACCGCCGCGGCCGGTTTGTTGCCTGAGCACCCTGCCCCCTCTTGAGCAACGCGGCCTCCATAGCATCAAGCCAAAAAAAACCCCGTCACAAGACGGGGTTTCGTCACAGACCATAGAGCCTGTCTATTCAGATGGCTGTCTATTCAGCTGACTGACTATTCAGCCGACTGCGCGGCCATGATCTGACGCTTGAGCTGCTGTGCTTCGACAGCCAACTCGGCATTGCGTGCCTGCATCAAAAAGGCATCCAGTCCACCATGCTTTTCAATGGTCCGCATGGCACTTGTCGTCAGCCGCAGGCTGATGCGGCGGCCAAGCGCCTCGCTATGCATGGTTGCTGTTTGCAGGTTAGGCAGGAAACGACGACGCGTGCGGTTGTTCGCGTGGCTGACATTATTGCCAGACATGACAGTCTTTCCAGTGATCTGACAGCGTTTGGCCATGATGGTGGCTCCCCTGTGTCCGATAAAGAAATCAATATAGCTGCCGCATGGCGGCACAAACGTCACACCAGACGGCAGACGAAGCGTGGGTATAGGCCAGTGCCCCACACAGGTCAAGCCTGAATTGGCTGTTTGCCGGGGGATTCCCTGGGTTCTGGCGTTTAGCGAAAAATTAAACCTTACGGTCTATGATCGATAGATCGAAAGGATAGGCCGAATGACATATCTGCAGACATCCACACTTGCACCAGATCACCTGCATGGCGGCAGCCCGCGTCCAAACTCCGCATCAACCGGGCGGCGCCTCAAACGTAATGTTCGCGTCGGCAATCGACGGACAACCATCGTTCTGGAAGCCTATGTTTGGGATTGTATCGATTCGATGCTGTCGCGTGAGAATGTAACCCTCGACGCATTTTGCAACATGGTTGAAACCGCACGGCGACATTCCAGCATGGCATCGTCCGCGCGGCTTGTTGTTCTCGCCTATTTCCGCCTTCTGGAGCAACTCAACACGCCACCCTTTGTCGATTCCGAAATTGTGAGCAAACAACGCGGGGGCATACTCCAGTCACCGCCGGCAATCGCCGGGCCAGCACCGGTCTTACAGCTTGCGCTCAGGCGTTTTTCGCAAGATGAAGCGCATGCGCAATAGCCGCACCGGGCGCCGTAATCTGGCCGCATGCCGCTGCGACTGACGCCACGCCATCCGCGCGCATCAGACTGTCCAGTTCGCGGATGATCCGCGCAGGCAGTTCCGGGCCTTGCAGTGCCAGCGCCGTATAAAGCTGCACAAGGCTGGCACCGGCCAGAATCTTGGCATAGGCATCGACCCCGCTGGACACCCCGCCAGCACCGATCAGTGCCGGCGCGTTGCCGCCCTGGCCGTCGTCAAGACAGCGGCGCATCAGGGCCAGCACCTCGGTTGATCTGGCAAATAGCGGCGCCCCTGACAAGCCACCAGCCTCGCCGCGGCAAGCTGAACGCAAATCATCCGGCCGCGCTATGGTGGTATTGGTGGCAATCAGCCCGTCCAATCTCTCGCTGCGCGCGCGATCACAGATCGCCTCTATATCTGCGTCCTCCAGATCAGGGGCCAGTTTGACAAAGACCGGTCGTTGACAACCGGCCTCATCAAATCCGTCGCGCGCCGCGCGAATCAACGCCTGCAGATTGGCATCAGTCTGCAGATCGCGCAGGCCAGGCGTGTTGGGTGAGGAAATATTCAGCGTGATATAGTCGGCATGGCGCGCCAGCGCCGCCACAGCAAGCCGGTAATCATTGGTCGGGTCCGGGCTTGTCTTGTTGGCCCCGACATTAATCCCCAGAATGCCGTCTGGTCGTGCCATTGCCTGCAAATTCCGCGCTGCTGCGGTCATACCGTCGCTATTAAAGCCATAACGGTTGATTACGGCGCGGTCCTCGGCGAGGCGGAACACACGCGGGCGTGGGTTGCCGGGCTGCGGGTTGGGGGTAATGGTGCCCACCTCGACATGGCCAAAGCCAAGCCGCATCGCCCCCGGGGCACAGGCAGCATTCTTGTCAAAGCCGGCGGCAAGCCCCAGCGGATTGGCAAAGGTCAGACCGGCCAGGCTGACCGGCCGTTCCGGCAGGTCCGGTGACGGGCCAATACCATGTCTGAGCGTGGCTACAGCCGCCTTATGGGCCGCTTCTGGCGGCAACAGGCGCGCGGCCGCTGCCGCCAGCCGCCAGATCAAGCCGGTCCCTCGCCATCGGATTCGCCGGCAGCCTGTTGTGCGGCAAACGCGCCGGCAAGGGCGCTGCGCATCAGCGCGACTGACTGCGTGCGCCCGTAAAGCGCAAAGAAGGATCCCATTCGTGGTCCTTCGGACTGACCAAGCAGAACCTCATAGAGACATTGGAACCAACTGCGCAGATTCTCATAGCCGGCCGCCTTGCCAGTGGCATAGACAGCCGACTGGATGGCCTCGGCATCAGCATCGGCATCCAGTGCCTCGATGGCGGCGATCAGGGCTTCGATATGCGCTGCTTCCTCGGCCTGCGGCTGCCGGTAGGTTTTGTTCGGCCGCACGCGGTCCTGATAGTAATTGACCGCATAGCCAATCATCCGGTCGAGCTCGGGATGGCTTTGCGGGCTGAGGCCGGGCACATAGGCACTAACATAGCGCCAGACGATGTCAGGCGTTTCCGCCATACAGACCGACGCCAGATTCAACAGCAATGTATAGCTGACAGGCAGGCTATCGGTTGTCGGCGCGCCCTTATGGATATGCCAAGCCGGGTTTTCCAGCAGGCTTTCGGCATCCTGTTCGCCCGCCTTGCTGCAATGCTGATAATATTCATCAACCGTTTTCGGAATGACGTCGAAATGCAGCCGCTTTGCCCGCCGCGGTTGTGCATACATGAATAATGCCAGCGATTCCGGGCTGCCATAGCGCAACCATTCCTCGACGCCCAGCCCGTTGCCCTTTGATTTGGAGATTTTTTCCCCTGCCGAATCCAGGAACAGCTCATAGGACAGGCCGATCGGCGGGGCACTGCCAAGCGTGCGGCATATCTTCGACGCCTGGCGCACCGAATCGATCAGATCCTTGCCAGACATCTCGTAATCCACACCAAGAACGAACCAGCGCATCGCCCAATCGGCTTTCCATTGCAGTTTACAGGCACCACCAAGGACGGATGATTCAACTTCTGCGCCGGTTTCGGGATGCAGATAGGTAAAGGCGTCACGGTCCGGATGTATCGCCACAACCTTGGCCTGCAATACCTGACCGCTTTTCGGACAGATCGGAAAGAACGGGCTGTAGGTTTTGCGGCGTTCAGGGCCCAATGTCGGCAGCATGATATCCATGATGGCGTCATAATTGGCCAGAACGGCGCGCAGCCCGTCATCAAAGCGCCCGGACCGGTAACAGTCCGTCGAACTGACAAATTCATATTCAAAACCGAAGGAATCCAGAAACGCCTGAAGCCGCGCATTATTATGCGCCCCGAAGGAATCATGCGTTCCGAACGGATCCTTCACCGACGTCAGTGGCATGCCAAGATACGGCACCAGCGCATCGCCATTCGGAATATTGTCCGGCACCTTGCGCAGCCCGTCCAGATCATCGGAAAAACACACAAGCCGTGTTTTTGCACCGGTCAGAACCTCAAAGGCGTGGCGGACCATTGTGGTCCGCACCACCTCGCCAAAGGTGCCTAAATGCGGCAGGCCGGACGGGCCATAGCCGGTCTCGAACAACACCTCGCCATTACCGCCCGATGCCTCCACCCGTTTGGCAATGTCACGGGCCTCGGCAAAGGTCCATGCCTTTGCACGGCTGGCGAGATCTTGCAGGTCAGATGAGGTTGTGGTCATGGCTTTGCTGGCTTTGTCTGTCTGAATTCTGTCGGTCCGAAACGGGCGCCGCACAGTGAACATCAGCGCTGCGGCTGCGGCGTATCTATGCCGCAAAAGCAGGACGCAGGCAAGCAAACAGACGGTGACATGCCCCCCGCGCCGCCAGAGATCATCCCGCGCTATCATTTCGCTTCTGGATGGGCGTCTGATTTGCCGCTATATCTTCAGTCATGCAACGCCCCCCTGACGATAAGCCACATTCTGTCGCTGCCAGCCACGGCCTTGGCCTTGGCGACAGGATTACGGTGCCCGATCTGCATGCGGCGCCTGTTTTCTATCCGTCGGGGACGCGCCTGATCTGGATTTCGGATGCCGGTGAAATCTCCGACCTGTCACGTGCAGCCGCAGCGGCAAAGCTGGGCAACCAGATTGCTGTGTTGTGTCATCGCCGCTGGAGCGAGGCGCGTGCCAGCTGCGAGATCACACATTGCCTGGATGTCATGGAGCTGTTTGCCTTTGTCCGGCCGGCCCGTTTCTGCCTGCCAACACCGCGCGGACTGGCCAGCCAGCTGGGCATTGCCCTGCCGCAAACCGGTGAAGATATGGCTGCCCTGCTGCCACGCGCTGCCTTTATGCTGCTCGATGAACTGGCTGATACCGCACCGGCAGCACGGCGCGAAGCCGGCGCCATCGCAACCATGATGACAGCATCAGGCTGGCCCTGGGGGCCGGTGATCCTTGCGCATCTGGGCCTGCCCATACCCCGCCCCGGACCGCCAGACGGCCGTCAAGCGGCCATTTTCTCGCGGCTTGCCGAATATACCGATTTCACGCCTACCATGCCCCCCGGCACAGACCCGGTCCTGCCCGATGCTGCGCGCGAACGGCTGAAAAACATGCTTGGCAGCCATGCCGAACTGCGCAGCACCCAGTCCGACTATGCGGCAGCGCTTGCAACAGGCTTTGATATTCCCGATGCAGGACCAACACCAGCCATGGTCCTTGCCGAGGCGGGCACGGGCACGGGCAAGACCCTTGGCTATTTGGCACCGGCAACCCTGTGGGCGGAACAGAATGGGGCGGCGGTCTGGATTTCAACCTATACCCGTACATTGCAGCATCAGGTGGCTTCGGAACTGACGCGCCTCTATCCTGACCCGACCGAATGGGCGCGCAAGGTGGTGATTCGCAAAGGCCGTGAAAACTATCTATGCCTTCTCAATCTGGATGAAGCGCTGAGCCAGCTTGGCGGTGTGCCGCGGCGCGGTGCGGCGCTGGGTCTGATGGCACGCTGGGCCGGGGCGACGCAGGATGGTGATCTGACAGGCCCAACCTTTCCTGCCTGGCTGACCGATCTGGTGGGCCGCCCGCAGACCATCGGACTTGCCGACCGGCGTGGCGAATGTATTCACAGCGCCTGTGCGCATTATAACCGGTGTTTTGTCGAAAAATCGGTACGCCGGTCAAAACGGGCAGATATCGTCATCAGCAATCATGCACTTGTCATGGTGAATGCCGCCTATGCGCCGCCCGGCGATGGACAAGGTGACCGGCGACGCCCTACACGCTATGTCTTTGACGAGGGACATCATGTCTTTGATGCGGCCGACAGTGCCTTTTCCCTGTATCTGAGCGCGCAGGAAAGTGCCGAAATGCGGCACTGGATTCGCGGTGCCGAAGATGGGCGGCGCGGTCGGGCGCGCGGATTACGGCGACGGCTAGAAGATCTGATTGCCGATGATGCGGCCGCGCTTGCTGATCTTGAGGCGGCGCTAGAGGCAGCGCGCGATCTGCCGGGCCAGGGCTGGCAGAAACGTATCAGCGCCGCCCAGCCGCTCGGGCCTGTCGAAACCTTCTTTATGACGGTACGCCAGTCGCTCTATACCCGTACCGAGGATGCGATCAGCCCCTATGATCTGCAGGCGCATCTGCACCCGGCGGCGGCGGATGTTGCTGCTGCTGCCACACCGCTTGCCCAGTCCCTGGCCCGCCTGGGAACACCCCTGCGGCAGCTGGCATCACGGCTGAAATCGGTTCTGGATGACCGCGCCGATGAACTGGACAGCACCGAGCGGGCCCGCCTGGAAGGTGCCATACGCGGGCTGGAGCTGCGCGCTGCCGGGCCCGTTTCAGGATGGCAGGCACTTCTCGACAGTGTCATCAACGGACCTGCAGACGGCTTTGTCGACTGGATGCAGATTGACCGCATCGATGGCACAGACCGGGATGTCGGGCTGGCACGGCACTGGCTGGATCCGACCATACCCTTTGCCAGCATGGTGCTGACACCCGCCCATGGTGTCGCCGTGACTTCGGCAACGCTGCGCGACCCGCTGCCGGCAGCAAAAGACACTACTGGCGCGGATAGGGCTGACGCGGATAAGGCTGACGGAACCACAGGGCCCGACGGGCCGGCCGCACCCACCCCATGGGATTCAGCGCTGGTCATGACCGGGGCGGCCCATCTCGACCATGCCGCCATGCGTGCCGGATTTGAATCGCCTTTCGACTATGCGGCACAGACCCGCATTTTGGTGGTCAATGATGTAGAACGTGAACGCCCCGAGGCAACAGCCGCGGCAATGGCTACGCTGATGGTGGCCGCAGGGGGCGGAGGGCTGGGACTGTTCACCGCCATCCGCCGGCTGCGCGCGGCGCATCCCGAACTGGTACGGCGGCTGGAAGCCGAAGGGCTGCCGCTTTATGCCCAGCATGTCGACCGGATGAACCTGCAGACGCTGCTGCAGATCTTTCGCGAGGAGCCGCATTCCTGCCTTCTTGGCACCGACGCAGTGCGGGACGGGATCGATGTGCCGGGCGCGGCATTGCGCCTGATCATCTTTGATCGCATGCCGTGGCCCCGCGCCGACATCCTGTTCAAGGCGCGCGCTGAATGGCAGGGGCGTGATGCCTGGACAGACCGAACAGCACGGCTGAAATTGCGCCAGGCCTTTGGCCGGCTGATCCGACGCGCCAGTGACCGCGGGGTTTTCGTGATGTTGGACAGCCGCCTGCCAACCCGCCTGACGAGCGCTTTTCCCCCAGGTGTACAGGTGGAGCGTGTCGGCCTCGCCGATGCGGTGCGCCTGACCGGCGAATTTCTGCAAGATCAATAAAAAAGGCCGGAGGGACGCCCCTCCGGCCTGATGTTTCTGACGGTGATGGCGTGGCTTAGAAGCCCATGCCACCCATGCCGCCCATACCGCCCATGCCACCCATATCAGGGGCTGCTGGGGCTGCGTCCTTTGGCTCTGGCTTGTCGGCCACCATGGCTTCGGTGGTGATCAGCAGGGCCGCGACCGACGCAGCATTCTGAAGGGATGAGCGCACAACCTTGGTCGGGTCGATGACGCCGGCTTTTACCATGTTGGTAAAGGTGCCTGATACGGCATCATAGCCTTCATTGTCATCCTTGCCTTCCATCAGCTTGCCAACAATGACCGAACCTTCGGCACCGGCATTTTCGGCAATGTTGCGGGCCGGAGCCTGCAGCGCGCGGCGCACAATCTCGACACCCACTTCCTGATCGCGGTTGGCCGGCTTCAGCCCGTCAAGCGAACCGATGGCCTTTACAAGGGCAACACCACCACCAGGGACAATGCCTTCCTCGACGGCTGCACGTGTCGCATGCATGGCGTCATCAACGCGGTCTTTGCGTTCCTTCACCTCGACCTCGGTCGCACCGCCAACGCGGATCACGGCCACACCACCGGCAAGCTTGGCAAGACGTTCCTGCAGCTTTTCACGGTCATAGTCAGATGAGGTTTCCTCGGCCTGCGCACGGATCTGGTTACAGCGGGCCTCGATCTCACCCTTGTCGCCAATACCGTCGACAATGGTGGTCTCGTCCTTGGTGATCTCAACACGCTTGGCTGAACCCAGCATATCGAGGGTCATGCCGTCGAGCGAAATGCCGACTTCCTCGGATACCACGGTACCTTTTGTCAGGATCGCGATGTCTTCGAGCATCGCCTTGCGACGATCACCGAAACCAGGCGCCTTGACAGCAGCAACCTTCAGACCGCCACGCAGACGGTTGACCACCAGTGTGGCCAGTGCCTCGCCTTCGATATCCTCGGCGATGATCAGCAGCGGGCGACCCGACTGCACGACCTTTTCAAGGATCGGCAACATGTCCTGCAGGTTTGAGAGTTTCTTCTCATGCAGCAGGATGTATGGCTCTTCCAGAACGGCACGCATCTTTTCAGCGTCGGTGACGAAATAGGGTGACAGGTAGCCACGGTCAAACTGCATGCCTTCAACGACATCCAGTTCTGTATCAAGGCTCTTGGCTTCTTCGACAGTGATCACACCTTCATTGCCAACACGCTCCATGGCCTCGGCAATCATCTTGCCGATTTCTTCCTCGCCATTGGCAGAGATGGTGCCAACCTGCGCCACCTCGTCAGAGGTCGAAATCTTCTTTGAACGCGATTCCAGTGACGTCACAACAGCTTCAACCGCCATGTCGATGCCGCGCTTCAGATCCATTGGGTTCATGCCGGCAGCAACGGCGCGCGCGCCTTCCTGGGCAATTGACTGGGCCAGAACAGTGGCTGTTGTGGTGCCGTCACCAGCAACGTCATTGGCCTTTGAGGCCACTTCGCGCACCATCTGCGCACCCATGTTCTGGAACTTGTCCTTAAGCTCGATATCCTTGGCAACTGTCACGCCATCCTTGGTGATGCGTGGGGCGCCGAATGATTTTTCGAGAACAACGTTACGGCCTTTCGGGCCGAGTGTGACCTTTACAGCATTCGCCAGCGTATCAACGCCTTCAAGCATGCGGGTCCTGGCGTCAGAGCCGAATTTGACTTCCTTAGCAGCCATTTTATTTCTTCCTTCTATTAGGTTTCAGTCAAGCCGTATTGGCGGAAATCAGTCGATGATTCCCATGATGTCGGATTCTTTCATGATCAGATAATCCTGACCGTCGATCTTGACTTCGGTACCGGACCATTTGCCGAACAGAATGGCGTCACCCGCCTTGACGTCGAGCGGCTGAACCTTGCCCTGCTCGTCACGCGCACCGGCACCAACGGCAATGACCTTGCCTTCCATCGGCTTTTCCTTGGCGGTATCCGGGATGATAATGCCACCCGCTGTCTTTTCTTCAGATTCCAAACGCTGAACCAGCACACGGTCGTGAAGGGGCCTGAACTTCATGCCTCTTTCTCCTCCAGTTGGATTTCAATTTGATGTGCTGGCACTCCATGAAAGCGAGTGCCAAACCGCACGAGGGGTAATTGGGCCGAAGAGGCCGTATTGTCAAGCAATCTTGCCAAAAAAGATGCCCATTTTCTGGTCTGGGCCTTTCGGCTGCTGGTAAATGGGTGCTGCGACAGGCCGACGTAGGTAAAAACCGTATCATAGCCCGCCAGACAGCCACAAAATCGGTGCCCCACACACTTATGTCATCCGCTAATTTTGTCGCCGGATTTAGGTGACGGGATTGATGCGACCGGGCAGCTGCCCGTGCCCTGCCCGCGCCCTGCCGGTGTGCAGTACATGTTGCATGGCCGGCGGGGCCAAAATTAATGACCGGCGCCATTGGTCTGCTGATTGTGCGGCGATGCACACATGGGTGAAACCACACCGGCGCAGATAGTCCGCCTGATCGGGAATAAGATGGCCAAAAGCGACCAGCAACCCGTCATGACAGGCTGATTCACGCAGCCGGCGGGCGAGGGTAAAGCCGCGCCCGTCCGAAAATACATCAAACCAGATCCCGACAGGATGCCCATCATGGGCCAGACAGGATACCGCCAGATCAGGCGGCATGGCGGCATTGAATGTCGACAAGATCGCAGGCGGTACGGCAAGGCTGTATCTGGCAAGGTCAAAAAGCGTGGCTGTTGCCTGCCTGTCACCCGGATTGCCCATAAACAGCCTCCTTGAACGGCCCCATACCGACCCGCACAAGGTGGTTGTGGAATGCTTCACCCTCATGGCGCGCCGCCATATATGTGTCGATGATGGTCTCGATGGCATCCAGAACAGCGGCCTCGGTAAAAGACGATCCGATGATTTTACCAATCGCACCATTATCACCCGCACGGCCGCCAAGGGTGATCTGGAAATGTTCAACGCCTTTCTTATCCACACCAAGGATGCCGATATCGGCAGCATGATGATGGCCGCAGGCATTAATGCATCCCGAAATATTCAGGCGCAGGGGGCCAATTTCGGCCCGTCGCTGCGGGTCGCCAAAACGCCTGAAAATCCTGTCCGCTAGCGGCAGCGACCTGGCATTTGCCAGATTACAGTAATCCAGGCCAGGGCATGCAATCATGTCGCCGATCAGCCCTTCCTCTGCGCCGGCGAGACCCGCAGCCTGCAGCGCCGCAAAAAGGGCTGCAAGATCATCGCGGCGCACATGCGGGATAATCACATTCTGCGTATAGGTAATACGCAATTCGCCACAGCCATATCGGTCTGCAATCGCCGCCATGGCTTCCATCTCGGATGACGCTGCATCGCCAGGCGGCCGGGCAGGAGATTTCAACGACACGCTGATATTTGCATAGTGACGCAACCGATGCGGCAGGACATTGCTGCGCAGCCAACGGTCAAAGACAGGCGATGGCGGGCCGGGCTCACGCGATGGTGTTACGGACGGTCGCGGGTCCAGCTGCGGCGCTTTAAAGACAGCCGCGATCCGCTGATATTCGGCCTCTGGCAGGTCAATGGCCGCGCTGTCAATTGACGCCCACTCATCATTCACGCGGGCGGCAAATGCCTCAATCCCCATCGCATCAACAAGAATCTTAATCCGTGCCTTGTAGATATTATCACGTCGGCCCGCAGCATTATAAACCCGCATGATGGCTTCAAGATAGGAGAGCAAATGCCGTTTCGGGACAAAATGCGCCAGTGTGCGCGCCACCCGTGGGGTCCGTCCCTGACCGCCACCAACCAAAACCCTGAACCCGGTCTCGCCGCTGTCCGACTTGACAAGGCGTAACCCGATATCATGAAACGTTGTAGCAGCGCGATCTTCGGCGCCAGCGGATACCGCAATCTTGAACTTGCGCGGCAGAAAGGCAAATTCCGGATGCAGGGTCGACCATTGCCGAATCACCTCACACCAGATGCGGGGATCGTCGATTTCATCATGCGCAGCCCCTGCCAGCGGATCGCAGGTCACATTGCGAATGCAATTGCCAGACGTCTGGATAGCGTGCATGTCAATCGCCGCAAGCGCATCCAGAATATCGGGGGCCTCGTGCAATTTGATCCAGTTTAGCTGGATATTCTGACGTGTCGTGAAATGCCCGAAGCCAAGATCAAATCGGCGGGCAATGGCGGCAAGGCCGCGCATCTGGTGTGATGAAAGAACACCATAAGGAATGGCAATACGGATCATATAGGCATGCAGCTGAAGATAGAGACCATTCTGCAAGCGTAGCGGCTTGAATGCGTCTTCGCTTAGCGCGCCCCTCAGCCGTCGTTCCACCTGATCACGGAACTGCGCGGCCCGCATCCTGACAAATTCACGGTCAAACTCGCCATAGCCATAGCCGGCAGGGATCCCAGATGGTGCGACGTCGGCGGGCGGTGCAATGTCAGCAGGAGGCGCGATGTCAGCAGGAGGCGCGATGTCGGCGGGCGGTGTGATGGTCGGACCCCGGTTCGCGCGAATATGTTCACGCGCCGATATCTTTGTTCCCCTGTCGGAAGACACTTCGTAATGGGCAATGACTTCGTTACGCAGCTGTGACTTATCGACAAAGGCACGGGCACGCGCCACCTCTTCATGGGTGAATGACCATGATTCAGCAGCATCCGCACTCCAGTCGAGACCCTGGGTCAGCCAGACAACCGCACCGCTGCCAAGCTTGTTTGCTGTAAATCGTACCGCTGTCATGTGCGATCTCAGGCTATCAGCGTCAGGGACGGCCTGCAATGTTGCGCACTGGCATGATCTGCCCGTTCAAAAGCGGCCGGATAAAGAATGTCAACGGCCGCCTCATCACCGCCAAAAGCAGTGATGGTGGCGCCAAGCTTTTCGGCTGCGCCGCTGGTCAGAACCACCACGGCCGCGCTGTGCCTTACGGCGGCAAACATGGATGCCAACACCGAACCCGAAAGGCTGGCAGCCTGATCCTGGTGCAGGGTCGTGATCTCTGCCTCGCGGCGCGCCAGATCAAGGATGGTCTCGGCCGGCCCCCCAACATTGACGATCAGATCAGCATTGCGAACAATGCTGGCCGCACGCCGGCTCAATAGCTCGGGATCACCTGTGCCAATATCGATAATCCATAGCCGTCCGTCACCATGGGTCGACGATGGGGGCATTGCGGGCGCGGGACGGTTTGGCAATGGCTCTGCAAACAGCTCGATATCAGCGGCCGTATCGTCCCCCTTGATGGCGAGCGCTGCGCCTGCACCACCTGCGGCACGCCGCAGCAACGCCCGGCGATGGGACGCGGGCAGATGATGGAGACGGTCCCGCAGCCGATTGAGATAAAGTGCAAGGCGGCCATAGCCGGCCGGCAAATGATCTTCCATCCAGGCGCGCAGATGCTGGCCGAGTACCGGCGCAAGGCCAGCTGTTGATATGGCGATCGTCACGGGTGCGCGGTCCACAATGGAACCGAAGTAAAAGCTGCAGAGCGTTGGTTTGTCCGGCACATTGACCGGCACGCCCAGCGCCCGCGCCCGGCTGGCTAGGCTGGCATTCAGCTTATCGTCACCACAATCGATCACGACCAGGGGGCGTCCCTTGAATTGCCTGTAGGCCGTGCGAACCGACTGGCCATCCAGCAATCTTACTCCCGGAAGCTGGAAATCTGCCGGCAGGTCTCGTTCGCCGGTAATAACCTCGATGCATGCGGCGCTTTTGCCAAGCAGCCGGATCTTGGCGGCAAGGATTGGCGCCGTGCCGACAATCAACGGAGGCACCCGGTGCATGTCGACAAAGATGGGGAAGTGGCGGTTCACAGCGGTGGCTTTTCGTGTCTGTTGCTATTGCACCCCACCGCGGAACGACAACCAGCTGGACAGCAAATGCAGGGTGGGCGTTTTGCCGAGATTAGAAATTATTTCTGATGACTCAATCTTAAATCAGTAATTGAGCAAATTTATTTACATATATATTTGGAAACAGCTGCAATATTTTAATATCGTGCTTTTCTGGAAAAGGCCGATCTTGTCCCGGTAAGATGCGCGGGCAGAGTGTGCGGGCAAGGTGGGTGACAATCTGGCATCACCCCATATTACCTTGTGGCCAGACCCGCATTGCCGGCTTCGGGATGCGGCAATGAGCCGGTTTGCAAGCTGTCATGGCAGTTGCTATATCCATGATCGCAGGGGGTCGGGTGCCGTTTTGATCGAACTTGTGAAGACCGCGCTGTGCCAAAACCGTTGCAAGGCAGCGTGCTGCCGATATGTTGTTTTTCTGGGAGTCGCATGATGATGTCATGGCGCATGACGGCTGGTGATGTCGCGAATCGCGCACCTCTTCTCGAACAGGATACCAACCGGCTGGTGGTCCTCTGGCTGCTTGTGATGGCGGTCCTTGTTGCCATCATGGTTGTGATTGGCGGGATCACGCGCCTGACCGGAAGCGGTCTTTCGATGGTGGAATGGCGGCCGCTGATGGGCACATTGCCACCGATGACCGCCGCGGAATGGGACCGGGTTTACGCCCTCTATGTGGCCTCACCTGAATATCAGTCGATCAATTTCGGCATGGATATGGACGGCTTCAAAAAGATCTTTTTCTGGGAATATTTCCACCGTCTCTGGGGGCGGCTGCTGGGCATTGCATTTGTCCTGCCATTGGCCTTTCTGTTGCTGACAAAACGCATCCCGGCGGGATTTGGCGGACGCCTGTTCCTGTTGCTGGTACTTGGCGGGTCACAGGGCGTGATTGGCTGGTGGATGGTCAAATCAGGCCTGTCCGAAGATGCCGCCGTATCCCAATACAGGCTCGCCACACATCTTGGTATGGCGCTGGTGATCTTTGCCCTGCTGCTATGGACGGCACTGGACATTCGTCATGGACGCGCCGGCATGCCGCGCGGACATGCGCTGGGCACGCTGGGGCTTGTTGCGGTGACCATTCTGGCTGGTGCGCTTGTTGCCGGCATGGATGCCGGCCTGCTCTATAATGAATACCCGCTTATGGGATCGGGGCTGGTGCCTGTGGAATATGGTGACGAAGGCGCGATGGACGCATTTGAAAATCCGGCTTCCGCACAATTCCACCATCGCTGGATCGCGGTGCTGGCGGTGGCAGCAGTGGTCACGCTGGGCATGCGGGCGATGAAATTTACGGCCAGCAGACGCGCCGGCATGCTGGCAATGGCAATGGTGCTGGTGCAGTTTGCGCTCGGCATCACCGTTCTGTTACAGGGCGTGCCGGTATCACTTGGTGGCTTGCATCAGGCAGGCGCGGTTATTCTGTTGGGCCTGACGGTCTGGACAACACACCGCTTGCCACGCTGATTCGATGCGTGCCGCGTGCTGACCTTCAGCTTTTCTTTGGCACTGGCGCGCGGCGGATATGCAACTCCACCAGCGCAGTATCATCCACCTCTGACGGCGCAGCCATCATCAAATCCTCAGCCTTGCCATTCATCGGGAAGAGGATAATTTCGCGGATATTCGGCTCATCGGCAATCAGCATCACCATCCGGTCAATGCCGGGCGCGATGCCGCCATGCGGCGGCGCACCGAAACGGAACGCGTTGATCATCGCCGGGAACTTCTCGTCTACGACGCTGCTATCATAACCAGCTATTTCGAACGCCTTATACATCACCTCGGGAAGATGATTACGGATTGCCCCGGATGACAGCTCTACCCCGTTGCAGACCAGATCATACTGCCAGGCCTTAATGGTCAGCGGGTCCTGTTCCTCAAGCGCCTGCAGGCCGCCCTGCGGCATCGAGAACGGGTTATGCGAGAAATCAATCTTGCCGGTTGTCTCGTCACGCTCAAACATCGGGAAATCGACAATCCAGGCAAAGCGGAACACATTCGGGTCGATCAGGCCCTGCTCCTCGCCAATGCGCACCCGCGCCCGGCCGGCCAGCGCGGCGGCATCGGCTTCGACAGCGCAGGCAAAGAATACGGCATCACCATCCCCAACGCCTGTTGCCAACCTGATTTCCTCGGCTTTTTCAGGTCCCAGCGCCTTGGCAACCGGCCCGCGCGCCTCGCCGTCGCCATAGATGATATAGCCCATGCCCGGCGCCCCCTCGGACTGCGCCCAGCTGTTCATCCGGTCGGCAATGGCGCGACTGCCGCATTTTGGTCCGGGAACAGCACGCACCACAGACCCGTTATCAACAGCTTTTGCAAAAATCGAAAAGCCCGACCCGCGGAAAATGTCGGTGACATCGCAAATTTCGATCGGGATGCGCAGATCAGGTTTGTCATTGCCATATTTCAGCATCGATTCCGCAAATGGAATATGGATGAATTCCTGATCGACCGCCTTATCAGAAAACTCTTCAAAGACGCCCCTGATCACAGGTTCCACCGCATCAAACACATCTTGCTGCTCGACAAAGCTCATCTCGAGGTCAAGCTGGTAAAATTCGCCCGGGCTGCGATCTGCGCGGCTGTCTTCATCACGAAAACAGGGCGCAATCTGGAAATAGCGGTCAAAGCCGGACACCATCACCAGCTGCTTGAATTGTTGCGGGGCCTGCGGAAGCGCGTAGAACTTTCCGGGATGCAGGCGCGCCGGCACCAGAAAATCGCGGGCACCCTCTGGTGAGGACGCGGTGAGGATCGGTGTCTGAAATTCGGTAAAATTCTGCGCAACCATACGTGCCCGGATCGACTGGATGATCTTGGCGCGCAACATGATATTGTCATGCGGACGTGTCCGCCGAAGATCAAGATAACGGTAACGAAGGCGGGTTTCCTCTCCGGAGTCGGCATCCGAATTGACCTGCAAAGGCAGCGTGTCCGCTGCAGACTGCACATCAAAGGATTCAATACGCACCTCAACATGGCCTGTTGGCAGGGTGTCGTTGATGGTTTCGTCGCTGCGCTTCAGCACCGTACCGGTCACGGTCACGACAGATTCCAGCCGCGTCGCCTCGACAGCGGCGAATGTATCGTCTGATGAATCAACCACACATTGGGTCAGACCGTAATGATCCCGCAGATCGACAAATACAAGCTGGCCATGGTCACGCTTGCGGTTGACCCAGCCGGATAGACGCACGGTCTGACCGACATGTGCTTCGTTCAACTCGCCGCATGTGTGTGAGCGAAAGGCGTGCATCATGAAAACTCCAGCTTGGACAGGAAACAGACGCCGGCCGCCCGGCGCGAATCGCGCGCAGTATGCAAATATTGCCCGGCTTCCGCAACCGGCTTGTCAGCCGCCCTCAGCCGCGGTCACGGCGACGGCCCCGACGGCGGCCGGTCGACTGTTTCGTGGCACCTGCATTGTCAGGTGTCGGCACGTCCTTCCAGGCAACACCCAATGCCGCATCTGCGGCTTGCTGATCAAACGGACGGCGGAGCACCGATTCCAGCGCTGTCCGCATCGCCCTGACATGGGCTTCGGTGGTGCCGCAGCACCCCCCTATGATCGTGACACCGGCATCACGGGCAAGACAGGCATAGGCGCCCATCAGTTCAGGTGTGCCGTGATAATGGATGGCACCATCGACATAGGCGGGAATACCGCAATTGCCCTTGGCGATAACAGGTACCTTGGCATCGACAAGGATGGAGGATACCGAATGCAATAACTCGGCAGGCCCGATGCCGCAATTGGCGCCAATATAGGCCGCGCCATATGCCGTCGACTGGCTGGCGAAATCAGCAGGGGTAATCCCCATCATGGACCGCGCCGCCGTATCGAATGTCATGCAGGTGGCAGCCGGCAGCCCGACCACGGCAGCCGCCTCGATTGCCGCTTTGATTTCTTCAAGCGATGACATTGTTTCAATCCAGAGCAGGTCAGCCCCGCCGACAGCAAGTGCTTCGGCCTGTGCCGTAAAGGCGGCCAGCGCCTCACCATGGTCCAGCGCCCCCATCGGGGCAAACAATTCACCTGTCGGGCCAATTGACCCGGCCACAACAATGTCATGACCGTGCCGGTCACGCCCGATGTCACCTGCCCTGCGCGCAATCCGGGCAGCAGCCTCATTCAATTCAGCCACGCGCGCCTCGGCACCGTGCAGACGCAAACGGTGAGCAGTGCCACCAAAGGAGTTGGTCAGGATCAACTGTGCCCCGGCATCAATAAAGCTATTGTGCAACGCGGCAATATCTTCGGGTCGCTCAACATTCCACAACTCTGGCGGATAGCCGGTTTCCAGCCCGGCACGAAACAGGTTTGTACCGGTAGCCCCATCCGCCAACACCCATCCTGTTTCGTCAAATATCTGCTGAATGCGGTGATGTGTCATCCGTCTCTACTTTTCTTCGAGGGTGAATGCTGTCGCGGCGGTGGAGGCTATCGCGGACGGGTGAGTCGGCTTTCTGTTCTGCATGATGGCTCAAGCACGCCGCCTTGTCGGACGGCGGCGCACACCGGTTGCCTCCTGTCGACGCTGACGAAGCTGGTCAAGCAAATCACGCTGTTCAGCCGCTGTCATATCCCGCCAGGCCGCGATCTCGGCGCGGGTGCGATGACAGCCAAGACAATTGCCGCTTTGCGGATCAATCTGACAGACCGAAACGCATGGCGACGGCAGGGCCGATTGGGAATGATCAGATGGCACCCTTATGTCCTTCTTTCGTCGTTCCGGCGTCAGGCTGCATCCGCCAGACACCAGCCAGCGACCACCGGATCAGGCGGCGACACTCTCGCCGTCGGCAACCATTGCCGCGTTTAAGGCTTCCAGTCCAGCTTCGGCAGCTTCCATTGTTGCCACCGCCAGCGGCCCATCGACACCGACGCCTGTGGTTTCGTCAATTTTTGGCGGTGCGATGTCCAAAAGTGCCAACATATCTGCGCCGTCACCAATCATCAGCATCGGCATATTCTCGCGTGCAAAGGCGCCGATGATCCGCTTGGCATGCGCCTCGCCGGACAGCGTGGTCACATGCTTTGCACCGGCCGGAATGATCAGCGCGTCATAATCCACGGCAAGGGTGGTCGAGAGTGTGGCATCGGCGGGATAGGACATGCCCCAGCTGCTTCCGTTCCAGGCATTGGTCAGGCCAGCCTCGCGCGATACGATCCGCAGCTTGGCGTTGACTGACATCATGGCGCGCTGAATGGCGATAAACAGGTCTTCGTCAAACCCGCTTGCAACCATGAGTGCGACTGTTTTGCCTGAAAGATTCGAAAGCTTCATCTGGGTGCTCCTGTGAAAATGAAATCCTGAGGACAGGATTCGCGTAGGTGATGCTTCGCGCACCCGCTGTAAAAAGCTGGGCCGACGGTGTCGTGGAGGCGCGGTGGTATGTGTTTGATACGCGTGGATATAGCCCCATCCGCGAATCGGTTCAACCCCTGATCGGATCATATCCAACCAGACAGTGACGCAAGGGGCATATCCTGTCCGGTTACAGGTTAGACCCGCTGGCCGGCATATCGTCCGGATTGTCGATATCACGATGTATGCTGTCATCCCGCCAGGTGATGCTGTTGACCGCTGCAGGGTGCGCGGCCAAAATCTCGCGCCCGCCAAAATCACCTGTCAAATCCTGCAACGCCTGAAAAAATCCGCTGCCCCATAATACTGGATTCCCCCGCCGACCATCATAAAGCGGAAAGGAAATACGTGTGTTGTGGTCACCAAGACGCGCGTGATCCTGCACCATTTCAGCGACCAGATCAGCGGACAGATAGGGCATATCACCAAGGGCGATCAGTGCCCCTGACACATTGGCCGGCATGGCGGCAATGCCGGCAGCAACCGAACATGATTGCCCGTCAGCAAAATCAGGATTGTGGGTGAATCGCAGGTTGAGACCGGACAACGCCGCCTCAATTGCGCTGGCCTGATGCCCGGTGACAACCACCAGATCCTCAATCCCGCCGGCAAGCATTGCCTGCGCGGCATGACGAACCATGGGCATGCCGTCAATCTCGATCAGGAGTTTGTTGTTGTCGCCCATACGGCTGGACATGCCGGCAGCAAGCAACACGCCCGCAATGTCCACACCGTCGGGCTGGCGTCGTTCGACCATCTTGCGCGGCAATGGCCGCGAGGCAATTTCCATCAGCAACCCGCCAATGGCCATATCGGCGATTTCATCATCGCCCAGCGGAATGCCCGCCAAAACAAGATGCAGCACCCAGTCAAAACCGTTCAGCCGCAGCGAGCGGGCGCATCCGGGCATGCCAATCAGCGGCACATCGCCGATACGCGCCGCCATAAGCAGGTTGCCCGGGTCTGCAGGCAGCCCAATCCTGTCAACCGTACCGCCCGCGTCCCGCACAGCTGCAGGCACGACATCGCGCCGATCGCTGATGGCAGAGGCACCACAGACAAGAATGGCCTCGGCGCCATTATCCCGCGCTTGCTGTATGGCGCGTGTCACCGCCGCGCTGTCATGCGGCACATTCAGGCTGTCGACAAGCGCACAATCCAGCCGGTTGAGCCGTTGTTTGGTCACTTTTTCCGTACTGGCCAGAATGGCGGGATTCATCCCGTCAACGCGCGTTTGGATCAGGGCGAACGGACGTGCGGTCAAGGGATGGAATTCAACAACGGCATCATCACCTGCTGCCGCCTGCACCGCTGTGATGGCGTCCGCCGTCACGCTGTAGGGAATGATTTTCAGCGTGGCGATCATGTCGCCATCCTCTACCAGTTGGTTGTGCTGGACACAGGCAAGCGTGATGCCTTCATCAATCATATTGATGGCTTTCAGCCGATCTCGGTCAAAGCGGACGATGCCGCGCGCGGTGGCATAGATATTGACCCGCCCGGTAGCCGCCACAGACAGCCGCACCGACGATGGCAACAGGCATGCAGCCAGCTGGTCGGCGGCGCTGTCCTCATCGACATCCCCGGCTTCCAGCCGCGCAACAATGACGGACTCGATGCCGGCGTCGCGCAGCCTGTCTATATCAGCCTGTGTGAGCCGCGTTCCCTTGCGAATGCGACCGGTCTCCAAATACACCGCATGCACAAGCACCGCCCCGACACAGGAACCAACAGGATGTGCGCCAAACTTCATGACTGGTTACTTTGCTGCGCCCGCTCAACGGCGATCATCTGAGCGAGGATCGACACGGCAATTTCTGCTGGTGTCTTTGCACTGATATCAAGGCCAGCCGGCCCGTGAAGGCGGCGCAGATCATCATCATCAAACCCGCTATCACGCAATCGGTCGCAGCGCGCCGCATGCGTGCGCCGCGATCCAAGGCACCCGATATAATAGGCCGGGCTGCGCAGGGCAGCCACAAGGCCGGGATCATCAATCTTCGGGTCATGGGTAAGCGTCACGATCGCTGTCTGGCTGTCGGGGACAAAATCCGCCATGACCTCATCTGGCCAGCCCGTCACACAGGTGTTTCCCGGAAAACGGTCAGCCGTCACAAACACGGCCCGCGGGTCTATGACAAGCACGTCATAGCCGGCTGCCTGTGCCATCGGTGCCAGAAATTGCGTGATGTGCACCCCGCCGACAATCATCACCCGACACGGCGGGGTTTCAACAAAATCAAAAAAGCTGCCTGTGTCATCAAGGCCTGATCTGGCTGTCACCGGCGGTGTGGCGGCAGCGATAGCACCCGTACCGGCATCAAAACGCACATGTACGGGCCTGCGTGCCGCAATATCGGCCGCCATGTCGCACAACAGGGCCGCCGGCAAACCCTGATCGGCAACAGGCGTCACCAGCACGGCGATCTTTCCCCCACAGGACAGGCCGACCTCCCAGGCAGTTTCATCAGCAACACCGAAATCCAGACGCTGCCCGGTGCCATCCTGCAGTGCTGTCATTGCAGCCTCGATCACAGCACCTTCGACACAACCGCCTGAAACAGATCCCTCGACCGCCATATCCGCACGCACGAGCATCACACTGCCAGCAGGACGCGGCGATGACCCCCAGCTCTGCATGACAAAAGCAAGCGCAAGACGATGACCAGCAGCATGCCATTCCGCTGCCCGGCCAATCAGCGCGGCATTCGTTACTTGCGCTGTCGACAACTGGCCTGTCGTGATGCCCGCCTTCATCTGGACGCCCCTTGCAGATGGTCTGTCTCGCATCGAATATCATGCAACCGAGACATCCAGCCGACCAGTGATTTGTCATACCAGCCCCTGCGCATATCAGCATTCAGCGCAGTGGAAAGCTGCCCGATCGAGGCTAATGAGTGGATTGGCAGAAAGGCATCAACATGTGGCAACATGGTCTGCACCCCGCCGCTGCGCGGCTCGAAGCCGTCGTAACGCAAAAGCGGATTGAGCCAGATCAACCTGCCACAGGATTTGTGAAGGCGGCCCATCTCAAACCCCAGATCACCATCATCATCCCGGTCCAGCCCGTCGGTGATCAGCAGCACCACCGCCCCCTGACCCAGGACGCGGCGAGACCATTCATGGTTGAAGCTCTGCAGCGCGTTGGAAATGCGCGTGCCGCCCGACCAATCATCTACGCCGATTGAAATGGCGCGCAGGGCAGCATCCGGGTCACGGTCCTTCATCTGACGGGTAACATTGGTCAGCCTTGTTCCAAACAGGAAGGAATAGACCGTCCCGTGCTGTCGTGTCAGCGCATGGGCAAAGCGCAGCAGCATCCGCGAATAGCGTTCCATCGACCCGGAGATATCGCAGATCACAACAATTGGACGTTTTCGTTGTGCGCGCTGCTCATAGGCCGGCAGCGGCATGCCGCCCTGGCGTATCATCTGCCGTAGCGTGCGTCTGAAGGACAAACGACCCGGCGCAGGTGACGGTGTGCGCCGCCGTGACGGACGCGTTGGAAATGTCAGGGCAAGGGCGTCTATGGCGCGTTCGGCCTCAACAATCTCGGCAGCGCTCATCATCTGAAAGTCGGTTGTCTGCAGCAATTCCGCTGCCGAACTGGTCATCGACATATCGATTTCAAGCGATTCGGACTCTTCCTGCTCGGGTTCCGGACCATCTGCCGTACCAAAAGCCTCGTCAACACGGCGTGAAGTCGGCTCTTCATCCTCATCTGTGTCGGTCTCGCGGGTCAGCGACGGCAACAGCAGATCACGCATCTTTTCCATCAGCCGCGGATTGCGCCAGAAAATATGAAAGGCCTGATCAAAAAGGTGGCGGTCTTCCGGGTTCTTCACAAGGCAGCTTGCCAGCGCATGGTAGAATTCGACCCGGTTACCAATATCAATGGCCTTGCTGGCCTCAACACAATCGAGGGTCGCCGCAGGCCCGACACGAAGCCCAGCACGCCGAAGGACACGCACGAAATGGGCGATGTTCTGGTCAAGTTTCTCGCCCCGTTTTGGCTGTGGAAGAGGCTTGACCGGCGTTGTGAACAACTGCGTTACATTATCGGGGTATGAAGGTGTCATCCCGCCTTGAACCCGCTCAATTCTGTTTGCACCTCGGTCAGGATACGGGCCGCTTCACTACCGCTGATACGCGCGATATCATCTTGATATTTCAACAGCACGCCCATCGTGGAATCGGCGCTGGCAGGGTCAATTGCCACGCAGTCAAGCTCGACAAGCGCCTGCGCCCAATCAATGGTCTCGGCAACACCTGGTGCCTTGAACAGCCTTTCGTCGCGCAGCCGGTGAACAAACCTTACAACCTGTTCACACAGCGCCGCGCCCGCCTCGGGGGCCTTTCGCCGCAGAATATCAAGCTCGTCCTGCACCGACGGATAATCCACCCAATGGTAGAAACAGCGCCGTTTCAGCGCGTCATGAATTTCGCGCGTGCGGTTGGATGTGATGATCACAATCGGCGGGGCTGTTGCGGCTATCGTGCCGAATTCGGGGATGGTGATCTGCCAGTCGGACAGGATTTCCAGAAGATAGGCCTCGAACGCCTCGTCGGCGCGGTCCAGCTCGTCAATCAGCAGAATAGGTGCGCCCCTTTTGTCATCGCGCAGGGCTTCGAGAAGGGGGCGCTCAACCAGATTCTCCGCCGTATACAGGTCATCGCTGTGCAGCTGACCCTGTCCAGCAATCTGGATTTGCATCATCTGGCGGGCATAGTTCCATTCATACGCTGCCGCGTTGATGTCCAGCCCCTCATAGCATTGCAGCCGAATCAGCCGCCGGTCCAGCAGCGTGGCCAGTGTCTTTGCAACTTCGGTCTTGCCGACACCGGCCTCACCTTCGAGGAATAGAGGGCGCTGCTTGCGAAGGGCCAGAAACAGGCTGACAGCGAGGCCATCGGAAAGCACATAATCTTTCCCGGCCATCGATTCGCCCAGTTCAGCGACTGTTGCTGGTATCATCATTAACCTCCGCGGCCCTGTTCCGGCCATGTTTTGACCTTGGCCCCGGCCTCGCCCCTGGTCACCCTAAATATGACCAAAATGCTGAAAACGGGACAATTTGCCACCCACGAACGCCGCCTGCAAAGCGACAAGGCTGTTTACATGATGTTTGTTTCGCGTGACGGTATTCAAGAGCATCCATCTGGCGCGTGGTTTCACAGCAGCCGGAATGGAGTGCAAGCATAAGGAGGACACAATGACGACCGTGAGTCTAAAGCTAAATGGCAAGACAGTCAGCGCAGATGTGCCTGACAACACACTTCTGGTCAGCTTCATCCGGGAAACGATGGGTATGACGGGCACGCATATCGGCTGTGACACCAGCCAGTGTGGTGCCTGCGTTGTACATGTGAATGGGGAATCCATAAAATCCTGCACCATGCTGGCCGCAATGGCAGATGGTGCTGAGGTCACCACGATTGAAGGTATTGCTGACGGGACCGAAATGCACCCGATGCAGCGGGCATTCCACGAACATCACGGCCTGCAATGCGGCTATTGCACCCCGGGCATGGTGATGAGTGCTATCGAACTTGTGAAAAACAACCCGAATCCAAACGAACAGGAAGTCCGCGAAGGTCTTGAGGGCAATATCTGCCGCTGTACAGGCTATCACAATATCGTGAAGTCCGTTCAGGCCGCAGCACAGAACATGGGAGGCTGAACATGCCAGAAGGAAGCATCAAAGACGGCATCGGCGCCGCCGTGCGTCGTAAGGAAGATAAGAGATTTCTGACTGGTTCCGGCCGTTACACGGCCGATATCTCACGCCATGGACAATTGCATGTCCATTTTGTCAGGTCCGATCATGCGCATGCAAAGATCAAATCGATCAACACGGATGCGGCAGCCAAAGCGGATGGCGTTGTCGCCATCTACACTGGCGAGGATGTTGCTGCCGACGGTATTGGTGGTCCCATCTGTGGTTGGGTTGTTACCAACCGTGACGGATCGCCAACCAACGAGCCGCCACATCCGATTCTCGCCAATGGCGCTGTGCGCTATGTCGGTGACCATGTCGTGGCGGTGATTGCTGAATCACTGCAACAGGCGCGTGACGCGGCCGAGCTTGTGAAGATTGATTACGAGGTTCTCGCACCGGTCGTCGATCTGGCATCTGCAGCCTCTGGGGTACAGATCCACGAGAATGTACCAAACAACATGTATTTCGATTTCGAGCTTGGTGACGAGGCTGCGGCAGAAGATGCCTTGGCCAATGCCGCCACCATTGTCGAGCTTGAGGTACGCAACAACCGCCTGATTCCAAATGCCATGGAACCACGCGCGGCGCTGGCAGAGTATGATCCGATCGACGAGGCCTACACATTGTTCACCACCTCGCAGAACCCGCATCTGACACGACTTGTTATTGGTGCTTTCATGCTGAGCATACCGGAATCAAAGTTCCGCGTTGTGGCGCCAGATGTGGGCGGTGGCTTCGGGTCGAAAATCTATGTCTATCCGGAAGAGGCTGTCTGTACCTGGGCATCAAAGAAGCTGCAGCGTCCAATCAAATGGACGGCTGACCGCAGCGAATCCTTCCTTGCCGACGCACATGGGCGTGATCATATCAACAAGGTGCGGATGGCACTGGATGCCAATAACCGGATCACCGGGTTGCGGGTCGACAGCATCGCCAATATCGGCTCCTACCTGTCGGCTTTCTCGGTGGTGACACCGACCATTCTTCATGCCCCGCTTCTGTCGGGTTGCTATAAGATCCCGGCGATCTATACCAATGTGAAGGGCATGGCCACGACCACCGCACCGGTTGATGCCTATCGTGGTGCCGGGCGTCCGGAAGCCACCTATCTTCTGGAACGTGTGATGGATGCGGCCGCGCGCCAAGTCGGAATGGACCCGGCAGAATTCCGCCGGATGAACTTCATTCCAAAGGATGCGTTCCCATATCAGACGCCAGTGGCCCTGCAATACGACATCGGTGACTATGAGGCACCGCTGGACAAGGCGCTGGAGATGATCGACTACAAGGGCTTTGAGGCACGCCGCGCCGAATCCGCCAAAAATGGCAAATATCGCGGTATTGGCCTGTCCAGCTATATCGAAGCATGCGGCATCGCGCCTTCGGCCGTTGCTGGTGCGCTGGGCTCGCGGGTCGGCCTATATGAAAGTGCCACGGTGCGGGTTGACCCGACCGGCACAATCAATGTGATGACCGGCACACACAGCCATGGCCAGGGCCATGACACAACCTTTGCCCAGATCGTCGCCGACAAGCTTGGCGTTGGTATCGAGCAGGTGCAGATCATCCACGGCGACTCCGACAAAACGCCGTTTGGTATGGGAAGCTATGGCTCGCGGTCGCTCGCTGTTGGGGGCAGTGCCATCGCCAAGGCGGTGGACAAGGTCATCGACAAGGCAAAGATCATCGCCGCGCATCTGATGGAGGCAGCCGACAGTGATGTTGTCTTCGCAGACGGCAAATTCACCGTTGCCGGCACGGACACCGAAAAGGGGTTTGGCGAGATCGCGCTTGCAGCCTATGTGCCGCATAACTACCCGCATGACAGGCTGGAGCCAGGTCTGGAGGAGACAGCATTCTATGATCCGCTGAACTTCACCTACCCGTCCGGCACGCATATCGCCGAGGTGGAGATCGATCCCGCCACTGGCGTTGTGCAGCTTGTCGACTGGGCATGCTGTGATGATTTCGGCAATCTGATCAATCCGATGATTGTCGAAGGCCAGGTCCATGGCGGCATTGCACAGGGCGTCGGACAGGCGCTTCTGGAAAACGCCGCCTATGACGAGAACGGGCAGCTGATCACCGCGTCCTACATGGATTACTGCATGCCACGCGCCGATGATCTGCCTGACTTCAAGGTGGATTACACCGTGACCGCCTGTACGCATAATGATCTCGGCGTGAAGGGATGCGGCGAAGCTGGGGCTATTGCCTCACCACCGGCGCTGATCAACGCTGTCATTCATGCCCTGGCCCCGCTCGGAGTCACTGATATGTCGATGCCGGCAACACCCGAGAAAGTGTGGCGTGCCATCAATGATGCGCAGGCACAGGCCGCAGAATAAGGGAGGACCAACATGTACCAGACCAATTATGTAAAAGCCGCGAGCACCGAAGACGCCGTGGGCCACGTTGAAAAGGGCGGCCAGCTTCTGGCTGGGGGCATGACGCTGATTCCTACCATGAAGCAGCGCCTCGCCAGTCCCGAAACGGTTGTGGATCTGGCCGATTGCGGGCTTGCCGGCATCGAGGATACCGGCGACGCCATCAAGATCGGTGCGATGACGCGGCATGCCGATGTGGCCAACTCACCCGTGGTCCAGTCTGCCATCCCGGGGCTTGCAGCTCTGGCGGGAGGGATCGGTGATCGTCAGGTCCGCAACCGCGGCACTATAGGCGGTTCGGTTGCCAATAATGACCCGTCAGCCTGCTATCCGTCTGCTGTTTTGGGCCTTGGCGCAACCGTGCATACCAACAAGCGTGACGTCGGTGCCGATGATTTCTTCACCGGCATGTTCGAAACCGCACTGGACGAGGGCGAGATGATCACCGCAATCAGCTTTCCCAAGCCGGACAAGGCCGCTTATGTGAAGTTCCCCAACCCGGCGTCGCGTTACGCCATGGTTGGTGTGTTCGTCGCCAGCGGCGGCCAGGGCACGCGGGTGGCTGTCACCGGCGCCGGCGGCGATGGTGTTTTCCGCCATGCGGCCATGGAATCGGCACTTGAGGGCAATTTTGGTGCAGATGCACTGGATGGTATTGGCACGGATGCCGATGACATGATCAGCGATATTCACGCCTCTGGCGAGTATCGAGCGCATCTTGTCGGCGAAATTGCCAAACGTGCTGTCAGCGCTTGCTGAGGCAACAGGCACATCAATAGAAAAGGCGGGGCAGCACCCCGCCTTTTTTCATGGGGTGACCACACCCTGCGCATTGCAGGGTCTGTTGATGATGTCATTCATGAACCCATTGAGAAAGATGGAGCGGGCGACGGGGTTCGAACCCGCGACCCCGAGCTTGGGAAGCTCGTGCTCTACCAACTGAGCTACACCCGCAACAGGCCTATGATAGCGCTTGCCGCTTCCACTGGCAAAAACAACCTGCTTCAGGGCACTATGTGGCCTGTAAACAACAGAAGATCAACCCCGCCTAAATTGTTGCGTTTCGGCGGATTTGCCTCCATATAGGCTTGATCGGGTGGCGGCATAGCTGCGACAGGCGCATGCTGCCCCACGCCATTAAGAGGATCGGCGATGACACCCAATGACAACAGCCTAACCCCGGCAGATATCACCCCGACAGACATCACCCAGGCAGAGGGCCAAGGGGACGCACTGACAACATTGCGCCCGACACGTGCCGAAGCGGAAGCCGCCATCGATGTGCTGATTCGCTGGCTTGGCGAAAACCCGGCGCGCGAGGGATTGCGTGATACGCCGGCGCGTGTCGTCCGCGCATGGGAAGAATTCTGTTCAGGATATGGTGAGGACCCGGCTACCTTCCTGTCGAGTGTTTTCGAAGAAGTCGAAGGCTATGACGACATGGTGATGCTGCGGCAGATTCGCGTTGAAAGCCATTGCGAGCATCATATGGTCCCCATCATTGGTGTGGCGCATATCGCCTATCTGCCGCATCGGCGCGTGGTCGGCATTTCAAAGCTTGCCCGGGTCCTTGATACCTACGCCCGTCGGCTACAGACGCAGGAAACCCTGACCGCACAGGTGGCAAACTGCATCCAGTCTGCATTACAGCCACGCGGCGTCGCCGTCATGATCGACGCGCAACACCAGTGTATGACGACGCGCGGCGTCCATAAGGATGGTGTGTCGATGATCACGTCACGGTTTACGGGTACCTTTGAAAGTGATGCTGACATGCGGGCCCGATTCCTTGCGCAGGTAAAGGGTGCATCCGGATAAGCTGACCCGAGGCGCGTAGTCCCTTGCTCCCGCCATGCCACCTGCGGGCTCACAACTTCCATAGCTGCAGATGTGTTCGCAGAAAAGCCGTGACTGCCGGAACGATTGTTATATGATCTGGCGTCAACCACTGAAACAGGCGGGTTTGATATGGTGCTCTCACCGGTCCTGAATATTCTGGGTTTGCTGACGACGATCCTCGCAGCAGCAATGCTGATCCCGATGTGCTTTGACTTGTATTTCGGATCCCCGGACTGGCAGGTATTTGCTCTGTCTGCGCTCCTGACAGCCTTTGTTGGCGTCTCGGTCTGGCTGGCAACGTCACAACGCGACGGTTTCGATCTGGGATTGCGCCAGGCGTTCCTGCTTACCAATGGTTCATGGATGCTGATTGGTCTTTTCGGCGCCCTGCCCTTTATATTCAGCGAATTGCAGCTGAGCCTTACCGATGCAGTCTTCGAGTCGATTTCAGGAATTACCACAACCGGATCAACGGTCCTGCAACAGATCGAAACCGCCTCACCCGGCATTCTGATCTGGCGCGCCTTGCTGCAATGGCTGGGCGGTGTGGGCATTATCGTCATGGCCATGGCGGTGCTGCCTATGCTGTCTGTTGGCGGGATGCAGCTGTTTCGTACCGAATCATATGACAGCGCTGACAAGGTTGTGCCGCGGGCGGCACAGCTGGCGGGCGGAATCGGGCTTGTATATGCCTGTCTGACCGCTTTGTGGGCCGTGATGCTGTCCACCGCCGGGATGAGCAATTTCGACGCCATTGCGCATGCGATGACAACGATTGCGACCGGCGGATATTCCACAAAGACGGCCTCTATCGCCGCCTTTGATTCTCTGGCTATCGAATGGATTATCATCTTTGGGATGATTGTCGGCAGCCTGCCTTTTGCGCATTACCTTGCCATGGTGCGCGGCGGGTGGCGCGCCTTGCTGCAGGACCCGCAGGTGCGCTGGTTTCTGGCGTTGCTGCTGCTGGTTGTATTAGTGCTGATCTGGCATCTGAACAACGCCGGCATGACGCTGGCGACAGCCATCCGCCAGGCCAGTTTCAATGCGGTGTCGATTATGACCGGAACCGGTTATGGCAGTGCCAATTTCTCGGCCTGGGGCGGCTTTGCCTCTACATTGCTGCTGATCGCGATGTTTGTGGGCGGCTGTGGCGGGTCGACCACATGCGGTATCAAGATGTTCCGGTTGCAGGTGCTGGCGACCACAGCGCGGGTGCAGATTGGGCGGCTGTTAAGTCCGCATGCGGTGATTCTTGCCTATTATAATCGCCGCCCCGTTTCCAATGAAGTCATGGATTCGGTGATGGGGTTCTTTTATCTCTACATCATCTGCTTTGTGCTGTTGGCGATCATGCTTGGCGCGCTGGGGCTTGATTTCATTACCGCCCTTTCAGGCGCCGCCACCTCGATCAGCAATGTGGGGCCGGGGCTGGGCAATTTGATTGGCGCCGAAGGCAATTTCGCAACACTGCCCGATGCCGCTAAATGGATTATGGCATTTGGCATGCTTCTGGGTCGCCTGGAGCTGTTCACAGTCCTGGTCATGCTGAACCCGGGCTTCTGGCGCCGCTGACCCATGCCACCGACCACGCCGATGGCCCATGCTGACGGGCCGCCATTGGCAGGCTGGTATTCAGCTGTGGGGTTCCGACTGATCGCCTATGGCAGGATGATGCTATCAATCTTTGCCAGTTCTGCGCGCGCCTGTTTATCCAGTGCCAAAAGCGCCGCCTGCAGACATTCATTAATGGCGGCCTGAACATCATTTGCATTGGCTGATTCCGGCACCGTAACCGAATGCAAGGCCGACAGCTTTATCCGTGCCTGTGACCCGCCGACGGGCTGCAACCACATCAGCTGTGCCTCCAACTCCACGCGCAGACGCATATCCTGTTCGTCCACCAGCGCATTTGAAAGCTTGTCCTCACGCACCAGCCGTTCCTGCGTGACGGCGGCGCGGCTGATATTGAGGACGAGTTCGCCACTGCCGCCAGCCGGCACCAGCACAGCAGACCCCCAGCTTGCCACCAGATTACCCGGGAACGGGTCCTGACGATGCCCGATATAGGGGCTGGTCATCGGCATCTGCCAATTGTCAGTAATTTCCAGCTTCCGGGCATTGAGAGCAAGCGGGGCAAAACTGTCAGCCGAAATTGTCACCGGGGCCGGCGGGGCCGAGGTTGTGCCACAGGCCGAAAGCATGAGGCCGACAAAAACAAAGGGAAGGGCAAGGTAGCGCATGTGTCAGATTCTCCCACGAAACCATGCAAAACCATAGGGCCAGAAGGCGGCATGATTGTGGCAAATCCGACAGGCTGGATTTCCCGCTATTCCAAAAGCCTGCCCTAGTGGCGCGTTGCTGGCGGGGCGACTGCGCGCATGGTCTTGCAGAACTCACAAGTCACCTCGATCATCCCACTGTCAGCGACAAGGTCAGAGAGCTGCTCAGCCGGCATCTGGTCAAGCGCGGCGGTGATTTTCTCCGGGCTGCAGCGGCACTGGTCAACAACCTTTTGTGGGGGTGCCACATGCGGTTGCAGCGTGTTGAACAGCCGGAAAACCAATGTGGCAGGGTCCAGCTCCGGATCAACAAGTTCGTCCCGGCGTACAGATTCCATCAACGTCTTTGCCGTGTGCCAGAGGTCATCCTGCGCCGCCCGGTCCAATGATGTGTCCGTTACACCATCTTCTGACGCGCTGGCCCTGCCCCCATCAGCGGCAACGCGTTGCAACATAAGGGCCGTGGCTGTCCAGACACCGTTCTTACAGCCTGCTGCCGCAACAATGGTGCTGTCTACCTGTTCGGAATTGGCAAACCACGCCTGAGCCGCATCACTCAGCGTTTCGCCAGCCAGCTCTACAATTCCCTGATAGCGCCCATTCTCGGTTCCCTGATCAACGGTGAAAGCGGCATAGCCGCCACCCATCAGCGCTGGCAGGCTGGCCGGCATCGTGCTGGCCATATCATCCGCCACCGGGATGGGTGCGTCGCCATCAAATGCGGTATAGCCACGCATTGCCCCGTTGGATGTCATATCAGCAAGCAGGGTTTTCACCAGACCATCACCCTTGGCCTGCAGCGTGAACACCCCGTCAAATTTCATGAATGTTGACAGGCAGGCAGCAATGGCCAGCGCCTCGGCCTGCAGGCTGGCCACTGCCAGCGGATAGCCGTGACGATCAAGAATAGATGTTGCGGCACGCCCTACCGACGCCAGGCGGCCGCGCACCACCGGCGCTGTGCCGGTTTCGCCAACCAGATAGAAGGGCAGTATCTGCTGACCGTGAAGGGGATCATTATTGGATGCCATCACATGCTCCTGACGGGCGGACATAAAGAAATGCTGGCGCGAACCGAAGGGTTGACCCACAGGCCCACACCAATGGACAGATCAAGCGGCCAGCCAGCACTGGCCTGTTCAAAGCTAGTTGCCGGCAACACACCAGGCCATGATTGCCTTTTGAGCGTGAAGCCGGTTTTCAGCCTCGTCAAATACGGCTGATTGTGGCCCGTCAATAACATCTGCAGAGACTTCCATTCCCCGCCAGGCAGGCAGGCAATGCATGAAAATCGCATCGGCTGCCGCCTTCTCCATCAGGGATTCAGTAACCTTGAAAGGCTGGAAATCTGTCATCCGGCTACCCTCATCGTCCCCCATTGAAATCCACACATCCGTTACCACCGTCTGACTGCCCGTAACCGCGTCTTCGGCATTGTCATACAGGACGATATCCGCACCCTCGCCACGCGCCCATGCCAGCAATTCGGCAGATGGCGCATAGGCAGCCGGACAGGCAATGCGCAGCTGAAACCCAAAACGCGCAGCCGCCTCGATCCAGCTGGTTGTCACATTATTGCCGTCCCCAACCCAGGTGACGATCTGCCCGTCCAGCGCACCGTGCCGTTCAATCATGGTCTGCAGATCGGCCATGATCTGGCAAGGATGTGACCGTTCGGTCAATGCGTTGATCACTGGCACGGTCGCATGTTCGGCAAGACTGGTCAGCATGTCATGGCGAAAACAGCGGATGGTAATGGCATCCACATAACGCGACATCACGCGCGCCGTGTCCTGAATTGACTCGCCGCGCCCGATCTGCATATCCGCTGCAGACAACATGACCGGTGTGCCACCAAGCTGGCTGATACCAACCTCAAATGACAGGCGGGTTCGTGTTGACGGCTTTTCAAAAATCATGGCTATCGTCTTGCCGGCCAGCGGTTGCGGGGCGTGCGCGCCTGTCTTTAACGCCGCCTTCATCGTCGCTGCATCATCAAGAAGGCTGGTCAGCTGTGCTGTGCTGAAATCCCTGATGTCTAGAAAATGTCTCATCCTACCTGTCCATTAACCCGGCTGTTAAGGCACCGGGCTTTTCAATGATGGGTGTTCTCTGACCTTGCTGTCCGATCGCCTAGCCGGCCTTTGCAGAGCTATGGGCAGCCATCACGGTGGCAAATATGTCTGCCGCCAGGGCGATTTCTTCCTCGCTGATGATCAGCGGTGGCAAAAACCGGACGGTGTTCTCGCCCGCCGGGGCTGTCAACAGCCGATGGTCACGCAGCGCCACCACAATCGCGCCCGCATCCAGCGACGGGTCCAGCCTTACACCACGCAGAAATCCGCGACCGCGGATTTCGTCAATCTGGCCTGGATGGCGGTCCGCAATCTTTTGCAGGGCGTCCTGCAATATGCCTGCACGCCGCCGCACATCTGCCAGAAAGCCAGGTGCTGTCAGCGTATCAAGCACCGCTTCGGAAACCGCCATTGCCAGCGGATTGCCGGCAAAAGTCGACCCATGGGTGCCTGGTGTCATCGCATTGCCAACCTCGGCGCTGGCAATCACCGCGCCAACCGGGAACCCGCCGCCAAGGCCTTTGGCAACAGCGATAATATCAGGGCGGATTCCAGCGGTTTCATAGGCAAATAATGTGCCGGTTCGCCCGATACCTGACTGCACTTCGTCGGCGATTACCAGCGCACCAAATTCATCGGCAGCCGCCCGCACGCCGCGTAGATAGTCATCATGCGCGTCACGCGCGCCGCCTTCTCCCTGAACAGGTTCGATCATCACCGCCGCCACATGCGGGCCAAGGGCGTCCCGCAACGCATTCAGGTTGCCAAAGGCGACATGGTCAAATCCGGCAGGCATCGGGCCAAAGCCGGTGCGGTTGGCCTGTTTGTCTGTTGCCGCCAGCATACCAAGTGTACGCCCGTGAAAGGACCCGGTCGCGCACAGGATGGTTGTCCGCTCTGTCTCTCCCCGTTCAAAAGCCGCCCGGCGTGCAATTTTCACAGCGCCTTCATTGGCCTCTGCACCTGAATTGCAGAAATAGACCTGATCAAGACCGGTGAGCGCCGCCAGCTTTTCAGCAACACGTTCCTGTCCGGGAATACGATAGAGGTTGGATGTATGCCACAGCTGGCCAGCCTGCGTTTTCAACGCATCCACCAGCGCCGGATGCGAATGACCCAATGTATTGACGGCAATGCCGCTGGCGCAGTCGAGATAGCGTGTGCCATCCTCGGTGATCAGCCAGCTTCCCTCGCCCCGCACAAATGCCAGGTCGGCGCGGCCATAGGTGCGCATCACGGCCGAATCAGCTGTCGATCTGCTTTCCACAGTGGTCATGATCCTGTTGGTCCCGTTGGCAAAAAAGAAAGCGGCTCCAAAGGCCAGGCCACCAGCCCGTCATGTGACAGTCCGGTGGCCGGATTTGCAACTCGCGAAAGGCCGCAAATGTCGACATTTCCGCCAGTTTTGTCAAGGCAGTTGCATGCGGCAGGCGTTGTCAGTCCTGAATGAAATGCTTTGCAAGGCGCAGACCCTGCGACTGATAGTTTGAGGTCGATCCGCGATCGCCATAAAGCAGGTCGGGTGTGGCCGCCATCGGTTCATAGACAAGTCGGCAAACGGTCTGCCCTTCCTCAATCAGAAACGGCACATCATGCGAGCGCACTTCCAGTACTGCGCGTGTGCTGCTCGCACCCATTTCCGGCATACCAAACCCAGGGTCAAAAAATCCTGCATAATGGGCACGGAATTCACCCACACGCGTGTCATAGGCGCGCATTTCGGCGGCATGGTCCCGCGGCACCGTTACAAATTCACGACTGGCAAGAATATAGAATTCATCAGGATTCAGCACCAACCCGCCAGCCACAAGATCAGCTGTTGTCAGCTTTTCCCAATAGGCATTCACCTCACAACTGCCCGGCGCGTCAATATCGACAAGGCCGGCATGTTTGCGCGCGCGCCAGCCGATAATCTGTGTGTCGGGATCAGGGGTCAGATTCACGCTCAGGGCCACACCATCGCGAAAATCAGGTGTATCTGCGCCACGGATCAGTCCGACTGTACGGTGCAGCGCCTCCATGGCGGCGTCCGACATGCTGCCTGGCCCGCGCCGCAGACGTAATTGCGACAGGCACGAGCCCTCGCGTACCAGCACGGAAAAGGTACGCGGCGAAATCTCGGCATAGAGCCCGCCATGATAGCCGTCTGTAACCGCCTCGAATTCCGTCGCGCCATCTGTAATCAGGCGCGTAAAGACATCCAGACGCCCGGTCGAGCTTTTCGGATTGGCCAGGGCTGACACTGTTTCGGGCAATGCGAGGCGTTCCTGCAACTCGACAATATAGACACAGCCGCGTTCCAGCACTGCCCCCTCACTGAGATCAATCTCGTGCATGGCAAATCTATCGAGTTTGCGCGCCACATCGGTCCCGCTGCCCGGCAGGAAGGATGACCGCACGCGCCAGCCACGCGCGCCAAGCCGCAAATCCATACTGGCTGGCTGCAGCTGCGCCTCGGTTGGGGGCGTTGCGGCTACAATATGGCCCGCTGCAATCGCGTCGCGGATTTGCTGCACCGGCAGAATGCCATCCTTCATCTTTGCGTCTTTCATGTGACCCCTCTTGCCGTCTTCCTTTTGCCGGGCAGGCTCAGCTTTTCAGCCTGAAACCCGATGCAAGCACCCGGTAACACAGGACACCAAGCACCAGATTGACGAGTATCAGCACAAGCAGCCCTGTGACCACTGGCCTGTCAGCCACACCGATCAGGCCGAAGCGAAACCCGTCAATGGCATAGAAAACCGGATTCAACGTTGCGACAAGGTCGAAAGGTGGCGGCAGCCTGTCAACCGAATAGAATGTGCCAGACAGGAATGCCAGCGGCTGGATGACAAAATTGGTAATCGCCGCCATCTCGTCAAACTTGTTTGCCCAGACGCCGGCAAGGATGCCGGCAAAAGACAATGCCAGCGAACCCAGAACCAGAAAGCAGATGGCCACAAACGGCGCCGCCGGCAAACCGATATTGCCAAACGCCCCGAGGACAATGGCTGCAACAATCCCGACCGCAATGCCGCGCGTCATGCCGCCCGCGGCCAGACCCGTCAGCAATTCCCCGGCAGCAAGCGGCGGCATGAGAATATCGACAATATTGCCCTGTACCTTTGAGACGACCAGCGATGACGAGGTGTTGGCAAAGGCGTTTTGCAACACGGTCATCATCACAAGGCCGGGCACCAGAAATGTCAGAAAATCTATATCCCCGGCAAGCTTTGCCCGATCACCTACGGCAACGGCAAACACCATCATGAACAGCATTGATGTGATGACCGGCGCGCCAACTGTCTGCATGCCGACTTTGGTGAAGCGCCGCACCTCTCGCATATAGAGCGTCCACAATCCCACCCAATTGACCCGCCCGATCTGCACCGGGCGGACGATCGGCTTGTTTGGGACCGGATAGTGACCGGCTTTCGGCGGTGCGGGACGAGACGAGGACATGGCGGTGAAAATAGGCAGCACGGCACCAAAGCGCAATGGCGATGATCGCCGGCCCCGCTGCCTATGGATCTGTCTGCAATGCGGCAGACAACAGCGCGCGCCATATGTTTGCGCTTTGACATCGGGTTGATATGCTGGCCGCACAAGATGGAGATAACCCAGATGACCGACAGCCGCAGCCCGGCAGAACGCCGGCTGATGAACAAGGCAGTACATTATCTTGGCCGCTACACCGCCTCGCAACAACGGCTGCGCGAGGTGCTTGCGCGCTTTGCCGAACGCAAGCTGGACGCGCATGATGCCGATGACGTGGCTGTCGCGCGCGAGCGGGTGATCAGCGACTGTGTGCGCCTTGGCTATGTTGATGATGCCGCCTTTGCCTTGTCGCAGGCACGCGGCAAGAGGCGTGCCGGCCGCTCGGGTATCGCCATCAGGCGGGCACTTGGCCAGCATGCTCTGAATGATGAGATGATTGATGACGCTCTGGGGGAAGCGGATGAGGGTGTCAGTGATGGCGAACTGGCCGCAGCTCTGCGTCACGCATCACGGCGTCGCCTTGGGCCCTATGCCCGCACTCCCATAATCGAACCCAAGGACCGGCAGCGTCAGCTTGCCTCCTTTGCCCGCGCCGGCTTTTCACTGGCCATGGCACGCCAGGTGATGGAACTGGACAGCGCGGAAGATGCCGATGCGCTGGCAGAGGCGCTGCGCTGCCCGGCAGGATGACGCTTTGCATGATGTGCAGCAAGAAGAAGAGGACGCCAATCGACATTGGCCGTCGCTGCATCAGTATCTTGCCGTTTCCGCCATCCTCATATTACACTTCAGGCGCGTAATTTGCGTGGCGGGTCAGGCATAAATGACCCTGAATGGAATCAATTCCGGAGGAAAGATAATGAGCCAGGACAAGACATTCCAACCCGCTGCAGAAACCGTGAGCCGTGCACTGGTGACGGATGAAGGCTATGCAGCGATCTATGGTGAGTCCCTGTCTGATAACGATGCCTTCTGGGCCGAACATGGCAAGCGGATCGACTGGATCAAACCCTATACCGAGATCAGCGATGTGTCCTACGACGCCGAGGATCTGCATATCCGCTGGTATGCCGACGGCACGCTGAATGCGGCGGCAAACTGTCTTGACCGCCATCTTGCAACGCGTGGCAGCCAGACAGCCATTATCTGGGAAGGTGACGATCCGGCAGATTCAAAGCATATCACCTATGCCGAATTACATGAGGAAGTCTGCAAATTTGCCAATGTTCTGAAGGCAGAGGGCGCGAAGAAAGGTGATCGTATCACCATCTATATGCCGATGATTCCAGAAGCCGCTGTTGCCATGCTGGCCTGCGTGCGGATCGGCGCCATTCATTCTGTGGTGTTTGGCGGCTTTTCACCTGACGCGCTGGCCGGCCGAATTCAGGATTGCGATTCCAACATCGTGATTACAGCCGATGAAGGCCTGCGGGGCGGTCGTCCGGTGCCGCTGAAAGCCAACACTGACGCCGCACTGGAAAGCTGCCCTGATTGCAACAAGGTGATTGTCGTCCGCCGCACCGGCGGCGATATCGCATGGGTCGAAGATCGCGATGTCTGGTATCACGAGGCCATGTCGGCTGCTTCTGCTGATTGTCCACCCGAGGAAATGAACGCCGAAGACCCGATGTTTATCCTGTATACATCAGGGTCGACCGGCAAACCCAAAGGGGTGCTTCATACCACAGGCGGCTATATGGTCTATGCCTCGATGACCCATCAATATGTATTCGATTACCATGATGGCGATATCTACTGGTGTACAGCCGATGTCGGCTGGGTCACCGGGCACAGCTATATTGTCTATGGGCCGCTGGCAAATGGTGCTGTGACATTGATGTTCGAGGGTGTGCCAACCTGGCCGGACAGTTCGCGCTTTTGGCACGTCGTCGAAAAGCACAAGGTGAATATCTTTTATACCGCACCGACAGCCATCCGGGCGCTGATGCGTGAAGGCGAGGCACCGGTCAAGAGTGCGGACAGATCGTCCCTGCGCCTTCTTGGCAGCGTCGGCGAACCGATCAATCCCGAAGCCTGGATGTGGTACCATGAAGTGGTCGGGGACGGGCGTTGCCCGATTGTTGATACATGGTGGCAAACCGAAACGGGCGGCATTCTGATTACCCCGCTTCCTGGCGCAACCACCACCAAGCCCGGATCGGCAACAAAGCCGTTCTTTGGCGTGGATCCGGTGCTGGTTGATGGCGACAACAACGTGCTTGAAGGCGCGGCCGACGGTAATTTATGCATTAACCGGTCATGGCCGGGGCAGATGCGGACCGTCTATGGTGACCACCAGCGGTTCATCGAAACCTATTTCACCACCTTTCCGGGGCGCTATTTCTCGGGTGATGGTGCGCGTCGCGATGACGATGGCTATTTCTGGATCACCGGGCGCGTGGATGATGTTCTGAATGTGTCCGGCCACCGCATGGGAACCGCCGAGATTGAATCCGCGCTTGTCGCCCATCCACAGGTCGCCGAATCTGCTGTTGTTGGCTATCCGCATGATATCAAGGGACAAGGCATCTATGCCTATGTCACGCTTGTAGAGGGTGTAGAGGCCACCGACGATCTGGTCGCCGAGTTGCGCCAGTGGACGCGCAAGGAAATCGGACCGATTGCCACGCCGGATCTGCTGCAATGGGCCCCGCAATTGCCGAAAACGCGGTCTGGCAAGATCATGCGCCGCATCCTGCGCAAGATCGCCGCCAATGACTATGCCGACCTTGGCGATACATCAACCCTGACCGATCCGTCGGTGGTGTCAGACCTGGTGGATAATCGCCAGAATCGCTAGCGCATGGCAAGATAGAACGGGGTTACGGGCGGTAGCTGACATCAATCATCACTAGCTTTTTGTCTATTCGATCTGCAATTCGATGGCGCGGCAAATGGCATGCACACGGTTGCGCGCGCCCAGCTTGCCGCGCAGGCTCTTGACGTGATGCTTGACGGTCACCTCGCTCAATTGCAGCTTGTCGGCAATTTCCTTGTTGCTGAGACCCGCCCGCAATCCCGACAGCATGTCATGCTCGCGGCGTGTCAGCCTTGGCTGGTCGGGGCGACGCGCCAGCTCTGTTGCCAGCGTCGCCGGGATGAAGGGTTCACCATCTGCAATCAACCGTAATGCGCTTACGAGTGCTGCCGGCCTCATATCGAACGGCAGAAAGCCGGCGCCGCCAGCGGCCAGAATGTCCCGCAATGTCAGCGCTTTCAGGCTAACCGAAGTAACAGCGATCGGCACCTCGTGGCGGCAGGACTGGCGAAAGCCGCGCAATCCCAAAAGGCCGTCCATATCTGGCATCATCATATACAGCACAACCACGTCAAGCGCCGGCATTGCGTTGGCACGTTGAATAGCAGACGCAAGACTGTCAGCCGTGACGACTTCGATCTGGGGATCATGATGCGCCAGATGAAAACGGGCATAGTCACGGCTTAGGCTATGTGCGAAGGCGACAAGAATGATCATCCTGGATCGAGCCCCGTGCCGGTGTCCCGCAATGCGCCAATGCGCAGGCAGACACGGACAAACCTGAGTGTCTAATTGCTCAAAAGATAGGAGGTGCCAAGGCATTTGACATCCAGTTTTTCGTTAACAAGACGCGCCATACGTGCATATCGGCGACATGGTCTTAGGGACCGAGATGCCATTTTATCCTTAGGGTAGCGATATTCTGTGAGGGCAGATCAAGCGGATTGCGGCTGGAAATTTTTTCACTCGTCAAGTTCAGCACAACCTTGACGTTATTTACGGCATGGGGCTGCATGATAATGTCGCTGCTGAAGCGACGTATGCGCACCCGATGTGGCGTTGCCAGATAGCTAAGGCGGTGGCCATGGCGCCGACTTTCCGACCCAATACCCAGTCGAAGCTGCAGGCCCGGTGACAGAAAATGCGTCATTGAAAGGAGGGTCCGCCGGATGCTGGTTCTGGTGCGCAGGTGCGGCGCCTTTGCACGGCTCTTCGTATGGGAAAAATGCATATCGACAGATGTGCTGTCTGAAACCGGCTTGTTGAGGTGAAATCGGATTGTCCGCTGATTCATTTTATAGCGGGAGGCCTGCAGTTGAAGCGTGTTTGCCGCAACACTGGTCGTCATATCAGGAAAATGCTGCGCTGCCAGTCGCCAGAAAAATTCTGTATCTAGCTGCTGATGACGCTGCCGAACCGGCTGGATCCCGCGGCCAAGCTGGAACTGGGACCAGCCTCCACCCAGCATCACCTCGACCTTTCGTCCTGCGGAGATTTCATAGGTCGCAAGTCCGCGCAACAGCGCCCCGGTGCCGGCAAGCTTGCTGCGACTGGGATGCCGCCGGAACAGAATCGAGATGATATCCGCCCGCAACGGCCCGCGCGGGTGCCAACTGTTGGTCAGTGTCGCCTGAAACCACATATCAATTGCGCTGTCGCGCTGTCCGTGAACAATGAATGGGCTGTCTGGGCGACACAGACCCGCCAAGGCCACACATTGATGATACAGCTTTGATCCACGTTCAGCATATATTTGACGGTGCCACGACCGGTTGGTGATTGAGGGGCGATATCCAAACATCGCTGACAGGGTCAGGGCGCGCCGCCATATGGGACGGCACCGGTCGACCAACGCATCCCGCCGTGACAGATCTGCAGGATGGCGCGTCAACCTGCCAATGCGATTGAAATGGCGGTCCGCCCAGTCACATCGGCCGAGGCTGACCGCAGCATAGGCGGCTGCCAGTTCGGGCCAGACCAGATTGGGATAGACCGCAGCCATGGCAACAGCCAACTGATAGGCCTCGGCATCACGATCGGCCTTCATCAACATTGTGATCCTGGCCAGATCAACAGATGGTGCGGCGCCCGGGCCATCCGTATGGACGGCCGTCACCGGGCCGTGCTGGCCTTCCGCGAAGGCGGGCAGACACCATATTGCCGCACAGATACAAAGGACGAGAACACGGACAGACTGGCTGGCAACAGGGCGATGAACAAGCCCGGCGACGCGTATATGCGTCCTCCCAAACCGAGGCATGATGCACATCCGTTATCCCTGAATTTTCACAGGCCACAGCATAGGACGGGGGGTGCGCGCCGGGAAGGGCATTGCGCGCAGCGTTGACTCTGTTCGATAAATGGTCAGGCCAGGATATAGTCAGGCCAAAATCTAATCAGGTCAGAATTCCCAAGATGGGCGCACAGGGCGCCATCTTCCTGCCGCACGGGAAAAATTGATTAACGCAACAGGCGCTGCATTTTCTGCAGGACGAATTCGGCTGGTTCCTCGAACAGGATTGTGCCACTAAACGCGCCGGATTGGTCATAGAGGTAAACGGCAGCTGAATGATCCCACAGCACAACACCGTCATCATCCTCGACACGTTTGGCGTAGATGCCGAAGGTCTTCTGCGCATCTAACAGCGCCTTGGCGTCGCCCGTCAGGGCAGTCACCGGCATATCAAAGAGACTGAGATAGGCGGCCAGCTGTTCGGGCGTGTCACGCGCGGCATCGACAGTAACGAAAATCACCTGCAAGGCAGAGCCATCAATACCGGTCTCGGCAAGATCATCGAGTGAGGCCTGCAACAGACTGAGTGTCATTGGGCAGACATCCGGGCAATAGCTGTACCCAAAAAACAGGGCAATTGGCGCACCGACAAAATCATCATTGGTGCGGGACGCGCCAGTCTGGTCAGTCAACGTAAATATCTGTTCGGAAAAATGTGGGAATCCGATCTTCATTTGCCGCGCCTGGCGTTCTGACAGCCAGAACACCGTTGCGCAGGCAAGAACGAACAAAAGGCTGGCGCTGATAATGACAAGCCGCCTCGACATGCCCGCCGATCTGGCAGGGGTCGCGGTCGTGTCTTGTCTGTCTGATGTGCTGTTGTCCGTCATCCGCCGAGATGTAGTGGCTTCGAAAGCTGCATGCAAATCAAATCGAAAGGATGAAGCACATGGCGTGCGAACGGTCAGCCAACCTGCCAATGCCGCCCGCCAGCCAATGCCGGCAAGAACCGACTTGCCGGCCCGGCGCATTTATATCCGTAAGCTGAAACGTCATTGAACTGATATGGTGAACCGCTATAGTGGGGCCACATTTCACCACAAAGTCCGGACACCAGCACATGACGGCACTGTTCATTCTGATCGACCAGATTATCAGCCTCTATGTTTATACGCTGTTTGGCTATGTCATCATCAGCTGGCTGGTTGCGTTGCGTATTTTGAACCCGTGGCAGCCCTTTGTGCGCATGGCGACAAATTTTCTCGGGCGCATTCATGAACCGCTGCTTGGACGCGTGCGGCGCTTTATGCCCGATCTTGGCGGCATTGATATCAGCCCGGTCATCCTTCTGCTTGGCGCGGAATTTCTGCGCAATCTTATCAAGGGGCTGGCACACTGATCAGCCGGCTGGCCATGTTCACGCCGGCGGCATCCAAAGACATTCCAAATTAAAACTCGGGGGGGAGTTTTATGACAAACGCAAAAGTGATCGACGGCAAGGCTTTCTCCGAAAATCTGGTGTCACGTGTCGCCGTTGAAGCGAAACATCTGGCAGAAAAAATCGGCCGCCCGCCTGCACTGGCTGTGGTTCTTGTTGGTGAGGATCCGGCAAGCGCGGTCTATGTGCGCAACAAGATTGAACGTACAACCGCCGCCGGCATGCGCTCGATTGAACATCGCCTCGACACCACAACCAGCCAAACAGAATTGCTGGCATTGATTGACAATCTTAACGCGGATGATGCGGTTGACGGTATCCTTGTACAGCTTCCGCTGCCCCCGCAGATTGACGAGGCAGCAGTGATCAACGCGGTCACACCGGACAAGGATGTGGATGGCTTTCACGTGGTGAATGCCGGCCGGCTCGCAACCGGCCAGGATGCGCTGGTCCCCTGCACGCCCTTTGGCTGTTTGTTGCTTCTGCGCGACCAGCTTGGTTCACTTTCTGGGCTGAATGCCGTTGTTGTCGGACGTTCCAACATCGTTGGCAAACCGATGGCCCAGCTGCTGTTGCAGGACAGCTGTACGGTGACAATCGCACATTCGCGCACAAAGGACCTGCAGGCGGTTTGCGCCACCGCCGATATCCTTGTAGCTGCTGTTGGCCGTCCGGAAATGATCACAGGTGATTTTGTGAAGCCGGGTGCCACTGTGATTGATGTCGGCATCAATCGCGTGCCTGCGCCCGAACGCGGTGACGGTAAATTCCGACTGACCGGGGATGTGGATTATGATTCCGCCGCGGCAGTTGCTGGCGCCATTACGCCCGTTCCCGGCGGCGTCGGACCGATGACAATCGCCTGTCTGCTGCGCAACACACTTGTCGCCGCGGCGCGACGCTTTGACGCCGGGCCGATCGATATCTAGCCATATAGGGTTGTCCCCACTATGGTCTGGCCAGTAATAACGCGTCAGAAAGTGCTGCCATCATGCCTGCGGATAAAATCATCCTGTTTTTCGCGCTCGCGATTGTTGCCGCGATCCTCGGCTGGGGTGTGCTGACAATGGCGCGCGGCGGGGAATATAACGTCAAACATTCCAACAAAATCATGCGCTATCGCATCATTTTTCAGGCTATTGCGCTGGCTGTTATCCTGGTGCTTATCTGGCTGCGCGATGGCGCGTGACGGGCGCGCCCTGCACAATAAAAAGGATCCACGGACAGAATACAGATGGTCAAACTGAACAAAATCTATACGCGCACGGGCGATGATGGCGAAACAAGCCTCGTTAACGGGCGTCGCGTCGCCAAACATTCACGCCGGCCCACTGCCTTTGGTGAAGTGGATGAGGCTAACTCGGTGATTGGGCTGGCGCGCCTGCATACCAGCGATGCTGCCGACGAGATGTTGGGCCGGATCCAGAATGATCTGTTTGATCTTGGTGCCGATCTGGCGACACCGGAAAGTGACAGTCCGGCGCTGCGGATCACCGATGAACAGGTTACCCGACTGGAAACAGAAATCGATGCGATGAACGTATCGCTGGAACCGCTGACATCATTTATCCTGCCGGGCGGATCGCAGGCATCAGCATGGCTTCACCTGGCGCGCACCGTTGTCAGGCGGGCTGAGCGCAGAATGACGGAATTGTCCAGTGAGGAAGTGGTCAGTGAGCCAGCGATGCGGTATGTAAACCGCCTGTCAGACCACCTTTTTGTTCTGGCGCGCAACTTGAATGATGGTGGCAAAACCGATGTTTTATGGCGGCCGGGACAAAATTCTGGCCAGAAATAAGCAAGTATTGAGCTGCGACGAAGCGTATGTCTGACGCAGTAATCACATCCTTTCGGAGGAAGATGACATGAAGGTGCTCGTACCGGTAAAGCGCGTAATCGACTATAACGTCAAAGTGCGCGTAAAGGCCGACAATTCTGGCGTTGAGCTCGCCAATGTGAAGATGGCAATGAACCCGTTTGATGAAATTGCTGTCGAAGAGGCCCTTCGCCTCAAAGAGGCTGGCGGCGCAGACGAGGTTGTGGCTGTATCGATCGGCCCAAGCCAGAATCAGGAAACCATCCGCACGGCATTGGCGATGGGAGCAGATCGCGGCATCCATATCGAGGCCCCGCACGAGGTCGAGCCGCTGGCGGTTGCCAAACTGCTCAAGGAAATCGTCGCACGTGAAGAGCCAGGACTGGTCTTTGTTGGCAAGCAGGCCATTGACGATGACTGTAACCAGACAGGCCAAATGCTGGCCGCCCTTCTGGGCTGGGCACAGGGCACTTTTGTCTCGGAAGTCGAAATCAAAGGTGATAAAGCGGCTGTCGTGCGCGAGGTTGATGGTGGGCTGGAGCATCTGGAAATCAGCATGCCAGCCGTTGTAACGGTCGACCTGCGGTTGAACGAGCCACGCTACGCATCACTGCCGAACATCATGAAGGCAAAGAAAAAGCCTCTTGATACGCTGAGCGCCGACGAACTGGGTGTGGATGTCACCCCGCGCCTTTCGATCACCCGTGTCGAAGAGCCACCTGCACGCGAGGCCGGAATCAAAGTGTCGGATGTTGGTGAACTTGTAGATAAACTGAAGAACGAAGCGAAGGTGATATAATCATGAGCATTCTCATTCTTGCAGATCATGACAATGGTCAACTGGCCGCCGCGACGCTGAACACCGTGACAGCGGCAACGCAAATTGGCGGCGACATCGATATTCTGGTGGCTGGAGATGCCAGCGGTGATGTGGCCAAAGCAGCGGCTGCCATTGCTGGCGTATCGCGTGTTCTGAATGCCGATGCCGGCATGCTGGCGCATGGCATTGCTGAAAATATCGCACCGCTGCTGCAATCGCTTGCCGGTAACTACAGCCATCTGATGGCACCCGCCACGACAACCGGAAAGAATGTCATGCCCCGCGTGGCAGCCCTGCTGGACGTGATGCAGATTTCTGACATCATCAAGGTGGAAAGCCCGGATAGCTTCCAACGGCCGATCTATGCTGGCAACGCCATTGCCACGGTCACCTCGAATGAGGCCGTCAAGGTCATCACGGTGCGCAGCACCGCCTTTGAGGCTGCCAGCGAAGGTGGCAACGCCGTGATTGAGGCTGTTGACGGCTCGGATGATGCCGGCCTGTCCAGCTATGTGAAATCCGAACTGTCCAGCTCCGAGCGTCCAGAACTGACCTCGGCACCGATCGTCATTTCCGGTGGTCGCGGCATGCAGGACGGATCAAACTTCGCCATGCTGGAAAAGGTAGCTGACAAGCTTGGCGCCGCTGTTGGTGCGTCACGCGCTGCGGTTGATGCTGGATTTGTGCCGAACGACTATCAGGTTGGCCAGACCGGCAAGGTGGTGGCACCTGACCTTTATGTTGCGGTCGGCATCTCTGGCGCAATTCAGCATCTGGCTGGCATGAAGGACAGCAAGGTGATTGTTGCCATCAACAAGGATGAAGAGGCACCGATTTTTCAGGTCGCCGATTTCGGTCTTGTAGCGGATCTGTTCGACGCTGTTCCTGAGCTTGAAACAAAGCTTAGCTGATGTAGCGCTACTGCGGCGGGTCGCAGCACAATCAATTGCAAGGGGCGGCTGTCAGCCGCCCTTTTTGCTGGCCGTATCTTTTCCCAAAGTCCCGCGCACTGCCTGCAACACGGCAGGGCTGTCCCATTCAAATGGTCCGACAAAGGACCAGCTGGCCTGATGGCCGGCATCGAGCAGAATGGTCGTTGGCAGTCCTCGTACCCCCATTTCGCGGGACAATCTGGCTTTTGGATCAAAGCCAAGATGCGGTGTATCGACACCCAGCCTTTCCAGAAAAGGAAGCGCCTTGGCTGGCCCGCCACGGTCAATCGAGACAAGCATGACGCTGATCCCGTCTTTAGCGAGGGCCTTGGCGCTACGTTCCAATGACGGCAATTCAGCAACACAGGGCGCACACCATGTTGCCCAGAAATTCACCAGCAAGGGCGCATCGGCAAATGCCGCCAAATTGAATTCCTGGCCCGTGACATCTACCAGCCCGCTGGTCATCTGTGGTGCTGGCTGCGCATCGGGCACAGTCATGGCATCGGACAGTCCAGCTGCCCGCAGAGATGGCGGCATTGCCAGTCCCGCGGCAACGGCCCCAAGGCAGCCCATGAGGGCGCGCCGCGACAGAACCGGCCGCGGGGCCGGCTGCGGTATTTGGGGCTGTAAATTGGCAAAAAGCGGCGTATAAGACATTTTGATTTCCATGCAGAACAGGGGCTGAAACACAGCCAACCGTGATTGCCACGAACCGACCATGAAAATCGGACCAGCGATGATCAGACACTGACGATCAGATAATGCTATCCGGGCAGACCGGCCAGAAACACCCTTCGACCACGGATATGGACGGCACATACTTCACCACCGATAGAATGCCAGATGACAGATAAAAATGACACCCATTCCGGCAACGGAACATCCAGCATTTGGGGCGGCCGCTTCTCCAGCGGACCGTCGGAACTGATGCAGGCGATCAACGCCTCGATTGATTTCGACAAGCGGATGTATCGGCAGGATATCGCCGGATCAAAGGCACATGCCACCATGCTGGCGGCTTGCGGAATCATCTCGGACAGTGATCGGGATGCCATTCATGGTGGGCTGGCACAGATCGCGGACGAAATTGCCAGCGGCAGCTTTTCCTTTTCGGCGGCGTTGGAAGATATTCATATGAATATCGAATCCCGCCTTGCGGACATCATCGGCGAGCCGGCCCGGCGGTTGCATACCGCACGGTCGCGCAATGACCAGGTGGCAACCGATTTCCGCCTGTGGGTGCGCGAGGCGATCGATTCGGTTGATGCCGCCCTGGCCGCATTGCAGCATGCGCTGGTGGAACGCGCCAGTGAACATACCGAGACACTGATGCCGGGATACACACATCTGCAGACCGCCCAGCCAGTGACATTCGGCTTTCATCTCATGGCGTATGTCGAAATGTTTGGACGCGATCGTGGTCGATTTGCCGATGCCCGCAAACGGCTGAATGAATCACCCCTTGGTGCAGCGGCACTTGCAGGCACATCTTTTCCGACGGACCGGCAGATGACGGCCAGCCTGCTTGGCTTTGACCGGCCGGCAGCAAATGCCATGGATGCCGTGTCAGACCGAGATTTCGCCGTTGAGTTCCTGGCCGCCGCCGCATTATGCGCCGTGCATATGTCGCGCCTCGCCGAGGAAATTGTCATCTGGTGCTCGGACGGTTTTGGGTTTGTCAGCCTGTCCGATGCCTTTACCACCGGATCATCCATCATGCCGCAAAAGCGCAATCCGGATGCGGCAGAATTGGTGCGCGCCAAGCCAGGGCGCATTATCGGGTCTCTGAACGCGTTGCTGATCGTGCTGAAAGGCCTGCCTCTTGCCTATGGCAAAGATATGCAGGAAGACAAGGAAGGGGTTTTTGACGCCGCTGACGCGCTGGCCGTCGCCCTTGCCGCCACGACTGGTATGGTGTCTGACATGACCGCCAACCCCGCGGCCATGCGCGCGGCCCTGACGCGCGGATTCCCGACAGCCACAGACCTTGCCGACTATCTGGTGCGCGACCTTGGCATGCCCTTCCGCGAGGCGCATCATGTCAGCGGCGCGATTGTCGCGATGGCCGCCGAGAAATCTTGTGATCTCGATGGATTGAGCCTCGCCGAAATGCAGTCGGTCGAACCGCGCATTACAGCAGCAGTTCTCGAGGTTCTGTCATGCGAGGCGGCGGTTGCCATGCGCACAAGTTTCGGCGGCACCGCGCCCGACGAGGTGCGCGCCCGCATTGCCGAGGCACGGACAAGATTTGGCCTCGAAGATACGACATCCCATGGAGCTTCATCATGACCCGTTCCCTGATCCTGCTGCTGGTAGCTTTTGTTGTCGCGACAGGCGGCCTGACCGCATGTGGCAAGCGCGGCGACCCGTACCGCCCGTCAGAAATCCCAGCCAAGCCAGCCGATAGTTGAGCCACACGGACAATCAGCCCATGACCGTCTCTGCCAGACCCCCAGCTTTTGTCAGGAATGTTGACGGCATTTTGTCGGTTAGCGGTATGTCGCTGCTCGATATTGCCGTGCAACACGGCGCGCCCCTCTATGTCTATTCGGGTGATGGTATCCGCAGTGATTACCAGCGCTTTGCCGATGCGGTAGCACCGGCGGGCGGGGCAGTGCATTTTGCCCTGAAATCCAATTCGGCGCTTGGCGTGATTGCGCTTCTGGCACGCGCTGGGGCCGGGGCCGACATCGTGTCCGGCGGTGAAATGGCGCGTGCCCTTTCAGCCGGCATTCCTGCGGAAAAGATTGTCTTTTCGGGCGTTGGCAAATCGGCACAGGAAATTGCCGATGCGCTGGATGCCGGGATTGGCCAGTTAAATGCGGAAAGCCCGCAGGAAGTCGAAGCCATCAGTCAGATCGCGGCGGCACGCGGCGTGCGCGCGCCTGTGGCATTGCGGGTGAATGTGGATGTTGCGCCTGACACGCATGCCAAGATTTCAACTGGCCAGCGTTCCACAAAATTCGGCGTATCAACCGCGCAGAATGAGGCCGCCAATCTGTATCGGCGGATGGCAGCGGACCCGCATATCGCGCCGGCCGGTCTTGCGGTGCATATCGGATCGCAGATAACCAGCCTTGATCCTTTTGAGCGCGCCTACGGCGCCCTGCTCGCCTTTGGAACAGCGCTGCGCGATGAAGGGCTGGATGTGCCTGGGCTGGATCTTGGTGGTGGCATCGGCGTTGATTATGATGACGGAACGCCTTGTGATTTTGCGGCCTATGGTGCGCTTATTTCGCGACTGTTTGCCAATAGCGGCTTCAAGCTGGGGTTTGAGCCGGGGCGGTCCATCATGGCCAATAACGGTGTGCTGCTGACGCGGGTGATCTATGTGAAGGATGGTGACAATAAGCGATTTGTCATCGTCGATGCTGCAATGAATGATTTGCTGCGCCCAACGTTATATGAAGCGCACCATACCATTCAGGCCGTTGGCGACTACGGTGCGGATATCGGTCCTGCGGATGTGGTCGGGCCTGTCTGTGAGACAGGGGACTATCTGGGCCAGGACCGGATGATGCCGTCACTTGATGCTGGCGACACGCTGGCCGTCATGTCGGCTGGTGCCTATGGTGCGGTCATGGCGTCAAGTTACAATACGCGCCCGCCTGCAGGCGAAGTAATGGTCCTGGACGGCGCGTGCCATCTGTTGCGCCGGCAGCGCACTGTTTCCGAGTTATTGGCCGAGGAAAACATCCCGGCGCTTGACTGATGACATGACATGAAGGTGATGGCTGCTGGCAGATGACGCTGGATCAGCGCCGTGCCAGATCATCCAGCATGATTACGGTTACGGTCGGTTCGGGCACATCATCAATCACAAGCTGGACAAAAAACGGCACGGTTGAGGCTGGCCTGATCACAATGTCGTCAGGGCCAACCACCTGCCGTAACACCGCATCCCCCATTGTCGAGGATACTGTTACCTCCAGCATGGGTGCATGCGCAAAAAATGCCGCACTGTTGAACAGCTGCCCGCGCAACCGCAGCGTATCGCCGGCATATTCAGCTGTGAGGTCAACAATCTCCAGCTGGTCGATCCTCGGCATTACAGGCAGGCCAAGCTTTTCATAGATTGGCAACATGGCCGGCAGATAGGCGGTCACTGTCGAGCGCTGCATCACCGAGCCGGCACCGATGCCCACAAGCATGATCAGGACCAGCAATGGTAATAGAATTGTGCGCAGGGCCGCCTGCATTTCGCCTCTGGTCTCTTCGGGCGCCAGCATGGGCGGAAAAGCTTTCCAGATATGCGCGCAAACCGAACACCGGACAGATTTACCCGTATCGCCAATGCTGTCTCTGTCAACGCGAAAGACCGTTTCGCAATTGGGGCAGGTGAGCAACATTAGTCTGGTCCATTCTGTTGTGGCCATTCCGTCATGACCTCGTCGAAGGTTACACGAATGACAGAATCAGAAAAGGGGGCTTTCGGTTGGCGCTTTGGAACGGGCCATGGGTCCAATTTCCTGAATCAAACGCCTGTTTCATGCTATGATACGCCCAGCGCAATGAGAGGCCTGCGCGAATAATAGGATGAGGCCGTTCGGCTGATTATGCCGGCCCGCTGGTAAGAAATGAGAAAATGGTCGCACGAAACCATGGCCACAACTAAAGAACAGACATCCGGCGGCATAATGCCGGACAAAGACAGGCAGGGTCCTGACCTGTCACGGTCAATGCGTTATGTGGTGATATATCTGTGTCTGGCTGCGGCCATGCTGCTGTCCGGCTTGCAGCATTTTGTGCTGACGCTGCCAAGCGCCTCGGGCAAACAACTACAATATACCGATGGCATTGTGGTTATGACAGGCGGGCAGCAGCGCCTTGATGACGGGCTGCAGCTTCTGACTGACGGTATTGCGGGCAAGATGCTGATTTCCGGCGTTGGTGACGGGGTGAGCCGGGCGATACTGGTGCAGCAGCTCGACCTGGACGAGCGCGAGATTAACGCCCTGTTCTGTTGTGTTGAGCTGGATTTCATTGCCAAAGACACGCGCGGCAATGCCCGCGTTGCCCGCCGCTGGGCAATTGATAACGATATACGCTCGCTGCGCCTCGTCACCGCCAATTACCATATGCCCCGCGCGCTGCTGGTCTTTGCCAACGAGATGCCTGAGTTCAATCTGTATCAATATCCGGTCTATCCGGATGATCTGCGCATTGATGGCTGGTGGCATGACCGTGCCATGCTGCGCCTGCTGATTCGCGAATATGCCAAATATCTGGCCGAAACAGTGCGGATTTGAAGCGGAAAGTCAGTCCTGACCGGCATCGATGATTGAGCGGCGGATTTCCCGGGTGCGGGTGAACAGAGATTCCAGCTTGTCTTTCTCGCCCCAGCGAATGGCGCGCTGAAGATAGGACAGATCTTCAGAAAAGCGCTGCAGCATTTCAAGAACTGCGGCGTCATTATTGATAAAGACATCACGCCACATCACCGGATCGGACGCGGCGATGCGGGTAAAATCGCGAAAGCCGGATGCCGAAAACCGAATGACATCATTTTTTAGTTGGGATTCCAGATCAACAGCCGTGCTGACAATCGTATAGGCGATCAGGTGCGGCAGGTGCGATGTCAGTGCAAGCACCTTGTCATGATAGTCAGCATCCATCCGTTCAGACACCGACCCCAGACCGGCAACAAACTTCTCAAAACGTACCACCACCTCTTCTGGCACCTCACGCGGCAGCACAATCCAGTAGCGCTCGTCAAACAGATGCGCATGGCCCGCCTTTGGCCCTGAATGCTCGGTGCCTGCCAGCGGATGGGATGGCAGCCAGTGGATATTTGCGGTCACCACCGGATCGACGTCACGCAGCACAGACCTTTTTGTGGATCCCGTGTCTGTGAGCACCGCCCCCGGCTTCATCGCGGGCACGATATTGGCTGCCAATTCACCCATGGCGCCGACAGGCACAGCCATGATCACAAGATCGGCATCGGCAACCGCGGTCACCGGGTCTGTCACCGTTTCATCGACAAGGGCGAGATCGCACACCGTATCGGCAGCGGATAGGTCGGCATCACACCCGATGATATGCGTCGCCAGATTTGCACGCCGTACAGCAAGCGCGATGGATGCCCCGATCAGTCCAACGCCAATAATGGCTATTTTTTCATAAATCACAGTCATCGGGTGCTTCTAGTCTGTCTTGGCGGGTGTGGCAATGACGCCGACAATGCGTGCTGGCGATGCGTAATTGGCCAGCGGATCATCCACCCGGCCGGCCAGCATATCAATGCGGGGGCTGCCATCCGTCATATAGGCAACCAGCGTTGTCTCATCTGCCACCGCATCCGCCGGTTCCCGGCCGATGAGATAGCAGCGCGGCAGGCTGTCACCGTCATCCACAAAAGAGGCAAAGGGCGTAACCGCAATAATGTGGCACGATGTATCCGCAATCAGCCAGCGGGCGACGGCATCACTTTCAGACATTGGCGCCAGCGCATATTGCGCCCCTGCCGTCATCGCATCTGCGACTGCTGATATGGTCTGACATGACGTTACCGACAGCTGCCCCCCAAAATGCCAGGCGGCGGCAGGCATGGCATCGGCAAGAGCAGCAACCGTTATGCTGCGATCCTGTGCGGCACTGCTGGCAGTCATGATCTGCCGCCAGATATTGCGTGTTATGCCAGCGGGTAGATCAGGCACACGCGCAGCCAACCGTGTGAACACCTCTGCCTCGCGCCCCGGGCGGTAGGTCACCGCACCGGATTTTGCCTTCGCAACCTCGGCGGACAGGGCCATCCGGCGACAGATCAGATCCAGCAATTCATCATCGATCCGGTCTATGGCTGCGCGCACATCATGTAACGTCCCGGTCATTTTGCGTCTGTCCTGTACATATGCGCGATCAATAAGACATCTTCTATAGCAGACTGACCCTTGCCCGCGCCACAGATCATTGGCTGTGTGCCTGCCTGCTGATTCGGGATCAAATTATTCGCTTTGTCTCAGGTGCCGTCATCCTCGAAAGGCACGGATGCGATACGGTTCATGGCATTGGTCGGGCGGGTGGCAAGTCCGGCCGCCTTGACCCCGACCTTGCGGGCACGGCGCTGCAGCTTTCCAGACGGCGCATAGAGTATCTTTTCAGCTTCGACACACAGCACACCGCCAACCCCGGGCGACCAACTATTACCAATCTGTTCAATCTGGGACCCAAACCTCAGGACCAAGCCCATTTCCACTGGCGGCATGAACAATACCGTGCCCACACGGCGCACCTCAAACCCGCTTTCTGCAAGGAGGTGGCGCAGCTGACGGCGCGAAAAGGGGCGCCCATGGCCAAAGGGCGTGCGCTCGGCCCGCGCCCAGAGGCCTGTGCGATTGGGCACCATCACCATAAGCCGTCCTGCCCCATCAAGGACACGCCAGCATTCTTCGAGAAAATATCGCGGATCAGGGTCAAATTCCAGCGCATGCAGGGCCAGAACCCTGTCCAGTTGCACATTCTGGAGCGGTAATGCGTGGCAGTCTGTCAGCGTCGCGCGACCTGCGCCTTTGAAGGGCCAGCGTTCGGGGCCAAGTCGCGCCGGCATAAAGACATTATGCGTCTGCGCGTCATCGGCACGCAGAACCGGGGCTCCGTAACCAATGACAGCATTACAGGCATTTGGCGCCTTGCTCCAGAAATCTGCAATGTGACGGCGCAACCGCTTGGCCACATGGCGGCCCTGGCGCGATCTGTAATAGTCGTTTAACTGTGCGGCATCTTCAAACATCGGCGGCTGTCATCGCATCACATATGGATCCATTACGGATCAACCCGGCAAGCGGACGCGCGACCATCCAGCTCATAGGCCACCTGTTTGCAATCTGCATAGGCATCAGGTTTAGCCGTCCGCACGCGCAGACCCGTCACGGACGACATGTCTGCAAGGGAATCAAACAATGTGCGCGCCAGTGTTTCCTGAAGGTCAAAATGCCGTGACTGTGCAATCTGCAGCACCGTGTCACGCACCAGATCATAATTCAGCGTGTCATCAAGATGGTCGCGCCCGGGCTCGGATTCGGCGCTGAGTTCGAGCTCGACATCAATCACCACCCTCTGCGGGCCACATCTTTCATGATCATAGGCGCCAATACGGCACTGGCATTCAATAGCGTCAAATATCAATCTGCGAATCAACATTGGTTTCCCTTCATGCACGGCCGATTGTCCGCCCCGCCGGTTGAACAGGCTATCACAGACGAGCAATCATCCAGTCAGGGGCGATTCCACAACGGCGAATCATCGCCTCGGCGCCCCCGTCTCTGAACAGGCCATAATCCGTCAGCAGAACCGACTGCAAGCCAGCCGCCGATGCCCCCAGCACATCCGTATGGAGACTGTCGCCGACCATCGCCACGCGATCCCGCGCAAATGGCCGGTCATAGACCTGCTGCAACTGCGCCAGCGCAATGTCAAAGGCTGCCGGATGCGGTTTGCCAAACCATTGCGGGCGGATACCGGTAGCCTGCATTGCGCGCACCGCCCAATAGCCTGGCTCGGTTGAAAATTGGCCATCAAGCGGCGCACCGACATCCGGATTGGCCACATACAGGGCGCGGCCGGGCTGGCGCAAGGCGGACTCCAGGCGGCTCTGATCCGCTTCCTGCCAATCGCCACTGCCCAGAAAAGCAAAACACTCCGCCTCGGCAAATAATCTGTCCGGATCATTCATCGTTAACTCATACGATTTGCCGAATGGGCGCACCCCCGCCCCAATCACGCCAAGCCGTTTGCCAGCAGTAAGCCCGTCAATCGCTGCGGCCAGCGCGTCCCGGCTGGATACAACCTGATTGCGGGCCAGCGGCAGGTCCCATCCCTGATATTTCTGCCATGTTACATCCGCCTTCTGACCCGCGCCATTGGTCAGCACCATCAACGCCACGCCACGCGCAGCTGCCATTTCCAGAAATTCATGAATACCGTCGATCGGATCCCAGCCCACATTCAGAACGCCAAATCCGTCCAGCAGCAGCGCATCCACATGGTCCAGCACCGCCACCATCCGGTCTGCCCGGCGGGTGTCAGCCGGGCGCGGGGTGGGCAACCAGGGCCGAATCGACTCATACAGATTGATCAGATCATCCATATCGAGACTGCCGGCGGGTGGAATGGTAAAATTTTGCAAGTCGATTTGTGGCGCGGCGCCGGCCATCTATGTCTCCGGGTGATAGGCTGCGGATCAGGACAGTTCGGCTGCCGTGATGAACTCGCCGAATGCCTCGCACCATATCAGAACAGCCGGGAAAGCGCTAACATCCACATGCGCCGGGACCATCACGCTGAAATTAGTGAAAGCGTTAATTTCAGCAATCTGGACAGCGCGATCCTTGATCGCAAGAAAGCTTGCCTCGTCATCGGCAAATGACGGTATCAGATACAGCCGGTAATCAGGTCCCGGCGCGATCGCACCATCCAGCCAGATCCTGTCGCGGCTCACCATGATGGTACCCTCGCCCCAGTGGAATGCATCCGATCCCGGCAGGTCACGCTGAAAGGTGCCGCTACGCTCGATGCTCGTCTGCAGACTGGCCAGAGCGGCCTCGTCAAGCCCCTCCTCGGCGGTCAGGATTGGCAGAAAATAAATGCCAAGACCAAAACCAATAATCAGCCCGGCGGCAAATTTCGTTGCCCCGAAAAGCACAATATGGCGTCGTGCAAAATTTAGGGTTGCCTTCAACATAACTCACTTGCCTTTTTCGATTGCTGTCGTCTCTCTGTGCCTCGCATAGCGCAGCACAATATGCGTGCAGCACAATACGAGGCATGAATGTCATCACTGTAGCTGACAATGATTGTAAATAGCAGCTAGCATGGGGGCCTGCCTATTCACATTTGCGCGCGCCAGACACCCGACAGAGACGACAGCTTCAGACATGTGACAAGATCCCTCTATCCAATCCCAGGCACAGCCACCAGATATTCCGGACCACGCCAATGCGCCTTGAAACACTTGAAACCTTTGTCGTCGGAACACCGCCACCGGGCTTTGGCGGGCGGTATTTCATTTTTGTACGCCTGCATACGGCCTGCGGCATCAGCGGGGTTGGCGAAATCTATGCCGCAAGTTTTGCACCGGATGTAATCTGCCATATGGCAGAGGATATGTTCGCCCGCTACTTGCAGGGCGAAGCACCCGACCGGATTGAGCAATTCTGGCGTCAGGTGCATGGATCGGGCTTTACGCACCGGCCGGATGCCACGGTTCAGGGTGTTTTCAGCGGTTTGGAAATGGCGTGCTGGGACATTGTCGGCAAGGCGCTTGACCGGCCTGTACATGCGCTCTTGGGCGGCAAGGTGAATGCGCGTCTGCGGACCTATACCTATCTCTATCCACCAGATGATGCTGATGCGGCCGACTTCTATAACGATCCCCACGCCAGCGCCGAAGTGGCGGCACGCTGCGTCGAAGACGGCTTTACCGCCGTCAAATTCGATCCGGCAGGCCCCTACACCGTGCATGATGGCCGGATGCCCGATCTGGAATCTTTGGCCAGAAGCGAATCCTTTTGCCGCGACATTCGCGCTGCTGTGGGGGACAGGACTGATCTGCTGTTTGGCACCCATGGCCAATTTACCGCGGCCGGTGCGTTGCGACTTGCCGAGAGAATCGCGCCCTTTGACCCGCTCTGGTTTGAAGAACCCTGTCCGCCGGACATGCCCGAAGAAATGGCCAAGGTGGCTGCCGGTACAAACATCCCTGTTGCTACTGGCGAACGGCTCTGCACCAAATTCGAATTTGCGCGGGTGCTGCAGACAGGCGCGGCTGCCATCCTGCAGCCCAATCTGGGGCGGGCTGGCGGCATATTGGAAGGCAAGAAGATCGCCGCCCTTGCCGAAACATATTATGCCCAGATTGCCCCGCATCTATATTGCGGACCGGTTGTTGCGGCGGCGAATATCCAGCTGGCCGCCTGTATTCCGAATTTCCTGATCCTTGAATCCATTAGAAAAATGGACGGGTTTCACGCAGCGCTGCTGCAGACACCGCTGACATGGGAAGATGGTCATATCATCGTGCCCGACACGCCGGGACTTGGAGTCACGCTGAATGATGATGTGATCGCAGCCCATCCCTGGACAGGATCGCAGCTGCATTTGGAAATGCAGGGCACCCCGCATGACCCGCAGCGCGATGGCAAGTTTGGTGGCGGCTAAGCAGGCAACAGCCCGATTGGCAGGCGGATCAGACCTGCCTGCAGCGGGTCTTGCCAGATCGATAATCGGCGATCCACCATTCATTCCCTGTCTTGCTGTGCAACAGCTTTGACCAGACCGTGTAAAGGGCATCATGTAATCGGCTGAAAAGCCAAGCCGAAAGGGCGATTGCGGTCTTGACACAGGCGGCGCGAGGCGTATATTCCAGCGCAATCCGCTTTGGGGTTCCAGAGCGGTATGTTTTTGCTTTCTGCTCGAAACAGGCTGAACAGTCGCAAATCGCCCTGGTGGCATCACCGGAAGTGGCGGCGGGTAGAAAGATATAGGATGGAAGCCATGTATGCGTTGGTAAAGACAGGCGGTAAGCAGTACCGCGTGGCAAAAGACGATAAAATCCTTGTCGAGCGTATCGCCGCTGACGAGGGTGCCGAGATCATTCTTGATGACATCATCATGCTTGGTGATGGTGACAAGGTGACTGTTGGCACACCGCGCGTTGATGGTGCTGCTGTCAGCGCCAAGGTTGTGCGCCAGACACGCGGCCCGAAGATCATCATTTTCCGTCGCAAGCGCCGCAAGAATCACCGCCGCACACAGGGCCATCGTCAGGACCTGACCCTGTTGCAAATTACCGGCATCGCTGAAAACGGGGCCTCGCTGAAGCCGAAGGCAGCGCCAGCCAAGAAGGCAGCACCAAAGGCCGAAGCAAAAACCGCACCGAAAAAGGCAGCAGCTGCCAAGACAGCGGCGCCAAAGGCAGAGGCGAAGGCAGCACCTAAGAAGGCCGCTGCAAAGAAAACAGCCGCCAAGAAGCCCGCTGCGAAGAAGGCAACGGCCAAAAAGGCAGCCGCGAAGAAGTAAACCGGCGCGCGATGCGCGCTGACAGCCGAAGGGAGCTGGAAAATGGCACATAAAAAAGCAGGCGGCAGTTCACGTAACGGTCGCGATTCCGCAGGTCGGCGTCTCGGCGTCAAGAAGTTCGGCGGCGAATCCGTTCTTGCCGGCAACATTATCATGCGCCAGCGCGGCACCAAGGTTCATCCTGGCAACAATGTCGGGATGGGCAAGGATCACACCCTGTTTGCGCTGATTGAAGGCAAGGTCGCCTTTAAGGAAAAGTCTGGCGGCCGGATGTTCGTCAATGTGGTTCCAGCTGCAGAGGCCGCCGAATAGTCTCTGCTACACGAAACTGGCAGCCAATTCGGCAAGGGGGATAACGCTGGCGTTGTTCCCCTTTTTTGATTTTCGGACCGCACCACAACAAGGCAGGAATACTGTCAGATGAAGTTTCTTGATCAGGCCAAAATCTATACCCGTTCGGGCAATGGCGGGCCTGGTGCTGTCAGCTTTCGTCGCGAGGCGCATGTGCCTTTTGGCGGCCCTGATGGCGGCGATGGCGGGCGCGGTGGTGACGTTATTGCACGCGCGGTAGGCGGGTTGAACACGCTGATCGACTATCGGTACCAGCAGCATTTCAAAGCCGAATCGGGGCGGCCGGGGGCGGGGCGCGACCGATCTGGCCCGTCAGGCGGTGATGTCGAGCTGAAGCTGCCTGTTGGCACGCAGATTCTGGCCGATGACCAGGAAACCGTGATTGCAGACCTGAAACGCGAAGGGCAGACCTTTATTCTGGCCAAGGGGGGTGCCGGCGGTCGCGGCAATGCCTTTTTCAAATCATCGACAAACCGGGCACCGCGGAAATCACAGCCTGGCGAGGCCGGTCAGGAAATGTGGGTATGGCTGCGCCTGAAATTGATTGCCGATGCCGGGCTGCTTGGCTTGCCGAATGCGGGCAAGTCGACCTTTTTGAGCGCGGTATCGGCGGCGCGGCCAAAGATTGCCGATTATCCCTTTACCACCCTGCATCCCAATCTGGGTGTTGTTGGCGTGGATGAACGCGAATTTGTCGTGGCTGACATTCCGGGGCTGATTGAAGGGGCACATCGTGGTGCCGGACTTGGCCACCGATTCCTGGGCCATGTCGAGCGATGCCGTGTGCTGCTGCATCTTGTCGATGTGACCGGTCATGATCCGGTGGCAGCATGGAAAACGCTGCGCAACGAACTGGCTGCCTATGGTGCCGGGCTGGACAGCAAGAAAGAGGTCATCGCTTTGACCAAGATTGATGCGGCACCGGACGGCTATGCGCAGGATGTTTCTGATGCCCTTATGGCTGAAGGCGCCGAGAATGTGATGACAATATCGTCGGTCAGCGGCGAGAATGTCACGCCGGTTTTACGTCGCCTGCTGGCTGTGATCGATGCCGAACGTGCCGCCGAGGCGCCTGTTGAGGAACCCGTGCCATGGTCGCCCTAGACAAGGCAGCGTCGGTGATCGATGCGGCCAACACCATCGTTATCAAGATTGGATCGTCCATCCTTGTCGATGATGACAGCCATAGTGTGAACGCGGCCTGGCTTGCCGGCATTGCGGACGACATTGCCGCATTAAAGGCGAAGGGCAAGAATGTCGTCGTTGTATCCAGCGGCGCAATCGCGCTTGGCAGCCATGTGCTGGGGCTGGGGGGACAGACACTCGCACTGGAAGAAAAGCAGGCCGCCGCAGCCGCCGGACAGGTGGTGCTCGCCCATGCGTGGAGCGTTGCGCTGGCGGCACAGCAACTCGGCACGGCGCAGATTCTGCTGTCTCCGGATGATACCGAAACCCGGCGCCGACACCTGAATGCACGCGCCACCATGTCGACTTTGCTGTCACTTGGTGCCGTGCCGGTGGTCAATGAGAATGATACGGTGGCAACTGCGGAAATCCGCTTTGGTGACAATGACAGGCTGGCCGCCCGCGTGGCGGCAATGATCAGTGCGGATCTCTTGATCCTTCTGTCAGATGTTGACGGGCTTTATTCGTCGAACCCGCGCAAGGACACCGGTGCCGCCCATATTGCCGAGGTCACAACATTGTCCGACAGCATTATGAAGATGGCCGGCACCGCCAATGCCGCCTATGCATCCGGCGGTATGGTGACCAAGCTTGAAGCGGCGCGTATCGCCATGTCGGCCGGGTGCAGCATGGTGATCTGTGATGGCCGCATTGAAAAGCCCGTTGCGGCACTGGCTGGTGGCGGGCGCCATACCGTGTTCCGGCCCGAGGACAGCCCGCTGACAGCCCGCAAGCGCTGGATCGGTGGCGCGCTGACACCCAAGGGCACATTGCAGATCGACTCCGGCGCCGAGGCCGCCCTGCGCAAAGGGCGCTCATTGCTGCCTGCAGGCGTCATTGCCGCACGTGGAAAATTTGAAAGAGGCGATTTGATCGCCGTTGAAAATGAGGCAGGACAGATCATTGCCAATGGCCTGTCAGCATACGCGCTTTCCGATACACAGATCATCCTTGGACACAAAAGCCGTGAAATCGAACGCCTGCTGGGATATCGTGGACGGGATGAACTCGTCCATGCCGATGATCTGGTCATGCTGGAAAACAGCAACTGACATCGCTTGACCCGCTTTGCAGCCAGACAACCACCACAGATAAACAACGCCCATGACACCGAACGACCAGACCGCCATTTCCAACCACCAGCAGCTGATCTCTGAGCTGGTAGCGACAGCACGCGCCGCCCAATCCGTACTGGCGCAGTCTGCGCATGATATGCGTTGTGCGGCCCTGACCACAGCAGCGGCCCAGATCCGCGCGCATGGTGACACAATTCTGGCGCATAACCGGACCGATCTGGAACGGGGTGCCGCCAACGGCCTGACCGCCGCCTTCATTGATCGGCTGACGCTGAATGACAGCCGTATCGAGGCGATGGCCGCAGGGCTGGAGACAATCGCGACGCTGGATGACCCGCTGGGGCGCGAGCTGGCACGCTGGCAACGCCCTAACGGGCTGGATATCGCGCGTGTCTCAACCCCGCTTGGGGTGATTGGTGTGATCTATGAATCACGTCCCAATGTTACGGTTGACGCTGCGGGCCTGTGCCTGATTGCGGGCAATGCCGTAATCCTGCGCGGGGGATCAGACAGCAGCGCCACGTCCGCCTTTCTTGCCGAACTTGTCGGTAACGGGCTGGAGGCGGCCGGACTGCCGCGTGGCGGCGTGCAGATTGTGCCAACATCCGATCGCGGTGCTGTTGGGGCTATGCTCGCAGCGAATGGTGAGATTGACGTCATTATTCCGCGCGGCGGCAAATCGCTTGTCGCCCGCGTGCAAAATGAGGCGCGGGTGCCTGTCTTTGCGCATCTGGAAGGCATTTGCCATCTGTTTATCGATATGGCCGCTGACCCGGCGAAAGCAGTTGAAATTGCGGTCAATGCAAAGATGCGGCGGACCGGCATCTGTGGCGCAGCCGAAACCATGCTCATCGACAATTCTGTCGCCAGCACGATGGTGCCAGCCATTGCAGGCGCCCTGATCGATGCCGGTTGTGCCGTGCGCGGCGATCAACAGGTTTGCCAGCTTGTCAGTGCTGCCACCCCCGCCAGTGAGGAAGATTGGTCGACCGAATATCTCGACAGCATCATTTCCATGAAAGTTGTTGACGGGGTTGAGGATGCGATCGCACATATCGCGCGCTACAGTTCCAACCACACGGACTGTATCATTACCGAGGATGACGCCACCGCCACCAGTTTCCTGAACCGGGTGGACAGTGCCATTGTCATGGTCAACGCATCCACACAATTCGCGGATGGCGGTGAGTTCGGGATGGGGGCAGAAATCGGCATTGCGACCGGCCGCATGCATGCGCGTGGCCCCGTCGGGGCCGCACAGCTGACCAGTTTCAAATATATTGTCCGTGGCAATGGCCAGATCAGACCTGCCTGACCGAATCGCCGCGTATCGTCACGCGCATCCCCGCTTGTTTCATGATCGCAACAGATTGCGGGTTGGCCTCCTTGGCGGTTCTTTCAACCCGGCGCATCACGGACATCTGCATATTTCGAGCCTGGCGCGGCAGGCACTGGGCCTTGATCAGGTCTGGTGGCTTGTCAGCCCGCAAAATCCACTCAAGACCAAGCGGGATATGGCCCAGTTAGCTGTGCGGGTTGCGCAGGCACGACGGCTGACCGCGCAGATGCCATGGATCAAGGTCATCTCGCCGGAAACCGGATTTCGTACAAATCTGACCCATGTCACGGTAACGCTCTTGCGGCAGCGGTGTCCGCGGCAACAATTTTGCTGGCTGATGGGCGCCGACAATTTACAGGGATTCGGCCGCTGGCAGCACCATGACCGCATCGCCCGTGCCATACCCATTGCGGTTTTGGACCGCCCGGGCTATTCTTACCAGGCGATTTGCGAAGGAAGGCGGTTGCTGAAACGCAGGCAACAGCCGGCGCGGTTCCGCGCCAGAGCGCTGGATACTGGCCGCAACCTTGCTTCCTGGTGCTTTATCGCTGGCCGCCGACACCATGCGTCGGCAACAGCTTTGCGGCAAGCCGGATAGGGGGCAGAACAGCAAAGCGCATTTGTGGAGAGTCACAATTAGCAAAATGCAATCGCATTTGGATTCCGACCAGATCCTCGAATTGGTCGCCACCTCACTCGATATGGACAAAGCTGATGATGTCGTTGCCATCCCGTTGCGGGGCAAGTCATCTATGGCCGATTATATGGTCGTTGCCAGCGGCACCTCGTCCCGTCAGGTGGCCGCCATGGCCGAACATCTGGAATTTCGTCTGAAATCGGCAGGGGTCGAGGTTCTTGGACTCGAGGGTGTGCGGCAGGCGGACTGGGTGCTGATCGATGCCATTGATGTCATCATCCATCTGTTCCGGCCGGAAGTGCGTGAATTTTATGGTCTGGAACGCATGTGGACCAATGAAGGCGTTGAAGAGGTCGTGACGGTCAGCGGCTGACCCGGCCACCCAAAGTTTGCCACGCGGTCTGGCTGGCTGCGTTATGCGGCCTACCGGCGGTGGTGTGCAGATGGTTGCAGCGCGCTGTCTGAAAATCGCCTCGCCCCATAGGCGCTTGGTGCGCATGATCCTCCGACAAGAGACAATATCATGAAGCTTGTCATTCTGGCCGTTGGCAGGGGCCGCAACATGCCCGAAGCCGCACTTGCGAACAACTGGATGTCACGCATCCACAGCGGCGGCGATATCATCGAGGTTGAGTCAAAGCTGCCTGCGGGGCCGGACCGGCAGCAGGATGAGAGCAACCGCCTGTTGCGCCATATTGACCCCGGCACACCTCTTATTGCCTGTGACCCGCGCGGCCGGGACACTGCCTCTGAACAATTAGCGGACATGATTGCAAGCTGGCGCGATGCGGGCCATGGCGCTGCCTGTTTTGCGATTGGCGGGGCGGATGGCCATCACGACATCCTGACACAGCGCGCCGACCGGGTCATACGGTTTGGGGCAGCAACCTGGCCGCATATGCTGTTCCGTGCGATGCTCGCAGAACAGCTCTACCGCGCCACGACGATCCTGGCTGGGCATCCTTACCACCGCGGCTGAGAAGGTGCTGTACTCACCAGGGGACCGGCAGTATAAAGCGTTATGCCACACAATAATGACAAGATATTTCGCGCGGAGGGACCCGCCGTCCTGTGTATTTTGGACGGTTGGGGACACCGCACCGAGACGGCACATAATGCTGTCGCGCTGGCGTCAACACCGGCGGTCGATGCGCTTGCGACGCAATGGCCAACCAGCTTGCTGGCAGCATCAGGCACGGATGTTGGCCTGCCAGAGGGACAGGTTGGCAATTCCGAAGTAGGCCACATGAATATCGGCGCCGGGCGGGTTGTGATGCAGGATCTGCCCCGCATCAATGCAGCCTGTAAGGATGGCAGCCTTGCCGGCCATACAGCACTGCGGGCACTGGCCGCACAAACGGCAGCGCGGGGCGCACGCATCCATGTGATGGGGCTGCTGTCTGGCGGTGGGGTTCATTCCCATAGCGACCATATGCTGGCCGTGGTGAGCGGGCTTGCAGCGGCTGGTGGTGCGGTGACTGTGCATGGCTTTACCGACGGCCGCGATGTCCTGCCGAAAAGTGCCCAGGACATAGTCCCCGCCTTTTTGGACAGGCTGCCGACGGGTGTCCAGTTTGGTACGCTGATTGGCCGCTATTTTGCAATGGATCGCGACAACCGCTGGGACCGCACAGGGGCTGCCTTTGACGCCATTGCCCATGGGGCTGCCGACTCACAAACTTTTACATCGCCGCTGGATATCATCGACGCATCCTATCGGGCGGGCATCACCGATGAATTTATCCTGCCGCACGTCCTGCAGGGCTATGAGGGCATGCGTGATGGCGACGCTATCGTGATGATCAATTTCCGCGCCGACCGTGTCCGCCAGTTGTTGGCATGCTGGCTGATGCCAGATGACACAGGCATTGAAGGCCCGGTGCCGGCAGCATCAGCCGTGATCGGCATGACCGCCTATTCTGATGCGCTGGATGCGAAAATGGAGACACTGTTCGCGCCGCAGGCACTAGACAAGACACTAGGCGCAGTGGTGGCGGAAGCCGGCCGCCGGCAGTTGCGGCTTGCCGAGACCGAGAAATACCCGCATGTCACCTTTTTCCTGAATGGGGGTGTTGAGGATGTCAGTGCAGGGGAAACCCGTGAACTGGTGCCGTCACCCCGGGTGGCAACCTATGACCTGCAACCCGAGATGAGTGCCGAGGGCGTGCTGGATATCGCGCTTGGCAGTATCAACAGGCGTGATCATGATCTGATTATCATGAATTTCGCCAATCCGGATATGGTGGGCCATACCGGCGATCTGCAGGCGGCAATTGTGGCTGTGTCAGCGGTTGATGACTGTGTTGGCCGGCTGGCGACAGCGGTGCTTGCGGCCGGCGGACAGATGTTGCTGACCGCCGATCATGGCAATTGTGAAGTGATGTGGGACGAGGCGCATGAATCCCCACATACAGCCCATACGACCAATTTGGTGCCCTGCACGCTTGTGGGGGCGGCCACCGGGGTCGGCATTGCCGACGGGCGGTTGGCGGATCTGGCGCCCAGCCTTCTGGCCATGCTCGGCATCGAACAGCCTGCCGAGATGACGGGCACCCGCCTGCAACAGATCTCACCGGAACGGGGCGCTGCGGAACCGGCTGTGCCTCAACGCAGTCAATAGGGGCCGCAATCATTGCAATACGCTGTCAGGCTATTACATTTATCGATAGACTGACACACCGCGCAGGAACGGACATCACATGGGCAATTTGGGTAATCTCGGCCGGATCCGGCTTTGGCATGTCGCTTTCTTCTGCGGCGCATTGTTCTATGCCGGACTCTTCATCCCAACACTGACGACCGCAACCGCGCAGAGCAACTCGAAGGAAGACACTTATCGTCAGCTGGGCCTGTTTGGCGACATCTTCCAGCGTGTACGCGAAAGCTATGTTGACGAGATAGATGATAGCGACCTTATCGAAGCTGCCATTACCGGCATGCTGACCTCACTTGACCCACATTCGACGTTCCTCAACACCGAGAATTTTTCGGAAATGCAGGAACAGACAAAAGGGCGTTTTGGGGGATTGGGCGTCGAGATCACCATGGAACAGGGCATGGTCAAGGTCGTCTCGCCTATCGATGATACGCCAGCCGCCCGCGCCGGCCTGCAACCTGAGGACTACCTGATTGCCGTTGATGATGAATCCATCATCGGCATGCAATTATCCGAAGCCGTCGATAAATTGCGCGGTCAGGTTGGATCAAAGGTAAAGATCAAGGTACAGCGTGGTCAGGCCGAGCCGTTTGATGTCACCATCATTCGCGATTTCATCAAAATCCGCTCGGTGCGCTCAGAACTTTTCGACGGCATCGGTTATGTCCGTATCACCACATTTTCCGAACAGACAACGCCTGGCCTCATGGAAGCTGTGGATGATTTCTTCAAGACTGAAGGCGATGCGCTGAAAGGCATTATTCTCGATCTGCGCAACAACCCTGGCGGATTGCTGACCGAGGCTGTTTCCGTAAGCGATGCCTTTCTGGAAAAAGGCGAAATCGTTTCGACACGCGGACGTAATGCCAAGGATGGATCGCATATCTATGCAAAGCCGGGTGACATTGCGCGCGGCCTGCCAATGGTGATCCTGATTAATTCAGGATCGGCGTCAGCATCGGAGATTGTGGCCGGGGCATTGAAAGACCATGGGCGCGCCATCATTTTGGGAACGCGGTCCTTTGGCAAGGGGTCGGTGCAATCCGTCATTCCGATTTCCAATAGCTCTGCCATTCGCCTCACAACGGCGCGTTATTACACCCCGTCAGGCATTTCGATTCAGGCCCGGGGCATTGTCCCCGACATAGAGGTTGCGCTTGCACGCATTGAAGCCGTTGAAGGCGGTATCGTGCGCGAAGAAGATCTGCGCGGCGCCCTCGACGGCAGTGATGAAGCCGACAGTGATGCAACGCAAAATGACAATGCGGATGAAGCGGCGGATGACGCGCCAGATGACGCGTCAGACGGGGCGGCAACAGATGATGATGCGGCCGAGGCGCCGGCCAGACAGGATGAAATCGATTACCAGCTGGCACGCGCACTGGATTTGATCCGCGGTGTGGCGATCTTTGGAAACCTGAAGCCCGCATCATGACAGCGCCCGAAATTCCTTATGAAGACCGGCCATATCGGCCGTGCGTCGGCATATTTCTGCTGAATGCCGACAATCTAGTATTTGCCGGCCAACGTCTTGATAATCGCGCCGAGGCCTGGCAGATGCCGCAGGGCGGTATTGATCACGGTGAAAGCGTTCATGACGCCTGCCTGCGTGAAATGCAGGAGGAAATCGGCACCAACGCCGCCACGATGCTCAAGGAACATCATGACTGGCTGTATTATGATATTCCGCAGCCACTCGCGGACCGGCTTTGGCACGGGCAATATCGTGGTCAGCGGCAGAAATGGGTGGCGTTGCGCTTTAATGGTGTCGATTCCGATATCAACATCAACACCGCCGAGCCCGAGTTTGGCGCATGGAAATGGGTTGTGCCAAACGAGCTGATCGATATGGCTGTGCCCTTCAAACGCGATGTCTATCGCGATGTCATGAAAAGCTTTGGCACCTTGCTCGACAGCTAACCTCTGATATCTGTGACCTATCACAAAAAAGCCCGGCATCTGCCGGGCGTTTTTTATTGTAATGTTGCGGGTGCGTTCTGTGTCAGAGCGCGGCCAAAACCGCATTCAGAAACTCTGCCTCGCTGCCACTGGCGGCATCGGCACGTGCCTTTATGTCGTCCCGATCAGCGGTTGCAAGATTTTCCGCGCGTTCGGTCAGGATGGTAACGCTTTCACCCGAAACATCGGCAAGACCGCCATCAATCATGAACCGATCCGTCACCTTGCCGTTTTCATGCACCTCGACGATGCCACGCACAAGGTCAGACAACAGGGGCGCATGACGCGGCATGGCACCAAACAGACCCTCGGAGCCCGGGGCAACCACCATTTCAGCTGCCTTCTGCACCATGATGTTGGCCGGTGTGACCAATTCGAGCTGCGTTGTTTCGGCCATCTAGCCCTACTCCTTTTGACAGGGAAACCCGCTTATGCGGCTTCCTGTGTCATCTTCTTACCCTTTTCGATGGCTTCTTCAATGGTACCAACCATATAGAATGCCGCCTCGGGCAGATGATCATAGTCACCATTGATGATGCCGGCGAAGCCTTCGATCGTATCCTCAAGACCAACCAGCTTGCCCGGCGAACCGGTGAATACCTCGGCGACATGGAACGGCTGTGACAGGAAACGCTGGATCTTGCGCGCACGTGCCACGGTCAGCTTGTCTTCTTCTGACAGTTCGTCCATGCCAAGGATGGCGATGATGTCCTGAAGCGACTTGTACTGCTGAAGCACTTCCTGAACACTCCGCGCAATTTCGTAATGGCGGTCACCGACAATACGCGGGTCAAGCATCCGCGAGGATGAATCCAGCGGATCAACAGCAGGATAAATGCCCAACTCGGCAATTTGACGTGACAGAACTGTTGTGGCGTCAAGGTGCGCAAATGATGCAGCCGGCGCCGGGTCTGTCAGGTCATCAGCAGGGACATAAATCGCCTGCACCGAGGTAATTGACCCCTTGGTTGTAGTGGTGATGCGTTCCTGCAGCGCGCCCATATCGGTTGCCAGCGTCGGCTGGTAACCCACAGCCGAAGGAATACGGCCAAGCAGCGCCGAGACTTCCGAGCCAGCCTGTGTAAAGCGGAAGATGTTATCCACGAAGAACAGCACGTCCTGGCCTTCCTCATCGCGGAAATATTCCGCGAGGGTCAGACCTGTCAGCGCAACGCGCGACCGGGCACCTGGCGGCTCGTTCATCTGGCCGTAAACCAGTGCCGCTTTCGAACCTTCACCATCGGTTTTGATAACGCCCGATTCCACCATCTCGTGATAGAGGTCGTTCCCCTCACGGGTACGCTCACCAACACCGGCGAATACCGAGTAACCACCATGCGCCTTGGCGACGTTGTTGATCAGCTCCATGATAAGGACGGTCTTGCCAACACCAGCACCGCCGAACAGGCCGATCTTACCGCCCTTTGCATATGGCGCCAGAAGGTCAACAACCTTAATTCCCGTTACGAGAATTTCAGCTTCTGTGGACTGGTCGACATATTCGGGCGCCGGACGGTGGATCGGATAATGCTTCTTGGATTTGACTGGCTTGCCTTCATCAACAGGCTCGCCAATCACATTCAGGATACGGCCCAGCGTTTCCGGTCCGACAGGAACCGTGATCGGGGCGCCTGTATCAGACGCGTCAGCGCCGCGGACGAGGCCCTCGGTTGAGTCCATGGCAATCGTGCGAACAGCTGATTCACCAAGATGCTGCGCAACTTCCAGAACAAGCCGTTGACCGTTATTATCGACCTCGAGGGCGTTCTGAATAGCCGGAAGGTGGCCGTCAAACTCGACATCGACAACAGCGCCGATGACCTGACTAATTTTGCCAATATTGTTCGCCATTTTGTCCTACTCCGCGATTAATCCTGTTATCCGGTTACACCGCTTCGGCGCCGGAGATGATTTCGATCAGTTCCTTGGTGATCGTTGCCTGACGGGTCCGGTTATAAACCAGTGTCAGCCTGTCGATCAGTTCGCCCGCATTACGGGTAGCATTATCCATGGCTGTCATCCGCGCCGCAAGCTCGGCGGCAGATGATTCCAGAAGGGCGCTGTATATTTGCGTCGAGATATTGCGCGGCAGCACCACCGCCAAAAGTTCATCTTCCTCTGGCTCATATTCATATGAGACACCAAGGCCGGTATCTTCCTCGACATCCGCATCAACCTCGGCAGGGATCAACCGCTTCAGCGTGACTTCCTGTGAAATGGCTGATTTGAACTTGTTGAAGATCACGGTGACGACATCAAAATCGCCATTTTCAAAACCGGTACGGATGGTTTCGCCAATAGAGGCAGCATCGGCATAAGACACCGCTGTGCCCTGGATCCCCTCAAGGTTGTCCAGATACAAATCACCAAGCTCACGGCGCAGCGCATCTGCAGATTTGCGCCCTACCATCAACAGCTTGACCGTCTTGCCCTCACCCTGAAGGCGTGTGACCTCAGTGCGGGTCTGACGCGTGATTGATCCGTTAAATCCGCCACACAAACCACGATCGGCGGACATGATGACCAGAAGATGTGTCTTGTCATTGCCATTGCCAACAAGCAGGGCCGGCGCCGCGGACGGGTCGGCCTTCGCTGCAAGGCTATTGATGATCTGCTGCATGCGGTCAGTGTAGGGGCGGCCCTTTTCAGCCGATTCCTGCGCCCGACGCAGCTTTGCCGCCGCGACCATTTTCATGGCCGAGGTGATCTTCTGGGTCGACTTCACGCTGTTAATGCGTGTTTTCAGATCCTTCAACGATGGCATGCGTCAGACTCCATTTACCGGCGCAGGAAGTTAGCGGTCACCCTGTAACCGGCAGGCCTATGCAAAGCTCTTGGCAAACGCTTCGATGGCTGCCTTCAGACCGGCTTCGGTTTCGTCGGACAGTTTCTGCTCGTCGCGAATTGTGTCGAGCACTGATGCCGAAGCGCTGCGAAGATGTTCCAGAAGGCCTGCTTCAAATCGGCCAACATCGCCAACTTCGATCGCATCGAGATAGCCATTCACGCCAGCATAGATCACGGCCACCTGGTCCTCGACTTTCATCGGGCTGTATTGTGGCTGCTTCAAAAGCTCTGTCAGACGCGCACCACGTTCCAGAAGGGCACGGGTTGAGGCATCCATATCCGAGGCAAACTGGGCAAAAGCAGCCATCTCGCGATACTGCGCCAGCTCCAGCTTCACCGAACCCGCAACCTGCTTCATTGCCTTGATCTGCGCGGCAGATCCCACACGTGAGACTGACAGACCGACATTCACAGCCGGGCGGATACCCTTGTAGAAAAGTTCTGTCTCAAGGAAGATCTGGCCATCTGTGATCGAAATCACATTTGTCGGGATGTAGGCAGACACGTCACCTGCCTGCGTCTCAATCACCGGCAGCGCCGTCAGCGATCCCGAACCATTATCTTCATTCATCTTCGCCGCACGCTCGAGAAGGCGTGAGTGCAGATAGAAAACGTCACCCGGATAGGCTTCACGGCCTGGTGGACGGCGCAGCAGCAGGCTCATCTGGCGATAGGCAACGGCCTGCTTTGACAGATCGTCATACACCACAAGCGCGTGCATACCGTTATCACGGAAATATTCACCCATGGCGCAGGCTGTATATGGCGCCAGGAACTGCATCGGGGCCGGATCGGATGCTGTGGCAGCCACAACAATCGAATATTCCAGCGCGCCCTGCTCTTCGAGCGAACGTACAATCTGCGCAACAGTTGACCGCTTCTGGCCAACGGCGACATAGATGCAGAACAGCTTTTTGCCATCATCATTACCCGCCGCCGCATTCACCGGCTTCTGGTTGATGAAGGTGTCAACCGCGATGGCGGTCTTGCCTGTCTGGCGGTCACCAATGATCAGCTCGCGCTGGCCACGGCCAACCGGGATCAGGCTGTCAATCGCCTTAAGACCCGTCTGCATCGGCTCATGCACCGATTTGCGCGGCATAATGCCAGGGGCTTTCACCTCAACCCGGCTGCGCTTGACCTTTTTCAGCGGTCCCTTTCCGTCAATCGGATTGCCGAGCGCATCAACGACGCGGCCAAGCAGGCCCATGCCGACCGGCGTATCAACAATGGCCGCTGTCCGGCGCACAACGTCGCCTTCCTTGATGGCGCGGTCATCGCCAAAAATCACGATACCGACATTGTCGGCTTCAAGGTTCAGCGCCATGCCTTTAACGCCACCTTCGAATTCCACCATCTCACCGGCCTGTACTTCGTCCAGACCGTGGACACGCGCGATACCGTCACCAACAGACAGCACCCGTCCTACTTCGGCGACTTCGGCGTCGCTGCCGAAATTTGCGATCTGTTCCTTGAGGATTGCTGAGATTTCAGCCGCACGAATATCCATCACGCCATACCCTTCATAGCTGTTTCAAGCCGGTTAAGTTTTGTCCTGATCGATGTATCGATCATCCGTGACCCGATGCGTACCACCAGGCCCCCGATCAGTGACGGGTCTACACGCATCGAAAGCGAGAGCTTGTCACTGCCGGCAAGTTTGGAAACCGCCTGTTCGACGCGCGCCCGACGGGCATCGTCCATCTCTACGGCGGAAATCACTTCTGCCGAAACCTCGCCACGACGGCGCGCATGTTCGGCGAGAAATGCAGAGATAATTTTGGAGAGGGCATGCAAACGCCCATTAGACGCCACCGTGCCGACGAATTTCACAGTCAGCGCGTCAGCCCCACCCTTTTCAAGAACGGCCGTGATGGCCTTGGTCTGCTCGGCCCATGTGATGGCTGGCGATTCGACCAGCATACGCATGTCCTGATTGGCGGAAACAAGTTCGGCGACGTCGTTCATATCCTTCACGACGGCATCAATTTTGCCAGATTCCTCGGCCAGTGCGTACAGCGCACCGGCATAACGGCCGGCAAGACCTTTAGCGCTAGAACTCAACGACGTGCCCTCATCAACAGGAATAAAAATTTGGTGACCCGCATGGCGCCAATGCATGGCTGCAACTGACCATTTGCGTCGCGTTGGTGGCTATCATACCCGTGCAGGAAAGGCAAGCACCGAAGGCCGCTAAATTGCCGCGACAAGAGGGTTGGTTTTCCTGCAGGTCACAGGAAATTGTAGGGATCAATATCAATTTGCAACCGCACACCTGACGGCAAATTGACAGATTCCATCCATCCATTGATAACCGCCTGTATATCAATATTTTTTTCCGCCTGCACCAAGGCGCGTGCACGATGCTGCCCGCGCAGGAACGCAAGTGGCGCCAGATTCGGCCCAAAAACGCCCACACCTTTGAACTGCGGGCGGGATGTTTCCAGCTGGCGTATGGCGTCACGCAGGCGCGCCTCGTCGCGCGCCGAGATCAATACCGCCGCCAGCCGCGAATAGGGCGGCATCGCCGCAAGCCGGCGCGCCTCGGATTCGCTTTTCAGAAAGGCGTCCCGATTGCCCGACAACAGCGCCTGCATGACCGCATTATCGGCATCAACTGTTTGCAGCATTGCCAATCCGGGCTGTTCGGCACGTCCAGCACGCCCGGCGACTTGTGCCAGCATCTGAAAACTGCGTTCAGCAGCCCGCAGATCTCCCCCGGCAAGCCCCAAATCAGCATCGACAATGCCGACAAGGGTCAGGTTTGGAAAATGATGGCCCTTGGCCACCATCTGTGTACCGATAATGATATCAACCTCGCCCGCCATGACCGACGACACAAATGTCTCGGCGCTGCCCGGCGAGGTCACAGTATCACTGGAAAACACGCCGAAACGTGCCTCGGGAAACCGTTGCAGCACCTCTTCGGCAAGACGCTCGACCCCGGGCCCGCAGGCCTGCATGCTATCTTCCTCGCCACATTGGCTGCAATCTCGGCTGGGGCGCGCCTCGAACCCGCAATGGTGACAGCGCAACCTGCCAGCCAGCCGGTGCATCACCATCCAACTGTCACAATTAGGACAGGTCAGCTTGTGACCGCAGCTGCCGCATAATGTCAGCGGCGCATAGCCCCGCCGATTCAGGAATAACAGCGACTGTTCACCCCGTTCCAGCCTGTCAGTCAGCGCCGCCACCAGCGGGGGTGCCAACCAGCGGCCACGCTCCGGCGGCGTGCGACGCATATCGACCGCCGTGATTTCGGGCAGCGTCGCCTTGCCCACCCGGTTTGGCAGCACCACCCGCCTGTAGCGCGGTGGATCACCCACCATGCCTGCATTGACCCAGCTTTCCAGCGACGGCGTTGCCGATGCCAGAATGACCGGACAGGATTCAAGCCGGGCCCGCAGCACCGCCATATCGCGCGCCTGATAGATCACCTTGTCTTCCTGCTTATAGGCATGTTCATGCTCTTCATCGACAACGATCAGCCCCAGATCGGCAAAGGGCAGGAACAGGGCAGACCGCGCGCCAACGACAACCGATGCATCGCCGCTTAGCGCAAAGCGCCACAGTTTGCGTTTGTCTCCCGCTCCAACATCTGAATGCCATTCCTGTGGCATGACCCCGAACCGTTCGGCGAATCGCGCCTTCCAGGCGGCGGACAGGGCGATTTCCGGAAGCAGGATCAATACCTGGCGGCCGGCATCCAGCACGCGTTGGACCGCATCGAAATACACCTCGGTTTTGCCCGATCCAGTGACACCATCCAGCAGAAAGGGCATGAAGCCGCCTTCAAGTGTGTCTGCAATGGCGGCGGCGGCAACCTGTTGGTCATCCGTCAGGGCAGGCCCCTGCAGCCGGCCCGGGCGTGGCGGGGGCTGATCACTTGCCACCAGAATATATTCGAGGCTGCCAGCGCGTTCCATGCCGCCAATCACACCGGCGCTGACACCCGCCTCACGCTGCAATAAAGGCGAGGGCATGGCACCAGCCGCATCCAGCACAGCTGCAACACGCTGGCGCGCTGTTGTCAGTTTTTCACCTTCTGGTGGCGGAACCGGGCGCCGATACAGCTTTTGCTGCGGTGGCGGCAGCAACGCTTTCGGTTGACTGAGCGCCATCTTTGCCACGCTGCCGATTGGCGCCATCGTCCAGGCTGTAACCCGTTCGATAAACTGGACAAAGGCGTCGGGCACAGGTGGCAGCGGCGCGCAGCGGATCACGGCCTTCAGTGATTCGCGTGCCATCTTCTTGTCACCAGGCCCCAGAACAATGCCGTTCAGCTGTCTTGGCCCGAAAGGTACGGTGACGATGGTACCGCGGTCCAGCGGGCCCAAGCCGCCAGTTAGATAGTCGAAGGCCCGATCCACCGGCACACCAACGGCCACCCGCACCACCTCGTCACCTGTCACGGCCGCCAAGGCGTTATCCGGGCTGTCATGGTCATCCGACGTTCCGTTTCTGAATGTCTGACCGCGTTGCGTCACCTGTTTCCTTGCCCTGAATTCTGTTGTTGTTTCCGTCTGGCCTGCATATCCGGTCGGGGTATGGTGGATTTGCCCGTCGCCATCGGATAGACTGTGCCCGTCGGACCCCCCGACATGAAACCTACACCGGAGAGCGGATTTCCCGACATGAAAATTTTTCTCGACAGCGCTGATATCGACGAAATTCAGGCGCATATTGCCAGCGGTTTTGTGGATGGTGTGACCACCAACCCGTCACTGATTGCCAAATCTGGCCGAAACATCCTCGAAACCATCAGCGCGATCTGCGAAATGGTGGATGGACCGGTCAGTGCAGAAGTGGCGGCAACGGACTTCGAAACCATGCTTGCCGAGGGGCGCAAGCTTGCAGGCCTCGCACCGAATGTGACCGTGAAGGTACCCCTGACCGAGGCAGGTTTGCAGACATGCCGCGCGCTCAGCGATGCCGGCACGCAGGTAAATGTCACGCTCTGCTTTACAGCCGGGCAGGCAATGTTGGCAGCAAAGGCCGGCGCGACCTTTATTTCGCCCTTTGTCGGACGGCTGGACGATATCGGTCAGGATGGCATGGTGCTGATCGAGGAGATCTGCACCATATATGACCAGTTTGCCTTTGATACCGAAGTGCTTGTCGCATCGGTGCGCAGTACCCAGCACGTTGTAGATGCGGCGCTTTTGGGTGCTGATGTGGTCACTCTGCCACCAAAAATCCTGACAGCGCTCTACAAGCACCCGCTTACCGACAAGGGTCTGGATGCCTTTATCAGTGACTGGAAAGGCACCGGCCAGTCGATTCTCTAGACCGGAAAGGTTCCCAGTCCCGGGAGACGCAATGACAGCAGTGCCCACCAAGATGGCCGGCGGCGCAGGTGCCGCGCCACACCACCGAAACCGGCAGGCATGGCTTGACTGGCTGGGCACTGAACGGCGCTATGGCGACAACACGCTGGCTGCCTATGCTGGCGATCTGGATGATTATACCGCGTTTCTGCACGGTATGGATGACACTGGCGACATGACGCCGAGCAGACATGTGTTTCGTGGCTGGCTGGCTGATATGGCGGCCCGCAGCCTCGCCAGGACGACCATCGCCAGACGCGTATCTGCCCTGCGCAGCTTTTACCGTTTCTGCGGACGTACCGGACTGATCGACGTGCCTGACCTTGGCTGGCTGCGCGCGCCAAAAACACCAAGATCCGTGCCAAAACCGGTATCTGAGGAAGAGGCGCGTGCCATGATGCAGGCCATTTTTGCGCGGCGCGGTGATGACTGGACAAAGAAACGCGATTTTGCGCTGTTGATGCTGCTATATGGCGGCGGGCTGCGTATTTCCGAAGCGTTGGCGATGACCCGTGCAACTGTGCCGCTTGACAGCTGGATGCGCATTGCAGGCAAGGGCGGCAAGATCCGCGAGGTGCCGGTGCTGGGCGCGGTGGCAGAAGCGGTGGCAGATTATCACGCCGCCTGCCCGTTTGATGATGGGCCCGCCAGCGCGCTTTTTGTCAGTACACGCGGCAAACCGATGGGACCACGCGCCGCGCAGCGGCTGGTCGAAGGATTACGCAGTGAACTGAACCTGCCGGGGCATGTGACACCGCATGCGCTGCGCCATGCCTTTGCCACACATCTTCTCGGCAATGGGGCAGACCTGCGCGCCATTCAGGAACTGCTTGGCCATGCCAGCCTGTCTACCACACAGCGCTATACCAGCGTCGACGAAGCGCATCTTGTACAGCTGCATCGGGAAACACATCCGCGGGCCCGTTAGCAGCCGCAGATACCATCAGGCGCACCCTACATGTGAATGGCGCGACCATCCACGGCAAGTGCAGCTTCCTTGACCGCCTCATTCAAGGTCGGATGACCATGACAGGTGCGGGCAATATCCTCGGACGACGCGCCAAAGACCATGGCCGTGGCACATTCGTGAATAATGGTGCCTGCCTCATGCCCGATAATATGTACACCGAGAACACGATCGGTTTCCGCACAGGCAAGAATTTTCACAAAGCCCTCGGGATGGCCAGAGGCACGCGCGCGGCTGTTGGCCGAAAAGGAAAAGCTGCCCTTCTTGTAAGCCGTTCCGTCTGCCTTCAGCATCTCTTCACTCTTGCCAAGAGTCGCCACTTCAGGCGCGGTATAGACAATGCCGGGCACCAGATCATAATCAACATGGCCCGCCTGACCGGCCATTATCTCAACCGCGGCAACGCCATCTTCCTCGGCCTTATGTGCCAGCATCGGACCATCAATCACGTCGCCAATGGCATAGATATCCTCAACCGATGTTTCAAACCGTGCATCAACACGGATACGGCCACGATCACTCAGGGCCACCCCGACGTCATCCAGCCCCAGCGAATCGGTCGCAGGATGGCGGCCAACCGCGACAAGGGCGATATCAGCCTTGATCGTTTCCGGATCGCCGCCACCTGCCGGCTCCACCGTCAGCGTCACGCCGGATTTTGACGTCTTGGCCGCCTTCACCGCTGTCTTCAGACGGAAGGACAAGCCCTGCTTTTTCGCCATGGCCATGAATTTCTTGGCAATCTCATCATCCATGCCCGGCAGGATGCGCGGCAGAAACTCTATCACTTCAACCTCGGCACCAAGACGTGCCCACACAGTGCCAAGTTCAAGCCCGATATAGCCGGCCCCGATCACCACCATTTTCTTTGGTACACGCGACAGTGCCAGCGCGCCTGTCGAACTGACGATGCGGGTCTCATCAATCTCGATTCCCGGCAAGCTGGACGCATGGCTTCCGGATGCGATGAGGATCTTTTCCGCCGCATAATCACCGGCGTCACCACCATCACTGACATGCACCTTTCCGGGCGCCGTGATCCGCGCCGCGCCGTGAAGACGCGTCACTTTGTTTTTCTTGAACAGGAAATCAATCCCTGTTGTCAGGCCGGTAACAATCTCGTCCTTGCCCGCCATCATGACATCCAGGTCCAGCTTAACCGCACCAAGATTGACCCCTAGCGCCGCCAGCTTGCCGCCTGCCGCATTGGCATAATGCTCTGAGGCATTCAGCAACGCCTTGGACGGGATACAGCCGACATTGAGACACGTGCCGCCAAGGGTGTCGCGCTTTTCAACACAGGCCACCTTCATACCAAGTTGCGCTGCACGGATCGCCGCAACATAGCCGCCAGGACCGGCACCAATCACAATCAGGTCAAAGCTGGTTTCGCTCATTTTAGTTCCCCCATGATTGCCACCCGCACCTGTTTCTGCACGGTGACACCAATATCAGACGCCCAATAGCAGCCGGCGCGGATCCTCGACCATCTCCTTGATACGGGCCAGAAACGATACGGCCTCGCGCCCATCAATGATACGATGGTCATAAGACATGGCCAGATACATCATCGGTCTGATCACAATCTCGTCATTAATGACAACCGGGCGCTTTTCGATCTTGTGCATCCCCAAAATGCCACTTTGCGGCGGATTCAGAATCGGTGTCGACATCAATGATCCATAAACGCCACCATTCGAGATGGTGAATGTGCCGCCTGCCATTTCATCTGGCGTGATCTTGCCGTTCCGCGCGCGCGCGCCGAAATCACCGATGCAGGTTTCAATCTCGGCAAGGCCCATATTGCCCGCGTCACGCACCACCGGCACAACCAGTCCCTGCGGCGTGCCGACGGCAACCCCGATATTATAATAGTTCTTATAGATAATATCGGTGCCGTCGATTTCGGCATTGACCGCTGGAAATTCCCGCAGCGCATGGATTGCCGCGAGGACGAACATGCCCATAAAGCCAAGGCGGATCCCGTGCGCTGTCTCAAACTCCTGACGATAATCGCCACGCAGCGCCATCAATGCCGACATATCCACCTCGTTGAATGTGGTCAGCATTGCCGCATTGTTTTGCGCCGCCTTCAGACGGGCGGCAATCACTTGCCGCAATTTTGACATGGGCACCCGTTCCTCGCGTGCCGCATCTTCGGCGCGCGGTGTCTGGCGCGGCGCAGCAGAAGCCGCCGGCGACGGCATGGCGGCAGCAGGGGCCACAGCAGCTGCCGGTCCCCCTTTCATATGCGCCAGCACATCCCCTTTGGTGAGGCGGCCATCAACACCTGTTCCTTTGATTGACGCCGGATTCAGATTATTTTCCTCAACAAGACGGCGCACGGCCGGCGATAGCATGATATCCCCCGACGCCGCTGCGTCAGCCGGCATGGCGGCCGCCGGGGCCGATGGTGATGCGGGTGTCTCGGCGGGTGCTTTGGCCGGGGCCGCCGCTGGTGCTTCTGTCTTGGCCGCGGGTGCGGCTGCAGGCGCAGCACCCTCATTCAACATGGCAAGACCGGCACCAACCTCGACGGTGTCGCCTTCAGCAGCAAGAATTTCGCCAAGCGTGCCAGATGCGGGCGCCGGCACCTCAAGTGTCACCTTGTCTGTTTCAAGCTCGACGACAGGCTCATCTGCTTTCACCGCGTCGCCTGTTGTCTTGATCCAGCGTGCAACGGTGGCATCCGCCACCGATTCGCCCAGCGTTGGCACGGTAATCTCTATTGCCATTTCAGAACGGCCCCCTCAGCCCGTCATTGGCGCCGCAACGCCATGGATATACATACTCTGCGTCTTCAGGACTTTGCATCCGGCAGGTCCAGCGCTGCCACGACAAGTGCCTGCTGTTCCCGATTGTGACGGGCCAGCGTACCTGTTGCCGGTGATGCCGCCGCATCCCGTCCGGCATAGATCAACCGTTCCTGACGCGTGCCGGCCGCCTGCATGGCCTCTTCGATAAAATCGCGCACGAATGTCCAGCCGCCCATATTGCGCGGCTCTTCCTGACACCAGACAAATGTGGCGCCTGGCACCTGTGACAACGCCTCAGTCAGGGCCTTGCTCGGGAAAGGATATAGCTGTTCCAGCCGCAGGATTTCCACATCCCACAACCCGGCTTCATCGCGGGCGGCCGCCAGATCATAATAGACCTTGCCACTGCACATCACGATCCGCTTGGCCTTTCCAGATTTTACCTTGCCACCGCGTTCATCCAACAGCCGGTGAAATGTTGTTCCCGAGGCCATATCTGCCAGCGCGGAAACGCAGGCCTTATGGCGCAGCAGGGATTTCGGCGTCATGATCACCAGCGGCTTGCGGAAGTCGCGCCGCAACTGGCGCCGCAGCACATGGAAGTAATTTGCCGGAGTCGTGCAGTTCACGACCTGCATATTATCCTCGGCACAGAGCTGGAGATAGCGTTCAAGACGCGCCGATGAATGTTCCGGCCCCTGCCCCTCATAACCGTGCGGCAGCAACAGGACCAGCGCATTCATGCGCAGCCATTTCGCCTCACCGGACGAGATGAACTGGTCGATCACCACCTGCGCGCCATTGGCAAAATCACCAAACTGCGCCTCCCACATGACCAATGCATTTGGCTCAACCTGCGAGAAGCCATATTCAAAGCCCATCACTGATGCTTCTGACAATGGCGAGTCGATCACCTCAAACATCGCCTGATCCTCGGCCAGATGCGCCAGCGGAGCGTGGCGTTCTTCTGTCACCTGATCAACAAGCACAGCATGACGCTGGCTAAAGGTGCCGCGGCAGCTATCCTGACCGGACAGGCGAACCGGATCCCCCTCAAGAACGATCGAGCCAAAGGCAAGATGTTCCGCAGTCGCCCAGTCCAGCCCCTCGCCCGCGGCAATCTTTTTGGCACGGGTGTCAATGATTCGGACAAGCTTGGAGTTCAGCTTCATATGCGCCGGCACGGTGGTCATCTTGCTGCCGATGTCGCGCAGCGTGTCGATATCCACGCCCGTTTCGCCGCGTCGTTCAACGCCATGAGCGGTCCGCATGCCGGACCAGCTGCCTTCAAGCCAATCCGCCTTGTTCGGGCGATAGCTTGTCCCTGCCTCAAATTCACTGTCCAGATAGGCGATACGATCATCAATGATCTTCTGTGCCTCTTCTGCGGTCAAAGTGCCATCGGCAATCAGCTTGTCAGCATAAAGCGCGCGTGTCGTCGGGTGGCTGGCGATGGTGTTGTACATCAGCGGCTGCGTGAACATCGGCTCGTCACCTTCATTATGGCCGAAACGGCGATAACAGAAGAAATCGAGAACCACATCCGATCCAAAGGCCTGACGAAATTCAATCGCGATGCGCGACGCATGGACAACCGCCTCTGGGTCATCGCCATTCACATGGAAGATGGGCGCCATGACCATTTTCGCAACATCTGTCGGGTAAGGCGACGAGCGCGAATAATGCGGGCTTGTGGTAAAGCCGATCTGGTTATTGACGATGATATGAATGGTGCCGCCGGTGCGATAACCGCGCAAGGCGGAAAAGGCAAAGGTTTCACCAACCACACCCTGGCCAGCAAAAGCAGCATCGCCATGCAGCAGGATCCCGACGACCTCCTTGCGGTCATCGTCATTGCGCTGATGTTGCTTGGCACGAACGCGCCCAATAACGACCGGATCAACAATTTCGAGATGAGACGGATTCGGCGACAGGCTGAGATGAACATTCACACCGTCAAATTCACGGTCTGATGACGCCCCCATATGATATTTCACATCCCCTGACCCCCCGGCATTTTCCGGGTTTGCCGGATTGCCGAGAAATTCGGAAATGATCGCCCGGAACGGCTTGCCAAAAACATTATGCAGAATGTTCAGGCGGCCACGATGCGCCATCCCGACAACGACTTCCTCGACGCCGATCTGGGTGCCGCGCTTCAGCACCTGCTCGATCGCAGGAATAATGGTCTCGGCACCATCCATGCCAAACCGCTTTGTGCCGGTATATTTCTTATGCAGATATTTCTCGAACTCTTCAGCATCGACCAGACGCTCATAGATGGCACGCTTGCCGCGTTCGGTGAAATCAGTGCGGTTGCCGATGGCCTCGATCCGTTCCTGGATCCATGCCTTCTGGGCCGGGTCCTGAATATGCATGAATTCGACACCGATGGTGCTGCAATAGGTCTTGCGCAGCAGATCGACGATGTCGCGCAGGCTCGCTGTTTCAAGACCTAGAACATAATTGATAAAGATCGGGCGGTCCCAGTCTTCATCGGTAAAACCATAGGTCGCCGGATCAAGTTCGGGATGAAGCGGCTTGTCCTCTAGCGACAGCGGGTCAAGCTGGGCAAGCAGATGACCGCGGATGCGGTAGGCACGGATCAGCATCACCGCGCGCAATGAATCCAGCGTGGCTGCACGCATTGTCTGTGCATCGACCTGCTGGCTGCCGGTATGGCCTTCGGCAACAGCCTTTACCGAACTATCCGGGTCCACGGCACCGATGATACGGCTGCTGGTTTGCGCCCAGCTGGGTCGCGCCTCGCCATCAATATCGCCCAAGGCATCAAGCTGGTTGAAATAGGCGGCCCAGCGACTATCGACAGACCGAGGGTCCTGACGCCAGGCGGAATTCATCTCCGCAATGAAGGTGGCATTTGCCGCCGAGAGAAAGCTCAGGTCCAGTTCACTCTGGCCGGCCGACTCGTCCCCGTCCGGCCGTTGCGCCGCATCATCCATCGAAACACCACCCCCCAATATCATATCGCCCGTTCACACAGGGCAAAGCCTGTGCTGGCCGAACCAGTCTAGACAGCCTTGGCCGTCTTTCAACCCGTCAGTTGGCCGCGGCAATGGCTCTTGTTACCGCGCTACCAATATCTGCTGGCGATTCCGCCATTTCGAAACCTGCGGCCTGCATTGCCGCAATCTTGTCCGAGGCACCCCCGCTGCCGCCACTGACAATCGCACCGGCATGACCCATGCGCCGGCCGGGCGGTGCCGTCAGACCGGCAATGAAACCGGCAATCGGCTTGCGCACGGACTGCGCATTCAGATAGGCCGCTGCCTCTTCTTCGGCAGACCCACCAATCTCGCCAATCATCACAATGGCCTCAGTCTGGTCATCGGCAAGGAACATCTCGAGACAGTCAATGAAATTGGTGCCATTGACCGGATCGCCACCGATGCCGATACAGGTCGACTGGCCAAGCCCCTCGGCGGATGTCTGCGCCACTGCCTCATAGGTCAGCGTTCCTGAACGCGACACGATGCCGACTTTGCCAGGCGTATGAATATGCCCGGGCATAATGCCGATCTTGCATTCACCCGGGGTGATGATGCCGGGACAGTTTGGGCCGATCAACCGGCTATTACTGCCAACAAGAGCGCGCTTGACCCGCACCATGTCCAGCACTGGAATGCCTTCGGTAATGCAGATAATCAGCGGCATGTCGGCGTCAATCGCCTCAAGGATTGAATCAGCCGCAAAGGGCGGCGGCACATAAATCACCGAGGCATTGGCACCGGTTTCGGCCATCGCCTCGCCAACGCCATTAAAGACCGGAAGGTCAAGATGCGTCTGACCGCCTTTGCCGGGCGTGACACCACCAACCATCTTTGTGCCATAGGCAATGGCCTGTTCAGAATGAAACGTGCCCTGCGCGCCGGTAAAGCCCTGACAGATCACACGGGTTTCATGATTTACCAATACTGACATTATCTTCCCCCGTCAGGCCGTGGCGGCGACGATTTTGTCCGCCGCATCCGCCAGATTATCGGCCGGGATAATGGCAAGGCCGCTTTCTGCCATGATCCGCTTGCCTTCCTCGACATTTGTACCTTCGAGGCGCACCACCAGCGGCTTGTCCAGCCCCAGCGTCCGCGCGGCGGTGACCACACCCTCGGCGATAATGTCACACCGCATGATGCCGCCAAAGATATTCACCAGAATGCCCTTTACACTGGCATCTGACAGAATGATCTTGAACGCTTCGGTCACGCGTTCGGTGGTGGCATTGCCACCAACATCCAGAAAATTCGCAGGCGTTCCGCCGCGCAGCTGGATGATATCCATGGTGGCCATCGCCAGACCCGCGCCATTGACCATGCAGCCGATATTGCCATCAAGCTTGATATAGTTCAGGTCAAACTCGCTTGCCCGCACCTCGGCCGGATCCTCCTCTGCCAGATCGCGCAACGCCATGACATCGGGATGGCGATACAGCGCGTTGTCGTCAAAGCTCATCTTGGCGTCCAGCGCCAACAGATCACCGCTTCCAGTGACAACCAGCGGGTTGATTTCCACAAGGCTCGCATCGAGCGTACTGAAAGCGTCCACAAGTCCGGCCAGAAATTTCGGCAGCTGTTTTGCCGTTGCGCCGCTGATGCCCATGACATTTGCCAGACGACGGCAATGATGTGGCTGCAAGCCGGTCGCCGGATCGATATCGACCGAGAGAATCTTCTCTGGCTGCGAGGCCGCAACCTCTTCAATATCCATGCCGCCTTCGCTTGACGCGATGATGGTGACGCGGCTGCTGCCACGGTCAACCAGAAGGGACAGATACAGCTCGTCGCCGATATCGCAGCCTTCTTCAATGTAGAGGCGTTTGACCTCGCGTCCCTGTGGACCAGTCTGATGCGTTAGCAGTGTCTTGCCGAGAATGGTGTCTGCGGTCTGCCGCACATCATCAAGAGAGGACACAACCTTGACCCCACCAGCCTTGCCACGCCCGCCGGCATGGATCTGCGCCTTGACGACCCAGACCGGCCCGCCAAGTGCCTCGGCTGCCGTAACGGCCTCATCGACAGTGAAAGCCGCTTCGCCGCGCGGCACTGGCACACCAAAGCCCGCAAGCAGAGCCTTGGCCTGATGTTCATGGATATTCATGCGCTCCCCCCGTCATGCCGGCCGAATATAGGCCGGTTACCTAACGAAACCCTATTCCAGCGAGTCCACGACATTATTCAGCGTGCGGACCGCTGCGACCGAATTGTCGAACATCTTCTGTTCATCATCATTCAGCGCGATATCGACAACACGCTCAACTCCGCCGGCACCGATCACCACCGGCACACCGACATATAGCCCGTCCAGCCCGTAGGCACCATCCACCCATGCAGCACATGGCAAAACGCGTTTCTTGTCACCAAGATAGGCCTCTGCCATTTCAATGGCGGATGAGGCAGGCGCGTAAAAGGCAGAACCGGTCTTCAACAGGCCGACAATCTCGGCGCCGCCATCACGTGTTCTCTGTACAATTGAATCAATCCGTTCCTGTGTGGACCAGCCCATGGCAATCAGATCCGGCACCGGGATGCCGGCAACTGTGGAATAGCGCACGAGCGGCACCATTGTGTCGCCATGCCCGCCAAGAACAAAGGCTGTCACATCTTCGACCGAAACATTGAATTCTTCGGCGAGGAAGCAGCGGAACCGCGCCGAGTCCAGCACGCCGGCCATGCCCACAACGCGGCTGGTTGGCAGGCCCGCTGCACGCTGCAGCACACCAACCATGACATCCAGCGGGTTGGTGATACAGATCACGAAAGCGTCCGGGCAGTTGTCACGGATACCCGCGCCAACCTGTTGCATCACATTGGTGTTAATGCCAATCAGATCATCGCGGCTCATGCCTGGCTTGCGGGCAACGCCGGCGGTCACAATGACAACGTCGCTGCCGGCCAGCGCCGTATAATCATTCGCCCCGGCCAGCACGGCATCAAACCCTTCAATCGGGGCTGCCTGTGCGATGTCCAGCGCCTTGCCCTGTGGCATGCCCTCGGCAATATCAAAAAGCGTAATATCGCCAAGTTCCTTGAGACCGGCCAAAAGGGCCAGAGTCCCCCCGATATTGCCAGCACCAACGAGAGAGATTTTATTGCGGGCCATGCCGATCAACTCCTGAGATTACTTTGGAAGGGCCCGTCAAGCGCGCGCCGCCACCATGCGGTGATATGGTAGCGCCGATGTACCCAAAAATGCCCCTTCAAACAAGTAAAAACCCCCTGCATTCAGCTTATCTGGTCGAAACGAGGTCGGATACAGACTATGTTGCACGATGTGTCATTTCCCGCAGACGCGACGCTGTTCTTTCGAATTCAAAGCGATATTGCTGCCCATCATAGAGATCACCAATCTCACCTGCGGCCGAAGCCATCAGGAAACGCTGCCGGTCGTAAAGCGCATCGACAAGCCACATAAACCGCCTTGCAGCGGGTTCATTGGCCGCGGTGAACACCGGCACATGGTCGATCACAAGGCCAGCAAAACGACCGGCAATTGCCAAATAATCACGCGCCCCAAGAGGGGTTTCACAAAGGCTGGCAAAGCCAAGGCGGGCGACATCACCAGCCACGTGATCAAAGTGAATTTCACGACCAGCCACACGAATATGGTCCTCGCCAACAGGCGTATCGCCAGCCAGCTGCGCAAAGGCAGCGTCAAGGGCAGCGGCGGCATTGGCATCATCCGGCGTATGCCAGGATGGCAGACCAGCCAGCATGCGTGCGCGCCAATCCGCCCCGTCGGCGATGGTCAACATGCGGCACCGGTCCTTGAGAAGGGCGATGAAGGGCAAAAACCGGTCACGATGCAGCCCGTTTTCATAGAGATTATCGGCATGCCGGTTTGATGTGGCGATCACCACAACACCGCGATCAAACAGGCCGGTGAACAACCGTGCCAGAATCATCGCATCAGCGATGTCACGTACTTCCATTTCGTCAAAACAGATGACTTTGCCGCGTTTGGAAAGCTGGGTGGCGGCAGCATCAACAGGGTCTTTGTGCCCGGCATTGCGGGCCGCATGGATCATATCCTGCGCCAAAACCATGAAATCGTGAAAATGCAGGCGGAACTGCCCACCCGCATACCGGCGCGCAACAAGACAATCATGGAACATGTCCATCAGCATCGTCTTGCCACGACCAACCCCGCCATGAATATACAGGCCTTGCAGGCTGTCTTTGCGATGTGTCAGACGCGATAGAAAAGACCTGCTCTGGGTCGCACGGATATCATCAAGCACCCTGTCCAACGCGTCGGCAACCGCCCGCTGTGCGGGATCAGCAGACAGCGTCCCGGCCATCACCCGCGCATCCAGCCGCGCCGCTACACCGGCATCAGCACTGTGAAGATCAATATCGTGACGGGGGTCGGCCATAGGAATAGTGCGCCAATACTGGCAGGTCAGATCAGGGTCGGTCCCGGTCACGCCAGTCAGGTGGTTAGCGGCCGGTTTATCACATAAACTGGACGGTCAGGGGAAACGGCCATCGCCTCAGCGGCTGGCAATCTCGCTTTTGATGCTGGCAATCGCCTTGCCGGGGTTCAACCCTTTCGGGCAGGTCTTTGCACAATTCATGATGGTGTGGCAGCGGTACAGCGCGAAACTGTCATCCAGCGCATCAAGCCGTTCGGATGTATTCTCGTCGCGACTGTCAGCCACCCACCGATAGGCCTGAAGCAGGACCGCTGGTCCCAGATATTCCTCGCTGTTCCACCAATAGCTTGGGCAGGCTGTCGAGCAGCTGAAACACAGCACGCATTCCCACAGCCCATCCAGCTTTTCGCGTTCTTCGGGTGACTGTCTGCGCTCTTCGCCTTCGGCTGGCTGGCTGTCTGACTTCAGCCATGGCTCAATCGCGGCAAGCTGGCGATAGGCATTGCTGAGATCCGGCACCAGATCCTTGACCACAGGCATATGGGGCAGGGGAAAGATCTTCACATCACCATTGACGTCCTTGATACTTTTCAGACAGGCCAATGTATTGGTGCCATCGATATTCATCGAGCAGGATCCGCAAATACCCTCGCGGCAGGATCTCCGGAAGGTCAGCGTGCTGTCCTGTTCGCCCTTAATCTTGATCAGCGCATCCAGAACCATCGGACCACAATCATCGAGATCAACCTCGAAACTGTCGATCCGCGGATTGGCGTCATCATCGGGTGACCAGCGATAAATCTGGAAGACACGAACATCGGACGCTGCTTCGGGCGCCTGATAGCGATCGCCTTTTGTGATTTTTGAATGTGCAGGCAGCGTAAATTCAGCCATGAGTCTGTGGCACCTTTCCGGGCAAACCGCCCTTAATAGACCCGCGGCGCCGGCGGAATTGGCGCCACATCATTGCTCAATGTATTCATCACCACACTGCGATAGCCAAGGGTGGATTTGTTATTTTCATCCAGCCACATCACCGTATGTTTCATCCAGTTCTCGTCATCACGTTCTGGCCAGTCCTCATGGGCATGAGCACCGCGTGATTCCTCGCGCTGGTCAGCCGACCGGATCGTGACAAGCGCCTGGCCCATCAGATTTTCCAGTTCCATCGCCTCGACGAGATCCGTGTTCCAGATCAGTGATTTGTCCGTGACCCCGATATGCCCCATTTTCGAAGCAACCTTGTCCATGCTGGCGACGCCCTCATTCAGACTGTCGGATGAACGGAATACCGCCGCATGACGCTGCATGGCCTGCTGCATTTCAAGCCGGACCTGCGCCGCCGACACATCGCCATCGGCATGCCGCATACGGTCAAACCTGTCCAGAGCCTTGTCTGTAGCCGCCTGCGGTGCAGTTCGCGGCGCGGCGCCGGCTGTAACAGTTTCAACTGCGCGATGCGCTGCCGCGCGCCCAAACACCACAATGTCCAGCAAGGAATTCGTGCCAAGGCGGTTGGCGCCATGCACTGACACGCAGGCTGCCTCACCAATCGCCATCAGGCCGGGTACAGTGGCGTTCTGATCCCCATTCGCCGCCGAGATGACTTCCCCATGATAGTTGGTTGGGATACCGCCCATGTTGTAATGCACCGTCGGCAGCACCGGGATCGGCTCGCGCGTCACATCGACCCCGCAGAAAATCTTTGCGGTCTCGGTGATCCCCGGAAGGCGCTGATGCAATGTATCAGCGTCGATATGTTCAAGATGCAGCATGATATGGTCCTTGTTTGGACCAACGCCGCGCCCCTCATTGATTTCAATGGTCATCGCACGGCTGACCACATCCCGGCTCGCCAGATCCTTGGCAGTGGGTGCAAAACGGTCCATGAACCGTTCCCCTTCGGAATTGGTCAGATACCCGCCCTCACCGCGCGCACCTTCGGTAATCAGGACACCAGCGCCATACACACCCGTCGGGTGGAACTGCACGAATTCCATATCCTGCAATGGCAGGCCGGCACGCAGCGCCATGGCGTTGCCATCGCCGGTGCAGGTATGCGCCGAGGTGCAGGAGAAATAGACCCGGCCATAGCCACCGGTGGCCAGTACCGTCTGCTGCCCCCAGAACCGGTGCAGCGTGCCGTCTTCCATGCAGAGCGCGATGATGCCCGCACATTCGCCCTCATCCGTCATCAGCAGATCAAGGGCGAAATATTCGATATGGAAATGCGCCTGATATTTCAGACATTGCTGATATAGCGTGTGCAGAATGGCGTGTCCGGTCCGGTCCGCTGCCGCACAAGCACGACGGGCCATCGACTTGCCATAATCCAGCGTATGGCCACCAAACGGGCGCTGGTAGATCTTGCCTTCCTCGGTCCGTGAGAACGGCACGCCGTAATTCTCAAGTTCGATCACTGATGGAATGGCATTACGGCACATATATTCAATGGCATCCTGATCGCCCAGCCAGTCGGACCCCTTTACCGTGTCATACATGTGATACTGCCAGTTATCACCTTCGCCCATATTGTTGAGCGCGGCACCGATGCCGCCCTGCGCCGCCACAGTGTGAGAGCGCGTTGGAAACACCTTTGTGATACAGGCTGTCTTCAGTCCGCCTGCTGCCATGCCGAGCGTGGCGCGCAGACCGGCACCGCCGGCCCCGACCACGACGACATCATAATGGTGATCTGTAATTTCGTAGGCTGTCATGCCTTGTCCTCACGGTAAAAAGGCGCGGCGGTAAAGCCGCGTAATTTATTAAACCAGTATGCTTGCCATGGCCCACAGGCTGGTGACTGCGATTGCAGCCATGATGCAGCGGGCCAGTATCAAAATGGCGTGCCGGCCGCTTTTGGCCGGAATATAATCCTCAATGACGACCTCCAGCCCCATTGTGCCATGGAACAAACCCACCAGCACAAGCGCCCCAATGGCCATTGTATTGAAAGGCTGCCCCACAAAGGCCAGCGCCTCGGCATGTGTCATGCCGCCAATGGACGCAAGAGCGATGACAAGATAGATCATCAACAATAGAACGGCGACCGCGCTGTAACGCTGCCACCGCCAGTGGCGCAAGCCAGAAATACGCTTTCGGTGTGTTATGCCGGCTGGATATTCAACCATGATCAGTTCGCCCTTACATCCAGACAGCGGACCAGAGGCCCATGGTCAACACCACCGTCAAAAACAGCACGATCTGGCCGTTTTTGTAGACCTGCGGAATGGTAAGGCCAAAACCCAAATCCCACCCCAGATGCCGCACACCATTCAACGCATGGTAGATGAGGGCCACCGAATATCCGAATAGGACAAATTGCCCCAACGGATGACCAATCACCATGACAACACCATTATAGGCTTCCTGGCCAAGCGCCAGAGACACAAGCCAGGCCGCCAAGATGAGTGTGCCGGTGGTCAGAACAACCCCAGCCGCCCTATGCAGAATCGACATCACTGATGTCATTTGCGGACGGTAAACCTGAAGATGCGGTGACAACGGACGCGTCCTTGCCATCACGAGCCTTTCTTAGATTTCAATAGTAGCACCAGACCCAAACTTACGGGCCAGAGCCGATATTAGTCAATGTGAAACCAAGCCTCACGTTGTCGCAGCATATCTGCCCACAATCATGCTTTCGATTGCCGCACCAATTTCCGTCGCTTCACAGATTTCCATTGCCTCACAAGGGGAATATGGCGACAACTCTGACCCATGAAGAAAATTCTTTCCATCCAGTCATCCGTCACTGCGGGTTTTGTGGGCAATGCTGTTGCCGGGCCGGTTTTGCTGGCACTGGGCCATCATCCGATGCTCGTAAACACCATCAGCCTTGCCGCGCATCCCGGCTATGGTGAACGGGCCGGCGGGCCGCCTGATGACCAGCTGTTTTCGGTGCATCTGCAGGGATTTCTGAAGCTGCATGGCGTTGATGATGTCGCCGCGATACTGTCTGGCTATCTCGGCAGTCCAGGCCAGATTGCCCCCATTGCAGATCTTGTGACCAGCTGGCGCGGCGGGATGAGCGGCAAGGGGCCCTATATACTCGACCCGGTGATGGGCGATTTGGGACAGCTTTATATCACACCAGAACTGGCCGAGGGCATAGGGGGACGGCTGCTCCCCCTTGCCGATATTGTGACACCGAACCAGTTTGAACTTGGTCATCTCACGGGCGCAGATGTGCATGGCCGCGAAGATGCGGTGGCTGCCGCCAAAACATTGCTTGCACAGCACCCGCTCACGGCGGTGATCGCCACTGGCATCAGCGATCACAGCACTGTCGGCGACCTGCTGGTATGTCGTGACGGCACGCAGGACTGGCATGTGGCATCCGAGATGACACAGAATGTCGCCGGAGGCGGCGATCTGTTGACAGCATTATTCAGTGGCGCGCTTGCCGCAGGCTGCTCACTTGCCAAATCCTTCCGGCATGCCAGCGCTACAGTACAGACCATCCTTGGTGCCAGCGCGACCCCGCGTGATCTTGCCTTGCTGGAAAATATGGCGATCCTGCGCCCCTCCAGGATGGACGATTAGCGTCTGGGACGGGCGATTAGCGTCCGGACAGGCCGCGTTCCGCAACCAATTCGGCGATCTGCACCGAATTCAGGGCAGCGCCCTTGCGCAGATTATCCGATACGCACCAGAACACCATGCCGTTGCTGACCGTCGGGTCCTTGCGGATGCGGCTGATAAACACGGCGTCCTCACCGGCGGATTCCTGCGGCGTCACATAGCCTTCATTCGCACGGTGATCAATCACTGTCACGCCATCAGCATCCCGCAGGCGCTGGCGCACATCATCCTCGGTCATCGGCTTTTCGGTTTCGATGAAGACCGCCTCGCTGTGACCAATAAAGACAGGGATGCGCACGCAATGCGCCACAAGCTCGATGGCCGGGTCGAGAATTTTCTTCGTCTCCGCCGTCATCTTCCATTCTTCCTTGGTAAAACCGTCATCAAGGAAAACATCGATATGCGGGATAGCGTTAAACGCAATCTGCTTGGTGAAATGCTCTGGTTGCACCGGATCATTTACATAAATGCCGCGTGTCTGATTGAACAATTCATCCATACCAGCCTTGCCGGCACCTGATGTGGCCTGATAGGTCGACACCACAACACGCCGGATTGTAAATGCGTCATGCAACGGCTTCAAAGCCACGACAAGCTGTGCTGTCGAGCAATTCGGATTCGCAATGATGTTGCGTCCATTATGTGCCCGCAACGCGCTGTCCACCGTATCGGCATTCACCTCCGGCACGATCAGCGGTACATCATCATCCATGCGGAAGGCAGAGGAATTGTCGATGACAATACAACCCGCTTCGCCCGCCTTTGGCGCAACTGCCTTGGCGGTCTCGCCACCGGCAGAAAAAAGCGCGATATCCGCATCGGCAAAATCAAACTTGCCCAGCGCGCCGATGGTCAGCACCTCATCCTCGCCGTAAGACACCTCACGGCCCGCCGAACGCGATGACGCCAACGCATGAATCTTGTCTGCCGGAAAATTCCGTTCAGCCAGAGTCTGCAGCATCTCGCGACCTACGGCACCGGTGGCACCAACGACGGCAACTCGATATCCCATTTCTTCCTCATTTTCTCAGCAGGCCCGCCGCCTTTGGTGCGGCAGCAGGTGATGGAGTCTGTCTAGCGCGCCAAATTATCCATGGCGTTCAACACGGCATCGGTCATCCCGTCGGTGCCCGTCTGGGTGCAACCGGGGGTCATGATATCACCGGTACGCGTATCTTTAAGCGCCGCAGCAACTGCCGTTTCTACCAAATCAGCTTCTGCACCCTGGTTAAAGCTGTAGCGCAGCATCATGGCAAAGCTCAGGAACTGGGCAAGGGGATTGGCGATGCCCTGACCAGCAATATCCGGGGCAGACCCATGTACGGGTTCATACATGGCTTTTGGCAAGCCAGTTTCCGCATCCGGCGCACCAAGCGATGCCGATGGCAACATACCAAGTGACCCCGTGAGCATTGCGGCACAGTCTGACAGCAGGTCGCCAAAAAGATTATCCGTAACAATCACATCAAACTGCTTTGGATTGCGGACCAGCTGCATGGCGCAGTTATCGGCATACATGTGAGACAGATCGACCCCGTCACCTTCGGCGGCATGAAGCGCGGTCATAACCTCGCGCCAGAGAATGCCGGAATGCATCACATTGGATTTCTCCACCGAGGTCAATTTCCCGCCACGCTTGCGTGCCAGATCCATACCGACACGACCAATCCGCTCAATTTCCGGCGTCGTGTAGGCATTGGTATCATACCCTTTGCGCGTCCCATCTTCCTGATCATCGATACCGCGAGGTTCGGCAAAATAGGATCCACCACACAGCTCGCGCAGGATCATGATATCAAGGCCAGACACGATTTCGGGCTTCAGCGTCGATGCCTCGACAAGTGCCGGAAAGACAATGGCCGGACGCAGATTGGCGAACAGATCCATTTCCTTGCGCAATGCCAGCAAGCCACGCTCAGGCTTCAGCTCGAATGGCAGATCATCATATTGCGGTCCACCGACAGCCCCGAACAGCACCGCGTCTGAGGCAATCGAGTCAGCCAGGGTCTCGTCACTAAGCGGGCTGCCATGCGCGTCATATGCCGCACCGCCGACAAGACCTTCCTGCAAATCAAAATCAATCGACCGGTATTTCGCCAACCAGTCGATGATCCGCATATTTGCCTTCATGATTTCAGTGCCGATGCCATCGCCTGGCAGCACCATGATCTTGCGGTTAGAAGCCATCATTTTATCCTCTGATGCACACAGCCGCCCCGGTCAGGGTCGGCCATACCTTTATCGCGGAAAAGACGGTGCGGGCGTCGCGGTGATAAACAGGATCACAGCCATGGCTGTTGCGTCCCACGCGATTCCTCAAAACTGTCAATCGCGCTGCTCTTTTCCATCGTCAACCCGATATCATCCAGCCCTTCAAGGAGGCATGTCTTGCGGAACGGGTCGATCTCAAAGCTGATCTCGCCGCCATTTGGCCGGCGAATGACCTGTGCTTCCAGATCGATCGACAATTCCGGGTTTTCAACATCGCCGGCATCGGCCAGCAGCGCATCGCGGTCATCAGCCGACACAGCGATCGGCAGAATGCCATTCTTGAAGCAGTTATTATAGAAAATATCGGCGAAGCTCGTCGAAATCACACAACGGATCCCAAAGTCCAGAAGCGCCCAGGGTGCATGTTCCCGGCTGGAGCCGCAGCCGAAATTATCGCCTGCGACGATGATCTCGGCACTACGATAAGGGTCACGGTTCAGCACGAAATCGGGGATTTCACTGCCATCCTTGGTAAAGCGCATCTCATCGAACAGATTGGCCCCAAGACCGGATCGCTTGATGGTCTTCAGGAACTGCTTCGGGATAATCATATCCGTATCGATATTGAGAATATTGAGCGGAGCCGCAATGCCAGTCAGCCTGTCGAATTTCTGCATCTCTCGGTCTCCTGTCAGCCCTGCAATTCACGGATATCGGTCAGATAACCTGTCAGCGCTGCCGCCGTGGCCATTTCCGGGCTTACCAGATGTGTCCGTCCCCCCCGGCCCTGCCGGCCCTCGAAATTGCGATTCGATGTCGAAGCGCAGCGCTCCCCCTCGGAGAGCTTGTCGGCATTCATCGCCAGACACATCGAACATCCCGGCTCGCGCCATTCAAATCCGGCAGCGGTGAACACCTTGTCCAGCCCCTCAGCCTCTGCCTGCTCTTTCACAAGGCCCGACCCCGGCACAACCATGGCGCGGATACCTGCTGCAACCTGTCGACCTTCGGCAATTCCGGCGGCCGCACGCAGATCCTCGATCCGGCTATTGGTACAGGACCCGATAAATACCGTATCGATTTTCACATCGGTCAGCTTTTGCCCTGGCGTCAGCCCCATATAGGAGATTGCGCGCTCGATCTTGGCGCGCTTGATATCATCCTTTTCCTTTTCAGGGTCCGGCACCGATTCGGTAATAGCCAGCGCATCTTCCGGCGAGGTGCCCCAGGTGACTGTTGGCGCAATCTCGGACGCCGGCAACGTCACCTCAGTGTCATAGCGCGCGCCATCATCCGAGGGCAATGACCCCCAATAGGCAACCGCTTTGTCCCACATCTCGCCTTGTGGCGCCATCGGCCGGCCCTGCAGATAGGCAAAGGTTTTCTCATCCGGCGCGATCATGCCGGCGCGGGCGCCGCCCTCAATTGCCATGTTGCAGATCGTCATCCGGCCTTCCATCGACAGGCCGCGAATAGCAGACCCAGCGAATTCGATAACATGGCCAGTACCGCCAGCAGTGCCAATCTTGCCGATAATGGCGAGAATGATGTCTTTTGCTGTGACGCCTGGCGCGAGGTCACCATCAACGGTGATGCGCATATTCTTGGCCGGCTTTTGAATCAGGGTCTGGGTGGCCAGAACATGTTCGACTTCTGACGTGCCGATGCCAAACGCCAGCGCCCCGAAAGCGCCATGTGTGGCCGTATGCGAATCACCGCAGACAATGGTCATGCCCGGCTGGGTAAATCCCTGTTCCGGCCCGATGACGTGAACGATCCCCTGGCGAATATCTTCCATGGCGAAATAGGGCACGCCAAATTCGGCTGCATTATTGGCAAGCGCTTCGACCTGAATACGGGATTCCGCGTCGGCGATACCGGCGGAACGGTCTGTCGTCGGGACATTGTGATCTGCCACTGCCAGCGTGCGGTTAGGCGCACGCACCTGGCGGCCGGCATTGCGCAGCCCTTCAAAGGCCTGTGGACTGGTCACTTCATGAACAAGGTGCCTGTCAATATAGATCAGACAGGTGCCATCATCCTGGCGATGCACAACATGCGCATCCCAGATTTTGTCAAAAAGGGTCTTTGGTGCCGACATCCAGTCCTCCAGAAATCTGCCGGCGAGGGTCTTCCTTGCCGGTAAGGGCGATCAGGAAGAGGATGCCTCGCGCGTTGTGGTTTTTTCAGCAATACGTGCCGCCTTACCGGTGCGGCCCCGCAGATAATAAAGCTTTGCGCGACGAACGCGACCCCGACGTACGACTGCCACGCCGGCAACCTGAGGACCATAGAGCGGAAATACCCGCTCGACGCCCTCGCCATAAGAGAGTTTGCGTACTGTGAAGGATGAATTCACACCATCACTCTTGCGGCCAATACAAACGCCTTCAAAAGCCTGAATCCGTTCGCGCGATCCTTCGACGACCTTTACGTCCACACGGACGGTATCGCCCGGGGCGAAATCGGGGATAGTGCGCTGTTCCAGCGACTTTTTCATCTGCTTCTGGCCAATGCGGTCAACGATATTCATCGGCTTCAATCCTTCATCTGCTGCGGCGGCACCCATCTCTGGCCGGGGCCGGCGCCTATTGTTCATCCTTGTCCGGCATCTGCCCTTGCAGATACCGCTGCCACAAATCCGGTCGACGCTCGCGCGTTTCCCGTTCGGCCTCAGCGCGTCGCCACTCGGCGATTTTGCGGTGATGGCCTGACGCCAGTATGTCCGGCGCCTGAATACCGTTCCAGTCCCGAGGATGGGTATAGAGCGACGGCTCCAGCAACCCGGTTTCGAAACTTTCCTCGCGGTGGCTTTCTTCCTTGCCAATCACGCCCGGCAATAGCCTGACCACCGCATCAATCACTGTCAGCGCCGCCATTTCACCGCCTGACAAAATATAGTCACCGATACTGACTTCCATCATACCGGCCGCATCAACCACACGCTGGTCAACACCTTCATAACGCCCGCACAGGAACACCGTACCATCGCACTGTGCCAGTTCGCGAACCAGCGGCTGATCCAGCGGTCGACCCCGAGGGGTCAGATAAATGCGGGGGCCTGGCGCATCGGCAACATGATCGAGCGCGGCGGCCACCACATCGGGCTTCAGCACCATGCCGACGCCGCCACCAAGAGGGGTGTCGTCGACAGTTCGGTGCTTATCGCTTGCAAACTGCCGAATGTCCAGCGTTTTCAGCGTCCAGATGCCATCCTTTAACGATTTGCCTGCCAGAGATGTGCCCAAGGGCCCGGGAAACATCTCCGGGAAGAGCGTCAATATCGTAGCCTGCCAGACACTGTCTTTCATGCCTTGTCCGCCCCATTATCCGGATCCAGAAACTCTGCTGGTGGATCCAGGACCACGCGACCCCCTTCAAGATCGATCTCGACAAGCCCCTGACCGCCAAAAGGCAGCAACAGGGTCGGCCCATGTGGCGGACGCAGCTCAATCAACTCTCCCGCCCCGAAATCATGCAGACCGATCACCTTGCCAATGGGTATGCCGGCAATGGTCTCTGCAGCAAGTCCGAGCAGATCGGCGTGATAAACCTCGTCGTCACCAGCGTCAGGAAGCGCCGACCGGTCGAGTTCCAACGTAGTGCCGCGAAGGGCCTCGGCCGCATCACGGCTCGACACACCTTCGGCAGCTACGATGACAAGCCCGTTTGCCGTCATCCCCTTGATCTGCAGCGTCAGTTGACGATCACCGGCCCATACCGGGCCATAAGCGGCGATGTCACGTGGCGCAGCGGTAAAGGGCTTTACCTTGAACTGGCCCCTGACCCCATGTGCGCTGGCCACCGCCCCAATCGACAGGCGCGATGCCGACATCAGTCCTTGCTGTCGTCGCCAGCGTCTTCGGCTGGTGCCTCGTCAGCCGCAGCGTCTTCAGCCGGCGCCGCGTCAGCCGCAGCGTCTTCGGCCGGCGCCTCGTCAGCGGCAGCAGCTTCTTCAGCCGGCGCCTCGTCAGCGGCAGCAGCGTCTTCGGCTGGTGCCTCGGCAGCGGCGGCAGCTTCTTCTGCGGCAGCGGCTTCAGCCTCGGCAGCAGCTTCAGCAGCAGCGGCTTCGCGTTCGGCCCGCTTTTTGCCAGGTGCTGATTTCTTTGGCTGTTCGCGGATAACCGGCGCTTCAGTCAAGCCGGCAGATGCCAGCATTTTCTGCACCCGTTCTGTCGGCTGGGCGCCTTGGCCAAGCCAATGGGTGATACGCTCGTTCTTCAGAACCAGACGCTGATCATGATCCTTTGGCACCATGGGGTTATATGTGCCGACACGTTCTACATAACGGCCATCGCGCGGAGCAGATGCTTCGGCAACAACAATCCGGTAAAATGGTCGCTTTTTCGCACCACCACGGGCAAGTCTGATTTTCAAAGCCATGAATTCGATTCCTTTCGCAGAGCTTTGCTGGATATATCTATTTTTTCTTTCCTGACGGTTTACCGCCAAGGCCGGGCAACCCGCCCGGAAGACCGGGAAGGCCACCTGGAAGGCCGCCTGGCAGGCCGCCAGCACCGCCGCCGCCCAAGCCGCCAAGTCCGCCCATTCCACCTGGCAGACCACCACCAGTCAGCGCTTTCATCATCGCTGCACCGGATTTGCCGCCAAGTTTCTTCATCATCTTCGCCATATCCTGATATTGCTTCACCAGGCGGTTGACCTCTTGCACCGAGGTGCCCGAACCGGCGGCAATACGTTTGCGCCGTGACGCATTTAATAGGCCAACGGAGCGGCGTTCTTTTTTTGTCATCGACAGAATGATCGCTTCCTGCCGGCGAATCATCGAATCATCAATGCCGGCCGCAGCGATCTGTTTCTGCATTTTTCCAAGACCAGGCAGCATGCCCATGATCCCGCCAAGCCCGCCCATCTTCTGCAGCTGACGCAGCTGGGTCAGGAAATCATTCATGTCAAACTGGCCCTTGGCCATGCGCTTTGCCAGACGCTCGGCTTCCTCGGCCTCGATGGTTTCGGCAGCCTTCTCGACCAGCGCGACCACATCGCCCATATCGAGGATGCGGCCCGCCATCCGGGCCGGGTCAAATTCCTCAAGCGCATCCTGTTTTTCGCCAACACCGGCAAATTTGATCGGGCGGCCGGTTACCTCGCGCATCGACAGCGCCGCACCGCCACGCGCATCACCGTCAAGGCGGGTCAGCACAATACCGGTAATGTCTACCGCATCGTTGAAGGCGGCGGCTGTTGTGACGGCGTCCTGGCCTGTCATCGCATCAGCAACAAGCAGGATTTCATGCGGGTTGGTCAGCGCCTTGATCTCGCGCAGTTCGGCCATCAGCCCTTCATCAATGGTCACCCGGCCAGCCGTATCGAGAATGACCACATCAAAACCCTGCAGGCTGGCTGCCTGCAGCGCACGCTTGGCAATCTGGGCTGGCGACTCACGGTCCGCCTCGGGAAGCACACCCACCTCAGCTTGCTCACCAAGGACACGCAACTGTTCACGGGCGGCCGGACGGGTCACATCAAGCGAGGCCAGCATGACCTTCTTGCGCTCTTTTGTGCGCAGGCGCAGCGCCAGCTTGCCGGCAGTGGTTGTCTTGCCTGAGCCCTGCAGGCCAGCCATCAGAATAACCGCCGGCGGGTTTACCGCCATATTCAGCGGCGCCGCTTCACCGCCAAGCACATCGACCAGCACATCATTGACAATCTTGATGACCTGCTGGTCCGGCCGAACCGCCTTCAGAACCTCAACCCCGACGGCCTGTTCGCGCACACGCGACATGAAGCTCTTCACAACAGGAAGTGCTACATCGGCGTCAAGCAGGGCAAGACGCACCTCGCGCAACGCGGCATCAACATCCGCCTCACGCAGGGCACCGCGTTTGCCAAGGCCGCTGAATACGTCCTGAAGTTTGTCTTTCAGGCTGTCGAACATCCTGATCCCGGTCCTGATGCCGTCGCGCTTTTGCGAGGGCCATTGTCGTTATGTTTCATGTCAGATCACGACCATGAACCCCTGCATGCGCCTCTGGCACCCGTGCTCGAAAACTTCAAGGACGGATGGAACCCGTGAGGGTCGTGGCAGCCGAAGATGGCGTGATGTGAGAGGGTTGTTGCGCTTTTCATCGGCAATTGTCAAGAATAACGCGATGTTTTTTGTCCTGTCCAAAACCCTCGCAATAGTGCTGGAGCCACTGGCCCACCCCTATATCCTGCTCGGCATCGCCGCTCTGGCGCGGCTGCTGAAGCAAAGGCGGCTGTGCCGCTATGCATTGATGGCGGCGCTGATGCTGCCCCTGTTATACGGTTTCCTGCCGGTATCTGAGGCGCCGCTGCGCTATCTGGAAAATCGCTATCCCGTGCCGCAGCTTGCCGACAAGCGAATTGATGGCATCATTGTGCTTGGCGGCCATACCGGCTCGGGACTGGTATCCGCAACGCGGCAGCAGCCGCAGCAGGGGAGTGCCGCCGAGCGGCTGACCACCGGCCTGGCATTGTTCAAACAATATCGCGATGTCGTATTGATTCTGTCCGGTCGGTCCGGACAATTGCAGCCCGCTGGCTGGAACGAGGCTGAAGTCAGCAGGAAGCTGACAGAAAGCCTCGGTGTGCCGCAACTCAACATCATCTATGAGGATATAAGCAGGAACACCTATCAAAATGCGGTGCAGAGCCTTGAGCGTGCGGTGCCGCAACCCGGCAGCAACTGGATCCTTGTAACCTCGGCAGCGCATATGCCGCGTGCTGTCGGTGCCTTTGAGGCGGCAGGCTGGCAGGGCATCATCCCCTACCCGACGGATTACAGCACAACCCCTGGCATCACCAGTCTCTATTCATTGCCAGGGGGCATTCGCGCCACCCGCAACTGGCTTCATGAATGGGTTGGGAATACCGTTTACTGGCTGACTGGTCGCAGCAGCCGACTGATACCCTGACAGCGAACTGGCCGCTCAGCCCTCGTCCACACCAGCAAGCGCATTGGCAAATTCGCGCGCCGTAAAAGGCTGCAGGTCGTCAGCGCCCTCGCCTACGCCGACAGCGTGGACCGGCAGGCCAAATGTCTCGGCAAGCGCAATGACAACGCCGCCTTTCGCCGAGCCGTCCAGCTTGGTAACGATCAGGCCGCTGACATCCGCCACCTCGCGGAAAGCCTTTACCTGCGACAGGGCGTTTTGACCGACCGTGCCATCGAGAACGATGACCGAGTCATGTGGCGCGCTGTCATCCAGCTTACGGATTACCCGCACGATCTTTGACAGTTCATCCATCAATTCGCTGCGGTTCTGCAACCGCCCGGCGGTGTCGATAATCAGAACATCGGTGCCATCTGCGCGCGCCGCCTCGAGCGCCTGATAAGCCAACGCCGCCGCATCACCACCCTGCGCGCCGGCCATGACCTCGGTGCCGGTGCGCTCACCCCACACCTTGAGCTGATCAATGGCCGCGGCCCGAAAAGTATCACCGGCGGCGAGCTTGACCTTCTTGCCAGCCTGCACCCATTGCTGGGCCAGCTTGCCGGCAGTTGTTGTCTTGCCGGACCCGTTCACCCCGACCAGCAGAACCACATGCGGCCGGTTTGCCTGATCAACAGACAGGGGGTGGGCCACTGGCTCCAGAATGTCTGTAATGCCGTCTGCCAGGGCCGCGGCCAGCGTCGCGCTACTGATCTCACCGTCAAATTTGTGGTTTCGCATGCGCGCGGCGAGCTTTGCCGCAGCGGCAGTACCAAGGTCGGCACTTATCAACGCATCCTCAACCTCTTCGACGGAGGCGGCGTCAATGCCTTTGCGGCCCAGAACCGCACCCAGCGAAGCGCTGACGCGCGCTGTGGTCTTGCCAAGGCCGGATTTGAGTTTTTTCAGCCAGCTCATCCTATTGCCTCTCTACGAGCAGCGTGTCTCCATCGCGCCCGTTTACCCGCACATTCACAAGCACCCCGGGATCAAGGAAGTCGCCCTGAAGCTGCATTTTGGCATAATTGCGCCCGTGCCCGCTATTGCCTGCTTCAACCAGCATCTGGTCCTGACTGCCCAGCGCATTGTCGAGAAACCGTGTCAGGCGATCTGTGCCTTCACTGCGCAATGCCTGGGCACGCCTGCGGATGATTCCACCATCAAGCTGCCGCATGCGGGCTGCCGGCGTTCCATCACGCGGTGAAAAGGGAAACACGTGAAGATAGGTGATGCCGGCGCGCTGGATCATGGCACAGGTGGCGTCATGTGCTGCCTCGGTTTCGGTGGGAAAACCGGCAATTATATCAGCGCCAAAAACAATGTCCGGCCGACGCCGGCGTGCCTCGTCGCAAAAACGCACAACGTCACGCGCCAGATGGCGACGTTTCATTTGCTTCAGCACCAGGTCATCCCCATGTTGCGCCGACAGATGCAGATGTGGCATCAGCCGCTCATCATCAGCCAGCACATCCATCAGCCTTGCGTCGGGCTCTGCCGGATCAACCGAGGATAGGCGCAGTCGTTGCAACCCGGTCACGCGTGCAAGCAGCGCCTGCACCAGATCCCCAAGGCGCGGCCGCCCGGGAAGATCGGACCCCCATGAGGTGATATCCACCCCGGTCAGCACAATTTCGACGCTGCCGCTGTCAACAAGGCGCTGTGCGGAATCAATGATCTGACCCAACCCGGCAGACCGGTTGTTCCCGCGCCCATACGGAATGATGCAAAAGGTGCAACGATGGTCGCATCCCTGCTGGATCTGAAGAAACCCGCGGGTATGCGTATGAAACCCATCCACCATATGCGATGCCATTTCGCGGACAGCCATAATGTCGCTTATGACAGGTGCCGTGCCGCCCTCGGCGATCATCTGCCAAGCCGCCTTGGACAGCTTGTCATGATTGCCAATGACGTGATTGACCTCATCCATGGCAGACCAGCTGTCCGGTGAGATCTGTGCCGCGCATCCGGTCACAATGATCCGTGCCTGCGGGTTGTCCCGGCGGGCCCGGCGAATGGCCTGACGTGCCTGACGTTCCGCCTCGCTGGTCACCGCACAGGTGTTGAAAATAATGGCATCATTCAAGCCGGCGTCGCCAGCCTGGTCACGTACAACTTCCGATTCCCAGATGTTGAGCCGGCAACCAAATGTCTCAACCCTTGGTGCATTCCTGTCAGCCATCATCAGCCTCCAGAAGCGCCGAAATCTCGGGGGACAGATGGCCACTGGCCACATAGGCCACTGGGCCGGTCATCACCACATGCCCATTTTCCTGCTGCCATGCGATGGTGACGGCACCGCCATCCATGACGATTTTGTTGGTGTCATCCCCCAACCCGCGGCGGGCGATGGCGACACCGCTGGCACAGGCGCCACTGCCACAGGCCATGGTTATTCCCACAGCACGTTCCCAGACCCGCATCCGAAAACTGCCATCATCACACCGGCTCACCACCGACAGATTGACACGATCGGGAAAAAGAGATGACTGTTCCACCTGCGGCCCAAGCCGCGCCAGATCAAGAGCCTCGGCATCTTCGACAAACACCACCGCATGCGGATTACCAAGCGCGTGACAAACCGCATCGGGAAGTCCGTCAACGCCCAGAGGCACATGCAGCGTGTCCATATGTTCGGCAAGCGGCACATCCTGCCATCCGGTGAATACGGGACCCATATCAACCGAAATCTGGTCATCGGCGGCACGCCATGCTGACAACATACCGCCATCTGTCACGATACTGATTCGGTCTGTCCCGCTTTCGGCCATGACCAAATCGGCAACGCAGCGCGTGCCATTGCCACAGGCACCAGAGGGCGAGCCGTCCTGATTGAGAATATCCATCCGGATATCCGCCTCGGATGAGGGTCGGATTACCAGAATCTGGTCACAGCCGATACCCAGCCTGCGATCGGCAAGCCGCTGTGCCGCCGCCGGCGGCACCTGCCGGTCAGGATCATTGCGCCAGTCAAGAATGACAAAATCATTCCCCAGGCCGTGCATCTTTGCAAAAGCGCTCATGTCGCAGCCTATACGCCAATTCCTGTCTCATGAAAAGACAGCAGCGCCTAAAGGTCGATCACCATTGGCACGTGGTCAGACGGTTTTTCGGCGCCGCGCAGATCGCTGTGAATGGCCACTGATGTGACCCGCGGCGCCAGATCGTGACTTGTCCAGATATGGTCAAGCCGCCGACCGCGATTGCTTGCCGCCCAGTCACGCGCCCGATAAGACCACCATGAATAAAGAATTTCATCATCCCCAAAATAGGCGCGCACGGCATCTGTCCAACCGCCTTCATCTATCAGGCGCAACAGCCCCTCGCGTTCGACCGCCGTATGGCTGACCACATTATTCAACTGCTTTGTTGACCATACATCCTCGGCAAGCGGCGCAATGTTCAAATCACCCACAAGGATCGCCCGCTGCGGCCTGTTGGCGGCAAAATGGGTGGTCATCTCGGCCAGAAAATCGAGCTTATGGCCAAATTTCGGGTTGGCCTCACGATCTGGAATATCGCCCCCTGCCGGCACATAGAAATTATGCACGGTAATGTCACCGGCAACCGTCGCGCTGATATGGCGGCAGTCCGCACGGCCGGCCCATTCGCGGTGCGTGATGTCGGCCAGCGGTTCACGCCCGATAATGGCCACACCATTATAGCTTTTTTCACCCCGGAAGGCGTGGTGCTGCCAACCCGCCTCGGCAAGCGCTTCAACAGGAAAATGCATGTCCTCGGTCTTGGTTTCCTGAAGACACAGCACATCGATATCTGCAGCCTTTAGAAAATCCGTCACCAGATTGATCCTCAGCCGGACCGAATTGATATTCCAGGTTGCAAGTCTCATAGCTGGGTCCTGTGGGCGTGTGGCCTGTAACTGTCTTGGTCGTTCGGCATCTGACAGCGTCAGTTGGAATAGTCTGGTGTGGCAAAAAACTTGTTTTCATAGCTATGGCCGAAACGCATATTCTGCAGTGTCACCGTGGTCGATATATCGGCCGCATCACGGATCGTCCATTTCCGCAGCTCAAATGGCTGCTCGGTAAATTCCAATGTCAGCTCGCCTGCCGCTTCGCCGGTTTCCTTGGACAGCACAATGCTGATCACACCATTGGCTGTGCGGGTGCGGGTTGAAAAATCATCCGAGCGCAACCTCACCTGTTTTTTCAGCAGGAGCGAGAGGGGGGTTTCGCTGATCGGATAGCTGGTCAATGTCTGTTCTTCCGGGCGGTCAACATGCAACCAGATGCGCGTCGTCTGCAAAATCAGCGGCGCTTCGAGATCATAGATAATCTTCATCTGAAAGGGCCGGCGCAGATGAATTTCACCACTGGCAGAACTGCCGTCCGATGCCACCTGGATGAAATTGGCCTTCATGGTGCTGATATCGTTAAACCATGACTCGGCATCATCAACGACGTCGGCGCGCACCGCACCCGCCAGACTCGCAGCCATAACCATCACCGCCAGGCCGACCAGCGCGGACAAACGCATATTGGACACAGAAAACAGCTTCAGACATGCATGCATCTAGCTAACACCTTCGTCACTGATCAGAACCTCTCGCTTGCCGACATGGTTCGCCGCACTGATCACGCCATTACGTTCCATTTCCTCGATAATGGTCGCCGCCCGATTATACCCTATTTTCAGATGCCGCTGGACAAAACTCGTCGATGCTTTCTGTTCGCGAACCACCAGCTGGACCGCCTGGTCATAGAGGCTGTTGCCACCGCCTGTATCAAGGAGGTCGCCGGTGCCGGATGTCAGGTCGCCCTCTTCCTCACTGACCACTTTTTCATCATATTCAGGCGCCCCCTGCTTGCGTAGGTAATTGGCAACTGCCTCGACCTCGTTATCGGCAACGAATGGGCCATGCACACGCATCACACGCCCACCGCCTTCCATAAACAGCATGTCGCCACGCCCCAGCAACTGTTCGGCGCCCTGTTCGCCAAGGATGGTCCGGCTGTCGATTCTGGATGTCACCTGAAAGCTGATACGTGTCGGGAAATTGGCCTTAATGGTGCCTGTAATGACATCAACCGACGGGCGCTGTGTTGCCATGATTACATGGATGCCGGCGGCCCGCGCCATCTGCGCCAGCCGCTGTACGGCGGCTTCAATCTCTTTGCCGGCAACAAGCATCAGGTCGGCAACCTCGTCAATTACCACGACAATGAAGGGCAGCGGGGTCAGATCGAGGATTTCCTCTTCATGCACAGGGCGGCCCGTCTCGGCATCAAATCCGGTCTGCACACGGCGGGTCAGCACCTCGCCATCCTTTCGGGCGGCAGCAAGGCGGGCGTTATAGCCAGCAATATTGCGCACACCCAGCTTGGCCATGTTGCGATAGCGGGTTTCCATCTCACGCACTGCCCATTTCAGCGCTGTCACCGCTTTTGACGGCTCTGTCACCACCGGGCTGAGGAGATGCGGGATGCCGTCATAAACCGAAAGTTCCAGCATTTTCGGATCGATCATGATCATCCGGCAGCTCTCCGGCGTATGGCGGTAGAGCAGCGACAGAATCATCGCATTAATGCCCACCGATTTGCCGGAACCGGTGGTGCCAGCCACCAGCAAATGCGGCATCCGCGCCAGATCAACAATAATCGGCGCACCAGCGATATCCTTGCCAAGTGCCATGGGAAGATCACTGTCATTCGCCTGCCAGGCAGGGTCGTCCAGAATCTCGCGCAGGGCAACAATCTGGCGATCAGCATTCGGCAATTCGATACCGATCACATTCTGTCCCGGCACACCGGCAACGCGCACCGAGACCGCGCTCATTGACCGGGCAATATCATCTGCCAGCGAAATCACCCGCTGTGAACGTGTGCCCGGGGCCGGCTCGAGATCATATCGGGTCACGACCGGCCCATATCGTGACTGTGTGATCGCCCCTTTGACGCTGAAGTCATTCAATACGTTTTCCAGCTCTGCCGCGGTCTCATCAAGCGCCTGGCGCGACGGACCTGAGGCTGCCTTTTTCGGCGCAGTCAGCAGCTTTGCCGGGGGCAGGCTGAATTCACTATCCCCGCCAAAATCAAGCCGGCCCTGGCCCGCCCCGGACGGGGCTTTGCCAGCAGCACGATCATCTTTGCCAAGAAGCGAAGGTTCCTGCCGCTTTTTGGCGGTCTTGCGGCGCGACTTTTTGGGTGCCGGTTCGGCTGGTGCCGGCGCCGGTGTTGGTTCGGTCAAGGTCAGTTCTGTTGAATCACCCTCGGCATCCCCAGTGGCAGCAGCAGTGCGGCGGCGGCGCAAAAGCGTCGCCACACCACGCACCGGGGCCGTCAGGAGATACATTTGGCGACGCGACACCGCGGCGCACCAGGCCCATAGAATGATCCCCACAAGGGTGATCCCCACGCCGAAATAATGTGACATGGACATGCCAAGAAACGGGGCCGGTTGCGGCAGATATTTCAATGCCAGCCCGGCCATGACGACGCCTGCCGCCCCGCCAAGATTGAACCCGGCGGCAAGGCCAAGGGCCTCAATCCCGGTGGCCAGACACAGCACTGCAACAGGTGCAAGAAACAATCTTGCCAGCCGCTGCGACACAGCATGCTTGCGCAGCATGCGATATCCCCACAACACCGGCAGAAGCGTAATGAAAAGGCTGGCGGTGCCAACCGCCGTGCGCAAGCTGCCAGTGACGGCGGCCCCGACGGGACCAAACCAGTTCTGTACCGGTCCGGTGGAATAGGCGCTAACCGAGGGATCAAACCGTCCTGGCGAGAAAAACATCAACGTCAGCGCCAGACCGGCAATCATGACCAACAGGCCAGCCACCTCAAGCATACGCCGTTGAACAAAGGTGCGCAGCGCCGGAGACAGCAGGGATTTTGTCTGTTCAGGATCGACCATAATTGCCTGTATTAAAATCCGCCTTCTTGCATGACGCCCCGAAGTTGCGCCACACGTTCCAGGCTTGCCTCGGTGCGGGCGTGGTCATGTACCAGCGCCAACCTTACATACCCTTCACCGGGATTCTGCCCGTCAACTGTTTCGGCCATAAACCGCCCCGGCATTGCACGCACCGCCTGTTCCTGCATCAACCGCCTTACAAAATCCGTGTCATCGCCAACTGCAAGCCACAAAAAGAAACCTCCTTGCGGTGCGTTTACGCCCAGATACTGTTCGGCGAGTAGAAAGCTATGGTCATAATGCGCCCGAATTGCGGCAACGTGATCATCATCATCATACAGATCTGCCGCGGCAAACAACAACGGTGTCGGCACCAGCGATCCGGAATTGGCCACGAGCTTTGCATAGAGGCTGACCACCGCCGCATCACCGACGATGAATCCGGCACGCAATCCGGCCGCACTCGACCGTTTGGACAGCGAGTTCAGCACGATCATATTGCGCAACGGGTCAAGATCCGGCGTGCCAGCCTCTTCATGCAGCAGCGCCGCTGCCTCGAGAGCGCCAGCGGGCGCTTCACCCCGCCAGATATCACTGTAACATTCATCCATCACCAAGAGGAATTCGTGCTGCCGCGCCAATGTGATTGCAGATTTGATCTGCGCCAGTGACATGACCTCGCCCTGCGGGTTGGCCGGGCTACAGAGATAGACGATCACCGCACGGTCAAGCGTCGCAGACGGGATCGACGCCAGATCCGGCACAAAACCATTCTCGGCAGTGGCGTTGAGATAATGTATGGCGGCACCCGATGCCAGCGCGCCGGCACGCCACGCATGGTAATAGGGGTTGGTTACCAATGCCACGGCATCCTGTTTCGTGCCACGCACAAGACCGCCCATCAGCCCCAATGGTTCACGCGTGCCGGGCACCGGCAACATCTGCCGGTCCAGATCAACCAGCCCGGCAGCCGATGGCCAACGCCGCGCGATATACCGGTCAATGGCCGCAGTGAAGATCGGATGGCCCGCAGCTTTCGGATAATACTGCCAGGCATCATTATGGCTGATAATGCTGCCGGTCAGCAGGTCGCCTCCGGCGATTTGGGGCTCACCAATCGACATGTCCAGCATCTCGGTCCCTGCCGGAAGATCGATATCGGCCAGCAGGCTGCGCATCTGCACAAACATATTGCCATCAAAAAGCGCATATTCCGGATTGAGTTTCATCGCATGTTAGCCCGATCAACAAATGGCCCATTTCAGGGTTGGAACATCTTTGCATGGCCGTGCAACACAGGGGGCACCAACCCGCCGGTCTGTCGTAACCCATCGCCGGGAATCTGGCAATTGCCACGCCGCAAAATGCTGTTTGCGCACCCTGCTGCAAGAGGGGCTGTGACCGCATTTCGCATGGACTTGCTGCCGGGATATGCCTACATCTTGATCAGGCAACTGATCGGTGGCACGGAGACGCCAAGCCATGACAAACGCAGATATGAGCGGCCTGCGACCTGCCATTTTTATGGATCGGGACGATACCCTGACTGTCGATGCAAAAGGCTATACCTGGCGGCTTTCTGATTTTGCGATGATCGAAGGCGCGGGCGCATCGCTGGCGCTGTTTCACTCGCTTGGCCTGCCCGTATTTGTCGTGACCAATCAGGGCGGGATTGGCAAAGGGCTATACAGCCGGGACGATGTGCAGCATTTCCATGACCGGTTGGCCGCTGAAGCCATTGCTGCCGGCGGGATGATTACCGATTTTGCCTTCTGTCCCCACCACCCCGATGCGCATGATCCCGCGCTACGCACCCCATGCGACTGGCGCAAGCCGGCACCCGGCATGATACTGACGCTGGCAGAACGCTGGCAGATTGATCTAGCCGCGTCGGTAATGGTGGGTGACCGCGACAGTGATGTGGCTGCCGGCAAAGCAGCCGGATGCCATGCCTATCGCTTTGACGGTGGAAATCTGCTGCCACTGGCACAGCATATCGTGACAACGCATTTTAATGAGGCGCGGTTGTGAACACAGATGTTGCAATCATTGGTGGCGGATTAACCGGATTGATGATGGCGCGCGCGCTATCTGTTACCGGCGTATCAATCTGCCTTCTCGACAGGTCAGCAGGCGATCACGGCATGGCCGATGAACGCACCACAACCATTCACGCAGCGGGCATGCGGATGCTGGACACACTTGGCATCAGCGACCATCTGCCAGATGTGGCTACACCAATCATGCGGATTGCGGTTGCCGAAGGTGCGCCGCTGACCGGCCTTGCCGCACGCCGGCGGCCAGATAGTGACCTTAGCTGGCAGGCCGCAGAGGACCCGTTGGCCTATGTGGTCCGCAATGCCGATCTGCAAGATGCGCTGACGGCGGCACTTGCCTCTACAATCTCGCCAGCCTCATCGGCATCAGCCGCACCGAAAGACAAACCGGATAGACAAGGCAATCTGCGCATCATGCGCGGTGCCACGCTTGCCGGCATGACGCGCGATGGTGCCAGCATGCAACTGGAAATTGATACCGGCAGCGGCAATCCAAGTCGGCTGCAGGCAGGTCTTGTCGTCGCTTGTGACGGCGCAAACAGCCATGTCGCCAAGCTGGCCGGATTGCCAGCGCGTGACGAGCGTCACTTCCAGACAGCCATTGTCAGTATTCTGCGCGCCGAACGCCCGCATCAGAATACCGCTTTTCAGCGGTTTCTGCCGGGGGGGCCCTTTGCCCTGATGCCGCTGGCTGGCCAACAGCTATCACTTGTCTGGACCATGCCGGCCGCAGAAGCCGAAACGCTGATGGTGGCAGCGCCGCAGATATTCGAGGCTGCCTGTATGGAGGCCTTTGGCCAGTCTCTCGGCTATCTGCATCTTGACGGCCAGCGCCTTGCCTGGCCATTGCGGCCGTCAGTGCGCAAGCGGATTGCCGCGCCGGGCGTTGTTCTCGCCGGGGATGCCGCACACGCGCTGCATCCAATAGCGGGCCAAGGCTATAATCTGGCGCTTGGTGATGCCGCCATTCTGGCAGATTGTCTGGCACAGGCGCGGGCACGGGGTCTTACCCCCGCCCACCCATCGGTCTGGCACTCGTATGAGGAAGGGCGTCGCGCTGAACGGCTCTTGATGAGTGCGGCAACATCCGGGATCAATCAGCTGTTCGCCCTCAGTCCGATGATGGTCAGGCGGCTGGCCGGTGCCGGGTTGGCGATGCTAGAGCGCACAAGACTGAAAAATATGTTTTCGGATATCGCCACAGGTGGGCGGCTTACCCGCGCTGCCTTGCTGGAAGGGCGCTATCCGGGCAGTGGGCCAGAATGATATCTTAGAATGATGTCGCAGCATGGCATCACGGCATGGCATCAGCAGCCGTGACACTAGGCATCCCGAGACAGCCCCATGCTGTCCAGCCGATCGAGATAGTCCGCCATCAGCCGATCCTGACGCGCGGCGTAATCCTGAAGAAGTGACCAGCTGTAAATGCCTGTGTCATGGCCATCATCAAAGGTGATCCTGACCGCATAATTTCCAACAGGCGCAATCGCGGTGATGGTGATGTTTTGTTTGCCGGCAGGGGTTGTTTTCTGGCCTTCGCCATGGCCCTGCACCTCTGCCGAAGGCGATTCAACGCGCAACAATTCTGCTGTCAGGCGCGCAGCCTGCCCCGATGCAAAGGTGATCTGAAGCGTCGTCTTGTCAGCCGAAAGTCTGATTTCGCGGGGCGGGGCGGTGCCGCCGGCCGCTGTCATGCGGCGGATCCACCTGAAGGGCCACCATCAGGCCCGTCGGAGTCCAGTTCACGGGCCTCTTCAACCAGCATGACAGGCACGCCGTCGCGGATCGGGAAGGCCTTGCCTAGCTGGCGGCTGACCAATTCGTTTCGCACACGATTATATTCCAGAGGCCCATGTGTGACCGGACAGACCAAAACATCCAGCAACGCCGGATCAATCACCTTGTCGGCGCCCTTCACCTGGTTTTTGTCAGTGTCGCGCGTCATTGCCACCATCATCCTCATGAAGCGCCATTTCCATCATGGCGATCAGCAGATCGGCCCGCCGGGCCATTCCGTCTGCCTCGAGAAGCGCCTGCTTTTCGGCAACTTCGAACGGGCACACCATCGCCAGCGTATTCAGGATCTGTTCATCCTCGGACTGCTCTATCTGATTCCAGTCAGCATCAAATCCGCGCGCTGCAAAATACCGCCGCATGACCGTGAACATGCGCTCGCGATCAGCAATGCCTTGCTGCGATTCCTCAAGATCCTTCGCAAATTCGGACCAGTCGACCTGCGCGAGCCGATACCCGCCGTCCGTCAGATCATGGCCGTGAAGACGAAAACGGCACACCCCATTCAGCGCGATCATATACCGCCCATCCTCGGTTTCCTGAAAGTAACTGATACGGCCGGCGCACCCTATTCCGAACAGGCCGCCTTGTTCTTCCATCGGCTGGACCATCCCGATCAGCCGTTCCGGCTGACCGAGCGCATCATCCACCATGGCCAAATAGCGTGGTTCAAAAATATTCAATGGCAGCTGACCGCCAGGCAGAAGCAATGCATTTGGCAACGGAAAAATGGGAATCTCTGTCGGCAGATCGTCTCTGTCGTCCATTTTTGCGCTCATCATAAAATCCTGTTTGTCTGTGGAAAATCGATTCACGAGAAAAGTAATGTAGACAGCTTGCGGCGGCTGGCGATGACGTCAGGATTGCTGGCACCAAGTGAGGCGAAAAACTCCAGAAGCTGCACACGTGCGGCCTCGTCATTCCAGCTGCGGTCAATCCGGATTGATTCCAGCAGATGTGTCATCGCCTCGCCATGTTCGCCAACGGCAAAAAGGGCCATCGCCAGCGACTGTCGTGCCGCGAGATCATGGGCGTCTGCTTCAACCGCAGCCCGTGCCGAATCAAGCTCGCCTGCCGCGCCTGCCGCTTTTTGCGCCAGTTCCAGCGCGCCAATCGCCTGTTTCATCGCAGCATCTTCACGGAATTCATCGTTCAACTGCTCGACAATCTCGGCGGCGCCCTCGAGGTCTCCGGCGCCAATCAGACAGCGCACAACGCCAGCCAAGGCACCGGCCGATGCCGGGTCAAGCCCCATCGCCTGCTGGAAATGCGCCATGGCCGTGCCATAGTCAGATTCAGCCAGCGCGGCATTACCCGCTTCCAGCACCATGGCGACATCAGCGCCAGCGCCCCCCATGCTGGACAGCTTGTCCACAAATTGACGGACGGAGGATTCCGGCTGCGCCCCGCTGAACCCGTCTACCGGCTTGCCGTCGACAAAGCCATAGACCGTCGGCACAGACTGGACGCGCATCTGCGCCGCGATTTCGTTGTTCTCGTCAATATTGACGCGCACCATGCGCACCTTGCCGTTGCTGGTCCCGACAACCTTTTCAAGAACGGGTCCCAGCTGTTTGCACGGCCCGCACCAGGGGGCCCAGAACTGAACGATGGTCGGGGTGGTTGCCGACGCATCAATGACCTCGGTCATGAAATTATTGATATCGACATCCACAGGGGCAGTTGCGCCGCCTGAAATCAGCTGGTCCATGGCACTCTCTTGCATTTATAGGACGCCTTCACCACCGCACGGAAGCCAGGCGCGTCACATCCTGTATACCGGTTTGAATCTAGGCATCCCCGGCATCAAAACAAGATGCTGGCCGCGTCAGAGCCGCTAAAGGGTGATAATCTTTGGCTGGTGACCGGTTATCGCCAGAAAGGCATGGATGTCGTCAGGCGTTACGCCAAGTGTCAGATCATTCACCAGCGGATGGAAATAAACGCGATCCGCCTGCAACAGGCTGCTGTCCAGAGCCAGCTGCACCTGATGGCTGGTATCATTGACAAGGGTAAACAGGCTGACCGCGCCCGGACGCACGCCCAGAAATTCAAACAGACGGTCCGGGCTGCCAAAGGACAGCCGGTCAGCCGCGATATCCCCCTGCACGCTTTTCAGATCAACCGCCCGGTCTTCCTGTGTGATCACCAGAAAGTTGCGTTTCTTGCGATCCCGCAGATACAGGTTTTTTACATGGGTCCCTGGCATCCCATCGCGATATTCTTTTGAATCCTCGACCGTGCGCAACGGCGGATGGCTGTGATGTGAGTAGGCAATGCCGGCCGCATCCAGCTGCGCCATCAAAGTCTCGGGCGTGGTTGGCAGGCTATCCTTGAAAGCTGAAGAGGCATCCATTCTGACGATCTTTCCCATACATGACCAAATCTGTCGGGGCATAAATATATCTGTCGGGCGCGCGGGCCGCCAGCGCGTTGACACTTGTCACACCGCGTTATTTTGTCAAGCAAGCACGCTATCAACATGTAACAAAATGCAACAATTGACCTGCAGGTGACGAGTGGCTAGGCGTATAGCGATATTCCCAGATTTTTATATAAATGCAGGAAGCGATGGCGCGCATAGGACTGATCGGCTGTGGCATATGGGGGCGGAATCTGGCGCGAAATCTCGGCCAGCTTGGCGCGCTGACACAGATTGCCGACCAGCAACCTGAAAGGGCTGCTGCCTTTGCAGATGAATTTGGAGGGGCCGTCAGCTCCATTGACGCAATTGCAGACACGGATGATCTTGACGGCGTTATGATTGCCACGCCGGCTTTCACCCATGCGGCGCTCGCCTGTCGGGCGCTGGCAGCTGGGCGCCATGTCTATGTGGAAAAGCCACTTGCCATGTCACTTGACGAAGCCGCACGCATCGCCGAGGCCGCGCGCAAGGCAGATCGCAACGTCATGGTGGGGCATCTGATCCGTTATCATGCCGCCTTTATCGCGCTGCAGACAGAAATTGCGGCCGGGACTATTGGTGACCTGCGCCATGTTGTGGCGAACAGGCTGGCGATGGGGCGCATCCGGCGCAATGAATCCGTCATCCACGACCTGTGTCCGCATGACACCTCGCTTCTGCTCGCCCTGATGGGGGAAGAGCCGGGACACCTCAGCTGTGCCGGGGTCAGTCATGTGACACCGGGAATCATTGACCATGTATCGGCGAGTTTTGCCTTTTCTGGCAACCGTACCGCATCCATCAATACAAGCTGGATATCTCCCTACAAGGAACATCGGCTGACCGCATTTGGCAGCACCGGATCGATTGTTTTTGACGATACCCGCCCCTGGTCAGAAAAGCTAAGTCTGTTCCGCGATGACATGACACCTGCGGGTGACGGCGTTGACATCAAACGCGCAGAGCCGGCATTTATCCCCGTTGCCGAATCAGAGCCACTGCGGGCAGAAGTCAGCCATTTTGTAGAGTGCTGCGCGACGGGAAGCAGGCCACTGACAGATATCACGGAAGGCCTTGCGGTCCAGCGCGTGCTTGAACGCATGACAGAATCCATCACAGCCTTTGGCCAGACACATACCCCCGGCGGTAGCGCCGCCACGACAAGAGACGAGACAAAAACAGCATGATTCCCCTGATCGACCTCGGCGCGCAGCAAGCGCGGATTCGCGACAAGATAGATGCCGGCATCAGCCGCGTGCTGGATCATGGCATGTATATCATGGGGCCGGAAATCACCGCGATCGAAACAAGGCTGGCAGCGGCGGCGGACAGCCGCCATTGCATCAGCTGCGCCTCTGGCACCGATGCGCTGATGCTGGCGCTGCTAGCAAAGGGGCTGAAGCCGGGAGAGGGCGTAATCGTGCCTTCCTTTACCTTTGCCGCCAGTGCCGAGGTGATGCCTGCTCTGGGTGCCATGCCGGTCTTTGCAGAGGTTGATACCAGCACCTTTAATCTGGACCCGGCAGGGCTGCCTGCGGCGCTGAGCGCCGCCCGGACGGCAGGTGTCACGGTTGTTGGCATCATGGGCGTCGGGCTGTTTGGCCAGCCGGCAGATTACGAGGCCATCAACAGCTTTGCTGCTGCCGAAGGATTGTGGGTAATTGATGATGCCGCACAGAGCTTTGGTGCCAGCTGGCAGGGCAACAGGGTCGGCACCCTTGCAAGCATCACCTGCACAAGCTTTTTCCCGGCAAAGCCGCTTGGCTGTTACGGGGATGGCGGCGCCGTCTTTACAAATGATGACACCGAGGCCGACATCATGCGGTCCTGCCGCATCCACGGGATGGGCAAGAGGCGTTACGAATATGAACGTATTGGCATGACCGCACGGCTGGACGCCATGCAGGCAGTCATCCTCGATGCCAAGCTGGATATATTCGATGAAGAGCTGGTGATGCGGCAACAGGTTGCCGATCGCTATGCGGCGCGGCTGGCAGACAATGTTGGCGTTCCCCAGCTGGCTGATGGCGCCACATCCAGCTGGGCGCAATATACCATCAAACTGCGTCCCGGCACGGACCGCGACATGGTCATGGAGATATTGCGCGAACATGGGGTGCCAAGCGCGGTCTATTACCCGATTCCAATGCACCGGCAACCGCCTTACAGCCGCTATCCGGTGAGCGATGACGGGCTGCAGGTGACCGCAGCCCTCTGCGATCAGGTACTGTCCCTGCCGATGCACCCCTATCTTGACGCAGAGACGCAGGACCAGATCGCGGTCGCTCTGACAACCAGTCTTGAAAAGGCTATGGCAGGTTAATCCGACATTTCTGGATCGCGGAACGGGCCGGCGTGGTCAAATACAGGCTGGTGTGATCAGCTCCATGGATAGGGGCTGTTTGATACCGGATGAAGCTTGCCCTCGGCAAATCGCGCAAATCGGAAGGGCTCGAGCAATGGTTGCTGTGTGCCCAGAACCTCGTCAGCAATCAGATGCCCGACACCGATCATCTTCCAGCCATGATTTGAATCAGCAATCATTGTCACATTCTCGCGGAAGTGATCAAACACCGGAAAACTGTCGGGGGTAAAACAGCCGATGCCGCCTGACGCCTCGCGATGATATTTCGGCATCATCCCTTCATAACGCTTCTGACAATGGGCCAACGCACTGACCCACATATGGGCAAATTCCGGCGACGCGACGAATTCGGGCGAGGACGGGCCATAAGGGTCGATCTGCACCTGATCCACGGGCGTATCCACCTTATATGGCGATGCACCGCCCTGTATGCCGCCAAAATGAAAATCAGGCTTGTAATAGATTCCCCACATTTCTTCGGTGATCACTGACCCGTCCACCGTCGATATCAGGGCTGCGTCCGTATCGACATGAATCACCGGCGGCAGCGAGCCGTCATCCGCGCGGCCGGTTTCGGGATCCATCTGCAAAACGCCTTCTTCCAGCTGCCAGAACCGCCACATATCGACATCATCATGAACAGCACCGTCGGATCCCGTGACAGTGATCTGCTTTGGCAGACCCAGCATATCCCAGAAATCACGTGCCCACGGGCCGCATCCAATGATCACTCGCTCGCAGGAAATCCTGCCCTTGTCGGTTTCAACCGAACTGATGGCATCAGACCCGTTCATCGCATTGAAACCCTTGACCTCAACGCCCGTCAGAATACGCACGCCAAGCTTTTCGATCTTGTCGGCCAGTGCATACATGGTCTTTGTCTGGTTGGAAAAACCGCCGCGTTTTTCATGCAAGACACTGGTGATGTTCTGCGCCTGCCAGTCCCCAAAAATGCCGCGCATATAGGATGTACAGGCATCTACGCCTTCAATGAAGACGCTGTCATATCCGATATCTTGCTGTTGCGCATAGATCGAGCCGACATCATCGCGCATTGATTCACTCGAGATCTGCATATAGCCGACGGGATGGTAGGACAGTCCTTCGGGATCGCTGTCCCACACATCCACCGAATGCGCCATGAGGCGCCGCATCGCCGGCTGAAAATAATTGTTGCGGACAACACCGCAGGCAATACCCGAGGCGCCAGAGGCGATCCCGCTCTTGTCCAGAATCACGATGCGGCCTTCAACCGACTCCCCGCGTTCGGACAGGCGCTCAGCAAGCTTCCAGGCGGTAGATACCCCGTGGATCCCTGCGCCAATGATGACGTAATCTGCATGTTCTGGAAAAGCCATATCGGTCCTGCAATCGGTCTTCGCGCGTAACTGCTACGCGTGTTTTGATCTTGGTACTACACACACAGGAATGCACAAAATCAATCAACTTTGATCCAGAATGCAGGCGTTATTTTTAAAAGAATCCAAATGCCGACGATCATACTGCTGCAGCACGTGATTCAGAGACGCTGCATCCGGCTTAAAGGAGGGCGTGATATCAGGGATCTTGGCGCCGGTCGGTCTGCGGCCTGATGCCGAATGCCGCCTTATAGGCATTGGAAAAATGTCCCGCATTCGCAAAGCCGGTTGCCTCGGAAATCTCGCCGACATTCATTGATGCGTTATGCAGCAACCGGCGGCCAACCGCCAGACGCAGACCGCGATAATAGGCCATCACCGGTACACCAAGCATGTCTGTGAACAACCGGTTCAGATGACGCGGCGTTACACCGGCAACATAGGCCACCTGCGTCAGGCTGAGCGGATCGGCAATATGGCTTTCCATCAACAGGACGGCTTCATGAACCCGCGGCGAATGTACACCAACGCGTTCCGAAACGCTGCCGCGCTGCGGCGCCGTTTCCGAACGAATATCGGTATGCAGGAACCAGTCACTGACAAGGCGGGCAAATGCGCCGCCATGATGACTGCTGATGAGCGCATGCATGAGATCCAACGGCGCTGTGCCACCACCACAGGTCACGCGGTCGCGGTCGATCACAAAAAGCCGCCGTTCAATGATGACATCCTGAAAATGCTCGGTCAGCAGCGGCACATGTTCCCAATGTACCGTCATTCGGCGATCCGCCATCAGCCCGGCTTTGACCAGCAATACCGGCCCGCCTGATACGCCCCCGATCTGTACCCCGGCCCGCGCCATGCGGTTGAGCCAGGAAAATACCGCCGGATCATCAAAACTGAACGGATCGCCACCCGCCACAATCAGCAGCAGATCCAATTCGGCAGGCGCGCCAGTGGCGAGGACGCGCTCCACGGTTGCGGCGCCGGAACTTGGCGTCTGGACAGCCTGCCCGAAATGGACAATGTCGTAGAGCGGGCGTTGCGAGAGAAGATTGGCCGCGCGCAATGGTTCTACGGTGCAGGCATAGGACATGAGCGGGAAACCTGCGACGGGAAGGATTCCAACACGGAATGGGGGCGGCATAGACCCTGTTTTGTCTTTTTCTGGCATATTGATGTCTTTTTATTACATATCTACCAGGTTTCGATACTGAATAATCTGATAGCTGTTTCAACCGACCGGAACGATGATGCGTTATTCCGCCGTTAAAATCCTGAAAGAAGCTTTGGCTGGCAATAAGGGCTGGAAACCTGTCTGGCGCATGCCGGACCCAAAGCCCGAATATGACATCGTTATTGTTGGCGGTGGCGGACACGGGTTGGCGACCGCCTATTATCTTGCAAAACGCTTTGGCCTGACCAATGTCGCCGTAGTTGAAAAAGGGTGGTTGGGATCAGGCAATATTGGGCGCAACACCACCATCATCCGGTCGAATTATCTGCTGGAGGGCAACCAGCCATTCTATGAATTGTCGCTCAAGCTGTGGGAAGGGCTTGAGCAGGATTTCAACTATAACGCCATGGTCAGCCAACGCGGCATCCTGAATCTGATCCACAGTGATGCGCAACGCGATGCCTATGTGCGACGCGGCAATGCTATGCGCCTTTCAGGTGCAGATGCGGTGATCCTTGATCGGGATGGCATTCGCGAGAAATGTCCCTTTCTGGATTTTGACAATGCCCGCTTTCCAATTCAGGGGGCGATCTGGCAACCACGCGGCGGGACGGTGCGCCATGATGCGGTGGCCTGGGGTTATGCCCGCGGTGCAGATTCCCGCGGTGTCGACATCATACAGAATTGTGAAGTCACCGGGTTCCGGATCGAGAACGGTGTCTGCCGCGGTGTCGAAACATCGCGCGGCCCTATCAAGGCAAACAAGATTGCTGTCTGCGTTGCCGGATCATCATCACGTGTGATGCAGCAGGCGGGCCTGCGCCTGCCGATTGAAAGCCATGTGCTGCAGGCCTTTGTTTCGGAAGGGCTGAAACCTGTCATTCCGGGAGTCATTACCTTTGGTGCCGGGCATTTCTATGTCAGCCAGTCAAACAAGGGCGGGCTTGTCTTTGGTGGCGACATCGATGGCTATAACAGCTATGCGCAGCGCGGCAACCTGCCTGTCGTCGAGGATGTCTGCGAGGGTGGCATGGCCATCATGCCGATGATTGGCCGCGCCCGGATGCTGCGGATGTGGGGTGGCATCATGGATATGTCGATGGACGGATCGCCCTTTATTGACCGGACCGGCATCGACGGTCTCTATTTCAATGGCGGCTGGTGCTATGGCGGTTTCAAGGCCACACCGGCATCGGGTTTCTGCTATGCGCATCTCTTGGCCACTGGCGCGCCGCATCCGGTCGCACGCCATTACCGGCTTGACCGGTTTATGCGCGGGGCAGCGATTGATGAAAAGGGATCCGGTGCGCAGCCGAATCTGCATTAGGATGGGGGCAGCCAGATGATTATCAACCATCCGCTTCTTGGACCACGCGATGCCGCCGAATTTGTCTATCTTGGTGATGCCGCGATGATCAACCGGCCAGACGGTATGACAGCCAGCGACGCGGACATGCATGATTATATGTTCCTGCGCGACAACCCGGCCGGAAATATTCGGGAATTATGGTATCATGAGCAGGGCGACCGGTCCTGGCTTGTCGTAACGCGCAACACCGTTACCCACGAAATTACGCATGTCGAACTGGCACGTGATGTGGCCCGCGCGACGGGGCGGTCACGATGAGCCAGTCACATCGCATTGAAGGCGGACAGCCCGACCGCACCACCCCGCTGTCTTTTCGGTGGAACAATCGCAACCTGACCGGCTATGCCGGCGATACGCTGGCGTCGGCACTGCTGGCAAACGGGGTGCAGCTTGTCGGCCGTTCTTTCAAATATCATCGACCGCGGGGCATCTTTTCAGCCGGCCCGGAAGAACCGAATGCGCTTGTATCGCTTCGTGAAGGTTCGGCCCGAGAACCCAATACACGCGCCACGGTGACCGAACTTTTCGATGGGCTGGTCGCGCGCAGCCAGAATCACCGCGGCGCGCTGGAATGGGACCTGATGGCCATTAATGACCTGGCCGCACCCTTGCTGAGCGCCGGCTTCTATTACAAGACATTCATGTGGCCAAAGGCTTTCTGGGAAAAGCTTTATGAACCATTGATCCGTGCAGCGGCCGGTCTGGGCAGCCTGTCCGGCGCGCCTGACCCCGATATCTATGACCACGGATTTCTGCATTGCGATATGCTGGTGATTGGTGCCGGACCTTCTGGAATCGCCGCTGCACGTGCTGCCGCGCGCGCCGGCTGCCGGGTCATTCTGGCGGATGAGGATTTCCGCATGGGGGGACGGCTGAATGCCGAGACCTATATTGTGGATGATGCCGCCGGTGCGGACTGGGCCTCCACCACCCTGGCGGAACTGGCCAGCATGCCGAATTTGCGGCTGATGACACGCACGACAATCTATGGTGCTTTTGACCATGGCATTTATGGCGGGCTGGAACGCCGCACGGACCATCTTGCCACATCTGGCGGCAAACCGCGCCAGGTCCTGTGGCGGATCATGGCGAAACGCGCACTGCTTTGCGCTGGATCAACCGAGCGCAGCATCGCCTTTGGAAATAATGACCGGCCGGGGGTGATGCTTGCCGGCGCGGTGCGCAGCTATGTGAACCGTTTTGGCGTTGCCCCGGGGCGGCAGGTTGCCGTCTTCACTAACAATGAGGACGGGGTGCGTACAGCAACCGATCTTGCCGCAAAAGGCGTCCAAGTCAGCGCCGTTATTGATGCCCGCAAAGGTGAATTTGTGGTCGACACATCGGGGCGCAAGGGGTTGCGGTCCATCACCCTGAATGACGGGCGCAGGATTGATGCCGATTGCCTTGCCGTATCCGGGGGCTGGTCGCCCAATGTCAATCTGACCTGCCATCATCGCGGCCGGCCGGTATGGAATGACACCATCATGGGGTTTGTGCCTGGCAATGACCTGCCGGCGGGGATGCAGGTTGCTGGCGCCGCGAATGGCCAGATGACGCTGGCGGCTGCGCTTGCCGGCGGACATGATGCGGCAAAGGCCATGGCGCGGGATCTCGGCTTTGGCCGCGGGGCTGGCAACGCGCCCAAAGCCAGTGACGAGACTTTTGATACCAGCGCGCAGTGGTACATTACCGGGTCGACAAAACGCGCCTGGGTGGATCTGCAGAATGATGTCACTGCCAAGGATATTGAGCAGTCCCTGTCAGAAGGGTTCAGCGCTGTCGAGCATGTCAAGCGCTATACCACGCTTGGTATGGCCACCGATCAGGGCAAGACATCCAATATGCTGGGCATCGCCATCATGGCAGCTGTCAGCGGCAATGCCATTCCCGACACCAGCACCACGATCTATCGCCCGCCCTATACGCCCGTCGCTATCGGTGCTTTTGCGGGTCGTGCGCGCGGAAAGGAATTCCGCCCGTTCCGTCTGACGCCAAGCCATGAATGGGCCAGGACGCATGGCGCCGATTTTGTGGAAACCGGTATGTGGCTGCGTGCGCAGTGGTTCAAGCGGCCAGGTGAGAAAGGCTGGCGGGACAGCGTTGACCGCGAGGTTCGGATGACGCGGGCATCTGTCGGAATCTGCGATGTCACCACCCTTGGCAAGATTGATATCCAGGGGCGGGATGCTGCTACATTTCTGAACCGGGTCTATGCCAACCCGTTTCTGAAGCTGCCGGTTGGCAAGGTGCGCTATGGGCTGATGCTGCGCGAGGACGGCACCGCCTATGATGACGGCACCTGCGCGCGCCTGTCCGAGACCCATTATGTCATGACGACAACAACAGCCAATGCCGGTGCCGTTTTCCGCAATCTGGAATTCGCCCGCCAGTGCCTGTGGCCCGATCTTGATGTGCATCTGATCTCGACCACGGACGGATGGGCCCAATTCTCGGTCGCTGGACCAAACAGCCGGGCACTGCTGTCACAGGTGGTGGACGACATGGACCTGTCGAATGATGGCTTTCCGTTCATGGCCTGTGCTGAATGTACCGTGTTTGACGGCACGCCGGCGCGGCTGTTCCGCATTTCATTCTCTGGCGAACTTGCTTACGAGATCGCCGTTCCGGCGCGCTATGGCCGGTCTATGATGGACGCGCTCATGACTGTTGGCGCGGCATTCGATGCCGTTCCCTATGGTACCGAGGCGCTTGGCGTGATGCGGATTGAAAAGGGCCATGCGGCCGGCAACGAACTGAATGGCCAGACAACAGCCCATATGCTGGGCCTTGGCGGCATGGTCGCAAAGACCAAGGATTCCATCGGCACAAAATTGTCAGCGCGCCCTGAAATGATCCGCGAGGATGATCTGCGGCTGGTTGGTTTCAGACCGGTGGATCGCACCCAGCTTCTGACTGCCGGTGCGCATTTCCTGGAGAAAGGGGCGGTCGCCGACATGGCGCATGACCAGGGATGGATGACGTCTGTCGCCTGGTCGCCCGAGCTCGGCCATTCGGTTGGGATCGGGTTCCTGAAACGCGGTGCAGAACGCTATGGCGAGACCATTCGTGCCTATAGTCCGGTTCGCGATCAGGATATTTTGGTAGAGGTCTGTTCCGCGCATCACATAGACCCCGCGGGAGAACGTCAGCGTGGATGAGATCAAGCTCAAAGCCACCCCCCTTCTTGGTGGCGCGGATATCACAATTGCCGGCAACCGCATCATCGCGCGCGATGATCTGGCAATCGTGTCTGTTGCCACGCCGCTTGGCGGAGATGCCGCGTTGAAACGGGCACTGAAAGCGGGGCACGGGCTTGCCATGCCGTCAGCCACCCGCAGCACAACCAGCAAGAATGGCATGCGCGCCGTCAACACCGCACCTGACCAGATGCTGCTTGTCTTTGCGCACACCACACCGGATGCAGACCAGCATGTCCGGACAGGGTTGAAAGGGACAGGCTATACGACCGACCAGACGGATTCGCTGGTGGCTATCGAAATTTCCGGCCCTGATACAATGGCTGCCATGGAACGACTCTGCCCGCTGGACCTGCATCCGGACAATTTCGGCACCGATATGGCCGGCCGCACGGTGATGGAGCATATGGCAGCAACGATCATCTGCCTTGCAGACGCGCATTTCCTGCTGCTGGCGACAAGTTCGTCAGGCCTATCCTTCCTGCATGCCATCGAGACATCCTACCGGAATGTAACCGGCGCAGCGTGATCCGCATGGACGCGCAAATGCACCGATGAGGCATTTCTGCGCCGGCAAGAAAGCGACGCTGGCAGGCCTGTCAGGGGGATACGGATGCAGATCCGTAACACGGCGGCACAGGAAATGGCACGCCTCCTTCATTCCCCACTTGCAAGGGCGCACAGCTTGCATTATACCGTCGCAACGCGGAACGCGCTGACCGCAATGGCAGCAACGCGATCGCGGGTGTAGCTCAGGGGTAGAGCACAACCTTGCCAAGGTTGGGGTCGAGGGTTCGAATCCCTTCACCCGCTCCAGTCTTTCTCAAAAGACCACAGCGGATATACGACGTTAAGGACATGCGCCGTTAAGGGCATGCGCCGTTTGGGCAGCTGTTCAAAAAATAATCGATGTCGGTTGCGTTTCTGCGCTGCCGGAGAAGCATCAAGCCGGCATCTTCACCGGTCCCACCGCATTCATTCGCTATTTTTCCGGCGTGCCGGCATTCGCTGTTTGTCCGGCGTGCCAGATCAATCCGCCAATTCGGCAAAAATGTCGCCCATACCGCCTTTAAGCTGGTCGATCGGTGTTGCGTTGCGCGGGGCGCACATGCCGCCCGTGACCCGATGCAGGCCGATCCACGCAACTTGCTCCAGCGTACATTGGAACCCGTCATGGAGTATCCCGATCACTATCTGATCTTCAACAACATGAACGCGATCTTGATTGATGTCTTCACCAACGCAGAAATCGTCTCGTGATACTTCCTTTGGAAAGTCCGGCTTGCCACAGGGATTATCCATAACAAACGCATATAAACTGACGGGCGCATTTTCAAAGGTGAGCGTGATATTGCGGATTTGGGCCAGACGCATGATATCGCAACTGCAGGGCCAGCAGCAGCGATATAGGCTTCCACAAACCGGGTTGCCGGTTACCGCATCTTCAGCGTAGACAAATTCTGGCTCTGATGACGGATCTACGACGGAACCAGAAACCGGACAGTAAAACTGGTTCAACGTCATAAACTCATCCTGATTGTCATAATTGTCCAGAATGTGCTTGAAAAACATCGCCCCCCCGGCATTTCTGTTTCCTGAGGGAAAAATGGTATTCCAGTCAGCTTTCAATTCGGCAAAAAGCTCATCTTCGGCGCGCTGGTCGTCTCCAACTGCTGCGGCTGAAATGAACAACAGGCACAGCAGCAGATAAGGAACAACAGAAAAAAGAGAGCAAAATCTGGAATGTGGTGTGCCCGTCATCTATTCGTCCTTCCTGATGGTATGAACCGTATTTTCTGCGACCGCACCTAACTCATCTTCAGTGCCATCCGTCCAGCGCACGGATACTGATCTAATCACCTCGTTTTTACGAAGACCATAATGGGCCACAGGCTCCATCTGGCAAAGATAGCCACTTCCGGCATCGATGGTCTTTGCGTGAACTCTCATGTCGGTCTCTAAAATAACGGTGGCGCCACGGGCCGGCGCGCCATTGCCTGTGAGCGGTGCAATTCTGAGATACCGGCCAGGGTTCTTGATATCGGCGCGGAAAAGACTCAAAGGCTGAGGCGCGCTTTCACCATGTGCGACCAGCAAATCCAGAACACCATCATTGTCGATATCAGCCACAGCAGCACCGGTGCCAAGGCCATCAGCCTCAAGGGCGGCGGATAAGGGGACTGGTTCAATCACACCACCGTCACGCACGCGAAACATTCGGTTTGGTTGGCCTATATTGTTAAAGAAGATCTCGTCATAACCATCATTATCAAAATCGGCACTAATGACCGTCCTTACCAATGACGGCTCGCGGAATTCATCCGTGGCAAAATCGAGAAAACTGTTCTGCATTGGCACATAGGCGCGGTGGTAACCGTTCCAGTTACCGATAATGATCCCCAGGCGGCCGTCATACATTATATCCGCGAGGGCGGTGCCGCGCCCGTTCTGCAGCGTATCATCGACACCATATTCAACCGCCTTGTCGAGAAATCCCCCGTCAACATTCTGGTACAGGAAGTTGGGGCCTCTTTCATTTGCAGCGAGGATATCGTTGCGTGAGCCCAAGATATGCCCTGAAACAACCGCTCTGCCCCCAGTGGTCCTGTCGATACCAAGCTGGATAGAGATGTCTTCAATCTGGGTTCCCTCTACTTCATAGAAGCGGCTCGGGCCACCATAGTTTGAAACATAGATCCCATACTGCCCGTCTCCCTTTCGATCAACGCAGGCAACAGAACGACCAGCCGTCAAATTCAGGCTGGCCCAGTTGTCTCCTTCTTCGAATAAATCGATCGGACTCAGATTAAAATCCAGAAGCCGGTCAGCCAGAATTTTTTCACCGCTATAGGCATCCGTATTCAGAAAATAGACCTCTTCCATGCCATCGCCATCAACATCACATGCCGCAACGCCAATGGTCTTGCGTTCTGGATCGCTGAAAAGACCGTCTGAAATGCTGTTTGAAAGGCGCCCGTCCGAAAACGCCAATGCAAGATTTGGATATCCGAAACCCGTGACTATGAATTCTGGAGCCTTGTTGCCGTCGAGATCAGCCACCGCAATTCCATAGCTCAAGCGCGGCCCATTATTGTTTATGAGATGGCTGCGATCCTGAAAGAAATCAGCTCTGGCTGCGGATGCGGCCATCACGATCAAAATCAGCGCAAACATACCAACGACAGGAGATGGACCGAAACGAAACGACATTGATTGACATTTTCCCTGCACGAAATGCGGCGTTGCTATACCCGGATGATGGTCCGATATCTTGGAAAGGATTTTTGATTTTCAAGAGAAGCAGATCTGCTGCGCCAATCTGGAATTCTGTTTTGTCTGTCCCCTTTGTCGCTGACGCGGCTATGGCCGACCTGTCAGACATGCAGTCGTCCGGTCATGCGTGGCCGGCCATCTGATGCTGCCAACCGGGTCAGTCAACCAGGTCAGGCAACCGGGTCAGGCAAACGGGCACCACACCGGAATCAGCAAACCGAAATCAGCAAACTGGTGGAAAAATCCACCCTCCTCTGGATGTTCGGCCTTTGGCATATTAAATTCCACTGGTGAAAAGGAGAACATCATGCTGGTTGTCATCTCGCCTGCCAAAAAACTCGATATGGATCCCTCCGATACCCACACGCCTACACAGCCGGTCTTTCTGGACCATGCGCAGGAATTGGCAGAGGTGGCGCGCGGGCTATCACATGATGATCTACGCTCCCTTATGGGGTTGAGCGATACACTGGCCCAGTTGAATGTCGAACGCTTCGCCAATTTCGGTACGCAGCCCGAAAAGCCGGCGGCACTGAGTTTTGCCGGTGACACCTATCAGGGGCTCGAGGCACAGTCGCTGGATGATGATGATATGGCCTGGGCACAGAACCATTTACGTATCCTTTCCGGCCTCTATGGGCTGCTGCGCCCACTTGATGCCATCGAGCCTTACAGGCTGGAAATGGGCAGCCGGCTGAAAACCACACATGGCGGTTCACTGTATGAATATTGGGGGTCAAAACTGGCCGCAGCGCTGGGCTCACAGGCGGTGGCGACCGATTCCTCTGCGCTGGTCAATTGCGCCTCACAGGAATATTTTGGTGCGGTTGACACCGCTGCCTTGTCATTGCCGGTCATTACCCCTGTCTTCAAGGAAGAGCGTGATGGCCGCGCCAAAATCGTAAGCTTCTTTGCCAAGAAGGCGCGTGGGGCCATGGCCCGTTATATCGTGCAGAACCGCCTGAAGGACCCGGACGCATTGCAGCAGTTTGACTCAGGCGGGTATCGCTATCGGCCTGATGAATCCACCCCGTCGGCACCGGTCTTCATTCGCGACTATCCAGAAAGCTGACCGATCAGAGCGCGTGCCGACAATAAAAGCCGCTGTCAGATGACGCGGGCAAGCACGGGACATAAACATGTCAAAAATGTTTGAGGAGCTGGATTACCGGCAGACACCGCTTGGCACGCTGATCCTGCGACGCCGGCACATCCTCAAGCTTGGCCGTGACGTTGTCGAGGTGATTCTGAATGATGAACATCTGATGTCGGACATGTTCACCGCTTCGGAAATCGCCCTCGCACAACTGCCGATGGAACGGCTGGCAACCGAACAGCCGGATATTCTTGTTGGCGGCCTGGGGCTTGGCTATACCGCTGAGGCGGTGCTGGCGCACAGCAATGTGCGCTCGCTGACCGTAATTGAATATCTGGCACCCGTCATTGAATGGCATCGGGATGGCCACCTGCCGCTTGGTACCGCGCTGGCAGATGATCCGCGCTGCCGGCTTGTTGAGGGAGATTTCTTTGCCCTTGCACGCAGCGACACCGGCTTTGACACAGATCGTGCGGGGCGGCGGTTTGATGGGATCTTTCTTGATATAGATCATTCTCCGGATTTTTATCTGAACCCGTCCCATGCCGATTTTTACAGTGATGCCGGTCTGGCGCGATTGTCAGCAGCATTGAACAGCGGCGGTATTTTCGCCCTGTGGTCCAACGACCCGCCGCACAACGCCTTTCTTGACCGGCTGACACAGCATTTTGTCAGCGCCAGCGCAGAGAAAGTGACCTTCTTCAACCCGCTGCTGGAAGAAGATTATACCCAGACGGTCTATCTTGGCATGACAGCATCATAAGCGCGTATTAAGCCCGATTTGCACCCGGCAGAATATCGCCGGATGGCAGAATCTCCAGATGAATGATTTCATTGCGCGACCCAAGTCGCATGCCGGGGCCCCAGCACCCGGCGCCCGATGATACATAGAGCTGTGCACCGGGCACCCCATAGCGTCCATAGGTCTGTGCGAACTGAAGCCTGACCAGAAAATTGAACGGGAAAATCTGGCCATTATGCGTATGGCCACACAGCATCAGATCTGCCATATCGCGCGCCGGGGACCAGCTGGAAGGCTGGTGGACAAGCGCCAGATTAAATCTGTCGGGCTGGCGCAAACTGTCAATCGCGGCCACCTTATCCGCTACCGGCTGACTGTCAGCAATTCCGACAATATTGATCCCGGCAAAATCCTGTGCGCTGTTATCCAGAACGGTTATGCCCAACCCGTCAAACTGGTCCAGCATCTGCTGATGGCCCTTTACATAGCCTTCGTGATTGCCGGTAACGAAAAAGATATCCTGCTTTATGCGTTTGAGCGCTTTCAGGTCATCCAGCGTGAAGTCACTGCTGTCGAACAGATCGCCGCCAATCAGCACGGCATCAACATCCATCGTGATCAGATGATCACAGATTTTCTCCAGATGCCGCGGCGCATGTGACCCGATATGAACATCACTGATAAAGGCGAACCTGACCGGCTGGCGGATCTTGGCTGAATTCACGACAAGCTGGCGACGGGTTATGGTTCTGGCATTCATCATCGAGATTGCAGACAGGACAATAATGGCTGTCGATGCGACTGCGGCAACGGCACCGGATTCAAAGCTGGCCAGCGCCTGTGCGACAAGGGCCAAGCCCACCACCCATAATGCGATGAAACCAACCCCCATCCCATAATAGACAAAGGCTTTCAGGAGCCTGTTTGTTGTCCCTGTCCGCAAATATAACCAGAGGCAGACAAAAGCCGGCACCCCCAGCAACAGTGATTGTGGATCGAATATGGCTGTGCCGTGAAACAGCGCCCATAACGCTGCAAACGGAAATACATACAGGCCATAGGCCAGCGTAAAAGCGACAAGAACCAGAACCGTCTTTTGAATCATGCCATCGCCCTATGGTTTTGGGACATCACGAATGCAACTTTGGGGGTGGCGAACCAGGATGTGGGTGCGCAGCCTTAATGATCAGTCGGGTCAGCGCCCGATCGACAGATATTCCAGACCGGCATCACGCATCACCGCCGGATCATAAATATTGCGTAAATCAACCAGCACATTGCCGGACATCTTATCAAGGAACAGACTTGGTGTCAGGGCGCGGAATTCATTCCATTCAGTCACCACCACGGCCAGATCTGCGCCATCCAGACAGTCGAGCGCGCTGTCCTGAAAGACAGTGCCGGCTGGCAGCAAATGGCGCGCCTCATCCATTGCTTTTGGATCATAGGCGCTAATATGCGCACCAGCCGCCAACAATGCCGGGATAATGTCCAGAGACGGGCTGTCACGCATATCATCTGTTTCGGGCTTGAAGGCCAACCCCAGAACAGCAATGGTTTTGCCGTCAACGGAACCGCCGGCCGCCTGTTCCACACGGCCCGCCATGGATGCTTTGCGTTCAGCATTATAGGACACTACCTGATCGACAATGCTGATATCACACGCATGGTCCTGACCGGTGCGTACCAATGCCAGAGTATCCTTTGGAAAACAGGACCCGCCATAACCAGGGCCCGGATGCAGAAACTTGCTGCCAATCCGCTTGTCCAGACCCATGCCGCGCGCGACATCATGGACATCCGCACCCACGCGCTCACAAAGATCGGCCATCTGGTTGATATAGGTGATCTTGACGGCCAGAAAGGCGTTGCTCGCATATTTGATCAGTTCGCTCGTTTCAAGACTGATCATCAAGATCGGTGTCTCTATGAGATAGAGCGGACGATAGAGCTGGCGGAGAATGTCACGCGCGCGATCGCTCTCGGCACCGACAACAACCCTGTCCGGACGCATGAAATCAGAAATGGCTGCGCCCTCGCGCAGGAATTCGGGATTTGATGCCACGTCGAAATCACCCGCCGGGTTGGCCGCACGAATGATTTTTTCTACCTCCCGGCCGGTACCAACAGGGACAGTCGATTTGGTGACGACAACCGTGTAACCCGTCAGAAAGGAGGCCAATTCCTCGGCAGCGGCAAAGACAAAGCTCAGATCGGCATGCCCGTCGCCGCGCCGTGTCGGGGTGCCGACAGCAATAAACACCACATCGGCATCGCGCACAGCCGGCCCCATATCCACCGAGAAGCGCAGACGGCCCGCGCTGACATTGCGGTCCACAAGATCCTCAAGACCAGGCTCATAAATCGGCATGATCCCATCTTCAATCCTGGCGATCTTGTCTGCATCCTTGTCGATGCAGGTCACATCAAAACCGAATTCAGAAAAACAGGCCCCAGAAACAAGCCCAACATATCCTGTTCCAATTACAGCAAGTTTCAAAGACCACTCCTTTTCGATGGTTCTTTAACGTCACGATATACCGGACGCATATACGATATGTGACAGTGTAAATATATTTTGTTCTGGGACAATCTTGCCAAGTGAATTCGGACTGGCATGCCGTCGTCATTCATGGCCAAGCAGTCTTTCCACTGCCAAGGTTATCGCATGGCCAAGTGCGATGTGCGATTCCTGAATATGCATGGTCACTTCACTTGGCACCGCCAGGCACACGGAACTGGCATCGGCCAGTTTGCCGCCCCCCTTTCCGGTCATCGCAATCACAGCAATATCTTTCTTGGCGGCTGCCTGTGCCGCCGCCAGCACATTTTTTGAATTGCCACTGGTTGAAATACAGACAAGCACATCCCCGGGCCTGCCAAGCGTTGCAACCTGGCGCGCAAAAACACCTTCAAAGCCGAAATCATTGGCATAGGCTGTGATGAAGGAGGTGTCTGTCGTGAGCGCCATTGCCGGCAACCCGTCACGAGGACGCTGGTGATCAAGGGTCGCGACAAATTCAGCTGCCAGATGCTGGGCGTCGCCTGCCGAACCACCATTGCCGCAGAGCATCAGTTTGCCGCCCGCAGCAAGCGAAGCTGCAATCATTTCGGCTGCCACAAAGGCCTTGTCGCTGCACTGCGCCGCTGTGTCCTGCTTGGTGGCGGCAGAGGTCATCAGGAGTGCGCTGATATCAGCCGCTGAAAATCTGCTCATTGGTATTGCCCAGTCATTTTCTTGACCCTTTCGGGGCGGGTCGGTATCCATGGGTATCAAGCCGAACCCACAACCGCAAGGATAGCTTTATGATCAAAAAGGCCATTTTTCCTGTTGGCGGTCTTGGCACCCGTTTTCTGCCGGCTACCAAGGCCATGCCCAAGGAAATGCTGCCAATCGTCGACAAGCCGCTGATCCAATATGCAGTTGAGGAGGCCGCTGCCGCCGGCATTGAACAATTTATCTTTGTGACCGGCCGAAACAAAAGCGCGATCGAGGATCATTTCGACCATTCATTTGAGCTGGAACATTCGCTTGCGACCAGGGGAAAGGACGCGGCCATGGATGTTGTCGGCGGTATGATGAAAGTGCCGGGGTCTGTCATATATGTCCGGCAACAACAGCCTGCCGGACTTGGCCATGCGGTTTGGTGCGCCCGCCATCTTATTGGTGACGAGCCGGTTGCCATCCTGCTTGCAGACGATCTGATCAAAGGTCGTTCCTGTATGAAGGAAATGGTGGATGCCTATGACGGCGGCAATATGGTGGCGGTGATGGATGTACCACGTGACCAGACAGGTGCTTACGGCATTGTCACCCCGGGAAAGACGGACGGACAGAAGGTGGACATCGCCGGACTTGTTGAAAAACCGATGCCGGCGGATGCGCCTTCAACCACTGCCGTCGTAGGACGTTATATTATCTCTCCATCTGTTTTTGATACGCTGGGCCTCCAGGAACAAGGCGCCGGCGGTGAAATACAACTCACAGACGCGCTGGCCAAGCAGATTGGAACGGCGCCCTTCACCGGGCTGCATTTTTCCGGTGAACGGTTTGACTGCGGTTCCAAGGTCGGTTTTCTGCAGGCCAATATTGCTTTTGGCCTCGACAATCCGGAGATGAAAGACGCCCTGCAGGAATGGTTGCGGGGCCACATTGAATGAGCGCGCATCATTTTGATCCGACGATCCTGCGAGCCTATGATATTCGCGGAATCTTTGAAGACACGCTGACCCATGTTGATGCATTTCACATCGGGTTGACCTTTATCACCATGCAGCGTGCCCGCGGATATAGCTCATCCGTTGTTGTTGGACGTGACGGAAGGCTGTCCTCGCCAACCCTTGCCGCAGCACTGGTGGAAGGGCTTGTAGCTGGCGGGGCAGAGGTTGCGGATATCGGCTGTGGACCAACGCCGATGCTGTATTTTGCCGCGCATGACATGAAGGCCGATGGTGCCATTCAGGTCACAGGAAGCCACAACCCGCCACAACATAATGGCTTTAAGATGATGATGGGGGGTGCGTCTTTCTTTGGCAAAGATATCAGCCTTCTTGGTGACACCTGTGCAAAGGGTGTCAGCCATGTTGCCGGCGGCAGCCGCCAGGATATGCCGGTCGAGGCCCGCTACATCGATCGCATCACGGCGGGCATGCAAACCGCTGGCATGACTGTGGTCTGGGACTGCGGCAACGGTGCCGCCGGCGACGTCACCGCCAAGATGGCTGACCGGATTGACGGCGAGCATCATGTGCTGTTTGCCGAGATTGACGGCACGTTTCCGAACCACCACCCGAACCCCGTGGATCCTGAAACATTGGAAATTCTGCGCGCCGAGGTCAAAAGCCGGAAGGCGCATCTTGGCATCGGCTTTGACGGTGATGGGGACAGGATCGGTGTGGTTGACGCACGTGGCCGGCAGGTACCGGGCGACCTTCTTACCGCCTTCATTGCGCAGGATGTAGCGACCCGGCACGAAGGCAAGCCGATGCTGCTGGATGTGAAATCATCCGATGTGGCGCTGGAACTGATGCGCCGCGCCGGGGCATCCCCCGAAATCTGGAAGACCGGACACAGCCATATGAAGAAGCGGATGAAGGACGTCGGCGCACCATTGGCCGGCGAGATGTCAGGCCATATCTTTATCGGGGATGATTATTATGGCTTTGATGACGCCATTTATGCCGGTTTGCGGGTCATTGACCAGTCGGTGCGTATGGGGGTCGACATTACAGCCTTTATGGACAGCCTTCCGGAGCAGCACGCGACCCCGGAAATGCGGGTTGTATGCCCTGATGCAGAAAAATTTGCCGTGATGGACAGAATTACGACAGATATTGTGGCACGGATGGGCGCAACTGCTGTTTCGACCATTGATGGTGTCCGCGTCCGGACTGATGGCGGCTGGTGGCTGTTGCGCGCATCAAATACCGAAGCTGTTCTGATCGCCCGGGCAGAAGCTGATTCGAAAGACCGTCTCGACGCGCTTGTTGGTGATATCGGCGATGTGCTTCATTCTGCCGGGCTGGATTGGTAGAACAGCTGGAATTTACCTTGTCTCCGACAGGGGCACCACTTATCTTGCCCATTCCCCCATATTGAGACTATTGACCGGAGACCTTGATGAGCAACTATGTGTCCCGCGGCAGCCTGTCGGTTTCCGCAGACCTTGCGGCATTCGTTGAAACCGAATTACTGTCGGCGGCTGGGCTGACGGGGGAACAATTCTGGGATGGCTTTGATGCTGCGGTAAACCGCCTTGCCCCCCGCAACAGGGAACTGTTGCAGATACGCGAATCCATGCAGTCGCAGATTGATGGCTGGATGAAAGCGCATGCCGCTGACGGGATTGATAAAGCGGCGCATATCGCCTTTCTGGAATCCATCGGATATCTGGTGCCGGAAGGGGATGACTTCCAGATCGATACAGACCATATCGATCCGGAAATCGCCTCGATTGCCGGCCCGCAGCTGGTTGTGCCCATTACCAATGCACGTTATGCGCTGAATGCTGCAAATGCGCGTTTTGGCAGCCTGTATGATGCCCTCTATGGCACCGATGCCATCCCTGCAGAGGATGACTCCGGGGTACAGGGCTATGACCCGGTGCGCGGTGCCAAGGTAATTACGCGCGCACGCGCCTTTCTGGATGAGATGGTTCCACTGGCGCATGGCAACTGGCGTGACGCTACCGGTTTTAGGGTCCAGGATGGCGTCCTGACAGTCACCACAGCGCAGGGAGAGGCCGCGCTTTCTGATCCCGCCCTGTTTGAAGGTCATGACGGTCCTGCGGAGTCACCGTCAATGATCGTTCTGTGTCACAATCAGCTGCATCTGCTGGTTATGATCGATAGAAACGGCGCGATCGGCCGCGATGATGCCGCCGGAATCAATGACATCATCGTCGAATCAGCCTTGTCGAGCATTATGGATTGCGAGGATTCCATCGCGGCAGTTGATGCCGAAGACAAGATTTTGGCCTATCGCAACTGGATGGGTCTGATGGATGGCACACTGACCGAGGCATTTGAAAAGGGCGGCCGCACCATTTCCCGCCAACTTGCCGATGACATCACCTACAAGTCTGCCAGAGGCACGGGTGAAGCGCTGAAAGCACGCGCCCTGATGTTGGTCCGCAATGTCGGTCATCTGATGACAAATCCAGCCATCCTGATGGCGGATGGCAGCGAAATTCCGGAAGGGATCATGGATGCGTTCATGACCGTTACAGCGGCGATGCCTGACCTGCAGGCAAAGCGCAATTCGGCGACCGGGTCGGTCTATGTCGTCAAGCCCAAGATGCACGGGCCCGATGAGGTGGCATTTGCCGTCGAGATTTTTGCCGCGGTCGAAACGGTTCTGGGCCTGCCGGAAAACACCATCAAGATTGGCATCATGGATGAAGAACGCCGTACAACAATCAATCTGAAAGAGGCCATTCGCGCTGCAAAATCACGGATATTCTTTATCAATACTGGATTCCTTGACCGTACCGGAGATGAAATCCACACCTCGATGCAGGCTGGTCCTATGATCCGTAAGGCCGATATGAAAGGGGCCACATGGATTGATGCCTATGAAAACTGGAATGTTGATGTTGGATTGGCCTGCGGGCTGGCAGGTCGCGCACAGATTGGCAAGGGCATGTGGGCCATGCCGGACCGCATGGCAGACATGCTTGAACAGAAGATCGGCCATCCGATGGCCGGGGCAAATTGTGCATGGGTTCCCTCGCCGACTGCTGCAACCCTGCATGCGCTGCATTACCACCAGGTAGATGTTACCGCACGGCAAAGCGACATCGCGAAACGGAAGCCGGCAAACCGTGCCGATATTCTTTCGGTCCCCGTCGCCCAGCGCCCGAACTGGTCAGACGATGATATCCTTCAGGAGTTACGCAACAATGCGCAGGGCATTCTTGGCTATGTGGTGCGCTGGATCGATCAGGGGGTCGGCTGCTCCAAGGTGCCGGACATTCATGATGTGGGCCTGATGGAAGACCGCGCTACATTGCGTATTTCCTCTCAGCATATTGCCAACTGGCTGCATCACGGCATTTGCAGTCATGATCAGGTGATGACGGTGATGCAGGAAATGGCGGGTGTTGTTGATCGGCAGAATGCCGATGATCCTGCCTACATACCTATGGCGGCAGACTTTGACGCCTCTATCGCCTTCCAGGCGGCATGCGATCTTGTCTTCAAGGGGGCGGTGCAACCGTCGGGCTATACCGAGCCAATCCTTCATGCCCGGCGTTTGGAGAAAAAGGCACAGCATGCGCTTTAACGCAGACCCGCATATTTCCAAAACTCCCGGCTTCCCAAAGGACGGGATAACATTCTATGACATCAGCCCGATCCTCGAGGATCGGGCAGTCGTGCGTCAGGCCATGACGGCCCTGGCCGACCTGACCAGTCCCATGCAGCCGGACATCATTGCCGGCATTGATGCACGCGGCTTTTTGTTTGCGCTGCCGCTCGCACTTGAACTTGATTGCGGTATGGTGATGGTGCGCAAGGCCGGCAAGCTTCCCGGCGAATTGCATGAGCAATCCTATGCGCTGGAATATGGCGAGGCACGGCTGTCGATTCAGGCGTCACGACAGCTGCGTGACAAGCGTGTTGTGCTGTGTGACGATTTACTGGCAACGGGCGGGACGCTGCAGGCGGCAGCACAGCTTGTCACGCGTAGTGGCGGTATTCTGGCTGGAGCTGTCTGCATTATCGAATTGACCGGCTTGAAAGGGCGAGACCGGCTTGATTGTCCAGTAAAGGCACTGCAAAGCTACGAATACTGATGTAAACGCAGGAACCGGCAGGGGATTAGTGATGCGTCTGACAAAACCTCTTCTGGCGTGGTCGCTCTATGACTGGGCAAGCTCGCCTGTTCCGACTCTCCACGCCACCTTCATCTTTTCCGTGTTCTTCACCACCGCCGTAATGCCAGAAGGCGGATCGGTTGCGTGGGCCTGGATGACCGCGGCAACCGCCTTTTTGCTGGCGATCGCTGCACCCATTTTCGGGCGCATGGCGGACCAGCGGGGCACTGCCAAATCCTTTCTGGGGGTGATGGTGCTGCTGGGCGGGGGCGCGACAGCGATGCTGTGGTTTGTCAAACCTGACCCGTCCTTTGCCACGATGGCGCTGCTGTTATCTGCGCTGTCGATCTTTGCAATGGAAATCAGCTTTGTGTTCTATAACGCCCTGCTGCCATCTGTATCACAGCCAAAAGGCTATGGCCGCGCCTCGGGACTGGCCTGGGGCGTGGGTTATGCCGGCGCCATCATCGCACTTTTGATGGTGCTGGTATTATTTGTGATGCCCGATACCCCGGCCTTTGGCATTGGCAAGGAACAGGCAGCACATATCCGGATCACCATGTGTTTTGCCGCTTTGTGGCTCATTATCTTTTCCGCACCGCTATTTCTGTTTGTACGGTCACCTGCGCCGCAACCAAGGCAAGTCCCCTTTATCACCCAGCTTCGTGACAGTGTCGCAATCGCCATGCGCATTCCCGACATGCCACGATTTCTGATTGCCCGCATGCTGTTTGCTGACGGGCTTGTCACACTTTTTGCCTTTGGCGGCATCTACGCCGCCAAGGTGTTCGGCTTTTCCCAGACCATGGTTCTGGTCTTTGCAATCATATTGAACATTACCGCTGGAGTTGGTGCGGCCTTTGGCGGATTTGCCGATGACCGGTTTGGGTCAACAAAGGTTATGCGGGTCTCGCTGGTTGCACTATCCATTCTGGGAACGATCGCCATTCTGGCACCTAATGAGGCCGTCTTCTGGGCTGCCGGGGCAGCGCTTGGCCTGTTTGTCGGCCCGTTACAATCATCGGCGCGCGTCTATGTTGCACACAAGGCGCCCCCCGAACATCGCGCCAGTATGTTTGGATTGCTGATGCTCTCTGGCAAGGCGACCAGCTTTGTCGGGCCCCTGCTCTATGGCATTGCTGTTGCCGCCACCGGGACAGAACGCGCTGGCATGTCCATTGTTATTGTTCTGATGGTTGCCGGCTATGTCTTGATGCCGCGACGCTAGACGGTCAGCCGTCACCACCTGCCGCATCAGCTGCGCGGATTTCATCACGAAACTGGTCGATTGACACATCCTGCCCGTTACGGCTGACATGCCAGAACGTCCAGCCATTGCAGCTTGGCTGCGACTGCAGCTTTGCACCAAGACTGTGGATGGAGCCACTTTCCTTTGCCTTTGTCACAAGCGAGCCATCGGCACGCACCTGTGCGGTAAACCGGCGTTTGGCGTCGAAAAGAACATCTCCGGGCTGGATCATCCCGCGCTCTATCAAGCTGCCAAAAGGCACTTTTGCCTTGGCGCGTTTGGGGGGCGTGGCCAGCAAATCAGGTGACTGGATTGGCGTGACGGCCGCAACGCGGGCCCGGGCGAGCGCCACATACCCCTCATCCTGTTCGATACCGACAAAATGGCGGTTGAGACGGCGTGCGACCGCGCCCGTCGTACCGGTTCCAAAGAACGGGTCCAGGACCGTATCGCCGCGATTGGTTGATGACAGAAGGACGCGCGCCAGCAGGGATTCGGGCTTTTGCGTCGGATGCGCCTTGCGTCCTTCCTGTTTCAGCCGTTCATGGCCGGTGCAAATAGGCAACTCCCAGTCAGAACGCATCTGCACATCGTCATTCAACGCCTTCATCGCTTCATAATTGAAACTGTAGCGCGATTCCTTGGAATGCGCTGCCCAGATCAGCGTTTCATGCGCATTGGTAAAGCGGCGACCACGAAAATTCGGCATCGGATTTGTCTTGCGCCAGATCACATCATTCAACAACCAGAAGTCGAGATCCTGCAGAATACGGCCCAACCGGAAGATATTGTGATAGCTGCCGATAACCCAGATGGCGCCGTCAGGTTTCAGTACCCGGCGCGCTTCAGTCAGCCAGGCCAGTGAAAAAGCATCATAAGCCGCAAAGGAATCAAACTTGTCCCACGCATCATCCACAGCATCAACGGTCGAATGATCCGGGCGTGCCAGCATGCCGCCAAGTTGAAGATTATAAGGCGGATCTGCAAAAACGAGGTCGACAGACGCCGTCGGCAGCGTTTTCAACGCGCTGACGCAATCTCCCTGAATGACAATATCCTTTTCCACCCTGTATGGCCTTTTTTACGTTGTTTCAGAGCTTTACCAAGCCATAAGGACGTAAAAACTTAACTCAAGTCAACCAACAACCGGCAGAATATGACCGCGCAACCATATATGGTGTCATATCGCTGGGAGGGCTGATTATATTGTGGCATCAGCGTGGCAGGCCTTGGGGGTATCGCCGCTTGGTAAAGGCGCGGCAGATATTTTGAACGGGTGTGTCGGCACAGGCATGCAGGAGGGATCACCTCATCATGCCACAGGATCGCCGCGGTCCAAGGGCCTGTCTTCAAATTCCAGATGGCGGCGGATCGGGGCAAAGCTGCGCCGATGATGGATCGTGATGCCAAGCCTGTCTATGGCGTCACGATGCTGGGCGGTGCCATACCCCATATTCTGTGCCCACCCATATCCCGGGAAGGTCTTGTCAAGTTCGGTCATCACCAAGTCACGGCTATGTTTGGCGATCACCGAAGCACCAGCAATGCTGAGGCTGGTGGCATCGCCGCGCACGACACATTGCGAAGGCAGATCCGTTGGCGGCATCTGATTGCCATCAATCAAGGCTGCGGCCACCGCACCATGGCCGGCCTGTTGAATCTGCGTCGCGAGCGCTTCTGCCACCTCAGCCATCGCTGCCAGCGTAGCCTTCAAAATGCCAATACGGTCAATGGTGGCCACATCAACATGGGTAAGGTTGAAAAGATGCGGCCCGCATGTGAGGCGGGCGAACATATCGGCACGGCGCGTAGCAGAAAGCTTCTTTGAATCATCCAGGCCATCGGGGATCTGATCGGGCCGTGTGCGATCAAGCCAGCATGCCGCCACACTTACCGGACCGGCCCAAGGCCCGCGGCCGGCCTCATCTACGCCGATGGCAATGCCTGTAGCGGCATCTTCAAGGCGGAAGTCAGGCATCCGCCGGAGGGGTGCGGCGGCGTGATGCAGATTCTGTCAGGCGCGGCATAATTTCCACGAAATTGCATGGGCGGTGGCGAATATCGAGCTGGTAGCGCAGAATATCATCCCAGCCATCGCGGCAACCGGACGGCGAGCCAGGCAGCGCGAACAAATAGGTGCCGCCCGCCACACCGGCAACCGCCCGCGACTGGATGGTGGAGGTGCCAATCTTTTCATAGGAAAGCTGGCGAAACAGCTCGCCAAATCCCGGAATGGATTTTTCGATTGTTCGGTCAAAGGCTTCGGGGGTGCTGTCCCGACCTGTCAGCCCGGTACCACCGGTTGTGACAATGACATCAATCTGCGGATCCTCTATCCAGCCCTGCAGCCGGGCGGTGATACGGTCCACATCATCACTCACAATCATCCGGCCAGCGAGAACATGACCATCCGTGGCAATGCGTTCGGCAAGCAGGTCGCCAGAGCGATCATCATCAGGGGTGCGTGTGTCCGAGATGGTCAACACGGCGATATTGACCGGTTGAAAATCAATCGACATGTCCAGACGGCTTGTGTCACGCGGCATGATCGCCTCCTGCAATTGCGCCGGTCAGGATCCGTCGCCAGCGTCTGGCATTCCGTCCGAGACCATGAAGTCAAAGCGCCCGAAACTGCCCGATGCAAGGGCCAGCAATTCGGGGACCGGATCACCAAGCTGCATCCTGTAGAGTGCAAAATTCGTGATCACACTCTTGATATAGTGACGCGTTTCCCGCGCGGGAATGGATTCAATCAGCAAAAATGGATCATCCTGATGGTCTATTTTGCGCAGCCATTTGCGCAGATTGCCAGGCCCGCCATTATAGGCAGCCAGCAAGTGAATGATCGATTGGTCGATCAGTGGCTCGTCCAGAAGTGATCGAATATAGGCCTGACCAATCTCAAGATTGCGTTCGGGATTGAAAAGCAGGTGCCGGTCGCGGCCACGGTAGCCACGGTTCCTGGTCACAAAAGACGCGGTGGCCGGCATGATCTGCATCAGCCCGGCGGCGCGGGCCCGGCTTTTTGCCCGCGGGTTAAATCCCGATTCCTGGCGGGATATCGCCCATACCAGCGACGGGTCGACGGTGAATTCGACATCATAAAGCGGAATTGGATAGATCGCGCCGAAAAAGGTCTTGCCGCTGTTTTTCGAGAGCAGCGACCCAGCCCGATAGGCGAGACCAGCCATGCCATTATCAAGCGTGAAGCGCAGCGCCGCCTCTTTCATCATATCCGGCATTTCGGCCCACAGATAACGCAATTCGCGCTCGGCATCATTATACCGTCCAATCTGCAACAGGGCGAACAGACGTTGTCCACCGGGCCGGTGCGACAACCAGCTGATGAAATCGGCATCATAGTCTGGCAACTCAAATCCGATGTCATAGTTCTGACCAAGCGCAGCCCGCGCGATCACGCCGTAAAAACTGTCGAGATCACGCGCAGCGATCTGCAAATAGTGGGTCGCCACTTTTGGCCGTCCGGCGCGCATCTCGATGCGGTGCGCCCAGAATGCCCCGGCGCTGCGCAAAGCCGGAAAGGCTTTCTCATTTTCGGCAAGCTCGCGGAACAGGGCGCCGGCAAATTCGAAATCCCCGCTACGCCATGCGGCAAGGCCACCAGCCCAGCTGCCCATCACCGCTGCATCGCGATTTGCCCCCATGGCGTAGCGCGCTTGTCGGATTGCTTTGGTATCGACCCCAAAAATGAAATAGGCATGGGCAATCTCGCCACGAAGCTGACTTTCCTCGGCACTGGTCAGATAACGCTGGTTGCTCTTGTTATCGATGACTTTCAGCGCACCTGTTGGCCACCCACGACGGATTGACCGACGGATTTCTCTGGCGATGCGCCGGGTGTTCCGCGGTGACACGCGGCCGGCAGAGCTTATCGGGATAGGTGGGCGATAGCTGTTACCGGTTGATAGACCAAATCCGTTTAGATATCCGATCTTTGGTGCTGTCGGCATCGCCGCATTCTTGGGCCGCCTTTTCTTGGCCAGCCAGTAGATGCGGCTGGCATCAGGATGGTCGTTATAGGCTTTCAGCCATGACGACAATTCCTTGAAGCTGGAGCGCCAGGCTGTCGGATGAAGATAGCGTTGTGACAGCAGATGGCCGGTCAGGATCGGGTTTTCCAATCGACCAATCTCGCGGATGGCCTGCTTCATGCGCCCTTGTTCCTGAAGGTCAAACAGGCGCTGATATTGCTGTACATCAAAATCGCTGAGCAGCAACGGCAACGGCGATGTTGGCGCGGATGTCGGTGCGTCCTCTGCAACCAATGCAAAAGCCTGAGCGTGCAACACAATGCCAAGCATAACCGCCAAACGGCCAAGGGATTTTGAAAAAAATAACGGTATGGACATGATCCAGGCTTTCACGATCCTGACTTTCGCGATTTCGGCGCGCACTCTATAGAAGTTTATCAGCCAGTGCCAACAGATCTATCCAGGCCAACCGTTTTTGTGCCGGCGATCGCAGCAGATATTCAGGATGCAGACTGGCCATGACCTGCCGTTCGATACCATCCCCGAAGTCAATTGCAGTCCATTTGCCACGAATCTTCAGAATGCTGCCAGCACCGGGGATCAACGCCTTTGCCGGCACCCCACCCAAGACAAGAACATTTTCAGGTGCGGCGAGCTGGATGTGGCGATGCAGCCATGGCAAGAGAAGCGCCATCTCCTCGCTGGTCGGTGTTCGGTTTCCTGGCGGCCGCCATGGCAGAAGGCTGGTGATATAGACGTCGGCGCGGGTCAATCCGATACTGGCCAGCATACGGTCAAACAGCTGACCGGCTGCCCCGACCAGTGGCAGACCAATACGGTCCTCTTCTCGGCCGGGAACATCGCTGATCACCATCAGCTTTGCCCCTTCATTACCATCAGAAAACACCATATTGCTGGCGGTATGTTTGAGAGCGCATTGATCAAAATCCAGCAGCGCGTCCTTCAACCCAGCGATGGAATCAATCGCCTCAAGCTGCCCGGTCCCGGAAAATGGCGGTGGCGGCGCATCAGCTGGCGCGGTCACCTGTTCCTGTGGCGCGACAATTCCTGACGCTGGCAGGCTGTCCTTCGATGGCACGGGCTGTCGGGCAGGTGACGGTTGGGAGGCCACAATATCGCGCAATGTAAGCGTCGCGGCAGAAACAGGATCATCGACAAGCGTTTCATCGATACCCATCTGCTGTTGCCAGGCAAGTGCGGCAAGAAGATCATCTGCGGTTTCAGACTTCGCTGTCATGTAAATTTCCGTCGATTTCCTGACCGTCATGATGCGATAAAAAGACAACTATTCTTCGATAACAGGTTACCTTATACAAGACCGGCGAAAACAATCCATAGGCGTCAAGGCCGGTGATCAGGGGGAGCGCAAGGATGGAACGTGAATCAATGGAGTTTGATGTCGTCGTGGTTGGCGGTGGCCCGTCAGGCCTGTCGGCAGCCATCCGTCTCAAGCAGCTGGCACAGGAAACAGGCCGCGATCTTGAAGTCTGCCTGATCGAAAAGGGCAGTGAAGTTGGCGCGCATATTCTGTCTGGCGCGGTTTTGGAACCCCGGACCCTGAATGAATTGCTGCCTGACTGGAAGGAACGCGGCGCACCGCTGGATACCCCGGTCACAAATGACAAGTTTCTTTACCTGACGCAAAGCGGGTCGATCCGCCTGCCGACCCCGCCGCAAATGAACAATCACGGCAACTATATCATCTCACTTGGCAATTTCTGCCGCTGGCTGGGTGAACAGGCCGAAGCGCTTGGGGTTGAAATCTACCCCGGTTTTGCAGCAGCCGAAGTGCTGTATGACGAGAACGGTGCCGTGCGCGGCGTAGCAACCGGTGATATGGGCATTGGCAAGGATGGTGCGCCAACCGAAAACCATATGCGCGGTATGGAATTGCTGGCCAAACAGACAATCTTTGCCGAGGGCTGTCGCGGCCATCTGACAAAGACGTTATTCGACAAATTTGATTTGCGCGAGGGAAAGGATCCGCAGACCTTTGCTATTGGTATCAAGGAACTGTGGGATATCGAGCCTGAAAAATCAAAGCCGGGAACTGCCCTGCATTCGGTCGGTTGGCCCCTGTCCAGCGACACTTATGGCGGATCCTTCCTGTACCATCTGAACGGAAATCAGGTTGCTGTTGGCTATGTTGTGGGTCTCGACTATTCGAATCCGCATCTGTCACCTTTCGAAGAATTCCAGCGTTTCAAGACACACCCTGCTATTCGCAAAGTGTTTGAAGGGGGACGGCGTGTTGCTTATGGCGCGCGCGCGCTGAATGAGGGGGGGTTCCAGTCGATTCCAAAACTGACCTTCCCGGGGGGCTGCCTTGTTGGCTGTACTGCCGGTTTTCTGAATGTTCCGAAAATCAAAGGCACACACACCGCGATGAAGTCGGGCATGGTTGCTGCCGAAGCCATTTTTGAATCGCTCGACGCCATGGCACCCGGCCACGAACCAGCAAGCTATGGTGACAAATTGCAGGATAGCTGGTTGTGGACGGAACTCTACAAGGTGCGCAATATTCGCCCCGGCTTCAGCAAGGGGCTGTGGTTCGGAATGGCCAATGCTGCGCTTGACACCTACATCCTGCGAGGTAGTGCGCCTTGGACCATGCATCATCATGCCGACCATATCACCTTGAAAAAGGCGGATGAGGCCCCGCGGATCGCGTATCCAAAGCCAGATGGAGAGATCAGTTTTGATCGCAATTCCTCTGTATTCATGTCTGGCACAAATCACGAGGAAAACCAGCCGGCACATCTGACCTTGAAGGACAGTTCTGTGCCGATTACCCATAATCTCGCGCTTTATGACGCGCCAGAGCAGCGCTATTGCCCTGCCGGAGTCTATGAGATTGTCCGCGAGGATGATGGCAGCAACCCGCGCCTGCAGATCAATGCGCAGAACTGTGTCCACTGCAAGACTTGCGATATCAAGGATCCATCCCAAAATATTACGTGGGTAACGCCGGAGGGTGGCGGCGGGCCAAACTATCCAAATATGTGACGGGTATGGCCTGACAACGCCCGGCAAGAAGGGCAGAACAAGATTTGAACTGCCCGGAATTTGGAACCACTGACCATGTGGGCGGAGGGCAATCATGCCAGAAACAAGGGCAATCTCGCAGATCGCGCACAGGGCTTTTGCTGTTGTAGGCGCCGCTTTGATCGCCCTCGCCACGTCAGGCTGCGGCACAACGACAACGACAGCTGAACGCGCGCAAACCGGCACAGCTGAGACCGGTCTTGCCCAGGCCGGCGCGGCCACGACGGAGCCGGCAACAGCTGGCAGCGTTTCAGGCACTGCCATCCAGCACGATATATCGACAATATCGGGTCATTTTCTGGCAGCACGGCAAGCCCTCTACATGAGTGATGTAAGGCGGTCTGCAGCGTTTTTTCTCGAGGCCATTGATGAGGCTGACCCGGATGCCGCCTTATTGCGGCAGGCCTTTCTGACACAATATTATTACGGTGATATTGAAAAGGCCGCCGCCATCGGGCGTCAGATGGAACAGCTGAACCTGACCATGGCGCTGGCTGGCGAGCCGGGGACGGCGCTTGCAATCCGAAATCATGACTGGCCTGCCACTCTTGTACTGGCAGAGGTAATCGCTGAGGACAGCAATGCGATGGATCTGGCCGGGGTGATCACAGCCTGGGCAAACGCTGCCAACGGACAGATTGATGCCGGTATTTCACAGCTTGCGGATACCGGGCGGCTGGTCGCCGGCGACAACGCGCCATTGCCTGCCCATGTGCAACTCAACATTATGTTGATGGCAGAATATCTCGGGCTTGATGACGAGGCGCAGCAACGCAGCACGGATCTGCGCAGCACAAATCTGCCTGCTGGCATGGCCATCCAGCTTGCCGGTTTTCTTGTGCGCAATGGTCAGCTGCAGGATGCAAAAGCGCTCCTTGATGACCGGCTGTCGCAGCAATTCAACCATCGCGCTGTAATGGACAGCCTTATTGCGGCACCAGAGCGCGGTACCGATATCGATACATTGATTGCCAACAATATCATTGAAGTGGCGCTTGCAAGCCAAAGCGAGGATGGGCGCAGATCCCTGTCCGCGCGGTTGCGGCTGGCGCTTTTCATTGCGCCGGAGCTTGATTTTGGTCACTTGCTTCTGGCCCAGGAGTTGAGTGATGTCGGTCAATATGAAGAGGCTATTCTGCATCTTGACCGGATTGATGTTGACGATGTCTTTGGCCAGCTTGCCCAGCTTTTGAAAGCATCCATCGTTGAGAATATGGATGATCCGGAACGCGCCGTTTCCATTCTTGAAGCTGTCATCATCCGTAACCGCGACAACCCGTATCTTTACCACCGTATCGGCGATAACTACCGGCGCATGCAACGCTATGCCGAAAGCCGTGACGCCTATATGAAAGCCATGGCGCTGGGAAGTGACAGCGGTGCGCTGCACCGTAATCTTGGCATGGCGCTGGAGCGGCTTGGCGATGACCTTGCCGCGGAGACACATCTGCTTCGCGCCGTCGAAATTGATCCGTCTGATTCATATGCGCTGAATTATCTTGGCTATTGGTGGGCCGATGAAGGCCGCAATCTTGATCAGGCAATTGGCCTGATTGAGCGCGCTGTCGAACAGCGTCCGGGAAGCGGTTTTTTTGTTGATTCGCTTGGCTGGGTCCATTTCAAGCTGGGCAACCCGCAAAAAGCCGTTGACTATCTTGAGCGCGCAACCGAACTGGAACCATCGGACCCGGAAATTACCGGCCATCTTGGTGATGTCTATTGGGTACTTGGCCGATATGACGAGGCACGTTTTAAATGGCGATTGGCACACAGCCTGTCTGCTGATGACGAAGAACGGGCGATGCTGACATCACGCCTTGAGAACGGTTTGTCGCCTGACGACATTCCGGCAGCGAACTGACCCCATGGCAACCGGCCTGCCTGCGCCAAGCCGCGTAAACGCGCCGGCCAAGATCAATCTCTGCCTGAACATTACGGGACGCCGTGCAGATGGATATCATCTGCTGGACTCAGTCGTCTTTTTTGCGGCTGCAGGTGACATATTGGAGATTCGGCCAGCCGCGCAGGATTGCATTACCCTTGGCGGGGCATTTGCCAGTCAGCTTTATGAAACACAGGATCACGCGCCACAGGCCGCAAGCGACGGCGGCGGCAATATCTGTGCAAAGACCCTGAGCGCATGGCGGGCTGCCGGCGGCGCCATCGGACCGCTGGCCATCCATATCGAGAAACATATACCGGTGGGGGCTGGCCTTGGTGGCGGGTCAGGTGACGCCGCCGCCCTGTTGCGCTGGTTGCAGACACATGCAGACCAGCCGATTGCGGATCATCTGTTGTTTGACCTCGCGCTTGAACTTGGTGCTGATGTGCCCGCCTGCCTTGTCAGCAAACCGCTAAGGATGAGCGGAATTGGCGATGTCATCGAGATACTGGAACCGGCACCAGCCGGGCCGGTGCTGCTGGCCAGCCCCGGGGTGTTGCTGTCGACAAAGCGCGTTTTCACAGCGCTTGCGGAAAAAGACGCTGATCAAGAGGATGCTGGTGGGGATGATATTGGCCCTGCCAGCTGGCTATTGCCGACCGGCCCTGATGGTCTGACCATGGCAGAGATCGCCAGCCGAGGAAATGATCTGCAAGCGGCTGCAATCGCCATCGCGCCGGAAATTGGCACATTGCTGCAGCTGATGGCGGCGCAGGACGGCGCTGTCACCGCACAGATGACTGGCAGCGGTTCCGCCTGTTTCGCATTATTTGAAAATGCGGCGCAATGCGATACGGCAGCGGCCGCGCTGAAATCGCGCGGATTATGGGCTGTCAGCACATCTATCTGATCCAGAGCGGACCCCAGAAATTGCACGTTTTCCGGTCATAAACTTTATCTGTATAGCGCCGTCATCTTGGGGCTTGATCGGGCACATTTTGGCCGCTACATTGCGACCACTCTGCGACTGGGGCGTAGCCAAGTGGTAAGGCATCGGTTTTTGGTATCGTGTATCGTAGGTTCGAATCCTACCGCCCCAGCCAGAGTTAATTCCACTACATCAATGTTGCGCTTACGGCACTGATGACAGTGAATAGCCCTGCATGCCTGTCAAAATGATATTCTTTTTGGTCAGCCGCTTGATCTTCTGGCGCAATCGATAGATATGCGTTTCCACCGTATGTGTGCTTAGTCCGTTCTGAAAACCCCATACTTCGGCCAGCAGTTCTTCCTTTGTGACGTAGTTGGGATGCGCACGGTACAGATATTTCAGAATGGTCGATTCTTTCTCGGTAAGGATCACCTTACGGGTCTCATCTTCAGATTTCAGCAGCTTGTTTGCAGGCAGAAAGCTGAGCCCGCCGATCGAGAACCGTGCCGTGTCTGATGCTTTATGCTGCCACAGCTGTGACTTGACGCGGGCCAGCAATTCGCCAAGGCGCATCGGCTTAATCACATAGTCATTGGCACCCGCTTCAAGGCTGGAGATAATGTCCTGTTCAGCATTCTGACCGGTCAACATGATGATAGGTTTGGCAAAACCGCGTTCACGCAGCTTGCGGCAAATTTCGATGCCATTGCCATCCGGAAGGCGAATATCAAGGATGATCAGATCCGGATTGCGCAGGTCAATCTCACGGAACGTTTCAATCAGTGTTTCCGCTTCATAGACCTCGTCAAACCCTTCGGCGGCGAACTGCTCCATCAGGGTCGCGCGCAGGAAAGCATCATCATCAACCACAAGGAGCCGGCCAGTCGGCATCGTATCCCACACCGCGTCAGCTTCAAGTCCTTGCAATTTCATTCTGCTCTCCATAAAACCAGACTTAAGGGTCTGTTCTTTGCAGTGACAGTAAGGATAACCCGAATCAACCAATTGTAGAAACCCACAAAGGCGGCCATTATAAACGGCCCGAAAAGCATGCAGGATCTTCGCGCAAATCGGACACATCTCAAGACCGAGCGCAGCTGTCAGGAACTGCGGCGCGGAGGTGTGGTATTGCTGAGGCTTGCCAATGGGGCAGCCTGTTTTCTGCGTGCAGCCGAACTCATGGGTGATGATTGTCGCGATGAATTGCAGCGTCTTGCCGGATCAGGCGCGCTGCTGGTGCTGACAACGACGCGGATGGAAAGCCTGGGCCGCAATCTGGCCGATAATTTTTGTGGGGCCAGCCTGTCTGCCCATAATATTGAAAAGGATCTGCTTGCATCGCTGGCCGTGGACCAGCCCCGTGGGGGCTTGCTGGACAGCAGCCTGACGATCGTTGCCGAGCGTCGCGGCTCACTCGCCGATTACGCAACGCGGTTGCTGCGGATTTCGAAACTTGTCCCCGCTGCACTGATGGCACGCCTTCCAACGCGGGATCCGGCCATCCATCAGAAGATTTGTGATGAACACGGGATCATGGTTATCGAGGCGCGCGATGTGGACCGCTATATCACTGCTGCCGCACAGAGCCTGAAAGTGGCAGCCCGCGCGAGGGTGCCACTGCGCCGTGCACCAGATGCCGAAGTTGTGATGTTCCGCGCAGAATTGGGCGGCGACGAACATTTTGCCGTTATTGTTGGTGACCCGCAGGCGCATGAGACACCGCTTGTTCGTCTGCATTCGCAATGCATCACAGGTGACATTCTCGGCAGTCTGAAATGCGATTGTGGTGAGCAGCTTGATGGTGCTCTGAAGATGATGGCTAATGCAGGTGGTGGCATCCTCGTCTATCTGGCTCAGGAGGGCCGGGATATCGGCTTACTAAACAAGATGCGCGCCTACGCGTTGCAGGATAAAGGCATGGATACTGTTGATGCCAATCATGCGCTGGGATTCGAGGATGATGAACGCTACTTCCTGCCGGCCTGCAAGATTCTGAATGAATTGGGTGTTGAAAGACTGCAGCTGATCACGAATAACCCGTTAAAGATCGCGCAGCTTGAAGAGAACGGATTTACTGTCGAAAAGCGCGTACCCATGACGCCGCAAAGCAACGCGCATAATGAACGTTATCTCCAGACCAAGCAGGAACGTTCGGGACATATGATCAACGAATAGTCGTGTAATCAGCCAATAGTCTTGGCTTGCAGGCGGCGCCTGACACCATCATTTCCCGATCAATTCGAGATTACAAACTGTCACGCGCACCAAAAATGGCAGATCCGACGCGTATCGATGTGGCACCAAATGCAATTGCATCTTCAAAATCGCCACTCATACCCATCGAGAGCTCGGCAAGCGCATAGCGTTCAGCCATGCCGCGCAGCAGGGCAAAATGCATCGCTGGCTCTTCCTCAACAGGTGGAATACACATCAGACCGGTGATATTGAGACCGCATTCATCCCGACATATGGCGAGCAGGGCGTCCAGATCATCTGGCATAACGCCTGATTTCTGCGGTTCTTCACCGGTATTGACCTGAATGTAACATTCAAGATGACGGCCTGCCTTTTGCATTTCTGTCGCCAGGGCACGGGCGAGCTTAGGCCGGTCAACCACCTCGATGACATCAAATAACGCCACCGCTTCGGCCGCCTTGTTGGTCTGCAGGGCGCCAATCAGATGCAGACGCAGATCATCATATGTCTGTCGCCGCTCTTGCCAGCGTTGCTGTGCTTCCTGAACGCGGTTTTCACCGAATACGCGATGGCCAGCCTGCAACGCCGCAGCAATGCGTTCGTCCGGTTGGCGTTTGCTGACAGCCACAAGCCGTGGATATAGGTCGCGGCCGGCGCGGCTGCAGACCGTTTCCATCTGCGCGCCCACCCCGGCCAGATTTTCTTCGATGGTCGTGGCGATTGTGCCAGTGGTTGTCATTTCCATGGTGCGCATCCATTGCATTTTCAGGCCGAATCCGGTCAACCTTAACCTGTTCGAGATTGGCGTTATTTCAGATAGATAAGTGTAATTTACCGCTATCCAAGCCGCAAATGGCGATTTGCCCTGCTGCCGGTAGACTTTATCCGGACCGATGACTGTTGCAAAAATGCAACGAACCTTTGCAAAGTTACATCAGATGTCGATAAAGCGATTGTTAATAAATGATTAACTAATAAAGTGTCTCCGCGATCAATGGTGATCGCAATTTCTCTAGAGGGAGATACAACATGCGTAAGGTTCTTCTTGCGACGACTGCCCTGGTTGCAATGGGCGGCGTATCTGCAGCTTCTGCTGATATTTCTATCTCAGGTTCTGCTTCTTACAACTACATCACCAACTCAGGTTCAGGCACAGGCCCAACAGCTGCTGAAAGCCGTGACATGAGCACAACTGTTGATGCCGACATCTCGATGAGCACAACTCTCGACAACGGCATGTCCATGAGCGGTCTGGTATCACTCGACGAGGGTGGTGTTGACGACTCAGGTTGGTCAATCTCAGGCGACTTTGGTAAGCTTGCTTTCGGTAAGGGCGCCAACGACGGTTTCGGTACAACTGCTACAGGCCTGACTGCTGACGAAGGTAACTCTCTGTCAGCAACAGCTGGTGCAGCTGCTCCTTACAAAGGCGTACATAACGACTTTGTACCGCATTCAGACGTGTCAATCACTCTGCCAGCAGTTAGCGGTTTCACACTCGGCCTTGGTATGACCGACGGCGCGACCGACGCTGCTGACGGCACACAGTGGGGCGTAACATACGCAATGGATGCCGGTTCAATGGCTATCACTGTTGCTTATGCAGCTGCATCTGCCGGTAGCGGTTCTGCAAACGACGTCAGCTCTGCTGGTGTGACTGTGACTGCAGGCGACGCGAAAGTGGTTGTTGCACGTAACGAGATCGACACATATGAAGCAACTTCAGTTGGCGCAAGCTATGCTGTTAACGACTCACTGTCTGTACAGGCCTACACCGGTACAACAGAAAAGTCAGACGTAGCAGCCTACGAAGTTAAGGACACAGGTATCGGCCTGACTTACACAATCGTAAGCGGTCTGAAGGTATCAGTGACCAACAACGACTTCTCAGGTAAGGGCGGTACAGCCGGTGCAGAAGACGGTACACGTACTGTTGTTGCACTCGACGCTACTTTCTAATCCGAAAGAAATGTTGTATTGGAGAAGGGCCGGATTTCCGGCCCTTCTTTTTTTGGAGAATCGCCGTGCGATACCTTCTCATACCCCTGTTGACGCTTGTCGTCGCATGCTCAAACATCTCGTCCGGGACAGCTGTTGAGGAAGAACAGCCTGTATCCCTTCTGACAGGGAAGCCTGGCGGTATAAAGCTGAGTGATTTCGGAAGCCAGAGCGAGTCTGATTCATCGATGCCGGTCAATGCCATCGCCTGGCGCGCTGCCCTTGATATCGCATCACTTGTCCCACTTGCAGATGTCGATACGTTCGGCGGCACCATTGTCACTGAATGGTATTCGCTGGCTGACCGGCCAGATGAACGTATCAAGCTGACAATTTTTGTCGTTGGCCGCGAACTGCGTTCTGACAGCATCAGCGTACGTGTGCATGTGCAACAGCGTATGGCTGACGGATGGGGGGAAGCTGTCCGCGACGAGGCACTGGCGCGGCAGATTGAAGATCTGATCTTGGCACGCGCCCGCGAGCTCCGTGCCGAATCGCTGGCCGAAGTTGTCAATTAACCTATTCATTCTTCATTCCAGGACAAACCGATGAAGCAGTATGACGCCCCTGCCATAGAGGCAAAATGGCAGGACAGGTGGGACGCGGAAAAGTGCTTCGCAGCGGATAATGCCGGCGACAAACCGAAATATTATGTCCTTGAGATGTTTCCCTATCCATCAGGGCGCATCCATATGGGGCATGTGCGCAACTACACTCTTGGCGATGTGGTCGCGCGGTATCGGCGCGCCAGAGGATTCAACGTTCTTCATCCCATGGGTTGGGATGCCTTCGGTTTGCCGGCCGAAAATGCTGCGATTGAACGTGGCGCCCATCCCGGTACCTGGACCATAGAGAACATCGCATCCATGCGCACGCAGCTGCGCGGCATGGGGCTGTCCTATGACTGGGACCGCGAGTTGGCCACCTGCACCCCTGATTATTATCAGCATGAACAGAAGATGTTTCTGCGCTTTCTCGAAAAGGGGCTGGCCTACCGCAAGGAAAGCTGGGTGAACTGGGACCCAGTCGAAAATACGGTCCTTGCAAATGAACAGGTTGTTGATGGTCGGGGGTGGCGTTCCGGCGCGGTGGTCGAGCGCCGTTTGCTTGCACAATGGTTTTTGAAAATTACCGAATATGCTGATGATCTTCTTGCTGCCATCGACGGGCTGGACCGCTGGCCTGACCGCGTAAGATTGATGCAGGCCAACTGGATCGGCAAGTCTGAGGGAGCTGAAGTCACTTTCAACCTCACATCTCCCGCCAGTGACGGCACGGACGGGATCAGCGTTTTCACCACACGGCCCGACACGCTCTATGGCGCGTCTTTTATCGCCATTGCTGCGAACCACCCGTTGGCTGTGAACATTGCAGCAGAAGATCGTGCGGCGGCAGATTTCCTTGCCGAATGCGCGCGTCTTGGCACATCTGAAGCAGCCGTTGAAACCGCCGAGAAACGCGGCTATCACACGGGTTTGACGGTTCGGCACCCTCTCGTGGCAGACTGTGAACTGCCAGTCTATATTGCCAATTTCGTACTGATGGAATATGGCACGGGTGCGATTTTCGGATGCCCAGCGCATGACCAGCGTGACCTTGATTTCGCCAATGCCTATGCTTTGCCGGTTGTGCCGGTTGTGCTTCCCGAAAATGAAGATCCGGATAATTTTGCGATTACCGATATCGCCTATACCGGCCCTGGTCATCTGTTCAATTCAGGGGATTGGGACGGCATGACCGTCGAGGCCGGCAAACGGGCCGCCATTGACGCGCTGGAAAAGGCGCATGCTGGTACGGGTCGCACAACCTATCGGCTGCGGGACTGGGGTGTGGCCCGCCAACGCTATTGGGGATGCCCGATCCCGATTATCCACTGCGATAGCTGCGGCATGGTGCCGGTCCCAGACAAGGACCTGCCGGTAAAGCTGCCTCAGGATGTGGATTTTGATACGCCGGGCAATCCGCTGTCCAACCATCCGACCTGGAAACATACCAGCTGTCCGACCTGCAACGGGCCCGCCATACGCGAACAGGACACCTTTGACACATTCTTTGAGAGTTCCTGGTATTTTCTGCGGTTTGCTGACCCGCACCACCCTGACGGATTCAGCCGTGAGGCTGCTGCCTACTGGATGCCTGTTGACCAGTATATTGGCGGTGTTGAACATGCGGTTCTGCATCTGTTGTATTCCCGCTTCTTCATGCGCGCCCTTCGAGATGTAGGGTATCTGGACCTAGACGAACCGTTTGCCGGGCTTATGACGCAGGGCATGGTTTGCCACCAGACCTTTCAGGCCGATGATGGCAAATGGCTGTTTCCAACCGATGTGGAACGCGACGGCGATGTCTGGCGCCATCGTGAGACAGGCACGCCTGTCACTGCTGGCCGTATCGAGAAAATGAGCAAGTCGAAGCGTAATGTGGTCGACCCTGAATTGATTATTTCAGAATATGGCGCGGATACAGCACGGCTGTTCATGATGTCCGATTCACCGCCTGAGCGCGATATGGAGTGGACCGAGGCCGGTGCCGAGGGCGCCGCACGCTTTTTGAAGCGCCTGTTCCGCCTGTCAGCAGACGAGACATTGCCATCAATTGGCACCCCGCCACCAACAGATGGCCCAGCGATGGGTTTGGTGCGGGCAGCGCATAAAGCGATCGATGCGATTTCCAAAGATATCGAGGATTTCCGCTTTAACCGGGCAGTGGCGCAGCTATATACCCTTGCCAACGCTATCAATGAACAGGCTGCAGACGCAGAAGGTGCCGACGCGGCAAAACGCTTTGCAATTGAAACCCTGACAAAGCTGATTGCCCCCATTGCACCGCATATTGCTGAAGAAATGTGGGCGAATCTTGGCCATGAAAAAATGCTGGCCCATACGGCCTGGCCTGATGCAGATCCGGCGATGATTGCAGAGGACACCGTGGAGATTGGGGTTCAGGTCAATGGCAAGTTGCGTGATACCGTTTCACTCGAACGGGATGCAGACGAAGATACCGCGCGCGCGGCAGCACTGGAAAGGCCGGGCGTTATCCGATATCTTGAAGGCAAGTCGCCAAAAAGGGTTATCGTCGTGAAAAACAGGATCATCAATGTGGTTGTCTAGGCTGATCGCGGTTCTGATGGTTGGTATGCTGACAGCCTGTACGGGTTTGTCGGTGACGCCGCTTGGTGCAAATTTCGCCAAAGACGATCTGCGCGTTGCTGTTATTGGAACAGATGGTCGCAATGGTCAGATCTATAGCCGCGCACTGAGCCGCTTGCTTGGGGAGGCTAAGGATCCTGCTTTCACCCTGTCTTCAGAATTGTCAGTCGCGTCAGGCAGCACACTCACTGTCAGAGGGTCTTCCTCCAACCTACGAAAACGCAGCATGACAGCCAGCATTACACTGGTTGATACCGCAACCGGCGAGACGGTGATGTCGGATTCAATCTCTGAAAGTTCAACAGTCGGCACAGTTAGCTCCTACTACGCGCAAACCCGCTCTGATAAGCATTCAGATGAGCGCACGTCCCTGTTGCTCGCCGAGCGTGTTGCCGCGCGCGTGCATCTCTTTTTCCTCGATGCCAAGGAACGATGAAAGTTCCGCCGCGCCAGATTGCCTCTTTCCTGCCAGCCATCCCCAAGGACATCAGTGCCGTGCTTCTTCACGGAAATGATCTTGGCCTTATATCAGAACGCGCCAGACTGATTGCCCGGCAGATATCTTCCGACCTTGATGATGTGTTTTCAGTGACGCGGCTGGATGGGGACCGGGCCGGCGCGGATCCATCCATTATCAGCGATTCTGCACAGGCCATCGCCATGACGGCAGATCGCCGCCTTGTCTGGGTCAAGGGCAAGGGCACCGAAATGCTGTCTGCATGCAAGAACGCCTTGGCACAGAAAATTGAGGCTGCCTTCATCATCATTGAAGCCAGCGACACAACCACACGCCATGCGCTGGTAAAACTGTTCGAAACCACACCGCAGGCAGCATCGATTGGCTGCTATGCAGATAATGCTGCCGATCTTGGCGCCGTTCTGAAAGAGATTATGTCGCGCGACAATATCACCATAGACCGAGATACCGCGGCCCTGGTGGTTCAACGACTGGGTAGTGATCGCGCCGCGTCGCGACAGGAGATTGAAAAGCTGGCACTTCTGGCCGGACCCGGCGGTACAATTAGCTATGATGATGTTGCCATGGCTCTTGGTGACAGCGGTTTACTGGCGACTACCGACATCGCCATAGCAGCTGCAGACGGCCAGGTTGAAGCGCTGCAAGGGCGCCTTGAAAAGGCCTGGTCAGAAAGTCAGAATCCCGTCATGGTTTTGCGCGGTTGCCAGTCCTATTTCCGCCAGCTGCTGATTGTTGCCCGCACAGCTGCGGGCGGTGTGCCGATGGCGCAGGCCATCAAATCCCTGCGCCCCCCTGTTCATTTTCGCCTTCAGGACAAGATGGTGAGTCAGCTTGGCGGCTGGTCAACAGACGGGTTGTTCGATGCGGTCAACCGCCTTCAAGATGCCGAGCTGGCCATAAAATCGGGCGGATCTGACGATGTGACACAGGTCGGACAGGCACTGCTTGGTATCTGTTTGCGTCGAAAAACAGCGCGCCGCTAGCTGATTCCGAGCTTTTTTAAGACATCTTCGAGCTGTTCAAGCTTGGTGAATGACAGGGTCATCCTGCCGCGGTCATGTCCTTCATCCCAACTGATGTCCATTTTCACGCCAAGTGTCTTTTCCGCTTTCGCCTCAAGCGCGCGTATATCTGCTGATTTTGTGGGTGCCCCTTCGGATCGTTTGGATGACGCGTCACGCGGGCGGGCGACGAGTGCCTCTGCCTGTCGTGCATTCAATCCACGCTTGACGATGTCGGCAGCAAGGGTGCTCGCATCTTCATGACCAACCAAAGGGCGCACCTGCCCCATGGTCAGGCTGCCATTGATGACCAGATTACACACATCTTCAGGCAAGGTCAGAAGCCGCATCAGATTGGCAATATGGCTTCTGGATTTTCCAATGATTTCAGACAGTTTACCTTGTGTGTATCCGAAATTTTCTATCAGTTGCCGATAGCCATCAGCCTCTTCAATTACATTCAGGTCAGCGCGTTGAACATTTTCAATCAGCGCCACTTCATAGGCTTCCTCATCGCTGAAATCGCGAATAATGGCCGGCACGGTATGCAGCTGGGCCATTTGCGCCGCGCGCCAGCGTCGCTCGCCGGCAATCAGTTCATACTTGTTCGTCTTGCTGTTATGGGGTCGTACCAGAACGGGTTGCACAAGGCCTTTGCTGCGGATGGAGTCAGCCAATTCTTCCAGCGCAGCAATATCGAACCAGCGGCGGGGCTGCCAGGGCCCGGAATTGATCCATTCGATTGGAATGTCAACGAGGCCACTCAGTGGAGCGGCGGCGGGGGCGGGGACGCCGCCAGAGGCCGCAGGTGTTGTCATGGTTGCTGCAGCGCCAGCGTCACCAAGAAGTGATGACAGGCCACGGCCAAGGCCGCGCTGTTTGGCAACAACCTTTTGCGCCGAAGCAGCCGCAGCAGCAGCCTGCTTTTTGGATGCCTTTTTTGACGATGGGCTGTCTGATTTTTTTGCCATGATGTGACGTCTCCTTCGGGTTAGCCAATCAGGCGGCCTGTGTTTCCTGCCGCAACAATTCGGCGGCAAGAGCCGCGTAGGCCTGCGATCCGGGGCATTTCAAATCATAGACGAGAACCGGCTGGCCAAATGAGGGGGCTTCTGAAACCCGCACATTACGGGGGATCACTGTGCCATAGACGAGATCCCCGAAATGGTCGCGCACATCCTTGGCAACCATTGACGATAGTTTATTGCGCGTATCATACATGGTCAGCACAATGCCCTGCATGCGCAGGTCAGCATTCAGCCCGGTCCGAACCCCCTCAATCGTGCGCATCAGCTGTGTCAGCCCCTCAAGGGCATAAAACTCACATTGCAACGGTACAAGTACAGTGGTTGCCGCCGTAAGGGCATTGACCGTCAACATGCCGAGAGATGGAGGGCAATCAATTATAACATATTGATATTGCTTGCTTATTTTATTTATACTGTCTGCAAGCTTGAACTCCCGATGGGGCATATCAGTCAGCTCAACCTCAGCCGCTGACAAATCCACCACCGTTGGAATGATATCCAGACCTGGTACCTGTGTTTTCTGGACCGCCTGATTTGCCTCGGACTGCTCCGAAATCATGCGATAGCTGTTATGGAGCCGGTCTTCAACGCCAAGCCCTGTACTGGCGTTACCCTGCGGATCAAAATCGACCAGAAGCACCGACCGGCCACAAGCCGCAAGGGCTGTCGCCAGGTTAATTGATGTGGTGGTCTTGCCAACGCCGCCTTTCTGGTTGGCAACAGCAATGATCCTTTGGGAAACGCTCATGGGGTGGCACACCGCTTTTCAGGTTCGACCAACAGGTCTAGCACAAAAGCCTCGCTATTTGTAAGGCTCGGATGAAGTGACCAGGTGATATCCGGACGAATTTCCAGACAGTCAAGCTCGTCATGGACCGATTTGCCTTTGAGAAACAAACACCGGACCGGACGGTCAAACTGACGGTCCAACAACATCAGCAACCGGTCGACCGGCGCCAAGGCACGGGCGGTAATGACATCAACAGGCTGCGGTGGCAGCGATTCAACGCGTGCTGTCACAACATGTGCATCAAGACCACACTCGCGGATCACAGTTTGCATAAAGATTGATTTCTTCTGGTCAGATTCAACTAGCTGCACGGGGGCTCCGGTCATGATGGCAAGAACCAGACCCGGAAACCCGGCGCCGCTGCCAATATCCATGATTTGGGGACGCCCCGCACCCAGGAGCGGTACAAGCTGCGCGGAATCCCAGATATGCCTCTCCCAGATTTTGGACAGGGATGACGGTGAGACGAGATTGACACGCGGCTGCCATTTTTCAACCAATGCGACATAGCCGGACAGCTGATCATATGTTTCACGTGAAACATTTAGCCGCGTGGCGAAATCGCTATTGTCTACCGTTGCGCTACGCCCCTTCATTGGGTCATACGTGCCGGGTCTGTCGGCGCAGTCGCCGCCGAGTCTATCTCTGCCGGTTCGGCGGTATCAGGGGTGGATTGATGGTCACGTCGCAGGTGGCGCAATACCGCCAGCACCGCTGCCGGAGTCAGGCCCGGCAGGCGGTTAGCATGGCCAATGGTTTCTGGCCGCATACGGCTCAACACATCACGGGCCTCAGCCGATAATCCGCCCACCATCTGGTAGTCAAAATCAGCGGGCAAACGGATCGCCTCATCACGGGCCAAGGCGTCGATATCTGCCTTTTGTCGGCTGAGATAACCATCATAGCGGCAATCCGCCTCAAGCTGCCCGCGCAGCGTTGCAGGAATGCTATCCAGTTCGGGCCATATCGCAGCCAGACGGTCAATGGACATGCCGTCAAGGCTCAACAGGTCAGCCATTGACCGGCGCGCGCCATCACGCGGCACAGGAAGCCCGTGGGTGCGCAACTCGGCCGGGCGGGCGGTAATGCCCTCAACGAGGCCCTTGGCACGCCCCAGCGCCGCCTTACGCTCTATCCAGGCAGCTTTGCGCAGATTACCCACACAACCAGTGGCAATCCCCTTATCCGTCAACCGCTGGTCGGCATTATCCGCGCGCAGCAGCAACCGGTATTCCGCGCGTGATGTGAACATCCTGTAAGGTTCTGGTGCCCCGCGCGTGATCAGATCGTCAATCATCACACCGATATAGGCTTCCGCGCGACCAAGAACAAAATCACCTTGGCTATCCCCTGCCATGTGCGCGGCATTAATGCCGGCGACAAGCCCTTGCGCCGCGGCTTCCTCATAACCTGTGGTACCGTTGATCTGACCAGCAAGAAACAGCCCGGGAAGCGCTTTCAGTTCCAAGGTTCTGGACAGGGCACGCGGATCGATAAAGTCATATTCGATGGCATACCCATATTGCAGGATACGGGCATTTTCCAACCCCGGAATGGTCGCCAGAAAAGCGTCCTGAATATGCCGTGGCAGGCTGGTAGAAATCCCGTTCGGATAGACGGTGTGATCGTCCAGCCCTTCCGGTTCCAGGAACACCTGGTGCGATGTCTTGTCAGCAAACCGATTGATCTTGTCTTCGATCGAGGGGCAATAGCGCGGCCCCTGCCCGGCGATCTGTCCACTATAGACCGCCGACAAATGCATTGAATCGGCAATGATCTGATGGGTCGCGTCCGTGGTTCGTGTGATACCACATTCGATCTGCGGCACCTCGATCCTGCTGGTCAGCGTCGAAAAAGGGATCGGTGGGTCGTCGGCTGGCTGCATTTCCAGCGCCGCCCAATTTATACTTCGCCCGTCAAGCCGTGCCGGCGTACCTGTCTTCAGCCTGCCGACAGGAAGATTCATGGCGCGCAGGCGCGCTGCCAACGCATTTGAAGGTGCCTCGCCAACACGACCTGCGGGTGTCATCTCACTGCCAAGATGGATCAATCCGCCTAAAAAGGTTCCGGTGGTCAGAACAACACTTCCTGACCGCAAGATGTCACCTGCCTCGGTAATCACCCCACAGCATCGTTGCGACTCAACAAGCAGATCGCCGACGGCAGCCTCGATAATCTCGACGCCCGCCGCCGCAACAAGCTGTTGTATGGCCTTTCGATATAAGGCCCGATCCGCCTGTGCCCGCGGACCATGCACCGCCGGACCACGGGATTTATTCAACATGCGGAACTGAATGCCTGACGCATCAATCGCCAGACCCATAATGCCGTCAAGCGCATCGATCTCGCGGACGAGGTGACCCTTGCCAAGCCCGCCGATCGCCGGGTTGCAGGACATCTCTCCAATACGGTCGGCGCGCATGGTCACCAACGCCACGCGCGCACCCATGCGCGCTGCCGCTGCTGCCGCCTCACATCCGGCATGGCCGCCGCCAACAATGATCACATCATAGGTCACGGGTTCGTCTCCTGCAGGCCCCTACAGACCAGCCTGCTTGTTCATGGGGCCTATATGCGCCTTTCATCGGCGTTTTGCCAGCTATTTGCCAATACAGAAACTGGCAAAAATGCTGTCCAGCAGATCCTCAACATCAATAACGCCGATCATTCTGCCAAGACTGTCAGCTGCGTGCCGCAAATCTTCCGCCGCCAGCTCGGGCGTGCTGTGCAGATCATGCGCACAAGCAGCCATGATGCCATCCAGAGCCGCTTTGATCGCATGCCGGTGTCGCAGCCGGCTGATGATGCTTGCCCGATCTGCATGGTTCGCCGGTATAATCAAATTGTATAGTGCTTCAAGAACGGTGCGGATTGCTGCTTCTGCCTCACCACCCTTTAGCGCTACACAGAGCGCGCCATCGGGCCAGTCCGCATCCTGCTCCGCTTCCGCGATGCCAAGATCGGATTTTGTAACAATGGCCAGGCTGCTTCCGGTCACCAGCTGCTGAAGATTTGCAACCTCCCCTCGCCAGCCCAGGCGCGACCCGTCAACCACAATCAATACAACCTCAGCATCCTGTGCCGCCGCACGGGCGCGCCGTACCCCTTCGGCTTCTATCCTGTCTCCCGTCTCCCGGATACCCGCTGTATCCAGCAGCGTGACCGGCACACCACCCAAATCAATCGTTGCGGTTACAACATCACGCGTTGTACCAGCCGTGTCGGATACGATGGCAGCCTCACGGCCCGCAAGTTGATTTAAGAGTGTCGATTTGCCCGCGTTAACCGGACCCAGTAATGCGACACGCACCCCATTCCGCACACGTTCACCAAATTGACCATCATTGAGTACTGCTTGCATCTCGCTAGCCAGCGCCTGCGCGCGCTCATACCAGTCAGTCGCCACATCCGGCGGCAAATCCTCATCAGCAAAATCAATCAGCGTTTCAAGACGTGCGGCCAATTCGACCAGCTTTGACCGCCAGACTGTCGCCGGTCCGCGCAGGGCGCCATCCATCTGCGCCCAGGCCTGTCGACGCTGCAGGTCTGTTTCCGAATCGATCAGATCAGCCAGCGCCTCAACACCGAGCAGATCAATCCGCCCATTGGCAAACATGCGATGCGTAAACTCACCGGCTTCTGCTGGTCGAAACCCGTCCAGCGCCGCCAGCTGCTGCAATAAGGCATGCACGACAGCACTGGATCCGTGACAGTGGATTTCCAACACATTCTCGCCCGTGGACGACTGCGGACCCGCCATTGCAAGAAGCAGCGCCTCGTCAAGTGGCTGGCCGTCACGATCTTTCAACCGTGCAAGCTTGAATTGGCCTGGCGCCGGCACAGTCGCACCGAATGCTGCCGCCGCCTGATATGCGCTGCCGCCACTGATCCGTATGACGGCAATCGCCGATCGACCGGGCGGCGTCGCCAGTGCAAAAATCGTATCATCAAGGCCAGGCATGCTTGGCTTTTCCTTAAATATTGCCTGATATAGGCTTATCTTCGCTGCGGCCCTTCATCAAGCGCCTTGCCAGGTTGGACACCGCAACACCCACCTGAAAACCACACAAATGGGGGGTCATATGACACAGATCTATCACACAACCCTATCAACTGCCCTTGGTTATATGCGCGCCATCAGCAATGGCAAAGCCATGATACGTCTGGACTGGGACCAGACACCCCCCCTTGGGACCGATCGTCCGGATGATGTTTCACGTGAAACAATTCGCCAGATCGACGCGTATCTCGACGGCAGGTTAAAGACATTTGATATACCGCTGGAAGCAGAAGGGAAAACGGCGGCAGGCCATGAATGGTTACAGATAATGTTCCGCATTCCCTATGGGCGGGTCGTCACCTATGCCGAATTCGCGGACATGGCAGGCAAACCCAAGGCAGCACGCGCCGCTGGAACAGCCTGTTCAAGCAACCCGATACCCATCATCTATCCTTGCCATCGTGTTGTGCGCGCCGATGGTTCGCTTGGTAATTACGGGGGCGGCAGCGACCTGCACCCGACCCATACCGAAAATCTTGATCGAAAACGGTTCCTGATTGAACTTGAGGCGCATAACAGCTGACAGAGTTACTGGTCTAGCTGTTCATCTGATCGAAGAAGTCATCATTCGATTTTGAATTCTTCAGTTTATCGATCAGGAACTCCATCGCATCAACAGGGCCCATTTGCATCAGAATACGGCGCAGCACCCACATTTTAGCAAGTGTGCCCTTATCGACCAGCAGCTCTTCCTTACGCGTACCCGACCGGGTGATATCAATCGCCGGGAATGTCCGCTTGTCGGACAATTTGCGATCCAGAATCACCTCGCTATTGCCTGTTCCCTTGAACTCTTCAAAGATCACCTCATCCATTCGCGAACCAGTTTCGATCAATGCTGTGGCGATGATTGTCAGCGAGCCACCCTCTTCGATATTCCGGGCGGCGCCGAAAAAGCGTTTTGGCCGCTGCAGCGCATTTGCATCCACACCACCGGTCAATACTTTGCCCGATGAAGGAACGACGGTGTTGTAGGCGCGTGCAAGCCTGGTGATGGAATCCAGAAGGATCACGACATCCCGCTTGTGCTCAACAAGCCTTTTTGCTTTTTCTATAACCATTTCAGTGACTTGCACATGCCTTGCTGCAGGCTCGTCAAAGGTGGATGAAATCACCTCACCGCGCACAGACCGCTGCATATCCGTCACTTCTTCAGGACGTTCGTCAATCAGAAGCACAATCAGATATACTTCTGGATGGTTCTCTGAAATCGCGTGAGCGATGCTTTGCAGCATCATTGTTTTACCGGTACGTGGCGGCGCAACAATCAGGCCACGCTGGCCCTTACCCATCGGCGAGACAAGATCGATAACCCGCGGGGTGTTATCCTTGTTATCCGGATCAAATGGAAGTTCAAGTGTCAGCTTGTCTTCCGGATAGAGCGGCGTCAGATTGTCAAAATTGATGCGATGGCGCACGGCGCCAGGCTCTTCAAAATTGATTGTCTCGACTTTGAGAAGCGCGAAATACCGTTCACCATCCTTGGGTGCCCTGATTTCACCTTCAACAGTATCTCCCGTGCGCAGACCAAATCGGCGCACCTGGCTCGGGGATACATAGATATCATCAGGTCCAGGCAGATAATTTGACTCGGGCGCACGCAGAAAACCAAAGCCATCAGACAATACTTCCAGAACCCCACTGCCGTAAATCGCGACATCATTGTTGGCCAGCTGTTTCAGAATGGCAAACATCATATCCTGTTTGCGCAGCGTACTGGCGTTCTCAACCTCCAGATCTTCGGCATAAGCCAACAGATCAGCGGGCGTTTTTTGCTTCAATTCCTGAAGATGCATGATGTTGCCACGTCAAAATTTAAGGGAAGGCGGCGATAGATACAGATTATCCAAAGCCAGACATGTGGGGGGTGTGTTCACCAGCAAACCCACGGGCCGCAGTTACGAACCATCCGATCGTACGCAATATTGCTTTCTATGTAAAGTCAGGCTTTACGACCGCCATAAAAACGATAATCACCATCAATAATGTCGGCACTTCATTCCAAATTTTATATGTTTTCGGACTGTAGGGCAGCTTGTCATTTTCCAGATTGCGGCGCATCCGCGCAAACAGACCGTGACATCCTGCCAAGCCGAACACACACAGGATCTTGATAATCATCCAAGGTTCAGTCAGCAAATAAGGCGCAAGCACCAGCATCCAGATGCCGAACAGAAAACTCGCAACCATTGCCGGCGTCATAATTGCTTTCAGCAAGCGCCGTTCCATGACTTTGAAGGTTTCCGCCTGCACCGTGCCAATCGCTGTTTCAGCGTGGTAGACATACAAACGCGGCAGGTAAAGCAATCCGGCCATCCAGGCGATGACCGAAATTACATGCAATGCTTTCATAATGTCATAACTCATGATCCCGCGGCACCTATCATTTCCAATAGCCGATCCACATGTTCCACAGGTGTTTCAGGCGTAATACCATGTCCGAGATTGAAGATGTGCGGACGGCCGCTGCAAACATCAAGGATTTGCGCAACAGAATCCTGCATTTTTTTGCCGGCATCAATTAATGTCATCGGATCGAGATTGCCTTGCAGCACTATATCATTTGGCAGATGCCGCACTGCCCAGCCAATATCAGTACCATGATCAATACCGACCGCGCGAACACCAGATAATTCGCAATAGCGCAGCAGGCCTTCACCAATGCCTTTTGGAAAGCCAATGACGGGCTGTTTGATGCCGCGGCGTGCCAATTGGTCGATGATTTGTGCAACAGGGTCTGACACCACATGATCCCGTGCATGTGCCGGAACGGCGCTTGCCCAACTGTCAAACAACATCAGCGCATCAGCACCAGCACGTGCCTGCATCTCCAAAAACCGAATGGTTCCCTCAATTACAAGTTCCAGCAGCGCGTCAAAATTGCTATTATTTTCCCATAGCCATCGCCGTGACGTCGGAAAATCACGCGATGACTGGCCTTCCAGCATATAGGTAATGATTGTCCAGGGCGCGCCCGCAAAACCAATAAGCGCTGTATCTTCTGGCAATTGCGCACGGGTCATCTGGATTGCCTGTCCCACTGGTGCCAGCCGATCTGTCATCTGGTCAAGCAGCGTCTCATCGATATCATCAACCTGTTGTAACGGGTCCAGTAGCGGGCCTGTTCCCGGAACAAACCGGACATTCCTGTCCAAAGCCCATGGAACAAGCAGAATATCGGAAAAAATGATGGCCGCATCAAAACCGAATCTGTTTATCGGCTGCATTGTGACTTCAGATGCTTTCTTGCTGTTCAGGCAAAAAGAGATGAAATCAGGTTCCGACGCCCGTAAAGCACGATATTCTGACATATAGCGTCCGGCTTGTCGCATCAGCCACACCGGTGGTGGTGTGTTTATAGTGCCGGATAATGTGTCAAGAAAACGGGACGTCATCTGTGGAGGCTCTCTCATATAATAATAGTTATTATATATAGGGTTGTTGTTTAGGTAGATGGTTGTGGAAATCGGTGCCTAAATTTCTGTAAACAGCTTATCCCCAGCATTGTCACCAGTGTCCTATCGTAATCTTTGAAGCAGTGACAGAAGATTTTATGTTTCTACCCCTATCCACATGCCGGGGGCCCAAAGGATATCCACACCCTTATAACAGATGGCCAATCTGTGGACTAATGTCTGCTTAAAGTCTTCGCCAGAAAATAATCCCCATTTCACAAATTCCACAGGTAATTTGCCCCACAGGCTGCGGGGCATAATGCGTCTGTGGCGTAACGGTAAAAAAAAGACCCCCCCCCCGACAGATGCCAGAAATGGGATGACAGGCTGGGCTTCCCCCCATAATTTATCCGCATGAACAAACCGCCCCTGCATTTGCACCTTGTTTCGGATTCAACGGGTGAAACCGTGCATCAGATTGCACGCGCCTGTCTGGCCCAATTTCCGAATGTGCGCACAACCGAGCATATCTGGACATTGGTACGCAGCGAACGCCATGTTGAGGCTGTAATTAAAGGGGTCGATCGCAATCCGGGTATCCTATTGATGAGCATCGTGGATCCCGAAGTGCGGCGTGCCCTGGAATCCTACTGCAAGGCGCGCAGAATTCCGCATGTCTCGGTTTTGGATCCGGTGGTTGATCTTCTGGGTGGTATGCTGGGTCAACCGGTGGAAAGCCGTCCGGGTGGCCAGCGTCAACTCGATACCGCCTATTTTGACAGGATGGCCGCGGTGGAATTTGCGGTCAGCCATGATGACGGGTTGAATATGAATGACCTGGGAGAGGCTGACATTCTGCTTGTCGGTGTCTCACGCAGCTCGAAAACACCAACATCCATGTATCTGGCACATAGGGGGTACAAGGTTGCCAATTATGCGCTGGTGCCGAATGTCCAGTTTCCCGCCTATTATCTTGACGGCATCCGTGTCTTTGTCGTTGGGCTGACTAATGATCCAAAGCGATTAAGCGTGTTACGCAAAACCCGCCAGATCGCGATATCGGATGAGGCAAACACGTCATATGCCGATGTAGACCAGATCACGGATGAGGTCAGGGATGCACGCCGGCTGTTTGCACATCATGGCTGGCCTGTCATTGATGTCACGCGTCGCTCGGTTGAAGAAACGGCTGCGGCTGTCATTCAGCTCCATACCAAATGGCTGGAGGAAACAGGGTGACAGAAACCGCCCCCTTTGCATCTCTGCCATCAGGTCCCCTGATCCTTGCATCTTCGAGCCAAACCAGACAGGCGCTTCTGGCTGCCGCCGGTATCGATCTGCGCACCGCACCGGTGGCCATCGACGAGGCCTCCATCCGCGCGGCCTGTGCAGCTGATAATGTTGACCCCGTCGATGTCGCCATTCTGCTGGCGGAAATGAAGGGGACAGCTGCCTGCCAACGTCATGCAATCACTGACGGCGCACTGGTGCTGGCCGCAGATCAGATTCTCGTTCTTGACGGGCATATGTTTGGCAAGCCGGAAGACCGGGATGCCGCTTTTGTTCAACTTAGCCGCCTTCAGGGCCAGACACATAGTCTGATCACTGCCGTTGTCATGTTTCGTAACAATACGCGCATCTGGCATCATGTTGACACGGCACGCCTGAAAATGCGCGCATTGGATGAAGATGCGATTAATAACTATCTGGGGGTTGTGGGACCTGCCGCATTCTGGGGCCCTGGCAGTTATCAGGTAGAGGGTGCCGGTATCCATTTGATGCAGGAAATTGATGGCAGCCACACATCGATCCTTGGGTTGCCGATGTTGCCGATACTGGCTTTTCTACGGGAACATGGTCTGACGCTGGACGCGCATGGGCCTGACAGCAGCTGAGGGTATGTGGATGAAGAGCGCTAAATGAAAATTATCGGTCTTACAGGCGGCATTGCCACGGGCAAGTCAACCACTGCCACATTGCTGCGCGATCGCGGCATTCCGGTGCATGATGCCGATGCGGTTGTGCACAGATTGATGGCCGCGGATGGCGACGCTGTTCAGCCGGTCATAGACAGGTTTGGTGACAGTGTTCTGGCGTCCGACGGGTCCATAAATCGTCAGGCCCTTGGAGGCATTGTCTTCGAAAATACGACAGACCGCCGTCAGCTTGAAGCCATTATTCATCCATTGGTGACTGCTGACAGGGATGATTTCCTCGCTGAAAGTCGGTCCATGGGTGCGCCTTTGGTGGTTCTGGATGTTCCGCTGCTGTATGAAACGGGCGGAGATGCGGCCTGCGATTTTGTCATTTTATGTGATGCTGACAGCGCTACCCAACGGGAACGTGGCATGGCGCGAAGCGGTATGACCGAACAAAAATGGAACGCCATTCTTGCCAGTCAGATGGCGATGGAAGACAAACGCGCGCGTGCAGACGCCGTCATAGAAACACAATATGGGCTGGAAACGGCGCGTCGCCAGCTTGATGAGATACTGGACCAGATACTGGCGTCGGACGCGTCCCGAAATGCTGCAGACAGGCCAACAGGGGTAGACCGCCATGACACGTGAAATTGTTCTTGATACAGAAACCACAGGCATTGATCCCAAAAACGGGCACCGGATCATTGAAATCGGCGCATTGGAAATGATCAACCATATGCCGACTGGCCAGCAGTTGCATCTCTACATCAACCCTGAAAGAGAGATTGAGGCAGAGGCTGTCGCCATTCATGGCATTACATCGGAATTTCTGGCCGATAAGCCGGTATTTGCCGCCATTGCCGACGAATTTCTCACCTTTGTGGGTGACTCGCCGATGGTGATTCATAATGCGCCATTTGACATGGGCTTCATCAATGCCGAACTGGCCCGTCTGGAACGTGAACCACTGCCAATGAGCCAGGCGATCGATACTCTTCCCATGGCGCGACGCAAATTTCCCGGCGCGCAGGCCAATCTGAACGCTCTGTGCCGTCGTTTCGATATTGATAATACCCACCGCGGCCTACACGGTGCGCTGATCGACGCGGATCTTCTTGCTGCTGTCTATGTTGAACTGCTGGGTGGTCGCCAACCCGACCTGTCGTTGGAACCGGCTGCTGCCGGCACCCGCGCCCCGGCCAGCAGCGGGCAGGCGGCCAGCGGGCAGGCCGAAGATAGCGGTTTTGCATTTCGCGCGGACAGTCACCAGTTTGATCGGCCACATGCGCCGAGCAAGGATGAAATCGATGCACATGGCGCCCTTGTCGCGCGCATTGATAATGCCGTCTGGTCGCGCTAGCTGCAGCAGCGCTTGCGGTCAGTTTTCTGTGTCTGCCCCGTTACCGCTGGCTTTTTGCGCTTCCATGTTCGACTGGTAAACAGCAACAAAATCAATCGGTTGAATAGATAGAGGCATGAAACCGCCATCGCGGGTCATGTCTGAAACAATCGCACGCGCAAACGGGAACATCAGCCGCGGCGCCTCGATCATGATCAGCGGGTTCAATGTTTCCCGGTCCACACCCGGCGCCGATACAATGGCACAATAGCTCAGCTCGGCGAGAAACAGTGTCTTGTCTTCGCTCTTTGCCTTGGCCGACAGCATCAGGGTAACTTCATATTGCTCCCCATTCAGGTCGCGTGCGCCGACATTGACGCCAATTTCGACATCTGGCTGTGCAGGCGGTGACATCAGGATATCAGGGGCGTTTGGATTTTCGAAAGAAAGATCCTTCACATATTGCGCATGCACGACGATCTGGCGCTGCGGCTGTCCTGCATCGGCGCTGCCGGATGATGTTGGCCCGGCTGCAGGCGCATCAGTTTTTGTTTTGTTTGGCGTTTTGGCCATATCGATCTCCGTCACGCGGTTGCCATATCCTGTTTTGCACCGGGCCAGCCCGATTGGGTGCGCGGCCGAATGGGGCAATAGCATGCACTTGCAAGGAATCGCAAGCTGCTCAATGCCCGATCAGGCAAAGCATTTTGGAAATATATCCGGCTAGGGCTTGTCTATGCGGGGCATGTCCACGGGCTTTTCTTCAAAATCACCTTCGATTACCGCATCATCTGGCGACTCATGGTGACGGGCCGACGGGCCTGGTCCACGGGCCTTGTGATACGGATCAAAATCACCCTCAAATCCGCTGCTTCCGGATCGGTCCGCTTCGGATCGGCTCATACCCGGCTGGCCCATACCTGCCTGAAAGGAAAACCGCCCAGCGCCACGCGACACCATGCGGCTGATAAGGCCGGCCCCGAAAAATGTGCGAATGCCAGGGACAAACAGCAGCAGGCCCATTGCATCAGTGATATATCCCGGTATCAGCATCAGTACCGCGCCTGCGGCAATGGCGGCCCCATCCGCCATGGACGCCACCGGCGTTTCGCCACGCGCGATCTTGTGCTGCAGCGTTGCGAGGATCGCGCGGCCCTGGCTTTTCAAAAGCCAGAGTCCCACCATTGCCGTGACAACAATGCCGATGATTGTCAGCAAAACACCAATTTCGGACCCGATGGCAATGAAAACAGCCAACTCGGCCCAGGCCCACAGGGCAAGAAATATGAGGATGAAAACCGGCACGTTTTTGCCTTTTCTGTTGCAGACACTCAAAAATCCGGCCACCTCACCCTGCATGAAGGGCAGGTAAAAAAATAATTCGCTGGTGGCAACTTGCCGGATCATTTACATAACATATGTATCCTGTACGCGCGCATTGTAAGAGACTTTGCGAACGGAACCAAATCATCCCGCTGGGGGAGATCGTGCCTTTTATCGATGTTATCATTTTCGCTGTTATTGCTGTGCTGCTTGTGCTGCGCCTTCGCTCGGTGCTGGGGCAACGCACCGGCTATGAGGAGCAGCAACCGAATACCAATAAATTTGAGGCAGCTGCCGACGTCATCCCGATTGATTCTGGCCGTAAGACAGCGATCAATGACGGCCATGGAATCGACGCGCTGAAGAAAGCTGACAGGCAGTTTTCCGAGAGCCAGTTTCTTGACGGCGCCGCCATGGCATTTGACATGATTCTGCAGGCCTATGCGGCGGGCGACCTCGCCCAGTTGAAGCGGCTGCTGAGCTATGACCTATTGCAGAGCTTTACAGCGTCGATCCAACAGCGCAGCACTGACGGCGAAAATCTGGATATTGTGCTTGACGATTTGAAAGCCGCCGACATTTCTGATGCCAAGGTGTTCGACAATGTTGCATCCGTCACTGTCCGCTTTCAGTCTACCCAGACGCGTACACTCACCGATACCGACGGTAACATCATTGAAGATGAGGATACCGGAACGCGCGATCTGGTGGATATCTGGACGTTCGAACGCGATTTGACGCTGGATGATCCAAACTGGAAACTCGCCGAGACTGAAGCGCCGGACGAGGATTGAACCAACACCCCGGGGGCATGAAAACCCATGACCGGATCTGGCAAACATCCCGATGATGACACAGCGCTGTGGCAGAAAGTCACACGCGGTGTCACGCCTTATGACCGGCGCGCCGAACTGACGGCGGCAAAGCCTGCGCCCGCCACCCCGCCGCGCCAGAAAGCGAAAAAACAGGTGAAGGCACCGGCGCCGCGGCTTGTGGGGCGTCTGGCATCGGCCCCCGAACAACCGAAACCGATAGATGTCACAGCTGGCGAACATGCCGGTATTGATCGGGCGTCTCGGCGGCGTCTCGTTCAGGGTAGTCTGGAGATCGGTGCACGTCTTGATCTGCATGGCATGACAGCAGCACAGGCTGAACGCAGCCTTGCCCGCTTCATCGACAGTGCATCAACAGCCCATCACCGCTGCGTACTCGTCATTACCGGTAAAGGGCGCGAGGGCCAGGGCGTGCTGCGCCGCCTGGTACCGCAATGGCTGAAAACGCCGCCATTATCCAGCCGAATTCTGGCAATTTCCAAGGCAACTCAGGCGGATGGCGGTGACGGTGCGCTCTATGTCATGCTGCGCCGCCCGCGCAATTCATCATGACACCTTTTGGCGAGAAAATGCAGCAATTGCGCGCGTCCCGCGGTTTGACACAGCAGCAGCAGGCAGCGGCACTTGGTGTCTCGAAGGCCTATATTTCGGCGCTTGAGAATGGCGCCCGCGGCAGGCCGTCAGCGCCTCTTATTGATCAGATCTGTGTCTGGCTGGGCCTGATTTGGGATGATGCCGAAGAATTGAAATCTCTGGCTGCCATGTCACATCCAAAACCCACCATAGATGCCACGCGATGTGATGCGACGGCCGTACAGCTGGCCAATCTCGTAGCGGGCAATATCCGCGATTTTGATGCCGCTGCCTGCGCGCGTATAATCGATGTCATCGAAGAGGAAATAGGCCGGCTAAACAAATCCTGAGCCTGCTATTCGCCCGCACATATCATCATTCGTGATTTTGTCAAAAGACCAGCCTGTGATACATACGCGCCAGAGTAAGCGTAAGACCAATCAACGTTGTTCTGGAAAAGGTGCAACATGACACCCGAAAAACTGATAGGGCGTGCTGCAAAGAGATCGGTGGAAACACCGGCACGCCTGAACAGCAATGATCTTGACGAGCTGTGCGACGCAGCTGATGAGGCCATTCTGTCTGGTGGTGGTTTTGGCTGGCTATCCCCGCCGCCGCGTTCTGTGATGGAGGATTATTGGCGGGGTGTTCAGATGATTCCCGAACGCCATCTGGTAGTGGTGCGTCTGGATAAGGTCATTGCTGGCAGCTGTCAGATTGTCTGTCCACCGCGCAATAATGAGGCGCAGGCATTTTCCTGCAATTTGACCACCTTTTTTGTGGCGCCCTGGGCACGTGGACATGGTCTTGCCGCACTCCTCATCGGTGAAGCTGAGGCACTGGCCAAATCAAAGGGCTTCACCATGGTCCATCTTGACGTGCGCGCCACCCAGACGCGCGCCATCCAGTCATTCGAGGCGTGTGGGTTTCAGCATTACGGCACGAATGCCTATTATGCGCGGGTCGATGAAGAATATGTAACGGGGTTCTATTATCACAAGGAATTGACGTAATGTCGTATGATGACAGCAATATATTTGCACGGATCCTGCGCGGTGAAATCCCGAACAAGACAGTTGCTGAGGATGAATTCACCCTTGCCTTTGAAGATATAAACCCGGCGCGCGCTGTGCATGTGCTGGTAATCCCAAAGGGCCAATACGTCGACTGGCTTGACTTTGCTGCCAACGCGACGGCCGAAGAACAGGCCGGTTTTACCCGCATGATCGCGCATGTTGCCGAAATTACCGGCATTGCCGACACCGGCTTTCGTGTGATTTCCAATATCGGTACGGACGGACATCAGGAAGTACCGCATCTTCACATGCATGTTCTTGGTGGCGAACCCGTTGGCAGGATGCTGTCCCGCAGCTGATTCACAGCTGAATCCCAACGCGTGCATGCCTCAATGAATTAGAGCAATCTAACAAACTTGAAGGCACGCCTTTATCGCCACATCATGCGCCTATCCATTCGGATAGGGCAAAAGAACATGCATGCCGCAATCACAACCGTTGCCTTTCGGGGGATTGAGACAATCCCGGTCGAGGTACAAGTGCATATTGCCAACGGGCTTCCGGCCATGGCAATCGTCGGGCTTGCTGACAAGGCGGTTGCTGAATCACGTGAACGGGTGCGGGCGGCTCTGGGATCAATCGGCTTGGCGCTACCGCCAAAACGCATTGCCGTTAATCTGGCACCGGCCGATGTGGTCAAGGAAGGTGCGCATTTTGATTTGCCGATTGCACTCGGCCTTCTTGTTGCGATGGGTGCTGTCCCGTCAGATGCCGTCGCCAATATGCTCGTCCTTGGCGAGCTCTCCCTTCATGGCGGGATTGAACCGGTTACCGGTGTTTTGCCTGCAGCCTTGGCAGCTGTCGCGGCGGGCCAGGACCTGATCTGTCCGGCGAAATGCGGACCCGAAGCTGCCTGGGCAAGTGACCTGACAATCATCGCACCACCAGATTTGATGGCACTGCTGAACCATCTTGCGCGGCGCGCAATTTCTGTCAGCACCGCAAGCTGAATTATTGCCACCTTTGAATGATCCACCTGATATGCGCGATCTTCGCGGGCAGGAAATAGCGCGCCGGGTACTCGAGATTGCTGCGGCAGGGCGCCATAATCTGCTGATGATTGGTCCACCCGGTGCGGGAAAATCCATGCTGGCAGCGCGTCTTCCCGGTTTGCTGCCACCCCTGTCACCGCGCGAGGCGCTTGATGTTACCATGTTGCATTCAATCGCCGGGCAGCTGTCTGCCGGCGGGTTGATTCAGACAAGACCCTATCGTGACCCGCATCACTCCGCATCCATGGCAGCGCTTGTTGGCGGCGGTGCCCGGGCAAAGCCTGGCGAAATTTCGCTTGCGCATCGCGGTGTTCTGTTTCTGGACGAGCTTGCGGAATTCGCTAAACCGGTTCTGGATGCCTTGCGGCAACCGCTGGAGACAGGCAGCATTGTCGTGGCCCGCGCCAATCACCACGTCACCTATCCCGCAGAATTTCAGCTGGTTGCCGCGATGAATCCTTGCCGCTTTGGCTATCTTGGTGATCCGGCACGGGCCTGTGCGCGGGCGCCAGCATGCGGCCGCAGCTATTGCGAACGCATCTCTGGCCCCATGTTGGACAGGTTCGATCTCATCATCGAACTGCCAGAGGTGGACAGCAGTCTCCTGCTGGACACTGCGCCTGCAGAAACAAGTGGGGATATTGCAGCGCGGGTCCGCGACGCCGCCCGTTTCGCATCCAGTTTGAAAGTGAACCTTTCCGACACTGACGCACATCTGGACAGTCACCTTGCGCCAGGCAGGCTGACCGACACGGCGCGGCAATTGCTCGAACTTGCTGTTGATAAGCAGGCATTGACCGCGCGTGGTTTTCATCGGGTGCTGCGCGTGGCACGCACCATTTCAAATCTCGCCGGTAGTGAACAGATAGATCGCCCACATCTCGCTGAGGCGCTGGCCTATCGTGCGATGCCGTTACTGGCGTGACTGCCGTGTTGTGCTTCAATGGCGTCCCATGTCAGCGCGGCAATATCAATGCCGGACAGACGCTGAATTTCCCGAATGCCGGTTGGCGATGTGACATTAATTTCGGTCAGGAAATCGCCGATAACGTCGATACCGACAAACAGCAACCCGCGCGCTTTCAGGACCGGTCCGATACGCGCACAGATTTCCTGGTCACGCGCCGTCAGGTCACTGGCCATGGCGGTGCCGCCAACATGAAGGTTTGACCGTGCTTCACCGGCACCCGGAACCCGATTTACCGCGCCCACCGCCTCGCCATCGACAAGAATGATGCGCTTGTCGCCGGCGCGCACCGCTGGCAGATAGGCCTGCACCATCACGGGTTCGCGGCTGGTGCCAAAGAACATTTCAAGAAGCGCGTGAAAATTCTGGTCGTCAGGTGGCAGACGGAATACGCCGGCACCGCCATTCCCGAACAAGGGTTTGACGATAATATCCTGATGCGTGTCCCGAAACGCCCGAATGCTGTCCAGATCACGGCTGATCAAAGTCGGTGGCATCAGATCGGGAAACAGGGTAACGAGCAGCTTCTCGGGTGCGTTTCGCACCTCTGCCGGATTGTTCACCACCATGGTCGAGGCTGGCAACATTTCCAGCAGATGCGTCGCGGTAATGTAGTTCATGTCAAATGGCGGGTCTTGACGCATCAGGATCACATCAAAATCTGACAGCGCCCGCAATTCGCGGTCACCAGCGTCAAAATGATCCCCCGCCACATCACGCAATGTCAGCGACTGGCCGGTGGCCTCTACGCGTCCTGCGTTCAGGGATAGGCTGTCCGGGGTGTAATACCAGAGATGATGACCGCGTGCCTGCGCCTCAAGGCCAAGCGCGAATGAGGTATCCCCACTGATTTCGATGGACCCGATCGGGTCCATCTGAATGGCAACAGACAGAGTCATACCGGTGCTAGTCGCGCTGGTCTGCCAGCAACGAAATGTAATTCACCACCTGTTTGGCAAATCTCAATTCGCGCGCATGGCTCACCACCCGGTTCATCTCTTCGGTATCCCTGGCAACACCGGACAGATACACAATACCATTCACCACATCGATGCTGAAATTGAGAGACGATACTTTCGTGTCACCAATCAGCTTGCCACGCAACTGCGCACCGGCAGCCAGATCCTTGGCGACGTCCTTGAGCGATGATTTGTCGGTGATCTGAACCTCGTTAACAACCTCACGTACGCCCTTTACTTCCCAGGACAGTTTGGTTGCCAAAACCTTTTCTTCCGGTGTCGCCACCTTACCGGTCAACAGCACAGCACCATCATTGACGGTCACATCCAGTGCGGTTGAAAGGCTGGCGTCCGCCTGTACGAACTTGTCGTGAATTTTGGTGAAGATCAGGCCGTCAGACACGGAAGTAGACAACCCTTTTTCTGTACTTGAAGCGGCGACCGCGGCGGTTCCCACGCCAAGTACGGCGCTGGCACAACCGGACAGCAGAAGGCTCAGGAGACCGAGAAGTGCGATGGGTTTCAAGGCAGAATTCATCAGGAGCGATCCCTTTTCAAGCAATGGCGAAAAACCGCCAGCATCAGTTTGTGCCAATGTGCCGCTTGCCCCGCTACCGGTCAAGGTCTGCGAAGTGTGTTTCTGTCCGGCGAAGCGTCCCACGCATGTGGAAGTTGCCGCAAAATCCCTGGAAACCCTTTCGATGGCCAGCCAACTTGTACCAGATCAAACCGCCATTCAAGATCGCGTGAGATTCGCCGCCGTTTTGCAAAATCCTCGGCGGCTCGGATTATACGTTGCTGCTGGCGGCGGGATGGCGTGGCAGTTACATCGAGGCGGTGCCGATATTTCACCTCGACAAAGCAGATGGTTCGTCCGCGAAGGGCAACAAGATCAATCTCGCCAGCACGACATTTCCATCGCCAGGCGAGAATCCGGTGAAAGTGGACAAGCAGCCAGATGATCACACGAAGCTCTGCCACCCTGCCAGATCGCTCGGCGCGGCGGCGTTGATCAGTTGGAGGGTGCCGCGTTTCATGGTGCGAGGGCTTGGTCTTTCGACGGGTCAATCTTCGGTCCCGGTGCTGTCATTGGCAACGGCCAGCGCGATACGGTAGACCCGGTTTTTGGCAATGCCAGTGGCATTGACGACATTGGCGACGGCATCGCGCAATCGCTGGCCGTCCATTTCAGCGCGCAACAATTCGGCAAGCATCGCATCATCCATGGCGTCCACATCTCCTGCGCGGCCGGCCACCATCAGAACCACTTCGCCTTTCAGCGGCGGCATGGATGCCACCCTGTCGGCAAGGTCCCGCAGATCACCATTCATCGTTTCTTCATGCAGCTTGGTTAATTCACGTGCGATGCAGGCTTGACGCTGTCCCAGAATATCCGCCATTTCCGAAAGGTTACGGGCGAGCCGTGACGGCGCATCAAACCAGATAATCGTGGCCGACATATCGGCAATTTCAGAAAAGGCCTTTGCCCGGGCCTTGGTGCTGCTGGGAATGAAACCAGCGAACATGAAGCGGTCAGTTGGCAGGCCCGATACGGTCAGCCCTGCAATGACGGCGCTGGGGCCGGGCGTTGTCGTCACAGCTATTCCAGCTGATCGACAAGCGGCAACAAGCTTGTAGCCAGGATCTGATATCAGGGGGGTACCGGCATCGCTGACGAGCGCAACATGATCACCATCTGCCATACGTTGCAGCAGATAGGGGCGCATTTTTTCGCCATTGTGATCGTGATATGCCATGATTTTACCAGATATGGATGTTCCGGTAAGGCGCAGCAGTTTTTTTGTCACGCGGGTATCTTCGCAGGCAATGATATCTGCTTTTGACAGCGTTTCTGCTGCACGCGTCGAAAAGTCACCCAGATTGCCAATCGGTGTGGCAACGATGCTGAGAAATCCGGCACGTGTCATATGACATTGTTCCGATCGGTGTGAAGCCAGACCATGAAGGGGCGTAAAATCATCTGTATAAGCATCTATATAGCCGAATAATGACTTGCGCGCAAAAACAGGTCATGATGCGAACGCGTGTAACGAGGGCTCAAATGACGTCTTTGACAAGACATTCCGGATTTGCCGCTGCTTTGATTTTTATGTCAGCCTGCGGTGTTGCTGTTGAACAGGCACCACAGACCGCTGCGCCGGGCACCGTCACAGACAAGACCATCACCGACGTCGCGTCGGCACCCGAGATTCCGGAATCAACGGAATCCGCAATATCGCCTGCCCAAACGGGCAATTCGGCAGATAATTCTGCACCCGATATTGCACAGGCAGCAGATCAGACCATCGATGATATCATTGCCTCTCTTGAAGCGCCTGATAGCGATGCCTCTGCTGTCACTGATCTGTTTGTCGGTCAGGATGCCGATCCGGACAGTGCGGCCAGCGGGACCTCAGAAACGACAGACGCGGCAAGCGGCGCAAAAGATAGCGGGCTTTCGGGCACCGAAACCATCCTTGCCCTTCTCGCCCCGGCCATCGCAGATGCTGCAAATCGGACCAACCCGGAAGCTGCGGAACAGCCGGAAGCGGATAATAGCAGCCGGGCTGGCGGTACGGGTGACACGGCAGAGGATGTAATCTGGAATATCGAAACCGCCCAGAAGAACAGGGATATTCCGCCAGAAACTGTAGCGCCAACAGGCCCGGATGCCTCACTGGCAAGTGATGCGCTTGAGGCGGCCTTTGCTATGATCGCGACTCAAAATCCACCAATCGTCTCTGAAGAATTCAGCTTGCCACCAAAAGTGTCGACCGTGACACGGGTCGGACTCCTTATCCCGAAAACAGGACCCAATAGCCGGCTTGGCACAGAGTTGTTGCGAGGTGCCGAACTGGCGCTGTTTGCTATGCGTGACCCGTCGATCGAATTGCTGTCATTTGATACTGCAGGGGGGCCATCGGCGGCTATGGCAGCGCGCCAGGCTATGGCTGCCGAGGTTGATATTATTGTTGGCCCGCTATTTTCACAATCCGTCATAGCGGCGCGCGGCATGATCGGTCAGCGTGGTGTGCCAATGCTGGCGCTGTCCAATAACCTGCAGATTGCAGATCAGGCAAGCTGGCTATTGGGCTATATGCCTGAACAGCAAATCGAGTTGTTGCTTGGTCACGCACTGACCGCTGGCCATAGCAAGATCGCTATTCTGGTTGAGGACTCGCCTTTCGGACAGCGCCTCGCAGCGCATACAGCACAACGCCTTCAACAGTTGGGCCTGACGCCAGAGGTTATGCAGACCTTATCCAAGGCACAGCTGGCGGCAGATGATCAGCTGAAAGCTGCCATCCGTGATTTCACCGGATATGTGCCTTTGGAGGAAGACGAGGAAGCACCTGCATTTTCAGACCTGCCGCCGCCGCGTTTTGATGCGGTGGTGTTTGCTGGCGGGGCAGAATTTGCGCTGCGCACCGCGCCCGTCCTTGCCTATTACGATGCTGACTCAGAACGTGTTCTTTATCTTGGGAATGCGCAATGGAACCAGCGGCGGTTGCTGATGGAGCCATCGCTCTATGGCGCGCTGTTTGCATCGCGTCCTACCGGCCAGGATGACCGCTTCAATACATTATGGGCTGATATATGGAAAAGCCGGCCCGGCACGCTGGCACGGTTGAGCTTTGATGCCATGGCGATGATTTCGGTGGTTGCGCGCAATAAACCGCCGCTATGGCGCGCCGCCCTCGTCTCGGATTCAGGCTTCAATGGTTTCAGCGGTGCCTACAGGCTGTACCCGGATGGCAGCAACCGGCGGGCTTTCGAATTACGGCAGATCGGTTCAGGGGTTTCAACGCTTTTCCGGCCCGCACCTGACAAGCTCTGACCGGGACCTGTGCCAAACTGTAACGCACTGCAAGCCGGCTATCTCGGCGGCTGGTTCATGGCTGTGGCACTAATTCGGCAATGATGCTGTTCAACAGCAGACGGCCTTTGGAAGCGACTGCCAGACGCGAATTGCTGCGCCACTCCAGCAAGGAATGCGCGACCAGCCTTTCAACAATATCTTTGTCGAGCATTGGGTTTTGCTCAGCGAAAGGTTCGGGGTGTCCGATGCGCTGCGCAATGGTGACAAGATCAACGCCCTCGGTAAGGCGCAACCCCATCATCAGATGTTCTGCCAGAACATCGTCGCCATGTTCGCGTATTTCAGTTTCAATGCCGTGACCCTTTGTCCGGACATCTTCAAGCCAGCCTTCCGGGCTACGCCTTGTCGCGGTTCCGATTCGTGTATGGCCATCTGTTATCCGGCCATGCGCCCCTGGTCCAACCCCGATCCAGTCCTGCGCACGCCAATATACCAGGTTATGGCGACTTTCCTGTCTGGCGCGCGCATGGTTCGAGACCTCATAGGCCGGCAGGCCGGCAGATCCCATCATGTCTACCGTCATATCATAGAGATCGGCCGCAAGATCATCTTTGGCGACAAGTGTCTCGCCAGCGCGCGATCGTGTAAAAAACCCGGTGCCCGGCTCGATGGTCAGCTGATAAAGTGACATATGGTCAAGCCCGATAGACAGCGCGGACTGCAACTCGGCTTGCCAGGCCACCGCATCCTGACCGGTTCTGGCATAGATAAGGTCGATTGACAGGCGAGACACAAGCTGGCGTGCAGCATCCACAGCGGCCAGCGCCTCTGCGGCAGAATGTTCCCGCCCCAGGAAGGCAAGCCCCGCATCATCCAGTGATTGCACACCAAGCGAAAAGCGATTAACGCCCGCATTTACCATTCCTGCCAGGTTTTTAGCCTCGCTGGATGTTGGATTGGCTTCAAGGGTTATTTCTATGTCCTTTTCGAACCCGAAAAGGGTTTCTGCCATTTCAATGATCTCTTCCACCAGAGATGGTGGCATGAGGCTTGGTGTGCCGCCGCCCAGAAACAGGCTGTGTAGGCGGCGTCCACGGCCATAAAGGCTGGCCATGTGGGACATTTCCTGACGGTAGGCGGCGGCAAAACCAGCATGGTCTATCTGGGCCGCGACATGCGAGTTGAAATCGCAATAGGGGCATTTCGCGCGGCAAAAGGGCCAATGCAGATAAAGGGCCAATGGAGGCATGTCCAAGGACGACGAGGCTATGCTTGCCGCATGGCTGGTGTTCATGGCAGTTCTGTCAGCTTTGCCAATCATGAAAAACAATGGGCGACAAGCTGCTCAAAGGCACGCGCCCGGTGTCCGATGGCCAGCTTCTTGTCAGGGTCCATTTCACCAAAACTGATATCATGTCCATCAGCAACAAACATCGGATCATAGCCAAACCCCCGGTCGCCGCGAGGTGGCCAGATGAGGGTTCCATCAATCCTGCCTTCAAATACTGCTTCTTCACCATCTGGCCAGACGAGCGCAAGCACGCATATAAACCAGGCGGTACGATCCTTGGCTTTGACGGCGGCGAGCGAGGTATTCACCTTGTCCATTGCCATGATGAAATCCTTGTTCGGCCCGGCCCACCGCGCTGAATATATCCCCGGCGCACCATTTAGTGCTGGCACAACCAGACCTGAATCATCGGCCAGGGCCGGCTTGTCTGTGGCAAATGAAGTGGCCCGTGCCTTCAGAAGCGCATTTCCCGAGAATGTAACCTCGGTCTCTTCGGGTTCGGGCAGATCATAGTCCTGCGCCGAGGTGACACGAAACGGGCGGCCCGCAAATAAGGCGGCAATTTCGCGCAATTTGCCCGGATTATGCGAGGCAAGAACAAGTTCATCTTCAGCAAATTGACGATACGACATAACGGCTTCCGGATCGGTTGCAAAGCAGATGAGGCTGCCTGTCAGAGCGCCGATTTTACAGCGGCCATCTGCAGGTCAAAAAGCTGCGCACATCCGGATTCGGCAAGATCGAGCAACGCATCAAGTTCTTGCCTTGAAAAGGGACGCTCCTCGCCAGTTGCCTGCACCTCTACAATCCCGCCTTCGGCCGCCAGGATAAAATTCGCGTCAATCTCGGCGGTACTGTCTTCCGCATAATCAAGATCGGCCACTGGCAGGCCCTGCCAGACGCCGCATGAAATGGCGGCCACCTGATCGGCCATGGGGTTGCGTGAAATTGCGCCTGACAGCAGCATCTTCTCGCAGGCGATTCGCAGCGCTACCCACGCACCGGTGATGGCGGCGGTGCGTGTGCCCCCATCGGCCTGAATAACGTCACAATCAAGCTTGATCTGATGCTCACCAAGCGCTTCAAGGTCTGTCACCGACCGCAATGCGCGGCCAATCAGCCGCTGGATTTCCAGCGTTCTGCCACCCTGCTTGCCGCGTGATGCCTCTCGGTCACTACGGCTGTGTGTTGAACGCGGCAGCATGCCATATTCAGCTGTTACCCAGCCACGACCGCTATTGCGCAGAAAAGACGGTACGCGATCCTCAACCGATGCCGTGCACAGCACATGCGTATTTCCGAAACGCGCCATACAGGAACCCTCTGCATGAAGCGAGACCCCCGGTTCAAGCGTTACGGTGCGAATCTGGTCGGCTGTTCTGCCGGATGGACGTGTCATGAATAACCCTTCTATTTGCCTTGCCCGCTGGCCGTGCATGCGGCCGTGCTGTAATTTGTACCAAGCTGCCATGCGTGCCATGCTTGGCGATTGACCATTGGAAAGGCGTTACCCTAAGCTGTAACCATGAACGATGCCACCTTTCTCGGTCTGAAACCGCGTGCCCTCGAAATTTTTAATGCGCTTGTCACTGCCTATCTAGAGTCTGGGCAGCCTGTGGGATCGCGTATTCTGGCACAGCGGTTTCGTCTGGATTTGTCGCCGGCGTCTATTCGCAGCAATATGAGTGACCTGGAACAAGCCGGATTGCTGTTCTCGCCGCATACCTCGGCAGGCCGTGTGCCGACGGAAAGCGGGCTGCGGATGTTTGTCGACGGGCTGATGGAATATAGCAGTGATCTGAATGACGAAGACAGGCTGTCCATTGATGGTGAGTGCGCAACGCGCGGCATTTCGGTGGATGATCTGCTGGAAAAGACCAGCCGCACCCTGTCCGGGCTGTCCCGATGCGCCAGCCTTGTATTGTCGCCGGCAAGCAATGCCGAACTGCAGCATTTCGAATTTGTGCCGTTAGGTCGCAATCGGGCGCTGGCCGTACTCGTCCGTCTGGATGGCAAAGTGGAAAACAGGCTGATTGATCTGCCGGCTGGTGTGCCGCAATCGGCGCTTGTTCGTGCCAGCAACTACATGAATGCGCGCCTTTTGGGACGCGATCTTGCAACGGCAACCGGCGTGATCCGCTCTGAAATTGCCGCCCAGCGGGCCGAGCTGGATGAAATGTCTCGCCAGCTTGTCGAGGCGGGTGTGGGGCTGTGGTCAAATGACAGCACAGGTGATGACGCTGTCCTGGTCATGCGGGGGCAGTCCAATCTGCTTGATGATATTCAGGGCGGCGAGGCGTTGGACACGGTCAGACGATTGTTCGACGAGCTGGAGGCACGGGAAAATGCCCTACGGCTATTATCGGCAACAGGCGAAGGTGAGGGTGTGAAGATCTTTATCGGCGCCGAGAATAATCTTTTTGTGAATACGGGTTGTTCGCTGGTGATTGCCCCGTATCACAATGCCGAAAAACAGGTTATTGGGGCGATTGGCGTGCTGGGTCCGCGTCACATGAATTATGCCCGTATCATTCCAATGGTTGATTATACCAGCCGCGCCATTGCGGCGGTCCTGACCTGATCCAGCTTGTCCTGCAGCGTGTCGCGCATGCGCAGGGCCAGGTCCTTGACCATTTCGAACGCCCTGACCGCCCTGTCCTGCAACTCTTCCAGCGTGTGCGCACTTGTCTCTGCAAGCGATGGCCAGCCGGTCATATGTTCAAGGGCAATCAGCCGGTTGTGGTCCAGCACCAGGACACCCGCAATCGCAAAAATCAAGGTGCCAGATGCCAGCGCCACACCATGTTGCCAGCTTAGCCAATGTCCTGAATTATGGCGAAAAGAGCGGTTGCAGAGAGGGCATGTCAGCCAGATCGAGTGAACCGGCGGATCCTTGACGGCGAGCAGTAATGTGTGCCGGCAATGGCCACAGCGTATTGGATGATGGTTGCGTTGCGCTGACACTGTGCCGGCAACGGGCACGGGTGACGCTTCCTTGCCACCTGCACCGCGCAGACCATAGGCGCGGCGCGGCATATCAAAGGCATGCCGGCAAACAGCGCAGCGCACCGGCATGTCACAAAACCGTGTGAAAGCAGCTGTCAGGACAATGGATGACTGACAGGATGGGCAGATGATATGCACGCTCCGCGCTCCACCAATGGATTCGGGTGAAAGAACACCGCCATCCATGCTACGCGGGAAATGGCTAAGAAAAGGTTATCTGCGCTGCAGAAAAATGCGTCAGCGCACCCAAGCGCCAGCGGGAATCATAGATGGGGGATCACAGAGTCCGGCCAGATCAACCAATATCGAGATCGCCCGGTGTTTTTTTGGCGCGTGTTTTCGCTTTGGCTGTGGTCTTGGTGCCACTGGCCTTCGTAGCGCCGGCCTTAACAGTGCTGGATTTAGCGGCACTGGATTTAGCAGTGCTGGCCTTAGCAGCACTAGATTTTGCAGCTTTTTTCACAGCTGCTTTGGCCTGCACCGTACCGGCAGTCTTTGCAGTTGTGGATTTTGCCGCCTTTTTGGCGCCTGCATTGGCTGGTGCGCTTTTGACGGCTGGTTTTGAGGCTGCCAGTTCTTTTGCCGCGCGTTCTTTTGCTGCCAGTTCTTTGGCAGCGCGTTCCCGGGCTGCCCGTTCCTTTGATATTTCGGCCATCACCTCGGTGACGACATTTCTGACAACGGGCGCAAGATCATCACGCAGGGCCTGCCGAAATTCACTTTTGACAGCCTGCACGATCTCGCCTTTCAGCGCGTCAACATCCAGGGGCACTGCCGCGGGTGACTGCTGATCCTTGACGGCTGCGGCAATATTCTCCATGGCGATGTCAATATCGGCTGCGGCCTGATTCTGCGATTCGTCTGTGTCTCTGCCGGGTTGCGTGTCACCTGTCTGATCAAGTGTGCTTTGATCATTGTGGTTGCGCGCACCATCCCCCTGGCTTTTCTGGTTCTGATTCTCTGGCACCGGGCTGCCCATACCGGCATCACCATCTTCCCATGCCTGCTGAACCAGCTGATGGATGTCAGTGATGTCCAGGTCTTTATCGGTCTCGAGTGCTGGAGGTGCCGGCGGCTGTTCAGGAAGTGCTGCCGGCACACCCCCGGCAGCCTGCGTCATCGGGGCCGTTTCCTGCAGCGATTCACGCTCTATTGGATCATGCGTGACGGTCGGGGTGACAGAATCCGCCTGCAACGGGGCGGCGTCCACCTCGCGTTCAGCCAGCATGCGCAGCGCTTCAAAACGCTCTGCCCGGGACTGATCGGCATAGGCGACAGGGCTGTCTGTATGTGTGGCCACCGCTTCCATCGTCTGACGCGGTGAACTGTCAGCAGTATCCATGGCAGCGGTATCTGGCTGCATCGGGATTGGGATTTCTGCTTGTGCATCGGCCGTCGGTTTGCGATCTGCGGGCGCACGATCTGCCAGCACAAGATCTGCCGGCGCACCATCTGCCGGCAATCCGTGCAGCAGGGCGAACATGGGTGTGCCATCCTTGGCGTTCCGTTCTGCCTCGGCGTAGAGCGCGTTGATTGAATCCTGAACCGACGTCATGTTCTGGACGGCCTTTTTTGTCAGCGTTTTTGTCGTCAGATTTCAAAAATGGAGCCATTGGCTCCAGAATCTAAAAACTGGTCGCAACTATACCACAAAATTCATAAATAAAGGCGGAATCCCGTTTTTATGGCCAGCCTTGTGTCAACGAGTCAAAAAAACCGGCTTTTTCCCACTTGGATCATGCGACCCAGTGCCTTAAATAACGGTCAACATAGGCATCGATAGCCTCTTCGGTGTCATATTGATAAAGGATAATGAATGGCCAAGAAGACAGATGAGCCTGCAACATCTTCTGACGATGATAAGGTGAGCGCGGGCACCAGTGACATGCTGGAAAATCAGGCTGAAGACGCGCTGGCGGATGCGCCAGAGGAAACAGCGCCAGAAAAATCAGCGCCAACAGATGATCCGGTAATGGCAGCGTTATTCGAAGAACGCGACAGCTTGAAGGATCAGCTTCTCAGGGCACTTGCAGATGTCGAGAATATGCGCCGTCGGACTGAACGCGAGCTGGAAAGCGCCCGCAAATATGCCCATACGGGCTTTGCGCGCGATCTTGTCGGGGCCATTGACAACCTGTCTCGCGCGATTGACGCGGCACCGGCAGCGGATGAGGCGCCTTCGCCAGAAGCGCTCAGCGGTCTTTTCACCGGTCTCGAAATGAGCTGGACAGAAATCCAGTCGACAATGGAACGGCATGGGATCAAGCGCGTCGATCCGAAGGGTGAGAAATTCGACTACAATCTCCATCAGGCGATGTTCGAAGTGCCGTCAGATACGCATGAGCCAGGCACTGTGGTCGAGGTGGTGCAGCATGGCTATGTACTTCATGACAGGCTGTTGCGTCCGGCCATGGTAGGCGTTGCCAAGGCTGCGGACACGGAAGCGTCCGAGTCGGGTGACTCCGAATAGCAAAACTCTTGTATCGGGTTCATGGCGTCCTATATGGACGTCATAAAGGATGAATAAAGAGCATCTTCCACCGGCGCGGTGCCAAGGGCGAGGTGGGCAAAAGGGTGCCAAAATTTCACCAGGTGTCAGCAAAGGGTTCTGGTGAAAGTGAAAGGAGCTAGTCATGGCCAAAGTTATTGGTATTGACCTTGGAACAACAAATTCATGCGTCGCTGTTATGGATGGCAAAGACGCACGCGTCATCGAAAATGCTGAAGGTGCGCGCACGACCCCGTCAATGGTCGCATTTGCCAATGAAGAGGAACGGTTGGTCGGACAGGCTGCAAAACGTCAGGCTGTAACAAATCCGGAAAAAACACTGTTCGCCATCAAGCGTCTGATCGGACGCCGGCATGACGACGCTGCTACAAAGAAATTCACCGAACTGGTACCTTATGAAATCGCCGCGTCAGGAAATGGCGATGCGTGGGTACGTGTCGATGGCGAGGATTATTCACCAAGCCAGATTTCCAGCTTTGTCTTGCGCAAGCTGAAAGAGGATGCAGAGGCCTTTCTCGGCGAAACGGTGACCCAGGCGGTCATCACCGTACCGGCCTATTTCAATGACTCGCAGCGGCAGGCCACAAAGGATGCTGGCAAGATCGCCGGCCTGGAAGTGTTGCGGATCATCAACGAGCCGACCGCGGCCGCGCTTGCCTATGGTCTCGACCGGCGCGAATCTGGCCAGATTGTTGTCTATGACCTTGGTGGCGGTACGTTTGACGTGTCGATCCTTGAAGTTGGTGATGGCGTATTTGAGGTGAAGTCGACCAATGGCGACACCTTCCTTGGTGGTGAGGATTTTGACCATCAGATCATCGAGCATCTGGCAGATGAATTCAAAGCCAGCGACGGGATCGATTTGCGCAAGGACAAGCTTGCGCTGCAACGCCTGAAAGAAGCGGCTGAGAAGGCCAAGATTGAGCTGTCATCGGCTGTTCAGACGGATGTGAACCTGCCCTTCATCACCGCTGATGCATCGGGCCCGAAACATCTGAATATCAAGCTGACACGCGCCAAGCTGGAGCAACTTGTCGAAGAGCTGGTGCAGCGCACCATCAAGCCATGTCAGGCAGCGTTGAAAGATGCCGGAATCAAGGCTGGCGAAATTGATGAAGTCATTCTCGTCGGCGGTATGACCCGCATGCCCAAGATCGTCGAGACCGTAAAGGAATTTTTCGGCACAGAGCCGCATCGCGGGGTCAACCCAGACGAGGTGGTCGCCTCGGGTGCGGCCATCCAGGCCGGCGTTCTGACCGGTGATGTCAAAGATGTTCTGTTGCTTGATGTGACGCCGCTTTCCCTTGGTATCGAAACCCTTGGGGGTGTCTTCACCCGTCTTATTGACCGCAACACCACCATCCCGACCAAGAAAGGTCAGGTGTTCTCGACAGCCGATGACAATCAGTCGGCGGTGACCATTTCGGTCTATCAGGGCGAGCGCGAGATGGCGTCGGATAACAAGCATCTTGGCCAGTTTAATCTGGAAGGCATTGCCCCGGCCCCGCGTGGTGTGCCGCAGATCGAAGTAACCTTTGATATCGATGCCAACGGCATCGTCAAGGTAAGCGCCAAGGACAAAGCGACCGGCAAGGAACAGGAAATCCGTATTCAGGCCTCTGGTGGTCTTGACGACAGCGAGATTGATCGCATGGTCAGCGAGGCGGAAGCCAATGCCGAAGAGGATAAGAAGCGCCGTGAGGCTGTCGAAACCCGCAATCAGGGCGAGGCACTTGTGCATGGCGCTGAAAAGGCAATCACCGACCTTGGTGACAAGGCCGATCCGGCGGCCAAAGCCGAGGTGGAAACCTGTATTGACACATTGAAGGCGGCTCTGGAAGGCGATGATATGGAGGCCATTTCATCTGCGTCCGCCGCGCTTTCACAGGCGATGATGAAGATGGGCGAGGCAGCCTATCAGACTGAATCACCTGATGCTGATAATGCCGATGCCGCGTCTGATGATGAAACGGTCGTCGATGCCGATTTCGAAGAGGTTGATGGCACAGCCGGAGATGACGAGCGGAAATAACCGCTGAAACCTACACCGGGGCGGCCATTGGCCGCCCTTTTTCCAATCATATGTCAGTCAGACGGCAAGAAGCATGAGCAAGCGTGATTTCTATGAAGTTCTCGGCGTGTCGCGCGATGCCGATGAAAAGACGCTGAAAGGCGCTTACCGGAAGCTGGCGATGCAAAATCATCCGGATCGTAATCCGGATGATGAAGCTGCTGCCGAACGGTTTCGCGAGGCAACAGAAGCCTATGATGTTCTGAAAGACCCGCAAAAGCGGGCGGCTTATGACCAGCTGGGTCATGCAGCGTTCGAACAGAGTGCTGGCGGCGCCGGTGGTTTTGGTGGCGGCTTTGGCGGCGGCGGCTTTTCCGACATTTTCGACCAGATGTTTTCAGAGTTTTCGCGTGGTGCGCGCAATCCGCAGGCAGACCGCTCTGGCAATGATCTGCGCTATGATCTGAACATCTCGCTTGGCGAGGCTTTCACCGGGGTGCAGCGTGATATCACCGTTACAGTGCCGGTTGCATGTGATGGCTGTAACGGTTCAGGAGCAGCAGAGGGCAGCCGGCCCCAGAATTGTGGCACCTGTGGCGGCAGTGGCCGGGTTCGGGCACAGCAGGGCTTTTTTGCTGTTGAACGGACATGCCATGCCTGTCAGGGGCTTGGCCAGGTAATTTCCGATCCTTGCCGGTCCTGTAATGGTGACGGCCGCCTGCAGCAGAGCAAGGTCCTGTCCGTTTCTGTACCTGCCGGTGTTGATACGGGAACGCGTATCCGCCTGTCCGGCAAGGGCGAGGCCGGGATGCGCGGTGGGTCAGCTGGCGATCTCTATATCTTCGTGGCGGTGGATCCGCATCCCATCCTGACGCGTGATGGTGCTGATATCATGACTCGGATCCCGCTACCGATGACGACCGCTGCGCTGGGTGGCACGATTGATGTCCCGACGGTTGAAGGCAAAATGGCACGCCTGACAATTGAGGCTGGAACCCAGTCTGGACGTCGTTTCCGTATGCGCGGCAAGGGCATGCCCATTCTGCGGCGCAGCAGCCGTGGCGACCAGATTGTCGAGGTGCAGGTTGAAACGCCTACCAACCTGACAAAAAAGCAGAAGGAATTGCTGGCGGCATTTGCCGATGCGGGTGATACCAGCCCCGAGACGGACAGCTTCCTGAAACGTGTCCGCCGTATCTGGGCGGACAGCAACTAATCCCATATCGCTGGCATATATTGCTTTTGTGGTGGGATGTGGCGCTTTTGCCAGCGGTGTCCTATAGTCCTGCCGCATTGTGGCCGATAAAGGACTTCGCAAAATGACAACACACCCGATCAAGATTGGCATCCCCGGTGCTGGTGGCCGCATGGGCGGCATGATCATCCGCGAGATGGCATTACGGGATGATATGGTTCTCGTTGCTGCAACCGACCGGCCCGGCAGTGACGTTATCGGCCAGGATAGTGGCGTTCTTGCCGGCATTGGTCCAAACGGGGTGACGATTACATCGGATGCCGCAGATCTGTTTGCCGCTACAGATGTGGTGATCGATTTCACCAGCCCGCAGGCCAGCGTTGCGCATGCCGCGCTTGCCCGCGATCACACGACATCGCTTGTGGTCGGCACCACCGGGCTGACAGAAGAAGACGAAACGGCACTTGCCGCAACAGCCGATCGCGCGGCCCTCGTCTATTGTGCCAATACGTCCGTCGGCGTAACGCTTTTATCGCGCCTTGTTGAGCAAGTGGCCGCGCAGCTCGTTGATGGATGGGATATCGAAATTCTTGAAACGCATCACCATCACAAGGTGGATGCGCCTTCTGGCACGGCGCTGGCGCTTGGCCAGGCGGCAGCACGCGGCCGTGGCGTTGATCTGGATGCGGTGTCCGACATGGTTCGCAAAGGCCAGACGGGCGCACGCAAACAAGGGGATATCGGCTTCGCAGTATTGCGCGGCGGTGATGTGGCTGGTGAGCATTCGGTTATTTTCTTTGGTGATTCCGAGCGTGTGGAAATCACCCACAAAGCAAATGACCGGGCGATATTTGCCCGTGGTGCGCTGCGTGCCGCCCGTTTTGCACATGCAGCGGCTGCCGGTTTTTACAGTATGGATGATGTTCTGGACGGGTAACCCGGTCAATCATCCATCGCTTCACACCAATGTCTGCGGCACAGCGAAATGTAGCGTTCATTGCCGCCGATCTCGATCTGTGCGCCCTCTCGGATCACAACCCCCTGTTCATCTTGACGGACAACCATGGTTGCCTTGCTGCCGCAATGGCAGATCGTCCTGATTTCCCGGATGACATCTGCGATCGCCAGCAGACGCGCACTGCCAGGAAAAAGATTGCCCTGAAAATCGGTGCGCAATCCGTAACACATCACCGGAATACGCAAATCATCTGCAACGTGCGAAAGCTGCCAAACCTGCCCGTCACTTAAAAACTGCGCTTCATCCACCATCACACAGTCAACAGGTTGCTGCTCATGCGCAGCTATAATTACCGCCATCATGTCGGTATCCGGGGCAAAAACGAGGGCTGGTGCCTGCAGGCCAATCCGTGATCCGATTTTGCCCGCACCAACGCGGTCATCAAGCCGCGCGGTCAGCAAAAGCGTATGCATGCCGCGCTCTTGATAGTTATGCGATGCCTGCAGAAGAATTGTGGATTTTCCGGCATTCATTGCGGCATAGGAAAAATAGAGCTTGGCCATGGTCACACCTGTCAGGAAACAGCCAACATAGTGCCGTCAGCCTCGCATTTTGTGAATGGAAAAAGGATCACAGAGGTTCTATTCTCGTGATCTAAACCGCCAGCGGAGACCCCTCATGACAGCTTCTTCAAACCCACATCTTCATGTGATGGATCATCCGCTTGTTGCGCACAAACTGGCCATCCTGCGCGATAAGGATACGCCACCGCATGACTTTCGGCATACGCTTCATGAATTGTCCTGGTTGCTGGCCTTCCCCACATTCGCGGCACTGAAAACGCGCGATCTGGATATCGAAACGCCGCTGGAAAAAATGACGGCTGCCACAATGGCAACCCCCTATCCATGCCTTGTATCCATTTTGCGTGCCGGAAACGGGCTGGTGGACGGTTTCAGCCAACTCTGTCCCGAGGCGAGTGTCGGGCATCTGGGTCTTTACCGGGATCATGACACGATGGTACCGGTGTCCTATTACACCAGCCTCCCCTCCGATATTGCGCAACGCCAGGTCATTCTGGGTGACCCGATGCTGGCAACCGGTGGCAGCGCCAGCATGGCCGTCGACAAGCTATTGGAAATGGGTGTGACTGATATTGTCTTTTCCTGCCTGGTCGCCGCGCCAGAAGGTGTGGCCGCCCTGCATGAGGCCCATCCAACGCTGCCGATCATCACGGCAGCGCTCGATCGCGAATTGAACGAGAAATGCTATATCCTGCCTGGCCTTGGTGATGCGGGCGACCGCATTTATGGCACCGACTAGCTGTCCAGATTTTCCGGACCAAAGCTTTCTGGCAATAGGTCTGCGAGGGTGAAACGCGCCTGTAATCCGTTTGGGTCGGCAACCAAAACCGGCACATGCGCAGCCGCAAATTCCCTGATTCGCTGACGGCATCCACCACAGGGCGTGCATAGAAGACCGTCTTCTCCATTTCCGCCGGCAACTGCAATTTTCACAATCTGGTGTTTGCCCGCCATGATCATCGCTGAAATCGCACTGGCTTCGGCGCAATGGCCGATAGGATAGGCGGCGTTTTCAACATTTGCGCCGCAGTGGATTTGCCCGTCTTCATCAAGGATCGCAGCGCCGACATGAAATTTTGAATAGGGCGCATAGGCCTTATTCATCGCCGCGATGGCTGCATTGACAAGTTCTGAATCTGTGGCCATGGGTATCTGCTTCCCGACTGTCCGGCGTCAGTCCTTTACATAGGCTTTGCCAATAGCCGCCGGTGGGCGGGCCCGACCGACCAGACCTGCAACCACGACAATGGTTGCGATATAGGGGGCCATTGACAGGAATTCGGACGGAATCGGCGTGTTGAGGATGGACAGCTTCTGCTGTAGCGAATCAGCAAAGCCAAACACCAGTGCCGCGGCAAGGGCGCCCAACGGGTGCCAGCGTCCAAAAATCATGGCTGCCAGCCCGATGAAACCACGTCCAAAGGTCATGTTCTCGTCAAACCGGCCAACCGACCCAAGGGTAAACCAGGCCCCGCCAAACCCGGCAATCATGCCGGCCACAATCACGTGGGCATAGCGTGTCTTGATAACATCAATGCCAAGCGTATCAGCCGCGCGCGGATGTTCCCCGACCGCGCGTGCACGCAGCCCCATGCGGGTATAGAACAGATAATAGGTCGACAGGGTAACAAGGATCAGCGCGCCATAGACAAACAGGTTCTGGTTGAACAGCACCGGCCCGATCAAGGGGATGTCACCAAGCACCGGTATCTTGAATGCCCGAAACGGGGTCGCCTTGTTCAGCCAGCGAAATTCGGAGAATACCTGGCTGGATACATAAGATGTCAGCCCCAGGACGAACAGGTTTATCACAACCCCGGCAATGATCTGGTCAACGCGATATGTGATCACAAGCACTGCCAGCAACAGGCCAAAAACGCCGCCTGTGATCATCGCGCAAATAATGCCCGCCCAGCCACCAAGCAGCGATCCGAACAGGGCGCCCGCAAAGGCGCCGGCCAGCAGCATGCCTTCAATCGCAATATTGATCACAGCGACCCGTTCACACAGGATGCCGCCAAGGGCGGCCAGCGCGATCGGTACGGCACGCACGACAGTTGCCTGCAGCATCCCCGTCAGCGAAATTGATTTGCCGGCGGTGGCCCACACCAGAAAGGCCATGGCCAGAATGACCAACCCGATCCCAAGAGACAATCCGGTCCATCGGCCGCCGCCGCGCAGGAACAATCTTGTGCCCAGAAACGCCAGAATAATGGCGGCAATCAGGTTAAAGAGCTGGCTTGGCAATACCAGATTGCCAACAGCCCAAACATCCCGCGGGCGCGAAATCTTGAATGTCGAAACACTGTCCCACGGCGCATCAAGAAAAAACATGATAACGGCAGCCAGCAATACCAGCGTAAAGCCGCTAATGATGCGCCGCTTATCCATTATGACAGTCGGCGCCGTGCCGTTGGTCACGGCAGCATCGGCAGATGATCCGGCCTGGGTCGTTTGATCAGCCATGATCTGCCCCCTCTTTGGGCTGGGCGGGGAACAGGAATGGCAGGGCGCGCTTCACCAGCAGCGGCGCAGCGACAAAAATGATGATCAATGCCTGAATAATGCTGATCATGTCAATTGATACACCTGCATCAACCTGCATCTGGCGTCCGCCTGCCTCTAACGCACCAAACAGAATACCGGCGAGCAGGATGCCAACCGGATGCGACCTGCCCAACAGCGCAACGGCAATGGCATCAAAACCGATTCCGGCTGTAAAGCCTGGCGTCGCGCGCCCCAATACTCCCGTAACCTGCGCGGCCCCGGCCAACCCGGCCAGCCCGCCAGCAATGGCCATTGCAATGACGATTGTCATGCCGGCGTGAATGCCGGCATAGCGTGCGGCGTCTGGATTCTCGCCGGAAATGCGAAAGGCAAAGCCCAGCTTTGATCGAAACAGCAGCCAGTAAACCAGCGCGACCGCGCCCAGCATCAGAAACAGACCAAGATGCAGGCGCAAATTCGGGTCGATAAAGCTGAGAAGTCGGGGCAGTTCGGCCGTATCCAGAACGGCCTTTGAAATGGGATCGGACCGGCCCTCTTTCTGGATGAATGGCTGGCGCAGCAGATAATCCAGAAGGCGGAAGGAAATCAGGTTCAACATGATCGTTGAAATCACTTCATGCGCGCCGGTTGCTGCCCGCAGGAAACCGGCAATGGCGGCATAGAGCCCGCCAAATACAAGGCCGATGATCAAGACAAGCGGCATGTGGATTGCCATTGGCAGGCCGGTGATTGAAAAGCTGGCGATGGCGGCTGCCAGCCCGCCAATGACCATCTGCCCTTCGGCACCGATGTTGAACAGCCCGGCGCGGAATGCGAGACCAATGCCAAGCCCGGCAAGAACGAGCGGGATGGAGGCTGTCAGCGTTTCTGAAATGGCGTTGATCGACGCGACGGAGCCGTCGGCCATCGCCACAAAGCTGCGCAGAATGGTGGCAGGTGCCACCGATGTGGCCATCATGATGACGGCGCCGATGACCAGCGCCATAAAGACGGCGGCCAGCGGAATCAGAATGATTTCGCGCCTGTTACTGCCTGTTTCGAAATCTGGTGCGAGAAGGGCGCGCAGCTTTTCATTATGGGCCGACTGACCGCTGGTGGCATTATCTGGTTGCGATCTGGTCATGCGGCGGCTGTCCTGTTGGCGCCGGCCATGGCAAGGCCGATAGCGTTGCGGTCGGCCTGTGCGCCGCTATTGTCGAACTCGGCTGTGATGTGCCCTTCATACATCACATAAATGCGGTCTGAAAGATCGAGGATTTCGTCAAGTTCCGAGGAAATGATCAGCACGGCATTGCCGGCATCACGACAAGCGACAAGCTGGGTATGGATGAATTCGATCGATCCTACATCCACACCGCGGGTCGGCTGTGAAGCCACCACCAGCCTGACATCACGCTCAAGCTCGCGCGCCACCACCATTTTCTGCTGGTTGCCGCCAGACAATCCGCCAGCACCCAGAAAAACGCTGGGGGTGCGCACATCGAATTTCAGACAGGCTTCTGCAGCCTGCTGTTCTACGCGACGCCAATCAATCTGCACGCCTGTTGATACGCTGTCGTCATAATAGGAATTCAGCACCATATTCTCGGTGACGGTAAAGGCCGACACCATACCGGATTTCTGGCGGTCTTCAGGGATATGCGCAATGCCCATATGGTGGCGCTGGCGCACGCTGGTAGCGGTTATATCCACACCATTGAAGATCACGGTGCCATCTGTCACTTGTGACAGGCCGGTGATCGCCTCGACAAGTTCTGTCTGGCCATTGCCCTGCACGCCGGCGATGCCGACAATTTCGCCGGCACGCACCGACAGGGCAATCTGCTGAAGGCGTGTTTCCATGGTTGCGTCGACGAGCGTGACATCCCGCAGCGCCAGCATTTCCGTCCCTGCTGTGGCGGCACCGCGCCCCACCGAAAAGCTGACCGGCCGCCCCACCATCATTTCTGCAAGATCAGCTTCGGAAAATTCAGACGGCACGCCGCCACCAACGATCTCGCCCTGCCGCAATACGCTGACCTTGTCGGCAATCTCTATGATTTCATGCAACTTGTGTGTGATGAAGACAATCGCCTTGCCGGCATCGCGCAGCGCCCGCACAATCGTAAAGAAGGCCTCGACCTCCTGCGGCGTCAGAACAGCGGTCGGCTCGTCAAGGATCAGCACATCGGCTGATCTGAAAAGCACTTTCAATATTTCGACCCGCTGCTGGATTCCAACCGGCAGGTCCTCGATCAGGGCGTCCGGGGGCACATCCATGCCATAGCGGGCATTGATCTCTGCCACCTGCCGGCGTGCCGTGGCAAGATCCAGAAAATCACCGGTGCCGGTTGGCTCGACGCCAAGGATAACATTTTCCACAACGCTGAATACAGGGACCAGCATGAAATGCTGATGCACCATGCCGATGCCGGCAGCGATACTGTCGCCCGGGCCGTCAAAGATGGCGGGCGTACCGTCAATCAGGATGTCGCCTGCATCCGGCCTGTAAAGGCCCGACAGAACATTCATCAATGTCGATTTGCCAGCACCATTTTCACCAAGCAGGCCGAGAACCTCCCCTGCCCGAATATCAAGATGAATATTCTGGTTAGCCTGGACTGCGCCAAACCGTTTGCTGATACCGCGTAGTTCAACATTCATGGTTCAATATTCATTACATACGGATCACATAAAAAACCGTTGCCCCGACACAGGCCGAGGCAACGGGCATTTTTCAGAATCAGCCGCCTACGTTGATCGAACCGTCGATGATGCCGGCGCGAATTGCTTCGACTTCGGCTTTCAGCGCTGCCGGAACGGCGCTGTCAAAGCTGCCATAAGGCGCAAGACCAACACCCTCATTGGCGGTTGTGCCGACCATCATGCCACCTTCGAACTTGCCGTCCAAAGTCTGCTTGATCACCTGCATCACGGTCGTGTCCATGCGCTTCAGAACGGATGTCAGATAGACATCAGCATTGGTCGGATCCAACTTTGTCTGGTCAGCGTCAACGCCAATGATCTTCAGCGCATCTGTGCCAAGTTCTGCGGCAAGCGCTGCCGAACCCATACTAACAGGACCAGCAACCGGCATCACGATGTCAGCACCTTCATCATAAAGGTTCTGGGCAAAGGCGCGGCCGTCGTCCAGGCTTTCGAAATTGCCTGTGAATAGCCCGTCCTTGCTTTCCGGATTCCAGCCAAGAACCTGCACATTTGTGCCCTTCTGGCTGTTATGATAGGCGACGCCGTAATAAAAGCCGTCCATAAAGGCGGTGACTGGTGGAATATTGATGCCACCAAACGTGCCGACGATGCCTGTCTGCGACATGCCTGCAGCAAGATATCCAGCCATAAATGATGGTTCATTGGTTGCATAGACCATGCCCAACACGTTGGGAATAGTTGGGTTATAGGCCATATCAACAATCGAGAACTTGGCATTCGGGTTGGCATTTGCCGATGTCGCCGTAGCATCAGCCATCAGGAAGCCAACCGAAATGATGATGTCGCACTTGGCGTCAAGAAGCGCATTCAGGTTTGGTTCGTAATCTGTTTCCGACTGCGATTCCAGGTAGCGGCCTTCAATTCCGTAGGCAGCCATCGAATCCTGGACACCCTTCCAGGCAGTCTGGTTGAAGCCGGAATCATCGATCCCGCCCACATCGGTAACCTGGCATGCGGTAAAGGCGGATGCCGCGCTCGCACCGGCGAGCATGAAAGCCGCCGCCACACCAGAAGTCAGTGCAACATTCTTCAAAAACATGGTTTCTTCTCCCGTTTGACAGAGGCCGGCAAAAGAGGCCGCCTCTTCTTTGCAAAACATCGTGTAAGATGTTTTAAACCTACAATTGATTCCTATCCTGTTTTGTGGCGCTAGTCCAACCGCTTTGCGTCTGGCTACGCTGAATTCGGGCGACCGGCCGGCTACTTCAGACCAATCTCGCGAAGGCGTTGCTGCAGATAGTCATCGGCTGACAGCCCAGGCTGCAATGGCACGTCAGGACGGGGATGCAGAAACATCGGCATGGAGTAGCGCGACACATTCTGACCGACGTCAGGGTTGGTGACACGGTGGGTTGTTGACGGGAAGTAATCGCCCGTAGCCTTGGCGAGCATGTCGCCATTATTGATTGTGATCATCCCAGCATCACAGGCGATATCATGCCAATTTCCTTTGGCATCCTGTGCCTGCAGCCCGGGCTTTGACCCGGATAGCAGCAGGGTGATCAGATTGATGTCCTCATGTGCAGCGGCGCGAATGGCCCCCGGCTCTGCCTCTTCCACTGGCGGATAATGCAGAATGCGCAGCAGGCTCTGATTGCTGCTTTCCATCATGTCGCCAAGCGGCATTGACAGAGCATCCGTCACGCTGGCCGGTGCCTGGGCCTGGATCCAGTCCAGCAATTCGCGGCCAAGCGCTTCCAGATCGGCATAGATGGCGCGGGTCATGGCCTCCAGCGCGTCGGGCAGACGGCAGCCAGGATAGACGTGAAAAAATTCCTTCAGATCCTTGACCGTTGAATCTTTGGCGTTTTCCGAGCGAAAGGCAAAATAGCCATCATGTGCCGGCGGCTGGACGGCAAATTCAAATTTGTCATCGCCTGCGAAAAAATCCCCCCAGCCATTATAAATGCCGGCAATGCGTTCTGGCGTAATGGGGTGGTTTGCCAGCACGGCAAAGCCGGTATCTTTCAGCGAACGGGCCAGCGTCTCGCTGGCATCCGGCGCCTGATAGTCAACGGTTTCAACTCTCATTTATTCCTCCAGGCTTTGGTCTGTCAGGCCATGTTCTTGCGGGCGTCGGCCATGTGGTCGGCAGCAGCAACATATCTCATGAATATCTCACCCACGGCCTTACTGTCGACTGTCATGGCAATTTGCGTACTTCGGCGATCGGCCTTCGGGTCGGTGACAGTCCGGCCGATTTCGCTCCCCGAGCAGACAACGGTGATCGGGTGCCGCTCATAGCCAAACAGGTCGGGATCCGTGACCGCGATAATTGCGGACGGGTCATGCATGAAGCAGCTTCGCCTGCCTGTCTTTGCCTCATGAAAGTCAAAATAAAACCGTGACGCCTGTTCCAGAAAGCCCCCAATGACTGGTGCCGATTCGGCCAGTCTTGCAAAATCCTCTGGCGTGCATTGTGTCTTCTCGGTGACATCCAGCCCCACCATGGTGACATCCCATTCAGCACCGAAAACAGCATCCGCCGCGTCCGGGTCATTCCATATATTGGCCTCGGCGCAATCGCTGACATTACCGTGCCGTGCGGCGCTGCCGCCCATCACAACCACACGCTTGACCGTCTGTGTAATGGACGGGTCATAGTCCAGTGCGGCTGCGAGATTTGTCAGCGGGCCAACAGCGCAGATGATCACTTCGCCCGGGTGGGCTGCACAGCTTTCACTCAGGAACCGGGCGGCATCGCGCTCGTCGGGCTTGCCAGCTGGCTGCATCGCTGGCAGGTCGCCAAACCCCTCACCGCCATGCACAAAATCGGCAGGTGGCGCGCCAGCACGGTGCCGCGGAATGCTGGCTCCTCTGGCCACCGGCAGCTCATAATGGGCCATTTCGGCAAGATATAACGCGTTGCGTGTTGCCTGCGCAGTTGTGACATTGCCAAAAATCGTCGTCAGGCCAATGACATCAATACGGCTGTCAGCAAAGGCCAGATGGATGGCCATGGCGTCGTCAATGCCGGGGTCAGTATCAATGATCAGTTTCTGTGTCATGCGGTACCGAATTCTACATCAATAAAAAGGTTATACCGGCAATAAAAGGGTCATGCCGGCACGATATGCGGCAGACAGGGATCAGCCGGTTTTCTCAAGGAACGCATCAACCTCGGCGCGGGTTGGGATGGCGGCCCCTGTGCCGGGGCGGGTTACATGAATCGCCGCCGCCGCTGCTGCCTCGGCCATGCAACGTCCTGTTGGCCGGCCAGCCGCCATACCGGCAAGAAGATAGCCCAGATAACAGTCACCCGCGCCTGTCGTATCAACAACATCAACCGCAAAGGCAGGCTGTTTGATAGCGCCATCGACTCCATGATAGGTGGCGCCGGCGCCACCAAGTGTGATCACCAGATGCGGCAGGCCCGCCGTCTCGACGGGCTTTCCGATGGCAGCACCAAGCGCCGCCGCCTCACCTTCATTGACAACAAGAAGATCTGTGTGTGGCAACAGGCCCAGAACAACATCCGCATCAAAAGGGGCTGCGCTATAAGCCAGTTTCAACCCCTTTGCGCGCGCCGCGGCCACAAATATGTCAGCCCCGTTGGTTTCATTCTGCAGCAATGCCCAATCACCGTCCTGCGCCTGATCCAGCACCGCACAGGCGCTGTCCATGTCAATGTCACGATTGGCGCCTGGGGCCAGCAGGATCTGGTTCTCGCCTTCCGGGTCCACCGATACTATGGCGTGCCCGCTGGCGTGGTCGCTGTCCTGGATGTGGTCAATAGTGACCCCTGCCGCTTCAAGCTCTTTGCGCAACCAGCCATCTTCAGCGCTGCTGGCACCAAGATGCAGGACATCCATGCCGGCACGCGCCAGTGCGATGGACTGGTTGGCACCCTTGCCACCAAGCATGCGGGCGTGCCCAAGGGTCGTCAGCGTTTCCCCGGCGGCTGGGAAATGTGGTACCTGATAGAACAGGTCAATATTAATTGAACCAAGATTAAAGACTGTCATATTTGGTCGTCACCACGCGCAATCAGCCAGTTAGATATTAAGTGAGATTAGGGCAAAGCTGTCGATCGTCCAGCCTTTTTCGATGCAGAAGAACCAAGGGAGATAATAGCGATGTGCGCATCACCACGGCCACGCAAAATGAAGCTTGCCGATATGGAGGAGTGTTTCGTCCGGCTGTCAGCCAGATCACCCGACCCACAAACCGAACTGGAATTCTCCAGCCCCTATACATTGCTTGTCGCGGTGGTCTTGTCGGCACAGGCCACAGATGTTGGCGTCAATCGCGCGACGCGGGGTCTGTTTGCCGCGGCGGATACGCCTGAAAAAATGGTCGCATTGGGGGTTGATGGCATCGCCCATCACATCCGCACGATTGGACTTTTCAATATGAAGGCAAAGAATGTCCACAGGCTGTCAGAAATCCTGATCGAAACACATGGCAGTCAGGTGCCGGAAGACCGTGGTGCGCTGGAGGCCTTGCCCGGCGTCGGGCGAAAGACGGCCAATGTTGTGTTGAATGAAGCCTTCGGTCATCCCACAATTGCCGTTGATACGCATATCTTCCGCGTTGGAAACCGCACCGGCATGGCCCCCGGCAAGACACCGGATGCCGTCGAGGCAGAATTACTGCGGCGGGTGCCCGATAAATGGAAGAAAGGGGCGCATCACTGGCTGATTCTGCACGGCCGCTACATCTGCAAGGCGCGCAAGCCCGACTGTGCCGATTGTGTCATTACTGAATTCTGCCGGTTCAAGGAAAAGACAGCCTAGCCCTGGCCGGTTGTCTGATCGCGAATGGCCAGATCCTGCCGGCATTTCAGCGCATCGATATCTGCTGACAAAACAGGCGCCCGCCAGTCCCAGGCCACAATTTTCCTGATGCCAGCTGCATCGGGATAGACGAAATAATCCACAACACAGGCTGACAGCCGGTACTGCCAGACCTCGGCGGTGCCTTCGCGGCGCAACAGATCGGCGCTGCCAAAGCGTGCCTCAAGCTGATCAGCCGAAAGACCGACAATGGATGCCGGTTCAAACTCTGCAGGTGGCGGTGCCGGTTCAGGCTCAGATATCTCTGGCGCATCTTCAGGGGGTGCGGGTGGCGGTGTCAGGCTTCCGGCGGCAATATCAAAAGCCTCATCAATCGTGTCCGCAGTGGTCTCTGTGGTGGTTTCTGCAGTGGTTTCTGCGGGGGCATCCTTGTTTGGTGCACCGTCCTTGCTTGCCGTCTGGTCTGCCGGAAGCGGCATCGCCTCTATACGTTCGGCCGGGATCTCTGTATTGACCGTCTGGTCTGACGCTGTTGGCGTCATCGCGTCGCCATCAGCCATGCTGCTGGCAACAGCATTGTCGGATGGCGTGACGGGCGCTGTCTTGTCTTCGTCCGGCGATAGCAGCGAATTGGCCGCATGTGCAATTGTGGGCGACCCGGCATCAGGCAGCGTGGTCTCGCACGCCGCAAGCAGCAGTGCCGATCCACCAAGAAAGATCGCTTTCAGATATGCGTTCATGACAGATGTGCCGTAACGGAAACAGGATAAGCGGGTGGCCGCACAATAGACGAGTGTTTCCGTCAGGCAAACAGATAATGCCTGTTTCCGAATGTCCCGCGCGATATCCAAAGTTAACCCTTGCCGCCTATGCAGGATTTCATTACGGTCCCGCGCGTTTGTACTTTGCACCCAGATGAGGGCTTGATGTCTCCAAAGATGAATGTTCTGACGGTGGGCAACGCCATCGTCGATATTTTCGCCCGCTGCGAGGATGCCTTCCTGAAATCGCAGGAAATTGGCAAGGGCATGATGAATCTTGTCGATGCTGCCCGTTCTGCACAGCTGTATGCGGCGCTTGAATCGCCGCGTGAAATTTCCGGCGGCTCAGCCGCAAATACGGCGGTTGGCATTGTCGCTCTTGGCGGCAAGGCAGGCTTTGCGGGCCGCGTTCATAATGATGCCCTGGGCCATGGGTTCATCAATGATATTCGGGCAGCAGGGGTGCATTTCGGCGCTGACCCGCAGCCTGATGGCGCGCCAACGGCAAGTTCCATCATTCTGGTTACCCCGGACGCATCACGATCGATGAACACCTATCTCGGGGCATGTATTGAATTTCAACCAGATGACATTCGTGCCGAGGATGTGGCTGCCTCTGAGGTGATTTATCTCGAGGGCTATCTCTTTGATGCGCCCGCCGGTCCAGATATTTTTGCCCAGGCGGTTACACTGGCGGCCCGCTATGACAGGCGGATCTCGCTGTCCCTGTCTGATCCATGGTGTGCAGACCGGCATCGTGAGGCGCTCTCGAAATTCTGCCATGACCATGTCGATATTCTGTTTGCAAATGAGGATGAAGCGGCAAGCCTGTGCGAATCATCCGGCGACGCCGCGCGCGATTTGCTCTGCGGTAAAGTGGATGAGGTCGTCATCACCCGCGGTGCGGCTGGTGCCTTTGTCGGTTGCGGTGATGACAGGCACGAAATAGCAGCAATGCCGCTTGGCGCTGTTGCCGATACCACAGGCGCCGGTGACCTTTTTGCTTCGGGATATCTTTACGGGCGCACCAACGGCCATTCAGTGCGTCAGTCCGGCGTGATTGCCAGCATTGCCGCTGGCGAGGTCATTTCGCATATCGGTGCCCGCCCTGATCAGGACCTGGCCGCCCTTGTCGGGGCTGCAGATCTCTAGCGTAATGCCTCATAGGCGGCAAAGGCGGCGGCCTGCACAAGATCGGTGACCGAAGCCCCCATCTGTACGATCTGAAACGGTTTCTCAGCGCCGAGCATGATGGGCCCAATGACCGCGCCTTCAGTCAGGTTCTGGATCAGCTCGAAAGAGATATTTGCCGAATGGAGTCCCGGCATCACCAGAATATTTGCTGGACCGGACAGGCGGCAGAATGGATAGCGCTGGCGCATCAGTTCGTAATCAAGCGCGACATCTGCAGACATCTCGCCATCATATTCGAAGTCAGGCTTGCGGCTGTCCAGAATCTCGATGGCCCGCCGCGCCTCGCCGGCAATCTCTGATCCCGGGCTGCCAAAATTGGTAAAGGACAGGATGGCCACGCGCGGGGTGTGGCCCATCTGTCTTGCCTTGCCGGCAATGGCTTCTGCAATATCGGCAATCCGCTCGCCATTCGGACGCTCATGCACCGAAACATCGCCGATAAAGACTGTACGCCCGCGTGACACGATCATCGATGTTGCCACAAAATCCTTGCCTTCCTTGGGTGAGATGGCACGGGTGACATGGTCAAAGCTTGGCTTAAAGGATCGTGTCACGCCGGTTACCATCGCATCGGCATGTCCTTTCAGAACCATGCAGGCCCCGAACACATTGCGATCAAGATTTACCATGCGCTGGCAGTCGCGGCGCAGCGCGCCTTTTCTTTGCAGCCGCGCATACATGAAATCGATATAGCTTTCATTATGGTCGGATATCTTGGCATTGGTAACGGGCAGATCTTCCGCGCCTTCCAGCCCCAGCCTTTCTATTGTTTCGCGAATGCGGCTTTCGCGACCAACCAGGATCGGATCGCCATAGCCCGCATTGCGGAAGGACAGGGCCGCACGAATGACTTTTTCCTCTTCCCCCTCGGCAAAGACGACACGCTTCTTCTGAGCGCTGATCCGGTCAAAGATCACCTGCAATGTGGATGCGGTGGGATCAAGTCGTGCCGACAGCTGCCGGCGGTAGTGGGACAGGTCGTCGATCGGCTTTCTGGCGACACCGCTTTTCATTGCCGCCTCTGCAACCGCGGACGACACCGCCGAAATCAGACGCGGGTCAAAAGGCGCCGGAATGATGTAGTCAGTGCCATATTGTAGCGCTTCACCGCCATAGGCATCGGCAACAGCATCCGGCACATCCTCGCGCGCCAGCATGGCGATTGCCTCGGCGGCTGCGATTTTCATTTCCTCATTGATCTTGCTGGCCCGCACATCGAGCGCGCCGCGGAAGATATAGGGAAACCCGAGAACATTATTTACCTGATTCGGAAAATCTGACCGGCCAGTGGCGATGATGGCATCTGGTCGTACGGATTTTGCCTCCTGCGGCATAATTTCAGGCACCGGGTTGGCCATTGCAAAGATGATCGGCTTGTCCGCCATCGTTTCAACCATCGATGTGCTCAATGCACCGGCGACGGACAGCCCAAGAAAGATATCAGCGCCCTTCATGGCGTCTTCCAGCGTCCGCGCATCGGTTTTTGCCGCATGCGCTGATTTCCACTGGTTCATCGATTCTTCCCGGCCCTTGTAGATCACACCGGCGCGATCGACGAGGATGACGTTGTCATGTGGCACCCCCATGGACTTGATGAGTTCCACACAGGCAATGGATGCCGCACCTGCGCCGTTAGAGACAACCTTCACATTTTTAAAGTCCCGGCCTGTGAGGTGCAGGGCATTGATCAGGCCGGCGGCGGCAATGATGGCCGTGCCGTGCTGGTCATCATGGAACACCGGGATGTCCAGCCGTTCGCGAAGCTGTTGTTCGATGATGAAACATTCCGGCGACTTGATGTCCTCAAGATTAATGCCGCCAAAGGTCGGTGCCAGTGCTGCCACTGTGTCGACGAATCGGTCTGTATCGACAGTGTCCACCTCGAGATCGAGCCCGTCGATATCGGCAAATTTCTTGAACAGGACAGCTTTGCCTTCCATCACCGGTTTAGAGGCGGCAGCGCCGATATCCCCAAGGCCCAGAACAGCCGTGCCATTCGATATAACGGCGATCAGGTTTCCCTTGGCCGTATAGTCATAGGCGGCATCTGCGTTCTCGGCAATTTCAAGGCAGGGTGCCGCAACGCCGGGTGAATAGGCCAGTGACAGATCATGCTGGCTCATAAGTGGCTTTGTTGCGGTTATTTCCAGCTTGCCGGGGCGACCATTTGCATGAAATGCGAGGGCCTCTTGGTCAAGCTTGTTCAACTTCTTGCTCATGGCGGGTGTGTTGCCCTTTATGCGGTGGAGGGAGTGTCATTTCCGAAACCTGAAACAGGTCCGGAATTAAATTCCATCTCGTTTATGTCTTGCTATCATGTCAGGCCCATGTAGAAGGTCCGCCATGACGCCGCCATTATCAACATCTGCGACTCCAAAAGTAAAGTCGCCCACGCCGATGATTGCCCAGTATCTGAGTGTTAAATCGGCACATCCGGACAGCTTGCTTTTCTACCGTATGGGCGATTTTTACGAGATGTTCTTCGAGGATGCGGAAATTGGTGCATCCGTACTCGGCATCACCCTGACGAAACGTGGGAAAAGCGACGGTGATGACATACCCATGTGTGGCGTGCCGGTTCATGCGGTGGACGGGTATCTCGCGCGGTTGATCGGTGCGGGTCACCGCGTCGCCATCTGCGAGCAGGTCGAGGCTCCTGAAGAACAGAAAAAACGGGGCGGCAAAGGTCCGCTGCGCCGCGAGGTCATCCGGATACTGACCCCGGGCACCCTGACCGAAGATGATCTGCTTGTGCCGCGTGCCAATAACTATCTTGCGGCGATTGGCCGGTCGGGTGACGCAATGGCGGTTGCCTGGGCCGATATTTCGACAGGTGATTTTGCTGTTCAGGAAACGGACCAGACGCGGCTGGAAGGGTTGCTGTCCATGTTGAATCCGGCCGAGCTTGTCAGCCCTGCCGGGGCCAGGGTACCTGATATGGTGGACCAGAATGGCATCCTGTGTACCGAACAGGCAGCGTCGCTTTTTGATTCTGCGGCAGGCCAGCGCGCCCTGTGCGAATATTTCGGCATCGCCAGCCTTGACGGGTTTGGCCGGTTCTCGCGGTCTATGACCAGCGCGGCAGGGGCGTTGCTTGCCTATATCGAGCTGACGCAGAAAGGCAATCTGCCGCGGCTGCGCCCCCTGCAGCCGGTCGCCGAGGCCGGCTATATGGAAATTGATCCGGCAACGCGTCGCTCGCTGGAAATTACCCGCACCCTGTCCGGCGACCGGCAGGGCAGCCTGCTTGCAGCCATTGACCATACGATCACGGCGGGTGGTGCGCGGTTACTGGCACAGCGGATCGGGGCGCCTCTGGCGGATGCTGCAGCCATCAACCGGCGGCTTGATCTTGTCGCATGGTTTGCCGCCGCGCCGGATCTGTCAGAAACGCTTCGCAGCAGCCTGAAAGCGATATCCGATATCGACCGGGCACTCTCGCGTCTGTCGCTGGGGCATGGCGGCCCACGCGATCTTGATGCGCTGGCGCGCGGCATGCTGGCCGGGGCAGATTTTGTGACAACGGCAGGCCAGAATCAGTCCGGTCTGGCGCCGCCGGAGGATCTCGCCGGTCTCTATGACTCCATTATGACGGCGGCCCCTCTTGCCGACGAGCTGGCGCCTGCGCTAGGGGATGACTTACCGCTGCTGGCCCGGGATGGGGGCTTTGTACGCAGCGGGTTTGATGCGGCCCTTGATGAATTGCGTCTTCTGCGCGACGAAAGCCGGCGGCTGATCGCCGCCCTGCAGCAGGAATATTGCACGACAACCGGCATTTCTTCACTGAAAGTCAAACATAATAATGTGCTTGGCTATCATGTGGATGTGCGCAATACGCATGGCGAAAAACTGATGCAGGATGACCGGTTCATCCATCGTCAGACAACAGCGCAATCAGTGCGTTTCACAACCACCGAACTGGCCGAACTTGAACGGGATATGTCCTCGGCGGCGGATCGTGCGTTGGCACGTGAACTTGATATTTTCGAAAGATTGCGCGCCATGGTGCTGGCGCGTGCAGAAGCGTTGTCCGGCGCGGCGGCGGCATTGGCCCAACTCGATGTTGCGATTGCCGCAGCGGTGATGGCCACGCGCCGCGATTATTGCCGACCCGACATAAGCGACGGTGTTTGTTTTGACATTGAAAAGGGGCGGCACGCGGTTGTAGAGACCATGCTGCCTGCCGGCGACAGTTTCATTCCAAATGACTGCCAGCTTGGTGATAAGGGTGATATCTGGCTGATTACCGGCCCCAACATGGCAGGTAAATCAACCTTTCTGCGGCAGAATGCACATATCGCCATCATGGCGCAGGCTGGTCTGTTTGTACCAGCCGAAAGCGCGCGGATCGGTGTGATTGACCGTCTCTTCAGCCGCGTTGGTGCGGCCGACGATCTGGCGCGTGGCAGATCTACTTTCATGGTGGAAATGGTGGAAACAGCAGCCATCTTGAACCGTGCCACGGAACGGTCTTTTGTCATTCTTGACGAGATCGGCCGCGGGACCGCCACCTATGACGGGCTGTCCATCGCCTGGGCTTCGCTGGAACATCTGCATGAAAGCAACCGTTGCCGCACATTGTTTGCCACGCATTATCACGAACTGACCAACCTGCGTACCAGCCTTGAACGATTATCCTGCCATTCAATGAAGGTGCGCGAATGGGAGGGAGAGATCATCTTTCTGCATCAGGTTGTCGCCGGGGCAGCTGACCGGTCCTATGGGGTGCATGTGGCGCGTCTCGCCGGCCTGCCCGCGATGGTCATCAGCCGGGCGCAGGCGCTCTTGAGTGAAATGGAGGCGGGGGGTCATGGTGTTATCGATGCTGGCAAGCTTTCAGCGGACCTGCCGCTTTTCGACCATGATTTTACGGCAGATATGCCAGCATCTGCACCGGAGGACAGGTTAAGGATGCGTCTGGAAGAGATCAATCCGGACCTGATGGCGCCGCGCGACGCATTGGAAATACTCTACGAACTTCGGGCGCTGCTTGCCGATGAGGCAGATACCGGCTGACAGGATAAAGGCAAGATGTCGACAGAAGGCGAAAATCAACACACAAGGCCACGGGCGTGGCGGCGATGGATCGACCCGCTGGGTGCGGCTGTCGACCGGGGCATTGCGCCACTGGATGTGTTGGCCTTTGCGGACAGCCTGTCATCCATGGCAGGCGCCAGCGATGCGGCATTCGCCAAACAGCTCCTTGCCACGACAAGGGCAGCACACCAGGACATGCGGCAAAATCTGCAGGATGCACTGTCGCAGTCGGGGGACGGCGCTGTCTATGTTGGTCGTCATTCATGGGGAATGGACCTTCTCCTCGGTACGGTGATGAGAACCTTATGCAGCCGCCATGGGGCTGAAGATGTGGCGCTGATTGCGGTCGGGGGATATGGGCGCGGGGAGCTGGCGCCAAATTCTGATATCGACCTGCTGTTTCTGACGGATAAAGACAGCGCCAGCACGGCGGATGTGGTTGTCGAGCAGATGCTGTATCTATTGTGGGATCTGGGGCTGAAGGTCGGCCACGCCAAACGCACCGTTACGGCCACAATGCGCGCTGCGCGCGAAGATCACACTATTCTCACAGGCCTTCTCGAAATGCGCCTGATTGAGGGAAACAAGCGCATTTGGGGGAATCTCGGGCGTGCCTTTCGACGCGAGTCAGGACGCATAAAGCCGGCCGAGTTTGCAGCGCTCAAGCTGGCTGAACGTGACACAAGACACAAGAGGCACGGCAATACGCGTTATGTTGTTGAGCCTAATATCAAGGAAGGCAAGGGCGGGCTTCGCGACCTCCATACATTGTTCTGGATTGCCAAATTTGCCTACCGTGCAGACAGCATCATCGCGCTGGTGGAAAAGGGTGTCCTGCGCGAGAGCGAGGCGCGAAGGTTTGCGGCGGCGCAGCGGTTTTTGTGGACTGTCCGCTGCCACATCCATCTGCACAGGGGACGTCCCGATGAAAGGCTGGATTTTGAGGCGCAGATGGCCATTGCGCCCCTGATGGGGTTTGCCGACCGTTCCGGCATGCGGGCAGTCGAGCGATTCATGAAGCGCTATTATCTGGCGGCGCTGGATGTCGGCAATTTGACCCGGATCATGTGCGCAGCCATGGAAATGGATTTCCGCCAGCGACGGACAAGATGGCGTGAGGATTTTCGGTTTGGCCAGTCATTTGGCTCCTTCACCATTCGGGCCGGCCGTATCAATCTTGACCAGGCACTGATGTTTCGCGATGACCCGTTGCGGATGCTGACCCTGTTCGAGTTGGCGCTGGAACAGAATGCTGATATTCACCCGCAAGCGTTGCAGCGGCTGACTCGCGGGCTGCCGGCGCTTGGTGCTGCCACCCGATCCAACCCCGAAGCATCCGAAAAATTTTTGAACATCCTGACGTCAAAGCATAATCCCGAACGGGTTTTGCGCCTGATGAATGAAAGCGGTGTGCTGGGACGATATCTGCCTGATTTTGGCCGCATCGTGGCGATGATGCAGTTTGACATGTATCACAGCTTCACCGTCGATGAACACACCATCCAGGTGATCGGCATCCTGCATGATATTGAAACAGGCCAGCTGGCTGAAACCGCACCTGTCGCCAGCGCCGTCATGCCCGAAATCGAATCCCGGCGGACCCTTTTTGTTGCCGCCCTGCTGCATGATATCGCCAAAGGGCGGGGCGGTGATCATTCGATTCTGGGTGCCGAGCTGGCGCAGGAGCTGTGTCCGCGGCTTGGCTTGTTGCCGGAAGAAACGGAAACGGTGAGTTGGCTGGTGCGGCATCATTTGCTGATGAGCAAGACCGCATTCCGATATGATCTGAATGATCCAAAAACCATCGCCGACTTTGCGGATATTGTGCAGTCACCGGAGCGGCTTAAGCTGCTGCTGGTGCTGACGGTGGCTGATATTCGTGGCGTTGGTCCGACCACCTGGAATGGGTGGAAAGCGGCCCTGATGCGTGAGCTGTATTTTCAGACAGATGCGGTCTTGCGCGGCGCAGATGCCGGTGCCATCGCGATGCATACAGTAGAAGATGCACAACAGGCAGCCTTTGCTGCGCTTGACGGATGGAGTGAGTCGGCTTTCACAGCGCATAGTGGCAATCTGCCACGCGCCTACTGGACGGGTTTTGATACCGATATGCATGTGCGCCATGCCGAACTCAGCCGGCAGTTCAACCAGCTTGATGAACCACTTCTCATTGATTTCCGTCAGGACCCGGCGCGCAAAGTCACTGAATTGACAGTTCTGTCGATCGATGATGCCGGCCTGTTTTCCCGCATTGCCGGTGCCGTTGCCGGCCATGGCCTGAATATTGCCGGTGCCAGAATCACCACCTGTTCAGATGGTTCGGTGCTGGATGTGTTTATGTTGCAGACAGCAGGTAACGAGATGGTGTCGGAAGCGGGGCTTCTCGACAGGCTCCGGGCCAGCCTTATGCGGGCGGCTACCGGTACATTGCGCCCGCAAGCCGCCCTGCGTGAGAGGTGGCAGAGTCTTCCCGAACGGGTGCGTCACTTACCGGTACCGTCGCGGGTCATCCTGTCCAACAAGATCAGTTCGACGCATACGGTTGTCGAGGTGAATGGACGTGATTTTCCTGGCCTGCTCTACCGTATCACCAGGGTATTGGCGGATCTGGGCCTGCAAATCCAGACCGCTACGGTATCGACTTATGGCGAGCGCGTTGTCGATGTTTTCTATGTGAAAGACCTGTATGGTTTGCAGGTACATAACGAGGCACGTCTCGAGGTGATCCGGTCGCGCCTGCTCGGGGTATTTGATCATGTGAATGAGGCTGCGGAATGAGACAGATGTCTCTTGCTGCGGCCTTTCGCCGGATCAGCGGTTTGACCGGCATCAGCCGTATTCTCGGATTCCTTCGTGATGTGGCTTTTGCCGCGTTTCTGGGGGCTGGTCCGGCGGCGGATGCCTTTCTTGTTGCGCTGAAGTTGCCCAACATGTTTCGGCGGCTGACAGCAGAAGGCGCCCTTGCAAACGCGTTTGTCCCCAGCTTTGCCGACCTGCGTTCATCAGACAGCCATGCGTCGGCGATGCGCCTGGCCGGTGAAGTGCAGACAACGCTTATGGTTGCCCTTCTGGTACTGGTTGTCATGGCCGAATGGTACATGCCCGCGATTATCGGCGTGCTGGCCCCGGGCTTTGCCGATACGCCGGACAGGATGGCGGCGGCAATTGACCTGGCGCGGGTGACATTCCCCTATCTGCCGATGATTTCGCTTGTGGCCTTCTGGGCAGCGCTTGCCAATGCGCATGACCGGTTTTCCGCTGCAGCGCTGATGCCCGTGATCTTCAATATCTGTCTGATTGCCGGCGCGCTGGCCTTGCCATTCTGGGGTGTGGCTGAAGCAAGGGCGATGCCGCTGGCGCTGGCGCTGCTGTTGGCAGGCAGCATTCAGTTGGTCGTCATGGCGGTGGTCCTGGCGCGTGCGGGCATTATGCCGCGCTGGCATGTGCCACGCATGGTTCCGGCAGCGCGGCGGATGTGGCGGCGCTTTGTGACAGCATCAGCTGGCGCTGTCGCGATGCAGGTCAATCTCATTGTCGATCTGGTGCTGGCATCACTCCTCGGGGTGGGCGCCATATCCTGGCTTTATTATGCAGACCGCATCGTTCAATTGCCTTTGGGTGTCATTGGAATTGCACTTGGTACCGCATTGTTACCGCGTCTGTCGGCCCAGTTTCGTGAAAATGATATGCAGCCAGCGCGTCAGACCCTGTCAGATGCGATTTGGTTCGCCGCTTTCCTGGCCCTGCCGGCCTGCATTGCCCTGATGATGATCGGACCCCAGATTATTGCTGGCCTGTTTCGGTATGGCGCCTTTTCGATGTCAGACGCGCTGGCCAGCGGCATGGCATTGTCGATCTATGCAATCGGGCTTCCGGGGCACCTGCTGGTGAAAATTCTGCAGCCGGCATTTTACGCGGCGCACCGCCCCGGCCTGGTGCTTGCCGTTTCGGTGGTGATGGTGGCGGTGAATATCATATTATCTGTTACTCTGATGCCGATTTACGGGCATCTTGGACTTGCATTGGCGACATCCGTCAGCGGCCTGTTTGCAGCATTGACGTTGTTTCTGCTTGCTGTTCGCAGCGGGTATATTGGCATGTTGCCAGTATCAGGGCTTGTCCGTATCGCTGCCGCCTGCATGGCAATGGCGACATCGCTTGCAGCTATCGATTCGGTGTTGCCACCCCTGACCGGCTGGCTGGAAATGGCGGCACTTGTCGGTGGCGGCAGTGCGGTCTTTCTTGCAGCGGCCCTGATGTTGCGCGCTATCCCGCCACAACTGGTCAGAGGGTGATGGCAGGCAGGGCTTGACCCCGCAGCCACCAACAATCATAAACCCGTGAGATTTGCGGCCCACAGGCCCTCACACAGCGCAGGAACATCAGGTCATGACCCCCTCAAGCATGCAGCATGGCAACGCACGTGGCCGGATTTTTTCCGGTGTTCAGCCGACAGGCAATCTGCATCTTGGCAATTATCTTGGCGCCATTCGTAACTGGGTACAGCTGCAGGACAGTTTTGAATCGATCTATTGTGTTGTTGATCTGCACGCCATAACGGTGGCGCAGGATCCTGCCCAGCTGCGGCAAAGCACCCGCGAAGTGGCGGCCAGCCTGATTGCTGCCGGTATTTCGCCAGACCGCGCCATCGTGTTTAACCAGTCGCGTGTTGCGCAGCATTCCCAGCTAGCCTGGATTTTCAGTTGTGTTGCCCGCCTTGGCTGGCTCAACCGAATGACCCAATTTAAGGAAAAGGCCGGCAAGAATCGTGAGAATGCACGGGTGGGGCTATACTCTTACCCTATCTTGATGGCGGCCGATATTCTGGCCTATCGGGCGACCCATGTCCCGGTTGGCGAGGATCAGAAACAGCATCTCGAGCTGACCCGCGATATCGCACAATCCTTTAACCAGGCATATGACGTGGATTTCTTCCCCTTGCCCGAACCACAGATCCTCGGCTCGGCGACGCGCGTTATGAGCCTGCGGGACGGGTCGGCAAAGATGAGCAAATCCGACGCTTCGGACAACTCCCGGATCAATCTGACAGACGATCGTGATCAGATCGCACAGAAGATCCGCAAGGCCAAGACGGATCCAGACGCCCTCCCATCTGAGGCGGCAGGCCTTGAAGATCGTCCTGAAGCAAAAAATCTCGTCGGCATCTATGCGGCACTCGCTGGCTCTACAGTCGATGCGGTGTTGGCGGAATTTGGTGGTCGCGGATTTGGTGATTTTAAGCCGGCATTGGCGGACCTGTCGGTTGAAACGCTGTCCCCGATGGGTGAAAAAATGCGCGATCTGCTGGAAAACCCGGATCACATTGACAATATACTCGATTCAGGTGCGGCGCGCGCAGAGGCTATCGCTGCCCCTATCATCGATGAGGTAAATGAAATAGTCGGTTTTCTCGGCCGGCGCTCCTGATGTCCTGCAGTGCCATTATTTTCACATATTGTTGATGTGTATTGTGGTACACTCCGTGCGAGGGTACGGCCTTCATCCTGAACAGGACACCCACCGGGCAGACAAGAGCGTCACGAACAATCCCTGATTGCCGGCGCCATGAATATATCGGATCCGGCACTGCCAAGCCCAGCCCTGTAGAACAGCTGCCAAGGGACCAGCTTGATCGGCCCGTGACAAAGGAATGAAACAGATGTTCATCCAGACCCAAGACACACCCAATCCGGCAACACTCAAATTTATTCCGGGCGTGCCAGTGATGCCGTCGGGAACGGCTGATTATCCGGCCGCAGAGAGCGCGACTAACTCGCCATTGGCGCGCCGGCTGTTTCAAGTGGATGGCGTAAAAGGTGTTTTCCTTGGCGGCGATTTTGTTGCCGTGACCAAGGAAGACGCTCTAGACTGGTTTGCGCTCAAGCCATCAATCCTGGCCGGAATTATGGAACATTACGCGTCCGGCATGCCGGTTGTCGAACAGGCAGCAGCCACGGAAGACGCCGGCAGCGACGATGAATCGGATATTGTCCGCCAGATCAAACAGCTTCTCGACACGCGCGTGCGGCCGGCCGTTGCGATGGATGGTGGCGACATTGTGTTTGAAGGATTTGATGATGGCGTCGTCACGCTCCAGATGCGTGGCGCGTGCCAAGGCTGTCCCAGTTCAACCGCGACACTGAAGATGGGTATTGAGAATATGCTGCGCCATTACATCCCAGATGTTCGTGAAGTTCGGGCAGCAGAGGTTTAGGCAAGGCCGCGCCCGACCTGTCATTCGCCTGACCGACTACTAGATGTTGATGCGTCGTGTACTTTCCGTCCGGATTTGCAATCAAAGATACTCACCTGCTCAAGGGAATGGCGGCACTTGTGGCCATCAGCCTGATTGTTCCGGGTGTCTTTGGCATTGCACCACCGCAATATTTTGGTGATTCAGAGGCGTCGGCGGGCATATCTGCGGCGCAGGGTGCCTCTCTGGTTGCCAATGTTGCCGATCCCGCAAAAGCGCCCGCCCGGCTGACGGACGATCCGTCGGCGGCAATATTGGCCTTGGATTCGGCCAGTACAGATGGCGCTGCTGCGGATGATGACCCTGATGATGCAAGTCAGACAATGGCTGATGCGACGTCATCAGGAACCGGTGATGCCGATATCCCGACCCAGCCAGATCCAAAGATAAACAGTGCCCAGGCGGAGACGGGCGCGATCCCGCAGGCTATAGAAACCGACCCTTCAACAGGGCAGGAGGTGTTAACAGGCACCTCCAATTCATCCACCGTTGTCGCCACCGCAAAAGCGCCGCCGCAGACGGTACCCAAGCCCGTGACGCGTGCTGACATACAGCAGACCGTAGCATCACCCAACTCCACAGTTCAGGAAAAGGAAGAGCCAGCCGTGCGTGCCAGCAAGGCGGCGATCGCTTCACCAGAGGTTGAGGTTGCCAGTCTTCAGCGCACGGCAAAGCTGCCGACGCCTTCCAGCCAACAGGCACCGGTGATTGTGGCGCGCACATTCGTGAAAACCATTCCCGAGGCGCATCTGGATCTGCCGGTCAAACGACAAAAAGAAGCTTTCATCAATATGCTGCTACCTTTGATTCTGGCGGCAAATGATGAAATCAGACAGCGGCGGCAGGCAATCATTCGCGCTGCCGAGAATGGGGACATGTCATCGCTTGAAAAATGGGCCCGCCTCTATCGTATCAAGACAAAAGACATGCCCGCAGATCGCATCGAAAGCGAATTGCTGCGCCGTGCCGACATTATTCCGGTGTCTCTTGCGCTTGCGCAGGCTGCCATCGAATCCGGCTGGGGCACATCGCGCTTTGCCGTAAAGGGCAATGCCCTGTTTGGGCAATGGGCCTGGGATCAAAGCGCCGGGTTAAAGCCGATCGAAGCGTCGAATTCACGGGCTGTGGTGCGCAGCTTTCCAAACCTGTTCGGGTCGGTGCGCGCCTATATGCATAATCTGAACACCCATTCCGAATATGCGCGTTTTCGTGACCGGCGCAGCCTGCTGAGCGGACGAAAGCGCAATGATCTTGGTACGAAACTATCCGTCTTTCTGGATGGTTATGCGGAAATCGGCTTTGAATATGTCGAAAAGATCCAAACCATCATTCGCAGCAATGATCTGGGTCAATTTGAAGCCGCGCGTCTTCAATAGGGCATGAAGCTATAGGCGTCGCCGCAATGATCTGGTGATGTTATCCTGGACCTATTCAGGCAGAAACTGTCGTCCAAACCAACGCCACCGCCCTTCTGGACCAGGCATTGTGCAATTGACCTTCGCGCGCTGCCCGGTCAGCGGGCCGGGCATCCTGATTTCCGCGCGCCGGCCAAGAATGACCACGTCAAGCTTGCCATACCGGCTGGTAAAACAGCGCAATTGGCGTTCCTGATCCATATCACCAGAAAGTGTAAAGCCATAGGATGGCGGGTTCTCGGCAAGGACGACATCCTCTGGCACGATCTGGTTCACCTTGAGAGGGAGGCCATTGATGGCGAGTTCAAGACGGTCGCGGCTGCCATATTGCTCGTTCATTGCAAAGCGCGGCAATTCGAAAAATCCGTCATAGCCATTTGCAATTCCGGAATGCTGCCCAAAGGCTGCAATAAACCCGGCCGCTTTGACTTCATTGATCACATCAATGCTGTATTCACCATAAGGATAGGCAAACAGGTTCGGCCGCATGCCAAGCTCGGTCAGGAATCTGTCATTTGAAACCGCCAGCTCATCACGATTCTCAGAGACTGACAGGCGGTGCATATGCGGATGGCTGCGGGTCTGGCTGCCAATGCCAAAACCGGCCGCCTGCAATTCTCGGAGCTGTTCCCATGACATATAGCCGCGCAAACCACGATCAACCGGCTGGGTGGCCACAAATATGGTGGCGGTAAAACCATAGCGCTGCAGGCGCGGGAATGCCTGCTCATAAACGGACAGGTAAGCATCGTCGATTGTGATGGCGACGGTACGATCTGGAAGGGGCTCGCCAGATTGCAAATGCGCTACAATGTCATCCAGTGGCAGCACATTATACTGGCCCTGTGCCAGCACCTCGAGATGCTCTTCAAACTGCTCAAGGCGCACATTTGTGCTTGGATACTGATCTTCACCAAAACGATGATACATCAGGATGACAGCATGATCCGCCGCAAATGACGGCGCAATGAAGCCGGCCAGAAGTCCAACGAAAAGACAAGGGATAACTAACAAGCGTGAAAACATTTCAAGCAACTTCGTTTCTGCAGTGGATAGTTTGTGACAGCCGTGCCAATCATAGGGCGTAGGATCAATTTGCAAAAGTCTCAACAGCGGTCTGCCGGTCATGTCGAGACTGACAGCAGCAACCATCATGGCGCCAGAGTGCCACTGAATGTTGGAAGAGTCGATGTCCGGGTCAGTCACAAATCCTGTTTTTCTAGCGTTTGAAGCCAGCGGTGATCAGGCCTCGGTCGCTGTGCTGGCAACTGCCGGGCGTAAGGCCATGTTTCACAATGCGGCCCGTCATGGCCATGCGGCGGCAATCACCAATCTTGCCGAGGCGGCGCTGCAAGCCTGCGGCGTGGATGCGGGGGATGTCACGCATGTGGCTGCAGGCTGCGGCCCTGGCTCGTTTACCGGTATCAGGGTGGCGCTGGCCGCTGCCAAGGGGTATCAGCTTGCCTGTAAGGCTGTACCGGTTGGCCTTTCTTGTCTGACGGCCATGGCAGCCCATGCGCAGCATGATCAGTCAGAGAATAAAGCGATTTGGCTGGCAACCGCCGACACCCGCCGCGGCAGTTTCTTTTGTCAGCCATTTGCTGCGGACGGCACAGCGCTTGGCGAGATTATGGATATTGACCCCGATCTGCCAGATGACAGCGCCCAGAGCATCAATGCCCTGATCGTGGATGGTTGCGAAGGTGCATGTGTGATCGGGCCAGGCGCTGCGATTCTGGCGGCAGCCAGCGCCGGCCGTCTGCTGGCTGATGACAGCCACCCGCCCGTCGACGCGATGCAGATCGCACAGCTTGCCAGCACCCTTGTGGCCAGCCAAAAGCCGCTGCCCCCACTGGAACCGCTTTATGTAGCGCCTGCCTTTCTTGGGCCGTCGCGTAGCTAGGGAAATACCATGGCTACGGGTCATCTGATTGCGCCGATCGCAGACCATCATCTGGCGGATATCGCTGCCATTGAATTGCGGCTCTTTGATCAGCCAACAACGGCTTCGGCGCTTGCCAGCCTGTTTGCGAACCCGGCCTTTATCGGCTTTATTCTGAAAACAGATCTGCCGTCTAACAGAGCGGTTGCGAGCTATATATTTGCCCTGAATGACGGTCATGGTGCTGATCTGGTCAGCATCGGTACCGCCCCCGAGTTCCAGCGCGCAGGCCATGGGCTGTCACTTCTGAGGCATTTGGCAGCAGCGCTGCATGCGCAGGGGGCGGACACGCTGATGCTGGAAGTGGCTGTCGACAATATGGCGGCACAAAGCCTTTATCTAAAAGCCGGTTTCAGCGAGGTGGCGATCCGCCCCCGCTATTACCGGCGCGCGCATGGCGCTGTCGATGCAGTGGTAATGCGGTTACAGACGCGGCATGCTGCACCTTGACCCGCGCCGCGGTGTCCGGCATAGAAACACCCGCAATATTGACTGCGAACGAAAGCCGCGCGTGTGACCAAGAAACTGTTCATCAAGACTTATGGCTGTCAGATGAATGTCTATGATTCCGACCGGATGACAGATGTTCTGGCACCGCTGGGCTATGCGCCGACAACCACCGCCGAAGGTGCGGATATGGTAATTCTGAATACCTGCCATATTCGCGAGAAAGCATCCGAAAAAGTATTTTCCGAACTGGGGCGTTTGCGGATGATGAAGGATCGTGCGCGGGACCAGCAAGGGCGCGATGTCACGATTGCCGTTGCGGGCTGTGTTGCACAGGCCGAAGGCGAGGAAATCACCCGCCGCGCGCCATGGGTGGATATTGTTGTTGGTCCGCAGACCTATCACCGTTTGCCTGAACTGGTTAGCCAGATTGATCCAACCGCGCGCCATCGCGCAATCGATACGGAATTTCCCGAAGAGGTAAAGTTCGACCGTCTTCCTGGTGAACATGCGCCGCGGGGACCGGCGGCATTTCTCAGTGTTCAGGAAGGCTGCGACAAGTTTTGTGCTTTCTGTGTTGTTCCCTATACACGCGGTGCGGAGTTTTCCCGTCCGGTCGATGGCGTGATGGCGGAGGCCAGGCGTCTTGTCGCCACCGGCACACGTGAACTGACGCTGCTTGGCCAGAATGTAAATGCCTATCACGGTGAGGCGGCCGACGGGTCAAGCTGGACCCTTGCAAGGTTGATTCTGGCGCTTGCGGAAATTGATGGGCTTGATCGTATCCGGTACACAACCTCGCATCCTCTGGATATGGAAGATGATCTGATCGCCGCCCATCGCGATGTGCCCAGCCTGATGCCTTATCTGCATTTGCCAGTGCAGGCCGGGTCTGACCGGATCCTGGCAGCGATGAATCGCCGGCATACGCATGATGTCTATCTGCGCATCCTTGACCGGTTACGTGATGCCCGCCCTGATATCGCCTTTTCCGGCGATTTCATTGTCGGTTTCCCTGGCGAGACCGACCGGGATTTCGCCGACACGCTGTCACTTGTTGATCGGGTGGGGTACGCATCAGCCTATTCCTTCAAATACAGCCCGCGCCCGGGCACGCCGGCCGCTGCCTCAGAAGAACAGGTGCCTGAAGATGTCAAAGCGGACAGGCTGGAAGCGTTGCAGCAGCTGATCAATGCACAGCAGTTGGCATTCAACAAACAGACCGAGGGCCGCACGCTGGATGTTCTCATCGAACGCAAGGGCGGGCGGGACGGACAGATGGCCGGTCGCAGCCCCTATATGCAGGCGGTGAATCTGGCTGGTGACGAATCCATGATTGGCAGCATTGTGCCTTGCACCATTACTGAGGCGCGGCAAAATAGCGTCATTGGCGCGGTTGCATGATCGGGACGGACTGGCAGTGGCGGTAAAATCCAATACCATTCGCATGGAATTCGAAGATAACGGCATTCTGGCCCTTGTCACTGGAGAGCATAATCAGAACCTGGCGCAGATTGAGGCGGCTCTGGATGTGACACTCGACAGTTTTGGCAACAGCATCACCGTGTCCGGGTCCGCGCCTATGACCAAGAAGGCACAGCGGGCGCTGGAGGATATGTATCGGCGTTTATCCGGTGACGAGGACAGCGCCGCCGGCAAGGCGCTGGTAAGCGATGTGCTGCGCTGGGTAGAGGCCGATGAAAAAGGGCCGGCAAATGGCGATTCCTTTGACACCTGGAAAAAGAAAATCATCGCCAAAACCCCTGGCCAGAAGGACTATTGCCGCCTGTTGCGGGGGCGCGAAGTGGTGTTCGGGCTTGGGCCGGCGGGCACAGGCAAGACATATATGGCGGTGGCCAAAGCCGTTGAATCGCTGAAGAAGCGGGAGGTTGAGCGGATCGTGCTGTCCCGACCGGCGGTTGAAGCGGGCGAAAGGCTTGGTTTCCTTCCGGGGGATATGAAGGAAAAGGTCGACCCCTATCTGCGGCCGCTTTATGACGCGCTCTACGATATGATGCCGTCCGACAAAGTGGATCGGATGCTGACGAGCGGCGAGATCGAAATTGCGCCGCTGGCTTTTATGCGCGGGCGAACGCTCGGTGAATCCTATGTCATCATCGACGAGGCGCAGAACACGACGCCCGTCCAGATGAAGATGGTGCTGACGCGGCTTGGCCAGGGGTCGCGGATGGTGATTACGGGGGATCTCAGCCAGATCGATCTTCCGGATAACCAGCCTTCGGGCCTGGCCGATGCGGTTGAACGGCTCCAGGGCGTTGAAGGTGTCGGCATCATACATCTGTCGGGCAAGGATGTTGTGCGGCACCCGGTGGTGGCGCGCATCCTTCAAGCCTATGAATCAGGCAGCTAGAAACGCATCGCGACTGGACAGGCGTGAAAAAATCAGCCCAAATACAAATCGTGGCCCGTTACGACGTGCCACCGCGCAACAGATAAACGGAGCCTGCACCATAACCGGCGTAAGCGATATTCCCCTGGAGCCCGACAGTCCGGACGACGACCCCTACCAATCGACCGTCTGGCAGACTGATGGCGGCAGCCTTCTTGAAATGATGATCGACACGGATAGCTGGCCCGATGCCGCTATTGCGGTCGCTCAGACGCGATTCTGTGTTGCCACAGATATGGTTTGCGCAGCTTTTGGCAGGTCGTCGATACAGGTGGGCGCGCTGCTTTGTGACAATGCGCGCATGCGTGACCTCAATTTACAGTTTCGCGGCAAGGACAGCCCGACCAATGTGCTGTCATTCCCGGACGATTCTGCCCCAGATAATGTGGCCTCAGATAATGCGGCCTCAGATAATGCGGCCCCAGATAATGCGGCGGCACCGGCGGGCACATCTCCGCTTGCGGTTGGCGAGCTGGCGCTGGCCTATGGCCAATTGGCAGCCGAGGCAGATGAATCAGACAAGAGCCTTGCCGACCATATGACACATCTGTGGGTGCATGGGCTGGCGCATCTTTTTGGCCTTGATCATGAGACGGTCGGGGAAGCAGAGGAAATGGAGGCTGCTGAAACAGCCATCCTTGCGCGCCTCGGCATCGCCGATCCCTATGCGGGTTTCTATGTGGAAGACAAGGTGAATTGATGATGTTGCGCCGTGTTTTTGGCCGCCTGTTTCCGGCATTGCACCAACCAGCCTCGCGACGGGACGAGCTGGAAACGCTGCTTGCTGTATCCAGCACGGATAAGGCAGATTTTGATCATCATGAAGGTACGTTGCTGCGCAATTTTCTGGGGCTGCGCGACCTGAATGCGTCCGATGTGATGATTCCGCGGGCCGATATTGTGTCGGTTAGCATGTCCGAAAGCTTTGCCGAGATTATCGAACAGATGACGGCCGCCAATCACAGCCGTCTGCCAGTACGCCGCGACACGCTGGATAATATTGCCGGCATCATCCACATCAAGGATGTCTTTGCCCATCTGCAGGAAGGAAATGCGCCTGATGTAAGCACGCTGCTTCGTCCGGCGTTGTTTGTGGCGCCCACGATCCGATTGTTGGACCTGTTGCATGAAATGCGGTTGCGGCGGCGACATCTGGCATTGGTTGTTGACGAATTTGGCGGCGTCGACGGGTTGATCACCATTGAGGATCTGGTTGAAGAAATCGTCGGTGAGATCGAAGATGAACATGATGAAGCCGTGCAGCCGCAAATCACCTTTAATGATGACGGCACAATTCTTGCCGAAGCACGGCTCGAGGTTGAAACGCTGGAGTCACTTGTGGGTGCGCTTCTTGAGGAAGATGACCGCGACGAAATCGACACGCTTGGCGGGCTTGTCTGTGCCATTGCCGGACGGGTTCCTGCCCGCGGCGAGGTTGTGCGTCATCAGGGCGGTTTGCGATTTGAAGTTGTTGACGGTGACCCGCGCCGCCTGACCATGGTGAAGATACATGGGGCGACAAAAATTGCAGCTGCCCCGAGCGAATAAACAAAGTCTGAAATGGGTCGCCGGCCATATGCTGGCCGGCGCGGTCGCATCTCTTTGCCTGCCGCCCTTTGGATTATTGCCCCTGATCACAGCGCTGTCCTGGCCAGCGATCTGCATAGGCCGTGCCGCGCGGCTTGGCGAGGCGATGCGCATCGGATGGGCAGCCGGGTTTGGCTGGTTTCTATTCTCGAGCTGGTGGATTGCGGCTTCCATGGTCACGGGCAAAACAGGTCACTGGCCCCTGTTCCCCCTGGCGGTATTGTTTGTGCCTTTTCTGCTGTCCCTTTTCTGGTGTGTGGCGGCGGCGGTCAGCTGGCGCCTTGCCCATCGGGTTGAGGCAAGGCTGGTCTGGTTCATTGTCTTGCTGGCGGTGATGGAATGGGCACGCGGATATGTGGCCACAGGCTTTCCATGGAATGCGCCCGGATACGCGTTCTCGGCGCATCTGTCACTTCTTCAGGCTGCCAGTGTCATGGGGCTTTATGCGCTGAATCTGCTGGCTGTCGCAGTGGCCATGATACCGGCCTTCTGGTATTTCGGCTGGCGTCGGTCAGCCATTTTGGTTGCTGTTCTGGTGCCGGTGCTGGCGGGGGCCGGTATGTGGCGCCTTGCCAGCCACGCGGAGATTGCGCCTGGCGACGGGGCGTCAAAATATGTGCGCATGGTGCAACCGGCAGTGCCCCAGGCCGAAAAATGGGACCGTGATCGTCGCACGACACATCTTGAGAGATTACAGCGCCTCTCAATGGGTCAGATGCCGGTGCCACAGCTGGTGATCTGGCCAGAGACCGCCTTTGCGGGTCTGTTAGGTGCCGAACGCGATCTTTTCCGGCGCATCGTGGCTGGCGCCCTGCCGGTTGACGGTTTGTTGATTACCGGCGTACCGCGCCGGCACAGTCGCACGAAGTTGCTCAATTCGGCCATCATGGTCGGTCCTGATGGTGACATCGACGCCGAATATGACAAACAGAAGCTGGTGCCTTTCGGCGAGGTTTTTCCATTCCGCAGCCTGTTCCCGTTCGCTACGGCGATTGTCGGGCCAATGGATTTCACCCATGGCACTACAGACAGGCTTTTTTCCGTACCGCGTTATGGCGTAGTTCGCCCATTGATCTGCTACGAGGTTATCTTTCCAGGTGTTGCCAGCGGCCTTAGCACGCGTCCTGATGTGCTGGTAAACCTCACGAATGATGCATGGTTTGGTGGCACGCCGGGACCCTACCAACATCTGGAACAGGCGCGGATGCGTGCCGTCGAGGAAGGCATCCCAATGGTGCGCGTGGCGAATACCGGTGTGTCTGCGGCGTTCGATCCCTATGGCAGGACATTGGCGCGCATTGAAATGGGGGCCGCCGGTTTTGCCGATTTGGCATTGCCTGATCCGGCGTCAGTCACTTTTTATGCCAGATGGCGGGAAACGACTTTGGTCCTTGGGTTAATTTTGCTAGCTGTCTTGGCGATCAGGCTTGACGGCCGGTTAGGTTTCGGGCAATAGCCTAGCGTCGAACGGGAGACAAACATGGCATACCTTTTCACCTCTGAATCGGTTTCGGAAGGGCATCCAGACAAATTATGTGACCGGGTATCGGATACTGTTCTTGATCTCTTTCTTGCTGAAGAAGGGGATGCCCGTGTCGCTTGCGAGACCTTCGCCACCACCAATCGGGTGATTATCGGTGGAGAGGTGCGCGCCTCTGAAGACAAGCTGCCTGGCATCATGGATTCGATTGAGGCTGCTGTGCGTGGCGCCGTCGCGGATATTGGCTATGAACAAAAAGAATTTCATCACGCACATTTTGAGTTTCAAAATTACCTGCATAAACAGTCGACCGACATTGCGATGGGTGTCGACAGCAGTGGCGACAAAGGTGAAGGTGCTGGCGATCAGGGTTTGATGTTTGGCTATGCCTGTCGCGAAACAGACGCGCTTATGCCCGCCGCCATCCATTATTCGCATCAGATTCTCAAGCGCCTTGCCGACATCCGCAAGGCGGATGCCGATTCGATCCTTGGACCTGACTCAAAAAGCCAGATCACTCTTGTCTATGATGATGCGGGTCGCCCCACGGGCGCGCACAAGATCGTACTGTCGACGCAGCATGCCGCCGCGGCAAGCCAGGCTGACATCCGCAAGCTGGTTACACCCGTTATTGCTGATACGCTTCCTGATGGCTGGATGGTTGGGGCGGATGATCTTCTTGTTAATCCGACCGGCAATTTCGTCATTGGTGGTCCGGATGGTGATGCCGGGTTGACGGGTCGCAAGATCATTGTGGATACCTATGGCGGGGCAGCGCCGCATGGCGGCGGCGCGTTTTCTGGAAAAGATCCCACCAAGGTTGACAGATCAGCAGCATATGCAGCGCGCTATCTTGCCAAGAATGTTGTCGCAGCCGGGCTTGCTGACCGCTGCACTATCCAACTGGCCTATGCCATTGGCGTCGCGGAACCCGTTTCGGTTTACGCAAATACACATGGCACCGGCAAGGTGGCTGACAATGCGCTTGAGGCGGCGCTGATCGCGTGCATGCCGCTCACCCCGCGCAATATCCGCGACCAGCTGGGTCTGAACAAAGCCATCTATGCGCCAAGTGCGGCATATGGCCATTTCGGGCGTACCGCCGGCGAGGCGGGCCCGGGCACATTCAGCTGGGAAGCAACAGACCTCGCGGATCGTTTAGCAGCCGCCGTCTGATGTCACTGCTGCAGCGTGTTACCCGTGGTGTGCTGCCACGAAGATCGCTGATGGAATGCGCCATATGATGCCCGAACGTCCCCAATTTTATGGACGCCGGAAAGGGCGTCGGCTACGTCCGACCATGCAAGGGCTGATGGCCGAACAGCTGCCGGTGCTGCGTTATGATCCGGCGCGGCCTGTAACGGCACAGTTTGCGGGGCCGGTTAAGGACATCTTTCTCGAAATTGGGTTTGGCGGCGGCGAAAATCTGGCCGCCATGGCCGCCGCACGGCCTGAAGCCGGATTTATCGGCGCCGAACCCTTCATCAATGGTGTGGCCAGCCTTCTTCGTCACATACAGGCTGCCGGTCTGACAAATATCCGCATTTGGGATGATGATGTCAGGTTGATCCTGAAGGATATTCCTGACGCAACTCTTGCTGGCGCCTATGTGTTGTTCCCCGATCCATGGCCGAAATACCGGCACCATGCGCGCCGCATCCTGCACGCGCCCATGCTGGATACTCTGGCCCGGCTGATTCGCCCCGGTGGCCGCCTTGTCCTGGCAAGCGATCATCCGGTGGCCAAATCCTGGTTGTTGCAACTGGCGACGGCACACCCGCAATTTGACTGGACGGCACGGCGCCCTGCTGATTGGCAGCAGATGCCTGATGAGTTGAATGCCACACGCTATATGCAAAAGGCGGAACGTGAATCCCGCGTGCCAAGCTGGTTCCTTTTCCACCGAAAGCCGGACTAGGCATTTCGACCTGCACATATTTCGATCTTGCTTCTGGCGCGTTGCAGGCCTATAACCAGCATCAGAAATTGCTGTCGAACATGACGGTGGGCCGCTGGCCCACTTTTTTATTGCCCGAAACCTGACCGCGCATCGCGTTGGTTTACCCGGGCATAGACGGCCGGGCATAGACGGCATTGAAAAGAGATACGCAGGACGGAATGTGGTTGAATCACGCGTAGGGCAGATCATTGAAGGGGCGATGACCGATCTCGGTTTTCATCTCGTGCGTGTGCAGTTTTCAGGGTCAAAGAGTGGCCGCGCACAATTGCAGATCATGGCTGAACCAACGGATGACCGCGACATGACGGTTGAGGATTGTGAAGCCATCAGCCGGCATATAGCGGCGCTGCTCGATGTCGAGGATCCGATCGGCGACGCCTATGTGCTGGAAGTCAGCTCGCCCGGCATCGACCGGCCGCTGACGCGGATTGAGGATTACACGCGCTTTAATGGTGAATTGGCCAAAATCACGTTGCGGCTGATGCTTGACGGGCGCAGGCGGTTCAATGGCCGTCTTGGCGGGCTGGATGCGGATGGCAAGATCATTCTGGAAACCAGCTTTGGCAGATTTGCCTTTGCCTATGAAGAAATTGACTCCGCGCGAATCGACCCAACCGAGATTTTTGAGCGCGAGGCATCGCGGCAGAACTGAAAATCGTTAGAACACTGAATATCTACGGAACCGTATTTTAACAGGCAGACTCAACAGGTAGCAGAATCATGGATACCTCATCAATTCCAGGGCTTGAACTCATCCAGGTGGCAGATGTTGTCGCCCGCGAAAAATCCATCGACCGCGAAGAAGTGATGGTGGCGATGGAAGAAGCCATACAAAAGGCCGGCCGCGCAAAATACGGGCTTGATCGCGATATCCGCGCGATGATTGACCGCAAGAGCGGTGCAATCACCCTTGAGCGCTGGATCGAGGTTGTCGAGGAGGTTGAGGATGATGCCACGCAGATGAGCATTGCCGAGGGTGCGAAGCAGACACCGCCGCTTGCTGCAGGCGAATTCTGGCGTCAGCCGCTCCCCCCCATCGAATTTGGGCGTATTGCGGCGCAGACGGCAAAGCAGGTGATCTCGCAGAAGGTGCGCGATGCCGAGCGCGCCCGCCAGTATGAAGAATATAAGGACCGCGTTGGCGAAATCGTCGTTGGCACCGTGAAACGGGCCGAAAGTTACTCGATTACGGTTGATCTGGGTCGTGCCGAGGCGGTGATCCGCCGTGAAGAAATGATTCCGCGCGAAAACCTGCGTCAGGGCGACCGGGTACGTGCCTATATCATCGACGTGCGTGAAGAACAGCGGGGGCCGCAGATTTTTCTGTCGCGCGCCTGTAATGAATTCATGGCCAAGCTGTTCACCCAGGAGGTTCCTGAAATCTATGACGGCATCATTGAAATCAAGGGTGTGGCCCGCGAGGCAGGCAGCCGCGCAAAGATCGCCGTCCTGTCCAATGATCCGGGGATTGATCCGGTTGGTGCCTGCGTTGGCATGCGCGGTAGCCGCGTTCAGGCTGTTGTCGGTGAATTGCAGGGCGAAAAGGTCGAGATTATTCCCTTTATCGACGAGCCGGCGGCTTTTGTGGTGAACGCTCTGGCGCCGGCCGAGGTTGCCAAGGTCGTCATGGATGAAGTGACCGGCCGGATGGAAGTCGTGGTGCCTGAGGATCAGCTGAGCCTCGCGATTGGCCGCCGCGGGCAGAATGTGCGTCTCGCATCACAGCTGTCGGGCTGGTACATCGATATCCTGACCGAAGCAGAGGAATCCGAACGCCGTCAGGAGGAATTCCGCACCCGGTCCAGCCGCTTCATCGAGGCGCTTAACATTGACGATGTGATTGCACATCTGCTTGTGGCTGAGGGATTTGTTCTGCCAGAAGAAATTGCCGAGACACCGGTTGAAGAGCTGGCAACCATTCAGGGCTTTGATGAATCAATTGCCGAAGAATTGCAGGCACGTGCGGCTGAATTTGTCGAGCTTGAGGCCCAAAGGATCAACGAGGCGCTGGATAGTCTGAAGGTCGCCGATGATCTGCGCAATTTCGAATATATCAGCCTCGGTATGATGCTGAAACTTGCCGAGAACGGCGTCCTGACCCTCGATGACCTTGCCGATCTAGATAATGAGGAATTGATCGAGCTGTTGTCGGAACACGGGCTGGAGGATGACACCGAGGCTGGTGATATCATCATGGCGGCGCGGGCCCACTGGTTTGCCGACGAGGATGTGGCGGCCGAAGAGCCAGCTCCGTCCGATCCGGCCGACAGCTAGGGCCATGGGTGGGATCGCGCATGGCAGACCGCACCTGCATAGTTACCGGAAGCGCCCTTCCGCGTGACCAGCTGATCCGGATTGTGTCCGGACCAGACGGTGTGGCTGTTGTCGATCTTGCCGAAAAGCTGCCGGGCCGCGGGGTCTGGGTAACAAACAGTGCCGAGGCGCTGCGCCAGGTGGCTGACCGGGGATTGCTGAGACGATCCATCGACGGGCATTTTGATGATATTGAGTCCACTTTGGAACAGGTGGGCCCACTGATGCGCATGCGTGCCATGGCGACGGCGTCTATGGCCCGCCGCGCGGGTGCGCTGATCGGCGGTGCCGGAAAACTTGCGGCCGAGGGTGCGTTTGACGGGCTGCTTGCGGCGCCGGATGCCTCGGAGCGTGAATTCAGAAAACTGTCCTCACGTCTGGAGGTTAGCTGGACAAGCCGGGCGCTTGATTCTGAAGCGCTGGGACAGATTTGTGGCAGACCGAGTCTTGCTTTCGCCGCCATTCGGGGCGGCAAAGCGCAAAAGATGGCGGAAAAACTGCGTTTTGAACTGATGCGGCTGGAAAGGTTTTATGCCGCTTCGGCTTGTCATGTGAGGTGATACCAGTGTATCACCGAGCGCAAACGGGTCGGATACCTGTTGGCAGAAATGCCAGGACTGTCAGGGGTTCCGATCAGGAAAGGGTTCACAATGAGTGACGATAGCGGCAAATCAAAGAAACTCAGCCTGTCGGGCAGCAAGCTGACCCTTGGCGGTGTTGACGCCGGACAGATGCGCGCGGGTGCCACAGGTGGCGCGCGCCGTACCGTTCAGGTTGAGGTTCGTCGCAAGCGCGCACCTGCTGCGCCGCATCGGACGCCCACAACACCTGCCGCCGAGCCTGCGGCACCGGCCCCGCAACCGGCACCTGCCCAGCCGGCACCGGCCGAAGCCGATGATAAACTGACAGCGCAGGAGCGCGCCGCCCGTGTTCGCGCTTTGCAGGAAGGCATGCGGAAACCGGATGCACCGGCACCGGATTTGCCAGCTGCTGAAGGCATTGCCAGCGCTGAAGATGCCGCCGCCACCGCAGAGGCGTCTGAGACTGATGGCGCCGCGCCTGAAGATGCCGCGCCAGTAGAAGCGCCTGTTGCTGCGCCGCTGGACCCGGTCAGTGCGCGTCGCGAAGCCGAGCTCGCCGAATTGCGCGAAATTGAAGCCGCGGAAGAGCGCCGGCGTGAAGATGAGGCGCGCAAACATTCCGAGGCAACAGCGCGCCGGGCAACTGCGGATACCGCCGCTCCGGCGGCACGCGCGCCTGCGGATGCAGCCGGCGAACCTTTCAATCGGCGCCGTCGCCAGGTCGATGACACACCGTCACGGCGCCCGGCACCTGCCCGTCGTGACGGCCCTGGCCGCCGTCAGTCCGGCAAGATGACCATCACGCAGGCGCTTTCGGGTGATGAACAGCGCCGCCAGCGTTCGCTTGCATCGGTGCGCCGCCAGCGGGAAAAGGCACGGATGCGCGATGACCTGCCGCAGGTCAAGCAGGTCCGTGATGTGATTATTCCAGATACCATTTCCGTCACCGAGCTGGCCAATCGCATGGCTGAGCGGACGGCTGATGTGGTCAAGGAGCTGATGAAGCTTGGCGTCATGGCCACGGCGACGCAGACAGTTGATGGTGAAACCGCCGAACTGATCGCACAGGAGCTTGGCCACCGCGCGCAGCGTGTATCGGATTCCGATGTTGAAAGCGGCCTTGAAGGCGCAGATGATGATGATGCCAGCCTGAAGCCGCGGCCGCCGGTCGTTACCGTGATGGGACATGTCGATCACGGAAAGACCAGCCTTCTTGATGCCATCCGCCGGACCGATGTTGCGGCCGGGGAATCAGGTGGGATCACCCAGCATATCGGGGCCTATCAGATTAATACGGCATCAGGCAATCTGATTACCTTTATCGATACGCCTGGCCATGAGGCTTTTACCGAGATGCGGTCCCGCGGTGCCAATATCACCGATATCGTTATCCTTGTGGTGGCGGCCGATGATTCGGTGATGATGCAGACGGTCGAAGCGATCAATCATGCCAAGGCTGCCGGCTGTCCGGTGATTGTTGCGGTCAACAAATGCGACAAGCCGGAAGCAGACCCGAAACGCGTGCGCAATGACCTGCTGCAGCATGAAATCATCACCGAGGATTTTGGTGGTGATGTGCTTTGTGTGGATGTATCGGCGATCACCGGCCAGGGCCTTGATAAGCTGGAAGAAGCCATCATGCTTCAGGCTGAACTTCTTGAACTGAAGGCCAATCCTGACCGTGCGGCCACCGGCGTAGTGGTAGAGGCCAAGGTCGAGCGCGGCCGGGGGTCTGTGGCAACGTTGCTGGTGCAGCGCGGCACGCTCAAGCAGGGTGATATTTTTGTCATTGGTGCCGAAAGCGGCCGTGTGCGTGCCCTTCTCGATGATCGCGGCAAAACACTGAAAATGGCATTGCCAGGACAGCCTGTGGAAATCCTCGGCTTGAATGGCACGCCGATGGCAGGTGATTCCTGTGTGGTCGTCGAAACAGAGGCCCGCGCCCGTGAGATTGCCGAATACCGTACCCGCCAGATCAAGGAACGTGAGGCTGCGCGCGGCGCGCGCGGATCGGTCGAGCAGATGCTGTCGGCGATTGCGGCTGGTGAGGCCGAGGAACTGCCGGTTGTGATCAAGACCGATGTGCATGGCTCGCTGGAGGCGATCCGTGTGGCCCTTGAAAAGCTGGGCACCGACCAGGTGAAGGTGCGGATCCTGTCATCCGGCGTCGGCGCGATCAGCGAGTCGGATATCTCGCTATCCAGCGCCTCGAACGCCATTGTCATTGGCTTTAATGTGCGTGCCATTCCACAGGCCCGTGATCTTGCCAAGCGCGACGGTGTCGAAATTCGCTATCACTCGATCATCTATGAACTGATTGACGAGGTGAAGGCGGCGATGGGCGGCCTTCTCAGCCCGGATACGCAAGAGGACTTTATCGGTTATGCCGAAATCCGCCAGGTATTCGGCGTCTCGAAGGTTGGCAAGGTTGCCGGTTGCTATGTGACCGAGGGCGTCATCAAGCGGGGCTGCAAGGTACGTTTGTTGCGCGATAATGTGGTGATCCATGAAGGGTCGTTGAAGACGCTCAAGCGCTTCAAGGACGAGGTCAAGGACGTACGCGAAGGGTTCGAATGCGGCATGGGATTCGAGAATTACTCGGACATTCAGGAAGGCGATATGATTGAGTGTTTCGAGCTTCGCGAGGTCGCCCGCACCCTCGACTGATCATCACCGGATCCTGCAAGCGGAGGAAAGGCTATGGCTGGAAAATCCCGGCGGACGGTGTCCTCAAATCTGCCAAGCCAGAGACAGCTGCGCGTTGGTGAGACTCTGCGCCACGCGCTGTCCGACATTCTGGTGCGTGACACATTTTTTGACCCTGATCTCGAAGGCTCATCAATCACCATTTCAGAGATTTCGGTCAGCCCCGATCTGTCGAATGCGCGCGTCTATACAATGCCGCTTGGTGGAAAGAATGCCGATATTGTGTTGCCTGCGCTGAATCGTCTGGCGCCGATCATCCAACGTGAAGTGGCGGGTCGCGTGCATCTGCGTCGTGTCCCGAAGCTGAAATTCATGCTGGATGACAGTTTTGAAAATGCGGCGCGGCTGAATGTCGTCTTCAATAATATCCGCCAGCAAGACAGCTGAGCAGGGCGCCGGGGCGGACAGGTCGCATGGTATCGCGAAAGGGCAATCCGATCCATGGCTGGGTGATTCTCGACAAACCGGAAGGTGTTACCTCCGCACGCGCGGTCGGGATTGTAAGGCGGGTATTTCAGGCAGCAAAAGCCGGCCATGGCGGCACATTGGATCCGCTGGCGACAGGGATCCTTCCCATTGCCTTTGGTGAGGCCACAAAGACGACCTCATTCGCGATGCAGGGTAGCAAGAGCTATAGCTTCACCCTGGCCTTTGGCGCACAGACGCAGACGGATGACCGTGAAGGCGAGATTATCCATGAAAGCGATGTGCGGCCTGCGCGCGATGCCATCATGGCCGTGCTGCCACAATTTACCGGCAGAATTGATCAGCGTCCGCCAATTTTCTCGGCCATCAAGGTAGATGGCGCGCGCGCCTATGATCTGGCGCGCCGTGCGATCGCTGATGGCAAGCCGGATTTGCCAGCACTTGATCCGCGCCCCGTCATTATTGAACGCCTCGAACTTGATTCGGTGACAGAGGACGCGGCGGATTTCACCGTTACCTGCGGCAAGGGGACCTATATCCGCTCGCTGGCCCGTGATATTGCCCTCGCCGCCGGTACGGTTGGCCATGTCAGTCGTCTGCGACGGCTGTCTGTGGGGCCCTTTGACGAGAAGGATGCGATTTCACTGGCTTTTTTTGAAAGGCTGGAGCATAGTGCGGCCGCTTTCGAGCATCTGAAGCCTGTAACGAGTGCGCTGGACGACATCCCGGCGGTTCCCGTTGCGGCGGAAGAGGCGGCAAAACTCCGTCACGGACAGACCCTGCCCGCACTTGGCCCTTCGGCACAGGCGCGGTTTGCAGCGGTCGCAGCGTCCGAAGTCGGCGTCGCGCTTGCCAACAGCGTGCCTGTCGCGCTGGTAACGGTTCGGTCCGGCCAGTTGCAGCCGCTGCGTGTGTTCAATCTTTAATCCATGGCCGCCTGTCAGGGTGGATATGGGTGAAACCAAAGGAGGTTTCGATGTCGATTACAAGTGAACGTACTGCCGAGTTGGTCAAGGAATTTGGCAAATCGGAGAATGACTCAGGTTCAGCTGCTGTGCAGGTTGCTATTCTGACCGAGCGCATCGTTAATCTGACCGAGCATCTGAAGACGCACAAAAAGGATTTCGGCTCTCGCCGCGGCCTTTTGTCGATGGTGGGCCAGCGCCGTAACCTGCTTGATTATATCAAGGCGGGTGACGAGTCTGCCTATCAGGAGTTGATTGCGCGTCTTGGCCTGCGCCGCTAGGCCGTACCGACCAAAAGATTGCATACCGGCCTGCTACCCTTTGGGTGGCGGGCCTTTTTCATAGGTAATAAAGGAAATCCGCGTCGGATCACCGTCACGGGTTACCACATTTCCTGTTTGCATTTTGCAAGGTCACGTGCCACAACAGCGCCGAGACAAGAAGATTAGGAACCAAAGCCCGGGCCCGGACGAGATGTTAGGGGGGCCCAAGCGATCAGGATGCGGACCGAGCGTCGATCGCCATACCCCCAAAACCATCGCTTGCTCTTGCCGGATGACTTTTGAATGTCGCCGGCTCCAGTTATTCTGGAACCCGTCCCTACCGGCATGATGATGAAAGAGACATAGAACCAATGTTCAAGATTTTCCGGAAAGAACTGGACTGGAACGGCACGCCGCTTGTCATGGAGACAGGCAAAGTTGCACGTCAGGCCGATGGCGCCGTCATGGTCAGCCTTGGCGAAACCACAGTACTCTGTACCGCTGTTGCGGCACACAGCCCGCGGCCAGGCCAGGATTTCTTTCCCCTCACGGTGAATTACCAGGAAAAGGCATTCGCCGCCGGCAAGATCCCGGGAGGCTTCTTCAAACGCGAAGGCCGCCCATCCGAAAATGAAACCCTTGTCAGCCGCCTGATCGACCGTCCGATCCGGCCGCTGTTCCCGTCCTCGTTCAAATGCGAGACACAGGTCATCTGTACCGTTCTGGCACATGATATGGAAAACAACCCAGATATTGCCGCAATGATCGGTGCCTCGGCAGCGCTTTGCCTGTCAGGTGTGCCGTTCTTTGGCCCCATCGCGGCCGCGCGCGTCGGTTGGATCGACGGCGCATATGTGCTGAACCCGACAGTGGCGCAGATGGATGAGACTGCGCTTGATCTGGTCGTTGCCGGAACGCAGGAAGGCGTTCTGATGGTGGAATCAGAAGCGCAGGAGCTGTCTGAAGAGATCATGCTCGGCGCTGTAAATTATGGCCATGAGGCGATGCGCCCCGTCATTGATGCGATCATCGAGCTTGCTGAATCCTGTGCAAAAGAGCCACGCGCTCTGCCGGAAGAGCCATCAGAAACAGGCGAGATCAAAGCTGTTATCGACGGTTTTGATGATCAGTTTGGCGCCGCCTATAAGCTGGCTGACAAGACCGAACGCCAGGCGGCGCTTGGCGAAGTGCGCACCGCTGTAAAGGAAAAGCTTGGCGAGGATTATGACCAGGTGCTGGTTGGCAGCCTGATCAAGTCAAAGGAAGCTGATATTGTGCGCGGATCGATTTTGAAGACCGGACAGCGCATTGACGGGCGCGACACCAAGACGGTGCGCCAGATTGTGTCCGAGGCAGGCTTCCTGCCCCGTGCCCACGGATCGTCCCTGTTCACCCGTGGTGAAACCCAGGCCATGGTCGTTGCCACGCTTGGCACGGGCCAGGATGAACAGATCATCGATGCGCTGGTTGGCGAAAGCCGCTCGAACTTCATGCTGCATTATAACTTCCCGCCTTATTCGGTCGGCGAAGCGGGCCGTGTCGGCTCGCCGGGGCGCCGTGAAATCGGTCATGGCAAGCTGGCCTGGCGCGCCCTTCGGCCGCTGCTGCCGGCAAAGGATGATTTCCCATATACCATCCGCCTTGTGTCCGAGATCACCGAATCAAACGGATCTTCCTCGATGGCAACCGTATGTGGTGGTTCGCTGGCATTGATGGATGCGGGTGTACCTCTGGAACGCCCGGTGGCCGGTATTGCCATGGGTCTGATCAAGGAAGGTGATGATTTCGCAGTCCTGTCGGACATCCTTGGTGATGAGGATCATCTTGGCGATATGGATTTCAAGGTTGCCGGCTCGAAAGCGGGCGTGACCTCGCTGCAGATGGACATCAAGATCACATCGATCACGCCAGAAATCATGCAGATTGCCCTGGATCAGGCGAAGGACGGCCGCATTCATATCCTTGGCGAAATGGCCAAGGCGCTGACCTCGGCGCGTGACGGTCTGGCAGACAGCGCACCAAAGATCACCACCCTGTCGATCCCTGTCGACAAGATTCGCGACATCATCGGCCCGGGCGGCAAGATCATTCGTGAAATCTGTGAAGTGACCGGCGCAAAGATCGATATCGATGATGATGGCACCGTCAAAGTCGCGGCCGTCACCGGTGAGTCAGGTGAGGCAGCTGTTGCACGCATCCGCGATATCGTGGCCGAGCCCGAGCTGGGTGTGATCTATAATGGCAAGGTTGTGAAGACCGTCGATTTTGGCGCCTTCGTAAACTTCCTTGGTGCAAAGGACGGTCTTGTCCACATTTCTGAATTGCAGGATGGCCGGACTGAAAAGACCACCGACATCTGCAAGGAAGGCGATATGGTCAAGGTCAAGGTCATCGGCTTTGATGATCGCGGCAAGGTCAAGCTGTCGATGAAGCGTGTCGATCAGGAGACCGGCGCCGATCTCGAGGCGGAAAGCGCCGAGTAAGCCTTGCAGGCATCAGATATGAAAAGGGGCGGCTTTCGGGCCGCCCTTTTTTTGCCTGATATTTGCCGTTGGTCTGGGTGCTATTCCCCGTCAGGGTTGCTATTCAATATCTTCCGGTGGGGTGGCGACGGTGTTAAAACCACCATCGACAAAATGCACCTCGCCGGTTACGCCCGATGACAGGTCCGAGATCAGATAGAGGCCGGACCGGCCAACCTCGTTGATATCCGGGTTGCGTCCCAGCGGGGCGGCGGTTTCGGCATGACGGTAGATGTGGCGCGCGCCAGTGATGGCTGCACCTGCCAGCGTCTTCATCGGGCCGGCTGATAGCGCGTTCACCCGTATGTTCTGGCCGCCAAGATCAACCGCCAGATAGCGTACCGAGGATTCCAGCGCGGCCTTGGCCACGCCCATGACATTATAATTCGGCGATATCCGCTGTGCACCGATATAGCTTAGCGTCAGCAACGCACCGCCATCCGGCATCATCTGGCGGGCAGCCTGTGCGACCTCGGTAAAGGAAAAGGCCGAGATCATCATGGTGTCCGTGAAATTACGGCGGCTGGTGTTGAGATAACCGCCTTTCAGTTCATTCTTGTCTGAAAAAGCGAGTGCATGAACAACAAAATCAATGTGCGACCAGTGTCCGGCAAGCCAGTCAAAGGCCCCTTTGACCGCGCCTTCATGCGCCACATCACATTCCACCATGAGATCAGAGCCGACGGATTCCGCCAGCGGCCGCAACCGCTTGCCAAACCCCTCCATCTGATAAGTGAAGGCAAGTTCAGCACCTTGCTGCGCCGCCGCAGCGGCAATGCCCCAGGCGCTGGACCGTTCATTTGCGACCCCCATAATGAGGCCACGTTTCCCTGCGAGCAGGCCGGCCGTCATGTCAGACCTTCCGCAGGGCAAGGGTGGCGTTGGTGCCGCCGAAGCCAAAGGAGTTCGAAAGTGCAAGATTGATCTCAGCACCATCTACCCGTTCGGATGGCACCGGGATATCCCCTATGGCGGGGTCAGGAGTCTCGATATTTGCCGACGCTGCGATGAAGCCCTCTTTCATCATAATCATGGTGTAGATGGCTTCCTGCACGCCCGTCGCACCAAGCGAATGTCCGGTCAGTGACTTTGTAGATGTCACGGTCGGCAGATAGCCGCGCGGGCCAAATACCTCACGTACCGCATCCAGTTCCTTGACATCACCAACCGGCGTTGATGTGCCGTGGGCATTGATATAGTCAACCTTGTCGGTAATGGCATTGCCGTCAAAGCCGGCCAGCGCCAGTTCCATGCAGCGCACCGCGCCTTCGCCGGACGGGGCGACCATGTCGTGCCCGTCAGAATTCGCCCCATAGCCAATAATTTCGGCATGGATCGTAGCCCCGCGGGCCAGCGCATGTTCCATGTCCTCAAGCACGACCATGCCGCCGCCGCCCGCAATGACAAAGCCGTCACGGTCGGCATCATAGGCGCGGGATGCGCGCTCTGGCGTGTCGTTATATTTGGACGACATGGCCCCCATTGCGTCGAACAGGACTGAAAGGGTCCAGTGAAGCTCTTCTCCGCCGCCGGCAAACACAATGTCCTGGCTGCCATTGCGAATGGCATCGACACCCGATGAAATACAATGCGCCGAGGTTGAACAGGCTGATGTGATGGAAAAATTCAGCCCCTTGATCTTGAAGAAAGTGGCGATACAGGCTGACACGGTCGAGGACATGCAGCGTGGCACCATATAAGGGCCAACCCGTTTGGGGCCCTTTTCCCGTGTGGTGTCAAACGCGGTCAGCATGTTGGCGGTCGAGGGCCCGCCCGACCCTGCAATCAGGCCGGTGCGCGGGTTGGATACCTGGTCTTCGGTCAGGCCAGCATCGGCAATTGCCTGCTCCATTGATAGCACGGCATAGGCCGCCCCCTCACCCATGAAGCGCATCTGTTTGCGATCAATATGTTCCGCCACATCCATTTTCACTGTGCCGTGGATCTGGCTGCGAAAGCCAAGCTCGGCATATTCCGGCGCATGAACAATCCCGGACCGTCCCTCACGCAGGGATTCCGTAACTTCGGCAACATTATTGCCGATGGATGACACAATGCCGATACCCGTAATGGCAACGCGGCGCATGATCAGCTCTCCTCGGATTTGAACAGGCCAACACGAATGTCATTGGCCTCAAAGACAGTGTCGCCATCACAGATGACACGACCATCGGCAATACCCATGATCAGGCGTCGCAGGATGACGCGCTTCATGTCGATTTCAAAGGTCACCAGCTTGTTGGTCGGCAAGATCTGGCCGGTGAATTTCACCTCACCAACTGACAGCGCGCGGCCACGGCCCTCACCGCCGGCCCAGCCGAGGAAAAACCCGACCAGCTGCCATAACGCATCCATGCCAAGGCAGCCCGGCATGACCGGATCACCCTCGAAATGGCAGGGAAAAAACCAAAGGTCCGGCTTAATGTCGAATTCTGCCTTGATCTCCCCCTTTTCATGCGGCCCGCCAACATCCGAGATATGCGTGATACGATCGCACATCAGCATGGGCGGAAGCGGCAGCTGCGGGTTGCCGGGCCCGAACATTTCGCCTTTTGCACAGCGGATTAGATCGTCATAACTGAAAGCATTCTGCTGCATTGGCGACATGTCATCTTCCTTGCAATTCAATAGGGGCAGTTCTTTATGGTCGCTGCCATTCGGCCCTGCCGGCGCGGCGTTACATCGGACCCACAAAAAAGCACGGAATGGACGGTTGCGCCAAGGCATTATTGACAAGAAGAGCGCAACCGATCATTTTCTTGTCGCTATGAGTGATGTTGTTAAATCATCGTCATCCAAGGATCAGCCCGCTGATCTTGTTGCGCGTCTGCGTATGGCAGGCCTGCGGCCGACCCGCCAGCGGTTGGCGCTTGCTGCCTTGCTGCTTGACGGGCGGCACCGTCATGTATCTGCAGACAGTCTGACCCGCGAAATACACGATAGCGGTACCCAGATGGCGCTTGGTACGGTTTACAACACTCTGAACCAATTTACGGATGCAGGGCTGCTTCGGCGGGTGACAGTGCATAATGAACATAGTGTGTTCGATACGAACACCAATCATCACCATCATTTTTATGATGTTGAACAAGACCGGCTTTACGACATCCCGGCTGAGCAGGTGCAGCTTGCCGCCATGCCGGATGTGCCCGAAGGCCACAATATCGAGGCAGTTAACGTGCTGATCCACATTTCATCGAAGCGCAACTGACGATGACGCGGCCATGCGGCCGTATAATGTGGCATTCTGTCCAGTTTAAAATCATTTCAATCAGCTTGACCTGTCCTGTAGCGCTCCATAGACTTGGACGCAGAACTCAGCGGCCTGTATTTGCTATGCGGTAATGCTGGCCACCTTTAATGCGGAGAGAGGCATGAACGAACAGAACAAATGTCCCGTGATGCACGGCGGCATCAAACACACCACCTTTGGCGTCCGGTCGAACCGTGACTGGTGGCCCAAGCAGCTCAATCTGAAGATTCTGCACCAGAATTCTGCGCTGTCGAATCCGATGGGGCGCGATTTCAATTATGCCGAGGCCTTCAAGACCATTGATCTTGAGGCGCTGCGCAAGGATCTGTTTGATTTAATGACAGATTCACAAGAGTGGTGGCCTGCCGACTATGGCCATTACGGGCCATTCTTCATCCGCATGGCATGGCATAGCGCCGGCACATATCGGACTGGTGACGGCCGCGGCGGCGCCGGTGCAGGAACATTGCGTTTTGCCCCGCTGAACAGCTGGCCGGACAACACGAACCTCGATAAGGCGCGTCGTCTCCTGTGGCCCATCAAGCAGAAATATGGTGATGCGCTGTCCTGGGCGGATTTGATGGTCTTTACCGGCAACTGCGCGCTGGAATCGATGGGCTTCAAGACATTCGGCTTCTCCGGCGGACGTGTCGATGTGTTCGAGCCGGAAGAAGACATCTATTGGGGCACTGAGGACACCTGGCTGGATGACAAGCGTTATTCTGGTGACCGTGAGCTTGAAAACCCGCTTGCCGCTGTGCAGATGGGCCTGATCTATGTCAATCCGGAAGGCCCGAATGGCAAGCCTGATCCTATGGCTTCGGCCCGTGACATCCGCGAAACCTTTGCGCGGATGGCGATGAATGATGAAGAAACCGTTGCACTTGTTGCGGGTGGCCATACCTTTGGCAAGACGCATGGTGCCGGTGATGCTGGCCTTGTTGGTGCTGAACCGGAAGGTGCCAGCATTCAGGAACAGGGTCTTGGCTGGCATAGCGATTTCGGTACCGGAAAGGGTGTCGACACAATCACCAGCGGTCTTGAGGGTGCATGGACGCCAAATCCGATTAAATGGGATAATGGCTATTTCGACATGCTGTTTGGCTATGAGTGGGAACTGACGAAGAGCCCCGCCGGCGCCTATCAGTGGACCCCGACAGATGCATCAGCAGGTGATCTCGTGCCGGATGCACATGACCCTGAGCGGCGTCATGCACCAATGATGGCAACAACCGACATCGCGCTGCGCACGGATCCGGCCTATCTGGAAATCTCCCGCCGGTTCCACGAAAATCTCGACGAATTCGCCGACGCGTTTGCGCGTGCCTGGTTTAAGTTGACGCACCGCGATATGGGACCGAAAAGCCGCTATGTGGGCAGTGAGGTGCCTGCCGAGGACCTGATCTGGCAGGACCCGATCCCGGCAACGGATCATGCCGTGATCGATGACGCCGATGTTGCATCGCTGAAGGCGGATATCCTGGCTACCGGACTGTCGGTGTCGGCGCTGGTTGGCGCGGCGTGGGCGTCAGCGGCAACCTATCGCGGGTCTGACAAGCGTGGCGGCGCCAATGGCGCGCGTGTGCGCCTGACCCCGCAGCGCGACTGGGCGGTGAACCAGCCGGCACAGCTTGGCAAGGTTCTGGATGCATTGGGCGCTGTACAGGCCGCCTTCAATGCAGCACAGACGAATGGCAAGCAGGTATCAATGGCCGATCTCATCGTGCTTGGCGGCGCAGCGGCCATTGAAGAAGCAGCACGGCGTGCCGGTCATGATGTCACGGTGCCGTTCAATGCCGGTCGTGGTGATGCCACACAGGAGCAAACCGACATTGACAGTTTTGCAGTTCTGGAGCCTCTGGCTGACGGATTCCGCAACTATCTGCAGTCGGATTTCATCGTATCCGCCGAGGAGCTGTTGCTTGACAAGGCGCATCTGATGACGCTGACCGCACCCGAAATGACGGCACTTGTTGGCGGCATGCGTGTGCTTGATACCAATACAGATGGTGTGAAACATGGTGTCTTCACAGACCGGCCAGAAACGCTGACAAACGACTTCTTTGTGAACCTGCTGGATATGGGAGCCGAATGGAAGCCTGTCTCCGAGGCCGAGGATGTGTTTGAAGCTGTGGATCGCAAAAGCGGCAAGGTGAAATGGACCGGGACCCGCGTTGATCTGATCTTTGGTTCAAACTCGCAGCTGCGGGCTCTCGCAGAGGTCTATGCCGGCAACGGGTCTGAAGCGCATTTTGTCAGTGACTTTGTGTCTGCCTGGTCAAAGGTCATGGATCTCGACCGGTTTGATCTCGCCTGATGCATCATCAGGGCCCTTGCGGCCTGGCCTATTTCATGTCAACGCCCCGGGTATCTGGGGCGTTTTCTTTTGGGATGCTATTTTAGCACCTCGCCATCAAGAAGGCCCCAGAGGGCAGTGCGTGTCATCCAGCCGCGCACATCACCAGACGCCACCTTGCACCATTGTGTAGGACAGGATTGGAGTTCCAGAAGCGCATCGCGTTCAGCGACTGCAACCAGCACGGACTCATCGCTGGGTTTTGCATAGATTCGGGCAGATCCGTCAATGACCAGTGCAAAACGGCGCAACGACACTACCGATTGATGCATCCATCCGGTATCACCCTTATGGTCAACCACTTTGCGCCAAACCTCGAATTCTGCCTCGACGCGCAAGGGCAGTCCCATACGCTGGTAATGCCAGGTAACCGGATATTCCAGACCCGGCCCGGCGCGCATGTTCACATTGTCGGATTTGAGTGTGACAAAACGCGGCACCTTGATGCCGCTTCCGCGCACCGTCAGCCGGGCTTCCTGCCCGTCAGTGGCGGCAAAGGCTTGGTTTGGCATCATCATATTCACGGGCAGCAAGGTTGCCAGCAGAGCCGTCAGTGCAAAGAAGCGTAATATACAGGTGTCAAAACATTTTTTCATATGGCTGTGGTTCTGATACTGTACCGTCCAAATCCGGTCATGATTGACGCGGATGGCGGCACCGTCGGGTTTGCAGCCTATAATGTTTTTTTTGGCGGCGCCAGCGATGGCTTGTAACAGTCTCATCGAAGAGTGGGCAGAATGAATCAGAAGAAGCCAGTTGTTTTCCTGACGCGGAGACTTCCGGAATCAACCGAAACGCGCATGCGCGAACTGTTTGATGCCCGTCTGCGCGAGGAAGACACCCCCCTTGCCCATGCGGCGTTGTGCGCCGCAGCAGAAACAGCGGATGTTCTGGTCCCGACTGTGACGGATCGCATAGATGCGGACGTGATTGCAGCGGCAGGCGACCAGTTAAAGCTGATTGCCTCATTTGGCACCGGTGTCGATCATATCGACCTTGCAGCGGCAAAGGCACGCGGCATTACCGTAACCAACACCCCCGGCGTATTGACCGAAGATACTGCGGATGTCGCCATGGCGTTGATGCTGGCTGTGCCACGGCGGATTGCCGAAGGTGACAAGGTTGCCCGTTCCGGCAACTGGACCGGTTGGGCCCCTACCGGCATGTTGGGTCATCGCATCAATGGCAAACGACTTGGTATTGTGGGTATGGGCCGAATCGGTACCGCGGTGGCGCGTCGCGCGCGCGGCTTTGGGCTCAGCATCCATTATCACAATCGCAAGCCTGTGCATCCGGAAACCGAGGCCGAACTGGAAGCGACCTATTGGGAATCGCTGGACCAGATGCTGGGCCGTGTCGATATCGTTTCGGTAAATTGCCCGCATACGCCGGCAACGAACAGGCTTCTTACCCGCGAATTATTATCGATGATGCAGCCTTCGGCCTATCTGGTGAATACATCGCGCGGTGAGGTGATTGACGAGGTTGCGCTGGCAGACTTGCTGGCGAGCCGCCAGATCGCCGGTGCCGGCCTCGATGTTTATGAAAATGAACCGGATATCACCACGGCACTGATTGGCCTGCCAAATGTTGTATTGCTGCCCCATATCGGGTCGGCAACCATCGAAGGCCGACTGGAAATGGGCGACAAGGTCATTATCAATATCCAGACATTCTGGGACGGCCATACCCCGCGCGACCGGGTGATCGAAGCGATGCTCTAGGCTGGCGTGCCGCAAACAGAGCAGTCTGCACGGCGTGCCGTCGCAATATCCATAAAGCTGCCATTCCTGCCATCAAACAACAAGAGATGACCTGTCAGGCTGGATCCGATGCCGAGGATCAGCTTGACTGCCTCAAGCGCCTGAAAGCTGCCAATCACGCCGGTGACTGGACCCAGAATGCCAGCTTCAGAACATCCTGGTGCCAGACTGGCATCTGGCGCATCAGGAAACACACAGCAGTAACAAGGGGTATGTTCAAAACCCTCAACACCGCTCTGAAACACGGCAATCTGGCCTTCGGTACGCACAGCACCGCCAAAAACGAGCGGCCGTCCCATCCGGTGCGCGGCTGCACCAAGCAGAAAGCGTGTCTGGGCATTATCTGTACAGTCAACAACAAGATCATGCTCTGTTACCAGCGCATCGACGTTATCTTCTGCAAGCCGCGTCTGTACCGGCAGTATCTGTATCGCCGGGTTCAGCGCCGTCATCGCTTGTGTGGCCTGCGTGACTTTTGGCATGCCGACACTGGCGGTCGTATGTAAAATCTGCCGGTTCAGATTGCTGGTCTCAACCTGTTCATCATCAATAATGGTCACATGCCCGATGCCGGCCGCCGCCAGATAGAAACCGGCGGGCGACCCAAGGCCACCGGCCCCAACCAGAAGAACACGCGCCGCCAACAGGCGTTCCTGACCCTCTTCGCCAATGTCGGGCATGATGGCCTGGCGGGCATAGCGTTCAAGATCAGCATCGTTCAACATTGATCATCCCTCACAAATGATCACACACCGGTCGACCCGAAACCGCCATCGCCGCGTGGTGTGTCCGTCAGTTCCACTACGGCTTCGATGTGGCACTTTGTAACTGGCGCGATAACCATCTGCGCAATACGCATAGCGCGGCTGACCACAAAATCCGCATCGCCGAGATTAACCAGTAACACCTTAACCTCGCCGCGATAATCGCTATCAATCGTTCCTGGCGCATTGGCAAGGGAAATGCCGTTTTTAAGTGCCAGCCCGGATCTTGGCCGCAGCTGCACCTCATAGCCAGGCTCGATGGCCATGGCCAGCCCGGTTGGCACCGCCATACGCGCGCCTGGCGCCAACGTCAGATCTGCATCCACTGCCGCACAAATATCCATGCCAACGGCGCCCTCGGTGGCATAGGCTGGCAGGGGTATGTCCTGGCCATGCGGCAACCGCATGATGCGTATAACTGGGCGGGTCATGCGAAATGCGCCTCGACCCGATCCGCTAGCTGCTCGGCAAGTGCAGATTTGGGCATTTCCGGCCAGCTTTCATGTTTGTTGCCTGCCAGAAAAAGTGCGCTATTGCTGTCGCTGTTGAATACCGAACTGCCGTCGGCGCGGTTCACAGGATTCGCAATCAGCCAGTCGCACCCCTTGCGGGCGCGTTTTGCGGTCGCATTGGCCTGCAGATTTTCTGCCTCGGCCGCAAAGCCGACGACAAGCCGCGGGCGACAGCTATGCTGTGACAGTGTGGCCAGAATGTCCGGATTCTCGACAAGCTGTAATTGAGGCGTTGCCCCCTCCTGCTTTTTCAGCTTGCCCGTCGGCTGCCTGTTGCCGTCGTCGGACGTTACGCGCCAGTCGGCGACAGCAGCAGCACAGACGGCGATATCGACAGGCAGTGCCGCCTCACAGGCGGCCAGCATGTCACGCGCCGTTTCCACGGCAATGTGGGTAACATCTGTTGGTGGTTGTTGGTCGACCGGTCCACTGACAAGGGTGACTTTTGCACCGCGCGCTGCCAACGCAGCGGCAATGGCATGCCCCTGCTTGCCGGATGACCTGTTGGCGATATAGCGGACGGAATCAATCGGCTCTATCGTTGGCCCAGATGTGACAAGCGCGTGCCGACCGGCCAGCGCGCCTTCATGGCGAAACAACCGTGCCATAACAGCGGCAACAATATCTTCAGGCTGGCTTAGCCGGCCGGTGCCTGTTTCGCCGCACGCCATATCGCCATCATCCGGCCCGATCATTTCAACCCCACGACGCATCAGCGTGGCATGATTCGCCTGTGTGGCAACATGACCCCACATCACCGGGTTCATTGCCGGCGCCATCATGACCGGTGCTGTGGTTGCCAGCAGGATGGTGCTTGCCAGATCATCAGCAAGTCCATTTGCCACACGCGCCATCAAATGTGCCGTCGCCGGGACCACCAGTACCAGATCAGCCTCGCGGGCAAGGCGAATATGGCCCATCTCGGCTTCATCGGTCAGCGAGAACAAATCTGTGTAAGCTTTCTCACCGGTCAGGGCGGCAAGGCTCAACGGGGTGATGAATTCGCAGGCCGCGCGCGTCATGACGCCGGTTACGCCAATATTTTGGTCTTGAAGACGGCGCGCAACCTCCAGCGCTTTATAGGCGGCAATGCCGCCGCCGACGATCAGCAGAACGCGTTTGCGGTCGCCGGATGCGCGGTACGCCTCCGCGGCAGGGAATTGCTGCCCGGTGATTTCAAGGCGCGCCGGGTCAACGCTGTATCCTCTTGCCCGAAGCGCTTCGCAAACAGGACCGACCGCGCGCTGTGGCAACTCATTACGTGCCAGATAATTGCTGACCGCACTTGCGCCTACACCCAGCAATGCCTGCAATGCTGCGCGTCCGCCAAGCGCCGTTATGATGGTCTGAACATCATGATTTTTCATAAATTCACCAACAATTGAATTTTTGTGAATTTATGTGAAAAAGCTGAGAAGGGCAAGTGCAAGCGCCAGACAGGATAGCGCGGTCGGCAGCAGCATGCGTGGTGCAGGTTCCGGTTGCGCTTTTCCCGCCTCCAGCGCGTCTAGAATCTTTGGCAGGCGAGTCGCAATGGCCAGCGCCTGCTGCACCACCACTTCCACCTGTCTGCCAACCCTGGCCTGATCCTGCATCCAGCTGGCTGCCAACGGCCGGGCCAGTGTCCACATATCTGCTTCGGGGTTGAGTTGCCGCGCCACCCCCTCGGCCATCATCATGGTTTTTTGCAGCAGATTGAATTGTGGCTGCACTTCAATGGAAAACCGTGTTGAAAGCTGGAAAATCTGCCCCAGCACATTCCCCAGCGATACCTCGCCAAGGGCTTTGCCCATCACCGGATCCGCTACCGCGCGCACCGATTGTGCAAATGCTGCAAGGGATACCTCCTTGCCCAGCATGCCAGCATCGGCATGCAGCTGGGCCACACGATCATAATCGCGGTCCAGCACAGCCGTCAGAAGGCGGGCGAGAAACAATCGGTCGGTGAAGTCAAGCTGTCCCATAATGCCGAAATCAATGGGGACGAGCGTACCGTCACCTGCAATGAAGATGTTGCCGGGATGCATATCGGCATGAAAAAAACCGTCACGAAAGACCTGGTTGAAAAAACAGCGGGCCGCAATCTCGGTAATCTTGCCAATGTCATGGCCGGCCGCTTTCAGGGCGGCCACATCATCAATGCGAATGCCGTCGACCCATTCGATCACCAGCATTTCCGAGGTGGTATGTTCAAGGTCAACCCACGGAACATGTATGCCGGCATCTGCGGCCATATTATCAGCCAGTTTGCCGGCAGCGGCCGCCTCGAGCCGCAAATCCAGCTCCATTTCCGAAATCAGTGTGAACTGGTCAACCGCGGTCACAAGTTTCAGCCGGCGCAAATCCGGGGCGACCCGTTCCATAATGCGCGCCAGCGCATAGAACAGGCTTGTATCAGCCTGCATCCGCCGATGGATGCCGGGCCGCAACAGCTTTACCGCAACCTGCCGCCCATCCAGCAACCGTGCGGAATGCACCTGTGCAATTGAGGCGGCCGCCACCGGATCAGGGTCAAATTGTGCGAATACGCTATCGACCGGCATGCCAAGGGCGGTCTCAATCTGTTCACGGGCGCGGCGAGAACTGAAAGGTGGCAACCGATCCTGAAGCTGGCTGAGTGACAGGGCCATTTCCGGGCCAATCAAATCGGAACGCGTCGACAGGGCCTGCCCGAATTTGATAAAGCCGGGCCCAAGTCGAATCAGGGCCTCGGCGAGGGCGGCGCCGGCATCAGCACGGGCGCTGCGCGAGCGGATCAGCCGGTCAGCAAGGCTGCAGAACTGCCGCAACCAGCTTGGCAGCAATGTCACGCGCGCCAGATGACCAAGTGTACCAGCACGTCCCAGATGCCAGCCGATCACAGGCAGGCGCAAAAGGGCCAGAATCATCTGCACGCCCGAAACGCGCATCAGTCCAGCTTCCATCCAGAATGAATGCAGGCGATGCCGCCGGAAAGGCGCCGCACCCGCACTTGCGCAAAGCCGGCCGCCGCAAGCATGTCCGCCAGGATTTCAGGGGTCGGAAAGGTACGGATCGACTCAACCAGATAGCGATAGCTATCAGCATCACCGGCAACCAACTGCCCCAGGCGCGGCAAAACATTGAAAGACCAGCCGTCATAGAGACGTGCCAGCATGGCATTGCTGACCTGCGAGAATTCAAGGCACAAAAAGCGTCCGCCGGGTCGCAAAATCCGATAGGCTTCTGCAATCGCCGCATCGCGGTCCGTCACATTGCGAAGGCCAAAGGCGATGGTCACGATATCGGCAGTGCCGCTGTCAAATGGCAGCTTCTCGGCATTGCCGGCACACCAGCCTATCCGTTCACCAGCCTGTGCCATGTCGCGTCGTTGCCGACCGGCGGACAGCATTGCCTCATTGATGTCACAGACAATGGCATCGCCGCCACCGGCATTCAAAAACCGCAGGCTGATATCGCCGGTGCCGCCTGCCAAATCGACCAATGTCTGGCCGGGTTGCGGTGCGATCCAGTCGATCAGCGCAGCTTTCCAAAGCCGATGGACACCGCCGCTCATCAGATCATTCATCAGATCATAGCGCGTGGCCACCGAATCAAAAACATCGCGTACCATGCCGCTTTTGGCCGCGCGACGCACCGTCCGGAATCCAAAGTCGATTACCGCCTCGTCGGCGCTGCGGTCATTATGTCTCTGGTCAGTCATCTTGCACGCTGTTTATAGTTTGCCCGCACGGCGTGGTTTGCTCGCCATTGATACAGGAAAGACGATGAAAGGTCACATGATTATGCGCCAGTGGCGCGGTTCCGATTGCCGCAGCAGAAGAACATTGCATGCCTGAGTTGCCAGAGGTTGAAACCGTCAGGCGGGCGCTTGTCCCGGTGATGGAGGGCCGGCGCATTCTGTCTGCGCATGTCGGTCGTCCCGATTTACGATGGCCCCTGCCAGACCGGTTGGCTGAACGGCTTGCCGGGCGGGTTGTCGGCGGGTTGCGCCGACGTGGAAAATTTGCGCTTTTGCCGCTCGATCAGGACGAAACAATCCTGTTGCATCTTGGCATGTCGGGATCGATCCGAATCCATCAGGCAGAACCGCCAATCGGCAAGCATGATCATATTGTCCTCGCGATGTCTGGCCCGCCATCCGAAACCGGATCTGACCAGCGGGTTGATCCAGCACCGCAACACTGGATCACCTTTAATGACCCGCGGCGTTTTGGCTGGTTGGATCTGTTTGCCGGCGAGACGCATCCGATGCTGGCGGATATGGGTCCGGAGCCCCTTGGCAACAGCTTTACCGCTGACTATCTCAGCGCCGCTGTTGACCGTCGCACGGGCCCGATCAAGACGGCGCTTCTCAACCAGACGCTGGTTGCGGGTATTGGCAATATATATGCTTGCGAGGCGCTGTTCCTTGCCGGATTGTCGCCAAGACGGAAAGCCGGCACTATTCGTGGTGGCCGTGCCGAACGGCTGGTGACCGCCATCCGGACGGTGCTGACCCGCGCAATTGCAGATGGTGGCACTAGCCTGCGAGACCATGTGCAGCCGGGCGGGGAGATCGGCTATTTCGTGCAAAGCCTTGCTGTCTATGGGCGTGTCGGGCAACCGTGCACCGCATGTGGTAGCACCATACGATCCATCACCCAGTCGGGCCGCAGCAGTTTTTACTGTCCCGACTGTCAACGCTAGGATAGTCTTTGGCGATGAGTAACGCGCTTTCCAAACATACCAAAGCACTGGTCGGGCCCAAGGTCATGGCGCAGGTCGGGGCTCAGTGCCGCGCGGTGCTGGCGGCGATCCTGTGCGCTTGGTCGATGATCATTCTTGCCGGGCCGCTTGCTGCCGACACACCGCAACAGGGATGGGTTGGTGACCTGCCGATCATGCAGGGCATGGAAATCGAACCGCAGCTGGGCTTTGCATTTGATTCGCCGGAAGGCCGAATCGTGCAGGTGTTTGCCACCGGACCATCGGAACTTGCGCCTGTGATCAGCTATTACAATGCGGCGCTGGCGGGCCTTGGCTGGGCCGGCGCTGATGGTCGTTGGCAGCGCGATGGTGAGGTGCTGGTTATCTCGCAGGTAGAGATGGCATCAGGTCGCCTGTGGCGTATTCGGCTCAGCCCTTTGTGACACTGGAAATTGCCATGATCAAAAGCCGCAATTCCGCTTGACGAATCCACGCAAAGCATCCTATAAGCCGGTCCTCTGAAGAATTTGATAGGACCGTCCTATGGCCAACCATACTTCTGCCAAGAAGCGGATTCGCAGGAATGCCCGTCGCGCTGCCATCAATGGCGCGCGGATGAGCCGCATCCGTACTTTTATCAAAAAGGTTGAGACCGCACTCGCCGCTGGCGATGCGGATGGCGCGCGTGAAGCGTTGCGCGTTGCCCAGCCTGAAATCCAGCGTGGCGTGACTCGTGGTGTTCTGCATCGCAACACAGCCTCGCGTAAGATCTCGCGTCTTGCTGCACGGGTGAAGGCTGCCGCCTGACCCGCATCATCCGCGAATCGCCTGCCGACCGAATGACCCGCCTGTTTTACGGCGGGTTTTTCATGCGTGGAATCACAATTTCCATTCTAATCAGGGCATGCCGCAGGCGTATCCTTGCAGCCATTGGCATCTGACTTGTGACCGCCCGTTAAGACTCAATCTGATGGCGGTCCGATTCGGATACTGAAAAAACTGGATTTAGGCGTTTATGGCGGTGATCGCGATGAACATCCTGTCAATCGAAATTTCTGCCATCAGAACAGCTTTATTTGATGATTCCGGCCTTCCGGCATCTTGCTTATCCCATCTGCCAGCACGTATTGTCGCTGCATGCGTTGGACTGACATTGACTGCCGCATAATCGCCTGATCGCCAAGCCCATTGCCACATGGAGACTGACGGAATGTCAGAGGGAAAGCCTACCATTTCATCTGACCTAAATCAGACCAGCGACGGCACCATTACACCAAGAAGCAACACGGATTCGCTGCCAGAAGGCACAGCTGCGACCAGCGCAGCAGCACCAAATACGACAAGCCATGATGCCGCCTGGGACCGCGTTGCTTCACGCATGCGACATGACATAGGCGACACGGCCTGGCGCAACTGGATTAAGCCGCTACGCTTTGGACGCCTTGAAGGCGGGACGCTGACGCTTGAGGCAAGCACAACGCTGGCGCGAGAGCGGGTGACGAGCCAATATGCCGACCGGTTGCGTGTGATCTCTTCGGCAGAGTTCGGAGCCGTCCGCAAGGTCGCGATCCGTCTGTCAGAATCGCAGCCGCCCCGCATGTCGCAGCAGAAGCCGGCTGCGCAACCCAAAAGGCCGGCACAGGAACCGATCGGCGCTGGGCTCGAGCCACGTTACACATTTGCAAATTTTGTCGTCGGCAAACCAAATGAGCTGGCGTTCGCTGTGGCGCGCCGCACCGCGGAATCAGCCTCTGTGGCATTCAACCCGCTGTTCCTCTATGGCGGCGTCGGTCTTGGCAAGACGCATCTGATGCATGCCATCGCCTGGCACATCCGCGCACAGGATCCAACGCGGCATGTCGTTTATCTGTCGGCGGAAAAATTCATGTATCGCTTTGTCCAGGCGCTGCGCTTCCGGGATACCATGTCTTTCAAGGAACAGTTCCGCTCGGTCGATGTGCTGATGATTGACGATGTGCAATTTATCAGTGGCAAGGATTCGACCCAGGAAGAGTTCTTCCACACCTTCAACGCGCTTGTCGAAGATGGCCGGCAGGTCATCGTGTCTGCTGACAAATCGCCGACTGATCTTGAAGGTCTGGAGGAAAGGCTGCGGTCGCGTCTGGGGTGGGGCATGGTTGCCGATATTCACCCGGCAGATTATGAGCTGCGACTGGGCATATTACAGGCAAAGGCTGAAAGCGCGCAGATACCGGTGCCTGACAAAGTGCTAGAATTTCTGGCACATCGTATTTCCAGCAACATCCGCGAGCTTGAAGGCGCGCTGACCCGTATCGCTGCTCATGCCAGCCTGATTGGTCGCGAGATCACAATTGAAAGTGCGGCTGATCTGCTGGCCGATCTGTTGCGGTCAAGCAACCGGCAGGTCAGTGTTGATGATATTCAGAAACGTGTCGCTGCGCATTATGGCATGCGTGTCGCCGAAATGTTTTCCGCGCGCCGCTCGCGTGATGTGGCACGTCCGCGGCAGGTCGCCATGTATTTGACAAAGATGCTGACCGCGCTGTCCTATCCCGAAATTGGCCGCCAGTTCGGCGGGAGAGACCATACCACGGTGATGCATGCGGTGCGCGCTGTTGAAGGGTTTATTGCCAATGATTCTCGCATTGCCGAGGATGTCCAGCTGCTGAAGTCACTCTTGGCACATTGACGCCATTCAGTTCAGCTGAAAAACACCGGAAATCAACAGGTTGAGCCATAGGCGAATCGGCGCGCTCGATTTGCCAAAAACTCAATATTTTGATGCTTGTTCGTAACAGCCATGCTATATTTTGTGGTGTGTTGCATTGGGCGGGATTGCAATGCGGTATTCTGATGAGCCGATTGATGCCTGCGGGCATCGGTCTGTCTCCGGAATTGATGAAAACGGAAGAGACAGCCAATGAAACTGACCATAGATCGTTTTAGCCTCCTGCGGCCGCTTGGCCAGGTGCAGTCTGTTGTTGAGCGGCGCAATACCATCCCCATTCTGGCAAATGTGGTCCTGCAAGCCGAAGGCGGCATGTTGTTGATGACTGCAACCGACATGGATATGGATATTGCGACACAGGTTGAATGCGCCGTTGGAACCAGTGGCACGACGACGGTGTCCGCGCATCTGCTTTACGATATTGCCCGCAAACTGCCCGAGGGTGCAGAAGTGGAAATCAGCGTTGCCGATGGCCACGCAATGATCAGCGCCGGTCGGTCGAATTTCCGCCTGCCAACCCTGCCCGTCGAGGATTTTCCGGCAATTGCCACGGGTGACATGCCGGGCGGGTTCGTTGTGACGGCCGCTGACATTCGCGACATGATCGATGCGACACGTTTTGCCATTTCGACCGAGGAAACCCGCTATTATCTGAACGGCATCTATCTGCATAAATCCGAGGCAGGGGACCTGTGTGCCGTGGCGACGGATGGACATCGGCTTGCCATGACAAAGCAGCCACTGCCAGCAGGCGCCAACGATTTGCCGTCAATCATCGTGCCGCGGAAGGCGGTTGGTGAGCTGCGAAAGCTTCTTGATGATTTCGAGGGCGATGTCAGCATTGCCCTGTCCGACACGCGGGCTGAATTCAGCTTTGGTGCCGTGCGATTGAAGACAAAGCTGATTGATGGGACTTTTCCTGATTACACGCGCGTGATTCCAACTGGCAATGACCGGATCATGCAGGTTGACGCGGCTAGCTTCTCGGCGGCGGTTGACCGCGTATCGACAATCTCGTCGGAAAAATCGCGTTCGGTCAAATTGCGGCTGCAGCCCGGCAGCCTGAATCTGTCCGCCAGCAGCACCGATGCGTCAAGTGCGGTCGAGGAGATTGAGGTCAGCTATAGCGGGGCCGAAATGGAAATTGGCTTTAATGCCCGTTATCTGCTGGATATTGCGGCGCAGGTTGGCAGCGACGTCATCGAATTCGCTCTGGCAGACCAGGGTGCGCCAAGTCTTGTGCGTGCCCCCGGTGATGAGGCCACCCTGTTCGTCCTGATGCCAATGCGGGTGTAGACGGAATTGACGGTTCTGAGCCAACAGCATCGACAAGCAGAGGCCGAAGTGGCCACAACCCGCCTTACATCGCTGGCGGTTACCGGCTTTCGCAACTATGCCGAATGCAAGCTTGAAATCGACTCGCCACATGTGCTGCTGCTGGGGCCGAACGGTGCCGGCAAGACAAATCTGTTGGAAGCCGTATCCATGCTGGCCCCTGGCCGAGGCTTGCGCCGTGCGCGGGCCGAACATTTGCCGCAAGCGGGCGCACATACCCGTGCGTGGGCGGTGTCGGCCGGTGTCCATGTTGATGGCTCGGATTACCGGATTGGCAGTGGCGTGCCGGCGCAGTCCGAGAATGGCCACCGGATCATGCGGCGCGATGGTGAAACCGTTTCCCAGTCCGATATTGGACGTCTGTTCTCGGCCTCCTGGGTGACGCCCAGCATGGACGGCATCTTTACAGACTCCCCTGGCGCGCGCCGGCGCTTTCTGGACCGGTTGGTCATTGCGTTTGACGCAGCGCATATAGGCCGCACCAGCCGTTACGAAAAGATGCTGCGCGAGCGCAACATGCTTCTTGCTGAAGGTGGCGGGGATGATGTGTGGTTCACCGCAATCGAGGCAAGCCTCGCTGAATCGGCCGTTGCGGTAACCGCTGCCCGGCAGGCGCTGATCGCAGACCTGAATGCCGAAGCCGGTGCCGGCTGGCATGGGTTTCCCGGCGTTCGTCTGGCGCTGGAAGGTGCGGTTGAAACCTGGCTTGGGGATATGTCGGCGCTGGATGCTGAGGACAAGTTCATCGCTGTGGCTGCAACGCAGCGAAAGGCTGGCGAAATCACACTTCCCGGCCCGCATGCCAGCGATCTGACGGCCTGCCATACCGCCAGCGGCACGCCGGCGCATCTGGCATCAACGGGTCAGCAGAAAGCCTTGCTGATCGGCGTGGTGCTGGCGCATGCACGGATGCAGGCACGGCGGCTGAACCGTCCGCCCGTGCTGTTGCTTGATGATGTGGTGGCGCATCTCGATACTGACAGGCGCCGGGCGCTGTTTGAGGCTGTGACCATTGTCGGCGGGCAAAGCTGGTTCAGCGGAACCGATAAGGCGGATTTTGAAGGGCTGTCTGCACAGCTTGTCACCATCAGCAGTGATGGCACGACAGCAAAACTGGGCCAGCCGGAGGGACTGATATGACCGATAATGAGACAACGCCAAATGACGGCGAGGATTATGGTGCGGATTCAATCAAGGTCCTGAAAGGGCTTGATGCGGTACGCAAGCGGCCCGGCATGTATATCGGCGATACCGATGATGGGTCTGGCCTGCATCATATGGTTTATGAGGTGGTTGATAATGCCATTGACGAGGCGCTTGCTGGCCATTGCGATATCGTCGAGGTGATGCTCAATGCCGATGGCTCGGTCACAGTGACCGATAATGGCCGGGGTATTCCGGTTGAAATACACCCTGAAGAAGGGGTGTCTGCCGCAGAAGTCATCATGACCCAGCTGCATGCGGGCGGAAAATTTGACAATAATTCCTACAAGGTGTCGGGCGGCCTGCACGGGGTTGGTGTTTCGGTTGTCAACGCATTGTCAGAATGGCTGGATCTGACGATCTACCGTAATGGCAAACGCCATGAGATCCGCTTTCACCATGGCGAGGCGGCTGGCCCTCTGGCAGAAACAGGCGATGCTGGCGAAATGGCAGGCACTCATGTGACATTCATGCCGTCGCGCGAGACCTTTTCAACGATCACTTTTGACTTTGCAACACTGGAACATCGCCTGCGTGAGCTGGCATTTTTGAATTCTGGCGTGCGCATCCGTCTAACCGACAGCCGGCCGGCCGAACCGGTGGTGTCGGAATTCTATTTTGATGGCGGCCTGACCGCTTTCGTGGACTGGCTGAACCGGGCGCGTAACCCTCTTCATGAAACGGTCACCCTGACCACGACTCGTGATGATATTACGGTCGAGCTGGCAATGGCCTGGACTGATTCCTTCCATGAAAACACGCTGTGTTTCACAAACAATATCCCGCAACGCGATGGCGGCGCGCATCTGGCCGGTTTCCGGGCTGCCATGACGCGGGTGGTGAACAGCTATGCGCAGTCTTCGGGAATAGCCAAACGCGAAAAAGTGGCGTTGACGGGTGAGGATTCGCGCGAGGGGCTGACAGCCATCATTTCAGTAAAGGTGCCGGATCCGAAATTTTCGTCACAGACCAAGGACAAGCTTGTGTCCTCCGAGGTCAAGCCGGTAGTTGACGGTGCCGTTGCGAGCTGTCTCAATCAATGGTTTGAAGAGCATCCGGCCGACGCGCGCAAGATCATCTCAAAGGCTTATGAGGCAGCTGCCGCGCGCGAGGCGGCACGCAAGGCGCGTGATCTGACGCGGCGCAAGGGGGTCATGGAAATTGCCAGCCTGCCGGGCAAGCTGGCTGATTGTCAGGAACGCGATCCGGCGAAATCCGAGATCTTTCTGGTTGAGGGTGATTCCGCCGGCGGGTCGGCAAAACAGGGGCGCGACCGGGCCAATCAGGCAATCCTGCCGCTGCGGGGTAAAATCCTGAATGTTGAGCGCGCGCGGCTCGACAAGATGCTGTCTTCGGCTGAGATCGGCACCTTGATCACGGCCATTGGTGCCGGGGTAGGGAATGATGAAATGGAAACCGAGAAGGCGCGCTATCACAAAGTCATCATCATGACGGACGCCGATGTTGACGGCAGCCATATCCGCACCCTGCTGCTGACCTTCTTCTTCCGGCATATGCGCCCGCTGATCGAAGCCGGTTTCCTCTATATCGCCCAGCCGCCTCTGTTCCGCGCCAAACGCGGACAATCCGAGGTATATCTCAAGGATCAGCGTGAGCTTGACACCTATCTGATGGAGGCCGGTCTCAAGGATGCTGTGCTGACGCAGGATGAAGGGACTCAGATTGCAGGGGCCGATCTTCAGGATGCTGTGGTGAAGGCCACAGCCGCCAGTCGCCTTATTGAAATTCTTGGTCGTCGAGTCGGACACCGGGATGTTGTCGAACAGGCAGCCATAGCTGGTTTGCTGAATGGCGGGACTCTGGACAGTGCTGATGCTGCAGATTATCTGGGCCGGCGGCTCGAAAGCCAGGCGGATGCGCTGGAAAAAGGGTGGCAGGCAACAATAGAGGACACTCTGAACGGACCGGCCATTGTCGCCACCCGCCAGTTGCGTGGCATCACAGAACGTTATGTGATTGACCGTAAAACGGTAGCGATGCCCGAGGCGGTTGAGCTGGATGGCATGGCGGCACATTTGCAGGAAATATATGTTCGTGCATCGCAAATTCGGCTTGGGACGTCAGTCAGTGATGTTCAGGGACCGACCGGTTTGTCTCAGATGATTTTCCAGACAGGCCGGAAGGGTGCCCAGATTTCGCGCTATAAGGGCCTTGGCGAGATGAATCCTGAACAGCTATGGGAAACGACCCTTGACCCAGGCCAGCGCACCTTACTGCAGGTATCCATCGAACAGGAAGAAGATGCCGACCTGGCATTTTCGACCCTCATGGGCGAAGCGGTAGAGGAACGGCGGGATTTTATCCAGAAGAACGCCTTGCGGGTTGCCAATCTGGATATTTGATCGCGGGGTATCATGCTGCTCTCAAAACTGACAGACCAGGGATGGGACAGCATTCGTAAAAGAACGCCGTTCCTGCGGCCACGCGGCCGTTATGGACGCCCGCCAAAGCCTATTGGTGCACATCAGATCCTGAATATTCGTTGGCTGGCTCTTGCTGGCCAGCTTGCTGCCCTGCTGTTCACCTACTTTATCCTCGAATTTGATATTCCGATCGGGGGCGCGCTGTTTGTCATCGGCCTTGGCGTTGCGATGAATGTATTTCAGGCGCGGCGCACAATGATCATGCGCGATCAACCCGATCAGAGCTTCATGGCGTTGATTTTCGACGTTTTGCAACTTAGCGGTTTGCTGTTTTTCACAGGTGGATTGCTCAACCCCTTTGTTGTCCTGTTGCTGGCGCCGGTGGCGGTGTCGGCTGTTATCCTGAAGCGTCGGGAAACGCTGATCCTGATCGTACTTGTGGCGTGCTGCGTCAGTTTTGTTGCGTTGTTCCACTATCCGCTGCCATGGGATGCCTCAAACATTCGGCAATCGGGCCTGTATCTTGTCGGGCTGTGGTTATCGATGGTGTTGTCGGTCTTCTTTATCGGCATGTGCGCCTGGTGGCTGTCATCACGCGCACGCCGTCTTGATGAGGCGCTCGGCGAGGCCCGTCTGGTGCTTGCCAAAGAACAGCAGGCGGTGGCGCTTGGGACACTCGCAACGGCGGCAGCACATCGGCTTGGCTCGCCGCTAAACACCATTACCGTCATTGTTCATGAAATGATGCGCGACATCGACACGCAAAATCCGTTTCATGAAGATGTCATGTTGCTGCGGAGCGAGGCAGAGCGGTGCCGGCTGATCCTCGCTGAACTTGATGATTACGGGCAGGCCGAAAATATGGATGCCGGAAATACGGTACCTTTATCGGTGCTCATTGACGAAATTGCCAAGACGCGCATGGATACGGGCGCTCTGACGATTGATATCAGCCTTGATTCCCGCTCTGCCTTGCCCATGCCGGCGGCGAACCGGAGGCCCGAAATTATTCATGCATTGGAAGATTTGCTGAAGAATGCCGTCGAATTCGCCAAAACCCGTGTGGATGTCATCATTCGCTGCACCATTTCTGACGTCACAATCACCATTTCAGATGATGGTCCCGGGTTTGCCGGTTCAGTGTTGTCACGGGTTGGCGCCCCATGGAATACGTCGCGGCAGGGTGAGCATGCGCATCGCGGATTGGGGATTTTTATTGCCAGCACCTTGATTGAGACCCTTGGCGGCTCAATATTATACAATAACGGAAGCGAAGGCGGCGGCGAAGTGGTTGTCTTGTTGCCCATGGAAGCCTTTGCTTGATAACGATTTTTTTTTATAATCTGCCCACCGTTTGACGGTTGTTTGACAGATTGCCCCTGAGAGGGGTCGGCCCTGTGAAGGGAATGGCATGATGATGGATAATAGCCTGCTGATTCTTGACGATGACGCACCGCTGCGTAACAGATTGCGCCGCGCGATGGAGGCTCGTGACTTTGAAGTCGTGGATGCCGGAACTGTCAGCGAAGGTGTGGATATTGTCCGCAAGACACCGCCAGCCTATGCGGTGCTCGATATGAAGCTGGAAGACGGCACAGGCCTGAGCCTTGTTTCCGAACTTCGCAGCAAACGGCCCGACTGCCGCATTGTCATGTTGACGGGATTCGGAAATATCGCGACCGCGGTTGCCGCTGTAAAGGCCGGCGCGCTGGATTATCTGCCAAAACCGGCAGACCCGGACAGCCTTGCGTCGGCCCTGCGCCACACTGGGGACGGTATGCCGCCGCCGCCGCAGGACCCGATGAGCGCTGATCGCGTTCGTTGGGAACATATCCAGCGTGTGTACGAGCAATGCGGGCGTAATGTTTCCGAAACGGCCCGTAGATTGCGGATGCACCGCCGGACGTTGCAACGTATCCTGAGCAAGCATGCGCCGCGGGTTTGATTTGTTGGCAGGCACCGAACAGATCGCATCAGCGCGTATGATTGCTGCCCCCCAAGACAAAGCCCCCTAAGACAACGCCTATTAGACAACCTCTGGTCAACACGGCCTGCCTTACTGCCTGTGCCGTCATGTCCTGTCCCGCATCTTCAAGCCGCCGAAACTCCCTATGGTAATTGATATATCCGCGCTTTTGGCGCTTGGGGCGGCTTTCAGCTGGACCCTTGCAGCCCTGTTCTCGCATCGTCCGGCAAATGAGCTGGGATCACTGCATTTCAACCGGGTGCGCATGATCGTTGCTGTGCTGATTATGTTCGGCTGGCTGTTGCTTGCAGGCAGGCCGATGGACATAACCCTGTCACATCTCTGGCTGGTCGCTCTGTCATCCATAACCGGTATTGTGTTTGGTGACTTTTTTCTATTCGCCGCGCTACGCCGAATTGGGCCGCGCCGGACGAATGTGCTGTTTGCCACAAATGCGGTGTTCGCGGCGCTTCTTGGCTGGATCATTCTTGGCGAGGCGCTGACGTCGCTGACAGGTCTTGCCATTTTTTGCGGTTTCTGCGGTGTGGTCCTGGCGGTGATCTATGGCAAGCGGCGTGATCTGGTGCATCAGTGGGAAACCATTACCCCGCCATTGTGGATCGGTGTGGCGCTGGCGCTTCTTGCGGCTGCATTTCAGGCACTTGGCGTGCTGGCAGTACGGCCCGTCATGGCGGATGGTGCCGACCCGGTTGCCGTGGGACTGCTACGCGTGACCATTGGCGCCATTGTGTTCTGGGCGACCTATCCTTTTGATTCGCGTATGAAGGGTCGGCCGCTATTCCCGCGCGGGCGTACCTTGATGCTGGTTATGCTGAATGGATTGTTTGGCCTGGGTGTCGGCGCGGCCATGCTGCTCGAGGCATTGGAAAAAGGCAGCGTTGCCATGGTGACCATTCTGGCATCAACGACGCCGGTGCTGATTCTGCCCTTTATATGGGCACAGACAAGACGGGCACCGGCACCAGGTGCCTGGGTTGGTGCAATGCTTGTCGTTCTGTGTACGTGGCTGCTGATATTCTAGCCGCCAGATCCGGGTGTTATGCGCCCTCCAGACTTGAAATAAGTTGTAACGGGCTTGCACAAGTCCGGAACTTGTGGCATCGCCATTCTGGAAATGTGGGGATGTGGACGGTTTCGAGCCATGATCAAGTTACTATCTCAATCTGTGGCGTGTGTTCTCGTTGCGGCAACGCTGGTCGGATGCAGCTTTCTGGGAATTGTTGGATCAGCGTTACAGACTGAAAAAACGGATATTGCGGCACCGGCAGCCAGCGCCGATGCAGATGGTGATGCGTCTGGATCTGCCGTGTCCGAATCTGCGGAAACTGCAGAGGTTCCGTTCCTGACCTATGAGTGGGACACCGGTTTCTCAGGATTCCTGTCGCCACCTGTTGAGGTGCGCCGTGCTGCAAAGGCTGATTGCGTGTCGGAAGGGTATCAGGTTGCCGTTGTAGAAGTGATGGCTCTGCGTGGTGCAGTTGCAACAGCCACCTTCATATGCCGCGGTGATACCGAATAGGCGTGGCCACGCGCCCAGACGGTTATCAGGGCTGACAGATCAACGGCTTTGTTGTTAGATGACAGTCGGGGAGGCCGGCTGTTTTTTGCCAGCATCCCTCTGCCGGTGCGTTTCCTGCTGGCAGCCCCTGCCGTGCAATTTTCCGGATAAAGATCATGAAACAGCGTCGACTTGGCAAAGATGGCCCTATGATTTCGCCGATTGGCATAGGCGCGATGTCATTTTCCAACTTCTATGGTCAGACCAGTGAAGCTGACTCCCATGCCATCCTGAATACCGCACTGGATGAGGGTGTCACCCATATTGATACAGCTGATATCTATGGACCGTTGACATCTGAAGAGGTGATTGGCAGTTTTCTCGCGCGCCAGGGGTCACAGCGCAACGATATGTTCAGCATCGCCACCAAGGCCGGCATCGCCCGTGATGCCGATACTGGAAAGCGCTATTTTGACAATAGTGCCGCCTATCTGGAATCGCGTCTTGATGCCAGTTTGGCCCGTCTAGGTGTTGATCATGTAGACCTGTTCTATGTGCATCGCCGTGATGCCGACACACCCATCGAGGAAGTGGCGGATACGCTTGCTGCGCTGGTCAAATCCGGCAAGACACGCAGTTTCGGTTTTTCTGAAATAGCACCTGCATCCTTGCGCCGTGCCGCCGGCCGTCACCATGTTGCGGCGGTCCAGTCTGAATATTCGCTGTCGGTACGTGCGCCTGAATTGGGGCTCACACAGACGACGGCCGAACTGGGAACTGCCCTGGTGGCATTCTCGCCGGTTGGTCGATCATTATTGACGGATAAACCACATGACCTTGGCAAGGTAGAGACCATGCCCTTCCTGAAAGAGAACCCACGATTTCAGGAACCAAACCTGTCGCGGAACATCGAACTGACCCAGCCATTTCGGGCGCTGGCCAGTGATCTCGGGACAAGTGCGGCAGCGCTGGCTATTGCCTGGCTGCTGCATCGGCAGGATAACATCATCCCGATTCCAGGAACGCGCTCGCCAGCACATCTGCGTGAACATTGCGCCGGCGCACGGCTGTCTCTCAGCGAGGATGACATTAAGATGATTGAGGAAATCCTGCCCGTCGGTTGGGCGCATGGTGATCGCTACTCGGTTGGGCAATGGGTTGGCCCGGAACGCTATTGCTGAATTACCGGCGAGCCTGAGACGCCATGATGCGACAGCTTTAGAAGCAATGTGATGAATGCCCTGTCTGCCAACCGTGCCATGACGCCACTAGAATGGGCCATGCTGTTGACGTTGTCGCTTGTCTGGGGCGGGTCCTATTTCTTTGTGGCCCTTGCCGTAACCGCGTTGCCGCCACTGACCATTGTGATGTGCAGGGTGGGGATCGCCAGTCTCGCCCTATGGGCCTTCATGCGTTTCACCCGCCAGATGATGCCGCGCGACGGACGCGTCTGGATCGGTTTTTTCATCATGGGGCTGCTTAACAATGCCATCCCTTTCAGCCTTATCGTCTGGGGGCAGACACAACTCAGTTCCGGTCAGGCGTCTATCTTGAATGCAACAACGCCGATCTTCACCGTCATTGTGGCGCATCTGTTTACCCGAGATGAAAGGATGACCCTGCGCCATGTTCTGGGAACAGGGCTTGGCTTTGCCGGTGTCGTGGTCCTCATGGGGGAATCCGTCTTCGGGGGCGTTGGTGACAGTCTTTTGGTACAGGCAGCACTGCTTGGGGCGGCTATTTCCTATGCCTTCAGCGCGGTCTTTGGTCGCCGCTTTCGTGGCATGGGCGTGGCGCCGATGCAGATTGCAACCGGTCAGGTAACGGCCGCGGCTCTGCTGTTGTTGCCGCTGGTGCTCCTTGTTGACAGGCCTTGGCAGGTGCCACCGCCTGACAGCATCACGCTACTGGCGATTCTGGGTCTGGCACTGTTATCAACAGCCTTTGCCTATGTCCTGTATTTCCGCATCCTCGAATCGGCCGGCGCCACCAATCTGTCGCTGGTAACAATGCTCGTGCCGCCAACCACGATCCTGCTTGGCATTCTGGTGCTTGGCGAGATTTTGCAGGGGCATCACCTGCTGGGCCTGATATTGATTATTGCCGGGTTGATGATGATTGATGGTCGCGTTGCGGCATTCCGGCGCGACCGCAATTAGCTGGCGCATGTGGACGCCTTACGCGGGAACGCCTAGACTCTGCCGATTGGATAACGGAGAGTTTGCATGGATTTCACCCTGCCGCCGGAATATGAGGCCTTGCGCCAGCAGGTCCGCAATTTCATCGCCGAAGAGGTGCTGCCTCTAGAGGCAGATCCGGCCAATTATGATGCGCATGAGAATATCCGTATGGATCTGCTGGACAGCGTGCGTGCCAAGGCAAAATCAGCCGGGTTGTGGGCACCGCAGGCACCCGCCGAACGCGGTGGTATGGGATTGCCGGTAACCGCCTGGGCGATTTTTTATGAAGAGGCCAACAGATCGATCTTCGGACCCGCTGTGCTGAATTGTGCCGCACCTGATGACGGCAATATGAATGTGCTTGCCAAAATCGGCACTACGGCACAGCAGGACTGGTTTTTACAGCCGATTATTGATGGTGCGGTGCGGTCCAGTTTTGCCATGACAGAGCCGCATCCAGGAAGCGGTTCTGACCCGTCAATGATGCTGACAACGGCAACGCGCACGGGCGATAAATATGTGATCAATGGCCGTAAATGGTACATCACCGGTGCTGGCGAGGCTGCCCACTTCATTCTTGTGGCGCGCACATCCGATGATCCGCGAAAGGGCCTTTCGGCCTTTCTGTTCCATAAAGACCAGCCGGGATGGCAGATTGAACGTCGTATCCCGATTATGGGTCCTGAAGAGCATGGCGGGCATTGTGAGATCAGCTTTGACGGGCTGGAAATCGATGCGGATAACAGGTTGATGGAAGAAGGGGACGGATTGAAGGTCACACAAATCCGCCTTGGCCCGGCGCGCCTGACGCATTGTATGCGCTGGCTGGGGCTCGCCAAGCGGTCTATGGAGATCGCCGCTGAATATATCGAGCGGCGCCAGGGTTTTGGCATCAGGCTGGCGGATCGTGAATCCGTTCAGATCAAGATGGGCGAGTTGGCACATGATATTCAGGTCGGCCGGCTTCTGGTCATGCATGCGGCATGGAAAATTGACGGTGGTGATTTTGCCCGCAAGGAAGTGTCCTCGGCAAAGATCCATGTTGCCAACACCCTGCATAAGGCGGTGGATACAGCCATTCAGCTGAACGGGGCACGCGGATATTCCAAGGATACGGTGCTGGAATGGATTTATCGCTATGCCCGCCAGGCCCGCCTTGTTGATGGTGCGGATGAAGTGCACAAGATGGTTCTGGCACGGCATTACGCCAGTGACGGCAATGACTATTGGGCGTGGGGACTCTAGCCGGGATGCCAGCGAACCCGGCGCGCTTTGACAGACTTGCCACCTGGATGGCCACGGCAAGTGGTGCCACCGATCTACAGATTATCGGCATGCACAAACTCGCTGGTGGAGCGATTCAGGAAAATTGGCATCTCGAGATTATGGCCAATGGTGGCCTTTTTGCCGGCATCGATGCGGTTGTCCTGCGCACCGACGCGCCCTCATCGGTTAGCGAATCGCACAGCCGCGCCCAGGAATTTGCGCTTTTGCGCACCGCGCATGCAGCTGGCGTCAAGGTGGCAACCCCGCATCTTCTGTGCGGTGATGACACCATTATCGGCACGTCTTTCTTTATCATGGAATACTGCAGCGGACAGGGACAGGCGCGCCGCATTACACGTGATCCGGCGCTGGCAGATTTCGGTGACAGGCTGGCTGGCGACCTTGGCCGCGAGATGGCACGTATTCATGCTGTGACCACCAGCACGGCGGACCTGTCTTTTCTGCCACTTGATGAGGGCACTGCCGCTGCCGCACAGCTTGCCGACAGCCGCGCCGCACTGGATGGTCTGGCCGAAGGCCAACCGGTGATCGAATATGCGCTCAACTGGCTGGAGGACCGGCTGGATGGCTGGCAGCGTACAGCGCCACGACGCCTCTGCCACCGTGATTTTCGCAGCGGAAACTTTCTCGTCGATGCGGGCCGGCTGACGGCTGTTCTGGATTGGGAGTTCGCCGGCTGGAGTGACCCGGCAGAGGATATTGGCTGGCTATGCGCGCGTTGCTGGCGCTTTGGAAATGATGATCTTGTTGTTGGCGGCATCGCCGGGTTTGCCCCTTTCAAAAAGGCCTATGAGGCGGAATCCGCCACAATTATCGACACAGAGGCGGTGATCTACTGGCAGCTGGTCGCCGAGATTCGGTGGGCCATCATTGCCCTCCAGCAGCAAGAGCGCGCATTGTTCGGGGGCGAGACATCGCTGGAACTGGCCCTGTCCGGATATCTGGCGGCCGAAATGGAAAGCAATATGCTGGCATTGATCACAGCAATGGAAAGCGGTGCAAAGGAAGGGCCTATTTGATGTCGGCAGAACCATCATCGACACGCGATAAAATGGCCATGCTTGCGGCCAGTTTGCAGAAAGAATTTGAAACAACGCTGCGTGCCGATGCAGGGAACCGGTACAGCGCGGCGATGATGGCGCGCGGGCTGATGATATTGCAACGACAGCTTGCCGGTCAGATGGTGACAGATTGCGCTGCTGCACTTTCCGGCACTGGCTGTGCCACCGAGACGGCGCTGGCACAGGCCATACGCGCCCGTCGGCTAAATGCGGCCCAACAGGCGGCCCTGCCGCAGGCGCTGCAGGCACTGGTTGCTGCAAAGCGTGCGCTTACCGCCCCTGATGAAGGTTAGCCGCACCGCTATGGCTGCGTTGTGACGGGATCGATTGGTGGTTTTGGGCCGCCCATAACCATTTCAACGGCGCGGGCAGCTGCAAGAAGTGACGCCTCGCCGCGTGGTTTGCCAATAAGCTGAATGCCGATTGGCAGTCCGCGTGGGCCGGGGCCGACCGGTACAGATATTGCCGGCAGGCTGGCGGTGGTGGCCAGAAAGGCAAAGCGCAGCCAGTCCATATAGCCGTCCAGCCTGTGTCCGCCGATCTCGCTGACCCACTCTTCGGTCTGGGGGTGCGGCATACAGCCAACAACCGGGCATGCCAGCACATCAAAATGATCGAACAGCCGCACCATATTGTTATAGATGATCGTGCGGTCGAGATGCGCATCGGCAACATCATCAATGGTCAGGCTGCGCCCGAAGGCCACATTTCCCACAATGGTCTTTTTGACCACTTTTGATACCGCCTCTGGCATGCGCCGTGCTGACGTCGCATAGCCGATCCCGCGCAGCGTATGATAGGTGCGTTCCAGATTCGGCAAATCAGGGCAGGTCTCCTTAACATATGCACCAGCGGCTTCCATTGCCTGCATCACGCCACCAAGATGTGCCAGCACCTCGGCATCCACTTGTGCCATACCACCCAGATCCGGTGAAAAGGCAATCCTTATATCAGGGGTTGCGCGTAACACTGCGTCCTGAAAAGACCCGGTTTCGCACGCCGGGTATGAGATCGGCGACTCCGGATTGAACCCTGACATGGCATCGAGGAACAGCGCACAATCTCTGACCGAACGGGCCATCGGCCCATCTATTCCCTCAATCAGAAAGCCCGCATGGCTGCCCCCGGCGGCACGACCAGGGCTGGGGCGCATGCCGACGATGCCGCAATAGCCAGCCGGGGTACGCAGGCTGCCGCCGTGATCCGATCCGTGGCTGAGCCAGGTTTCGCCAGTCACCAGCGCGGCGGCCGCGCCGCCAGATGATCCGCCCGCATTCAGCACCGGGTCCCATGGATTGCGGGTCACACCAAACACATCATTAAAGGTGTTGGCGCCGGCCCCGAATTCGGGCGTATTGGTTTTGCCGATAACGATCCCGCCACGCGATTCGATGCGGCTGACAATAGGGTCGCTGGCAGCAGGAATATGATCAGCCAGCGCGCTGTTGCCGTAGGTGGTGCGCACGCCTGCCACATCATTGAGATCCTTGATTCCAAGTGGCAAGCCAGCCAGGTATCCGGCTGCGTCCTGTTCTGTCCTGTCCGCGGCGGTGGTTTTCAAAGCCTCTGCTGCAGCATAGGCACGCCCGGCACAGATGGTGGGCATTGCATTGATCGATGGTTCAACAGCCTCAATCCGCGCCAGCGCCGCATCGATACAATCTTCTGGACTGATATCACCGCGTTTCAGCATTGCTACAATTTCATGTGCCTCCCGGGCACAGAGCTCAGGTCCGGTGAATGCGGGGCGTTTATCTGCCATGATATCTGCTTCATCCTGATGTTCGGGTTGAGATTGACTTGTCTGATTGGGTTGCCGATAGGATGCTTGCACGCGCTATTATGCTTGTCGAGTTGTGATCATTACCCTTTTGCCAATAAACAAGGACTTCTGCCAATGTCCCTTCATCTCTATCAGGTTGATGCGTTTACAGACCGCCTGTTTGGCGGTAATCCGGCAGCGGTTGTGCCGCTGTCCGAATGGCTTGCGGATGATGTGATGTGTGCCATCGCAGCCGAAAACAACCTGTCAGAAACAGCCTTTTTCATACCTGCTGTTGATCGTGGTGCCGATTTTCATTTGCGCTGGTTCACCCCGACTGTGGAGGTTGACCTTTGCGGGCATGCAACGCTGGCAACGGCATTTGTCCTGTTCACCGAACTTGCCTGGCAGTCCGACAAGCTGCGCTTTACAACGGCCAGTGGCCTGTTATCTGCGCGTCGCCGGGATGATGGCATGATCACGCTGGACTTTCCAGCGCGTCCTGGCCGTGAAATGGATGTCCCCGAAGAGTTGGAATCTGCCATTGGGCAACCCGTTATCGATTTCCGGCGTGCCGTGATGAATATGGCGGTGCTGCAGGATGAATCGGCAGTGCGCGCGGTCGACCCGGATCTTGATTATATCCGTCATCTCGAAGGTGATGGGTTGATTATCACCGCGGCAGGCGATTCATGTGATTGCGTGTCGCGCTATTTTGCGCCCAATTCCGGGATTGACGAGGATCCGGTGACCGGGTCGGCCCATTGTACCGTTGCGCCCTACTGGGCTGAAAAGCTTGGCAAGGGGTCACTGGCGGCGCGCCAGGTGTCCAAACGTGGTGGTGAAATCGATTGTGAGCTTGCTGACGACCGTGTTCTGATTTCGGGTCACGCATGCCTCTATTCCAAGGGTCGGCTTGCCTCGGTTGAGTAAATGCTGATAAAAATCATCCGGTTGCATGGAGGCTTGCGATGAAGGTAGTGATGAATATGGTGCGCACACCCTATAAAAAGGGTGATGTGATTTTCGACATTAGCGAGAAGAGTGACGATCTCTATCTGATCCATACCGGCACTGTGCAGATCGAGTCGAGCGAGGGTCTGGCACTGGCGACGCTTGGACAGGGCGAAATGTTCGGTGAAATGGCATCCATTCTTGGCGAGCGTGAGCGCACGGCGCGGGCGGTCGCGGTGGATAACGTCGTTGTCGATGTGATCGATTCCAAGACAATGCAACGCAAACTGTCTGACTCGGATCCGGTGCTGCGCGCGCTGGTGCGTAACCTGACCATCAGGCTGGCGGACGCGAATGAAATGAATGAACGCCAGTGGCAGATGTTGAATGTCTATCGCAGCCTGTCGCCAGACGATATTGAACAGCCGTAACGGCGCGGGCCCGGGTTACCCGGCGACCGATTTCATCACGGCAAGAAAATGCGATACTTCATGAATGCTGTTGTAATGGCACATGGAAACGCGCACACAGCCATCCACGCCCAGCGGATCCAGGATATTGCCTGAATAATGGTCGGCCTTGCGCAAATGCGTGCGGATGCCCTCCTCGTTGAGGATCGTCACAAGCTCGGCTGATGGCATGCCCTCTACATATAGGGATACAAGACCTTCGCGCGCCGGGTTGTCCACACCGCCGATAATGGTTACCCGCGGCATGCTGGCCAACCCCGGCAGATTGCCCGTGCCGTGAATCATCGCGTCTGTCAGATCTTTTTCATGTTGATGGATGGCAGCGCCAGCAGCCTCGAAACGCGCGCGTCGGTCAGTGCTGTCGCTCACCTGGCTACCAAGCCATTCCAGATAATCTGTTACATCGGACAAGGTGGCATAGGCGCCGGTATCACGCGTGCCCAGTTCCCAATTATCCTCTGGCCCGCCAACAAGAGCGTCATGTTCAAGGCGAGTCATGCGGTCAGAAATCCAGGCAAGCCCATATCCATGCCGCGAGAACATTTTATAAGGCGAAATCACATAGCCATCCACATCATAGCTGGCAATGTCGATCTGGCCGTGCGCCGCGTGCTGGATGCCGTCAATGACAATGATGCAGTCGGGCGCAACCGCGCGGATGGCCGCTGATATGGCGGGCACATCCATACCCATGCCGGTGACAGGCGACGTATGAAGAATGGTGGCCACGCGTGTGTCCGGTGTGACAATTGCGGCATAATCTGATGCCGTCACCAGACCGCGCGCATCGTCATGGGTAACAAGGCGATGTGTTTTGCCAGAAATGCGGGACCAGCGGTGACAAGCGCTGCGTGTCGCCGGATGTTCGACAGTAGAGCCTAGAACAACCCCGTCCGGTGCCGTGCCAAGGCAGGCGTTCATGATCAGCCGAAACAGCAGTTCGGTACCGCTTTCCCCAACAAAGAACTGTCCGCCGGGCGCATTCATGAAAACCCGCATATCCTCTTTGGCCTTGTTGATCACCCGCACCAACGCGTGCGAACCCGCATTGTCACGCCCCTGATTGTCGGGGATGGCGGCATAATCTTTGGCGGTCTCAACAACACTGTTCAGCGTCAGGGCACCACCAGCATTTTCAAAGAAGATGCGCTGGCCCTGTTCGGGACATTGATCAACCTGTGCAAAGCGGCTGCGAATTTCATCAAGAAGGGATTCGGTGATTTGGGTCATCGTCATATCCTGTGACGCAGTTTGCTATCATCAAAAAGGAGCTGAACATGATGGCGTCGCCACCATGCGTTATGTCGCTGCAGAATCTGTCACCAGACAGCGTCTTCGTTTTAGTATCGCGGCGCCATGTCGTCGAGACTGTTTTGCCATCTGGACTTTCTGTCGCGGTTGGTCGTCACGCCTTGGGATCGTCCATCTTGGCGTTCGACCATCCCAGAGCTGGTTCCAGCCGCCATGCATTTGCCCATTAGCCATTTCGAATGAATCGGTTATCGTTATAATATTGGTATCTTGGATCAGGCGTAAAGGGAGAGACAATCAATGTGTGAAGTTTGCGAAAAAGCACAGCAGGACACCGATCATGCCACCTATTTTGTGGCCGCCAGTGCGGCGCGAAAGGTTGTCAGGATGATTGATGTTTTCAATGATCTCGATATGGAAAAGCTGGCCGCCTTCAAGCAGGAAAACGAAGCGCGTGGCTTTGATAGCGAAATCACACCATTCGGTTGCGAGGAAGAAGCCGGCCGGCGCTATGATGAAATCACGGCTCAATTTGCCGAATTGCCGGCATCAGCCCCGGTCAACCAGTTTGATCCGCGTCACCCCTGATCGGGTCGCCCTTGCATAAACAGGCGTGACACACCACATAATGTGTTGTACGCTCGACGCTATATCTAAATATTGTGTTGATTACGGTTGGGTTCTGAGCTTCCAACGGCAAAGGGCAGAATGGATGAGCGAAATCGATTTCAGCAAGACCTATCTGACAAATGGTCTTTCGACACATGAAAATTACCGGGCGCGGCCGGCGTCTCGTCGCCCGCTGGTATGGCTGGCACTGCTCGCCGCAGCGGCAGCCACGGCAGTTGCGGTGACCAACTAACCTGACGGGCGCTGCCCTGTTCCCCAAAAAGCGGTCACCGCTTGCAATGACGGCGCGTGATTGTCAGATACCGAATTTTTGACCGATCAGCTTCGCAGGATGGCAAAGCATGCGCCATGCGCTTCATGCGTCATTTTGATACCTGATTCGGTGCTTGTCCGCTCCCGATTGGCTTGTTGACGCGGCAAACCTGCCTCATATGCGGCCTTGTCCCTGAAGATACTGACCGATCCATGAGTCGTTGGATCAATTTCAAACCAGTAGATATTCAGCAGGTCAGGGTTGTCGCTGAATGTTTGCTGAAATTCGGCCATCTCTACCTTGTTCATTTCGGCAGGGTGGCTCCAAGTGGTTGTGACAACGTAGTTCATTTGGTTATCCCCTCTTCTTGCGCAACGATTAACCGAATATCGCCCATCCGGCGCCAAGCACAATCACAAGCAATATCAGCCTCGGGAGAACAGATCCCCGGTTGCCACCCTTGTTGTAGCCATATCTAAGTCCATTTGTGAGATGGATCTTGGTAAAGTCATTATCCTTGGGTGGCATGTTTCCTGCTGGGTTGCCTTTTGATAAACGAGGCTAGTGGCGAACTCGTGATATAAATTAAAGCTAATTCAAATATGCCCCGTGATGCAACGGCGATTTTATTTCCTGCATGGTTATGTGCCTGATGCCGGACATCGCCTGTCTCGCCGCCTCAACCGTATCGCGCGGCAAGGGCGCGCAACCAATTGCGCTGAAAGCTAGACAAATCTTTTGCGTTTGTTTTTCCAATTAGGCAGGCTGACAGGGGATTACAGGAGAAACCGTCATGTCAAACGCGCCTATGGAACCTCTTATCTATGAAGCCTGGTATGTTGCTGCGTGGTCATCAGAACTTAATGATGGTCCAGTCTCGCGCAAGATTATGGGTGAGGATGTTGTCATCTTCCGAAGCGGCGATGGTGATGTGGGCGCTGTCGAGGATCGGTGCAGTCACCGCGCCGCCAGACTGTCACTTGGATGCCCCGTTCGTAAAGGGTTGATGTGCGGCTATCATGGCATGGTATTCGACACGAATGGCAAATGTGTTGAAAACCCCGGAGGAGAGGTCAGCGCCAGCTTTGACATAACATCCTTTCCGGTTGTCGAAAGGCAGCAGACAATATGGATATGGATGGGAGATCCCGCTGCCGCGGATGAAAGCCTGATTGTTGATTTCCCGTTTCATAGCATGACCGATGATTACCATTTCCGTTTTGGTCATTACGAAATCGGCGCAAATTATATGCTGATGGTCGATAATCTGATGGATTTGACGCATCTCGGCTACGTCCATACATCGACCATCGGCGGCAATCCCGAAGAGCATGACGACGCAGAAATGATCACGTCAAAGACAGCCAATGGCGCCGAATATACCCGTTGGATGATGTCGTCTACCCCGCCCCCGTCCTTTGTCAAGGTTGCCGGATTTAAGGGCAAGGTAGACCGGTGGCAGAATTTTGAATATGTCGCGCCGAGTTCGGTCCTGCAGTGGGGTGGTGGACATGACGCCGATACGGGCGGGCGTGAGGACCGTGACAAGCCGGGTGGTATTGTCGTGCGGCTGTTCCATCATGCGACACCAATAGACGGCGCCAATTTCCATTATTTCTTTTCGACATCTTTGCGCGGCCAGGCCCCGGATGGTGCCGTCGGCATCGCTTTTCACAACGATATCCTTGAAGCCTTTCATGAGGACAAGCTGTTCATCGAATCACAGCAGGAGATGATTGCCCGTGATCCGGACCGCAAGCTGATCCTCAGGGCCCATGACAAGGCAGTGGCGTTGAGCCGTGTTGCGATCCGCAAAATGGTTGAATCGGAACAGACCAAAAAGGCTGCTGAATAAGCGTAGTATAGTCCTGGATCTGATGGACCCAGCCCGGCGCCTCGGCTGTGCCGGGTCTGCGTTGCGCGCCGTCCTTTCACCGCTGCCGGCGGAAAAAAGCATCTGGTCCGAGATTAATGACACACAGCGCGTTCGACAACATCATGGGATGGCTGGGGCTGACCAGTTCCCCCATCACCCGGATTGCTGCTTTTCCGCCATCATCATCTGTTGCTTATAGGTCTGCATGCGCGCACTGGCATTGGTGTCGACCAGCATGATCACCATCAGCATGGCAATCGCCGCCAGCATACTGGATTGCCAAAGGGGGGCATTAAGAATCAGGAACAGCCCCGCACAGATTATGATGATGATCGGAATTGTCTTGAACACATTTGCATATCCGCTGACTGTCTTGTCTGCACGTGCGATCTCGGATGCCACAAATCCGGCAGCGTCGGTGTTAAAGGCATCGGGGAAGGCAGCCAGACGCATCTGGTTGGATATGATCAGCCCGACACCGATGATCAGAAGAAGCGCGCCGGCCACCAGCATGGGAATCACATAGGCTTTTGCCGTGTCTGTCTTGCCAAACTGCCAGAAGCAATAGCTCGACAAGCAGAATACCAGCCCAAATAAAGCGAAAAAGCCCGCGGAAAACATCTCTGCTTTGGCCCAGTCCGTTGCCGTCTTCAGGATATCGATCTGCGTATCTGTCATGGTTTCATGTCCTGCCGATTTCTGTCATTGCGCGTGACGACGCGCCCTTGGTACGCGCCGATATCACCTGTCTGCGCAACGATCGTATGCACCATAATAAGAAAGCGCGCAACTGCCCTGATGATCGTCTCTGCGCACCCGCAGGATAGGGGTACCTGATGCTGGCCAGAAAGGGTGGGCTTGACGGCGCAACGGACACGGAATAGCACTGTCGCCAAGAAACATAAGGGGAAAAATACGATGCTGGCTGTCGGCGGCGAAAACCTGATTGATTTTGTGTCTGGTCACCCGGCAGATAACGGGCTGCCCCGTTATGTTGCCAACCCTGGCGGCGCCCCTTTTAACGCAGCCATGGCAGTGGGCCGGCAGGGCCAGGCGGTTGCCTATCTTACCCCTGTCTCGACCGATGCTCTCGGCGAATTATTGGCCGACCGGCTGGTCGATTGTGGGGTAACGGTTGCCGCGCCGCGGGTATCGCACCCCACCTCGCTGGCCGTCGTATCAGTGGGGCCTGATGGCAGTGCCTCTTATGCCTTTCATCGAAACGGTACTGCCGAGCGGCAGGTGACAAGTGACGGGCTGGATTCATGGCTTCCGGCGGCAACGCAGGTCTTTCATGTCGGCGGGTTGGCGCTTGTCGACGGTGCGGACGCCGATGTCTGGGAGGAATTTTTCATGCGCTGCAAGGCGCGCGGGATCCTGACAGCGATCGACCCGAATGTGCGGCCGGTTCTGATTCCCGATCGTGACACTTATCTTGCCCGTCTGCGGCGGATGATGAAGAAAGTCGATATTTTCAAGCTGAGTGACGAAGATCTGCTGTGGCTCTATCCTGACCATGCGCTGGATACTGCGCTGGAGATGTGCCGCGCTGAATGTGATGCCGCCTTGTTTGTCCTGACGATGGGGCCAGACGGGGCCAGGGGGTTCGCCGGCGGGGCCGACCTTACAGTGCCGGCAACGCCTGTCCCGCAGATGGTTGATACTGTGGGCGCAGGCGACACCTTCATGGCCAGCATCCTTGCCTGGGCCCTTGAGACTGGCAGGACGGATCGTGCCGCATTGAACGCCATTGACCTTGATGGTCTTGAAACCGTCATGCGCCGTGCTGCACAGGCGGCTGCGATAAATTGCGGACGTCAGGGATGCAACCCGCCAACCCGCGCCGAGTTAGGCCTTTCATAAGGAATCAGCAATCCGGGCAGTGGATTGTTCAGCAGATGGGTCGCTGGATTGCCAGCTGTTCAGACCGGATCGCGTCCCACCATCTGGTGTTGTTTGCCAAGACCGTCAATCCATAATTCCATGACATCTCCCTCCTGCAGGAACACAGGATCCGGCTTTATCCCCATACCAACGCCTGGCGGTGTACCGGTAGAAATTACGTCGCCAGGATGCAGGGTCATCAGTTCGGAAAGATGGGCAATGATTTCGGCCACCGAAAATATCATCGTGGACGTGTTGCCGGTCTGCATGCGCACGCCATTCACATCCAGTGTCATATCCAGAGACTGCGGATCGGGCACCTCGTCTGTGGTGACAAGCCAGGGGCCAATCGGCCCGAATGTGTCGCATGACTTGCCCTTGGTCCATTGTCCGGTCAATTTCGTCTGGAAATGCCGCTCGGACACGTCATTGGCAATGCAGTAACCCGCCACATAATCCAGCGCATGGTCCACATCCACATATTTGCAGCTTTTGCCAATCACCACGCCAAGTTCAACTTCCCAGTCGCTATGGCGAGAATGACGCGGCAGCATCACCATGTCATCTGGCCCGCTAATGGCCGAATTGGCTTTCATGAACAGGATTGGATGTTCGGGAACCGGCATGCCGGCTTCTGCCGCATGATCCGAATAATTCAGTCCGATACACAGGAACTTGCCAATCGAACCCACACAGGGACCAATGCGCGTGTCGGCATCCACTGCTGGCAACTGTGACGGGTCAAGGGCACGCAGCCGGTCCAGTATGGCTGGATCCAGTGCAGCCCCATCAATATCATCAACATGGCCGGACAGGTCGCGGATAATACCTGCGTCATCCATCAGTCCGGGCGCTTCATGCCCTGATGCTCCAAAGCGAAGTAGTTTCATTCCAGATCACTCTATCCTGTATTTATGGTGCAAATGGCAGGCCTGTTGCCAAGGCAAACCCTGCAATCAGGGATGGCAGACACACCGCTGATCGTCATGCCCTACCCCGATAAATATCGATGATATCACCAAGAAGATCCAACGCTTCGGCGCGTGGCCGCTGGAAGGTGTTGCGGCCGATAATGGATCCATTGGCGCCACCATCGCGTAGCGCTCTGACTTCATCCAGCAAGCCCTCGCGATCCTTTGCGGCCCCGCCAGAAAACACAACAATACGGCGCCCGCCAAATGAAGCCTGCATAATATGCTGGATGCGCGCGGCAAGCTCTGCGCGCGGCAGATCGACCTGCTCATAGACTTTGATGGCCTCAGGCTGTTCCAGCGCCTCCGTGGGGGGCTTGACCTTGATGATATGCGCGCCCAAAAGCGCCGCCATATGCGCGGCATAGGCAGCAATATCGAGGGCTGTCTCGCCAGATTTGCTGAGCCCACCGCCGCGCGGATAGGACCAAAGCACAACGGCAAGACCGAGCGCCTTGGCCTCTGCCGCCATATCCTGAAAGGCCCCCATCATGTCAAAGGCGGCATCTGACCCCGGATAAATGGTAAAGCCGATGGCAGAACAGCCGAGGCGGAGCGCCTCAGCCACCGATCCGGTGATGGCCTGTGTCGGGGCGCTGCCGCCCTGCGCCAGTGAATTTGACGAATTCACCTTCATGATGGTCGGTATCTGTCCGGCAAAACGGTCGGCGCCAGCCTCGATCATGCCAAGCGGGGCGGCATAGGCCGACAGCCCGGCATCAATCGCCAGCTGGTAATGGTAATGCGGATCATAGGCATCCGGATTGACGGCGAAACTGCGCGCCGGGCCATGTTCGAATCCCTGATCGACTGGCAGGATGACCAGCTTTCCGGTACCGCCCAGTCGTCCCTGCATCAGAATGCGCGCCAGACTGGCCTTTACCCCGGGGCTGTCCGAGTCGTAATTGTCAAGAATGGACCTGACTTTTCGTGTCATCTTCACAGCATAACCTCCGCACGGTGTGGTGATTGCCTGTTGCACATATAGAGGTACCGGCGTGGCAATTCCAGAGACACGGCCTCACGATCCGGCGAGACCGGTCTAACGTCAGAAGGACGGCGCTAGAACCGCCGCAGGTAGCGGTCGGTCTCAAAAGGTGTCACCTGGTCACCGAAAAACTTTAATTCCCGTTCGGCCTGTTGCAGCCAGGTTTCAAGCTGGGCTGTGCCCAAAACCGACGCCAGCCAGTCCGACTCGCGCGCCAACTGGATTGCGGCGGCCAATGTGGTGGGCAGCGCGTCATCATGGCTGTCACGATAGGCATCACCCTTGGTGATCTGTGTGGGCTCCTGCTTTTGTTCGATGCCGTCAAGCCCGGCGGCGATATCGGTTGCTATCAGCAAATAGGGGTTGCAGTCAGCCCCGGCGTCGCGTTTTTCAACCCGCGTTGCGGAATCGCTGCCTTCAATTACCCGCAGAGCAACGGTCCGGTTATCCATGCCCCAGCTGGCATTTGTCGGGCAAAAACTATAAGGCACACGGCGGCGATAGCTGTTTACATTCGCCGCACTGCAGATCGACGTCTCAACCATCCGTTTCTGCAATCCGCCGAGAAAATGCCGGCCGGTATCATTCAGCCTGCCACCATCAGAGAAAATATTCTGACCTTCAGACCAAAGCGAGTAATGCAGGTGAAATCCGTTGCCGCCAAGATGCATAAAGGGCTTTGCCATAAAGCTGGCCAGATAGCCGTGCCGGGTGGCCAGCTGTTTGACCAGCGACCGGAACATGACAACGCGGTCGGCGGCAAGCAGCGCGCTGTCATAACGCATATTCACCTCGACCTGGCCGGGCGCATATTCCGGATTTGACTGTTCGATCGGAATACCGATTGCGTCAATCTGCTGACGGATCGGTCCCAGCACATGCTCAAAAGCAGCGGCCCGCTCCAACCCGTAACAGTCATTACCGACATCGCGTGGCTGGCCTGTCTGTGGGTCAAGAAGATAGAATTCCAATTCGGCGCCTGCTTGCACATCAATGCCCAAAGCGGCTGCGCGCTCTATCTGTCGGACAAGGGCCTGGCGCGGATCGACGGGCACAGGCTGGTGGTCCATCCCCAGACCTGTACCAAAACACATGGCCACGCCCGGTTCCCACGGGATAGGGACCGGCTTGCTTGCTGGCATAATGTGAAAATCGGGAAATCCATTCTCAAAATTGACCAGTGGCGTGTCCCAGACATCGCACGTCATATCCATGGTGAACAGGGACAGGCAACAGGCATTGCCGGTTTCGCAGACGTCCTGCCAGCGGCTGGCCGGGATGCGTTTACCACGCATGATTCCGTTCAGGTCGCCCATACCAAGGACGACAGTATGAATATCTTTGGGAAGTGATAGATCAGTCATGTGCAGGGTCTCGGCCTACTATGATAATGCGCCGGTGATCTGACATTAGCGCATGTGCCTGCAGGCGCAAGGCAGATTCAGATCATGATTGACGACGGATTGTCTGCCTGAAAAAGGCTGCAACAGCTCCTGCATCAAGATCAACAGGGACTGTTGCTTTCGCGATCTCGGCGGCGGCGTCTGCGGACGGGCCATCTATGAAGTAATCGCGGCCGCGTGCGAACAATGCCTGCAGATGGGCGGCATCATATTCAGGATGGTACTGCACTGACCGCGCTGCAAATTCATAGGCAAGGGCCCCGACCGGACAGTAATCTGCATAGGCCGTCACCTGTGCGCATGGCGGCACGGCTGTCACCTGGTCCTGATGCCATACATGGGCCCTGAACCGTTGCCCAGCGGCGGTGAATTCCCGGGCACCGACAATTCTGCCAATGGCTGCCTTTTCCGCGCGGCCCCCAAAGCAATCAGCCATGATCTGATGTCCGAAACAAATGCCGAACTGCGGCTTGCCAGCGTCCCGTGTGTCCAGCAACAGGCGGCGCAGTGGCAGCATCCATTCTGTCTGGTCATAAACCCCGAATTCAGACCCGCTCACAATCAAACCGTCAAAATCATCTGTGGCCGGCAGGGCGCCGCCGCCTTCGGCAATATCAAAGGGGATCAGGACGGCATCAGGCAGTGCGGGCGACAGCCAGCCAGAAATACGTTCCCAGACACGCTGCACGCCGTGAAGCCGGTCAGCAGGATGGGTGGTCAGGTCAAGAATAGCGATGCGTGTCATGCGTTTTCGGATTCACCTGCTGCAGGCCGATGCCTGAGACACAAAGGGATAAGGCTAATCCGCTTTCATCCCTGTGGGAACAGGTCTGCCATCAATAACCAGTTGCGGCTTTACCCCGACCCCGGTCAATTCCGGACGAGATTGAAGATAGTCAGCCATACCATCAATACCGCGCATGTTCTGCATGAAGGCGGCAAGCAGGGGAAAGTCGGTCAACAGGTCATCATTCAGGAAATGGGCCAGATCGAGATGGTGGAACAGACCAAAATCACAATAATGTGGCACGTTGCCCGCCAGAAAGCCGCCGCCGTCACGATCAAGGATACGTTCGAAATCATCAAGGCGCGGCGGCAAGGCGGACAGAAGACCCGCGCGTTTCGTCTCAAAGTCATCCCCGACAGCAAAATTGATTGTCGGGTTCAGCGGCATGAACAGTTCCTGCGTCGCCTCAAAGATGGAATCCACCCATGCCGCGGCAACCGGGTCTGCCGGCATCATCCCAAGATGATTGGCAAGATAGCGCATGATCGACCCGCTTTGGGCAATCTGCCTGTTCCCCTCCACAACAAGCATTGGCAGCTGGCGAAAAGGTGCGTCCCGCTTTGAATCCGGCCATGGTTTGCCAAAATGGTCCCATGCCATTTTATAGCTGTAGGCCATCCCCGCATGATGCATCAGCATCTGTGGTGCTTCAGCAAGCGCACGCATTTTCAGATAAACAAGAACAGGCTTGGTCATTCACATCTCCTGATACCAACTGGGCATTTGATATTGCCTTTTACAGGCGAATATCGCGCAGGATGATTCCGCGCGATGGCGTAATGATTTTTGCGATATCGGTGCGTTCGTCCATTTTTGCCTCAGCCTCGCGAAACAGTTCCTGACAGGCAATAAAGGCTTTCTCATCTTTGTACTCCCAAAGATTGCCAAGGATGAAACTTCCTTCCTGGTTCCAGACTTGGGTCACCACCTGCCGAATGGCGCCCGCTTCCTTGAACCGTGGCAGCATCTCTGCCAGCACCTCCTGCCACAATGTTTCTGCATACATCATGTCGCTCTTGCTGGTGAATTTCGAGGTAATATAGCTGACAAGCTTTGATTCCATTGTACGTCCCTATCGCGGCGCATATTCCGTTATATGTTATCATGCAAATATATTGCGCGCGGCGCCACCTGTTCTGAACGCCGGACAGACAGGAAACGGTCAAACCTTATCTGCAACGCGTGCCCGATTCTGGGTCAGGCGGATTTTCATCGCTATCCGCGGTGGCGCGCATTAGGCTGAATTCGTCGGCAGAGTGCCGGCAGGCGATATCCAGTCTGGTGGCATAATGATAGGCAAATCAATTCTGGAAGGGCCAAGGCAGGATCGCCCGATGCTGGCCTTTGCACTGTTACTGGTTGGTGTGCTGGTCCTGTCTCTGCAGGATGTGTTGGTCAAGCAGACAGCCGCCGACACCAGCTTCTGGCAACTACAGACCGTCAGATCGACATTCAACCTGACCATGATTGCCCTGCTGGCGGTTGCCAGCGGCGGGGTGCATCTGGCATGGCCGCGGCGGCCTTTGCCGGCTTTTGCCCGTGCTACAGCGTTGGCCATGTGCATGATCTGCTTTTTCGGTGTGTCGCAGAAAATCACCGTCGCGCAGATGGCTACAGGCCTTTATACCTATCCACTTTTTGTCAGTCTTCTGGCTGGGCCGTTTCTTGGCGAGCGTATCGGGATTTGGCGTGTTGGCGCGCTTTGTCTTGGCGCAGCAGGCTGTCTGCTTGTGCTCAACCCGTTTGCCGCAACATTCACCGCCTACCAGCTGGTGCCGGTAATGGCCGGCTTTTTCTACGCCTGGAATATCCTGATCCTGCGTCGCTATTGCCGGCAGGAAAGTCCGCTTGCGCTGGTCTGTATCGTATCGCTGATGTTTCTGTGTTCCGGCATTATAGGCGCTTTCATGATGTCATCCCTGCCGATTGATGCCGGCCTGCGCGATCAGCTGCCCTTCCTTCTGGTTGGCTGGCCGACGCTGGGTGCGGTGCTGATCGCAACATTGTTTGGCCTGTCCTGCCTCAATATCGTCGGCAATATCTGCCTCAGCCGCGCCTATCAGACAGCAGATAGCAGTCGTCTTGCACCGCTGGATTTCACCTACCTGTTATTTGTGGCGATATGGGGCCGCCTGTTTTTTGATGACTGGCCGACGCCGCTTGCCGGGCTTGGGATGGTGATGATTGCGGTGGCTGGCATTGTGACCGCCATGCGCGAACATCGAAATCAGAAGCGGCGCAACGTGGCTGGTAAGGCGACTTGAAATGCGATACGTCTTCGTCCCGCCAGCCGGCCTGATTGCCAGACAGGCAACAGCGGATGGCAGATGACAGGAGCATGGGCATGAAGATTGTTGTGGGCGAATCGCCAGTCCATGGGCTAGGCGTTTTTGCAGCGGTTGACCTGTCTGCAGGGGAAACGCTGGAACGGTGCGCCTATATCGTCATTGACGACGACGATCTGCAGGAAGAAAACCGGCTGAATGATTATCTGTTCACCAGCCCGGATGCACCGACGGACTATCTGGTCGTGATGGGATGCGGGATGCTGTATAACCACAGCGATAATGCCAATGCCGGATGGGAAGTGGATGAAACCGACAACCGCTTCCTGCGCTTCTACGCCGACCGTGATATCAAGGCAGGCGAAGAAATCTTCCATGATTATGGGAGTGAATACTGGTCCACCCGCGCCGAGGACTGACCGGCGGCCTATCTCAACAGCAGGCTGACAGCCTCGCGCGCGGTGCCAAGCGCAAGATAGGCAAATGCCAGCGCGCAGATCCGATAGGTCCAGATATGCCACGCTGCACTTCTGCCGCTGAACAGCCGGCTGATGGCGGCTGCACAGATATAGCACCACACAACAGAGGCAATCATGAAGCCGCTGAAAAATACGGTGTAATCTGCGCTGGTCGGCTGTGAAATTCCCAACGACCCGAACGCACTGCCAAGGGCGGCCCAGAAGGCGATATTCTGCGGATTAGAAAGCGACAGAACCATGCCTGACCGAAAGGCTCCGGCGCTGTCTGCCGCTGTAACAGCGGCTGTCTTGCTGCGACTGTCCGCATTTGTCGATGCCGCACCACGATCATCCGACAGTGTGGCGTTACGACTGGTCTTGGTTGCCTCGGACCATGAATCCCAGGCCAGCCATCCAAGATAGCCTGCACCGGCCAGTCCGACAGGACCCTTCAACATATCGGCCTGCAACAGGATCCCGACACCGGCAAGGCCAAGCACAGCCCATGTTGCATCCCCGACCAGGGAACCAATCTGGACGCGGAAGGCGGCATTGAACCCTCCTGTCAGGCTGCGCCGGATTGATTCGGCAAAAATAGGGCCGGGGGCAGCGTTGAACACCATTCCCAGAACAAAGGCAGCACCAAAGATGCCAATAAAGGAAGACATGGGCGAGAAGACCTGAAAGCGAAAGAAGCAGATGCCGTCAGAATCCACCATTTGGGAATTCCATTCAAGTAACTTGCACCAGCGAATTGCTTTCCACGCTTGCCTTTCATGCCACTGGCCATACAATCGCGTCTGTGGGCAATTCGTGCCGACACTCTATTTTTCCGACTGTCTTTCTTATGTCCGGGGCTTATGTCATGTCTTTAGCGAAACGCCAGCGTGCAACCAAGATTGTTGCCACCCTTGGCAGTGCCAGCAGCGATGTAGAAACGCTGCGGACATTGTTTGACGCGGGTGCCGATGTTTTTCGCCTGAATTTTTCGCATGGCACACAGGCCGAACAGGGCGAGCGTGTCCGCCTGATCCGCGAGATGGAAGACACCGCAGGCCGCCCGACCTGCATCCTTGCCGATCTGCAGGGTCCAAAGCACCGTATTGGGGTTGTTGCCGACGGCACCGAACTTACCGCTGGTCAGACGATTACCTTTGATCTGTCCGATGCGCCGGGGAATGCCACCCGTATCGGTCTCCCGCATCCGGATATATTTGCAGCGCTGACACCGGGTGTGCGCCTCTTGATTGATGATGGCCGACTCACCGTGAAGGTAACAACGCTGCATGATGCCAGTTTTGACGCCGAGGTAATTGTCGGCGGACCGATTTCATCGCGAAAGGGTGTAAACCTTCCCGATCTTGTGCTGGACAGCAAGCCACTGACCGAAAAAGACCTTGCCGATCTGGAATTTGCACTGCAGCTGGGCGTGGACTGGGTGGCATTGTCATTCGTACAGCGTGCCAGCGATATCATTGAGGCCAAGGCGCTTATTGATGGCAGGGCCGCATTGATGGCGAAAATCGAAAAGCCGGCCGCACTTGCAGAGCTTGCTGATATCGTCTCTGCCTCTGACGGTGTCATGGTGGCGCGTGGTGATCTGGGCGTGGAGCTGCCTCCCGAAGATGTGCCCGGCTGGCAAAAGAAAATCATTGCTGAATGCCGGTTGGTCGGCAAGCCGGTGGTGGTGGCAACGCAAATGCTGGAATCCATGATCAACAGCCCGACACCAACACGTGCCGAAGCGTCGGATGTGGCCGGGGCTGTTTTTGATGGTGCGGATGCGGTGATGTTGTCAGCCGAAAGTGCGATCGGCGCCTATCCGGTGGAATCGGTAGAGATGATGGCGCGGGTCATTGGGGCTGCTGAAACCCATATCGCGACGCACCCAGAGGCTGGACCGCCGCGCCTGCCCACTGAACCATCGCTGTATCACGCGGTTGCCCTCGCCAGCGTATCACTTGCCGAGACGGTCGATGCCGGATTGATCCTGGCTTTTTCGACGTCTGGTAACACGGCAGTGCGGATAGCGCGCGAAAGACCGGTGACGCGCATTGCTGTCGCCTCGCCTTTTCTGGCCGTAAGGCGCAAATTATCCATCCTCTGGGGTGTTCAGACATTGCCAAGCACCGAAACAGGCGATTTCGAATCAGCAATTGACGAGGCGGCCGACCTTATCAGATCGCAGAAGATTGCTGAAAAGGGTGCGGCTATTGTGACCGTTGCAGGCATGCCGTTCGGCATTGCCGGCACAACGAATTCGCTGCGCGTGATCACGTTATAGCCAGAGCGTGCCAACGGGTATTTTTTGCGTTGCCTTTTGTCCGATGAGGCTGTTCAAATTCTCCTCGAAAACGAACAAGGGCGGCGGCGTCCTGACTGATGGGGGAATATCTGATGACACGTGTCGGATTTATCGGGCTTGGTAATGTTGGCGGCAAACTGGCCAGCAGTCTTCTTCGAAATGGTGTAGATCTTTTTGTCCGCGATCTGGACCGCGCGGTGGCGCAACCTTTTCTTGACGAGGGTGCACAGTGGGGAGAGAGCCCCCGCGCCATGGCCGAGGATTGCGACATGGTGATTACCTGTCTGCCTTCGCCGGCCGCCAGTGCCGCAGTGATGGAGGCCGATGACGGCATCCTTGCCGGCCTATCAGATGGTAAAATCTGGGCAGAGATGAGTACCACTGACGAAGCGGAGGTGACCCGGCTGGGTGCACTGGTTGCTGCCACTGGTGCCGCCGCAGTTGACTGTCCGGTTTCCGGCGGTTGCCATCGCGCCGCCACAGGCAATATTGCCATTCTGGCCGGCTGTGACCGCGCGGTTTTTGACCGTATCCTGCCGGTTCTGACGGTACTGGGTCGGCGCGTCCTCCATACGGGCCCGCTCGGCACGGCATCCAAGCTGAAAGTCATGACCAATTATCTGGCAACAGCCAATCTGGTGACCTTGTGCGAGGCTCTGGTGACCTGCAAGGCCAGCGGACTGGACCTCAACACAACCTATGAAGCCATTCGGATTTCATCCGGCAATTCCTTTGTTCATGAAACCGAAAGCCAGGTCATCCTGAATGGCAGCCGCGATATCAACTTCACTATGGATCTGGTGATCAAGGATATCAGCCTGTTTCAGGAACTGGCAGATCGGGCAGGGGTGCCGCTGGAAGTCTCTCCCAAGCTGATCGAGATTTTTGAGGATGGGGCTGCCCGTTTCGGCCCGCGTGAATGGTCGCCCAACATCATCAGGCGGCTGGAAGACGCAACCGGGCTGGATGTTCGGGCCCCCGGCTTTCCCGATGAAATGCTTGACGATGAACCCGAAGAGCCCGGTTACGAAATTGTACCCAATCGCGGCTAGCGCGGCGATAACGACACATCAATGTTTGCGACCTGTGCAGGTGGCAAGGTAAAGCGGGCGACAAGCGGCCGTTGTTCGCCTGCATCCATCGGTGTTTCAAGACGGGCAATCTGGCGACGCGTGATAACCTCGTCGCGATCATCCAGCAGCGTTACAAAAACCGTATCCGGCACGCCTTCCTTGGTGCCAATATTTGCAAGATTGACGGTCACCAGGACGCCGGTGCCATTGGCGTCACTGACAGGCGAGAATGTGCTGTTGCGAAGGGCGAAATGTGGCCGCGGCGCGGCCAGCGACTCATATGGCTGCGCCGCTGGTGTCATTTCCAGAATGAGCATTGCCGGTAGCGAGGCAATGATAATGCTGCCAATGATCAGGATGACTGCCAGCTTTAACCGCTCTAAGTGGCGGGATGCGGCCAGGGTCCTGGCGCGTGGCTGTGTTTCCATATGGCGGCGTGCATCCAGTCGCATCACCGCCAGCGGCGGCATCTTCATGCTGCAATGCGGGCATTCAACAACCAGATCGTCAGCAACCGGCATCGCCGGCATCAGAAAGTTACCGCGGCATTTTGGGCAGGTGCCATAGCGCATCCTTGTGCCAGCTTGCGCCTGTTCCGTGTCTGTTGCGCGATGATCCGCCGGCATCGCCAATGTGGATTCGTCATGAGCCTGCAGTTGAAACACGGCATCACATTTGTGGCAGGCAATGGCCGCGGATTGTTGTGCATGATGGGCCGCCTCAATGGCGGATCGGGCAACCGAACAGGGAACGCCACATTCAGGGCATTGGTGAATATCCGAGTGCAGCGTCTTGCGAATCAGGGTCACGGCCGGTACCTGGAGGACAAACACAAAAACCACCCATCACTCTAGGTGCGGGTGTTTCAAAGTCAATGAAGCCTGGGAAAATGACGCTGGCCATGGATCGACAGCCAGATGGACAGCGGCAAGGACAGACAGGGTTCTTTTGTGCTGGCCGCGCCCCGTCAACGTGCGCTATCAACGCGCCCTGTCAACGCGCGCTGTCAAAAAAGCGCGTTAAAGCGACTGGCCCTTTAACTCGCGCGTCAGGCGCGCAATCATGGTTTCGGCCATTTCCAGATGCGGATTTACCCGCAATGCCGCTTCAAACGCCTGCAGGGCACCCTGCAGATCGCCATTGCGCAAATGGATCATGCCAAGCCCGGACAATGCACCAAAATGGCGCGGCTCACGGTCAATCACCTCGACGATATCGCGGCGGGACCCGTCATCATCACCGCGCATGAAACGTACAGTGGCCCGTTTGTTCCACGCTTCGGCAAAGTCAGGCTGCGTCGCAATGATCTGCGTAAAGACGCCCTCGGCCTGCGCCAATTGCCCGCTATTCATCAACTGCATACCAGTCACCATCATTCGATAGGTGCCGCTGTCATTGTCGAAAGCGGTCCAGCGGTCCCAGATCTGGCTTGTCAGCAACTGAATTTCAGCCTCGCTGCTGGTATTCTGCAATGCCTCAAACAGGCTGTCGAGGCGCGGATCATTCTGGTCTGCCGCTGCCGGAACGGCAGCACATATTGTCAGCAGAACCGCAATCAATGCGGGCAGACGGACTGCGAATAATGATATCATTGCTCTTGCCATGAATTTCATATGGGGTACGGTCCGGATCATTGCCAGTGGGCAAAAATGACGCGTCATACCGCAAGGACCATGTAAATTGTCATAAAGGCTTAAATGCCATAAGGTTAACCTATGCCATCGCAGACGCGAATTAGCGGCAGTTACGGAGATGCGGCAGATGCGTTCAAGGCAGATGCGTTCAGGATTGTCGGGACTGGTCTTGCACCTGACCGCCCATGGTGGCAGACCAAGCTGAAAGGATGACGGAGCACGCGCTGAGAAGTGGTTTGTTCTCGCGACTGCTGGCGGTCTGCGTCGCGGCTGCCCTGATCTGTGCAGCCGTTGCAACAATCGTTTTTTACAGTTACCGCGATGCGATCATCCAGAATCGGCTGGTGGCAGAGATTGGTGTTCAGGCCAATGCGCTGGCGCCGCTGACTGTCCAGACGATCGCGCAGAATGATGTGGCAGCGACATCAGCTATTTTGTAGGCATTTTCCGGCCTGAGTTATGTCACATGCGTCGATCTGCTGCTGGATAATCAACAGCTTGCCGCCTGGCCCATGCCCGGGTGCGATCTGCTGGGTGTGGTTGGTACTGACCGGACAGTCCAGGTGCCTTTTGGCGATGGGCCGCCGCTGACGTTCAAGGTACGTGTTGATGATGGCCACCTCTATGCGCCCATATGGCGCGATACCGTCATCTTTGCCGCCTGCAGCATGCTGATGGCGCTGATCATTTTTCTGACCCTCACATTCAGTTTCCGCCGTCAGGTTTTGATGCCGCTGGAAGGGCTGAAGAATGCCATGCTGGAATCCACTCCGCGCGACCCAGTGCGTGCAAAGCTGTATCAGCGCGATGAAATCGGCGACATTGTCAAAGCCTATAATTCGCTGGTGGCTGCTGCGCGTCTGTTTGTGCGCCGTCTGGACAAATCACAAACACAGCTGGCGTCCAGCGAGAAACGCTCAAACTCCATCACAACGCCATTCTGCTGCCGTTGATCCACGCCCGGATTATAGCTGCTTTAATCTTCACTGAACAAATAATTAACCCTGATGCCATGGCAAGCCATGGAATTTCCAACCCTCGGTCGTGTTCCGATGACCGTTTTCATCAACCCGACCCTCAAACCCCTCGACGACATTCACCAAATCGGTAAATCCAGCCTGTCCCAGCAGCTGGCAGGCATTTGCCGATCGGCCGCCAACACGACACATCAGATAGAGCGGCGTATCATGACCGGCAATCGATGTCACCGTTGCGATAAATTCTGGGTTGGGGCGTCCACTCTCATCTGCAATGGCAAGCAGGAGTGCTTTTTTGCCAATGGAGGACAGGTCCGGCGTGCCGGTGAAATGCCACTCTGCAGGCGCCCGGCAGTCAATCAGCACAGCATCGGGCTTTTCCGCGAGTTCGCCAAAACATTCAGGTGGTGTGAGTTCGCGAAACATACCTTCCCCTTTTGGCGTTGATCTGGCAGATTTCAATCAGCACAGACCGGCGCCACCATCACGGCGATCCGGTGTGGAGAATAGCAAAGGTCACAGCCATGGTTAAAGCGCTAATTATCGATCAGCTTGAAGACAAGTCGGTTTCAACCACTATCGAGGACATTGCGGAATCGCGCCTGCCGGATGATGGCGAGGTCGATATTGCCGTCGAATATTCAACGATCAACTATAAGGACGGGTTGTGTCTGAACGGGCTTGGCGGTCTTGTGCGCCACTATCCGCATGTGCCTGGCGTTGATTTTGCCGGTGAAGTGATCAATAGCCGTGATTCGCGCTTTGTGCCGGGTGATAAGGTCATCATGGCAGGCTTTCGCGGTGGTGAAAATCGCTGGGGGGGCTTTGCCACCCGTGCCAATGAAAAGGCCGACTGGCTGGTGAAAGTACCAGAGGGCATGACGACGCGTGAGACACAAGCGCTTGGCACGGCCGGCTTTACCGCGATGCAGTCAATCATGCGGCTTGAGGAAAACGGGATGACGCCGGATGGGGGAGAGGTCCTTGTCACCGGTGCCGGCGGCGGTGTTGGTTCGGTTGCGGTGGTGCTGCTGGCACGCCGTGGCTATCAGGTTGCTGCCGCCACCGGTCGCGCGGAAATCGCCTCTTATCTGACTGAGCTTGGTGCCAGCCGTATCGTTGGACGCGATGAATTGCTCGATGATCCGGGCAAGCCCATGGAATCAGCCGTTTGGGGCGGTTGTGTGGATTGTGTGGGAGGACAGGTGCTGGCACGTGTGATCAAACAGATGAAATATGGGGCTGGCATTGCCGCGCTTGGCAATGCCGCGGGCGGGACGATGCATGCCAGCATTATTCCGTTTCTGCTCCGCAGTGTAGATATCCTTGGCATCGACTCAGTCAGCGTACCGGTCGAGCGGCGTGCCGAAATCTGGGCTGCGCTGGCCGCAGAAATGCCACGCGATGTGTTAGCGGCCATGACCGAGGAAATAGGTTTGTCAGAGGTTCCGGATTTTGGCAGCAAAATCCTCGAAGGTCAGGTGCGTGGCCGCATTTTGGTCGATGTGAATCGCTGAGATGGTGGCTGGCGCAAAAACGGGCCAGCTTGCAGGCAGGTGGATATCGGGACGTCACCCTTTGTTTTTTGCAGGAAGCCGAAACAACTAAATCTTGCGTCATCTGACTGGCGGACGCACAGTTTCAGGCGGATATAGGCGAACTGCCCGTAGTTGAAAGATGAGGCCAGACATGGATCAGACCATCATTGGATCCAACCGCAAGATCGACCCGACCCGCCGCATGCACCTCAAGCCGGACAGAACGCCTGATGATAATGACCGGGTTGAAATTGGCCCTACCGATATCGCCTTTGCCGAATGGGCGGCGGCGGGGCTGCACGCACCCGACATGCCCGCGTTGCGGGAATATCGGCTGGCACGACTTCAGGAACAGATCATCCGCCATGATTGCGCAGGTCTGTTGCTGTTTGACCCGCTGAACATCCGCTATGCCACCGATGCGACAAACATGCAGCTCTGGACCACGCATAATCCGGCGCGCGCCTGTTTTGTGCCGCCGCAGGGCAATGTCATCCTGTGGGATTTCCACAATTGCGAACATCTTTCTCGGCATCTGCCCCTGATTGGTGAGGTGCGCCATGGTGCCAGCTTCTTCTATTTTGAAACTGGCGACAGGACCGCGGCAGCGGCTGATGAATTTGTGGCTGTCATTCTTGACCTGATGGCCCGCTTTGGCGGCAAGAACAAAAGACTGGCTGTCGACCGCATCGAACATGTCGGCTATGCCGCGCTGCGCGCCAAGGATGTTGATGTGCTGGAAGGCCAGGTGCTGACGGAACATGCACGTTCGGTCAAGAATGAAAACGAGCTGAATGCCATGCGCTGCGCCATTCATGCCTGCGAGCGCGCCGTTGATGAAATGCGGGATGCAATGCGCCCGGGCGTATCGGAAAATGAAATGTGGGCGGCGCTTCATGCGGGCAATATCAAACGCGGAGGCGAGTGGATCGAGACGCGCATCCTTGCGTCCGGTCCGCGCACCAACCCCTGGTTTCAGGAATGCGGCCCGCGAATCATGCAGGCAGGCGATATGATGGCCTTTGATACCGATCTCGTCGGCACGCATGGCTATTGCTGCGATATATCGCGAAGCTGGATTGTCGGGGACACCAAGCCGACGGATGAACAGCGGATGCTCTACCAGATTGCCTATGAGCATGTCATGACGAATATCGGCTTGATAAAGCCGGGTATGAGCTTTGCAGAAATGACCGCAAAGGCACATCGTCTGCCAGAGGCCTATCGGCCGCTACGTTATGGCGTGTTGGCGCATGGTGTCGGGCTGTGCGACGAATATCCAAGCGTGCGCTATCCCGAGGATGTAGAGGCGCATGGCTATTCAGGCAGCTTTGTGCCCGGCATGACATTATGCGTTGAGGCCTATGTGGGTGCGGTTGGCGGACAGGAAGGCGTTAAGCTGGAAGAGCAGGTTGTTGTCACTGAAACCGGATGCACGCCGCTGTCGCATTATCCTTATGAAAAGGCGCTGCTTGCCTGATCCGGCTGCCGGCCTGGCATCCGACAGAACCCGGCCCATGGGTGCTGGTAGGCATTATTTGGTTACAACGCCAATATGCGGCAGATTGCGCCCTTGTTGCGCGTAATCGATCCCGTACCCGATCACAAATTCATCCGGAATATCGAACCCTACCCAATCAATCACAACATCAATCTCGCGACGTGATGGTTTGTTCAAAAGCGCACAGACGCGCAGCGATGCCGGTTCCCGTGTCTGCAAAATGTCGTAAACCTGTGACAGCGTGTGGCCAGTATCGACAATATCCTCGACAATCAGCACATCACGGCCTTCGATCGGGGTCATCAGATCCTGGATGATCCGCACCTGACGCGATGATTCCATCGCATTGCCATAGCTGGAAACGGTCATGAAATCGACTTCTACCGGAAGATCAATCCGGCGCACGAGGTCAGCGATAAACACAAAGGAACCGCGCAACAAACCAACCACAACAAGCTGCTTTGTGTCCTTATATTCCTCAGAAATCAGCCGCGCCAACTGGGTTGTGCGTGCCGCGATTTCGGTTTCGGTGATCAGAATTCGGATATCATTCTGGCTGGACAGGACGGTCATGCTATACCTTTTTGATATCGTCAGACGATGGGATGCCCCGCATCGCGCCTCTGGGCAGGATTATAGAGGCTCTTTCGCTGATTGCGAAGACTAACTTGACCAAAGGCGCATGCAGGTGTCATCACCGCGACATCATATCATCAGGTCGGTAACAGACAATAGAAGGGGCCACAGATGGCAAAGGTAACGTTTCTCGGATTGGGTGTGATGGGATATCCGATGGCTGGCCATATCGCCGCTGCAGGCCATGAGGTCACTGTCTATAACCGCACCACTGCAAAGGCAGAGGCATGGGTGGCGCAGCATGGCGGGTCCATGGCGGCCACACCGGCAGCAGCGGCCGCTGATTCTGATGTGGTGCTGTCCTGTGTTGGTGATGACCCGGATGTTTTGCAGGTGGCACTCGGGTCCGACGGGGCCATTCCGGCGATGAAGCCCGGCGCGCTCTATATCGATAACAGCACGGTATCGGCGGCCGTGGCGACGCTGTTGGCTGCTGCCGGCGCGGACCGCGGCATCGGGGTTTTGGATGCCCCGGTATCGGGCGGTCAGGCAGGTGCCGAGAACGGCAAGCTGACTGTCATGGTGGGGGGCAGCCTGTCAGATTTCGAATCCGGCTTGCCCATTATGGAATGCTATGGCGCGCGCGTTGTGCGCATGGGCGATGCCGGCAAGGGCCAGCAGGCCAAGATGGTCAACCAGATCTGTATTGCCGGTCTGGTACAAGGTTTGTCGGAAGGGCTGCATTTCGCCATGGCGGCAGGCCTTGATACCGATGCGCTGCTTGAGGCGATTTCCGGGGGTGCGGCGCAGTCATGGCAGATGGTCAATCGTGGCCATACCATGGTGAAGGGTGAATTTGACTTCGGTTTTGCGCTGGACTGGATGCGCAAGGATCTGCGCATTTGCCTCGAAGAGGCAGGGCGCAACGGCGCGCCGCTGCCCGTAACCGAAATTGTGGCCGGCTATTATGATGAGTTGTCAGCCGCGGGCCATGGCCGCAATGACACCTCGGCGCTGATCCGCCGGCTCAGTCAAAGTTGAACCGCAGCCCCAGATAGGCCAGCGAAATGGTTTCCCCATCGGTGCCATAGCTGTCAAAACCGGCCATCAATGCTGTGTTTTCACCAGCCGCATGCTCGACCCCGATGCCAGCCATCGCGTCGGTGCCGTCAAATTTGACCCGAGTTGAGGCACCGGGAATCCTGGCGGCCATTTTGGCGGACCATTTATGCATGCCCAGCTTCATTGACATGCGTGTGGGCTCGCGCAGATCAACATAATATTTCTCCGCGACACCATAGGTGCGGACCCGGAGGTTCGCAGACAATGCCGAATCGAGGGTGATGGTCTCGCCACTATAGATATAGCTGCTGCCCGCCGCACCTTGCAGCTTTGTCGATCCCAGATTGGTGTAGAACAATTCAACACTGTAGCCATCGTCGAATTCACGGCCCATGAATATGGAGCTGGCAATGGATGTTTTGTCATAGGCGGCACCGTTCAGGCTCTTGACCTCTATATCCACCTCGGATTTGCCGGCAAGAATCCCGACATAATTCTGATCCGCCATCACGCCGGTTGGCAACGACATCATAGATGCCATCATCAGCATTATCGGGGCAAGAATGCCGATTTTCTGTGTCAGGGAATGTTTCAAGCCAATCTCCATGGGTTTATTAGACTGGCCGGAAGTATGATGAATATTAGCGCTTTCGGATGAATGACGTTCGCGTGAATTCCATTACACAAACATTAAAAAAGGCCGGAAATCCGGCCCTTTTCCACATTTTGAGCTGCCATTGCCCAGCCGACAGATCAAATCCCCACACAGACGAATTTGATCTCCAGAAACTCGTCGATGCCATATTTTGATCCTTCGCGACCAAGACCAGAGCTTTTCACCCCGCCAAACGGGCCAACTTCGGATGAGAAGATGCCGGTATTGGCCGACACCATGCCATATTCCAGCGCTTCGCTGACGCGGAACAGCCGTGAGGTGCTGTCGGTAAAGATATAGGCGGCAAGACCAAATTCGGTGTCATTCGCCATGGCCACTGCCTCGTCATCTGTTGAAAACCGGAACAGGCCTGCCACCGGTCCAAAGGTTTCCTCGCCATACATCTGCATGTCGGATGACATGCCGGTCAGCACGGTCGGCTCGTAAAAGGTACCGCCTAGCGCGTGCCGCTTGCCGCCGGTCAGCACCGTGGCGCCTTTTGCGATGGCGTCAGCGACATGGCGTTCCACTTTCGCAAGACCCTGATCATCAATGATCGGGCCCTGTTCAACGCCATCCTCCAGACCATCGCCAACTTTCATGGCGGCACTGGCCTCGGTTAACCGGCGGGCAAATTCATCATAGATACCGTCCTGTACGAACAGGCGGTTGGCACAGACGCAGGTCTGGCCGGCATTGCGGTATTTTGATGCCATGGCGCCAGCGATGGCGAGATCAAGATCTGCATCGTCAAAGACGATCAGCGGTGCATTGCCACCAAGCTCGAGGCTCATTTTCTTCAAGGTATCGGCGCTCTGGCGCATCAGGATGCGACCGACCTCGGTCGATCCGGTAAATGTCATTTTCCGAATGCGGTCATCGTCGCACAGCGCACTGCCCATGGCCGGTGCGTCCATGCCGGTGACAATATTCATAACGCCAGCCGGCAACCCTGCGCGGTGCGCCAATTCGGCAAGCGCCAGCGCCGAAAGCGGCGTCTGTTCAGCCGGTTTCAGCACACAGGCGCATCCTGCGGCAATGCCCGGGGCCACTTTACGGGTGATCATCGCGATCGGGAAATTCCATGGTGTAATGGCGCCAAACACACCGATCGGCTGTTTGAATGTCAGGAAGCGCTTGTCGGGAATCGGGCTTTCCATGACATCGCCACATACGCGCCTTGCCTCTTCGCCGAACCAGTCTATGAAGCTGGCGCCATAGGCAACCTCGCCGCGTGCCTCGGCCAGCGGCTTACCCATCTCGGTGGTCAGAATAATGGCCAGATCGTCGGCATTGGCCATGATCAGATCATACCATTTGCGCAACACCATGGCGCGGTCCTTGGCGGTGCGCGCAGCCCATTCCCTTTGTGCAGGCACGGCGGCGTCGATGGCGGCTGTCACTTCGGCAGCGCCCAGATCAGCGACTTCGGCGATCACCGCGCCATTTGCCGGGTTGGTCACGGCAAAGCGCTTGTCGCCTTTGGCTTTCGTCCATGCACCATTCACATAGGAATCAGTACGAAGAAGCGTGGGATCATTCAGATTCATGGCAGCATGGCCTCCGGATTTGGCAAAAACATCATACAACCGCTGCACAGCAGTTGTATCTGCACAGACAGACCGTAGTCAGCATCACCTGTCAAGATGGCATCGTGACGGGCCGGTGCAACAATTAGCCCTCGTCGCGTGGCGGCAGCTGTCGCCAGGTCATCTCGGAAAATGCCCCGCCCATTCCGCCAAGCCGGTGGGCCCGCGCCACCTCGGCATAATGCGAAGCGGAACGGTGGTTCATTGCGATATCCTGTTCGGTCAGGTCGCGCATCCTGACCGCTGGCCGCCCTGCCCAAAGTTCACCTTTCGGGATCACCTTGCCGGGGGTCAGCATGGCCCCTGCGGCCAGCATGCCGCCTGATTCAATCACCGCCCCATCCATGACAATCGATCCCATCCCGACAAAGCCACGGTCCTCGATTGTGCAGGCATGAATGATCGCGCTGTGGCCGATGGTGACATTGCTGCCAATGATGGTTGGCAGCTTCACACTGTCAATATGCACACAGCTATTATCCTGAATATTGGTGTTCTCGCCGACCGTTATATAGTTATTGTCACCGCGCATCGTGACCTGATGCCAGACACTGCTATTTGCCCCGATACGCACCGCCCCGATGACCGCGGCGGTTGGTGCAATGAAGGCGGTGCTGTCAATCTCCGGAACAAGATCCATGAAAGCGGCGATATAGGCCCGCCTGACATGTCCGCCAGATGGCCCGTCCTCGGTTAGGTCATATGACATCGTTTGTCCTTTCGCTTTTGGCTGCCGGATGCATCATCTAATGTCCGGTCAGATGAAATTTTCACTAACGCCTTTATTGAAAGTGAAGCGCGGTGGTACAAGATACACCATAATGCAAACGCAATGGAGACTGACATGGCATTCACTCTACCGGACCTACCTTATTCACATGACGCGCTGGCAGAGTCGGGCATGAGCGCCGAAACGATGGAATACCATCATGACCTGCATCACAATGCCTATGTCGTCAACGGCAACAAGCTGATCGCTGGCACTGAATGGGAAACCAAATCGCTAGAGGACATCATTACCGGCACTTACGATTCCTCTGCCGTGGCGCAGAACGGCATTTTCAACAATGCCTCACAACATTGGAACCACATGCAGTTCTGGGAAATGATGGGGCCGGGCGCCTCTGCCATGCCGTCTGAACTGGAAGCCGCAATTACAGACAGTTTCGGCAGTGTGGACGCCTTTAAGGACGCATTCAAAGCCGCGGGCGCTGGCCAATTCGGATCAGGCTGGTGCTGGCTGGTAAAAGACAGTGACGGCGGGTTGAAAGTGACCAAGACCGAAAACGGCGTCAACCCGCTCTGCTTTGGCCAGACCGCGCTGCTGGGCTGTGATGTATGGGAACATTCCTATTATATCGACTTCCGCAACAAGCGCCCCGACTATCTGGCAAACTTCCTCGACAATCTCGTCAATTGGGAAAATGTAGCAAGCCGCCTCTAGGCGCGCACAGCTGTCAATCATGAAGCCTGCCCGGCCTTCCGGGCAGGCTTTTTTTGTCTGTCGCCATTGTGACCGGGTTGATTTCGCCGCCTTTTTTTTACCATGAAGCCGACAAAAACATACCAATACCGTTTGTTACCTCTGCTACGTCTCGATTGAACGAGATGGTTCTAAAAACAGGAGATTAAATTATGGCTACAGCTTTTGTAGTGTTTCTTGGTCTGGGAATCATGACCAGCGAACCCATGAAGACATTCCGTGAAAACAGCAACGGGAATCCGGAATATGTGATCACCTTTGTGGGTGATTGTGATACCGGACTACGCGATAGCGGCTTTGCCTATGCCCCGACAGGTGGCATTATGCTGAAGCAGGTGAATAAAGACGGCACAGTCGGCGACGTCTGCTCGGGTGAATAATCCGTCAGCAGCCTTCCCGGAACAGGCATGCGCTGCCCAGACAGACGCTATTCGGAATCATGCACCATTTTGTTGACGCGCAAGCGCAGCGCATTCAGGCGGATAAAGCCATGTGCGTCGCCATGATCGTAATCGACGGCGCCTTCTTCGAAGGTCACAAGATCGGCATTATAAAGTGAATTTGGCGATTTGCGGCCTGTGACAATGACGTTGCCCTTATAGAGCTTTACCCGTACCACACCGCGAACGGCATCACGGCTGCTATCGATTGCTGCCTGCAGCATTTCACGCTCTGGCGAGAACCAGAACCCGTTATAGACAAGTTCTGCATAGCGCGGCATCAACTCGTCCTTCTGATGCGCCGCACCGCGGTCCAGCGTGATGGATTCCATCGCGCGACGTGCGGTTAGCAGAATGGTGCCGCCCGGGGTCTCATAGACGCCGCGCGACTTCATGCCGACAAAACGGTTTTCGACGAGATCGATCCGTCCAATGCCGTTGGCACCACCCAACGCGTTCAGCCGGGTCAGCAGGGTCGCTGGAGACATCGCAACACCGTCAATGGCAACTGGATCGCCAGCCTCGAATTCAATCTCGATTTCGGTTGGGCTGTCAGGCGCGTCTTCGGGCGATACGCTGCGTGAGAAGATATATTCTTCCGGCGCGACCCACGGGTCTTCCAGTACCTTGCCCTCGGCCGAAATATGCAGCAGGTTGGCATCCACGCTAAATGGTGCTTCACCGCGTTTGTCGCGCGGGATCGGAATCTGGTTCTGTTCGGCATATTCGATCAGTTTGGTGCGCGATCCGAGATCCCATTCACGCCATGGTGCAATCACTTTGATATCAGGTTGCAGCGCATAATAGGCCAGTTCAAAACGCACCTGGTCATTGCCTTTACCGGTGGCACCATGCGACACCGCGTCCGCGCCGACGGCACGCGCGATTTCAATCTGGCGCTTGGCAATCAGCGGCCTGGCGATCGAGGTGCCAAGAAGATAGACGCCTTCATACAGAGGGTTGGCGCGAAACATCGGAAACACATAGTCGCGCACAAATTCTTCGCGCAGATCCTCAATGAAGATCTCTTTGATGCCCAGCATTTCTGCCTTGGCCCGCGCTGGTTCAACTTCTTCACCCTGGCCGATATCGGCGGTGAAAGTGACAACCTCTGCATTATACTGGTCTTGCAGCCAGCGCAGAATGACCGAGGTATCGAGTCCGCCCGAATAGGCAAGAACGACTTTTTTGACGTGTTCCTGTTTCATGGCGGTTGTGATAGCCGATCATGTGCCCCCCCGCAACGCAGTTTTTATGGCAACCTGTCTGTTGTTTCAGGTTTCTGCGGCTGCAGGGCCGGGTTTGGGCAGGACGCTTCTGTGGCCTTTTGTGACGCGGCGGATACAGCCAGACCTGTAGGCTGACGGTAAGCCAGCAAACGGTGTCAGCATAAGCAAAGGACCAAATCGATGAGCCATTTAACAGATATCGAAATTGCGCGCGCGGCAAACAAGCTGCCCATTCAGGATATTGGGGCCAAGCTTGGCATCCCGGCTGAGGATTTGGTTCCTTTTGGTCACGACAAGGCCAAACTATCTGCCGAGTTCATTGCAGCGCAGGCGAATCGTAAGGATGGCAAGTTGATCCTTGTGACCGCGATCAACCCGACACCGGCAGGTGAGGGCAAGACCACAACCACTGTTGGGCTGGTTGACGGGCTGAACGCGATCGGAAAACAGGCAACAGTCTGCATCCGCGAAGCTTCGCTGGGGCCCTGTTTCGGCATGAAGGGCGGCGCAGCAGGCGGGGGCTATGCGCAGGTTGTGCCGATGGAAGACATGAACCTGCATTTCACCGGTGATTTCCATGCCATCACGTCAGCGCATAATCTTCTGTCGGCGATGATCGACAATCATATCTATTGGGGCAACAAGCTTGATATTGACCAGCGACGTGTATCATGGCGCCGCGTTGTCGATATGAATGACCGTGCGCTGCGTGACATCGTCACCAGCCTCGGCGGGGTATCGAACGGATTTCCGCGACAGGCAGGCTTTGACATCACCGTGGCGTCAGAGGTGATGGCGATCCTGTGTCTGGCAACGGATCTCGAAGACCTGCAAAAGCGTCTTGGCGACATCATCGTTGCCTATCGCCGTGACCGCTCGCCCGTATTCTGCCGCGATCTCAAGGCGGATGGTGCCATGACGGTGCTGCTATCGCAGGCGCTGCAACCCAATCTGGTGCAAACGCTTGAAAACAACCCAGCCTTTGTACATGGCGGCCCATTTGCCAATATCGCGCATGGATGCAACTCGGTGATTGCAACGCAAACGGCGCTGAAACTGTCCGACTATGTCGTTACCGAAGCCGGTTTTGGTGCCGATCTTGGTGCCGAGAAATTCATGAACATCAAATGCCGCAAGGCTGGCCTGTCGCCAAGCGTTGTGGTGCTGGTCGCCACTGTACGCGCCATGAAGATGAATGGCGGAGTGGCCCGCGCTGATCTCGGCGCGGAAAATGTCGAAGCGGTCAATGCCGGCTGTGCAAATCTTGGTCGCCATATTGAAAATCTCAAAAGCTTTGGGGTGCCGGTTGTTGTTGCCATCAACCATTTCACCGGTGACACCGATGCCGAAGTTGCCGCGTTGCAGGCCTATGTGGACAGCCAGGGAAGCGAAGCCATTATTTCAAGGCATTGGGAACGTGGATCGGACGGGTCGCGCGACCTGGCGACAAGGGTGGCAGAGATTGCCGATTCGGATATTGGCAATTTCGCGCCGATCTATCCCGATGACATGCCGCTTTTCAGCAAGATCGAAACCATTGCCAAGCGCATTTATCGTGCCGAGGAGGTGCTTGCGGACAAGAAAATCCGGGACCAGCTGCGCAGTTGGGAAGAGCAGGGCTATGGCAATTTGCCGGTCTGCATGGCCAAAACGCAATACAGCTTCAGCACGGACCCGAATCTCCGCGGTGCGCCAACCGGACATTCGGTGCCCGTGCGCGAGGTACGATTATCGGCAGGTGCTGGATTTATTGTCGCCATCTGCGGCGAGATCATGACCATGCCGGGTCTGCCGAGCGTGCCGGCAGCAGAGGCCATTCATTTGAATGGCGAGGGTGAGATCGAAGGTCTTTTCTGATCAAACTTCGCGCAGGAGCGGTGCCGGCTTGCGCCCCAGTGTGCGGGCCGCACCGATCAGCCCCAGAACCGCTGTGCCGGCTGCTCCGGCCATTGTAGTCAGCAGCACCAGGCCGAAATCCATTTCGAAATCACTTTGCAGCAGCTGTTCAATCATCGCCCAGCTGGCAACCGTGCCAATAATGGTAGCGGCAATCGCAGCAAGTACCCCCAAAAGTGCATATTCCAGCAACCAGGCGATGGTGATGGCGACCCGCGTCGCGCCAAGCACCTTCAGAATGACTGAATCGGCAAAGCGCTGCGCTTCGGTGCTGGCCACGGTGCCGGCAAGTACCGCAATGCCGGCAACAAGTGTGACCAAGGCTGTCAGCTGCACGGCGGCACCCAGCAGACCGACAACACGTTGCGCCGTCGCCACTGCCTCGCGCACCGAAATTGCTGATATATTGGCAAAGGCATCGGCGATGTTGCGCGCCACCATGGCCGCCGCATCCTCGTTTTCGACATAGGTTGTCGCCATCCAGCTATGTGGCGCTGCTTCCAGCACACCCGGGGACAGCACAAAGACAAAATTGATGCTGAAGCTTTCCCAGGTGACCTTGCGGATATTCACAATCTCGGCACTGATCGGGCGACCAAGGACGTTGAAAGTGACCGTATCGCCAATCCAGACGCCAAGCTCGCGGGCTTCTTCCTCGCTCATGGATGCCAGCGGCGGGCCGCGATAGTCACTGTCCCACCAGTTGCCGGCAATAATCTCTCCCGATTCGGGCGGGGTGGCAGACCAGGTGATGGCACGGTCACCGCGCAGCACCCAGGCTGACGGGTTTTTCATGTCATAATCTTCGGCCAGACGCCCGCCAAGTTCAGAAATACGTCCGCGCAGCATCGGTGTGCGGCCGACCGCGACAATCCCGTCGGTGCCTTCTGCAATCTCGGTAAATCTGTCCAGCTGGTCGGGCTGGATATCAATAAAGAACCAGGCAGGCGCATCCTTGGCGACCCGTGTATCGATCTGCCGGCTGATATTGGCCTGCGACAATGCCACAGTAACCAGCACTGACAGGCCGAGCCCAAAGGCGATGATCACAGCCCGCACTGGGGATCCTGGCCGGGTGATGGCCGATAGGGCAAGGCGCGCCGGCACATAATGGGGCGCGGGCACACGGCGCAGCGCAACCAGCAATGCCTGGCCCAACCCTGCCAGCAGGATAATGGCTGCAATCGACCCGCCGATAAAACTGCCGGTCAGCAAAAGATTGCGTGTGGCGGCGAGGGCAAGTCCAGCAAGCGCCGCAAGGGCAGTCGCCGCCACCAGCAGATAACCGCCGTGGGGCAGCCCGGCTGGCATGGCGCCAAGCTGCCGAAACAGATTCGCAGCACGCACCTCCTCGGCCTTTGCCAGCGGCCAGAGCGCAAACAGAAATGAGGTAACGATGCCAAAGCCAGCTGCAATCAGCAGCGGCAAAGGATAAATTGACGGCGATATTGGCACGGTGACATAGGATGACAGCAGGTCAATTGCGAAGATGGGCGCAATCGCTGCCACAGCCACACCTGCCAACACACCGGCCCCGGCGATGAGCATGACCTGCAGCAGATAGGTGCGGAAAATAAGACGCGCCGGCGCACCAAGGCATTTCAGTGTGGCAATGACCGGCATGCGGCTGACAAGCCATGCGCGTACAGCGCCGGCGACCCCGAGCCCGCCGATCAGCAGCGCTGTCAGACCGACAAGCACCAGAAAGACCTCGGTTCGGTCAATGAAAACGTCAAACCCTGGGGCGGCGTCCATAAGGTCGCGGACCCGAACAAACCCGCCACTTGTGGCCGCTTTCAGGGCGCTGACCGCTGCCGTGCGATCGGCCCCATCATCCAGAAGAACCCGTAACCGGTGCGTAATCATTGCGCCCGGCTGGTCGAGCCCGGTTGCGGCAAGCGTTTCCATCGACATCAAAACGCGTGGCCCGAAGGTGATAAAACTGACAGACCTGTCTGGCTCATAGGCCAGAATGCCCGCAACTGTTACCTCATGCGTCCCAATGCGCACGCGATCACCAACGGCAAGCCCCATTGCCCGCGTCAGCGCCGGATCAATCAGAATGGTATCCTCTGCCAGCGGCAGTGTGCCGCCGCCCTCAATCTCGGGCTTACCAATAAGCGGCCACGCCGCATCAACAGCTTTTAACGCGACCAGCTTGCGCGTGTCGTCATGCTGCAGCATGGCGCGCATATTCTGGGTGCGTGACAATGAGCCATAGCTGCCGGCAAGTGTCGCAATCTCTTCTGGCGGCACCATATAGAGGCTGCGCATTTCGATATCGCCGCCAAGCAGCAATCGTGCATTACTGGCAATGCCATCGCGCATCGCCTCGGCGACAGATCCCACCGTTCCGATGGCGGCTACCCCCAGCATCAAAGCACCGAGGAACACCCGGAAACGGGCAACCGACCCGCGAATTTCGCGGCGGGCAAGACGCCAGGCAAGACCCCAGCCAGATTGTCCGGCAGACAGCTGCAGACCGGTATATCCGTTATGCACCGGCGTCATGCACCGTCACCTTTCAGGCCTGTCGTGCGGTCATCGGTGATCATGCCGTCCTCGATGGTAAGCACACGGCCACAACGCTCTGCCAGCGCCGGATCATGCGTTACAAGAACAAGTGCAGCACCTGCCGCCTCTGTTGCCTCAAACAGGGTGGCGATCACCTTTTCGCTGGTCCCGCTATCCAGATTGCCGGTCGGCTCGTCGGCCAGCAGAATCTGCGGTCGTGGCGCGATGGCACGGGCGATGGCAACGCGTTGCTGTTCACCGCCTGACAGTTGATCCGGCAGATGCGTCATGCGATGTCCAAGCCCGACAGATTCCAGCGCGGCGGCAGCGCTGGACTGGGCATCCGCCTGCCCGGCCAGTTCCAACGGTACGGCCACATTCTGTATGGCTGTCATGGACGGGATCAGCCGGAACGCCTGAAATACGATGCCAACGTGATCACGACGGAGTGCCGCCAGCATGTCTTCATGCATGTGTGTGACGTCAAATCCGGCCAGATCGATCTGGCCTGTTGTCAGGCTTTCCAACCCCGCCATGATCATCAGCAGGCTGGTTTTGCCAGCGCCACTGGGGCCAAGCACACCAACCGTCTGGCCAGCATCAATCGACAGCGAGATGCCACGCAGGATGTCAACCATGCCATCCGCACTGGATAATGACAGACGTGCATCATCCAGCCGGATCACGGGTTTTCTGGCAGCCTTATCGGCCATGGCGTCGGGGTCATTCATCTGCATATCCGGCATGTAAATTCTGATCTCTTTGTCTTGTCCGTGTGGCATGTGTGTCAGCGAGGTTCGGGTATGGTGCCATACAGCGTTATTCCGCCGGCATGGTGGCGGTGCTATTCAGGCATGGTTTTCGGCGGTTCATCGGCAAGGCGGGTTTTGCATTTCACATCATCAGCATTATCTTTAGTCAGGGTGCCGTAATCCTGCACCTTTTTCTGGCACAGCAGACCCTTTATGCCACCCGGCACATAGACCGGTCTGACCTTTCGAGCGATATGGTAACCGCCATGCATGTAATCAACGCTGTTCTGGTGCTTTTGCGCACATCTATCTTCGCGAAGCGCCGATCACGACAATCGTCATTTGCAATGATCCTCATATTATGTGGTTCGATTATCCTGTCCGCGCAGGCGGGCAGCGTCGCTGATGACAGCAGCAAGCGTATAACGGTGCTGGGGGATTCCCTAGTTGCCGGCTATGGGTTGGCCCCGGGCCTGTCCTTTCCGGACCGGCTGGAAACCGCGCTTCAGGATGAAGGTTACCGCATCGCGGTGGTAAATGCCGGTCTGTCCGGTGATACCACGGCAGGGGGGCTGGCGCGTCTTGCATGGTCGCTTTCCGATGATCCGGCAGCCGTCATTATTGTGCTTGGGGGCAATGATATGCTGCGGGGTCTGGACCCGGCAGCCACACGCACCAATCTTGATGCGATCATTACACAGCTGAAGCAGCGCAACGTCACCGTGATGCTGGCGGGCATGCTGGCGTCACGCAATCTGGGACCAGAATATGTCACCGCCTTCGATGGATTATATCCAGCACTTGCCCAAAAGCATGATATTGATTTCTATCCATTTTTTCTAGAAGGTGTTGCGCTTGATCCGGCCCTGAACCTGTCTGACGGATTGCACCCCAATGCCGACGGGGTTGACGAGATTGTGCGCCGTATTCTGCCTTTTGTGACTGACATGCTGGATCAAATGGCCGGATAAAGCGCGTTGCTCGTGCCCGCCTCGATCGTTGATGGCAGCGATATCCAGTAACGGGTTGACTCACCCCCGGCAATTTTCTTTGCATCAACCTGCATCCTGACTTACATTGCCGCCGGTGATTTCATGCTGATGCCGGATTGCCAAATTCTTGCCACGAAAGCGACCCAGACTAGGGTTTGCTGCGGACTAGGGTTTGTTGCGGTGGTCCACAGGCGGGATTCGGCAGGCGAACAGCAGCACGCAGAAAAAAGGGCAGTGATCAGGCGATGAAGATGTTCAAGACATTCCTTGCGACCATTTTGACAGGATTTGTTTTGGCCGGTACGGCAGGCGGCGTGGCCGCTGCGGAATCCGAGCGCATTCTGACCGAGAAAGACTGGGATGCCTATACCTATAAGGATGATGGCGGACGAACCTGCTACATCACCTCGGTCCCCAGCAAGTCAGAGGGCAAATATGACCCGGCCAATCGTGGCGAGATCCGTGTCTTCGTCTCGCACGGACCTGGCAAGGAAGTGCGCAATGTCGTGCAGTTTTTGGCTGGCTACAAGCACAAGAAACATTCCGCTGTTGATGTTTCAATTGACGGTAAGAAATTCAAGCTCTTCACCATTGAAGGGCGTGCCTATGCCGAAAGCGAGGAAGATGATGTCGCCATGGTGCGCGCCATGAAGCGTGGCAGCAAGATGACAGTCGTCGGCACCTCGACGCGTGGCACAGTGACAAAGGATACCTATTCATTGTCCGGATTTACCAAGACAAAGAATTTGATCGACAGGACCTGTAAATAAGGTACTTGCACCGCCGCGATTGCGCAGCCCGGCGATCATCATCTGGCAATTATGCCAGACAATGTCTTGCAATCTGCTTCAGGAACGATTTTGGAAGCCATTTTGGATGATATAGCAGAAATGCCCGCCGCGACGCCCCCTGCTACTGCCGTGAAGACGCGTCGTTCGGTTCTCGAAATGAGTCAGAGCGAGCTGGAAGAGGCGGTAACGGCCGCTGGCTTGCCACGCTTTCGTGCGCGCCAGTTATGGCGCTGGGTCTGGAGACACGGGCTGACATCTTTTGACGAGATGAGCGATCTTGGCAAGCCGGTACGCGCGGCCTTCGCCGAGATGTTCATGCTGGACCGTCCGGCTGTTACACAGCGGCTGAAGTCATCCGATGGCACCATTAAGTGGCTGCTGCGCTTTGCTGATGGCAATGAAGCGGAGACTGTTTACATCCCCGACAAGGATCGGGGCACCTTGTGCATTTCCTCGCAGGTGGGATGCACGTTGACATGCAGCTTTTGCCATACTGGCACCCAGAAACTGGTACGCAATCTGACGGCGGGTGAAATCTGCGGGCAGGTATTGCTGGCCATGGATGAGCTTGGTGACTGGCCTGCCGGCAAACCGGACCGCCGCCTGACCAATATTGTGCTGATGGGCATGGGCGAGCCATTATATAATTATGATAATGTGGCAAAGGCCATGCGCATTGTCATGAGCGGTGAAGGTGTTGGTCTGTCCAAGCGGCGGATCACCCTGTCGACATCCGGAATTGTGCCGGAAATTACCCGGGCCGGGGCAGACCTCGGTGTCAATCTGGCAATCTCGTTACATGCTGTTCGTGATGAGTTGCGGAATGAGCTTGTACCCATCAACAGAAAATATCCTCTGGCCGAGCTGATTGAGGCGTGCCGCACCTATCCGGGCCTGTCGAATGCGCGCCGCATCACATGGGAATATGTGATGCTGGACGGCGTGAATGACAGCGATGCTGATTGCGCAGCCCTGTTGGAACTGATCCGCGGGATCCCGTCAAAACTGAACCTGATCCCGTTCAATCCGTGGCCGGGAAGCCCCTATCGCTGTTCCAGCGATGAACGGATTGAGGCTTTTGCACGGAAAGTTCTGAAGGCCGGCTATGCCTCGCCGGTGCGCACGCCGCGCGGACGCGACATCCTGGCTGCCTGCGGACAGCTGAAATCGGCTTCACAACGGCAAAAGGGCCAGCGCACAGGCCTTGGAAAAACGCCTGAAACAACAGCGGTGGATGCGACATAATGTTTGGGCGGCCGCGCCCCGGCAATTTCTTGAAACAAACTGTTTCTATGACTACATTCTCTACAACGCATTATCTCTCAGGGGGTATAAATGGCTGATAATCGCTTTATGAACACAGCAGCTGCCGAGGCGTCTCAGATCGACCTTGGGCTGCGGTCCTATATGCTTGGCGTCTATAACCACATGACGACAGCATTGCTAATGACCGGTTTCTTCGCCTATGCGATGAAATGGGCGGTCTTGAATGTGGCCGGCGTTGGCCAGCTAATCTACGGTACGCCGCTGAAGTGGGTCGTCATGCTTGCGCCGCTTGGCATGGTATTTTGGCTGTCCGCACGGATGCATGCCATGTCTGCCGGCAAGGCACGTAATCTGTTTTATGTCTATGCAGCGCTGATGGGCGTGTCGCTGTCATCGCTTCTGCTCGTTTATACGGGCGGCAGTGTGGCACGTGCCTTCTTCATCACCGCGGGCGCATTTGCCGGTCTCAGCCTTTATGGCTACACCACCAAACGCAGCCTGTCAGCGATGGGATCCTTCATGGTGGTCGGCTTGATCGGTCTGATCATTGCGTCAGTGGTGAATATCTTCCTGGCCTCGACACAGCTCGATTTCTTGATCTCGGTTGCAGGTGTGTTGATTTTTGCCGGTCTTACCGCATGGGACACACAGAAGATCAAATTGATGTATATGGCCGGTGACAGCCAGTCCGAGATGACGAAGAAGTCGATCTTTGGTGCGCTGATGCTGTATCTCGATTTCATCAACATGTTCATGTTCATTCTGCATCTGTTCGGCAATCGCGAGTAACCGTTACAGGTAGCCTGTACCAGACAGACTGCGACAGGCAGACAAGGGAATGACAATAGAATAGCTGGTGCCCGGCTCCCCTTTTGGGGCCGGGCATTTTGTTTGGGCAAACCTGAAAGAGACACCCGACAGATGACAAAGACCGAAAGCCTGGCCGTCTATCTAGGCAAATACGCGCCCGACAATGTGGCAGAGACAATTCTTGCCCTTGCAGAGGCTGCTGCCGGCATTGCTGCGCAAATCCGTAATCCGCAGACTATGCTGGATGCCGCTGCCGGCGACACCAATGCTGATGGTGACACACAAAAACAGCTGGATGTCCTTGCCGACAGCATGATTGAGGACGCATTGCGCGATACCGCAACATCTGTCTATCTGTCCGAAGAACGCGCCGCGGCGGTCGATCTTGGTGCAGGGGACCTGATGGTTGCCTGCGATCCACTGGACGGATCATCAAATATTGGGGTCAATGTATCGGTAGGAACAATTGTTTCGCTCCTGCCGGCGGCAGGCGGTATCCTGCAGCCCGGCAAGGCGCAGCTGGCGGCCTGCCTTTTTGTCTATGGGCCGCAGACAACCCTGCTGTTAAGCGTTGGGGCCGGCACGGCGGCATTCCGTATGGATGATGCAGCTGTTTTTCATCTGATTGACGCCGAGGTTCAAATTCCACCAAAGGCCACGGAATTCGCTGTGAATGCCTCAAACCAGCGGCATTGGCCACAGCCGGTGCGCCTGTTTATTGATCAGTGCCTCGCCGGACGTGAGGGCGTCTGCGGGCGTGACTTCAACATGCGGTGGGTGGCCTCGCTGGTGGCCGAAGCGTGGCGCATTGCCTGTCGCGGCGGAGTGTTTCTCTATATGGATGATGCGCGCGCTAGCTATGAGGCGGGCCGGCTGAGGCTGGTCTATGAAGCCGCGCCCGTCGCGATGCTGATCGAACAGGCCGGCGGCCGTGCCGGCAATGGCATGGGGTCGATCTTGGACATCACCCCGCATGATCTGCATCAACGGGTGCCATTTGTATTTGGTGCCGCCGAAGATGTTGACCGGCTGCAAGCGCATTATCATGCGGCGCGCTAGGCTGTGCGCTCGGCCTCCAGAATGGCGGCAAGCCCGCTTTCATAGTCAGGATAGCGCAGGGTCAAGCCTAGTTCAGGCCCGATGATCTTGGACGCGACCTTGCGTTTCGAGACATAGAAGCTGCGCGCCATTGGTGACAGATTCGCCTCTTCAAGCGTTTGAGGGGCCGGCGGCGCAACCCCCAGAAGACCCGCCGCGTGACGCACCACGTCACCCTGCGCTGCCGGTTTTTCATCCGCCAGATTTATGATTCGTCCCCGCCGTGGCTGATGCATTGCAGCCTTAATAATTCGGCAGATATCCGTCACATGGATGCGGTTAAACAGCTGTCCCTCATGATTGATGATGCGCGCTGTACCGTCGCGAAGCGCATCAAAGGGGCTGCGCCCGGGGCCATAGATGCCAGCTGCCCGGAATAGTTCGGTGCCCAGCAAATCCTGCCAGCGCCGTTCCGCAACAACCCGTGCCCGGCCGCGGGCTGTGGCCGGATCAACCTCTGTATCCTCGTAACAGAATCCATCAGGCTTGTCGGGATAGACCGACGTTGCGGAGACATAGCCCGTCCAGCCTGTAAAGCCGGAAATAACATTCTGGTGCGCATCCAGCACCGGGTCACTGCCACCGATGGCTGTAATTGTCGTCAATAACGCATCGACCCCGTCAAGGGCAGCGCGTGGATCAGTCAGCGGCTGGCTGTCCGAAAAGGGCAGCACCTGCCAGCCGGCGGCAATTTCATCGGCCAGACGCGCGGGCGTGCGGGTTGTGCCCCGGATTTTCCAGCCATCTGCAGCCAGAAGGTGGCCAAGCGGCCTGCCAACATAGCCCAGACCAAAAATAAAAACCGTTCCTGCCATGATCGTCCTGCCTGTTACTCTTATCACGCCTAGCGCTGCTGTGATGCATCGGCAATCTGACGGCGCACCAGCGCCGCATCAAGACGCCGCCCCTGCCAGTCAAGCCGCCAGTCAAGATGCGGGCCCGTTGATCTGCCGGTTGACCCAACGCTGCCAATCACGGCGCCACGCATGATCACATCCCCTGTTTGCACGGCCACATCGTCGAGATGCAGAAACGCGGAATTCAGCCCCATGCCATGCGCTACAAGAACCGTCCATCCGGAAAAATAGAGATCGCGCACCAATGTCACCTGACCCCCTGCAGGTGCCAGCACCGTTGTGCCACGCGGCGCGGCGATATCAATCCCGTAATGCGGGGCACGCGGCGCGCCATTCAGGATGCGTTGGCTGCCATAGACGCCGGTAATGCGACCAGTGACCGGCATATCGAGTCCCTTTAGAAAATCGCCCTCCTGAGCGCCGGCACCCAGATTCTGGCGGGCGTCGCTGACCCGTTCCGCATCATCCCTGATCCGGTCCATGACCTCTGCTGGCGGCGATACATAGGATGATTTCAGCCCGTCAATCCGCTGGATATCATAAAGACGCTGCCGGACGCGGATAATGGTTTCGCTGCGCGCGCCATCAGCATCAATAATCTGCAGCTTCATGGCGTCTGGGCTGTCTCGATGAAATCCGACGATGAACTGCCCGTCGGCATCCATCGGCAATGGCACATCGTCAAGGACGACGCGTGCACCAACCGGCGCACGGGCGATGATCATCCCGCCTTCGACGGCGTCTCCTGCTATGATGGTCGCGCCATTCAATGTGCCGGCCCCTGCTGAGAGCGGCGCGATAATGAAGACGACAATCAGCCAACGACAAACGTTACATATATTGGCAAATGGGGTTGGAATCGACATAAGGGAACGCTACCATCGGACCCGAAATTTGGCACGTTCAAATGCCTTGTTTGCACAACTAACGGCCGGTCCTGTCCGGCTGACATATCGCATCATTCATTTGTCAGGGCGCGGCCGCGCAATGGTCAGCCTGTTACCTGGAAAGTATTATGGGCAATAGCACGCACGAAAAAGTTGTCATCATCGGCGCTGGCGCAGCGGGTTTGACCGCTGCCATCTATACGGCACGCGCCAACCTGTCCCCGATCATTGTGGCCGGCCTGCAGCCGGGGGGGCAGATGACCATCACCACGGATGTCGAGAATTATCCTGGATTTGCCGACGTCATTCAGGGCCCCTGGCTCATGACCGAGATGCAGCAGCAGGCGGAGAATGTCGGTGCGCGGGTGGTCTATGACATTGTGACCAACCTTGATGTCAGCAGCCGACCTTTCGTGCTGTCAATGGATTCTGGAGATACGATCACCGCCGATGCGGTGGTCGTCGCGACGGGGGCACAGGCACGCTGGCTTGGCCTTGACTCCGAACAGACATTCAATGGCCGCGGCGTGTCGGCTTGCGCTACCTGCGACGGGTTTTTCTACAAAGACCGTGATGTGGCGGTTATTGGTGGCGGCAATACCGCGGTTGAAGAGGCGCTCTATCTTGCCAATATCTGCCGCTCTGTAACGCTTGTGCATCGCCGCGGTTCTCTGCGTGCCGAACAGATCATGCAGGAACGGCTGCTGCGCCATGATAAAATTACCGTGGAATGGAACCGGACTGTTGCCGAGGTTATGGGTGATGACAGCGGCGTGACTGGTTTGCGCCTTGAATCCACTAATGGCGAAGCTGACAAGCAGATTGATGTGCATGGGATGTTTGTGGCCATTGGCCATGATCCGGCAACAGCAGCATTTGCCAGCGCGCTGGATCTTGATAATGAAGGCTATATTTTGGCTGAAAAAGGCGGCACACGCACATCTGTTGACGGCATTTTTGCGGCAGGGGACTGCGTTGACAAGATCTATCGGCAGGCGGTCACCGCAGCCGGTATGGGGTGCATGGCCGCCCTTGACGCGGAACGCTGGCTTGGCGAACAGGAATAGATTATACGGCCGCGCAGGCGGGTAGTATCGCTGCCGCAGGTCAAAACGCTGAGGCGGTGTGTCAGTCGGCCAGCAGCCTGACAGAATTCACCTGCAGGCCGCGGCCGGAATCATCCACCTTGACCAACAGCTTCTGTCCCTGGATGAGCGAGCTGAAACCACAGTCATTCAAGACGCGTGAATGGACGAATACATCTTCGTCCAGATTGTCTGCTGTAACGAAACCATAGCCACGCAGGTCATTGAAGAATTTGACCACGGCACGCACTTCGCCTTTGGCAGGTTCATGCGCCGCAGGCGGCGCTGGGCTGAGCGGGCGTCTGACCGACAACAGATCCTTGATGACCTGTCCATGCTCGTTTGTGCTGAGCGACACATTGACAATGTCGCCTGTCAGCAGCCTGACAAGGCCAAATCTGTCCAGCGTCGAGCGGTGCAGAAACACCTCTTCCGCGCCAATGCGGACAAACCCATATCCCTTGCGTTCATTGTACCAGACAAGCTCGCCTTCTCTGACATCTTCGGTTGCTTCAGCTTCCGCCGCCGCGTTCGCCTTTTCTGATGTCAGGGTTGCAAACGCGCCCACAGAATCTGTGCTGCGGCCGCTGTTCTGGGCTTGCGGGCTGTCAGCGCCCCGGGCTTCTGATTTTGTTTCGGCAGCTTGTGCTTCAGCAGCTTTTGTTTCGGCAGCTTTTGTTTCTTCAGGGGTCATATCAACCCCGCGCTCGGTTCCGGTATGATCAATCATGACTATCTTTCGCAATTCACCAGCTATCTGCAGGACACCGAGGCAAGCGCGACAGAATGCAAACCAAACATACTTTCAAACCAGGCACTTTCACATTCGACACTTTCAAACCCGACAGGCTTTCAAATCAGTCATACTGACGGATCAGCCACTTTGTCGAACCAGACACACTGTCGAACCAGACACACTATCAAACCAGGCATATTGTCCTGCATAGCTTCATATTCAGGTGATGATGGCCGGCTTTAAGCGGTGTCCGAAAGCACAATTCCGCCCGATAACGTGTACGTGAATTACATGCAATATTTCATGAAGACTTGGCGACCAAAGCCGCGTGATCTGGCCCTATTTGCCAGTCAGTCAATGGCCGCCAAAGCGGCCCGGCTTTCATCGATTGCAGAATCGATGGCGCTACGCCAGCTGGCGCGGCTGCTCGCGGCAGCTGCCGCTTTTGGGAAAATCAGACCGCGTGTGCTGTTGATCAGCCCGCCTTCCCAGATGCCATTTACTTTTTTCAGGCTGGTCAGCGCAGCGGCTGCACTGCCACCCTGCGCCCCGAAACCTGGCACGAGAAATGGCGATGCAGGTAATTGCTCACGCAGGCCGGCCGCCTCTTCCGGCCAGGTTGCGCCCGCCACTATGCCGATGGATGACCATCCATGAACCCCTGTGCGCGCAGCGGCTATGGGCGCCAGCCTGTCAGCGAGCCGGGTAAAGACGGGCGCCCCGTCAACCTTCAGATCCTGTAAATCGCCAGCCCCCGGATTGCTGGTGCGCACAAGCACAAAAAGACCGGCGGCCTGCGCATCCGCACGATCCAGGAATGGCGCCAGCGTATCAATCCCCAGATACGGATTGACCGTCAGCGCATCCGAGGGAAAAGGTGCGTCATGCCCGATCCACGCCTCGGCATAGGCTGTAGAGGTGCTGCCGATATCGCCGCGTTTGGCATCGATGACCACCAGAATACCGGCGTCAATCGCCGCGCGCTGCAAATCGGCGAGCACCTGCATGCCCTGCGGGCCATGCGCCTCAAAAAAAGCAACCTGAGGCTTGATTGCTGCCACCCGTCCTTTGGCCGCATCCAGACAGGCCATGGCGAAATCGCCAACCGCCCTGACAGCATCCGGGCTTCCGGCAGCGCTGGCATTGCCGAACAAGGGCGGGATCATTCCGGCATGCGGGTCAATCCCCATGCAAAGCGCAGTGCCAGTGCGCTGCAGCGACTCGGTCAGCCGGGTGCCAAAAGGGTCCATCGTCATGCTGGGGCGTCCCTAGATGAGGCCAACTGCATTGCGATAGGTTTGCAGCAACTCATCCTGCTCCTGCAGAATGTCACGATCCATGGCACGCATTTTTACAAGCTGGCGCATGATCTTTGGTTCGAAGCCGGTGGCTTTCGCTTCGCTATAGACGTCGCGAATATCCGCCATCAGGGCGCGCTTTTCTTCTTCCAGCCGTTCAATCCGTTCAATGAACTGAGTGAGTTGTTCGGCGCCTGCGCCGGTACCTGCAATGATTGCCATTATTGTCATTTTCCTTTCGTTTCACGATGCTGGCGCCGGCGGCCGATCAGCTTTCATGCTTGTGTGTCTTGTCATAGGCGGCGCGCGCCTCGGCGCTTGCTTCGGTCTGGAACTTTGCCTTCCAGTCGGCATAATCCATGCCATAGACAATTTTACGCGCTGCGCTGTCTTCGATCTCTATCCCCATTTCAGCAGCTTCTTCCCGGTACCAGCGGGACAGACAGTTCCGACAGAATCCCGCGAGGTTCATCATGTCTATGTTCTGGACATCGGTGCGGTTTTGAAGATGGCTGACAAGGCGGCGGAAAGCAGCCGCCTCAAGGGCAGTTTCTTGTGTTTCGGTCATGGGGCATCGCTCCGGATGTCTGCTGGGTCAAAACAGGGCTTTGTGGCGCGGACAATATCCAACATGCCTGCACCGTGCAACTGCATTGCGCCGGCCATCATTTTAAAGGAAGTCTAAAAAATTTGATGTGGCTAAATTTCTTGTTTTTCTTTATACCAAAACAGTGCCATCGAAAAAAATCAAAGACATGACTGACAACAACACCCTAACAGATATTGCTGGTAGCGCAGCCAAGTTCGACCGGATCCGCCGTGCCCATCAGTCAGAGGTTGCCGAGGATTATGTGGAAATGATCTCGGAGCTGATCGAGTCCACTGGTGAGGCGCGTACCGTTGATCTGGCGGCCCGCTTTGGTGTGACCAGCCCGACAGTGAATGCCATCATCCAGCGTCTACAGCGCGAGGATCTGGTGGAGACTAGGCCATACCGGTCCATTTTCCTGACGGATAAGGGCAAAGCGCTGGCAGAGGCCAGTCAGGCGCGCCATCAGATTGTGCGTGATTTTCTGGTGACCATCGGTGTGTCTGCTGGTGTCGCCGAAGAGGATGCCGAAGGGGTGGAACATCACGTCAGTGATGAAACGCTGCGTGTATTTGCCGAAATTACCCGACGCGGCCGCGTCGAGTCATAGGTGGCAGGCACAGCCTCTACTGATCTGTCTCTACACCTGTGAACAGATACAGGCTGCGCGACCGATTGCCGGAAATTCGCACGTCTGACAGGGTGGTGCCATCATCCCATGAAATGCCATCTATCGCTGGCGGCACGTCACGGGCGTGCAGCACCACGACGGGTCGCCCTGGTTGGGGTGTCCAGGGATGATTTGCCTCAAAATGGTTTGACGGGATGCCATCGCGATCATGTACCAGAACATCGACATCGCGCCCATGAAGATGCCAGTTCAGCAATGCGGCGCTGGCGCGCCGGTCAGCGATAACCGTTTGCGCCCCGTGTGCGGCAAGCACTATTTGCGTATCTGCCGCCAGGGCCTGCCAACCGCGTAACCTGCGCAACGGGTCTGATTCAGGTGTCAGAGGGCCCATCTGGCCGGTCCAGCAGAACACCACGAGGACCGCGCAGATCGAACCATTCACCAAGAGGGCGCCGCGTACCAGATTTCGCCTGACCCATGACAAGCGCGACAGCGGCATATGCGATGCCCAGACGGACAGCCACAGCACCAGTGCCGGCATCGCGGTGAGGGCCCAGTTGGCATTGGCTTCGCTCAAAAAGGCCTGCAGTGTGATAATCGCCATGACCGGTACCGAAAAGGCAAACAGCAATATTGTTTCTGGTCTTTGCTGGCGCAGCCGCAGCACCCCGAACATCAGCGCAAATGCCAAAGGACCCGCAGTCAGGAACTGGGCGCCCAGAAAACCCATGCTGTTGCTGATGTCATAGCTCTGGCGGGTCAGGTTCGCGTTGTCACCAAGATGCCGCACCGTGGCAAAATCATGTGACAGGTTCCATAGCAGATTCGGGCTTGCCAATAGCAGGCAGCCAAAGCCAAACAACAGGAACTGGTTGACCGAAATAATGTTGTGGCCGCGCCAGAACCGGTTCAGCAGAACAAAGACCAGCAATCCCAGCAGCCCATAGATGGCGGCATATTTTGCCATCAGGGCGGCCCCAAACGCCGCACCCGCCGCGATCATACTACGATTCTGCTTCAGGTGTCCGCCAGTCACGCCGATGATGATCATCAGACCAAATGACCAGAACAGCAGCAGCGGTGTATCGGTAGATATCAGAAATCCGCCCAGCCCCACCGCCGGCAAGGTTGACCACAAAAGGGCCGCGAGCCGGCCAGCTGAAGGGCCGCCAAGCCATCCGCCCGCCCGCCAAAGCACAAGCGCGGTTGCAAGATGAAGCCACGGGGCCGGGATGCGGACAGCCCATTGATGGTGCCCGAACACAGCATGGGACAGGCCGATAATCCAGCTTGTCAGTGGTGGCTTGGTGAAATAACCGAAATCAAATTGCTGGCTCCACAGCCAGTATTGTGCCTCGTCAACGCCGATCTCCAGCGGGGTGGCGATGATGGCAAGGCTACGCAGGCAGGCGATGCCAATCAGCAGAAGCAGGACAAGGCGGTCGGCCTGCAGTCCGCTGCCTTTGGCTGGGGAATAGGGTGTGGCATTGGCGGCAACCATTGGCTATCCTTGGCAGGTCATCCAGAGCCGTCAGCAATGGTCCGGCGATGCTGTAAAACGATAGCCCGACCCGCGCAAGAAAGAAACCCATCGGCATGACCGAGACACAGACATATTTTGAACCTGCCGACCCGGTTTCATGGGCACGTATGGTCGAAAAAGTCCTTAAAGGCGCCCCTTTGGACAGCCTCACGCGCCATGACGAGGACAATCTGCCAACAGATGCGTTCTATCCGGTCAGCGAAGATGTTGCAGCGCGCGGGCCGCTGCTGCCAAACATGCCGGCCAAACGGGTGGCCCATGGCTGGGACATCTGCCAGCCGATGGTTCAGGGCAGCCGTAATGCCGACATCCTTGATGCGCTTGCCAGCGGGGCAACCGCGTTGACGCTTGAAGGTGTGGTGGCAGATGGGATTGCAGAGTTGCTGGATCAGGTCGTCCTTTCGGCGATCACCCTCGGATTCGAATCGCCAGATGATCCGCAGTCTCTTTATGCTGCTGTGCTGCGCTGCGCTGCGGATGGCGGCATTGCACCAGACCAACTGACAATCGATCTTGGCATTGATCCGTTTGCAGGGCAGAACCCGGCTGCAGGTCTGGTCAGCAGCTGTGCCTTTGCCAGCGAAGTCATATCCCGGGACGCACCCTGCCATTACGTGATGCGGCTGGATGGCTGGGCCCGCCATAATCAGGGGCTGACAGCCGCGCAGGAGCTTGGCTTTATCCTTGCAGGCATTGCCGAAGTTTTGCGGGCAAGTGCCGCGCGCGGCATAGATCCTGTGCAGATGGCCAGCCGCATGTCAGCGCGGGTGGCGCTTCCGCCAGATACATTTGCCGGCATCGTCAAATGCCGTGCGTTGCGTGTCCTGTGGGACGGCATCTTGTCCGCCTGCGACGTTGACGCCGCCGCAAGGCCGCCATTGCGGCTCGAGGGTTATGGCGGCCTGCGCATGATGACCGTGCTTGATTCCGAGGTGAATATGCTGCGGACCACAACAGCGCTTTTGGGGGGTGCAATTGGCGGGGCTGATTCGCTTGCCGGATTTGGTCATGATGTGCTGACCGGGGAAAGCCCGGCAGCGATGCGCCTTGTGCGCATGACACAGGCGATGATGATTGCCGAGTCACAGCTATCGACAACCCTGGATCCGGTGGCAGGCGCGCCCTTCCTTGAAACACGCACGGACACGCTGGCGGCTGCCGGCTGGGCCGCCTTTCAGGAAATTGAAAAGGAAGGCGGGCTGTGTGCTGCATTGGCATCTGGCATGATTGCGGCACAGGCAGACAGCGCGGCGGCGCATCGCGAGACGGCGCTGCGTGCCGGCAAGGCAGATCTTGTCGGGGTAACATTGCAGCCGCGTGCAGAGACTGTGCCGGTTGCGCTTTCCGCTTTTGATACGGTGCGCCGGCCGGCCGCGCCGGTGGAACAACTGCGTCAGGCCGCTGCTGCCAAAGGCCCCCGCATCCTTCTGCTGCGGGGGGATGATGACGGGGCAGCCGGCGCAGAGCGAACGGTGCGGCGCTGGCTGCAGATTGCTGGTATTCCGGCGCTGTCATTGCCCGGCACGGATGGGGCGGCCATTGCAACAGCGCGGCCCGATTGCGTTTTTCTCTGCGGCGATGTCGGGACTGAAACAACAGACGCATTGGCCCCTGCTGTGACCATTATCACTGCGGCCGAACTGGCAGCTGCCGAAGACAAGATCACCCTGCTTGCATCCTTGTTGCCGCAAGGGGATGACAAATGACCCAAATACCCGATTTTACAAAGATCGCGCTGCCAGCGGCCCACCGCCCCGCAACGGGTGGGGCCGGCCTGCCATCTACATCAACGCCTGAAGGGATCGCGCTGCCGGCAGCGGCCGCCATTGACCCGGTGGCAGCGCGGCCGGTGCATGAGGGTCTGCCCGGAATAGCCCCGTTCCTGCGTGGCCCCTATCCGACCATGTATGCCACTCGCCCCTGGACAATTCGGCAATATGCAGGGTTTTCCACGGCTGAGGAATCAAATGCCTTTTACCGGCGCAATCTGGCAGCCGGGCAAATAGGGCTGTCAGTAGCGTTCGATCTGCCAACCCATCGTGGTTACGATTCGGATAATGACCTTGTTGCTGATGATGTGGGCATGGCGGGTGTTGCCATCGATTCGATTGCAGATATGAATCTGCTGTTCCGCGATATTCCGCTCGACAGGATGTCGGTTTCGATGACCATGAACGGGGCGGTGCTGCCGGTGCTGGCGCTTTTCATTACAGCCGCCGAGGAACAGGGGGTGGCGCCAGAGGCGCTGGCAGGCACGATCCAGAATGACGTGCTGAAGGAATTCATGGTGCGCAACACCTACATCTATCCTCCCACCCCGTCGATGCGGATCATTTCGGATATTTTTGGTTATTGCGCGGCCCATATGCCGAAATTCAATTTTATCTCTGTGTCCGGCTATCACATGCAAGAGGCTGGCGCTTCGAACGATCTGGAGCTTGCCTACACCCTTGCCGACGGGCTGGAATATGTGCGTGCCGGCTTCGCCGCCGGGCTGGACGTCGATGCCTTTGCGCCGCGCCTGTCCTTTTTCTTTGCCACAGGCATGCATTACTTCATGGAAATCGCCAAGTTGCGTGCAGCGCGGCTGTTATGGGCCGAGCTGATGAAACAGCATTTCGACCCGAAGGATCCAAAATCACTGATGCTGCGCACCCATTGCCAGACTTCGGGATGGTCGCTGGCAGCCCAGGATGTGTTCAACAATGTGGCGCGTACCTGTATCGAAGCCAGCGCCGCGGTTGCCGGCCATACCCAGTCGCTCCATACAAATTCCCTTGATGAGGCGCTGGGCCTGCCGACAGACCATGCGGCGCGCATCGCCCGCAACACACAGATCCATCTGCAGAGCGAAGCCAATATGGCGCATGTCATCGATCCCTTTGGCGGGTCGCGTCTGGTTGAAGAGCTGACTGCCGGTCTGGTGACACGGGCACGCCTCCATATGGCAGAGGTCGAGGCGCTGGGCGGCATGGCGGCGGCCATCGAGGCGGGTGTCCCGAAATTGCGGATTGAGGAAGTGGCAACCGCAACACAGGCGGAAATCGATTCCGGCACACGCCAGATCATTGGCGTTAACAGCTTTGCCCCGCCCGCCCGCGCTGATGGCAGTGAAGAAGTGCAGGTGCGGCGCATTGATAACAGCGAAGTGCGAGCGCAGCAGGTTGCAAGCCTCGAAAAAATTCGTGCCGAACGTGACAGCGCCAGGGTGACAGCGGCACTGGATTCACTTGCAGGGGCCGCTGCAGGCAGTGAAAATTTGATGCCTTTTGCGATAGAGGCGGCACGCGCGCGTGCCACGGTTGGCGAAATGTCCCAGGCAATGGCAAGACATTTTGGCCGCCACAAAGCCGAGATCAAGGGTGTGCGGGGGGTCTGGAAGGCACATATGCAGGCCAGCGCCGAAATTGAAATTCTGCGTGATCGTGTGGAAGCCTTTACTGAAGCGGCGGGTCGGCCGCCACGCCTGCTTGTCGCCAAGCTGGGCCAGGACGGACATGACCGCGGGCAGAAGGTCATTGCCTCGGCCTTTGGTGATTTGGGGTTTGAGGTTACAATCGGCCCCCTGTTCCAAAGCCCTGATGAAGTTTATGAGATGGCCATTGAAAGCGATGTCGATGCGGTTGGTATCTCGACATTGGCGGCCGCACATCTGAGCCAGGTGCCCGCGCTGCGACGGCGGTTGGATGCCGGTGCGGGACGTCATATAGAACTTGTCGTTGGCGGGGTGATCCCGCCAGGCGATGTGCCCGCGCTGACTGCGGCCGGGGCGGCGGCAGTTTTCCCGCCGGGCACAAAATCAACCGATGCGGCAGGACGCCTTCTTGATCTTTTGGCACGGCGGCGCAATATCGCAACTCATGCATAGAGTGATGGCCATTCAGGCCGGCCTGCCGTCAAAGTGAGACCATAATGAACCGAGCTACTGCCGCTGCTGCCGAAATCATTGATGAATTCAGCTTCCTTGATGACTGGGAAGACAGGTACCAGCTGCTGATTGATCTTGGCAGGCAGTTGCCGCCCCTGCCTGATATCTACCGCAGCGAGGAATACAGGTTGCGGGGATGCCAGTCGGTTGTGCATTTTGCCGCCGAGCAGGATGGCGATGCCTTCCGGTTTCATGCGGGGTCTGATGCGGCAATTGTGCAGGGTTTGATTGCATTGTTGCTGCGTGTTTATTCGGATCGCACAGCTGCGGAAATATTGTCGACCGATGAAAGCTTTCTGGCAGAAATCGGATTGGATTCCCACCTCTCGCCAACCCGCAAGACGGGGCTTGCCAGCATGTTGGCGGCTATCAAGGCCTCAGCCGGATAGATTGTCAGCACGCAGCGCGGTACGTTTAACTGGGCGCGTTTAGCCGGGTGCGCGTTCAGCCCGCGGTGTCCGGCCGTAACATTCGCGATAGCATTTCGAGAAATGCGACGCAGACACAAACCCGCATGCCAGCGCAACCGACAGGATCGACATTGATGTCTGGCGCAGCAAGTGCCGCGCGCGTGCCAGCCGCAAATTCAGATAATAGCGCGTCGGTGTGGTGTTCAGATATTTGCGGAACAGCCGTTCCAGCTGCCGGGTCGACAGGTTCGTCATGCGCGCAATATCGGTCTGCGCCAGCGGCTCCTCCAGATTGTCTTCCATCGTCTTCACCACCGCCAGCAATTTTGGATGGCTGACACCGAGGCGCGAGCGAAGTTCCATCCGCTGCCGGTCGGTTGGCTCGCGGATGCGGTCGTGAATAAACTGGTCCGACACTTCGGCCGCAAGGCTGGACCCATGTGCCTGTGCAATCAGGTTGAGCATCATGTCGAGTGATGCAGTGCCCCCTGAGCATGTGACACGGGTACCATCAACTTCGAACAGATCATTGGTGATTTCGAGTTCCGGGAATTCTTCACTTAATCCGTCAATATTCTCCCAGTGGATGGTGCAGCGCCGGTCATCAAGAAGCCCGGCAGCTGCCATCACATAGGTGCCCGTACATATGGCCCCGATTACGGCGCCATTTCGGTCCAGGCGGCGGACGAGATTCAGGATGTTGCGGTCCGTATTCTCGCGCACATTGACGCCGGCACAGACAAAAACCATCCGACATTCCTGAAGGACTGACGGGTTGCCATCCGTTGCCACCTCGACGCCATTGCTGGCCACTGCCGGGCCCCCATCAGGGCTGGCAATGACCCATTGATACAATTCACGGCTGCTCTGCCGATTGGCCGAGCGCAGCGGTTCTATTGCCGATGCAAAGGCAAGCAACGAAAATTCATTCAGCAGAAGGAAACCGATATTCTGTGCGGTCTCGCTACCGATATCCTGCAAAAGTGACTTGATTGTCGGCGCACTCATGGCCAATAGTCCCAGCAATCGTCTCTGGCATTGCCTGTCGCACCAATATCTGTCGCGGGGCACAACCAGAAAAGCAGTTTGTTTCCAGCTCGATTATGTACGATGGAAAGGGTCGCAAACAAAACAAAAAATAAGGCTGCGCCTTCTTTTGTTGCGACGTGAAATAATGGCGTCAGCTCATATGGAACCGATCACCAGTGCCGGCAATGCCGAGGTAAAGCGTCTGCGCGCATTGCATGAGCGTAAATTTCGCCGCCAAACCGGCTTGTTTCTGGCTGAAGGCACGCGGATCTGTACCGAGGCAGTCTCACTCGGCTGGCGTTTGCAGCGTCTGGCTTTTCTCGCCGGGCGCGAAAATGACCGCCATGTGAAGCCTCTTCTGACAGCATTGGAACAGGATGGCGGGCGCGCCTTGCCAATGACCGAAGCGCTTCTCGGCCGAATTAGCCGTAAAGACAACCCGCAGATGGTGCTTGGTGCCTTTGAACAGCGCTGGGATACACCAGATCTGCCGTCTGAAACAGTAATTGCAGAATCCCCTGACGCTGCGCCGCCTTTGTGGATTGCGCTGGACCGGGTGCGCGATCCCGGCAATCTGGGCACCATTATGCGAACAGCTGATGCCACGGGTACCACCGGGATCATCCTCATTGATGACTGCACCGACCCTTTTTCCGTAGAAGCGGTTCGGGCATCGATGGGCGCGGTATTCAATGTCGGCATAGCGCAGATGGACTCAGGCAGTTTCCTCGACTTTGTTAGTGCCTGGCCAGGGCGCACAATCGGCACCGCCCTGCCAGCAAGCCGGGATTATCGCACCATTGCCTATGACGGACCGCTGATCCTGCTGATGGGAAACGAGCAAGCCGGCCTGCCGGACCATCTGATGCAGGCCTGCGATCAGCTGATTCGTATGCCGATGTTGGGGCGTTCCGATTCGCTCAATCTTGCGGTGGCAACCGGCGTGGCACTATATGAAGCGCTGCGCCACCGCCAGCCTGCCTCCTGAAGCCCCTTATCGCGTTGGCCTCATAATGCATGCCAGCGGGCGAAATTGGCCTGCGAGATCACCCGTGGATGATCCTGTGTCTCAACGCTGACAAGCTCGCCGGAACTGACGTGCCCGCCCAGCCCGGCAACGGTTTCCGATAATGCGAAATGTGCCGCTTGTGATGAGGCGCGAATCGCATAGATGGTCAAAAGCAGGAACAGGGGTGTGTCTGACAGCAATCCCCGACAAGCGTGCAGCATCGGCATCAGATCGCTTTCGATGCGCCACCGTTCGCCCTTTGGCCCACGCCCATATTTGGGTGGGTCCAGCAGGATGCCGTCATAGTGTCGGCCACGTCGTGCTTCACGCGCGACAAAGCGCATCGCATCCTCGGTGATGAATCGGATGGGCGCATCCTGAAGGCCGGCGACATCGCGATTTTCAAAGGCCTGTGCAATCGCCTTGCGGCTGGCATCAACATGGGTAACTTCTGCGCCGGCGCGGGCCGCATGAATGCTGGCCACCCCGGAATAGGCGAACAGGTTGAGGATGCGGGGCGGGCGCTGATATGTGGCGGCAAACTGTGAAATCAGATCGGCGCACCAGCGCCAGTGCGGTGCCTGCTCGGGGAAAAAGCCAAGATGCCGGAAAGGTGTGGGACGTGCGATGAACCGCAACCCGTCATAAACAACCTCCCACTGGTCGGGCAGCACGGGAGACAGCGACCATCCGCCCGCTTCCTCATCATCTTCAGCGTGCCCCTGCCTGGGCACGAACGTGCCATCTGCCCGCCAGGCATCTTGTGCCTGTCGTGGGGCCCACATGGCTTGCGGTTCCGGACGAATGAAATGAAATCCCCCGAAACGCTCGAGCTTGCGCCCGTGGCCACTATCAACAAGCGCATAATCGGTCCAGTCCGTTGCGCATAACAGATGCGGGCTGGTCAGGGTGTGAAGCATATCTGTCATGACGGGACCATGCGCTGTCGGCAAGGCAAAATCAAGCATGCTGGGATCGCTTTGCAATAGAGCATCGCTGTGGTAAAAACTCGCGTTGAATGGTCACATATGATTAGATCGAAGAAATATTTTTTGATTTTGGTCTTTTTTCAAAATGAAATGGCCTGTTCGGCAGTCTTGCCAAAGGCAGTCAGACAGTGTGGACATCCAGAAAGGCGGTTTCTATGGCCATCATGGACGCAATAGACAAGAAAATCCTGGTGCTGATCCAGGAAAATGCCGCGCAGCCTGTTGCTGAAATCGCCCGAAAGGTTGGGCTGTCAGTGACACCGTGCTGGCGCCGTATCCAGCGGTTGGAGGAATCAGGAGTCATTCGCAAACGCGTTGCGCTTCTCGATGGCAAGAAAATCGGCGTCCCGATGTCGGTCTTTGTTGCGCTGCGCACAAATCAGCATAACGCCGAATGGCTGGCAGAATTTGCACGGCTGATTGCCGAGATGCCGGAAGTGGTGGAATTTTACCGCATGAGCGGCGAGGTGGATTACATGCTGCGTGTCGTTGTTGCCGATATGAATGCCTATGACGCATTCTATCGCCAGCTTATCAGCAAGGTGCAATTAACGGATGTCAGCTCTTCTTTTGCCATGGAAGAGCTGAAATTTACGACCGCCCTGCCGCTCGTGGCTGACTCATTGTCGTGATCAGCAGGTCCAGCCGGTCAGCCAGGGCAGACATGCTGAAGGCACTGGCCATCCGCTTGTGTGCGGCCTGTCCGGCTGCAACCAGCGCCTTTCGGTCCCCGGCAAAAAACGCAATGGCGTCGGCCATCGCCTGTGCGTCGCCTGTAGGAACAAGCAACCCGCCGGCAGCCAGCGTGTTTTCTTTTGTCATGCCAGCATGGCCAAGCACATCCATTGGCCCGTCAGTCCGTGTTGCGACCATCGGTATGCCATGACGCATGGTCTCGCCAATGACCAGCCCAAACGGCTCTTCATTTGACGGTAGGCAAAATAAGTCAAACTGATCCAGCATCTCGATCAGCTTCGGCTGCCAGCCGCGAAAGGTGACATTGGTCAGCGCGTGCTGGCGGGCGAGGTGGGTCAATACAGGACCGATCGGGCCGTCACCAAACAGGTCAAATTGGACAGGAACCCTGCGTGCCTCAAGCTGTGCCGCGGCTGCCAGCAGCATTTCAAATCCCTTCTTTTCGACAAAGCGGCCCGCCGCCATCACCCGCAATTCCTGCTTTGCCTGTATCGTTGGTGATTTGGCATCGGCAGCTGCAAAACCATGCGGAATGACATGAATATCGGGATGGGTGCCAGCAGGTGTTCCAGAGGCCGCCAGATCCTCGCGGGCGCGGTCCGCCGCAGCGGATGTCAGCACCACCAGATGATCGGCGGCATTGATGTGCCGCATCTTGCCGGAATGGCTGATCAGTGCAACCGGCTTGCCAAGTGACCGTGCGGGTGATGTCAGGCGTGCGTTATGGACAAGCAACATATCCGCCGCCTTTGCAGCCGACCGCAGTTTGCGGCTGAACAAACCTTTGGTCAGCAGATGCAGCCGGATCAATGGCGCAGGCATGCTCACAACGGTCACGCCTTCAAGTTGCAACAGGCTTGTGATGGCGAAGGACCCGCTTGGCAGCAGCACATAATGCTGATGGCCCCGCATCGATAACGCCTGCGAATAGGAATGCAGCGCCGTTGCGATGCCCCCTGGCTGACGGTCAGTTGTAATCGACAGAATTATCGACATGGTGTCTTTGCCGCCCTTTCCGCGGCGAGATCAAAGTTGGATATATGTGGTTTTGATCTCACTATAGGCATCCAGCGAGTAAGCACTGTTTTCACGGCCGAATCCAGATTGCTTGATCCCGCCAAATGGCAGGCCAGGCGGTAACAGATTATAGGTATTGACCCACACATTGCCGCTTTCCAGCTGTCCGGCGACACGGTGCGCGCGGGTCAGATCGCGGGTGATCAACCCCGCACCGAGGCCAAACTGCGTGGCATTTGCCCGCGTGATCGCATCCTGCTCGTCACTGAATGTCAGTACCGACATCACGGGTCCGAAAATTTCCTCACGGACAACGCGCATGTCGTCACGGCACTGTGTCAAAATGGTTGGTTCCATGAAATAGCCAGACTCGAAACCCTGTGGATGCAGGCGCTTGCCGCCAGTGGCAACCTTTGCCCCCTCGGCTGTGCCGATGGCTATATAGTCCAGTACCTTGTTCAGGTGTGGCTCGGAAATCAATGCGCCCATCTGCACATCATCTGCCATCGGATCGCCCACGCGCAAAGCGCGTGCGCCTTCAATCAGCGCCGCCTCGAAATCGGCCGCGATCGTCTCTTCGACATATACCCGCGTGGCGTTGGAACATACTTCACCCGCCGTATAGAAATTGGCGGCAAGCGCTGTTTCTACGGCCAGGTCAAAATCGGCATCTGCAAAAACAATAAGCGGTGATTTTCCGCCAAGCTCGAGTGTGACTTTTTTCAGGGTTTCAGACGATTGCGCCATGATCAGACGACCGGTCTCAACCCCGCCAGTCAGTGAAATCTTGGCAATCCCGGGATGGGCGCAAATCGCCCGCCCCATCTGGTAATCGCCGTGCAGGATCTGAAACAGCCCCTCCGGCAGGCCGGCATCAGCCAGAATCTCGGCAACCAGATGGGCGGTAAGTGGCGTCAGTTCTGAAGGCTTCAGGATGAAGGCATTGCCAGCAGCCAGTGCCGGTGCGGCTTTCCAGCAGGCGATCTGGACCGGATAATTCCAGGCACCAATGCCGGCGCAGACTCCAAGCGGCACGCGTTCACAATAGGCAATGGCATCCGCATAGCGGTGCATGTCGCCAGCCTCGGTCATCGCCATGGACGCAAAAAATGCCATGGCATCTGCCCCGCTTGGCACATCAGCAGATACGGCCTCGGCAAAGGATTTGCCAACATCACGGACCTCAAGGCGTGACAGCGCGTCATTCTGGGCGCGCAGACCATCGGCTGCTTTCTGCAGGATGGCAGCGCGATCGCTGCCGCTGCGCGCACCCCATTCACGCTGTGCAGCGGCGGCCACTTCAACCGCCTGGTCGAGGATGGTCTGGTCCGCTGGCTCAATCCGCGCAATCACTTCGCCGGTGGCCGGGTATTTCTTGTCAATTGATGGCATTGCGCCGGCGACCGGACGGCCTCCGACCAGCGATTTGCAGATTTCCATGACGTTATCCTTTCATCATTCTCTCCCATTTCACTCCGCCGGCATGAATGGCGCAACCATGAAAATGGCCCAGCAGTTTTGCATTGCCTTCGAGCCCGCCAATGCGGCAGTCTTGCGGGGACCTGCGCAGGAGATCGCGATGCCGGATATTATGATTGACGTGGATGAGACCCGCCGCGATCTTGCCGCGATTTTTCGCTGGACAGCGCGCGAGGGCATGCATGAGGGTATCGCCAATCATTTTTCATGTGCCGTATCGAATGACGGCCAGCAATTCCTGATGAATCCCTTTGGCATTCATTTCTCGAAACTGAAAGCCAGCGACATGGTGCTGGTCGATGCGCACAACCTGTCGGACGATCTGCGCGCACGGATCGATCCCACTGCCTGGGCCATCCATGGGGCGATGCACCGCAACAACCCGCAGGCGCGTTGCATTGTGCATCTGCATTCGCATTATGCGACGGCACTCAGCGCGCTGAAGTCACCGGTTTTGCCGGCCGTGGACCAGACAACAGCACGGTTCCATAATCGCGTGGCCATCGATCGTGGCTTTGACGGTATGGGGCTTGGCGATGAGGCCGAACGGTTGTCCACCCTTCTTGGCAACAAACAGATGATGATGATGGGCAATCACGGCTATATGACTGTGGCTGACACTCCGGCGCTGGCCTTTGATCTTGCCTATCACTATGAACGCGGCTGCCGCACCTATATGACGGCGCTGTCCACTGGGCAGGAACTGTCATTGTTAAGCGATGAAGTTGCAGAAAAAACGGCAAGGCAATGGGAACGCTATGATGCAGCACATGCGCAGCATCTTGTTGCCATTCGTGCCATTCTTGATGAGGAAGAGCCGGAATACCGGCATTAGGAGGTTGATGTAATGTCCACTGTCAGCATGTCACTCGACGCGATCTATGCGTTGGCTCACGACACCATGACGGCCAATGGCTGCGATGAGGCCAACGCCGCTGCCCTGGCTGATATTGTAATGCGCGCCGAACGCGACGGGTCACACTCGCACGGGCTGTTTCGTGTGCCCGGATATGTCAAGGCACTGCGCAGCGGCAAGGTGGACGGGAAGGCCAAGCCGACCGTTACAAAAAAGACCCCGGCCGTTGTGCATGTCGATGGGCATGGCTGCTTTGCGCCGCTGGCGCAGGCGGTTGGCCTGCCGGTGCTTGCCGAGGCGACGGCAGAGATTGGTGTTGCCGCTCTGTCCTTGACAGGTGTCCATCATTTCGCGGCGTTGTGGCCTGAGACAGAGTTTCTGGCGGACCGTGGCCTCGTTGGCATTGCTTGTACGGCCTATATGCCCATGGTTGCGCCGTCCGGCACGCGTGAAAAGCTGTTTGGCACGAACCCGATTTCCTTTGCCTGGCCACGTCCCGGCAAATCACCTGTCTGCTATGACATGGCCACAGCCGCGATGGCGATGGGTGACATTCAGATCGCAGCGCGCGATGGCAAGACGGTACCGCTCGGCACCGGACTTGATGCTGATGGTAATGACACAACGGATCCGGCAAAGATTGCGGCTGGCGTCCTCTTGCCTTTCGGTGGCTATAAGGGATCGGCCATTGCCCTGATGGTCGAATTGCTGGCGGCTGGTCTGACGGGCGAGCAATTCAGCTATGAAGCGAAGGCGAATGATAATGGCGATGGTGGCCCGCCGCGGGGTGGCGAGATGGTCATTGGCCTTTCACCAGCGCTGATCGCTGGCGATGGCTGGGAAGATCATGTCGAGGCATTCATGGACCGCCTGTCCAGCATTGAAGGGATGCGCATCCCCGGCGCGCGCCGTCACAAGAACAGGCTGGATACCGGCCCTCGCAATATCAATGAAGCCCTGGTCACAACCATCCGTGACCTGAACTGAACATGATGATCGGCTAGCGCCCTTTCCAGACCGGATCACGCTTCTCGGCAAAGGCACGAAATCCTTCCTGCCCGTCTTCCGAATGATATAGCGTATCAACGGTGGGCAGTTGCATCTTTGTGACCCTGTTCATGGCGTCCTGAAATTTCATCGCCTCGGCCTCGCGCGCCACTTCCTTGATCGCGGCAAAGACCAGAGGCGGGCCCGATGCCAGAAGCCGTGCCAGTTCCCACGCCCGCTCATAAAGGGTTGCACCATCCGGCATCACCTCGTTCACCAAACCCCATCGGTGCGCTTCGGCGCAATCCATCCAGCGGCCGGTCAACAGCATATCCATGGCCACATGATAGGGTATCCGCTTTGGCAGCTTGATTGTGGCCGCATCAGCCAAAGTACCCGCGCGGATTTCCGGCAGCGCAAAGCTGGACTCTTCAGTCGCCAGAATCATGTCGCAGGACAGTGCCAGTTCGAACCCGCCGCCGACGCACATACCCTCTATTGCGGCGATTACCGGTTTGTTCAGATCACGTAATTCCTGCAGCCCGGCAAAGCCGCCAACGCCATAATCGCCGACCACCGAATCCCCAGCTGCTGCCGCTTTCAGGTCCCAGCCTGCAGAGAAGAATTTCTCGCCAGCGGTACGGACAATACAGACACGCAGATCCGGGTTGTCTCGAAAGGATTTGAAGGTTGCGCCCATGCGCTGCGAGGTTACAAGATCGATGGCGTTTGCCTTTGGCCGGTCCAGTGTCACCTCGAAGATATGGCCCTCTGTACGGGTCTGGATGACATCGCTGTCGGTCATGATGCGTCCTCCTTTTGCGGTATTGGCGCAGTGTTCCATATCACCGCGTCAAGGGCCAGCACACCGCTGCCAGCCTGCGCCAGCATCAGCGGATTGACCTCGATTTCATCGATGCCAGGTGATGTTTCGATCATCCGGCACAATCGCGCGATAGAATCCACCGCGGCATCGATGTCCGCCGCAGGCTGTCCGCGATAGCCGGTTAGAATCGGTGCCAGCCGCAACCCGTTTAGCGCAGCGCGTATGTCGGTCTCGTCAGCTGGCAGGATCAGCGTAGCAACATCGCCAAGAAGTTCGGCTGCGACGCCCCCAATACCAACGGTCAGGCTGATGCCATAGACCGGGTCCCGACGCACCCCGACCAGCAATTCGGCGGCGGGCGTCTGGGCCATTTCCTCAACCAGAAACCCTTGTGCCATTTCCATGGTCGCAGCGGTCCCGGCCAGCGCGTTATGTGTGAGTCCGAGACGGACAAGGCCAGCCTCGCTTTTATGCGCATGGCCAAGGCCTTTCAGCACCAAAGGCGCGGTCAGCGCGCACGCGGCTGCCGCCAGATCTGATGGTGTCGTGGCAGTAGCGCCGCGCGGCACCGGCACGCCGGCGTCGGACAGCATCGCCTTTGCTGCGGCTTCGTCAATAAGATGACGATTGCCGGGCAGCGCGCCGGCGCGGTGTGGCTGCCAGCCGACTCGCGGGGCAGGCTGTGCGGCACGTTCGATCGCGCGCAGCCCATGTTCGAATCCGCAGAGCGGCAGGATCCCCTGATCGATCAGGCTGATCGACCAGGACTCGGACATACCCTCGGCCAGACTGCCTAGCATGGCGACTCTGGTACCGCTGATCTCGCCGGCCCGCTTCATAGCCGCAACCGCCGGGTGCCATGCCCCGTCGTCGCAGCGATCATTGCGTGGAAAATCGATGACAAGAACCGACAGATCGACCCAGTCACCCATCATTGCAGCAAAAGTGTCGGTCATTTTCGCCTCATCACCCCAGATAAAGGTGTGATAGTCGAGCGGGTTCGCCAGCGCCACCAGCGGGCCAAGCGTCTCGGCAAGACGTGCGCGGTTGTCTTCTGGAATCGCTGGCCAGTCGAGTGGCCTGTCACCCGCCAGGTCCGCCGTCAGTCCGGCCTCGCCACCGGAACAGCACATCGCCGTCAGCCGTCTGCCCGGCAACCGTCCAAAGAGGTGCAGGATCTTCAGAACCTCCATCATCTCTTCCGGCGAGGCGGCTTCAATCACGCCGCACTGCGCCAGAAAAGCCGAGGATGCGGCGCCGTCTCCTGCTAATGCTGCAGTGTGCGAACTGGCGGCATCGCGCGCTGCTTCGGTCTTGCCTGCCTTGATGGCAACGATGCTCTTGCCGGCGGCGGCGGCATCAGCGGCCATCGCGGCAAAATCACCAGCATCGATGATTCCCTCGACATAGAGGCCGGCAGCGGTCACGCGCGGGTCCGCCAACAGGTTGCGCGCCATATCGGCAAGGCTTGTCTGCGCCTGATTACCAACACAGGCCATATAGGCGATCGGAAGTCCGCGCGTCTGCATCGAGATATTAATCGCGATATTCGAGGATTGGCTGATGATGGCGACGCCGCGATCGACAGCGCGTCCGCCATGCTGGTCAGGCCAGAGCATCGCCCCGTCCAGATAGTTCAGCACGCCGTAGCAATTTGGCCCCAGAAGCGGCATCTTGCCGGCTGCCGCGACGAGTTGCCGTTGCAGATCATCATCGCCAGTTTCGGCGAACCCCGAGGCAAAACAGACAGCCCCGCCGCAGCCCATGGCTGCCAGATCTGCTGTTACCTCGACCACCGCATGCCGGTTGATCCCGAGAAAGGCGGCATCCGGCGCCGACGGTAGATCGGCCACGCTGCGGAAACAAGGGATGCCGTGAATCGCGTCACGCTTCGGATGGACCGGCCAGATATCGCCGTCAAAGCGGGCCTTGAGACATTGTTCGATAACATTTTCCGCCCACCAGCCGCCAAAAACGGCAACCGAACGCGGACGGAACAGACGCGACAGCCCGTCCATCTTATCCGCCGAGCGGGCGCAGAAGATCGCGGCTGATGATGTGCCGCTGGATTTCCGATGTGCCGTCCCAGATGCGTTCAACCCTGGCATCACGCCAGAATCGCGCCAAGGGAAGATCATCCATCAGCCCCATGCCGCCATAGACCTGGATCGCCTCGTCTGTGACGCGCGCCAGCATCTCGGACGCATAGAGCTTGGCCGAGGCAATCTCGCGGTTCGCCGGCAGCCCCTGGTCCAGCCGCCAGGCCGCCGACAGGGTCAGCCAGTCGGCCGCATCGATTTCCGTGATCATGTCGGCAAGCTTGAAGCTTACCCCCTGGAACTTGCCGATCTGCTTGCCAAACTGCTTGCGGTCAGCCGCATAATGCAGGGCATAGTCAAAGGCGCGACGCGCCCGGCCAACACACATGGTGGCAACCGTGATGCGGGTGGCATAGAGCCATGTATTCATCACCTCAAAGCCACCATCAATCTTGCCAAGAACCTGATCGTCAGAAAGACGACATGAATCGAATTTCAGGATCACATTGTCATAACCGGCATGTGAAACGGAGTTGTATCCCGGCAGCACCTCAAACCCGGGATGACCCCGATCAACAAGGAAACAGGTGATCCGTTTTTTCGGGCCGTGCGGCGTGTCATCGACGCCGGTAGCAACGAAGACGATAAAGAAATCGGCATGGGCGCCGCCAGAGATGAAATGCTTGGTACCGTTCAGCACCCAGTCCCCGCCATCGCGTCGTGCCGTGGTGTTCATGCCGCGGACATCTGATCCGGCATCCGGTTCAGTCATTGCCAGCGCATCCATCTTCTCGCCGCGCACTGCCGGCATGAGATAGCGCTCAACCTGGTCGCCCTCGCAGGCCATCAGGATGTTCTGCGGGCGTCCGAAAAAATGCGTCAGCGCCATTGATCCGCGACCAAGCTCACGCTCCAGAAGGGCAAATTCCAGATTGTTCAGCCCGCCGCCGCCAACCGATTCCGGAAAATTCGGGGCGTAGAATCCCATCTCCAAAACCTTGGCCTTGATCTCTTCGCCAAGATCTTTCGGCACTGCGCCAAGCGCTTCGACCTTGTCTTCATGCGGATAGATCTCGGTCTCGACAAAGCTGCGGACCGTGGAAACGATCATCTCCTGTTCTTCGGTCAATCCGAACTGCATCAGCTTTCTCCTTTCTCAGCCGCCGATGGCGCGGCCGGCGCCTTCGGGACGGGGTAGCTTTTCATGGGCAGCTGCCAGCTCTGCCAGTTTTGCCGCCACCGCATCGGACGGCAGGCTGGCGGACCGGCTGTTCATGTCGACATGGATCAGCATATGCTCGCCGGTGGCCAGCAAACGGTCTTCCCCGTCAGCATCTGCAGCATAGAGATGATGGAAGAGCTGCATTTTCTTTCCAGCACCCAGAAGCACCTGCGAAGTGGCAAAAATCTCGCTTCCCGCCTGTACTTCGTCCAGATGCCGGATATGCGTTTCGACGGTAAAATAGCTGCCGCCGCTGGCCAGATAATCGGCATCGACGCCGATCCGCCGCATCACCGCGTCGGTGGCCATCGAAAAACAATCCAGATAGCGGGCTTCGTTCATATGGCCGTTATAATCGGTCCAGGCCGCCGGCACCTGCTGGTGTATGGTCTTGATCGGCTGGTTCATATCATCGCTTGCGGTGGCCGCCGGCACCGCGTCGTAAAGTGCGGTCTCCCATGCCGAAAGGGTGCGCCCGGCCCCCCAGTCATTGGCTTTTAGCGCCTGCATGATGGCGACAAGATTATCGTCGCGGATACGCTCCAGCTCACGGATTGAATGCATGGCTGACTGCGCGTCGGACTGGTCGGAAATGGTCTGCACCAGCTCGTCGGTCAGCTCCGGCACATCCATCAGCTTGGTCCATGGCCATTTCAGGCAAGGCCCGAACTGCGCGATGAAATGCGCCATGCCAGCCTCACCGCCGGCAACACGGTAGGTCTCGAACAGCCCCATCTGCGCCCAGCGCAGGCCAAAGCCGAAACGGATGGCATCATCGATTTCTTCGGTTGTGGCAATGCCGTCATTGATCAGCCACAGCGCTTCGCGCCAGACTGCCTCAAGGAGCCGGTCTGCGACAAAGGCTTCAATTTCCTTGGAAAGGGGCAGCGGATGCATGCCGATGCTGGTAAAAAAGGCGCCCGCACGCGTTAGTGTGTCTGCATCGGTTGCCGTGCCGCCGACAAGCTCGACGAGTGGCAGCAAATAGACAGGGTTGAAGGGATGCCCGACAAGCAGTCGGCCGGGATGCTGCATCCCCGCCTGCAGGTCGGTTGGCATGATGCCGGATGTCGACGAGTTGATGATGGCATCGGGCATGGCGGCGGCCTCGATTTCGGCATAGACCGCCTGCTTGACCTCTAGACGTTCTGGCACTGCCTCGACGATCAGTTCGGCTTCGGCAACCGCATCGGCAATGCTGCTGGCAAAGCGCAGCTTGCCGGGCGCAGGCATTGGCGCCATGGTCAGCTTGGCAATGGCGTGATTGGCATTGGCCATGACCGCTTCAATTTTGCGCGGCGCTTCCGGGTCGGGGTCGAAAATCTGCACATCGACGCCATTCTGGATCAGCCGGGCGACCCAGCCGCCACCGATGACCCCGCCGCCAATAACGGCCGCAAGCCGCGGCTTGCCAGCCGATCTGTTCATCTCATTCTGCATGGAACATGCTCCCTAGCGCGCAACCGGCGCGCGTTTGGTCAGGCCAAGCTGGCTGCGCACAGCCTCTGGGCCGATGACGGACGCGCCCATATTTTCGATCACATTCACGGCGCGTTCAACAAGCTGTGCATTGGTGGCGAACACCCCGCGTGACAGATAGATATTATCTTCAAGGCCCACGCGCACATTACCGCCAGCCAAAATGGCAGCCGCAGGATAGGCCATTGCATTTCGGCCAATGGAAAAGGCAGAAAAGACCCAGTCTTCGGGAATATTATTCACCATCGCCATCAGCGTGTTCAGGTCGTCCGGCGCGCCCCAGGGGATTCCCATGCACAGCTGCACCAGCGCCGGCATGTCTATATGACCCTGATCGACGAGATGTCTGGCAAACCATAGATGTCCGGTATCAAAAGCCTCTATCTCGGGCTTGACGCCAAGCGCCTTCATCTGTGTCGCCATTTCGACAAGCATTGCGGTGCTGTTGGTCATGATATAATCGCCATGACCGAAATTCATCGTGCCGCAATCCAGTGTGCAGAGCTCGGGACGGCAATCGGCAATATGCCTCAGCCTTTCACTGGCGCCCGCCATGTCCGTGCCGGCTGCGTCCGGCGGGAGCGGTGTTTCCACACCGCCAAGGACAAGGTCTCCGCCCATGCCAGCTGTCAAATTCAACACCACGTCAATCTCGGCATCCCGAATGCGCTCTGTCACTTCGCGGAACAATGCCACGTCGCGCGACGGGGCGCCTGTTTCAGGATTGCGTACATGACAATGTACAACCGCTGCCCCTGCCTTTGCCGCATCAATTGCTGAATCGGCAATCTGTTTCGGCGTCACCGGCACCTTATCCGACTTTCCGGTGGTATCGCCGGACCCGGTCACGGCACAGGTAATGAAGACATTACGGTTCATGGTCAGCGGCATGGTAATCCTCCCTCGCATCAGCGACAGTCTTGCAATGGCTGTCCGCAGAAATCCAACCAAAAGAGACCAAAATTTACGAATTTTGCAGGGCGGTGCTCATTTCTGGTTCTGCGTTCCGTTTTATGTTTTTTCAGAACAGCTTTCGCCGGTCCTGTGACAGTGACGTTGCCCCCCTGTCGGAACATGAGACAGGGGAAATCACATGTCTGACAGGATATTTTCAGTATGACTGGCCGCGCGGCAAGTCGTTCTGCCACCCGTCGCCGGCGGCGGCGGCAGGTTTCCGAATCTGGCGCATCGCCTGCCATACGCACCGGATGGCAGATCGACTGGCAGGATGTGCAGAATCACATGCCGCCGCTGACACCGCTCAGCACTGACCAGATCGAGGCCATCCACAACGCTTCACTGCGCCTTCTTGAGGCCTATGGAATTGAGGTGATGAGCGGCCCTGCGCGGGCCCTTTTCAAGGCAGCCGGAGCAGATGTTGATGACAGTACAATGATCGTGCGCGCTGATCGCGGATTGATCATGGACGCCATCTCCACGGCCCCGGACCGATTCCGGCTGACCCCGACAAACCCGCACCGTGCCCTGACCATTGGCGGCAATCATATCCATTTTGGCATGGTATCAGGGGCACCGAATGCGCATGACATTCGGGGCGGCCGGCGTACCGGCAATTTTGCCGACTATCAGAAGCTGATCAAGCTTGGCCAGAGTTTTAACGTCCTGCATTTTTTCGGCAATCAGACACTGGCGCCGAATGATCTGCCGGTGAATACCCGCCATCTCGACGCTACCTTTGCCAACCTGACTCTGACCGACAAGATTTTCATGTCGATGTCGATTGGCCCCGGGCGGGTGCGTGACGCAGTGGCGCTGACGGCCATCGCCCGCGGGATGACGGTTTCGGAGATGGCGGACGATCCGTCATCCATTACCAACATCAATATCAATTCGCCGCGCAAGTTTGATATCGAGATGGCCGACGCGGCCATCGCCATGGCGGAAATGGGCCAAGCCGTGGTCGTCACCCCTTTTACCCTGATGGGGGCGATGACACCTGTCACTCTCGAAGCGGCGCTTGTGCAACAGAATGCAGAGGCGTTGTTTGGTGTGGCGCTGACCCAGCTGGTGCGCCCTGGCACGCCCGTGGTCTATGGCGGCTTTACATCGAATGTCGATATGAAAACCGGGGCCCCGGCCTTTGGCACGCCGGAAAATACCCGCGCCAACATAGCTGGCGGGCAGTTGGCGCGGTTTTATCGGCTGCCCTACAGGACCAGCGCCTGCAGCGCGTCCAATGCCGCTGATGCGCAGGCTGTCTGGGAAACACAGATGGCCATGTGGGGGGCGGTTACCGGTCATGGCAACCTGATCTATCATGCTGCCGGATGGAGCGAGGGCGGGCTGGTCGCCGATTTCGAAAAGCTGGTCCTGGACTGCGAGATGCTGCAGGCAATGAGCGAAACCCTGCGTCCGGTGCATTTTGAGGATTCCGATTTCGGCTTTGCCGCGCATGACGAGGTGTCTCCCGGCGGACATTTCTTTGGCACTGCACATACGATGGAACGCTATGAAACCGCTTTTTACAGCCCGTTCCTTTCGGACTGGTCAAATAACGAGAACTGGCGTGATGCCGGCGCGCGCACAGCGACAGAGCGTGCCATGACATTATGGCCGCAGATACTCGACGCCTATACACCGCCACCGATGGATGCTGGCCGGGTCGAGGCAATGCAGGCCTTTATCGCCCGCCGCAAGGAACAGATCGGCAGTGATTCACCATAGGCTGGAAGTCATCTTGCGCTTTCCTGAAAAGCCTGTAAATCTGATCGCAGTGTTCCCCAGACCCATTATTGCAAGGAAGTGACCATGACTTTGATGCATTACATCAATGGTGCCGAAAAGGCCGGAGCCAGCGGCCGCGCCCAGGATGTTTTCAACCCGGCAACAGGTCAGCCCGTGACATCGGTCCCGCTGGCCAGCACCGATGAGGTAAATGCCGCCATTGCCGCTGCCAGCGCGGCATTGCCCAACTGGTCGGCGACCCCTGCCGCCAAACGCGCGCAGGTCATGTTCAATTTCCGCGATCTGGTGCGCGCCAATCTTGACGAGCTGGCACGGCAGATTTCATCGCAGCATGGCAAGACCTTTGACGATGCCAAGGGGGAAATGGCCCGTGGGCTGGAAGTGGTAGAATTTGCGTGCGGGATCCCGCATGCGCTGAAAGGCGAATATTCGCCGCAGGTGGCAGGCGGTGTCGATGTCTTCTCGATGCGTCAGCCGGTTGGTGTTGTTGCCGGCATCACGCCATTCAATTTCCCGGCCATGGTGCCGATGTGGATGTTCCCGATGGCGTTGGCATGCGGCAATACATTTGTGCTGAAGCCGTCAGAGCGCGACCCGGGGGCACCAATGCTGCTGGCGCGGCTGATGTCAGAGGCGGGCGCGCCAGACGGCGTGTTCAATGTCGTGCATGGTGACAAGGAAGCCGTGGACGCCATCCTGGATCATCCTGATGTTGGCGCCATCAGCTTTGTCGGCTCGACCCCGATCGGCCATTACATCTATTCGCGTGGCTGTGCCAACGGCAAGCGCGTGCAGGCGCTGTGCGGGGCGAAAAACCATATGATCATCATGCCTGATGCCGATATGGAACAGGCGGTTGACGCGGCGATGGGTGCAGCCTACGGGTCGGCCGGCGAGCGCTGCATGGCCATTTCAGCGGTGCTGGCGGTTGGCGATGACACGGCTGACCGCTTTGTCGAACAGCTGGCCCCAAAGGTGCGGGCACTGAAAATCGGCCAGTATGACGAGCCGGGTGTCGAGATGGGCCCGGTCATCACCGCCGAGGCCAAGGCGCGGATCGAAGGCTATATCGACCAGGGCGAAAAGGATGGCGCCGAGGTCGTGGTGGATGGCCGCGGTCTGCGGCTGCAGGGCTATGAGGACGGGTTTTTCGTCGGCGGCACCCTGCTCGACAAGGTGACCCCCGACATGTCTGTCTAACGTGACGAGATTTTCGGTCCGGTGCTGTCGGTGCTGCGTCCGCAAAGCTATGAAGAGGCGCGCCAGCTGGTGATCGACCATGAATATGGCAATGGCACCGCGATCTTCACCCGCGATGGCGATGCCGCGCGCGATTTTGTCAGCCAGGTGAATATTGGCATGGTCGGGGTGAATGTGCCGATTCCAGTGCCGGTGGCCTATCACAGTTTTGGCGGCTGGAAGGCATCTATGTTCGGTGATCATTCGATCCACGGCATGGAAGGGGTGCGTTTTTACACCAAGCTGAAGACGGTGACGGCGCGCTGGCCATCAGGGATCAAGGAAGGCGCGGTGTTCAATTTCCATGCCGGCAGTGACACCTGACCGGCCTGTTCGGCCCCTTGTTTGAAAATATGAGCGCTGCCTATCATCAGGCAGCGCTTTTTTGTACCCGGCGACACGGGTGCCCCGCACAAAGGACACATAAAAATGACGGATGCAGCAAACCCCCAGAACAAGGTTGAAGGAAACCCGGTTGGATGGTTCGAAATCTATGTTGCCGATATGGACCGGGCTAAGATTTTTTATGCCGATGTGGTCGGGGCGGACTTTGTTCCCTCGCCCATGTCAGGCGGTGATATGGAGATGTGGTTCTTTAACGCCACACGCGGCGCCGAAGGGGCCGCTGGCGGATTGATCCGCCACCCGATGCGCAGTCCGAATTCGGAAGGCACACTTGTCTATTTCAGCGTTGATGACTGCGCCGCCGCAACAGACCGGGCCGTCGCCCATGGCAGCGACGTGGTTGTCGGCAAACAGTCAATCGGCGAGATGGGCTTTATCGCCATCATCACCGACAGCGAAGGCAACAGCATCGGCCTGCATAGTTGGCACTAACCGCCCTTACATCAACACCTTGCCGGGGTTGAGCAGATTGTCCGGGTCCAGCGCCTTTTTGATCGCCTGCATCATCGCATAGGCGGCCGGGTCCTTCATTGCCTTCATATCCGTCTGCTTGTCGGTGCCGATGCCATGCTCGGCGCTGATCGACCCGCGCCATTTCGCCACCACATCGCGCACGGCCTGTTTGATCGCGGCGGCTTCTTGCGGGAAATCCGCCGGGTCCTTGTCATAGGGCCGGGCACAGACATGCAGATTGCCGTCGCCCATATGCCCGAAGGCCGTGCCATAGAGTCCCGGGGCCACCGCATGGAAAGCGGCATCCAGATCGGCAATGGCGGCCGGCAGGTCGGCCACCTGAAAGCTGATATCATTCATCACCCATTTGCCATGCGCCATCATGGCGGTCAGCACATCCTCGCGCATCGCCCACATATTGGCCCGCTGTGCCGCCGACTGCGCCACGACGGCGTCGCTGATCCAGCCCGCCTCCAGCGCCGTGGCAAGAATGGTTTCAAGCTGCGTTGCCAGCGGCAGCGTGCCGTCATCGCCAATCGTGGCATCATCCGTGCTGTTAGCGGCGATTTCGATCATCACTGCCAGATCGGCGGCCTCATCAAAAGGCGGGGTGACATGCGCCAGATGACGGGCACATAATTCATAATGCAGGCGGCCAAACAGCTCGAACGCCTCGACCCGCCCGCCGCTTTCGGCCTGTGCCAGATTCATCAGTGACAGCGCGGCATCAAGATCGCGCAGCTTGACCATCGCCGTGGCCAGCGCGGGCGGCGGCGGTACCAGCGCCAGGCTGGCCGCGGTAATAATGCCAAGCGTGCCTTCAGCCCCGATGATCAGATTGACCAGATCATAGCCAGTATTGTCTTTCTTCAACGCGGGAAGCAGATCCATCACCTCGCCGGTTGCCGTGACCACTTCCAGCCCGAGGCACAGATGGCGCGCATTGCCATAACGCACAACATTCAGCCCGCCCGCATTGGTGCTGAGCGCGCCGCCAATCTGCGCCGTGCCCTTGGCCCCGAACACCAGCGGAAACATCAGCGATTCCGAGGCGGCAACGGTGTGCAGCTGTTCGATGATACAGCCGGCTTCGGCCACCATGAAGCGGCCAGCAGCATTCATCTCGCGGACCCGGTTCATCCGTTCCAGCGACAGCAGCACGATATTCTGCCCGGCCGCCGCAACTGTCCCGCCGGCAAGGCCGGAATTGCCACCAAAGGGAATGACCGGGGTTTTCGTCTTGGCACATAGCTGCATCACCGCAGCGACAGCTGCTGTATCCGGCGGCCGCACCACCAGCGCCGGATGCGATTCCGCCTTGCCAAGCCAGTCACGAAGGTAGCGGGCGTCTATGTCATCGCCGTCCAGCACATGCTCAGACCCGCAGATGCCGGCAAGATCTGCCTTGAAACTGTCCTTGCACCCCGTGCTGCGCGCCTTGCCTGTCATCACACTGATCCTGCCAATCACCGATCCTGAGACGCCAGACTAGCACAGGTCAGCCAGCCGCAGGCGGGCGATTTTATGCACTTCGGCAAGGGCCGTGGCAAATTCGGTTGCGGCGTCATTGCCAAGCCGTGCCTGAAAAGCAGCCAGAATATCGCTGCGGGTCAGGCCGCGTACCGCAATGATAAAGGGATGGCCGAATGACGCGCCATAACGCGCGTTGAAATCCTGAAAGCGCGCAAATTCCGCCGGGCTGCAGGCATCCAGCCCTGCCCCCGCCTGCTCGGCAGTGGATTCACTGGTCAAACCACCGGCAATGGCCAGCTTGCCGGCCAGTTCAGGGTGCGCACGCAACAGGGCCATCTGCGCGTCTTGCCCGGCGGCATCCACAATATCGGCCATCCGCCCGGCAAATATCGAAAGGCGGGAATCCTGCGGGCCCAGCCCGGCGCCAAACAGCGTGGCCGCCACCCAGGGCGCGTGTTCGTAGATTCCGCCAAATTTTGCCATGAAATCATCTTCGGACAGGTCAGCGGGTGCGATCGTAAAACGCAGATCATCCATTCAAAGACTCCTTGCATGAAGTGGTGAAACTGGACCGAGCTTCTGCAAATTTGTTTGCCTGTTCAATCCTTAATTGGCAATCTGCCAGTTAGGTGCGACAGGTTAGGCGACATCACAGATTCGAATGGACGCGTTGATCAGAACCGTCCTGTGGTGCGCCGTCGGGGAAAACAGGGATCTTTTTGGTGAGGGGTACGGCATGGGCCGACTGACAACGCATGTTCTTGACACGGCTGCCGGCTGTCCAGCGCCTGGCGTGCGCATTGACCTGTATGCGCGTGAGGGTGATTCGCGCAGGCTTTTGTGCAGCGTGGCAACCAACGATGACGGACGCGTGGATGGTCCGCTTCTGGACGGCGCGGATATGACAGCCGGACGGTATGAGCTGGTTTTTCATGCTGGCGCCTATCTCGCCGGTCAGGGAGTCTTGCTGCCCGATCCACCCTTTCTGGACGATATTGTAATTGCCGTCGGCATCGCTGACCCAGAGGCGCATTATCATGTGCCGCTATTGCTGTCGCCCTACGGTTATTCAACCTACCGGGGCAGCTGAGCGCGGAGGCAGACAGAACCGGCATGCGTGACACCATTACATTTGTGCTGAATAACCGTGTTGAAACGGTATCGGGCCTGCGGGGTGACACCACCCTGCTGAACTGGCTGCGCCAGACGAAACGGCTGACCGGGTCCAAGGAAGGCTGTGCTGAGGGGGATTGCGGGGCCTGTACCGTTGCGGTACTGCGACCCGGTGATGCCCGATGGCATCCGGTGAATGCCTGTATTCTGTTTCTCGGCATGTTGGAAGGCGCCTCTGTAACAACAGTTGAAGGGATCGCCTCGCCGGATGGCAGCCTGCATCCGTGCCAGCAGGTGATGGTTGACCATCATGGATCACAATGCGGGTTCTGTACGCCCGGCTTTGTGATGTCTCTGTTTACGGCGTGGTGCAATAATGAGGGGCTGAACTCTTCCGAAATTGATACCACGCTTGCCGGCAATCTGTGCCGCTGTACGGGTTATCGCCCGATAGCCGATGCCGCCAGCGCGCTGCGCCGAGGCAGTGTGCCGCCTGCCTTCGAGGCTGCACGGCGCCAGCGTGAGGCGCAGCTGATGAAAGATATTGCCCACAAAGACACGGTGATGCTGTCGGATGGACATTGCCGCTTTGTGGCGCCGGCAACCGCAGCAGACTTTACGTTGCTTTATGCCGAAACGCCGGATGCTACCATTGTGTCCGGTGCCACCGATATCGGGCTGTGGGTTACAAAGGGACAGGCCAAATTGCCGATGATGTTGTGGACCGGGCGTGTTCACGGTTTTGACAGTATGAAGAAAGCCGGCGCCCATTGGCATATTGGCCCGGCGGTGACCCATGCCATGGCTATGGATCGGCTGGCAACGGGCTGGCCCGACCTGGGCGAGGTCATGCGCCGGTTCGGGTCCGTGCAGGTGCGTGCGAGCGGCACGGTATGCGGCAATATTGCGAACGGGTCACCTATTGGCGATTTGCCGCCAATGCTGATTGCACTGGCGGCCGAGGTGGAACTGACCGCGCCGGATTCCAACCGGTTGCTGGCGCTGGAAGATTTCTTCATTGATTATGGCAGGCAGGATCGGGCGACGAACGAATATGTATCCGGGCTGCGCGTGCCGTCAGGCGCCGCGCCGCATTTTCGCGCCTATAAGATCTCAAAGCGCTTCGATCAGGATATTTCGGCGGTGATGGGGGCCTTCAACATAACCGTTTCGGCAAAGCATATCACGTCGGCACGGCTGGCATTTGGCGGGATGGCCGCAACACCAAAGCGCGCCGCAGAGGCAGAAGCGTGCCTGATGGACAAGCCGGTTTCCATGGAAAGCTTTATGGCTGCCGCGGCGGCACTTGAAATGGATTTCAACCCCATTGACGATATGCGCGCCTCGGCCGATTACCGCATGCAGGTAGCGCAGAACCTGCTGATCAAATATGCGATGGACATGACCGGGACGCCGGTCCCGCATCTTGCAGGCACCAGCGGAAAATCAGGCATTGCAGAGTTGCTGGAGGCCGGATGATGCCTGACCAGTCCCCCCCTTATGATTCCGAACAGCATGCCATGGATGCAACAGGTACCGGCGGTCGCATTGACGGTGATATCCGTACCCCGCAACGCCATGACAGCGCGCACAAGCATGTAGCGGGCACCGCCATCTATGTTGATGATATTCCAACAGCTGACAACACGCTGGTTGTCCTGATTGGTCAGAGCCCGCATGCCCATGCGCGAATTACCGCTATGGATATGTCCCGCGTTGCGGCTGCTGACGGGGTCGTGGCGGTCATGACGCATGCCGATATTCCGGGCATTAATGATTGCAGCCCGGTGCATGGCGATGACCCGATCCTGGCGGCCGAGGTTGTGAGCTATGTCGGTCAGGCTGTTTTCGCCATTGTCGCCAAGAACATGCAGGCTGCGCGTGATGCGCTGCCACTGGCAGAGATTCATTATCAGCCACTCCCCGCCATTCTGACCATTGAGGATGCCATGCGCGCCCGTTCATGGCTTGGGCCGGCGGCGACAATGGAAAATGGTGACCCCGATAATGCCATCGCGGCAGCCCCGCATCATATCTCCGGCAGAATGGAAATTGGCGGGCAGGAACATTTCTATCTCGAGGGACAGGCAGCGCTTGCCCTTCCCGGCGAAGATGGCGACATCACGGTGCATTGCTCGACGCAGCATCCCACCGAAATCCAGCATAAGGTTGCAGCCGCACTTGGGCTTTCCAACAAGGATGTCACGGTCGAAACACGGCGTATGGGTGGCGGATTTGGCGGCAAGGAAAGCCAGGGCAACTTGCCGGCAATCTTGTCGGCCCTGGCAGCACGCTTGACGGGCTGTCCGGCCAAGACGGTCTATGACCGCGATGATGATTTCATGCTGACCGGCAAGCGGCATGATGTTCGCATCGATTATCACATTGGGTTTGACTCCGACGGGCGTATTCGCGGCGCCGTGTTCGAGCAGGCATTGCGCTGTGGCATGTCATGGGACCTGTCCGAGGCGATTGCCGCCCGTGCCATGTGTCATGCGGATAATGCCTACCACATACCCGACTTGCGGGTTATTTCACATCGCTGCAAGACGCATACACAATCCAATACGGCGTTTCGCGGCTTTGGTGGCCCGCAGGGCATGCTGGGTATCGAGCGGGCAATTGACGCCATTGCCCATAAACTCAACCTTGATCCGCTTGAGGTAAGGCGTCGCAATTTTTATCCGCATTACAGCGCCGATACCCATGGTGTGACACCCTATGGCCAGACGGTAGAGGACTGCGTGCTGCAGGATCTTGTCGACAAGCTTGCCGAGGATTCTGACTATTTGCGGCGGCGTGCGGCCATCACCGCCTTTAATGCGCGAAGCGATGTCATCAAGCGCGGCATTGCCTTAACTCCCGTGAAGTTTGGCATTTCCTTTAATACGACCTTTCTGAATCAGGCGGGCGCGCTTGTTCATGTATATACCGACGGGTCCGTCCATCTGAATCATGGCGGCACCGAAATGGGGCAGGGGCTGAATACAAAGGTTGCACAGATTGTTGCGCATGAATTCCAGGTTGATTTCAGCGCGATCAAGATCACCGCCACAACGACCGGCAAGGTGCCAAACACATCGGCAACAGCAGCGTCATCCGGAACGGATCTGAACGGCAAAGCGGCGCAGGCCGCGGCACGGACGATCAAGGGCCGTATGGCCGCCTATCTGGCTTCATTACACGGATGCGCGGCTGAAGATGTGATATTTGCAGACGGGATGGTAATCGCGGGTGATACGCATATGGATTTCGCTGCTGCCGTCGAAGCCTGTTATCTTGGTCGGGTGTCGCTGTCTTCCACCGGATTCTACGCAACGCCAAAAATCCATTGGGACAAGAACCGATCCCGCGGCCGGCCGTTTTATTATTTCGCCTATGGGGCTGCGGTTTCCGAAGTTGTGCTGGATACTCTGACCGGCGAAAACCGCATTCTGAGCACCGATATCCTGCATGATGCCGGGCGGTCGCTGAACCCGGCCATTGATATTGGACAGATCGAAGGCGGCTTTGTGCAGGGCGCAGGCTGGCTGACAACCGAAGAGCTTGTCTGGGATTCCGATGGCAGACTGCGCACCCATGCGCCCTCGACATACAAGATTCCGGCCTGTGGTGACCGGCCGCTTAACTTTAATGTGCATCTCTTTGCAGATGGCGAAAATCGTGAGGACAGCATCCACAGGTCAAAGGCGGTTGGAGAGCCGCCGCTGATGCTGGGCATTTCGGTTCTGATGGCACTTTCACACGCGCTGCAGGGCCTGGGCTCGGATGACTATCCCATGCTGGACGCGCCTGCGACACCGGAACGGTTGTGTCTGACGGCACGCCGGCTCGGCGCCTTGGGGTTCCGCCAGGATGACGGGACCGATCCGGCGTGAGGGGATGGATTGCCACGGCGAGGCGTCTGGCCGGGCCTGACGGTCTTGTTGTGCGTGCCAGTCTCGTCGGCGTGAAGGGATCGTCCCCGCGAGAGGCCGGGGCCATGATGCTGATTTCCGATCAGGAAATCTGGCAGAGCATTGGCGGCGGTACGCTGGAATTTCAAATTATGCAGCAGGCCCGTGCCATGATGTCGGAAAGCCGGCCCAACTGGGCCCGGCAGCTGGTCAAGGCCGCGCTCGGCCCTGATATGGGACAATGCTGCGGGGGACAGGTGCGCGTGTTGCTGGAATCCTTTGGGCCCACCGAACTGTCAGTTTTGGAAGGGCTGCAGGATGCAACGCGGCTGGCACACCCCCTTTCCGGGGCCAGCCCGGTTACTGCGGCTGCTGGCATGCCATCAGGATTGTCGGTGGACGGTTCGGTATTTGTCGCGCCAATTGTCACCGACCCGCATCCGGTTTTTCTTTACGGCGCGGGCCATATCGGCCGCGCGCTGGCGCCACATCTTGCCGCGCTGGATTGTGACCTGCACTGGGTGGATATCGCGGCAGGCCGGTTTCCAGACATGGTGCCCGCAGGTGTCGAGCGGGTGATCGCGACCGACCCGACCGTCATTGCAAGCCATGCGCCACCGCATGCCATCCATCTTGTCATTACGCACAACCATGCGCTGGACGAGGCTATCTGCCTTGCCGTTCTGAAAGGCGACGGGTTTGCGCGGCTGGGACTGATCGGATCAGCAACGAAGGCCGCACGGTTCAGATCACGCCTTGCCAAGGCGGGTGTAACGCCAGCGACACTTGACCGGCTGGTCTGTCCGGTTGGGGTGCCTGAAATTACGGGCAAGCAACCGGCGCGGGTGGCACTGTCAATCGCCGCGGCGCTGGCCATATGGCAACAGGAATTGGACGACGGGACCTGATGCTGGCACACTATAACGGCAGGGGGCGGACCATGGGTCCGGTGGCATCTCTGCGGGGACCGTCCCAAAGGGGGAAGTATGGTTGATTATGCCTGGATGTGGTCAGAACTTCTTGTTCGCTGGCTGCATGTCATTGCCGGAATTGCCTGGATTGGCTCTTCCTTCTATTTCATCGCGCTGGATCTCAGCCTGAAGCCTGGCAAGGCTTTGCCCGAACAGGCGCATGGGCAGGCGTGGCAGGTGCATGGCGGCGGTTTCTACAACATGGTGAAATATCTTGTTGCGCCATCCAAAATGCCGGACGAACTGACCTGGTTCAAATGGGAGGCCTATACCACCTTCCTGTCAGGCTTTGCGCTGTTGACGATCATCTATTATACGCAATCCGGCCTTTATATGATCGACACAGAGATTTTGGACCTGGAGCCCTGGCAAGCGGTTGCGCTTAGCCTTGCCGGCATTGTCGGCGGTTGGGTCGCCTATGATCTGATGTGCCGCAGCCCGCTGGGCCGTAATGATGTGGCGCTGGCACTCGCGGGATTTGTGTTCATCGTTTTGCTGGCGTGGGGCTATACGCAGATCTTTTCCGCGCGCGGTGCCTTCGTGCAGATCGGTGTCACCATTGGCACGATCATGGTCGCGAATGTTGCCATGGTCATCATCCCTGGCCAGCGTAAGGTGGTGGATGCGCTGGTTGCCGGCGACGCGCCCGACCCGCGCTATGGTGCCCGCGGCAAGCAAAGATCCCTGCATAATAACTATCTGACATTGCCGGTCATTTTCGTCATGATCGGCGGGCATTATCCAGCCATCTTTGCAACATCCTACGCGTGGGTCATTCTGGCGCTGGTGCTTGTCATCGGCGCGCTGATCCGGCATTTCTTCAATACAAAACACAAGGGTGATCCCGCCCCATGGTGGGCCTGGATTGCCGCTGGCGCACTCACGGTAATGGCCGTCCTGCTGAGCCATGCCGGCGCGCCGAAACATGATCCTGATGCCTATGCCGAATATGAGTTTGGAACCGGCGCCGAATTGCATGTGGCTGCGGTGGAACTGGTTACAGAGCGATGTGCCATTTGCCATGCGCGTGTGCCGCAATGGGACGGCATGCATTTCGCGCCAAAGGGCGTGGTGCTGGAAACCGAGGCTGATATCCTGCGTCAGGTGGATGATATTTACTGGCAGGTCGCAGCCTCGCACGCCATGCCGCCTGGCAATGTCATCTGGGTTGAGAATGAGGAACGCGCCATGCTTGCCAACTGGCGGGCCATGCTCAAATCCGGCGGTGTGCCCGAAGTGGGTGCGGAATCCGGCGGGTGAGCTATCCACGTGACATGATCGGCTATGGGCCGACGCCGCCGCATGCGGCCTGGCCTGGCGATGCCCGTGTCGCCGTGCAGTTTGTGCTGAATTATGAAGAGGGCGGCGAGAACAGCATCCTTCATGGTGATTCGGCATCCGAAATGTTCCTGTCCGAAATTATCGGTGCGGTCCCGTTTGAGGGTGCGCGGCATATGTCGATGGAATCCATTTATGAATATGGGTCACGCGCCGGGGTTTGGCGTCTTCTTGATCTGTTTCGTGATCGCGATGTGCCGCTGACGCTGTTTGCCGTGGCGATGGCGATGCAACGCCACCCGGCAGTGATCGAGCGTGCCCTCTCAGACGGTCATGAAATTGCCTCGCATGGCTGGCGCTGGACCAATTATCACGGTATGGCCGAGGATGAAGAGCGCGCACAGCTGCAAAAGGCCATCGATGTCCACACATCCATCTGTGGGGAACGGCCGCTTGGCTGGTACACTGGCCGGACATCGCAGAATACCCGTCGCATCGTCGCCGAGGAAGGCGGCTTTCTCTATGACGCCGATGATTATTCCGATGATCTTCCCTTCTGGAGTACACAGACAGATACCCCGCATCTGATCGTTCCCTACACGCTGGACACTAATGATATGCGTTTCGCCACAGCGCAGGGGTTTCACACCGGCGACCAGTTTGCGACTTACCTGATTGACGCCTTTGATACGCTCTATGCCGAGGGCGAGACCGCGCCGAAAATGATGTCGGTGGGGTTGCATTGCCGCCTGATCGGCCGGCCGGCCCGCTTTGCCGGGCTGGTAAAGTTTCTGGATCATGTGCAAAAGCATGACCGTGTCTGGCTGGCGCGGCGGATCGATATCGCCCGTCACTGGCGCGAACATCACCCGCATGGCCGTGTATCATGACAGGTCCGCGCATACTTGCCACGGAACCGCTGACCAAGGCCGGCTTTGCCCCGTTCGGTATGGTCATCGAGCGCGACGGCGCCGAGATCAGGATGATCAATGAAGGCACAACCACCCGCTATCACGCATTGGCACAGGTTGATGTGGCTGCGGGTGGCGGCACGCCGATCCTGTCAATCTTTGCCGGCACGCCGCGCACCGTTCCCATTGCTGTTTCGATGATGGAGCGGCACCCGCTGGGATCACAGGCATTCATACCGCTTTCCGACCATGACTGGCTGGTGGTGGTGGCCCCGACCAATGGTGATGACAGCGCACCTGATTTTAATGGGCTTCGCTGTTTCCATGCGCGCGGGGACCAGGGGGTAAGTTATGCGCCAAATGTCTGGCACCATCCCTTGCTGGTGCGCCAGCAACAGGATTTCCTGATCGCTGATCGCGCCGGACCCGATGGCGAGGTGGACAGCGCCAATCTTCAGGAACATTGGGAAGATGCACCCGTCGCGGTGATCAGGCTCTAAGCACGGCTTAAGGATGCGCCCGCCAGATCCTGCGCAGTTTAAACATCCAAAATATAGCTGATGACAGAGGCGGTACTGCGCCGTTCCTTGCTAGCCTGTGTGGCCTGACGCCTGCATCAGGTGATGGGTCATGGCTGCGTGGCGTTCCAGCATCCGGTCCATGTCCATAGTCACGATCTGGCCGTCTTCAACAACGCTTTGCCCATTGACGATGGTATGGCTTGCCTTCACCGGTCCGCAGAACAGCAGGCCGGCAAGCGGGTCCCAGTCGCTACCGGCAAAATCAATATTGCGCCTGTCAAAGGCGGTGATATCTGCCGCATATCCGGGTGCCAGGATGCCGATATCATCGCGCCCCAGCACCGCCGCACCACCGCGCGTTGCTGTTGCCAGCGCCATCCGCGCGCTCATCGCATCACCGCCTGCCATCACGCGCTGCAACAGCATGGCCTGACGCGCCTCATTCAGCATATGACCACTATCATTAGAAGCTGATCCGTCCACACCAAGTCCAACCTTGACCCCGCGATCCAGCATTGTGCGCACCGGCGCAATACCGCTCGCAAGCCGCATGTTGGAACAGGGGCAATGCGCCACGCCGGTGCCGGTGCGGGCAAACAGATCAATTTCTGTTGCATCCAGTTGCACACAATGCGCATGCCAGACATCATGCCCTGTCCAGCCGACCGCATCAGCATAATCACCCGGGCGCATGCCAAAGGTAGCAAGGCTGTACTCAATATCCTCGATATTCTCGGCAAGATGCGTATGCAGACCAACACCCAAATGACGTGCAAGAGTCGCACTTTCCCGCATCAGATCCATCGATACTGAAAAGGGTGAGCAGGGGGCGAGTGCCACACGCTGCATGGCATGACGGTCAGGATTATGAAAGGCTTCCACCACACGCTGGCTATCGGCAAGGATGACATTCTCATCTTCGCACAGGCTGTCAGGCGGCAGCCCGCCTTTGCTCTCACCAATGCTCATCGAACCACGCGTACCGTGAAAACGCACGCCGATATCTGCTGCTGCTGCCATGGAGTCATCAAGGCGTGCGCCATTCGGAAAAAGATAGAGATGGTCTGATGAGGTGGTGCAGCCGCTTAGCGCCAGTTCGGCAAGGCCCAGCGCAGTTGACCAATAGACATGTTCGGGCCCGATATGTGACCAGATTGGGTAAAGAGTTTTCAGCCAGCCAAACAGCGGCGCGTCCTGAGCCTCAGGAACGACACGGGTCAGATTCTGGAACAGATGGTGATGCGTATTTACCATGCCGGGAATGACAAGCTGGCCGGTCATGTCGATCACCCGGTCAGCATCCTGCGGCAGTTCTGCTGTCGGACCGACGGCCACAATCACCCCGTCACGCGCGAACAGGGCGCCATCCCGGATTTCGGTGCTGGCCGCCTGGGTGGCCGGCCCGTCCTCCATCGTGCAGAGCAGGTCAGCATGTTTTAATAACAGAGTAGCTGATGCCATGTTGGTGCTGTGATGATCTCCAAAAAATACCGCTGGCCCAAATGGCAGGCCAGCGGTCACGTTAGGCTGTTATGGCGATCAAAGCCAGCGAGGAAACAGCTTTACTCTGCATCCTCTGGCAGAACCAAATTCATAACAACGGCAATCACTGCAACCGGCAGCAAGCCTGATGTCATCAGCATGCCCAGCGTGTCGGGCAGATGCTGCATGGATTTCGGAACCGCCTGCAAGCCAATGCCAACAGACATGGATGTCGCCAGAATCATCATATTGCGGCGCGTCCAGCTGACCGTGGACAGCATGCTGACGCCGGCAGATACAACCATGCCGAACATCAAGATAACACCGCCACCAAGCACTTCGATCGGCATTGAGGATACGACAGCACCGATTTTCGGTACAAAGCCGCAAATGATCAGGAAAATGGCGCCGATGGTGACAACACCGCGGCTCATAACACCTGTCATGGAAACAATGCCGACATTCTGGCTGAAGGAGGTGTTTGGCAGGCCGCCAAAGATACCAGCAACAGCAGAGCCGAGACCGTCGGCATAGGTGCCGCCGGCCAGTTCCTTGTCGCTTGCCTCGCGTCCGGCGCCACCTTTGGCAATGGCTGAAATATCACCCACTGTCTCAATGGCGCTGACAATAGAAATCAGACACATGCCGATGATGGCTGCCATGTTGAATTCGATGCCATATTGCAGCGGCATCGGAATGGCAAACCATGCCGCTTTGCCAACAGCGCCGAAATTTACAGCGCCAGTTGCAATGCCGACAAGATAACCGGCGATCAGACCAAGCAGAATCGCGGCTGATGATGTCAGGCCGCGGGTAAAGAACTTGCACCCCAGCGCGACAATGATCACGACCAGGGCAAGGCTCCAATGGCTGAAATCACCCCAATTCGGGTTGTTCACCTGAAAATCGGCAGCGCCGCCAGCGGCATAGCGAATACCGACAGGTATCAGATACAGGCCGATGGTGGTGATCACCATGCCAGATACCAATGGCGGGAACCAATGCCGGATCCGGCCGATCACTGTGCCAAGGGCTGCGTGAAAGATGCCAGCTACGATGATCGATCCCATCAGAGCGGCCATGCCTGAAGATTTAACGACTCCGATCATGATCGGAACAAAGGCAAAGCTTGTACCCTGCATGACAGGCAGACGGGCGCCAACAGGGCCAATACCGACTGTCTGGAACAGCGTGGCAATGCCGGCGAACAGCATGGCCATTTGAATGAGGAAGACCATATCGGCACTTCCAAACGCAAAGCCGGCAGCGCCGGCAATGATGATTGATGGTGTTACATTACTGGCAAACATTGCCAGTACATGTTGCATCCCAAGCGCCACCCTTGGCACCATGGGCAATTCGTAATCCGGATCGCTTACACGTTGCGGATCAACTCCGTTCGCAATGCTCATTAGACTCCCCCTAAGAACAATTGATGGGGAACGCTAGAAACACAGTGCCGGACAAGTAAAGAAAAAAATTGAACATGAGCCTACATATAGTGAAGCAAGATCAAAATTATCTATATATTGTATTTTTTAGCAGAGATTGCCTAAGACAATAGCGACTTCACAGTGCTGTCTGTCACCAGATCACTATATGCGTCGAGCGTCAGAGCGCCATCCTCGCGGAACCATGTATAGGTCCAGTTGAGTGTGCCGAACAGCATCATCGCCCGTGGTCCGTCAAGCGGGGTGGCGCGTCCGGCCTCGGCGGCAGCATCGATAAGGGCAGTGTCAAAACACGCCATGATCCGGCGTTCCGTCTGCCGTAATTCATCTTGCTTGGCTTGGGGCAATACTGACAGATCAAATGTCAGAAGCTTGTGGGTATTACCCGCCTGGCGATATTGCGCCAGCAAGGCGCCGATCAGCGCGCGCAGATGATCACGGGCACTTGCTGATTCTGCGCGGTCGATTCTGATAACCTCTTCGAGATCGTCAAGATAGGCGCGCAAGATATCGAACAGGATGGCTTCCTTGCCATCGAAATAATGGTAAAGCAGCGCCTTTGATACGCCGCAGGCATTGGCAAGTTCGGCCATTGATGTGCGCGAGAACCCGTCACGCGCAAACAATGCCGCTGCGGTGTCGCGAATATGGACAAGCTTGCTGTCATAGCCTGTGGCACGGCGGCGGGGCATGGGCGCGCGTCAGGCGTTGCGGCGGTCAATAATACGCACCGCCTTGCCAACCGAGCGATCCACCTTGCCAACGGGTGTGACGTCAATTTCAGCGCTGATGCCGACATTTTGTTTGATGTTCTCGGCCAGCTGGGCCGCCAGCGCCCCGCGACGGTCCGCATCCTCATTGCCAGGCGCGGCCTCGACGCGCACCTTCATCACATCCAGCGGTCCGGATTTTGACAATTCGATCTGGTAATGCGGGCTGATGCCGTCAATCTTCAGAATATGCTCTTCAATCTGGCTGGGGAAAACATTCACCCCGCGCAAAATGATCAAATCATCGCTGCGGCCAGTGATTTTATCCATGCGGCGCATCGTGCGGGCCGATCCCGGACGCAATGTTGTCAGATCACGTGTGCGATAGCGGATAATCGGCAGCGCTTCTTTGGTCAGCGAGGTAAAGACAAGTTCGCCTTCGCTGCCATCTGCACGCACAGCGCCGCTGTCCGGGTCGATGATTTCAGGCAGGAAATGATCCTCCCAGATATACAGCCCGTCTTTTTCCTCAACCGCTTCATTGGCGACACCGGGGCCCATCACCTCAGACAGGCCATAAATATCGACACCATGCATATCAAAGCGGGTTTCAATTTCCGCACGCATGGCATTTGTCCACGGCTCGGCGCCGAAAATACCGCTTTTCAGACTCGTGCTGCGGGGATCAATGCCCTGCGCTTCAAACGCGTCTGCAACAGCCAAAAGATAGGATGGGGTCACCATAATGATGTCCGGCTTGAAATCGACAATCAGCTGTACCTGACGCTGTGTCATCCCGCCACCAACAGGGATGACCGTGCAGCCAAGGGCCTCGGCTCCGTAATGCGCCCCCAAACCGCCGGTAAAGAGCCCATAACCATAGGCGACATGAATGCGGTCACCCGGACGCCCTCCGGATGCGCGGATAGACCGGGCCACTAGATGCGCCCAGTTATCAACATCCTTTTTCGTATAGCCAACGACGGTCGGCTTGCCGGTCGTGCCGCTGGATGCATGGATCCTGGCCACCTGCTCCATCGGTACGGCCATCATCTCGAAAGGATAGCTCTGCCGCAGATCTTCTTTGGTGGTGAAGGGAAATTTTGCGATATCCTCAGGCGCCTTCAGATCATCGGGATGGACCCCGGCAGCATCGAATTTACGCTTGTAGAGGCCGACATTTTCATAGGCATGCGCAACCGTCCATTTCAGCCGCGCAAGCTGCAGGGAGATAATCTCGTCACGCGAGGCTATCTCGATCGGGTCAAGGCTGGCTCTGTCAGGGGTAAGATCGCGCATTCATCTGTCTCTCTGGTAAGTGGTCTTTCAATCGATGGAATTTCAAACGGGTCAGGCGGTCGGGGGGTTGCCATCTGGCGGCACAACCGGCCCCGACAATTTGCGGGACATACCCCGAAATTCGGCAATCAGCACGTCATGCTGATCGGTAATGGCAACATCATATAATCCCGTGCGACCCGACACGCCACGCACCGCCGCAGTCGCCCGCAAAATGTCACCCAGTTTGGCGGATTTGAGGAAATTTACCTGGCATTGCTGAGCCACGGTAACGACATTGTCGGAATTGCAGGCATGCGCAAATGCCGTGTCAGCCATGGCAAAGATGGCGCCGCCATGACAAATGGCGTGACCATTCATGTGAAGGGCGGTCAGTTCCATTTCGATCACGGCAAAATCAGGACCCGCATCGGCAATTCGCATACCGAGTCCCTGCGAAAAACCGCAATTGCCGATCATTATATCGGCGACGCTGCGGGCCATGTCCTGCGCGCTGTCTGCCATCCTGTGCCCCCCTTTCTGGCTGCCTTTCAAAGGCGCATCCGCCACCATGGATAGTGGCTGACTTGACCACATTTGCAAAAGCAGCAAGGATCAAACCGTAGAGATTGACCGTCCGGTTAGTCAAGTGTGGCAGTTGGCGGCAGGCATGAGATTGCGCCATCCGGGCGTGGGACCAGCGGGTCACGCTGTAAAGGGAAAAAGATGTCAGACCATACAGAAGACAAACCACAGCATAAGGCTGAAAATCCAGCCTCGCCTATGGCCTTTGATGAGGCTGCCGCGGCGGCATTGCTGGCTGATGTGACCGCCCCCTGGGTGCGCGATCTGGGGCTGAAAGTCACCGAGATCACCCCGTCGAAATCGCGTTTCTACCTGCCTTTCAGTGACCGGTTAACACGCGATGCCGGCATGATTTGCGGACAGGCCATTGTGGCCGCAGCAGACACGGCCATGATTGCTGCGGTGACAGCTGCCATTGGCAGCTATGCTCCGATCACTACGGTGGATATCGCGAGCCGTTTTCTGCGGCCGTTAGGGGCAGAGGGTGGGGATATCACGGTTGATATCCTGAAGGCCGGCCGGCGTCTGGTTGTCGGACGTATCAGCATAGCTGATCGTGCCAGTGGCAAGCTTGCTGCCGAACTCAACAGCACCTATGCGCGCCTGTAACCGCTAGCCAAGCGGCGCATCAATCAACCGTGACAGCTGGCTGTCCGGATCAGTCATCTGCGCGATAATCGAAAAATGGTCTTCCTTGGCAAGAAGCTGCGTGTGGCATCTGGCGCCAAGGCCCTGCCAGACAAGGGGCAGGATGCCATTCTGCCGGATGAATTCGGGGCGCTCATCTCCACCTGCCACGCATACCAGCTCGATGCCTGTGCGCGGCTGGTGACAAATGGCACTTTCGGCTGCTGCCTCATGCGCATCCAACTGCCAGGACGCATTCTTTTCAAGCGGCAGCAGCGCACGCAGATCATGCAGCCCACTGATCGACACAATGCGATCAAGACGCGCAAGCGCCGCAGCAGACAGCGCCGTGTCCACACACATCATCCGGCTGACAAGATGCCCGCCTGCCGAATGGCCAGCCAGCCGCATGGGCCCGCTGGCAATGCCGGCGAGTGTGTTTACAGCGGATACCATTTCATCGGTGATCTCTGCAATGCGCGCTTCGGGCGCCAGCGTATAGCTGATCATGGCAACAGCCCATCCTTGTTCCACTGCGCCGCGGGCAAGATGCGTGAAGTCATCTTTGGAAAAGGCCAGCCAATAGCCGCCATGGACAATGACCAAGAGACCCTTTTCCGTGCGCGGTCCGCCATCGGGCCAGAACAAGTCATAGCGTTGGCGCGGCGCCGGCCCATAGGCCTGGTCGAATACCGCGTGGGTGGCGTTGCTACGGAAGGCGGCTGACTGCTGTTGCCACCGGGCCATATGTTCATCCGCCGCCGGAATATATTTGCGATTCTCATAGGCATCGTCTGGATCAGCTGGTGGCAACAAAGCAATCGCATCAGCGTGCGCAACAAACGGAGAAGGAGGAGTCATGTCATATCCTTGACGGTCACTTTTAATAATGGCGATTGCACTGGCAAACATGGTCATTGCAGGGGCAAATCTGCCGATCTGTAAAGAAACCACATTCGCAGGCTGGCGGTCAAAAGGTCAGCCGGCCCCAATCCGGGGGTCCAATGCCAGGCCCTTTTTCAGCCTCGACGCCTGGCCCAAAATGGAAGGGGCGGCCTGTGGCAGGCCGCCCCGATCGCGTTGTTCAGTTGCGCCAAAGCGCCATTATGCGCTTATGGCAGCAGAGAGCGGTAATAGGCCAGCGCCGCTGCGCCGTCGATTCCGCGCCCATCAGCGGCCGCTACGATTTTCGCCTCAATATGGGCGGTCTTCTCGGCAAAATAGGCCTGGTCTGCTGCGCTGGCGTCTGTCAGCGTGCCACCCATCTCGACGAACTTCTCTTCGCCAAGCTCATCGGCAAGGAGCCAGTATTCGCCAATCTGCGATGCCATGGACACACCACGCATATCGTCAATACATTTGCGATGTGCGTCTGACAGATCGTTGTAGGTGTCGTCATTCATGATCAGGCCAAAGGCAGTCGTGTACATGCCTTGCGGGTTCCGATAGGTGTATTTTGCGACCTCGGCAACCTTGAAGGCATACATGGTCTCGATCGGGAAGAAGACCCCTTCCGTCACGCCAGATGAAATTGATTCATACACAGCTGGTGCAGGCATGTTGACGCCGGCAACGCCAAGTGCTGTGCCGATGTCATTGGCAACACCACCACCAACACGCAGCTTCATGCCAACAACATCCTTGTAAGAGCTGATCGGCTCGACAGTGTTGATATGGCCTGGGCCGTGGACATAGTTAGCCAGGACCTGAACGCCTTTGGCTTCCTTGGCTGCAGCAAGATATTTTTCATGTGTTTTCTGGAAAGCAACCGACATTTCCTGAGCGTTGCCGGTGTTGCCTGGAAGCTCGGCAATCTTTGTCGCTTCAAACTTGCCAGGTGTGTAGCCATATACAATCCAGCCAATATCGGCGACACCGTCACGGATCGTGTCATACTGTGCCGGCGGCGAGGCAAGCCCATATTCAACCTTTGCAGACAGGCTGCCACCCGAACATTTTTCCATTTCGGAAATCATCCACGGGAACACGTCTTTGTTCATTGTGTGAACGGGTGCGGCCCATGACGAAATGGTCAGTACCGTATCTGCTGACGCCGCCTGGCTTGCAAGCGCCATCGGAATGGCGGCAGCCAGAGTTAAGAGACTTTTTTTCATCGAAATTCCTCCAGAACAGATTTTTTAAGTTTGCCCCGGACAGACGCGCGTTCCAGATGACGCGGCAAAGGCGAGCCAAACCCATCGCTAAACTTTGTTGAGACAAGTGATGCCAGTCAAGGGAAATATACTGACAAAGGCACCGACAAAGCCATTGAACAGCCGAAAGTTTTACCTTGGCATCGCTGATCAATTCTCGCATACTTTTTAAACATAAAATAATTTTCGCCAGGGGAGATGCACGTGGACGGCAACACATCTAGCAAGACGTTGATTGAAGGTCTGGTCGATACAGATCGGGTTCATAAAACCTGTTACACAAGCGAAGAAATCTTCGATCAGGAAATAGAGCATATTTTCAACAAAAGCTGGATTTACGCCGGCCATGAAAGCCAGATCAAAAACAAAGGGGATTTCACCACCTTTCAGATTGGCCGCCAGCCGATGATCCTGGTCCGCGGTGATGAAGGTGCGTTTCACGTCCTGTTCAACCGCTGCCCGCATCGCGGTGCGATGCTGACAAACTGGCATATGGGCAATGCCGGCCATCACTTCATTTGCTCCTATCATGCCTGGCAGTTCAATTTCGACGGTTCGGTGCATGCAATTCCGTCGCCGAAGGGATATGACGAGACCCGCTTTGAAAAAAGCGATCCAGACAGCTGCATGAAAGCCGCCCCGCGCGTTGCCAGCTATCGGGGTTTTGTTTTTGCCAGCCTTGCTGAAGAGGGGCCTGATCTGGAAACATGGCTCAGCGGTGCAAAAGCCGCCTTTGATGATATGTGTGACAGATCCCCAGAGGGCGAGGTAGAGGTCGTGCAGACCTGTTTCCGCGTCGTGCAGAACTCCAACTGGAAAATCTTCCTCGAAAACCAGCTGGACGCGCTTCACCCTTCCATTACCCATGGCGCCGCCGGCAAAGCTGCTGCTGATGTTGAAGAAGAGATCAAGGCTGAGACAGGCGAGGATGCGCCTTTGCATTATCACTACCTGTCAGCCTTCACCACCCCGATTTATAAGTGGGACGGGCTGGAAACGGCCGGGCATCCTTTCGGCCATTGTATGCTGCAGGGCTATATGGGGCTGCGTCCCACCGATCCAGACACGCTGGAATATGAAGCCATTATGGAAAAGGCTTATGGCAAGGAACGGACTGAAGAGATCCTGACCACCAATATCCACCATGTTCTGGTGTATCCGTGTCTGTCCGTGCAATCGCCGTTGCAGCAGTTGCGCGCGGTTCGCCCGCTTGGCCCGAACAAGACATTGACCGAAATCTGGCATTTCCGTCTGAAAGGCGCGCCAGAGCCGATTTATCGGCGCTCGCTGCAATATTACAATCTGGTCAATTCTCCTTCGACCATGATTAACGCTGATGATCTCTATAATTTCTGGCGGTGCCAGCAAGGGTTGGAAAGCGAAGGTGGTGATTGGGTCAGTTTCCATCGAAATGAGGGACAGGATCACCAAGAGGATGGCGTAACGACATCTGTAACAGGGCTGAGCGAACTGCCCATGCGCCATATGTTTACCGCCTGGGCCGACTATATGAAGGGAGGCGCATCATGACCGCTACGCATGATGACGCCCTGCTGCGGCGCGTTGAACAATTTCTCTTCGACCAGTCGGATATGCTGGATTCACGGCGTTGGCAGGACTGGATCAATCTTTTCACAAAGGATGGCGTCTATTGGATGCCCGCAGATCCGGCACATGAAAGTGGCGATGGGGTGCCATCAATCTTTCACGAAGATCTCTATATGATGCGTACCCGCATGAAGCGTCTCGAACATCCGCGCGCCTGGTCCCAGTCGCCGGCACCGCGCTGCAATCACATCATATCAAATGTGCGCATCGATGCTGGGCGATCGAACGGGTCCGGCCTTGTGGTGACCTCAAAGTTCCATGTTGTGGAGCTGCGCCTTGAAAACCAGCGCTATTTCACCGGCACCTATACGCACACCCTGTTGCCAGATGGTGACGGGTTCCGGATCAAGAATCAGCGTGTTGATCTGTTGAACTATGATTCGCCATATGATTATGTTCTTCAGGTTTGGTTATAGGCATTCGCTGCATCCCGTTTTTGCGGGCTGCGTATTGCGGGGCTTGAAGCCGGCGGGTTGACGGAACATTATGATCATGTTGTGGATGATCATGTTGTAGATGATCATGTTCGGGATGCCCGCAGCAACGGCGTAGCGGAGAGTGGCAATACGTAGATGACTGACAGTGAATTTAAAGATCACCCTGCCATTGGCTGGCTGAATCGGCTGGCCAATATAATCGCCGATTTTTCATCTCTTATGGCCTGTCTGGTGTTGCTGTGGCTTGTCGCACTGACCTGTGTTGATGTGATCGGCCGCTATTTCTTCAACAGCCCGGTAACCGGTGCGACCGAACTTGTACAAATGTCGATGGCGGGGATTATCTTTTTCTCGATGCCCGCCATGTTCCTGCGCGATGACCAGGTGGTGGTTGATCTTTTTCAGTTTGTCCGCAAAGGCTGGTTCGGCTGGATCATGACCATCATTATCAGCGTGCTGACAGTAGGTGCCAGCTGGATCGTTGCCGAACGTGTTGGTAAATATGCCATCCGCGCCCTCGAGGATGGGGACGAGACCATCTATCTGCAGATTCCGGTCTATCTGACGGTGATGCTGATTACCGCTCTACTATATGTATCTTGTGCCTTTGCCGCCATCCGTGGGTTGCGGGCCCTGTTTCGTCCAGGCCGCACTTTGCCCGATGAGACGGGCGGCACACCAGTCGGGGATTAAACGATGCTCATTTCACTGATTGGATTTGCCGCGCTGTTGCTTCTTGCCTTCCTGCGGATGCCGCTTGGTCTGGCGCTTGGTCTTGTTGGTGGCGTGGGTTTTGCCGCGCTGGCCAGTGAACGTGCCGCTATTGCCAATGCGGCCCGACTGGTCATTGATTCCGGCCAAAAATATGAATTGTCGGTGCTGCCGATGTTCATTCTGATGGGTCTTCTGGTCGAACGCGGCGGCATGGCACGCGAACTTTATCGGGCAGCCTTTGTCTTTCTGGGCCATCGTAAGGGCGGTCTGGCCATGTCGACCATCGCAGCTTGCGGGATGTTCTCTGCCATCTGCGGATCGTCGCTGGCAACTGCAGCGACCATGTCGAAAGTCTCGATGCCGGAAATGCGGCGTTATAAATACCATGACTCGCTGGCAACGGCGTCGATTGCTGCCGGTGGCACACTTGGCATCCTGATCCCGCCAAGCGTAATGCTGGTCATCTACGGATTCCTGACCGAGCAGTCAGTTGGAAAGCTGTTCATCGCCGGTGTCTTGCCAGGCCTGCTTGGCATCCTGTGTTATCTGTTGGCGGTTGTGTTTGTTGTGTCGCGCAATCCGGCGCTTGGCCCGGCAGGCGAACGCACCGGGTGGGGGGAACGCCTGCTGGCATTGCGCGATGTATGGACGACGCTTGGCCTGTTTATTTTTGTCATTGGCGGCATTTACGCCGGCATGTTCACACCGACGGAAGCATCGGGAATGGGCGCCGCCGGCGCGCTGATGATCGCCTGGCGACGCGGCGCCTTGAAAGATGGCGCGCTTTTGCAGGTGTTGAAGGAAACGGCGATCACCACGGCGAAACTGTTCTTTATTTTGTTTGGTGCGCTGATCTTTTCGAATTTTGTCAATCGTGCCGGCCTGCCTGCCGGTCTCATAAATATTGTCAATTCCTTTGATCTGTCACCCCTTGGTGTCATCTTTATCATCCTGCTCATTTATGTGCTGCTGGGGTGTGTTTTTGAATCCCTGTCGATGATTCTGCTAACCGTGCCAATCTTTGCGCCGGTGGTGGCCAATCTGGGATTTGATCTGATCTGGTTTGGTATTCTGGTTGTTGTGGTAACCGAAATCAGCCTGATTACCCCACCCATCGGACTGAATGTGTTCGTCCTGAAGGGGGTGTTAAAGGATGTATCGGTGAAAACCATTTTCAAGGGCGTCACGCCGTTCTGGATTGCCGATATTGGCCGCCTGACGCTGATCGCCTTTGTCCCCGGGGTGGCGCTGTTACTGCCCTCCATGATGTCCTGATTGGCCAGCGCCAGATGGCAAGGGGCCATCCGGACAGGGATGCCGGCATCCATGAACGTCTTTGGGGGGCGGCGCGTCTGTCAGCGCGCTAGATTGTTAAGGTACCGATACTGGCACCGCCGCAGACATACAGAGTCTGGCCGGTAACAAAGCTGGTCTCAGGATCGCAGAAAAATAGAAATGCATTGACGACATCAGCCGTTGTGCCCAACCGGCCCACCGGAATGCTGTTTGCCAGTTTTGCCTCGCGGTCACTTCCCTTTTCGACAATGCCCCAGAAATTATCTGTCTGGATGGGGCCGGGCGCGACCACATTGACAGTGATCCCGTGCGGGGCCAGTTCAAGAGCCCATGTCCGCGCCATGCCGATCATGGCGGCTTTGGTCGCACTATAGGCGGTGCGTGTCGGCACCCCCAGTGCAGCGCGGGAACTGGTGAACATGACGCGGCCAAAATGGGCTGCTTTCATCTGCGGCAACACCGCCTGCATCAATTGCAGCGCCGACCCCAAATGCAACTGAGCCAGCCCGGCAATATCCTCGGTGGCTGCATCCTCCAGCAGGTTTGGCCAGATCAGGCCGGCATTATGGATCAGATGTGTAATGCCGCCCTCAGCGGCCAGCCTGTCAGCAACTTTTGCGACGGCCGCCGGGTCCAGCAGATCAGCCTCAATCACCTGCAGCTTTTCATGAGACAGCGTGGCGCTTTCACGATCAATGGCAATGACCTCATAGCCGCGATCCAGCAGCTGCACCGCCAGATCCGCCCCTATGCCCTTGCTGGCGCCCGTAATGACAGCTTTATATCCGCGCATCTTTCTGCCCGCCTATGGTCGTTTCCATTTTGCACCTGCCGCGCTATGCCGGCCGCGTTCCTGCGCTCTATGGTAATAGCTGAATATTACCAAAGGCAGCGTCACAGTTCAGGAGGTCAACGCGCTTGCCAGCTATGCGCAAGGCGCCATCAACACGCGTCAGATCATGTGTGGCTGTCAGCGCCAGCAAAATCTGGTCATCAAGCCGTGTTTCCACATAATGCATGGCGGTATTTGTCTGATAGTGACCGGCCGCGTTATCCAGAAGATCAACAAAAGGGCGCTGGATGACATGACTGCAGCGGCTTTTCGGTTTCTGGCTATAGGTGCGCGCGCCCTTGAGCCGCCGGACCCGGAGCTTGAGCATAAACATGTCTTCATAGAGCAGCGATGTTGTCAGGTGCGGGTCGTCCTGCTTGTAATCAAGCGGCATCCAGTAATGCCCATCATCCAGCCACAATGCCAGCCACTCATCATAGCGGCCTTCATCCAGCATGCGCGCCTCGGCATAGATGAAATCGATGATCTCATCGCGGGTGAAGTCGGTCATGCTGGTGCTCCCGGGTCACTGATATTCATCGCACAGTCCGAACCTGTTCAGCCTGCGCCACGCGGCATCGTGCTTGTCATGAAGGTCTTCCAAGCATCGAACTGGTTGCGCATCTGGCGCTCGGTCGTGCCGTTCTCGACAGCTTCCTGCGAAAAATCCTCGGGCGCAGATGGATGCAGACGTTGCAGGTTCACCCATTCCAGACCGTCTGAAAGCAGCCCTTCCTGCGCGCGCTCATACATTTCCAAATCATCATGCCCGACAATAGAGGTCGGGGCATTAATCATGCGGTTATACATTGCCGTGCGCGCCAGCAATTCATCGGGCGCACCAACAAGCCGGTAGATATAGCTCTCCACCAATGTCTTGTCTGGGCCAAGCGGGATGAAGTTACGCAGTTGCTGGATCGGTCCTTTCACCATGATATTTGGAAAATAGATGGTGTTATGGCGGTTCTCGTCGAGGATGGCTTTTGCACGCGTTTCGCCATATGTGGCACACATGGCCTCGAAATAAACCGGGACGGAATCATAGTCTGAATGGATGGAATGGCTGACGCCGGTATGGCCATGCCCATTTGGCCAGGTGCGGATCCCCATCTTTTCAAAGAATTCATAAGGCGACATGAAAGGCGCGATGATTTGCATCGCGGGCGGGCGCGGTTCGGGATTTCCAAGTTCTTCCCAGATACGCACCGCGGTGCCGGCGGAACTCTGATGCGCCACCATCGGGTGGCAGGTATCCGTCTGGTTCTCGACAAGCATCTTCCAGTTACATTTGTGCATATAGCGCAGCGGTGGACCCGCCACTTCCAGCCGCCCTTCCGGTGACCGGTCGACCATATTGTCAATCGATGACAGGCTGTCGCCAAAGAAATCTTCAAAGCTGATGCCGCTATCGGCAAGGCGGGCAAAGATAAAGCCGCGATAATTGCGCACTGCGCCAACCGGCTTGATGCCATTCGCATTCTCGGTGGTTTCAAAGCTGGTATCGGCATAACCGCTATCCAGCGGCACCGCCTTCAAACGACCATCTGTCTCGAATGACCAGGCGTGATAGGGGCAGCGAAAAAAAGTGCCTGTATTGCCATGCCTGTCGATGGCGATTTTTGTCCCTTTATGCGGGCAGCGATTATGCAGCACCTTGATGGCGCCATCTGAATGCCGCACCTGAATGACCGGCTGGCTGCCAATCTGCGTTGTAAAATAATCTCCGTGCCCTGGTGTCTGGCTGTCATGCCCGACAAACACCCAGACATTGGCAAACAGATGCTGCATTTCCAGCGCATAGACATCCTGGCTGGTATAGACATCGCGATGTACCTGATGGTCCTGGACAAGGCGCTCGATATCCTGCGCGTCAAAGGCTTTCCTGGCTTGCATTTGCACCTTTATTCGCCTCCTGCGGTCTGCTGCCGATCAGATGCCACGATCTTTGGTAAAGGGGTTGAAGCACACGATGGTATTGGTATCGCGTACACCGCTGATCGTCTGGATGGTGTCGCATACAAAGGTGCCGATATCATCGTTATTACCGAGGCGGAACATGCTGAAGATGTCGTAATCGCCAGAGGTTGAATATACGATTGGCGCCTCGGGCAGATCGGCCAGCGCTGCCGCAACATCATAGGTGCGGCCTAATTCGCATTTGACCATCACGATCAGGTTTCGCTTGTCCATTTCGTCCTGTCTCCCAGCTTTGCGGTGCGTGCCGGACCCGGCATCGACTCACAGATAAAACCTAGCGCGGTTTGGTGGCCGCGCCAAGATACAGCGGCATCTCTTCAAAGCCGCGGAACCGCACCCTTGGTGACCGCCGCATACCCGCGCCAACCTGCAGATCCGGCCAGCGGCGGAAAAGGCTGGCAAGGGCAATCTGCCCCTCAATACGTGCAATGGTATTGCCCGCACAGACATGGACGCCGCCGGCAAAGGCAAGATGCGGATTATCCCCGCGGTCAAGGCGGAATTCATCCGGTTGGTCGAACACTGCCGGGTCACGGTTGGCCGCCCCCATGCCCAGTGTGATCAGCGTCCCCTCGGGCCACTGCCGGCCCCCCATCTCGAAACCGGCAACAGCCCGCCTGTTCCCCAGCTGGTTCGGGCTTTCCATGCGCAGGATTTCCTCAATGGCCGCTGGCCATAAAGACGTGTCTGCATTCAGCGCCGCAACCTTGTCGGGCAGTTGCGCCAACAGCCAGATACCCGAACAGATCAGATTGGTGGTGGTTTCATGGCCGGCATTCAGAATGAAGATGCAATTCTGCAGCAATTCATGGGGTAACAGATTGGCATCCTCGCCAGCGGCGCCGGTCTCGCGTATCAAACGCGCCATGATATCACTGGCATCTTCCACACCCTCGGCCTGCCGCCGCGCTACCAGCGCTTGCAGATAGGCCAGGAAATCACGCACTGCTGCCTCGCCGGCGTCAAATTGCGCTTCATTGATTTCAGGTTCCAGCGCCCCGAGGATGGCCAGCGACCAGTCACGCAGCGGATCCCGCTCGGCCCTTGGAATCGCCAACAGATTTCCGATTACCTCAATGGGAATATTCTGTGCAAAATCGGCAACAGCATCGACGGGCTGGCCGTCGGCCTGGCGTGCGGCCATGTCATCCAGCAGCCGGTCAACAAGCTGCTTAACCACCACATCCATTCCTGTGATCGCACGTGGCGAGAGCGCCCCTGCGATGGCCTTTCGTACCCGCGTATGCAATGGCGCATCATTGAAGACCAACGAGGTTGTGTGGTGTTCATAAAGAAGCGAATCTCCAAATTTTGGATAGAATTCGACTTTCTTGTCCGACGAAAATACGGCCCTGTCTTTATAGACGCGCATCAGATCGGCATGGCGTGACAGGAACACCCCGCCCCCGGGTAATTCATAGACCGGTTGCGCATTGCGAAGGGCGGCATAATGCGGATGCGGGTTATCGATAAAATCGTCAGGAAGATTGCGCAGATCAAAGCCGGACATAGCAGGCCTATTTGCCGGTAAAGTTGGCTGGGCGCTTTTCCAGAAAGGCAGTCACACCCTCGCGATAATCCGCGGTTGCGCCGGCCTGTGACTGCAGCTTTGCCTCAAGCGCCAACTGATCTTCAAGGCTGTTTTCTGTTCCGGCAAGGATGGCCTGCTTGGCAAGCGCAAGTCCGGCTGTCGGTCCATGGGCAAGGCGCGTTGCCAATGCTGTCGCCTCTTCCATCAGTTCCTCATCATTGACAGCGCGCCAGATCATACCCCAGTCAGCAGCCGTTTCGGCATCCAGCGGTTCAGCCAGCATGGCAAGCCCGCGCGCGCGTGCCGGGCCAACCAGCTGTGGCAAAGTCCAGCTGCCACCGGCATCCGGGATCAGCCCGATACGGGCGAATGCCTGCAGGAATTTCGCGCTTTTTGCGGCAAGCACAATATCGCAGCTGAGCGCGATATTGGCACCCGCGCCAGCGGCTGCTCCATTGACCGCCGCAATAACCGGCTTTGGCATATCGCGGATCAGCCGGATATTCGGATTAAAGAAATTCTTCAATGTGTCACCCAGATCAGGCACATCCCCCTTTTTAGGGTCGCGGTCGCCCAGATCCTGGCCAGCGCAAAAACCGCGCCCGGCCCCTGTCAGCAAGACCGCGCGCACATCTTCGGTGTCGCTTGCAGCCTGCAGGGCGGCACGCAACGCGATATGCATCTCTTCATTGAAGGCATTCAGCTTGTCCGGGCGGTTCAGCGTGATGGTACGAAGGGGGCCGCTGTCAGCGATCAACACGGTATCACTCATTGCATTCCTCATCCCTCATTGCAGTCTTCGCATTGGTTTATACCGGCAACACATTGCCATCAGCGCCCTGCGGTCCGCCGGCATGCTGTGTAAAGCCTATGCCCGCCCGGGCCGGACTGGCCAGCAAAAAAGCAGTTTGCTCTTTACATAACCGACCGGTCGGTCGATTATACGGAATATGTAATGGAGTGCGCAGCTTATGAGCCTGTTGGCCGTCCAGTCCTTTGCGGCTGGTAAGTGGATTGATCCCGGGGCGGAGGCGTCGCCCCTTCATAACGCCTTTTCAGGGGCGCTGATCGGTCATGCCGGCGGCGCAGCTCTTGATGTGGTCGCCATGCGCCAGCATGCCATCCAGAAGGGCGGCCCTGCTTTGCGCGCCATGACGTTCCATGATCGGGCGCGGATGTTGAAGGCGCTGGCGCAATATCTGAACGCGCGCAAAGAAGCGCTGTATGACTTATCCTACATGACCGGGGCCACCCGTGCTGACAGCTGGATCGATATTGATGGCGGCATTGGCACCATGTTCGTGTTTGCCTCCAAAGGCCGGTGCGAGATGCCGGATGCGCATGTCTATCTTGATGGCGATGTCGAGATGCTGTCCCGCAAGGGCAGCTTCGTGGGGCAGCATGTCTGCACCCCGATGCAAGGGGTCGCGCTGCATATTAATGCCTTCAATTTCCCGGTATGGGGCATGCTTGAAAAGCTGGCACCGACATTGCTTGCCGGCATGCCTGCGATTATCAAGCCAGCTACGGCAACCGGCTATCTGGCTGAGGCAGCCTTTCGCATGATCATAGAGTCAGGCCTGCTGCCCACCGGGGCGGTGCAGCTTGTGTCCGGTGGCGTCGGCCCATTGCTTGATCATCTGGATGCCCAGGATGCGGTCAGTTTCACCGGGTCCGCCGATACAGCAATGCGTTTACGCAGCAATATGAACCTGCAGCAGCATTCGGTGCGCTTTGCTGCGGAACAGGACAGTCTGAACGCGTCGGTCCTTGGACCAGATGTCGGCATTGATGATCCTGAGTTTGATCTGTTCATTAAAGAGGTCACCACCGAAATCACTGGCAAGGCCGGACAGAAATGTACTGCCGTGCGGCGTATTCTGGTTGCCGATGCCATGAAACCAGCGGTCATTGATGCGCTGGAGGCGCGGCTTGCTGCAATCACGCTTGGTGATCCGCGCCGCGATGATGTTGCTATGGGCGCCCTTGCCAGCGCTGCCCAGAAGGCTGATGTGCTGGAAAAATGTGCGCTTTTTGCCGAGGAAGCCCGCCGTGTCATCGGCAGTGACAGCCCTGCACTTGCGGGTGACGGTCTGGAAGACGGGGCCTTTGTGGCGCCGACGATCTTTGATTGCGCGGATCCTGATGCCGCGACCCATCTGCATAGTCATGAGGCGTTCGGGCCGGTTGCCTGTCTCATGGGATATCGCGACCTGGCCCATGCCGGTGCGCTTGCCAATCGTGGCGGCGGCGCACTTGTCACCTCGGTGATCACACATGACGGCGATGTGGCGCACCAGCTTGTCGCCGCCAGCGCCAGCCATCATGGCCGGCTCTATTTCAACAACCGCGATTCCATGGGTGAATCCACCGGTCATGGCGCGCCCCTGCCGCATATGGTGCATGGCGGCCCGGGACGCGCCGGCGGCAGTGAAGAGCTGGGTGGCATCCGTGCCGTCAAACATTACATGCAGCGCACAGCGCTTCAGGGCCCACCATCGCTGTTATCTGCTGCTGCCGAGACATGGATTGCGGGCAGTGTCACGCATAAGGGGCCGACGCATCCGTTCCGCCGCCGCTTTGGTGATCTGCAGCTTGGCGAGACGCTTGTGACGCCACCGCGCCATATCAGCGCTGCCGATGTGCAGGCATTTGCCGATTTTACCGGCGACCAGTTCTATGCCCATACCGATGCCGACGCCGCCGCTGCCAATCCCTTTTTCCCGGGCATTGTGGCGCATGGCTATCTGCTGCTCAGCTTTGCCGCAGGCATGTTTGTCGACCCGGCGCCGGGACCGGTTCTGGCGAATACCGGGCTGAATATGCTCAGCTTTCAAAAGCCGGTCACGCCGGGAACGGACATGACCGTTTCCCTGACCGTAAAACGCAAGACGCGGCGTACCGATGAATATGGCGAGGTGCGCTGGCATGTTGAACTTTCCGATCAGGATGGCGATATCGTAGCAACCTACGAATTGCTGACCATGGTCGCGATCTAGATGAAAGGAACGAAGAGATATGTATTCGCAGGGACTGATTGGCGCTGACGGCCGCACCACCGAAGACAAGGCGTTCCTTGACCGCTTTCAGGCGCGCATCGATGACGAGCAGAAGATCGAACCAAATGATCCGATGCCGGAAGGCTATCGCCGAACCCTTGTCCGCCAGATTGGCCAGCATGCGCATTCCGAGATTGTGGGCATGCTGCCAGAGGGCAACTGGATCACACGCGCGCCCAATCTGCGCCGCAAGGCGTCGCTGCTGGCCAAAGTGCAGGATGAGGGTGGTCATGGCCTGTATCTCTATGCAGCTGCCGAGACGCTGGGGGTCAGCCGTGAGCAGATGACCGACGAGCTGTTGACCGGCAAGGCAAAATATTCCTCGATTTTCAACTATCCGACTCTCAGCTGGGCGGATATAGGCACCATTGGCTGGTTGGTTGACGGGGCCGCCATCATGAACCAGATCCCGCTTTGCCGCTGTTCCTATGGTCCCTATGCGCGGGCCATGATCCGCATCTGCAAGGAAGAAAGCTTCCACCAGCGTCAGGGCTATGAAATCGTCATGACACTGGCGCAAGGGTCTGCCGAACAAAAAGCCATGGCGCAGGAATCGCTCAATCGGTTCTGGCAGCCAGTGCTGATGATGTTTGGCCCACCAGACAGCGAGTCACAGAACACCGACCAGTCGACACTCTGGAAGATCAAGCGGTTTACGAATGATGAACTGCGCCAGAAATTTGTCGATGCCACTGTGCCTCAGGCGGAATATCTGGGTCTGACAATCCCTGATCCGGACCTGAAATGGAATGAAGACAAGCAGGGATATGATTTCGGCCCGATCAACTGGGATGAATTCTGGCGGGTGGTCAAGGGCAAGGGACCCATGAACCGGCAACGGATCGCAGCCCGTCAAAAAGCCTGGGATGACGGCGCCTGGGTGCGTGAGGCCGCGCTGGCCCATGCTGAAAAACGCCGCACAATGGCAGCGGAATAACGCTGGTATATGCTGCATGAAGCGGCCGCCATGTGGCGGTCGGCTATGATGGCAGGAAAACAGAGGCAGGCAGGAAATGACAGAGACCAGCAAAGACATGATCCCGCTTTGGGAGGTGTTCATCCGCCCGCGCACGGGTCTGGCGCACAACCATGTCGGGTCGATCCATGCCGCTGACGAGGTGATGGCGCTGCAGGCTGCGCGCGATGTCTATACGCGCCGTGGTGAAGGCGTGTCGATCTGGGTGGTGCCGTCAGCCAGCATCACCGCCTCTGATCCGGAGCAGAGGGATGAGAATTTTGAACCCTCAGCATCCAAAATCTATCGTCACCCGTCCTTCTATGACATTCCTGATGATGTGGGGCATATGTGATGGTGGCCGCGCGTCCAACAATGGTCAGAAGCGTTGCGGATGACAGTGATACCAGCCAGGCGGATCTCCTGGCGCTGCTGATGCGGCTTGGCGATGATCATCTGATCCTTGGTCACCGGTTGAGCGAGTGGTGTGGCCACGCGCCGATGCTGGAGGAAGATCTGGCCCTGCCCAACATGGCGCTTGATCTGCTTGGCACGGCACGCATGTGCTATGGCTATGCGGCCGAGATTGAAGGCGGTGACAAGACCGAGGATGATTACGCCTTTCTGCGCGACGGCACGGATTTTCGGCATGTTCTGATGGTAGAACAGCCAAATGGTGACTTTGCCTTCACCATTCTGCGGCAGTTCTTTTTTGCCGCCTTTATGCATCCCTTCTGGCAGGCCATGACCGCGTCGGCTGATTCACGGTTGGCAGCGCATGCTGAAAAAGCGGAAAAGGAACTGGCCTATCATGTCCGCCATGCGGGCGAGTGGGTGATCCGATTGGGTGATGGCACGGACGAGAGCGCCCGCCGCATGAGTGACGCGCTGGAAGCACTGTCCCCCTTTGTGGGCGAAATGTTCGAACAGGATTCCCTCACCAAAGCCCTTGCCGATGCCGGCATCCTGCCTGATATGGACCAGATAAAAAGCCGCTTCGACAAGGTCGTTGCGGATACATTGCGTATCGCCACATTGCCGGCATTTACGCCGGAATTCGCCCATTCGGGCGGGCGCAAGGGGCGTCATACCGAATATCTGGGCCATCTTCTTGCCGAGTTGCAATTCATGCAACGTGCCTATCCGGGCCAGCGCTGGTAAGCCGCCTTATGACTGCGCCCAATAGATATACCAGTCAGGATCTTGCGGCGGTGCGGCGCATTGCCGAAGCCGTGCCGGATCCCGAGCTGGTCGTTGTAACGGTCGGGGATCTTGGCATTGTGCGTGATATCAGGCTGGCTGGGGACACCGTTGAAATAGATGTGACGCCAACCTATTCCGCATGTCCGGCAACAGTTGCGATTGAGCTGGAGATTGAAACGGCAGTGAACCGATCGGGGCACAGGGCACAGGTCAGGCGTGTTCTGTCACCTGCCTGGACAACCGACTGGATCACCGCAGATGGCCGCGCCAAGCTGAAAGCGCATGGTATCGCCCCGCCACTGCCGCGTGGCAGTACAGACGCGGATAGCAACCGCTATTTCAGCCATCCCGCCATACCCTGTCCGCGCTGTGACAGCACCGATACAAAACAGCTGTCTGCCTTTGGTGCGACTGCCTGCAAGGCGCAATATCAATGCGCCAGCTGTCATGAGCCTTTTGATTACTTTAAATGTCTGTGAGACATCCCCAGCCTCAAGGTGACTTTGCGCCATGCCCCCGCAATTCCATTCCCTGACCATCAGCGATATCCAGCGTTTTGGCGATTTTGCCGTGTCGCTGCGGTTTGACGTGCCGCCTGCGCTGGCAGATGCCTTTCATTTCCTCCCGGGTCAGTATCTGACACTGAAAGCCGATCTTGACGGGGTTGAGACACGACGCCCTTATTCGATCTGTAGCGCCCCCGAAGATGACGGGATCTCCGTTGGCATAAAACATGTCGATGGCGGAGTGTTTTCCAGCCATGCCCTGACGAAACTTTCGATTGGGGATTCGATGGATGTGATGACGCCGCAGGGCCGCTTTATCTTTGATCCGGCAGCTGTAACGCCGCCGGACAGCTCTGCTGACAACCACATTCTTTTGCTGGCTGCCGGGTCTGGGATTACCCCGATGCTGTCTATTGCGCGCGCTGCCCTTTCGGCCAGTGATACAATGCGGGTGACGCTGGTCTATGGCAATCGCAACGCCGCCTCTATCATGTTTCGTGATCTGGTCGAAAATCTGAAGGACCGTTATCTGGATCGTCTGCGCCTGTTGCATATTCTGTCTCGCGAGGCGCGGGACACTGAATTGCTGAACGGACGTGTCGACAAGGCGAAGGTCACAAGTCTGATCACAGCCGGTCTTGTCACGCCGCAGGATGTGACGGCTGCCTTTCTGTGCGGGCCGGACAGCATGATCACCGATTGCCGTGACGCGCTGATTGCGGGGGGCATGGGGGAAGACCGGATTGCCTTTGAACGCTTTACGCCTGCGCCGCGCGCCGCAGGAAGCACAAGACCGGCCAAACCTGCCAGCACGCCGGAGTCCAAGGCAGGTGTGGTCGATGTTGATATCAGGGTGGATGGCGTTAACCGCCATTATAAGATGGACCCGGCCCGCGACACTGTGCTGGCCGCCGCCCGCACAGCCGGTTTGGAGCTGCCCTTTTCGTGCGAAGCCGGCATGTGCTGCACCTGTCGTTGCAAATTGATTGAGGGTGATGTCGAGATGGACGCCAATTTCTCACTCGAACAGTGGGAGATTGATGGCGGGTATATCCTGTCCTGCCAGGCACGACCGACCAGCAAGCAGATCAGCATCGATTTTGACGCTGTGTAGAGCCCGTCCTGGTGAGCAACCGATCGTCGAAAAAGATCAGGCGCGGCGCAAGCGGTCAGCAAATTGCGAGATGGCGACACCGCCAAGAATGACGATGAGCGCCGTTACAAAATGACCGGGCAGCGTCTCGGACAGGATCACAACTCCGATCAGCACCGCCCAGATGGGCACCTGATAATTGACAAGCGACAGGAACGGCGGTCCGGCGCGGCGGATCAGCACCGTCAGCATGATGGTCGCCATACCGGTCGGCAACAGGGCCAGAAACAGCACGCCGCCAAGGGCACGCGGACTGATAGCAGCAGGCAGCCCTTCGACATATAATGCCAGCGGCAACAGCACTACGGCGGCACAGATCAACCCGGCGGCCGCAAAAGACAGGGTGCTGACCGGTGGACACAGGCGGGTGATGATGGATCCGCAGGCATAACAACAGCTTGCCAGCACGCAGGCAAGCTGGGCCATCATCATCGTCTGGCCGCCAGTTTCCATATTGGCAAACAGGCGATCACCGCCAATCAGAAGCACCACCCCGGCAAAGCCGATTACAAAGCCGCCGAGACGTGCAGGTGTCATCCTTTCGTTGGGCACAAGAAAATGACTGAGCGGCAGAACCAGAAGTGGCACCACCGCCATGGTGATGCCGGCAAATCCGGAACTGACAATCTGTTGTCCCCATGCCAGCAGGCTGAACGGAATGGCATTGGTGAACATGCCCATACCAAAGCAATGCAACCAGACCCGCCGGTCCAGTGCGGTACGGGTGCCGGGCAATCCATCGCCCCAGATAAAGGCAATGGCTGTCAGCAAGATGGCGGCAAGAACGATCCGGCCGGTTGACACCCATAATGGGGGCAGGCTGTCCAGCCCCATCTCGACACCGAAAAAGGCGGCGCCCCAGATCAGGCCCAGCAGCGCAAGCAATGCCCAGTCAAAGAGCGTCGGCCCTGTCTTGTGGGCAGGCATCAGGTTACGGCTTTACGGGTATGGAAGGCCGGTGTGTCCCAGCGCCGGTCACCAAGGATGGCAGCAAACCTGTCCACCGCATCCCAGACATCGATATAACGGGTATAAAGGGGGGTGAAGCCGAAACGCAAAATATCCGGCGCGCGGAAATCGCCAATCACACCTTCGGCTATCAGCGCGCTGATCATCGCATAACCGCCAGATTGATGGCTGAAAGACACCTGCGATCCGCGTTTTTCAGAATCACGCGGACTGACCAGTTCCAGCCCGTGTCCGTCACAGCGGGCCTCGACAAGGGTGATGAAATAATCTGTAAGTGCCTTTGATTTGGTCCGCAACATGGCCAGATCGACCTGATCCCAGACATCCAGCGCTGAATCAAGGGCAATGAGGCTGAGCATTGGCGGCGTGCCACAGGTAAACTGGCCGATATCGCTGGCGGCAGCGTAATGCGGTGTGAAGGCGAAAGGGTCTTTATGTGCGAACCAGCCGCTGAGAGGCTGTTCAAGGTCGCCGAACAGCCGCGGCGCCACATAGACAAATGCCGGTGCGCCCGGCCCGCCATTCAGATATTTATAGCCGCAGCCAACCGCGAAATCGACATCACAGCCGGAAAGATCAACTGGCATCGCGCCGGCAGAATGGGCCAGATCCCAGATCACCAGCGCCCCGGCATCATGGGCCGCGCGGGTCAGCGCCTTCATGTCATGCATGGCCCCAGTGCGGTAATTCACATGGGTGAGCATCAGCACCGCCACACTGTCATCCAGTGCCGCCGGAATATCGGCAGCATCATCAATATGCAGCAACCGGTGCCGGTCGCCACATTGCCGGATCACCCCTTCGGCAATGTAATTGTCGGTTGGAAAGTTGCGTGTTTCGGTAACGATGACCTGCCGGTCAGGACGGTGTGCCAGCGCCGCCGAGAGAACCTTGAACAGATTGACCGACGTGCTGTCGGCAACCACAACGCTGTCATCCCGGGCACCAATCAGACGTGCAAGCTTTGCACCGGTTGTGCGCGGCATGTCGGCCCAGCCGGCCGCATTCCAGCTGCGGATCAGGCCGTTCCCCCATTCGTCGTCGACCGAGGCCGCAACCCGGGCCGCAACGCCCTTTGGCAACGGGCCCAGCGAATTACCATCCAGATAGATCACATCATCCGGCAGGGCGAACATGTCACGGCATCCGGCCAGTGGATCCGCTGCGTCGCGTGCCAACGCGTATTCGCGTGACAGATCGCTGTTGGCAGCGGGATCAGAACTATTGTCGGGTGAAGAGGCCATTATGTCATTCGCATTCATGTCACGGGGTTATAGAAAATCGATAGCATGTCTGCCATATGTTTCCCATAGACAAACCACGCAGGCAGTGGTGATTGAGCAAAAGGAGCAATGATGATGGCATATGCAATGGCAGCGGCGCGCCCGGGCGGGTCGGACATGATTCGCCGTATCGAGATCGACCTACCGGCCGCCGGTGCGGGCGAGGTGGTGATCGCACATGAGGCCATCGGCATTAATTTCATCGACATTTATATTCGCACCGGGGCCTATCCCTGGCCGGTGGACAAGGACCTGATCCTCGGCAGCGAGGGTGCCGGCATCATCACCGCCGTCGGCGAGGGCGTCAGCCATGTCGCGGTTGGCGACCGTGTTGGCTATACCCTGCCAAACGGGGCCTATGCCACGCATCGCGCCATCAATGCCGACATGGTGGTCAAGCTGCCTGATGCCATCACGTCTGATGTGGCGGCGGCCATCATGCTGAAGGGGCTGACCGTTGCCTATCTGGTGCAGGACAGCCATGCGGTACAGGCCGGTGACACGGTGCTGTTCCATGCGGCGGCAGGCGGGGTGGGGCTCTTGGCCGGGCAGTGGCTGAAATCGCTTGGCGCAACAGCCATCGGCACCGCCGGCGGGCCGGATAAATGCGCGCTGGCGGCGGCACATGGCTATGACCATGTGATCGACTATAAGTCCGAGGATGTGGTTACGCGGGTGATGGAGATCACCGGTAATGCAGGGGTGGATGTGGCCTATGATTCGGTAGGCAAGGACACTTTTTCCGGCACGCTGGCCAGCGTAAAGCGGCATGGCCGCATTGTGGCCTTCGGCCAGTCATCCGGCCCCTATGCCGATTTCAAGATTGCCGATCTTGGTGCCGGATCACTGCATCTGACACGCCCGACCCTGTTCCATTTCGCGACCAGTCGGCCATGGCTGGAGGCGGCGAGTGAAACGCTGTTTGGCCTTGTCGGTGACGGCACGCTGAAAGTGAATATCAACCAGCGTTTCCCGCTGGAAGAGGCCGCCGCGGCGCATGAGGCGCTGGCGGCCCGCCAGACCACCGGCTGCACCATTCTGGATGTCTGAGAGGGTGACTAAGGATTAATCCCCGCACTCCCGATAGTTGCTGTCGCGGCATCGCCTGGCGCGCGCCTTGGCTTGGGTTATCTGTTCAGCAGACAGTACAGTTTCCAGCAGATTTCTGCGGGCTTGTGATTTTTCGGATCCATTGAACGCGGCTAAGTCGTACCATACATATGTACGCACCAAATCCCGCGCGACGCCTCTGCCCAGTTCATACAAGACACCCAGACTACTCTGCGCCTTGGCATCGCCCTGTTCGGCGGCGCGGCGATACCATGCCACCGCCCCGGCGTAATCCTGCGGCGCGCCCGTGCCCAGCTCATACATGAGTCCCAGATTGAACTGCGCGGTGGCATGGCCTGACTCCGCTAGCGGGCGCCATTCAGCCAGTGCGGCCTGGTAGTCGCCAGACCGATAAGCTGTCATGCCCTTGTCGAAATCAGCGGCGGTGGCGGGTGACAGCGCGCCAACATGCAAGGCTGCGAACAGCAGTATCGCCATCAGGCCGGATGTGAACCATGGTCTGCGGTGGGTGATCATCCCCCAACGTTATTCCTGTCCTGGTAAATTAAGAGTTAAGTGCGGGCAGCTTTTCACCCACAAAAAAACCCCCGCCGGCAGGGCGGGGGTTTTCTGTATTCGGCGTTTTGAAAAAACGCTTAGGATGCTCTTTAAGATGCCATCTCTTGGGGACGCATATCGGCCGGGTTGATGCCGGCGACGGCCACCGGGGCCTTCATCGCATCGCGGCGGAACGGCTCGCCAAGCTCCTGATTCAGCATTACCTCGATAAAGGTGGTCTTGCCTTCCTTCATCTGCGCGTCGATCGCCTTGTTCAGCGCGTCGGTCAGCTCTTCCTGCGAGAAGACAGCAACGCCGTGAAGATTACAGGCATTGGCGACACCGGCATAGGATACCTTGTCGTCAAGCTCGGTGCCGACGAAATTGTCATCATACCACAGGGTGGTGTTGCGCTTTTCCGCGCCCCACTGATAGTTGCGGAAGATGATCATGGTGATCGCCGGCCATTCCTCGCGGCCGATTGCCGACATCTCGTTCATCGAAATGCCGAAGGCGCCGTCACCGGCAAAGCCGACAACTGGTGTTTCGGGGCGGCCGATTTTCGCGCCCATGATCGAAGGCAGGCCATAGCCGCACGGGCCGAACAGGCCGGGGGCCAGATATTTGCGGCCTTCTTCAAAGGTCGGATAGGCGTTGCCGATGGCGCAGTTATTGCCGATGTCGGATGAAATGATGGCATCCTTTGGCAGGGCGCTCTGAATCGCCCGCCACGCCATGCGCGGTGACATCTTCTTTGGCTCGCGGTTGCGGGCACGCTCGTTCCAGGTTGTGCCCGGATCGTCATCCTCATGGTCCATCGAAGTCAGTTCCTGGGCCCAGGCCGACTTGGTGGTGGCGATGGTCTCCTTGCGCGCGGCGCGGCCGGCGTCGCCGGCGTTCGTGCCAAGCTTCTCCAGCAGGCTGGCCGCCACCTTCTTGGCATCGCCGATGATGCCGACGGTGACCGGCTTGGTCAGGCCGATACGGTCAGGGTTGATGTCGACCTGGATGATCTTCGCATCCTTCGGCCAGTAATCAATGCCATAGCCCGGCAGGGTCGAGAACGGGTTCAGCCGTGTGCCGAGGGCCAGTACGACATCGGCCTTGGCGATCAGCTCCATGCCGGCCTTCGAACCGTTATAGCCGAGCGGGCCGGCGAACAGCGGGTGCGAGCCCGGGAAAGCGTCATTATGCTGGTAGCCACAGCAGACCGGCGCGTCGAGACGCTCGGCGATCTTCATCGATTCGGCAATGGCACCGCCGATGACAACGCCGGCACCGTTCAGCAGAACCGGGAACTTCGCTTCGGACAGCATCTTCGCCGCGGCGTCGATGGCGTCCTCGCCACCGGTCGGGCGCTCGAACTCGACAATGGCCGGAAGCTCGATATCGATGACCTGGGTCCAGAAGTCACGCGGCACGTTGATCTGGGCCGGGGCCGAAGCGCGCTTCGCCTGCAGGATCACCCGGTTCAGCGTCTCGGCGATACGGGCCGGATCGCGAACCTCTTCCTGATAGGCAACCATGTCCTTGAACAGGGCCATCTGCTCGACTTCCTGGAAACCGCCCTGGCCGATGGTCTTGTTGGCGGCTTGCGGGGTGACCAGAAGCAGCGGTGTGTGGTTCCAGTAAGCGGTCTTTACCGGGGTCACGAAATTGGTGATACCCGGGCCGTTCTGCGCGACCATCATCGACATCTTGCCGGTAGAGCGGGTAAAGCCGTCCGCCATCATGCCGGCGTTGCATTCATGCGCGGCGTCCCAGAATGTGATCCCGGCCTGCGGGAACAGGTCGGAAATCGGCATCATGGCCGAACCGATGATGCCAAACGCATGCTCGATGCCATGCATCTGCAGGACTTTTACAAACGCCTCTTCTGTCGTCATCTTCATGATGAATCACCCCTGTGGTGTTGAATTTTGCTTTCAGACGCCCGCTGCCGGACGCCCGCCTGTTGCGCTGGCCACGAAACCTGGGTGGCAAGCCGGGCACATGGGGCCCGTCTCCAACCCGTGGCCGAGAGCAATGCCCTATCAATTACAGGGTATCTGCTCCGGCATTAGAGCCAGATGACCGTAAATCTAGATCCAGTTTTGCCGGCTGTCACTGGCACCAATTGTCGCTCTGACCCGGCGCTGCCGGGCATGTGCGCTGCCTGTGTTGCGTCAATCGGGGCTTCACGATAGCGTCTGCACAACAACGACGGGGCCATTTTGTTCCGCCCAATAGAGGAGACTGGCCGGTGTCTGCTGGTCCGACATCTGAAAAACCCTGTTTTCAGGTCTGCGGCGGCGGTCACCTTGACCGGCATCTGTGGCTGCAGGCGGCGCCGGTGATGGGGCGCACCAACGCCGCGCGGCAGACCGTTTCAACCGGAGGTGTGGCGGCCAACATCGCCTGTCATCTGGCCGCGGCCGGTGGCGCGGTGCGCTTCACCGGTGTGCAACCGCCGCAGGAGGCGCCGGCGATGGTGACGCGGCTGGCCGCCAGTGGTGTGGACGCCACAATCCTGCCGCTGGAAGGCGAGGTGCCGGGCTATAGCGCGGTGATGGGGCCGGACGGGGAACTGCTGGTCGGGGCGGCGGCGATGGCGCTTTATGATGATGTCTTGCCAGCCATGATCATGCCGCATCTGGACCCAACGGCCGCCTTGGTCATCGATGCGAATTTTCCTGAAGATGTGGTTCTGGCACTGGCCCGATCCGGTGCGTCAGGCAGACCGGTTTTTGCCGCCGGCACTTCGGTTGGCAAGGTGGCGCGCCTTCGCCCCTGCCTTCAAGATCTTCACGCGCTGGTGCTGAATCGGGACGAGGCGGCTGCCCTCTCTGGCAACAGCGATGCGCCGGTGGATGTGCTGGCACAGGATTTGGCGCTGGTCCTTGCCGATGGAGGTGT